>SUZL01000005.1 GCA_015059925.1 Rikenellaceae bacterium
AACACGAGTTACCTTTGCCTGTGGTTTGGTGAACTCGGCTTCGAATCTGTTATGTCATTTTCTTTATCGCATAAATAGTTTTTAGGGTACGGATTCTTATAATTGGAGAAAAAATCGTATCTTTGCACGTAGAAAAGAGTTATTTGAAAAGCATGAGGAATATAGTGTAACAAAACAAGTTAGCAATTTCTTATCTATTGCCCATTCTCATGCAAGTTCTTCTTAATGGTTTGATACTCAAAGAATCTTAATCAAACAACATCAAATATACAAATAATTTCTCAAACTTGGGCATTTTATGCACAAAATTACTCTCTCAGCATAACTCGTTGCCCATCCGATGCGACTACCTCACGATCGTCGCGGCCCAACTTCCGCCATCGAAATCCTACGCACGGCCTTTCGGCGGAGGTGAAAAGAGGACAATTATCGAAAAAAGAGAAAAATTCCCGACCGATATTTTGCACAATAGTTTTTTTTGCCTACATTTGCACCACTCTTTTGGAGAAATACTTCAAAAGTTGTTCGGTCAGGAAGGATGGGTGAGTGGCTGAAACCACCAGTTTGCTAAACTGACGTACTCGATTAGGGTACCGGGGGTTCGAATCCCCCTCCTTCCGCCAAAGAAAAAAGAATATGTAGCTCCTGCGTAAAGTGCAGGAGTTTTTTTGTTATAAAGGCACCCACAAATTTATTTGTTAGGGTGCCTTTATTGCAAAAAATCCTTCTCAAGGACATATTCTTTTCTTTTGAAGCCTCCCCACCGGGGAAAGGGCGCGCGGTGCGACGCGGTAGCGAGTATAGCGTGGCCAATCCCTCTCAACCAAGACGGCGGGGAGGCTTCATTTGGCGGGAGAGAGAGGTATTGACATTCCCTCCCCTCTGTCCCTTCCCTTTGGCAAAGGGAGGGGCTTTTTATCTGGCCCCGCTTCGGCTGCGCCGTTCGAATTTCCCTTTGGCAAGAGCCCAACAGCGAACTGAGGGGAAAGGGCACGCGGTGCGACGCGGAAGCGAGCATAGCGTGGCCAATCCCAAAAAAATTCCCCTTCCAAAAACAAAAAAAAGCCCATCCGCAACCGCAGACAGGCTTTATATCCATATAAATTTCTACTCAAAAACCAACTCAAACGTATGCTCGCCCGAGCCAATCTCGCCGCACTCGACTCTTCCCTGCTTCGTCAGGCCAAACCTCACACGTTTGCCATCTATTTTCAGCTCCACAGGCTTGCCCGACGCGGGCAAATCGACAACAGCCACCGTATTTGACGGTATCTCCACCCTCATCCGATAGGCCTTCGCCGAGGAATCGATCTCAACATCCACGCCGCCCCTTATCGTCGGCACAAGAGCCTCAACGCGCGCGAGCGCGGAGGTCTGCGGGGAGATTGTCATTCGGCCAAAACCCGCCTCCAACGGTCTGACTCCCACCAAATAACGTGGTATAACATTGGCCGGCGCCGCACCCCACGCGTGATTCCAATCCTGATTGTTCTTGAACTTGTCGTCCCACGCCTCGTAGGTTATCGTAGCCCCGTGACGCACCATATTGTACCAGCTTCGCTCGTCCTGCTTGGTGAGCATTTGCAGACCGTAGTCGCCATCGCCCGCACCATAGATCGCATCCATCAGGAACTGCGCCGCATAGACACTGCAAACCAATCCGCGACTACGGATATACTCCATAACGCGCCCCTGCTCCTGCTCGCCGACAAGTCCCAGCGCCAACGGGAAGAGGTTTGCGTGCAGCGAGACGTGATCGCTCTCCACGCCATCGCGATAAACACCTCGCTCGGTATCGAAAAGCAGACGATTGAACGTCGCGTACAGCGACTCGCACTCCCTGCGCAACTGCTCGGCCTCATCTTCGCGGCCCGTCAGCTCGGCCATCTGCCGTAGCAGAAGCAACGCCTGATAGTGGAAAGCATTGACAACGGTGTTGTACGCCGTCAGATGGTAGTTATCATCCTCGCCGTGCGGCCAGTCGCCACATCGCGGCCAATCGACAATATCGCGTATATCGCCATCGAAGCGTATCGAACGACGGAACTCATCGCTCTTGACGCGGTCGTCCGTTGTGGAAATCAGGCCATTATCGCGTCTTAGCGAGCGCAACGTGCGAGCCTTCAGTATCTCGTAATTTGCCTCGATCGAGCGCTTGTCGCCCGTGTACATATAGTCGTTCCACGCGATTATGAGCGCCTGCAATATCCACTCCGTCGGCCACGTCGGATGCTCCAACAGATACTCCGACGAGCGGCGGCCCATCGCATACTCGCGGTCGGTGGTGTAGTGGCTCAGCTGGTTGATTATGGCATCGGCCTCATAGGGGATACGCTCGCGGTCGCCATCGACATAGATACCGAAGGCCGAGGTCGCCTTGATGGTATATTTGCACAGCTCCCAGACAGCATTCAGCGTCTGATTGTCGCTACTAAAGTGCGCCGCCTCATAGTCAAAGGGATAGATCATCGTATGACGCACCACATCCTCGCGCTCGATTGTGCGCGTATAACCCTCGATCTGGCAGTAACGCATCGGCGCCACCTCGTCCAAATAGTCGGCAACGAGAATCGCCTGCGGGCCTGTGTTTCGCTTATCGTGCTCCGGAATTATGGGATAGGTATGACGGCCACGACGCAACACCACTTCGTAGCGGTAATAACGCACCGTGCCGTGAGGTTTTGTATTGATGCGGCCGTCGATGGCATCCTCGCCAATGGCCACATATATGGTCTCGCCGTCGCGCTCGCTCTCGAGCGTAAGCTCCAACGAGGCAAACGAAGCGCGCCCGAAATCGATAAATGTCGTGCGCTCATCCACACGATTGATGCGCTCGGGATGCTCGCGCTCCCGAATCTGCGGGCGATACGACGCGGCGTAAGGTTTCAGCTCCGAGGCTGTTCTGAACGGCTCTATGGCCGACCACTCGCTCTGCCCCGCACTGCTTTTGGTGCGAACGCTCCAATAGTATGTCTTGTCAGCCTTCAGCGGCTCACCGCCGTACTCCACCGCCACCGACTGCGCACTACGCACCCTGCCGCTGTACCACACCCCTCCACGATGCGCCAGCGCATCCTCGTAGCTCTCATCGACTACAATCTCATAACTCTGCTGCGTAACGTTCTCCCCCTCGGGCAGCACCCAGCCAAAGGTCGGCTGCGACGAGCGGATGGCGGCGTATTGATACTGCTCAAACTCCTCGCTGCGCAGCTCCTGCATCGCCCGCGTCGCCCTATATCCATTCTGATAAAGCGCGCCCGCATCGCTCACAAGATCGGTCATAAGCCTTGTGGGGCGATTCTCGGCCGAGGCGAAGAGGGGCAATAGAATAATCGAAACAATAAGGAGTCGGAGCGAAGTCTTCATAGCGAAAAAGTTTTTGGTTGCGTAAATTTAATAAAAATCTCTTTTCCGCACACCTTTTCGCCCGATTTACTTGTGTCTTAGGGCAAGTTCGCGCTCCATATCCTCGATCGAGCAACCCATCTGCTCCATCAACACCAGCAGGTGGTAGATCATATCCGAAGCCTCGTAGATGAAGCGGTCGCGGTTGCCGTCCACAGCCTCCACAACGCTCTCCACAGCCTCCTCGCCCACCTTCTGGGCAATCTTCTTTACGCCCTTGATAAAGAGCTTCGTAGTGTACGATCCCTCGGGCATATCGCGGTGGCGCTGCTGCACAACCTGCTGCAAGTGGCGGATAAAACCCTCACTCTCGGGAGTATCGAAGCAGCTCGGCGTACCACGATGGCACGTTGGGCCGATAGGCTCGGCCTGAATGAGCAGCGTATCCGAATCGCAGTCGGCATACATCTGCTTAACCAACAAATAATTACCGCTCGTCTCTCCTTTGGTCCAGAGCGTCGAGCGGGTACGCGAAAAGAATGTAACGCGCCCCTCCGCCACGGTTCTGTCGAACGCCTCGCGGTTCATATACCCCAACATCAGCACCTTGAGCGTGGCCGCATCCTGCACGATGACAGGCAACAGGCCGTCGGCGCACTTCTCGAGATTGAAATCATCAAACGCTAACATCTCACATCTATATTTAATCGTTTCAACTCCTGTTTCAAATCCCCCACCGTGATCTCGCCAAAGTGGAAGATACTTGCTGCCAGCGCAGCGTCAGCCCTACCTTCTCTCAGCACGCGCGCAATGTCCTCCACCGAGCCGGCACCACCAGAGGCGATGATGGGGATCGACAACACGTCGGCCAATCGGGCAAAAGTCTCGCAGGGATAGCCCGAGCGTGTGCCATCGTGGTTCATCGAGGTGAAGAGAATCTCGCCCGCGCCACGCTGCTCCGCCTCACGCGCCCACGCGAAGAGCTCCTTGTCGGTCGGTCGGCTACCGCCGTGTGTCGTGGCACGCCAAATGCCATCCTCGCCACATCGGGCATCGATCGCAACCACCACAAACTGACTACCATAGCGCGAAGCAATAGCGTCGATAAGTGAAGGGTTGGCTATCGCAGCCGAGTTGATCGAAATCTTGTCAGCCCCCGCATCGAGCAGCCGCGCCGCATCCTCGAGCGATGATATTCCACCGCCAACCGTAAACGGGATATTTATACCGTCGGCAATGCGCTCGACGAGTTTTGTGAAGGTATTTCGGCCCTCGCGCGTTGCGCTGATGTCGAGATATACCAGCTCGTCAGCACCCGCGCGGGCGTAGTATTGCCCCAGCTCAACGGCGTCGCCCACGTCTCTCAGATCGACGAAATTGACACCCTTGACCGTACGTCCCTCCTTAACATCGAGGCAGGGAATTATGCGTTTAGCAACCATTGCTCAATCTCCTTTAATGTTATACGATTCTCATATATTGCCTTGCCGATGATTACCTTGCGTAGGCCCCGCTCGCTCAGTCGCTCCACATCCGCCATCGAGCCGATGCCACCCGAGACCGTAAAATCGATAGTCTGATAACGCTCCTGCAGCCCAACGTACAACTCGTCCGCGGGGCCCTGCAACATTCCGTCGCGCGTGATGTCGGTGCAGACGACTTGGCTAAGTCCCTGAGGCAGAAAACCATCAATCAACTCCTCAATCGTTACCGCCAAATCCTCCTGCCAGCCATTGACCGAGACCTTGCCCTCGCGCACATCGGCCCCCAGCACCATCCTCTGGCCACCGAACTGCTCCAACCACTGTGAAAAGAGCTGCGGCTCACGCGCCGCCACGCTACCCACGATGGCGTACGTCGCACCATAATCAAAGAGCGCACGCAGCGACTCCTCGCTCTTGATTCCGCCGCCCCACTCTATCTCGACATTCGCCCCGACGACCATCCGCTCGAGCGTATGCAGATTCTTCGGCGAGGATGACTTCGCGCCATCCAGATCGACAACGTGGATGCGCCTGATGCCACAATCGGCATAACGCTTGGCCATATCGACGGGACTCGCATCATATACCTTCGTACGCGCATAGTCGCCCTGCGAGAGGCGCACCGTGCGGCCATCGATTATATCAATCGCCGGAATTATCTCTATTCGACTCATAGTTTCAGAAAATTTTCGATTATACGCTCGCCCACATCGCCACTCTTCTCGGGATGGAACTGCGTACCGTAGAAGTTCTCGTATTTCAGCGCCGCGCTGAACATCACGCCGTGCTGCGACGTAGCAATCGTATCGGGGCAAAGCTCTGGATAGTAGGAGTGTACGAAATAGACATAGCTACCGCCATCCAATCCTCGGAAGAGCTTCGATTCGAGATTTCCGATCCGATTCCAACCCATATGCGGCACCTTCAGCTCCGCCGAAGGGGAGAAGCGCCTTACCCTCGCATCGAAAATATTGAGGCACTCCACATCCCCCTCCTCGCTGTGGCGACACATCACCTGCATTCCCACGCAGATACCCAGCACGGGGCGGCGCAACGAGCGAATCACCTCCACCAAATTGGCCTTCCTGAGATTCTCCATCGCCTCGGCCGCATTGCCAACACCCGGCAACAACACCCTGTCGGCCGCGCGAATCACCTCCTCTTCGGAGGTTACACAGAACTCGGCTCCAAGACGCTTCAGTGCATTCTCCACCGAGCGCAGATTACCCATCTTATAATCTACAATAGCTATCATAACACGCCTTTACTTGAAGGTAAATCATACTTGAACACATCGCGGCGGATGGCCATCTTCAGCGCACGCGCAAAGGCCTTAAAGACACCCTCGATCAGGTGGTGGTTGTTCTCACCTCGCGCCTCGATGTGCAGGTTGCAGCGCATAGCCACGCACATCGACTTGAAGAAGTGCTTGAACATCTCCGTCGGCACATCTCCCACCCACTCGCGCGTGAACTCCACATCCCACACGAAGTCGGCCCGTCCGCCAAAGTCGATCAGCACCATCGCGCGGCACTCATCCATCGGTAGCACGAAGCCATAGCGGTCGATACCTCGCTTCGAGCCCAACGCCTGCTGTACGGCCTCGCCCAGCGCGATTGCCACATCCTCGATTGTGTGGTGCTCATCTACCTCCAAATCACCCTGACACAGCGCCGTAAGCGATATTCCCGCGTGGTGCGGCAACTGCCACAACATATGATCAAAGAACTTCAGTCCCGTCGAAATCTGCGACTCTGCTTCGCCATCCAAATCCACTTCGATGCGAATATCGGTCTCCGACGTCGTGCGCACCACCTCGGCCCTGCGATCTGTTCGGCGCAGAAACTCCGCCACCTCCGACCAGCGCGGCGTGATCTTCACGCAGGCATCGGCAAAATGCCGCCCTTCGAGCATCTTCTCACCCACCTCTTTGGGTTGCAGCAGGATAGCCTTCGCACCGAGATTGTAGGCCAAGTGGACATCCGTTGCGCGGTCGCCAATAACGTAGGACGATGACATATCGTACTCACCCCCGAGATACTTCCCAAACATCCCCACGCCGGGCTTGCGCGTGGGCGCATTCTCCTGCGGGAATGTGGGGTCAATAAGCTGATCATCGAAAAAGACACCCTCACCTGCCAGCGTGCGCAACATCTTGGTGTGCGCAGGCCAGAACGTATGCTCGGGAAAGGCCTCCGTCCCCAAACCATCCTGATTGGATGCCAGCACCAGCTCGTAATCAAGCTCGGCCAAAGATTTCATTCCCGAGATAGCCCCCGCCACGAACTCCAGCTTCTCCAACGAATCTACCTGATAATCCTCGGGCGGCTCGACCAAAATCGTTCCGTCACGATCAACGAACAATACTTTCTTCATATCTCTTAAGTGATTTTATCAGTTTCTCATTCTCCTCCTTCAGGCCCACCGTTATGCGCAGGCAACCCTCGCAGCCACGCACCCGCGTGCGATTGCGCACTATTATGCCCTCGCCAATCAGATGGTCATACACCGCATCGGCATCACACACCCTCACCAGCAGGAAATTCGCATCGCTCGCGTAGATCCGCTCCACGATCGTCAGCTTCGCAAGCTCCTCCTTAAGCCACCCGCGCTGCCGTTTGATCTGCTCGACCTCGTTATCAATGCCTCGTGCCAATAGGCCGCTCACGATACTCATCGTAGCGATGTTGATATTGTAGGGGTACTTCACCTGCGAGAATAGCTCCACAACCCTCCTATCGGCCAACGCCAAGCCCACTCTGAGGCCCGCCATCGCCCACGCCTTCGACATCGTCTGCAGGACGATAAGGTTTTTATTCTCTGCTATCTCGCTCTTCAGACTCTCGGCCTCGGCAAAGTCGATATAGGCCTCATCCACCACAACCATCGCTCGGCACTCCTTCACAAGACGCATCACATCCTCGCGCCGCAGCAGATTACCCGTCGGATTGTTGGGCGAGCAGAGGAATATAGCCTTCGTATTCTCATCCACCTCGGCCAGCACCGCCTCAACCCGCAGCTCAAACTCCTCGCCGAGTGCCACCTCGCGCATCTCGACATCGTTGATCGCCGCCGCCACCTTATACATTCCGTAGCTCGGCGCAATGGCCACCACGTTATCCACCCTCGGCTCGCAAAAGACGCGAAAGACCATATCAATGGCCTCGTCGCTGCCGTTACCGATAAAGATATTTTCGGCCTCCACGCCCTTAATCATCGCAATCTGCTCCTTCAAGCGTCGCTGGTGGGGATCGGGGTAGCGATTATAACCGTTCTCATAGGGGCTCTCGTTGGCATCGAGAAAGACACCCAACTCCCCCTTATACTCATCGCGCGCCGTCGAATAGGGCGTAAGGGCCGCTATCGATGGACGCACCAATTTATCAATATTCTTCATAACCTAACATTTTTCAATTCTAATCCTTACAGCCGCCGCGTGAGCCTCCAACCCCTCGGCCTCGGCCATCGCCTCGATTGTGGGCGCAAGGGCCTTCAAACCCTCCTCAGATAGCTCCTGAATTGTCATCTTACGCATAAAGCTGTCGATATTCACACCACTGCACGAGTGCGCCCAACCCGACGTGGGGAGCGTATGGTTCGTACCCGAGGCGTAGTCGCCCGCACTCTCGGGCGAGTAGTTGCCGATGAAGATACTTCCTGCCGACGAAATCTCCTCGGCCACTTTCCACGCATCGCGCATCGAGATGATCAGATGCTCGGCGGCATACTCCTCGGCAAAGGCAATCATCTGCTCACGGCTGTCGAAGACCACCGCACGGCTATTGGCCAGCGACTCGGCAACATAATCCGCTCGCGCGAGCTGAGCCTGCTGACGCTCCACCTCACGAGCTACGGCCACGGCAATCTGCTCGCTCGAGCATACTACAATAGCCTGACTATCACGCCCGTGCTCCACCTGCGATAGCATATCAGCCGCCACGAAGGCCGCATCGGCCGATCCATCGGCCATCACCATCACCTCCGAAGGGCCTGCGGGCATATCGATCGATGTGTTATGCGCCGCCACCATCTGCTTGGCGAGTGTAACATAACGGTTTCCCGGGCCAAAAATCTTATCCACCTTCGGCACCGACTCCGTACCGTAAGCCATCGCCGCCACGGCCTGCGCACCGCCCACCTTAAATACCTTCTCCACACCGCATCGACGTGCTGCATACAGCACCTCGGCCGCAACCTCGCCTGCGCGGTTGGTCGGAGTGCATAGCACAACCTCGCGACAACCCGCTATACGGGCCGGCAGGGCCAACATCAAAACGGTCGAGAATAACGGCGCCGTTCCGCCGGGAATATATAATCCCACGCGACGAATCGCAACGGCCCGCTGCACGCATCTCACACCCGGCTGCGTCTGCAGATCGACACCCGCAGGAAGCTGCGCTCGGTGGAACGTCTCTATGTTTCGTGCTGCCACCTCGATGGCCGCCTTAACCTCGGCACTCACCCTCTGCTCGGCCTGACAGAACTCCTGCTCCGAGACCATAAGCGACCGCAGGCTCACGCCGTCAATCTCCTCGGCAAGAGCCCGCAGGGCCTTATCGCCCTCGCGTCGTACGCGCCCAACGATAGCCTCCACTCTACTCTGAATAAGCGAGTTATCCTGCTCGGCTCGACGACATAGCGACGGCCACTCGGCGCGCGGTGGATTGTTATATATATTCATCTTCTACGGAATTATCTTGTCCAACGTAAGCACCAGAATACCCTCGGCACCGATTGCCTTCAACTGGCGCACCTTATCCCACAAATCGGCCGCATCGACCACCGAGTGCAGCGAACACCACCCCTCGGCCGCCAACGGCATCACGGTCGGGCTACGCATCGCGGGCAGAATCTTCACCGCCTCGTCGAGCGACGAGGTAGGGATATTCATCAGCAGATACTTCTTGCCTCGGCTCACGCGCTCGGACTCGATGCGGAACAACAGCTCGTCGAGTAATTCGCGATCCTCCTGTGAGAGATTGCGATTGGCGATGAGCACCGCCTCCGACTCAAATACGCGCTCGACCTCCTTTAGTCCGTTCGACACGAGCGTTCCGCCCGACGATACGATGTCGAAAATCGCATCGGCAATGCCCGCCGTCGGCGCAATCTCCACCGAGCCCGTGATAACCTCCATCTCGGCCCGAACGCCCTGCTCATCAAGAAAACGCTTTAGGATTGCGGGGTACGATGTAGCGATACGCTTACCCTCGAAATACTCTACCCCCGTGTACTCCTCGCCCTTGGGAATAGCCAGAGAGATGCGGCAGCCGCCGAAGCCCAACTTCGTAACCACCTCGACATCGCAGCCTCGCTCGGCCACCTCGTTCAGGCCCACAATACCGAGCGTAGCCGTTCCGTTGGCCACCACCTGCGGAATATCGTCATCGCGCAGGTACAACACCTCGATGGGGAAGTTAGCCGCCTTGGAGAGGAATTTACGCTTGGCGGCATCGACGTCGATACCTATCTCGCGCAGAAGTTCTATGCTCTGCTCGTTCAATCGTCCTTTAGTCTGGATTGCAATTCGTAGCATATTAAATTGTTTTTCTCATTAAACCACTATCAGTAGCCAAACAAAAAAGGCTCACCCTCGGGGGTAAGCCTATTTATAGTACACTCGACCATACGCACGACCTACCCTATCTTTCGCAAGATATGATGATGGTGGTGGATGGTGTTGATTGTAATCATAGTTTAGCTAATTCTTAATGCAAATATATAAATTTATTCGATACGCACAACATAGCAATGCAAAAAACGGGAATAAATCTGCATATTTTTCACATAATCATTCTTTCCGACCTATGACAGCGGAGCCTCGCCCTGCACATCGAGGTTTACCTTTACATACTTGTAACCCAGATGACGCAACTCGAGCGACACGCCCAGACGGAAGAATACCTTCACAACGCGGGCAAAGAGGTGGAACGCCATAACACTCTGCGGCTCGATACCCTCCTTGCGGATCATCGTCTGCGCCGTATTGGCAGCCTTGCGGATCGTAGCCTCGAGCTTCTTATTCTCCTCGCTATCGAGCTTATATCCAACCAGACACTCGATAACATACTCGTCCAGACAATCAAAACCGCGCGGCTTGGCCATCAGCGTGTACCAATCCTCAACGTCCTTATACTCGCCCCACGACTTATCCCACAATACGGCCGCACCCATACCTACGTAGCAGGCCCACGCGATAGCCGCCGCGGGGTACTCGGCAATCTGCGGCACGGCAGCCACCATATACTCGGGTGCCGACGTGCGCCACTTCTCGTCCAGCTCCTCCACTTCGAGGATCTTGCCGTCGAGCAGCTCATCGGCCGTACACTGATCTACGAGCGTGCACTCCAATTTCTCGGCAAACGAGGCCAAAAACTCTCTATCTTTTTCTTCCATAATGTTTTATATTAGAATGTGCCGAGCTTGAAAACAATCTTCTGGCAATACATATCGCCTGCCTGAAGCACCACCGACGGGAACGAAGGCTCGTTAACGGCGTTGGGATAGTTCTGGCACTCGATCGCCACACCCGCATAATCCATATATCGGCCACCCGACTTGGTCAGAGGGCATCCACCCTCAAGCCAGTTACCCGTATATACCATCGCGCCCGCCTGCGACGAGAGAATCTCCACCTTGCGGCCCGTAGCCTCACAGCGCAACTCGCCCACCTCGGCCAGAATGTTCTGCTTCCAGCCGTCGAGCACGAAGAAGTGGTCGTAACCCTTGAAATCCTTCATATGGTTGAACTCCGAGAGCAGCTCCTCGCCAAACTTACGTCCCGTAGTGAAATCCTGCGGCGTACCCTTCACCTCAAGCAGTCGGCCCGTCGGGATCTGCGTGGGATCCATCTCCAGCACATTCGAGCAATTAAGGCGCAGCTCGTGATCCAGAATATCGCGTCCGCTACCCTCACCCGCGAGGTTCCAGTAGGTGTGGTTCGTAAGGTTCACAACCGTCGTCTTGTCGCTCTTTGCGGCGAAGGTAATCTCCAGCGCATTATCCTCGCCGAAGTAGTAACCCACCTCGACATACAACTCGCCGGGATAGTTCTGCTCGCCATCGGGCGAAATGCGCGAGAATACCACTCGATTGGTCTCCACGCGGCTCTCCCAGAGCTGATTAGCAAAGCCCTTCGAGCCTCCGTGCAGGTGGTTGGGGCCGTTGTTTATCTCGAGCGTGTACTCCACGCCCTCGATTATCATACGCCCCTTCGCTATACGGTTTGCCACGCGACCAACGCTCTTGCCGCTCGCCGCTCCATCGCCGAAGTAGCTCATCGGATCCTTGTAACCAAGCACGATATCGTCAATGTTGCCATCGCGGTCGGGCGATTTAACCGACACAATCGCTGCACCAATGTTACATACCTGCACCTCGCAACCGTTGTCGTTGCGGAGCGTATAAATAACGATCGCCTCGCCCTCGGGCGTAGCACCCCAAATATGCTGCAAAATCTCCATTACTCCAGCGGTTTAAGGTTTTCCAACAAATAGTCGATACGCTTCAGACACTCGTCCTTGCCGATGAATGCCGTTACATCGTACATACCCGGGCCCTTGCCGGCACCCACCAATGCCAAGCGCAACGTATTCATAATCTGACCCATACCGTAGCCCTTCTCCTGAATCCAAGCGCCCACAACAGCCTCGGTATTCTCCAGCGAGAAGTCGTCGATCGAGGCCAGCACCTCACGCACCTCCCTTAGGCGCGCAGGATTCTCACCCTTCCAATACTTCTTCGCCTGCTTCTCATCATACTGCGTAGGAGCAACGAAGAAATACGAAGTCAAGTCCCACAGATCCGTAATAAACGTCGCACGCTCCTTCATAATGCCTGCGGCCTTACCCGCCAACTCATCCGTGGTCTCCACGCCGTGCTCCTTCAGTATAGGCTGGAACAGCGCAGCCAACTCCTCGTCCGTCTTGCGGTGCATATACTGGGCGTTGAACCACTTAGCCTTATCGGGCTGGAAACGTGCGCCCGACTTAGATACGCGATCCAGCGAGAAGCCGTCGATAAGCTCCTGCATCGTGAAGAGCTCCTGCTCCGTACCGGGATTCCATCCCAGCAGAGCCAGCATATTTACGAATGCCTCCGCAAAGTAACCATCCTCACGATAGCCGTGCGCCGTCTCGCCCGTAGGCGAAGTCCAGAAGAGCGGGAATACGGGGAAACCCATCTTGTCGCCATCGCGCTTCGAGAGCTTACCGCCACCCGTAGGCTTCAGCAGCAGGGGCAGGTGAGCAAACTGCGGCTGTGTATCGGTCCAGCCGAAGGCGCGATACAGCAGATAGTGCAACGGCAACGAGGGCAACCACTCCTCGCCACGAATAACGTGCGAGATCTCCATCAAGTGGTCATCTACGATGTTTGCCAAGTGATAAGTCGGGAGCTGATCAGCACTCTTGTAGAGCACCTTGTCGTCCAGCGTCGAGGTGTTCACCTTGACGTGGCCACGAATCAGGTCGTCCATCTCGACAACCTCATTCTCGGGCATCTTGAAACGCACAACCCACTGATCGCCACGAGCGATACGCTCCTCAACCTCCTCCTTCGAAAGCGAGAGCGATGTGGGCAGTTGCTCACGAACCGTATAGTTGTAAGCAAAGGTCTTACCCTCGGCCTCAGCCGCCTTGCGCAGAGCATCCAGCTCCTCAGCCGAGTCGAAAGCGTAGTAAGCCCAGTCGGCCTCGACGAGCTGCTTGGCATACTTCAGATAGATCTCCTTGCGCTCGCTCTGACGATACGGTGCGTGAGGGCCGCCAACGCCGACACCCTCGTCGATCTCGATGCCGCACCAGCGAAGCGACTCGATAATGTACTCCTCCGCACCGGGCACGAAACGCTGCGAGTCGGTATCCTCGATACGCAGAATCATCTTGCCACCGTGACGGCGCGCAAACAAATAGTTATAAAGTGCTGTACGCACACCACCCATATGCAGGGGGCCCGTAGGCGAGGGTGCGAAACGAACTCTAACTTCTCTTGACATAATTTTCTATTTTAGGTTTCTTATCTATTTTTCTTCAATTTCAACCAACCCGCAAAGACAAGGGCAACAACGACATAAGCCACAGAATAGACCAACACTCCTCTGCTGAAACCGTGGGTTTCAGGCCACTGCTCCCGTAGCCAAGTATTAACACTCACCGCCACCAAGACTGCCACTAAAAACGATAGTGCCATTGCGACGGGATGTTCTCGCCTATTGCGTTCAACGACTGGCATTGGCCCTAAAAACAGGAACAACCACAACGCTAAACTCCACGCCCACATCGCCCAATAGACAACATTGGTGGCATACAGCGCTGCCACACTCAACACAACCGCCACTACGGCCATCACCACATTTGCGATCTGCAACTTTCTCCAAATATCCATAGTAGTCAGTAGTTTTGTCTATGTTACTTTACGCGATACTCAACTCGCATCGTAATGCGCGCCTTCTTCTGGCGCGAAGAGGTGTTGAACGATCCTCCCGCCGAGAACTCCTCGTTGGAGTTGGCTCCCGTAATCTGGAACACACCCATTTTTGCCGAAGCCACACGACCGATAGCCGTGCCGGCATTCTGGGCAATCTTCTCGGCGCGGGCACGCGCATCTGCCGAGGCACGCTCGATAAGCGAGAGCTTCACATCGTCCAGCTTCGTATAGTAGTACGACGGCTGATAGGCCTCGATCGAGACTCCCTGCGCAATGAGGGCCGAGATCTCGCGCGAGATATTTTCCACCTTGTCCACCTCCGACGACTCTATCGAAAAGCCTTGACTCAGGCGATAACCCGTAAAGCGCTGACCGGCGTAGTTGCCGTTGGCGTTATAGACAGGCTCTGTCTGCTTATATACGTTCACAAACTTAAACACAATCTGCTCCTCAGCCACACCGCGCGAGGTGATAAACTCCTGCACCTTCTGCTTGTTGCGCTCGAGCTGCGCATAGCCCGTAGCCACATCCTGCGTCTCATAGACCAGCTCGCCATTCCATACAATCAGATCCGATGCAAACTCCGTCTCACCCAATCCCGTTACAACGATCGTATCCTGCGCACGGAACTTGTAGGTGTAGGCACGTCCCAGCAGCCACGCCGCCACAACGATGGCCAAACCTATGATCAGATATTTTAAGTTTTGTTTCATAAGGCAGAGAAATTCAAAATTCAAAATTCAAAATTCAAAATTCAAAATTCAAAATTCAAAATTCAAAATTCAAAATTCTTTATACTTTTTCGCAATATTATTGCACGCTCCCCCTAAAACATTTGATTTGTGGAGGTGTTCCACGTCATTTAACGGCTTATTGTGAGATTATTTCAGCAGCCGCCTCCCCCAAAAACATTTGATTTGTGGAGATGTTTTGAAGATTGCCGAAGTGTTGAGAAGCGGAGCATACTTGACGTATGTGAGCATTCTCAACGCGAGCAAGATGCCAAAACAGCCCACAAGGCGAATGTTTTACACATTGAAGAGGAAGTGCATAATATCTCCATCTTGTACTATATACTCCTTACCCTCGATGCCAATCTTACCCACATCGCGGCAAGCCTTCTCCGAGCCGAGCGTAACGTAGTCGTCGTACTTGATAACCTCGGCGCGAATGAATCCGCGCTCAAAGTCGGTATGGATGATACCCGCCGTCTGCGGTGCCTTCATACCCTTGATGAAGGTCCACGCGCGACTCTCGTCAGCTCCCGTGGTGAAGAACGTCTGCAAGTTCAGCAATTTGTATGCCGCCTTAATGAGTCGCGCCACGCCCGACTCCTCGAGTCCCATATCCTGCAGGAACATCTGACGCTCCTCGTAATCCTCCAACTCAGCGATGTCGGCCTCCGTCGCTGCCGCCACGATCAGCATCTCGGCATTCTCGTCGGCGATAGCCGCCTTCACAGCCTCGGTATGGGCATTTCCCGTCACGGCCGAAGCCTCATCCACGTTGCAGACGTAGAGTACAGGCTTGTCGGTCAGAAGGTTCAAATCGGCCACCAGCTTGCGCTCCTCCTTGTCGGTCTCAACCGTACGCGCCGAGCGGCCCTGCTCGAGTGCCTCCTTGAACTGAACAAGCAAATCGTACTTGCGCTTGGCGTTCTTATCGCCCGCAACAGCCTGCTTCTGGCACTTGCCGATGTTGTTCTCCACAGTCTCCAAATCCTTGAGCTGCAGCTCGGTATCGATGATTCCCTTGTCGCGTACGGGATCCACCGTACCATCGACGTGCGTGATGTTGCTATTCTCGAAGCAACGCAGAACGTGAATGATAGCGTTGGTGTTACGGATGTTGCCGAGGAATTTGTTTCCAAGACCCTCACCCTTCGATGCGCCCTTCACGAGGCCCGCAATATCGACAATCTCGATCGTCGTGGGAATCACCTTCTTCGGGTTGTCAATCTCGGCCAGCTTGACCAGACGCTCATCGGGCACGGTGATGACACCCACGTTGGGCTCGATTGTACAGAAAGGGAAATTTGCAGCCTGCGCCTTAGCATTCGACAGGCAGTTGAAAAGTGTCGATTTACCCACATTGGGCAGACCGACAATACCGCATTGTAAAGCCATTATATATATCTTATTTGTTTATACTCGTATAACCCTACAAAAATAGTTATTTTTAGGCAGATGACACCTATATTTATACGGAAAAATATCGTTCCCGTGTGCGACGTCGCAAAAACGGCATAAAAAAAGTCTGCCCAACTCTATCGTCGGGCAGACCGTTTATCTATGCTTCTTGCGATCTATTAGAAGTACTGACCACGCAGATCCTCGATCTCGGCAATAGACTGCAATGCAGCAACCGACATCTGCGATGCCACGTTCTCGCTGCTTGCCTGCAGACGAACCTTCTCGGCCTCAGCGGTCTGAGCCTCGCTCTTGGTGATCTCGTCAACAACAAATACCACTGCGTTAGAGTAGCCCTTCACGGGAGCAGATACTGCGCCGGTCTGTGCGGTGTGAGCGATTGCGCCAGCCACGCGGGGCTCCATCACCAGCGATGCTACGCTGTAATCGTTCATCTTCACGTTGTCGAACGCCACAACCTCAACGCCGTTGCTTGATGCGATCTGGTCGATTGACGAGCCTGCCAACTTAGCCTTCAGCACCTCATACTTCTTGTCGCGAGTCAGCGTCTGTGCGATCGACGAGCTAACCTGCTGCAAGGGAGTGTACTCCGAGTTATCGATACCGGTCAGCATAGCCACAACGTAAGAGTTGCCGAGGGTGAAGATCTCCGAGATCTCCTCGATCTTTGCAGCGTGAGCCCAGTGGATAATCTCGCGTGAGTTGGTAAGGCCCAAGATCGAGCGGTCGCCCTGCGAAATTGTTGCTACACGGGGAGTTACAGCAGCAGCCGTAGCAGCCTCGTTGAACTTATCGAGTGAACCCTTGCCATCAACTGAGAAGATGCTGGCTACGTTGTGAACATCGCGGCGGGTAGCCGATGAAGCCTCAACGGGGATATTGATCGTACCAACCAAAACGTGCTTCTTAGCAGCGTCAGCGCGGTTAACCTTCAGAATCTGGATTGAGCCCGCGAGCGTAACCTTCACTACGTCGCCACGCTTAGCCGATGCCAGAGGCTCAGCCAACTCGGGGTTCAGAGCAGAGAAAGGCATAACGCCCAACTTACCGCCATCCTGAGCCGTTGCAGCGTAAGCCGAGTGCTGCTGAGCAGCAGCTGCGAAGTCGGCACCACCCTTAAGTGCGGTGTAGAGGCTATCGGCCAGAGCAGTCTGCGTAGGATCCAACACGATGTGGCTCAGATCAACTGAATCGGGAGCCATCTTGGTGTCGATAGCGCGTGACATAACCCACTCGTTAGCCTTCAAAACAGGACCGTACTGCTCGCCATCGAGCAAACCAGCCTCATCCTCAGCCAGCTGAGCTGCGTTTACATAGGTTGCAGCAATAGTACCCATATTCTTGCGAACGAATGCGCGAACATCCTCTGCCGCAGCAAACTCCTCGCCCATCGTCTGCGCCTTCTTCTCGATCTCGAGCATATCGTTGTCGGTAGGCTCAACGTCGAACACAACGTAAGAGATCGAACGGCTGGGGAGCTTGGTGTAGTTCTCCTTGTGAGCGTTGTAGTAGTTCTGGATCTCGGCATCGCTTACGCTAACCTCCGAGTCAGCCACGGTGGTGTAGGGCAGAGCCACCAGACGACCCTTGCGACTCTCGTTAGAGGCGGTAACACCCTCCTCAACCTCGAGCTTGTTTACAAATACACCAGCCTTCACCAGACCCAAGTACTTTGCCAACGTACGATCCAGAGCAGCCTGCGAGTTGATGAACGACCACATAGCCTGCGACTCAGGGCTTGCGCTGATCTGCTGCAGATATGCGGTGATAGTCTCGACGTTGTACTCGCCCGTCTGGGGATCGGCAAACATATTGTAGAATACCGATGAGAGGTGCTCGCCGCTGATCATCGACATACGCTCAGCGTCAGTAACCTCGATACCTGCCTTGCTAAAACCGGGGGTCAAGAGGTGCTTACCGATGAGCGACTGCCACGTTGCCGTAGCCAACGAGTTTGACTCCTCCTCGGTAGACTCGGTCATACCGCTGTAAGTCTTAATTGTCTCATACTCGTTCAGATACTCCGAATAGTTGATCTTATCGCCATTGATAACGCCCACCTTGGGATCGTTATTACCAAAGCCCATCTCGGGGCCCAAAGAGATGATAAATGCCAACAATGCCAAGATGATTACAACCGACACGATGACACCATACTTCGTTCTTAATGAATTTAGAGTTACCATAAAATTTATTTGTTATACTTCGTTAATTCCTTACCATAGAGCCCGATTCCCACGCGCCAACCCGCACTTCGCACAAGCCAATCCTCGCACACCACGCCGGCTACCGCTTCAATCTGGCCCACTCGTTTATTTCATTTTGAGCCACCAAAGATAGTAAAATTATTCTTAATGGCCATATTATTGAGTGTTTTTTTGTTATCTCTTTTTCACACGCGCTAATTCGAGTCGTGTTCGCGTGGTTCGGAGCACCTTGATTTCGAGTTTGTCGGTAGTTACGATCGTGCCCGACGTAGGAATACCCTCATAGGCGTTGATGATGTATCCCGCCAGCGTGTCGTACTCCTCACTCTCCTCAATATCAAGCCCATAGCGCTCATTCAGGTAGTCCACCTCCAGACGGCACGAGAATACAAACTCATCCTCGCCCACCTGCTTCTCCACCTCTTCACTCACGTCGTGCTCGTCCTCGATCTCGCCAAAGATCTGTTCCAGAACATCCTCCATCGAAATGATACCCGCCGTGCCGCCAAACTCATCGACGACAACAGCGATACTCGATTTACGCTTGATGAAATTCTGCAACAGCGTCTGCAAAGGCAGCGTCTCGGCAACATAATCGACCTCAATGACAACCTCCTCCACGGTCGAGGGCTTGTTAAACAGACTCTTCGAATTGACATATCCCACGATCGAATCGATCGACTCGCGCCACACGAATATACGCGAATACTTCGTCTCGACGAATCGCTGTGTGAGATCCTCGATCGAGATATTTATATCGACCGCCTCGACATCCACGCGCGAGATCATACAGTCGCGCACCCTCAGGTCGGCAAAATCCAACGCATTCTGAAAGAGCCTGATCTCCTCCTCGTCCTCCTGCTGCGGCTCCACCGCCTCGCTATCGACCAGTTCGACCAGATCCTCGCGGTTGAACGTATAGTCCATCTCCTCGCCGCTACGCTTCCGACCGAACAGCCGCAGAATGCCGTACGACAGGAGCGTCGTCAGCACAGCTATCGGATAGAGTATCAGGTAGAAAAAGTAGATTACGGGCGAGAAAAGCTTATAGTAGAAGTTGGAATTATTCTTAAAAATCGACTTTGGCAGAAACTCTCCACAGAAGAGAATCACCACCGTCGATATGATCGTCTCGAGCAGCACCGATCCCTCCGATGCCATACTCTCCCACCCTACGACCGAGGCCAGCGTACGCAGCATCAGCGACATATAGAGTGAATAGATGACAAGACAGATATTATTTCCGACCAAAATGGTGGTAATGTACTGTCCCGAGTTTCGCTCAAAGAGTTGAGCTATAAAGTCGAACATAGGACTCTGCTTGCGGTCGATCTCCTCGCGCAGACGGTTCTTGCTCAGGAACGCGATCTCCATTCCCGAGAAGAATGCCGACATAAGCAGCATTATACATATTATTATAATGGAGTTAATCAAACTCGCCGAATCCATCCTTCAAACTATCTATTTTCGAGCGACGTAGCCGATCTTCGCCACATTCGCTGCACATTGTTTTCACTCTCCGCCTCCAATCGGGGATTGACGCGGGAGGGTGTTCTCTCCATTTCGAGTTGGCGATTTTCCGTCGCCTTTTGGCGTCTATTTCCACTCGCGTTCTCGCGCTTTGCGGCAGGTGTCGTCTCGCTCTTCGGAGCACTCTTCAGCGAGTCGCTCTGCGAGCCATCGTCCTCCAACGCCTCGTCGCTGACGTAGGTTACGCCCTTGAGTTTACGGTAGGTCCAATCCTGCATCGCCTCGTCGCTCTCGAAGCCCTCACAGTTGTAGATCTCCTCGCCATCGACAATCCTCGAATCGACGTTCGAGTAGATTCTGTGCGTTGCCTGATTCCAGAAGAGCTGCGATGTGTAGAGCTTACGTCCATCGACGTTCTCCGCCTCGACGTTACCCTTGGCCTCCCATAGCTTGCGATCCTCGTAGAAGATCGCGTAGTTTGCCGTCAGCACGGCCGACACCTTCGACGGATCATTCTCGTCGAAGAGTGTGATTTTTATACCCTTGCGGAACTCGCGGTATGGATCGCGTGCCACGCCGTAGCCCTCCATAAGGGGTGTCTCGAAGTGGTATGACTTGATGCCATTCTCCGACATCGTGATCGAGAGGTTTTCGCTGTACTCGGTCATCATTGTCTCGGTCGAGACCTCCTCTACCACCTCCTTTTTCGACTCACACGAGAATAGCAAGATAGCACTCCCCACTATAGGGAGTGCTACCGCTAAATATCGTCTAAGCGAATGTATATTCATCCTCAGAAATTATCTGTAACGAACAGTAGTGCTAACGCCGTTTGCGAAACCACGGGTTACGGTGTAACGAGCACCCTCGGTAACCTCGTTGAAGAAGCACTCCTCCTTGGTGGGGAATGATGAGCGATAAGCGCTTGCCATCTTCTTCGCAGCATCCTGAATTGAGGGCTCAGAAGCGAGCAACTCAACAGCCTGATTCATTGCATCGTAAGCAGCCCAGTAGCAAGCCTGACCAGCGAACTCGCTGTTAGCCGAAGCTGCATAGCACTGACCCATAATGTAGGGAGCGTAGCCGTTCTCAGCGTTGATAGCCTTGATCTCCTTCGCTGCGTTCATAGCGTCAGAGTGGTTACCGCTCTGGATGCTGATAAGACCGATACGAACGTAGAGCTTCTCGCGCTCAGCAGCCTCAGTCTCCGCAGCCAAAGCCTCGTTCAAATACTTCATAGCCTTATCGAACTCGCTACGGTTCTGGAAGCCCTGTGCAAGGAACAAAGCGGTCTCAGAAGAGGGCTTAATCGAGTAGTGCTTCTCAGCTGTTGCGAAGAAGAAGTCGCTGTCGCAGTTAGCGCGAGACATCAACGATACAGCCTGACCGAGCAGAGCCTCGTCGTTGGGGTTCTCAGCCAACTTCTTTGAGAACAATGACTCGAGGTTCTCGCAGCTTGCAGCACCACTCGCACCGAAAGCGGTGTCGAAGGTGTTCTTCAGCTCAGCAGCATCACCCTCAGCGCCATCGAATGAGGGGCTGAAACGGTCGTACTCCGAGATAACCAAAGTAGCATCTACGGCATCATTCTTGTAATCCTCACATACGTTGGTGAAGTAGATGGTTACCAGATCCAAATCATACTTGCCGGTCTTCTCGTGTGAAGCAGCGATAGCCTCGTTGAAGATGTTGCGAACACCCTCACGATCCTCGGGCTTGTAGGTGAGATACTCACGAGCCTTGCGGTCGAGGATATAAGCCTTACCGTAGCGTGAGTGGTTAGCAAAAGACTGCAGACGAACGTCATAAACGTAGAGCAGTGAGTCGATATACATCGTACGCTCCTCGTCGGTCTTAGCCGTAGCGATCTGGTTCTTGTAGAGTTTGATACCATTGGTGTAGATACCCTGAGCTGCCTTAGGAGCCTGCTCCAGGAGCTGCTTCAAATAGCCAGCGGCTACCTTGTACTCCTTGTTGTTTACTGCCTCGCCCAAGAACTGGTTAGCAAGCATATTAGCCTTGCGCGACTCAGCATCGTTTCCCCAAACAGCATAACGGGGATCATCGTAATTCACCTGTGCCATTGCCGAGAATCCGATAACGGCAAATGCGGCAACCAAAATCAGTTTCAAACTTTTCATTGTAATCTAAAGGTTTATAAGAGTTATTAGTAATTATATTTTGTCTATTCACTTTCTCATTAATCATACTTGTAACGTACAAACCAACGATCCTCTCCGAAGAGCGAGAATCCGATCGAGAACTTGTAGTACTGCTGCTTGACCATACCTGCGGTCGCATTACCGACCTGAATGGTGCTATTCTCGGGCTTGCGAATACCATACTCAAAGCCTACGTTGATGGCCGAGCGTCCGAACAAACGGATCGGAAGTCCCAAACCTGCCGTTACGGCATATTGTGCTACGCGGCAACCGCCGAAAGTCTGGTAGTAATCACCCACGCGGGCACCGATGCGGTATGCGATACGGTTAAGGTAGTTACCCACATCCGACGAACGCGGCACAAACTCCAAACCAGCCTTAATGGTATGCGTATCGGTGTATGCAACGTGTACGCCGTGGCCACCACTCTCCAGATAGTCCGAGTTCTCGCTACCCCAGTTCTGATAGACGTAATCTACGCCGAGGCGGAACTTCATCGTCTGGTAGAACGTACCCACCGTCAGCTGATGAGGCAGGCGAAGCGGCAGAGCCTTGTCGTTCTCCTCACGCACCACCGATGCGAGCAGGTTGTCCACATATACATACTTCATCAATCCGGGCTTGAGTGCGCCACCCAAGTCGTACGTCGCTCCGATGGTCCAGATGCGGGTATCCTTGTAAATGAGGTTCCACATCATACCCACCTGCGCCTTAAAACGCGACACATCGTAGGTATCAACTCCCGTCGTAGTCGAGAACTCGCCGCTACCGGTAATCACCTGCGGGCTGGCGCTGTAACTACGCTCGATGTTACCCCAGTAATAGATTGCGGCAACACCCACCGTAAAACCCGAGAAGGGCATCCAGCCGATACCTGCCTTCACCTCCGTAACGTCGCCGTCGCCCATATAGTTGTAGCGCACGTTACCCACCGTTCCGACAATATCCGACGAGGTGTCGTCGTTGTACATATTGTAACCGACGTGGCTGTAGGGTGTCAGGCTGAAGCCGAGACCGAGTCCCTTGGCCAGAGGCATCTGGAAGGCTATGTCGTGTATATTGACCGTATTGTAAGCCGTCTCAATCGAGCGGTTAGTCTGGCCATACTTTGTCTGCTCGTTGCGGAAGTGTCCGCCCTCAATGCCGAAGTTGAACAGGAATGCCTGCTGGGGAGTGATTCCGAAAGCTGCGGGGTTCATCGCATTGGCCATCGTATTCGACCACATTGCAACACCTACTCCACCCAAAGCGCGCTGTATGGTATTTCCCTTTACTGCCAGCTCACCCATTCCGTACATCGAGTAGGGTGAATATGTATTAACGCTACTTGCCAGGTTTTGTGCCGCCGCGCCCATAGGCAAAAGCAACGCGAGGGCTATTATGGTATTAAAAAATATCTTCTTCAATGCTTGCATTGTACTCCAAAATTGTGTTCAATCCACAAAATACCAAATCACATTTTGCAAATATCGCATTTTTAATTCGTTTAACAAAGTATTTTGCGTCTCCACCCGTAAAAATTAACGATAATTTTGCATTGGATTGCATAAAATCCCGAATATAGCCCTCAATTTCGTGGGTTATGCCCTGCATCACCCCCTGCTCGATGGCTTCGCGCGTGGTTCCGCCTATTGCCAATTGCTCCTCCGTAGGCTCACATTCGGGCAGTCGCTCCGTGTAGTCGTGCAAAGCACGAAAGCGTGTGCGCACGCCGGGCGAGATGTTACCTCCGCGAAAGACTCCGCCCTCGACCAGATCGATCGTTATGGCCGTTCCGAAATCGACAATCACACAATCCCTGCAACCCATCACGCACACAGCACCCACGGCTGCCGCCAAGCGATCCACGCCAAGCGTCTGGGGCGTACGATAACCATTTCCGATAGGCACCGCCGTCGAGTGCGACATCTCCAGCACCCGCAACCCCGCTTCACGCAAAATCGCGGCCACGCGAGCGGTATCCTGCCCCGTCGATGCGACAATAGCGCGCTCGAGCGAGGGATACTCGGCCGCAAGCGCCATCGCATCCTCACGTTCGAAGATCTCGTAGCGACGCACATCAACGGCCTCACCGCCATCCATTACCGCCGTCTTAATCAACGAGTTACCTATATCGACCACAAGATTCATCCTACCGACAGTTTTTACAGGTTACGCAATACGGCCACCGCCTCGGCTACATTCTTTACTCTTCTAACGGTCATTGCCAGACGATTATTGTGCTGCTTGAGCACAAAACGGTCGGGCTGGGCCGTAATTTTTCGCAGCATATCCATAAATACGTCGCTTCGGTAGTAGGGCGAATTCTGCTCGCCCACGAAATGAACGATCATAAGTCCGTTCTTCACCTTCACTCGCTCCATACCCAATCGCACCGCCTCCCAGCGCAATCTTACAACATTCAGCAGCTCCACCGCCGCCTCAGGCAGCGCACCGAAACGATCTATAAGACGACTCTCGAAGGCCACCAGATCCTCCTCGCGATGGATCGAATCCAGCTCGCGGTAGAGGCGCAGCTTCTCGGCAGGCTGACGAACGTACGCATCGGGCAGCTCGGCCAGCATATCTATCTCGATGTGCGAATCCTCGATGTAGGCCTCCGCCTTTACGGTCTGTGCCTCCTCGTCGCTCAATCCCTCCACGTCGAGGCCCTCGGCACGAAGCTCGGCAATGGCCTGACGCATAATCTTTTGATATGTCTCAAAACCTATGTCGGCAATAAATCCGCTCTGCTCGGCTCCCAGCAGATTACCCGCACCGCGAATATCCAAATCCTGCATCGCGATGTTGAATCCCGAACCCAAATCCGAGAACTCCTCGATGGCTCGCAGACGACGCCGCGCATCCTCGGTGAGCAGTTCATCGGGCGGCGTAATCAGGTAGCAGTAGGCCTTGCGATTGCTTCGTCCCACGCGGCCGCGCAACTGATGCAGGTCGCTCAGACCGTAGTAATGGGCATTATTTATGATTATCGTATTGGCATTGGGAATATCTATTCCGCTCTCGACGATTGTCGTTGCCACCAGCACATCAAACTCGCCATAGATAAAGTCCATAATGAGTCGCTCCAGCTGCTCCGACGGCATCTTGCCGTGTCCTACAGCCACACGCGCCTTAGGGCAGATGCGCGTAATCATACCCTGCAAAGTCGGCAGATCCTCCACGCGGTTATTGACGAAATAGACCTGCCCACCACGCGCGAGCTCCTCCTCGATGGCATCGCGGATTATATCCTCGGAGAAGGTGTGCGACTCGGTCAGGATGGGCTGACGGTTGGGTGGCGCGGTCGAGATTACGGACAAATCGCGCGATCCCATCAGCGAGAACTGCAACGTTCGCGGAATGGGTGTTGCCGTGAGCGTGAGCGTATCGACATTAACGCTCAGTTGCGTGAGCTTCTCCTTAGCCGCCACGCCGAATTTCTGCTCCTCGTCGATGATCAGAAGGCCCAGATCCTTGAAGCGTATCTGCTTACCCAAAATCTTATGCGTTCCAATAAGAATATCGATCTTTCCCGCCTCCAGATCGGCCGCAATTTCGCGTGTCTGCTTGGCCGTCTTCGAGCGGTTGAGATACTCGATGCGAATCGGGAAATCGCGCAGTCGCTCCATAAACGAGCGGTAGTGTTGCAGCGCCAGAATCGTTGTGGGCACCAGCACCGCCACCTGCTTGCCATCGACCGCCGCCTTGAACGCCGCGCGTATGGCCACCTCGGTCTTTCCGAAGCCCACATCGCCGCACACAAGTCGATCCATCGGACGCGCCGACTCCATATCCTTCTTCACAGCCGCGATTGCCGCCTGCTGGTCGGGCGTCTCCTCCCACTGGAACGAAGCCTCCATCTCGCTCTGCAGATAACTATCCGCCGAAAATGCAAATCCCGGGCTCGACTTTCGTTTGGCGTACAGAGCGATGAGCTCGCGCGAAATATCCTTAACGGCCTTCTTCGTCGCCGTCTTGAGCTTCTGCCAAGCTCCGTTTCCGAGCTTGTAGATCTTCGGCGGCTCGCCCTCGCCACTCTTATATCGCGATATGCGATGCAACGAGTGAACATTCACGAACAGCACGTCGTTATCCTTGTAAACCAGCTTTATGGCCTCGTGTATCTTCCCGTTCTCGTTGATCTTCACAAGACCTCCGAAACGTCCCACGCCGTGATCGATATGCACCACATAATCGCCCATCTTCAGCGCATTGAGCTCCGCGACGGTCATCTGCTCGTCGCGTTTGATCTCGCCATTGATGCGGTAGCGGCGGTAGCGATCGAATATCTGGTGATCGGTGTATAGACAAATCTTCAGTGCATTATCCACAAAACCCTCGTGCAAGGTCATCGGCACCGACTCGAACTCGATGTTGCGACGCCCCATCTGGTGGAATATATTTCCCAGACGCTCGATCTGCGCCTTGCTCTCGGAGAGGATGTAGCTCTTGTACCCGCGCAACATCGAATCCGACAGATCGTCAGCCAGCACCTCAAAATTCTTATTGAATTTGGGCTGCGGCGTAGTCGAGAACTCGACCTGCACATCCGCCACTCGCTCCTTCAAGTTGTCGCGCAGCAGGAACATACGCCCCTCGGCCATATCCTTCAGCAGGCCGTTGCGGCTTGTCATCAGCGTATCAATCTTCGACGGCTCCTCCATCTCGCCCAGCAGACGCCGCCTCAGGTCATTCACGCGCCTTAGCACAAAGTCCGCATCGTAGAACCAGCAGGTCGCATCGCCCGCAAAGCGCACCAGCGAGACCTTCTCCGCATCCGTCGAATTCATATTGGGGATAATCTCCACCTCCGGAGCTTTGTCGTGCGATAGCTGACTCGAGATGTTGAATCGGCGTATCGAGTCGATCTCGTCGCCAAAAAAGTCAAATCGGAAGGGCCGACTCTCCGAGAATGAGAATACATCGACTATACCTCCGCGCAGCGAATACTGCCCCGGCTCATATACAAAATCCACCTGCTGAAAACCGCGCTCGATGAGCTGCTCCTCCAGCTCGGCAATGACCACCCGATCGCCCACCCGAAGGCGAATACTACGCTCCGTGAGCGCCCCCTCGTCGGCCACACGTTCGGCCAGCGCATCGGGATAGGTGCAGATAACGACATATCCGTCGCGGTTGTGCCTCAGCGCATTCAGCGCATTGGTTCGCTGCACAACGCCCTGCGCATCCTCCTTGCCGTAGATGATTGATTTCTTGTACGATGTAGGGAAGAAGTGCACACGCTCCTCATCGAGCAGAGCGTAGAAGTCGTTGAGCATATATGCGGCCGAATCACGATCCTCCGCCACGAAGATATGCACCCCACCCACGCGACGCACCAGCGCCGCCGAATAGAGCGAAAGAGCCCCGCCGACCAAATTCTCGAGATGGACGGTGACGCTCTTTTTTCTATGTTCCTTTACCAACTGTGCGAAGGCTTTTGCCCCCTCGACACGTTGCAAAATATTATCTATACTCTCCAAAATGCAGAGTTTTATTCTCTCAACGACCCTCACGGGCCCACTCTCTACTCTATCTCTCCTCCCCCTATCTACCTATCTCTCTATCTCTCTTCTCCCTACTTCCTATCTCTCTCCACCTTGTCTTCCTCTTCTATCTCAATCGCTCGCCCCCTACTGTTCAATCAGCGGGGCCCCCGATTTATCAAGGTAGCGGACATCGACCATACCCAGACTCTGGTCGGCCACGATCTTCAGCTGCACCTTATATTTCCACATCCAACGGCGGCGCAGCGACCACAGACCACTGCACAGGAACGATGCCACATAGGGGCTGACGTGCAGCGTGATATGCTTCACGCCTCGATCCGCCGCGAGGAACTGTATCTGGTTCTCGATCTTGCGATCCAGCAACACCGTAGGCTCGATACGGCCCGTGCCGTTACACGTCGGGCAGACATCCGTTACATCCTGCACCGCTACGGGGCGCACACGCTGGCGCGTGATCTGCATAAGGCCGAACTTCGTGAGCGGCAGGATCGTATGCTTGGCCTTGTCCGAGGCCATCAGCTTCTTCATCTCCTCGTACAGCGTCTGACGGTTTTGCGCCTTGTGCAGGTCGATGAAGTCGATTATCACGATACCGCCCAAGTCGCGCAGACGTAGCTGTCGTGCGATCTCGGCTGCGGCGGCCAGATTGACCATCATAGCCGTCTCCTCTTGGTTCTCCTCGGCGCGGGTGCGGTTACCCGAATTCACGTCGATAACGTTCATCGCCTCGGTGTGCTCGATGATCAGGTAGGCTCCGCGCTTGAGCGAAACATACTTGGCAAAGAGCGACTTGATCTGTTTCGATATATCGAAGTTGTCGAAGATGGGCACCGTACCTCGGTACAGCTTAACGATCTTCTCCAACTGGGGGTCGATTATTTTGATATAGTTTTTAATCTCACGATACATCGCCTCGTCATCGACCGTAATTTGCGAGAAGGTCGAGTTGAGCGAATCGCGGATTATGGTATTGGCTCTACCCATCTCGCTCATCAGCAGAGCGGGAGCCTGATTTTTGCGAATGTTGCCCACAGCCTTGTTCCAACGCTCGATGAGCGAAAGAATATCTTGCTCGATGTCGGCATCCTGTGCCTCGGCAGCTGCTGTGCGTATGATAACGCCGAAATTTTTGGGAAGTACCTCTGCGGCAATACGACGCAGACGTTTTTTAGTCTCATTCGAACGAATCTTCTGCGAGATTGAGATTTTGTTGCTGAATGGCACCAGCACCACGTTGCGGCCCGCGAGCGAGAGGTCGGCTGTCAGGCGCGGTCCTTTGGTCGAGATGGCCTCCTTGGCCACCTGCACCATCACCGTCTGGCCCGGCTCGAGATAGGTGGCCAGCTTGCCCGACTTCTCGATGTCGGGTTCGAGCTTCATCGTCTCCACCTTTATTCCTCGGCGACCCGGTTGGCGGCTATCGACGAGTCTCTGCAACGAGCGGAATTGACTTCCCAAATCGAGATAGTGGATGAAGGCATCCTTCTCGTGTCCGATATTGACGAAGGCGGCATTCAGTCCCGGCATAATCTTACGCACCTTACCCAAGTAGATGTCGCCCACGGCAAATCCCGTCTGGCTCTGCTCCTTGTTCAGCTCGACCAGCACCTTGTCCTCGCACAGGGCAATTGTGATCTCGGCTGGGGTTACGTTTATTACTAACTCTCGATTCATTGTAAATACTTATATAAAAATAGGTAAAGGTAAAGGGCGTTAGACAAAATACCCTTTACCTTTCATTCTTACCTACTTGCTAACGCAGTTTTGAAAAACCGTCCGAATTACTTCTTCTTATGACGATTCTTACGAAGACGCTTCTTACGCTTGTGCGTAGCCATCTTATGACGCTTGTGCTTCTTTCCGTTTGGCATTGTTGTAATATTTTAATTGGTTAATTATTTCACCTTAGCTACGAAGCTCTTTGCAGGCTTGAAAGCGGGAATGTTGTGCTCGGGAATAGTGATGGTGGTGTTCTTCGAAATGTTACGAGCAACCTTGGTAGCGCGCTTCTTGATGATGAACGAACCAAAACCACGAAGATAAACATTGTTATTCTCGATAAGAGAATTGCGAACATTCTCCATAAAAGCCTCTACGATAGTCTGCACCAAAACCTTCTCGGCACCAGTACTCTTGGCAATTTCATTAACGATATCAGCCTTAGTCATAGTAATTATTTATTTATTATTTAACATTTAATTTGCTTTGGGTTTGCAAATGTACTACATTTTTAATGATTAACAAACTAAAAGTGAGTTTTTTTTCATAAATCCCACTCAACGATCGTATTGCGGGCGCAAAACGTCAAATTAGTTCTTCCTCGCTACGGTATTTGGTTAAATGCCATAGCCAAACCCTCGACCGCCTTGTCCAGTCCGCCCTGAATTTTCGAGCCGATCATCATCTTCATCATCGTGTTGAGCTCGGCGTGCAGCACCATACGGATTCGCGTATCCGCCGTATCTACGGGCTGCATCTGTATCCAGAACGAGAAGTCCACGGGCACACCATTCTCCTCGTCGGCTGCAATCTTGATGTGTCTGTTCTCCTCGCGCTCCACGATGCGCAGCGCCACCTTGAAACCCTTAACCTTGAACGAACAGGTATCCTCCGTTGCCGTCCACTCCTCGACCTTGTCCTGAAGTGCGGGGGTGAGCATATCGAAACGGCTGATGAAGGGAAAGATTCGCTCGGCGGGTTTCAGAATCTGCTGTTGCTTGGATGTATATTTTTCCAGTCCCATAATCTATATTTTTTACTTTCCGGCCTTGTAAGCCTCTACGCCACTCTGCAAAAAGTCGATAAATCCCTGCACGTCGAGGTCGTATCCGCGCGGCGTCACCATCGGCACACCCTCGTTGCCCTGCAAGACGTAGTAGGGCTGTGCATTCACGCCGTAGGTCTTCAGCGCATAGTACGAATTGATCTTACCCAGCGTCTTGAGCACCTTGCCTGCATCGGTCGTAACCCAATCGGCCTCGTCCACCTTGAGTTTGTCGTCGGCATAGAGCGCCACGATAACATACTCGTTGCGCAGAATATCCAACACTCTGGGATCCGACCACACGCGCGCCTCCATCTCGCGGCAATTCACGCAGCCGTGACCCGTAAAGTCGATAAAGAGCGGCTTACCCACCTGCTTTGCGTACGCCTCAGCCTCCTCCAGATCGAAGAATCCATCCAGATTGTGCGGCAACTCCAGCACATCGCCATACTTAACGCCCGACGTTGGAGTCGAAGTCTCGGTCGCCACCGCCGAGCCCGAACCCATCACGAAATCCTGCGTCTGAATCGGGGGCAGATATCCCGAGAGAGCCTTCAGCGGAGCGCCCCACATACCGGGCAACATATATACCACGAACGAGAACGACACAATCGCTAGCACCAGACGAGTTACCGAGAGGTAAGGCATATCGCTGTCGTGCTTGAATTTGATCTTGCCAATCAGGTACAATCCCAGCAGCGAGAAGATCGCAATCCACAGAGCCAAATACACCTCGCGGTCGAGCAATCCCCAGTGGTAGGTCTGGTCGGCCACGCTGAGGAACTTCAAACCGAGTGCCAGCTCCACAAAGCCCAGAACAACCTTCACCGAGTTGAGCCAACCACCACTCTTGGGCAGCTGCTTAAGCCACGACGGGAACAGCGCAAATAGCGTGAAGGGCAGCGCAAAGACCACCGAGAAGGCCAGCATCGTCAAAATCGGAGTCCACACCTCACCCGAGGTCGATTGGATCAGAGCCGAGCCGATGATCGGGCCCGTGCAAGAGAACGACACCAACACCAGCGTCAGCGCCATAAAGAAGATACCCACGAGGCCACCCTTATCGGCCTTCGCGTCGCTATTATTCACCAGTTTCTCGGGCAACACGATCTCGAAAGCGCCGAAGAACGACGCAGCAAAGACCATAAACACCACAAAGAAGAGGATATTCGGCAACCAGTGTGTCGATAACCAGTTGAAGATGTCGGCCGTCACGGCATCGCCACCCACCAGCCACGTCAGCAGGATAATCACCGCAATGGGCACGGTATAGAGCACCACGATAAACAGACCATACATCAACGCGCGGAAGCGACCGCGAGCGGCGCTACCCGAGCCCTTGAGGAAGAACGACACGGTCATCGGAATCATCGGGAATACGCAGGGCGTAAGCAGCGCGATAAGCGCCCAACCGATTGCGCTGAGAATAAAGCTCCATATCGAGCCACCCTTCGTTACAGCGTTAGCATCGGCCACGCTCTGCTCAATATCCACCCCGGCCGCCGTAGTGGGATTACCAACCTTGATCGAAAAATCCTTATCGCCATTCACGCACTGGTCGCTGCAAGCCTGCCACTCCACCGAGCACTGCACCATAGCACCCTCGGGGGCTTTCACCCGCTGCGAGAATACCACTTCGCCCTCATAATGGCCAATCTCCATCTCGAAGATCTCGTCCATCTGGCGTACCGACTCGCGGTTGGCCTCAACCTCTCCTACCAGCTCATACCCTACGATGGGATCGAACGTAAACGTAGTAGCCAACGGGCCACCCTCGTACGGGCCGAGGTCGTAGAGGTGCCATCCCTGCTCGACCGTAGCCTTAAAGTCAATGCGATACTCACCATCGCCCACCTGCTCAACCGATGTTGACCACGAAACTGGGTCGAAAAGCTGCATCTGCGCCGATGCCGACTGCAGGGCCAGCATTGCGACGAGCATCAAAATCAAACTCTTAATCTTATTCATAGTTTTCTTCACTCAATTATCCACTTTAGATATTTACGCAAGGGGCAAAAATAAACAAAAAAACAGATTCCTGCAAATAAGAATCTGTTTTATAGCTTTTTTCGCCTACTCTATCTCAAATATTCGCTTCTGGTCGTCGCCTACGGTGATTCTCACCTGCATAGCATCATCGGGCAGCAACCCCTCCACCATCTCGGGCCACTCGACAAAGCACAACTCGCCCGAGTAGAAGTACTCCTCGTAACCGAGGTCGAACACCTCCTCCACGCGGTTGATGCGATAGAAGTCGAAGTGGTATATCGTCCCCTCGCGTCCCTCATATTGGTTCACCAGCGCAAACGTCGGGCTCGTTACCGTATCCTCCGCCCCGAGCTTTGCGGCAATGCGACTCACGAGCGTAGTCTTTCCCGCGCCCATACCGCCACGCAGCAACACCACGCGACGCTCGCCCAACGCCGAGAGTATCTCTTCGGCCACACGCTCCAATTCCGAGAGCGAGTCAATCTCTATTTTTTTCATAATCAGTTTCCTTTGGGTTTTAGTACAATGTACGGCACAAGCATCTCCTCCATCGATATTCCGCCGTGCTGGAATGTATTTCTATAGTAGCGTATAAACTTGTTTGCGTCGTTGTTATAGACCAAAAAGTCGGAGTTGTAGGCGAAGATATAGCTCGACGAGAGGTTGATCCTCGGCAGCTGAATATCCTCCGGTCGCGTTACCTCATACACCTCGCGGGGGTTGTATAGCAGGTTGCGGCCCGTCTTGTATCGCAGGTTGGGCGAGGTCTCACGATCGCCCGTAACCTTCACGGGGTTATCCACGCGGATCGTTCCGTGATCCGACGTAATGATTACCGTATGCCCCTGCTCCGAGAGCATCTTCAACATCTCATACAGGTCCGAATGTTCAAACCACGAGCGCGTAAGCGAGCGGAACGACGCCTCATCCTCGGTAAGCTCTCGGATGATGTCGGTCTCGGTTCGGGCGTGCGAGAGGATGTCGAGGAAGTTGTAGATGATAACCGAGAAGTCGGCATCATACACGCGACGGATGTTGTCAATGAGTTTTCGTCCCGCCTCGGGGCGCACCAGCTTATCGAACGTCCAGCGGTAATCCTTGCCCGCCATCTTGAGCTGTCGTGCGAGAAAATCCTCCTCATACTGATTCTTGCCCCCCTCCTCGTTGTCGTTTAACCACTTGTCGGGCATCATCTTGTCGATAGCCAGCGGCATCAGGCCCGCAAAAATCGCATTTCGTGCATACTGCGTCGCCGTGGGCAGTATAGCGCAGTAGAAATCATCCACATCCACGTCGTAATAGCCGCGCAGCAGCGAACTTATGGCACGCCACTGATCGTAACGGAAATTATCAATCAGCAACAACGTGGTCTTCGTATTCTCATCCACAACGGGCAGAATCTTCTTGCGCATCAGCGTGTGCGACATAATGGGAATCTCGCTGTCATCGACCCGCTTGTTGATCCAATTATAGTAGTTGCGACGCACAAACTTGCAGAACTCCTGATTCGCCTCGCTCTTCTGATATACCAGAATCTCCTTCACACTCTGATCCATCGACCCCGCAAGCTCAATCTCCCAATTGGTAATCTTGCGATACAGCGCACACCACGCCTCAAACGACGATGCGCCCTGACACATCGCCGAGATGCGCCCGAACTCGGCACGGTAGTCGGCCGTTGTCTGCTCGGTTACGAGCTGCTGCGAGTGGACATTCTTCTTTATCGAGAGCAGCACCTGATTGGGATTCACGGGCTTGATGATGTAGTCGGCGATCTTCGAGCCGACGGCCTTATCCATAATGTTCTCCTCCTCGCTCTTCGTAACCATAATGACGGGTGTCGTCGGGCGCTGCTCCTTGATCAGAGGCAGCGTCTCCAGTCCCGTCATTCCGGGCATCATCTCGTCGAGGATTATAAGGTCATACGCCGTTGCACGCGCCATATCTATGGCGTCGTAACCATTGTTGCAGGTATCCACCGCATACCCCTTCCCCTGAAGGAACAGAACGTGAGGTTTCAAGAGCTCCACCTCGTCATCTACCCATAATATCTTTACCATAGTGTTTCGTTTTTTAACTCCAATCGGGCCTTGCCTGCCGCAGGCCTTTATACCGAGAACGCCGAAAATACCTTTTTAATTGTCGGGAACGAGTTTTTTATTTGCTCCTCGATGCAGTCGGGAGCCACCCACTCGGCCCTTACGATTCCCTCCTCGCGCTGTGGCGTGAGCTGTCGGCTAAGCGCCCTCATAACATACCACGCCGTCAGTTTCAACTCCCACTCACCATATATATTATACGCGTGAAGTGTCGCAGCGAGCAATCGCCCCACCTCGGCAACCTTCACTCCCGTCTCCTCCTCGGCCTCGCGCGCGGCACACTCCTCGAAACTCTCTCCCTGCTCGCGGTGCCCTTTGGGCAGATCCCAGCGACCGTTGCGGCTGATCATCACCACCTCGCCTCGATCGCTCTCCACCACACCGCCTGCGGCCTCCACCCACTTCATCTGGCGGGCAAATGCCTCGAACGCAGCCAGAGGCTCCGGGCTTAAAATCTCAACCGAGTTGTAAGTTTCTAAAAAAGTGATTACCTTCGCTCTTGCAAGCGGCCCTTCGGCCTCGGCCGATACGACATAATACCCCTCGCGGGGCTCTGCCGCGAAGAGCAGCTCTCTCTCGGCAAACCATACGCGAATCGAGCCATCCGCCTCGATGGGGATGCCTACATTATGCTCGCTGTGGGTATAGTAATTGGCTTTTGAGTGCATTGCTTGGCAATTTGATTAAGCAAAAATAGTGAATTGATGTTAAACCTCGAATAGAATCTATGAAAAAATTAACCTTTATTATGGCTATTACAGCATTGGCGCTCTCATCGTGCGCTCCCAAGGAGTCGAGTGCGCCGCTTTCGATCGACAACCAACTCTCGGCAGAGGAGATCTCTTTAGCCCGCTTCACCCCCGAGGTGATGTGGAAGATGAGCCGTCTGGGCTCGGCTACCCTCTCGCCCGATGGCAAGAGTGCGCTCTACACCCTCACCCGCTACAATATGGCCGAGAATCGCGGCCTGACGCAGATCTACCTGCGCGATATGGCCTCGGGCGCGGAGACCGCTTTGACGGACAATCAGTCCAACAACTCCGATGCACAGTGGAGTGCCGACGGCAAAACCATCTACTTCACCTCATCGCGTAGCGGCTCGACGCAGCTCTGGCAGATGGCCGCCGACGGATCGTCGCCCAAGCAGATTACCGCCATCGAGGGTGGCATCGAGGGTTACGGCGTAGCTCCCTCGGGCGACAAGCTCTTCTACATCAAGAAGGTGCAGGCCGCCGACATCAAATCTTCGGACGTTCACAAGGATATGGACAAGTCGCAGGCCCGCATCTACGACGATTTGATGGTGCGCCACTGGAACTATTGGGACGAAGGCCAGTATAGCCACATCTTCGTGGCCGACATCGAGGGCGGCAGCGTAAAGAACGACAAGGACATCCTCGGTGCCGATGCCGCTTGGGATGCTCCGCTGGCACCCTACTTCGACGTAGCGGAGATCGCGTGGAGCAACGACGGCAAGCGTCTGGCCTACACCTGCAAGCCCCTGACGGGCGTGGAGTACGCCATCTCGACCGACTCTGACATCTTCATCTACGATACGGAGGATGGCTCAACGCTCAACATCAACAAGATCAAGACCGCAGCCGGAATGCGCATTATGGAGTTCGTCGGCTACGACCGCTACCCCGTATGGTCGCCCGACGACAGCCAGCTGGCTTTCTGCTCGATGGCAACCCCCGGCTATGAGTCGGACAAGGATCGCCTCTTCGTCTTCGACTTTGCCACGCAGCAGATGAAGGATCTCACTCCCGACTTCGACCACAGCGCCTCGAACGTGATCTGGAAGGACAACTCGACCCTCTACTTCCTCTCGGCCATCGAGGGTACGCAGCAGGTGTGCAAGGTGGGCGTGAATGATGCAAAGGTCGATGTGATCACTTCGGGCGACCACGACATCGCCACGATGAGCATCGCTGGCGACGAGTGCCTCGCAACGCTTATGACCATCAGCCGCGACAAGGAGATGTACAGCGTAAACCTCGCCGACGGCTCACTTAAGCAGCTCTCAAATATCAATGCCCACGTCTACGACAACGTAAAGATGGGCCAAGTCGAGAAGCGCTGGATCAAGACCACCGACGGCAAGGAGATGCTCACTTGGGTTATCCTGCCGCCCGACTTCGACCCCACGAAGAAGTACCCCACCCTGCTCTACTGCGAGGGCGGCCCTCAGAGCGTCGTATCGCAGGGCTGGAGCTACCGCTGGAACTTCCAGCTTATGGCCGCTCAGGGCTACGTCGTCGTAGCTCCCAACCGCCGTGGCTGCCCCTCATTCGGCTCGGAGTGGCGTGAGCAGATTTCGGGCGACTACGCAGGCCAGAACATTCAGGACTACTTGGCCGCCATCGACACGGTTGCTAAGGAGCCTTGGTGCGACACCGACCATCTTGGCTGCGTGGGTGCATCCTACGGTGGCTACTCGGTTTACTACCTCGCGGGCAACCACGACGGCCGCTTCAAGGCCTTCATCTCGCACTGCGGCATCTTCAACTTCGAGTCGATGTATGGCGAGACCGAGGAGCTCTTCTTCATCAACCACGACTACGGTGGCAACTATTGGGATAAGTCAAACGCTGTGGCTCAGCGCTCATACGCCTCATCACCCCACAAGTTCGTCGATCGCTGGGACACCCCCATTATGATCATCACGGGCGAGTACGACTTCCGCATCCCCTACACCCAGTCATTGCAGGCCTTCACCGCCGCCCGCCTCAAGGGCCTCGACTCGCGCCTCGTTGAGTTCGAGAACGAGGGCCATCAGGTCTTCAAACCCCAGAACTCAATTGTCTGGAACCGCGAATTCTTCGGCTGGCTTGACAAGTACCTGAAATAACATTTACGAGTAATAAAAAAGGGCATCGTGAGATGCCCTTTTTTATTACTCATATATCAGTTCAAAATCATCCAACCACAACACACTCTGCGTACTACCCGTAAAGTAATCTCCGTAGCGTGAAGCCGAACATACAATTATAATATGCGTCGGCACGCGGTTCGTAGCTCGGTAATCAAGCGGGATGGTGAACTCGGTCCAGTTATCAATGCTCTTTGTCAGCGGCATCTCGCCATAGGCAATCACCGCCTCACTGTTAATATCAAACGCAGTCTCCTCAATTCGACGCGTAGCAATCTCTACTGGGCTCTCATCCGTTCCGCCATACGTCGCCGCATCCCAATCTCCCAGAGCGATGTATATCATTCCAATATCCGAGTCGCCCTCCTTGATCTCCATTCCCGGCGGCTGCGTGGTAATGCGATCAATCGCGCCACAATTATACTTCAACCAACCCTTCAGGGCCGTAGGACGTGCCGTAAACGGACGGCCGAAATTAACAATACCGTGCGTACCGTCATTCTTAACATACGAGCCGACAAATAGGTTTCCGGCAGCGAACTTACCGATACCGAATACGCTCGCGAACTTCGATGACAACCGCGCCGAGAGCTCTCCCGACGAGCCGGGCCGCACGTCAGCCACTCCCTCTGTCAGAGTCTCATTCACGATGCTTGCACCAACATTTCCCGTACCCCAGTAGGGATCACCGCCATCGGCATAGGGATATACAATGTTGTTCTTCTTGCACCAGAGCTCAAAGCCTCCATTCTCGAGCGGCAACGCTCTCTCAGTGGTAAGCTCCACCACAGCCGACAGATCCTCGTTCGAGTAAGCAACAAACTCATAACTCGTCAGCTCCTCCAACCCCGAGACCTTCGTCTTGAAAGTTCCGCCCGAAATCGTTGGCTTGGGGGCATCAATCCACTCCTCGCTTCCGCTCTTGCGGTAACGGAATCCTACATCAGCACCCTCCTTGGCCTCTCCATATAACCACGCCACATTAGCCCACGCATCGGCCTGCGTAATCATCACAGAAACCTCCGTCTCCAGCACATAAATCTGCCAGCGCTCCAAATCGCCACCCAGCGCAGGATAACGCAGATAGACATATCTCACCGAACGGAAATCCGTCAACTCCTCCATCGACGGAGTCATCGTCGTAACCTCCTTGGGACCAAGCTTCATCGACGTAACGCGGATGTTGGTCAAGTCCGTTCCTTTGGGAACGTATGCCCTGACGGTGCGATTGTTTTCGTCAATCTCCGACTGTCCCACCTGCCCCGCCACCGAGAAATATCGCTCAATGGGCTGCTCTGCCTTGATGGTCCAAATATAATCCTGATACAACGACAGCGTAACCTCAATCGGCGAACGCATATCGAACACGCCCGTGAGCTCCATCGATGCCATCGCGCCCTCGGTCAGCTCAACCTCCGTGATCTCCACCTCCGATATATCAGTCTGCTCGTCGAGCGTAAGCATCACCTCTCTCCTCTGCGCGTCAATTGCCGCACGAAACCCTTCGCCACGCAGGCTCAGAATCTCCAACTCCTCGACGGGATAGGGGATTGTGTTCTCAATACAACCCGTAAGACACACCGCCCCCATCACCATCCACGCTATACGTTTAATCAAGTTCATCATCTACTTTTTAGTAAACCCACTGGAAGTCATCAATATACATCACATTTTTAGAGCATCCGCACATATAATCACCATATGCGCTACAAGCTGCTGATATTACAATACTATATTTCGCTGGTTCCTTCGATGGATCCGATGGGTTAGAGGGGTTAGTAACTTTATCATAAAACTCAAATGGGATATCCACCGTCACCATTGAATCTCCATCCGTTGACTTATCTATCAACAATGAAGCATAACCAATAATTGCGCCACTTCCTGCAAGTGATGTTATTGCGGTCGGCTCAAAGCATCCCGTTGGAGCAGATGTTCCCGATGTAACACCTGGGCGTGCCGACCAATCTACTATCAAGGCGTAAATACGAGCAACATCCTGATCACCTTCCTTCAATGGAAAATTTCCCGTTTCATCCTTATACAACGCGATATCCGCTTTTCCAACTGTTGCGTGATATTTTACACGCAACGCAGTCGGGCGAGCCTGCCAAGTATAAGGTTGGCCAAATCCTACCGTACCAGCCATACCATTCATCGTAAATGTTCCAGTGAATAAGTTTCCTGACGCCAATACTCCAGCCATTGCAGAAGAAGATGTTAGTACAGCCGCCTTACTTCCCCCATTTCCATCCTTAGAGCCTTGTGTACACAAGTTTGTTTTGGCCCAATTATTTCCACTACCCCAGAATGACGCATTACTATTATTCTGCCCCCAGCACGATAGTGAAGAACTTTCAAAATCTGCATACGGAATCGGCTGTTCCACTGTTGTTGTAAATGTTCCACTCGGTCCATAGTCCGAACCATCAACTACCAACTGATACTCATAAGTACCGTTAGCAAAAATACTCTTATCCGAGTCTGGTGTATAGATTGTCTTACTATTAACATTGGTACCTTCACTCCACGCTGCAACAGATGTTCCACCGTAAACATTACCCGTAGTATTTGAAAGACCAACCGTTACCCAATCGCCATAGCTGCCAGTGCCTTTCACTTTACGGAACTTTACTGCTACATTTGTTGCCGTCTGGGTTACTACAGCATTAAATTTAGCTGTATTGAGCCACAAATCTATATCAGTAGGCTTCGTCAATCCCTGATTCAAGAAAGTAGTTCTAAACTTTCCAACCTCTGTCATACCATCGTAAGCCGAGAGTCTAAAATCCTGCTCTCCTCCGGCAAGTGTAGCAAAAAACGCAGGCTTTACTTCAACATTAAACTCCTTACCTTCATTTCCAATAGGAGTGACTGTAATCATATTTGATCCTTCAGACACATAATTACCCTTATCCCACAACTTCTCCTCATTCAATCCAAAACCATCAATCTTATTAATCGATGTTACATTAAATGATATATCAGAAGTGCCTACAACATAAACATTATCATTATCTTCATCCTCAATCCAAGTATTTCCGTCTAACGGGATAATCTCAGGCTCAGGCTTAAATGTAATTTGCTCATCAAACGTCTCTACCGTCTCATCCACTTCCACATCAATCGTAATACTACCATCAGGCAACTGCGAGTATCTAAACTGCAATGCATAAGCCTTACCGGGCTCAACCACAATCTGACCAGCGCGATCAAACTTAGTTACCACACCCCCTGGAGCTGTTGTGCCTTCATTCGAATCTGCCGAGTTCGATCCCTCCGTTGAGCCCCCCTCTGCTGCAGTCGCAGGCTGATCCTCCGCAGGTGCAACGTGCTCACCTGTGATCACCCAAGAGATTGTCCTGACACCCTTAGGCATAAGGAAATAAGCAGAATCCTTTCCCACATACGAGGCTGTGCTACCACTTACTGCCGTTCCGAAATCCAGACGATCCACTCCTGTTGAAGCTGCATAGGCTGTATCAAAATCCGTCTTTTTCTTATCTTTAACTTCGGTTGGGTTATTACCCAATTGCATTGCAGCAAGACTAATTCCCACATTACGCAGGTATTGATTCTCACCCTCATCTTCATCAAGGACAACACCCACTTGCACGTGCTGAGGATTGCACTCAACCTCTGCCATAACAGAACCTCCAGCAGCGACCGCTACGCCTTTTTCACCGATATAATAGATCTTTTCACGATAATCTTCAACATCCGAACCTTTGAACTTTGTTGTATGGTCCTTATCACGAGCCTCAACCTTGAATGTATAATCTCCCGCAACCAACGCAATTTTCTCGGGGATCACATCGTCCTCTGTGTAAATTCTAACAAGACGATTATCCTCATCGTAGATTCTCACACGCAACTCCTCGGGTGTAAAATCATCACCCACACGCGTATGCTCTTTTGTCGAGATACTAAGGCTCACGCTACCCATACCCTCTTCTGTTGAGATCTGGTCGAGTCCCTCTTGGCAGGCCGCAACAATCAGTGCCATAGCCGCCAACAATATATATTTTAATATCGTTTTCATAGTATTATTTATTACTCGACTTTATAAGTTTTAATTCTTTAGTCGTTTCTCCATTGTTATCTCCGACTGTCAATATAAATATTGCACTTTCCTCAGACTCTAAAAGCTTAGATAGCATTGGCATAAAAGTGGTAATCGAGAACTCCGCCTCCATCTCTCCTTCCCAAGATGTTCTGCCATTGGGCAAGAATCCCAGTCCTTGCAAACCAGCACTCATATTACCTGGAGTAATTAAATCAATATGTGATCCAAGACCAACCCTAGCCAACTCTTCTTCCGACAACTTTTCACTTACAATATCAATTTCAAATTTAGTAAAGCCGCCCTTTGCTGTAGATATAGCCAAGATTGTACATTTAAGATCTTCTGTCAGCTCTTGTTCTTCATCAATATTATGCTCCAGCCACTTAATCGTCGGCGGATTATCATTATACTCCACATCTCCCGATCCTGAACCGCCGCTACCGGCTGAGCCAATGTTACATCCCGTCAAGCCACCGCTCTTAATCACCAAGTCAGTGTACTTCATTCTGTCCTCAGAATCCTTCGTCCAGACCTTAATATTATGTGTTCCGGGATAAGAATTCTGCAAAGCAGTCATTCCGTGATCGCTTAACTTAACCACAATATTAGGCGCTGTAGTCGCAGGATTCTCAACCACAAAATAACTCACTTCCGTGTCTGCATCAGCAAGCGTCGATACTCCTGAATAGAATGTAACTCGTCCTTCCGTATAGCCCGCCTTTTCCAATGCTGCCATAAGATCGCTATTATCTGACGATATCACAGCATACACCTCCTTGATAGTGGTATTATTAGAGGGCGTTACCGTCATCTGCAAGTTAGCATTCCACTTACCCATTTGAGTGTCATAGCCATCCTTGGCTATCACAGCCTCATCGTCATCCACGGGAATATTAAACTGTACACTCGGAGCCGACGGGTCAATATCAGGCACTTCCTCCTCTTGATAGGTGTTTGTGCTAAAGAACAACTTCTGCACATCAACATCAATCGTCTCGTCAAATACATAACTATCGATCGTCACCTCAAACTGTACATCTCCCTCCGTATTATGGTCGATATCGATCGAGATGCGACGCCACTGCGCAGCCTTCACTCCTTTAATCTCACGCTCCATCGAAACGTAAGTAAGATTTTTGTAGTAACTACTATTATTTCCATTTGTAGCCAAATCCGTTATTGCGGCCTGCAAATTATCAATCGAAACATTCAGATAGACGCCCTCCATCTTAAAGACCATCGTGTTTCCGCTTCCATCATTTGCTCCCGCGTGATCCTTGAAATAGACGAACGGGCCGCCCGAAATAGTTGTAACGGCACTCTCTCCGGTTCCTGTAGTAGTCTCTACACCGTGATTTGAACTATATGGGAAAACGTACGAATATGTCTCATTCTCTTCAGGCTCATCAGGCTCAATCGTTACAGTTGTCTGCAAGCCAGGAGCTTCTTCAGTATCTTCTGCTTTTGCCTTGACATCAAGAGAATTTGTTTCATCAAACCACTCCAACATATCCGCCGACATCTCAACCGTCACAAGCGTCTGCGCCAACTTACAAGTAATCTCCACAGGAGTCGAAGTGGCATTACCCTCCAAATCCTCGGCCGACACTACCGTAACAGTATTAAATCCCATATAATATGCAGGAGTCGTCTGATTCGTATCAGTATTCTCATCCTCAGCTATCACATTGGGGATATTTGCACCCTTAGTCGCATCCTTATACGCCCACACGGTGTACTCTCCCGGCGGAAGCACAATACCCTTAAGCTTAAGTTTTGATCCATTAATCAACGTAACCTCGGTACCTTCTCCTGTATTCAATGCTGTAACATCAGCATAGGTCATTCCCGTACCCTGCGTATCTCCATTAATATCCACAACCTCGCCATCAGCATCGAACACTTCGATCCAATAGTTATTGAGATTCTCCTCTACTCCATTCGGATTAGGCACTCGATATTCATTACCATTCTCACCATCCGTGCGTGTCGCCGAATTCGAGCCTCTGTCCAGATGCTCGTTATCGGTATTCACCGTCAGCGACTCAATCACCAACGAGCCCCATTGTCCACTCTGATTTGTAGGCTTCTTCGGCTCGTCCAACTCGTCAAGACTGCACGACACGAGCGTCAGCACCGCTACCGCGGGCAGCAATCTTTCGATGTAACGTCTAAATCTTTTCATATCTTTATGTTTTTATTCTCTCGTTAATTTTCGATTACGCTGCGGACTGATCTCCCGAGCCAGTTCCTGCTCCCGAGCCAGTTCCTGAACCAGTTCCAGTTCCCGAGCCCTCAGAGCCACTGCCGCTCTGCGAGCCGCTTTGCGTATTATCTTCCTCAGTCTCCTCGGGGCGCAGCTCAATGATTTTAACCTCTGCCTCACCATAGTCATTATATGTAATGGTCAGACCAGCGCTTCCGGCAGTCTTATGTCCCACGCGCAGTGTATACATCGTACCTGCCGCCAAATCAATTGCTTTACCAGCGTCATCCACAGGCTTAATCTCAGCGGGCTCTCCGTCAGGCTTTCCATTCTGGGTGAAATACACCTTCACGCCATTCTGCTTTTTCGCCCATCCGCTCAACTCCAGCACCGTCGTAAACTCACTCTGCTGCGTCTCAACCAATCCATTGCTCTTTCCACCGTCGATTTTGATCGGCTCGCTCACATTGAAGAAATAGAGCTTATCCGCATCCGAATTCCACGCGATGACCTCATTCGTATCCACAGGTGTCGTTGCTGTTCCTCCAGCTACCGTGCTCGTTGTGCTCTTCGTGGGATTGAACTTAAACTCCCCATCGGCCGTATGAATCACCAACTCCAACTCGGTGTAGTAATCCATCAGCGCCTGCGTCGTCTGCAACTTAAAGCAGCTGTTCATCAACTTCATCTCGGCCGCAACCTCAATTGTCTCGAGCGCCTTCACTTGGAACTCATCGTTCTCTGCCGTCTCATACACAAAGTACGGATTATTCACCGCCTCCGCAATCTTGCCAGCCTTCATCTCGGGGCGGCTCTCGATGCGTGCTTGGTAGTAACCGCGCTGCAACTCGATGTTCTCATAATCCGTCATCGGATCCCAGCCTCTGGCGTAAGGTGTCTCCGACAAGTTGTCCTTGTCATCCCCCTCTTTGGTTGATGGATCGTCATACGTTCCCCATATTCGCAGAGCAAGTTTGCTCTTGTCAATCTCGGTTGTTGGATTACCGTTCGCATCCTTCGTGTAGAGCAGATTCGTAATAAAATCGGGAAGTTTCGCCTTCCCCTCGGGCACCTGCTCTCCATCGGTTGTCTCGCCCGCACGGGTGATCTCCTCGTTTACGACCCCATCGACCTCGCACTCAAACGCGATTCGTCCCGGGTCGCTCGTCACGCGCTCAGGAACAAGCTGATCCTCAAAATTGCAGGCAGTCATAGCCATAGCCACCCCCCACAACGCGAGCGCACGAATTGATAATTGTTTAATTTTCATTTGGTTTGCTATTTTGTTTAATTTAATTTGCTATTGAAACTTTGATATTATCGAGATAAAGCCAAGCGTCACTATTACCCACGGTTCTTCCATGAGAATAAACATCCCACGCTAGACGATACGTATTATTAGGACAATTCTTAATAATATACGAAGTATATTGGCTAATATCATCATAACTACCACCTACTATAGTTATGCCAGAAGTAATAGGATTGCTCAATGTAGTATTTCCATCAGGACTCTGAAGAGCTCCTCCTGTTTTCTTACCTCCTATAACACCTGAAGTACTATGATATCCCCAAGCAGCATAATGCGTATGTTTAGTGTCGTCATTTGCAAATGCCCAATTAAAAGAAACCATAACATTCACTGCGGATGAAATATTTTGAATTTTAGGAGAATCTAGTCTGCCTGCATAACGAGCAGTTCCCAATATTCCAGCCGCCTCTGTTCTAATATCAACTCGAATAGCTTTGCCTGCAGATGCACCACATCTAGCGCCAGTCCACCCAGGAAGACCAGCGATAGATTCTAAGGAAGTGCCTGATACATCCGTAGAAAACGTGTCCCCATTAACATTATCGTTATAAGAAAATCCTTTGACATTACTAAAATCCTCATAAAACAAATATGGCACTACCATTTTTGCCTGATTCATTTTAGAAATCTGTAGAGGAGTATCCAATACTTTAATTGTTGTGTCTTCAAACTTTGTATCAGTAGTTGACAACGGAATTGTACGATTTTGTATTGATGCGTGAGCTGATATATATGATATCCCTAATGATGATGGATTACCTATTACTGTAACAGTAAACGTCTGAGGGCTATTATTATCTGGTGTAAGCGAAATAGAATTCGCAGATACTATATCAGTAGTAAATGGTTTTATAAATGTATAACCATCAGCAGAAAGTATAATATTAGATAGCTGCTCACCCAAGTTATTTTTTTCAACTATAAACTTCAAGCCAGCACCTTCTCCGTAAGGTGAAGAAGGAATTGTCAAATCCACAGGTGTAATTCGACCTGCAAAGAGAGTTTTATTAATTGATGCTGATTTAATTTCTGCCGCGGGAAGGCCTGCCGAATCATACACTTGGAACGAAATTTCTCCATTGAGTACTTCGGGCTTTATATGCACCCACACATATCGGCCATTCGCATTCAAGAGATTCTCGTCTGGCAAATCGATAGTAACCTTATTGCTTTGGCCACTCCACACGACCTCCCCGGTCTTAACATTAACCTTCGCCGTTCCGCCGACAACCGCCTGCGGGAACGTTATCTCCAGTCGTTTCACATCGCGTCCCAAAAGATTTCTTCTCTCGGGCACACGGATTCGCATCATATGGAGCAGGTGCTTCATTCTCAACTCGGGCTGACGCCACACCTCAATACTTCCGCTACCATCGCGCTCGACAAGTGCCGCACCCGACACCTCGCCCCACATAATATCGTACGCAGGGTTGTACTCCCCGCTCTGATTAGCCGACAAAGTGTAAGTAACCTCTGTGCCATTGAGCGTAATTCCACTGACCGCGCTCTCTACCCCCTGCTTATTTCGGCTCTTGGGAGAGGGATAGATAGCGTAATAAGTGTAGTCATAATCGCGATCCATCGTATTGGCCACCGTCGCTGTGAAATCCGCCGAATGATAGTCGTGATTAAAATGCGCCAACGAGAAAACCGTCTGCGCAAAAGTCCATTCCTGCGGACTAACAGCTGGCTCAGCCCACACCATAATCTGATCGGCAACTTCTTTTCCCTCCTTCTCATCATAATAACAAGACCAAAAGATAGGTTGTTCGGTGTCTGTGGCAGGCCCCAATTCGGTACGCGTTGAATTATCCGCTGCAGGCGCAAGCTCCGCTCCGACCTCGATCACATCATCCACATTCTCCATCGCGCGCGTAGCACCACCCTGCGAAGCACGAATCACAAGCTCAACAGGCTGCTGCACGGCACTCTCGCCCTCACTCTTCTCGAGGCTACACCCCATAAGGAAGATTGACGCAAAAATCAAAAGTATGTAATTTCTTATATGCACTTTTTTCACAAATGAACATTATTGGTACGCAAAAATAAAAACATTGATTTATCGCAAAAAATAATTTCAACCAACGCGTTTTATTTAATAATGAAACGACGTTTCCACCTCGCTAACTTCTTAAAAGATGGGCAACTGCGTTACTTACTATTCATTATGAAATTATATGCGTTCATTGAAATTTAATCTTCGTGTGCGAGTTTTTATATATATTTGCGACACTGAATTTTGGACGATAATGATTTTTTGCAAAAAAAATATCTGTTTTCTTTTCATCGCATTGCTGTGTATGATCTCGTCGCAGGCCGTCGGACAGGAGCTCGTGAGCCAACCCGATTCCCTCTCCCGCCCTCTCACCCGCGCCGAGAAGATCAGCCGCCGAGGTGTTACGAATATGACGAACCGATTCGTCGCCAAGGGCTCGTGGATTATGGGAGCCAACCTCGCCTACTCGACACACGTCAATGAGAACTACTCTTTGGCCCTGATCGAGGGCATCAACTCCGAAGGATATACCTTTCGCGGAAGTCCGATGATTGCCTATGCCATCCGCGACAATATGGCTCTCGGTCTGCGTGGCACGTACTCACGTTCTAATCTGACGGTCGATAGCGCCAATCTGAAATTTGGCGACGACGAGACCGGCACCGAGATCACCGTCAACGACTATAAGACCGTACGCCACACCTACTCCGTAGCGGCCATCTGGCGTCAATACATCCCGCTGGGCCGCAGCAAACGCTTTGCCATCTTCAACGAGATTTCGCTCGGCGCAGGAGGCACAGAGTCAATTTTCGCGGCCGACCAGCCAATCAAGGGTACATATGAGGAGGGCTACACCGTCTCACTCGGTATCTCGCCCGGATTGATGGCCTTCGCCACCAACGACGTTGCCATCGAAGTGAATGTGGGCGTTATGGGAATTAATTTTACAGACGTAAAGCAGGTTCACAACCAGGTTCAAACGGGCAAACAACGCTCGAGTAATATGGCCTTTAAGGTCAATCTGCTCTCAATCGGTGTTGGAGTATCCTTTTATTTGTAGAGAAGATGATGCAACGAAGTATAATATTAAGTCTACTGGTTATATTCCTGTGCTGCACAGGGGCTTACTCTCAGCAAGCCACGTCGGGACACAAGGCTCGACGCATCGATCGTGGCATCAACACAGGCATCCCGTTCGGCTACAAGGGTGAGGTCATTATGGGTACTACGGCCTCTTACGGCACCCTTACCAGCGAGGACTCAAACATTCTGGTCTATCTTGACAATATCAATATCGACGGCACGATAACCACCGTAAAACCCTTCATCGGCTACTTCTACCGCGACAATCGTTGCATCGGAGTCCGCTTTGGCTATCAGTACATTGATGGCGATTTGGGGAATCTTGATCTCGACTTGGGCGAGCAGAACGATATTTCGATGAGTGTCGAGGGTTTGCAGCTTATCAACAATAGTATGTCAGCTTCTATTTTCCATCGCTCATACGTCTCACTCGACAACAAAGGCCGCTTTGGTCTATTTGCCGAGATCGAGGCTTCGGCACAGATGGGCAAGGGCGAGTTTCTGAACAGCTCGGGCGAAGTTCCCAAATACACCAAGAGCGAGAATATGAAGTTCGAGCTTGGCTTCAACCCCGGCGTTGCAGTCTATATCTTTCCGTCGGTGTGTGCCACCGTATCGATCGGACTGGGCGGTGTTAAGTACGCCTCTATTACGCAATACGATGAGCTGAACAACAAGGTCGGCTCACGCGAGGCATCGAAGATGCAGTTCCGTCTGAATGTCGCCGACATCAACTTCGGAATGGTTATCCACCTTTGGAGCAAGAAGAAAAAATAATGTAAGATCGAATAAAAGTTAAACGCGAACGAGGGTGCCCAACGTCTGGGCACCCTCGTTCGTTAAGGCCTTTGCACCTAAGCCGCGGCGACAAAGCCACCTGCTACAAAGCCACCTTGAAGATACACTTCTTAACGTGGCCCTCGCCCAGCATCGGGGCGTGTCCATCCTCGGGGAAGAGGATCGAGAACTGTCCCTCGCCGACCGAGTAGAAGCACTGCGGAATATCGGTAAAGAGCTGAATATCCTTCTGCTCGTCGAACTCAGTCTCCGCCGTCAGGCAATCCTTCTTCTCGCTCCAGCCGAAGACCTCGTTCGGACCGCTGAGCAGCAGCTGAATGTCGATATACTTGCGGTGCAACTCCAGACGTGCTGCGCTAACCTCGCGCAGGTCCAACTCCTGCACCATAACGTAGATATTGTCGCCATCGATGTCGTGACGACCACAGGGCAGCGATGCCACATCGTTGTTATCGATAAAATCGAACACCGCCTGAAAACGCGGATGAAGCGCCGCGTACTGCGCTTTGTTTTTAAGTGAATCGAGAATCATAACTATTTGGGTTAATTGGTTTTACGATTAAATTTCAATCTCACGAACACAGGGTAGTGATCCGAGTATTTCACCCCTCGCTCTACCTCCTCGACGCCCTCCTGCAGCTCCATTGCCTCGCGCAACTGCTCTTCGGTTGGGGCCTCCATTCGGTTGCCGTACCTTCGCACCAGCACCGTATCGGCATTCTCGCCTCGGCCCTTTACCGCCTGCTCCAACGTCCACGAATCGACAACTTCGTACGACAACGGTTCAAACTCCTCGGTGGCAAAGACATAGTCGATTCGGAGCATATCGAAGAATCCGCGATATGTATTCGAGTAGCCTCGTCCCACCTCTCGGAACGCATCACTGAGTCCTCGTGCCACACGGCGATAGGTGTACGACACGGGCGTATCGTTAAAATCACCGCACACGATTGTCGGATACTGCGACTGCTCGATCATCGCCTTGAGCGTATCGGCCTGCTCGGCTCGCACCTTGTTATTCTCGGCCAGACGGTTAATCATATTGCGCACGCGCGACAGACTATCATCATCTAAATAGTCGTGATTCTCAATAAACAGACTCTCGTCGCGGCGAATTGCCGTCGTGTGGAGGTGCGAATTGAAGATCCTTATCGTGTCGTCCTTGAGCTTATTCTTAATCACCACATCGGCCCACACGAAGTTTATCAGCGTATCCACCCTGCCGGCCCTAACTATCGGATAACGGCTGTATATCGCGGGGCTCAGATTCACCCTCGACAGCGATCGCGGCATCGGGTACAGCGGCTCAAACAGCGAGTCGGCAATATCGCTGAAACCCATCTCCTGCAAGCAGAGAATATCGGGGTTAAGCTCCTTAATCACCTTTGCCACCGAGTCGATACAGCGTTCGCCATCGTCGTCGATGAAGCTACGCACGTTGTACGTCAGCACCTTCATCGCACTTCGATCGTACTGCTTTCTGAGGTTGGGCTCGGTATAAACTCGTCGCAGCTCAACCTTGTAAAATAGCGATAGCTGAAACACTCCGCTGAGTGCCACCAACATCATCGGCACGGCCACCCACAGTCGCCAACGCAGAAACCAATATAGCGTCAGCAACGTCTGTGCGATATATACAAACGGAGCTATCAACCCCAACGTCGAGAGCTCGTTATACTCGCGCGGGTCCAGTCGCGGCACGATGAGCGTAAGGATAAAGAGCGTCGCAACGCCTATCGTTACCACACCCATCACCACGTCGATCAGATTTCCGATCGCCGAACGCTTGCGTCGTGTGCGACGCGACGAGGAGTATGTTTTTCCGTAGTAATCAGCCATAACGCCCCCGAGCAACCCGTTTTAGAAGAATATCTTGCGCTGCTTGCGCCACCACAGGAGCAGTCCCAAGCCCCACAGCATACCACCCAGATGGGCAAAATGCGCCACACCCGACTGATAACCCGACAGGCCGAAGAATAGCTCCAGCAAACCATAAATCAACACAAACCACTTGGCCTTAAGCGCAATGGGCGGGAAGATCAGCATAATGACGTTGTTGGGATGCAACACACCAAAAGCCAGCAGCAACCCGAACACCGCACCCGAAGCACCCACCGTCGGGGTGTATAGGTACTGCATCGCTGCCTGCAGACCGCCGGCGGCCAATGCGTGCTGATACTCGGCATATCCCACACCCATCTGCAGCAGGGCGGCACCCACGCCGCATACCATATAGTATGTAAAGAATCGCTGCGATCCAAGCTCATACTCCAACTGTCGTCCAAACATCCACAGCGCAAACATATTGAAGAACAGATGCGACACTCCGCCGTGCAGGAACATATATGTAAAGAGCTGATAGCTATGGAACATCGGGCTCTCCACGTTAAACAGCGCAAAGCGCGTCAGCAGCTCGTCGCCAATGGGCAGGAGCGTTGTTGCCAACAGCGCCACGCAGTTGGCTATGATAAGATTCTTCACCACTGGCGGGGTGATATTCTGTCTGTATGCGTACATATTTCTCGTTTTTCTGCGCCTCGCCACATAAGGATTTGATGCCCATCGCATCGCCTCCCCTGCAGCGGCCGACGCCCTATGTTAATTCAATTTTGCTTTAAGTTCCTCTATCGTAAGCTCCGCCATAATAGCCTTGCCCGATGGCGAGTATGAGTAGTTCTCCGCCGCCGACAATCGCCCGAGCAGCTCCTCGGCCTCCCTTACCGATAGTTGTCGCGCGAGCTGACGCGAAGCCCTTACAGCCATCATCCGAGCCATATCCTCGCGCATACGCTCCCGCGCATCGCCACTCGCCTCCACCTCGCGCAACAGGTCGTAGAGCAGCGTATCCGCCCCCTCGCCCACGATGCTCGAGGGAATGCCGCACAGCTCCACCTCGCAATCCTCCTTTAGATGAATATCGAAGCCCAACGCCGCAAACTCCACTTCGTGCTCTCTGAGCAGCGCATAATCCTCCACCGAGAGCAACAATCGCTCGGGGAAGAGCAGTTGCTGCGACGGGGCCGCACCCACGCCCAGCATCGACATATACTCATCATACAGTAGTCGCTCCTTCGCTCTGCGCAGATCGACAATCATCGTGCGCCCTGCCGCCATCGCTATGGCATATCCCCCTTTGAGCGGCATCACGGCCGAGAACTCCAACTGCTCTGCCTGCTCGATTCGTTGTTGCACAGCCGAGGGGATAAACTCTATCGAGCTCTCGCCCTCCACCTCACCGAACGCCGACATATCGATCACCTCAAATCCCGACGAGGCGATCTCACGATACCCCTCCATCGGCTCCGCCTGCGCCTTAGGCTTCGGCACAAACTCCTCCATCTGAATCTCGGCAAGTCCTGCCGAGGGAATCTCTCTGAGTGCAAAATCTCCCATCGAGGCCATATCCGACCACGCCACATCGCGCAGTCGATCCACCGTCTCGCCCTTTGCCGAGGTTCGCTTCGCAGATGCCTTCTTCTCTTTTGGCATCTGCAGCCCCATCAGCTGTATAGGATCATCAAACGCAGTCTCTATATCCAACTCCGATGCCGACGCATCTATATAATTATCGCTAAACGGATTATACCCCTCGATCGTCGTACTTCGCGGCTCGCTATACATCACATTTGCGGGATCGCCCATAACGGGAATATCTATCGCCACACTATTCTCGAAATCCATCATCGAGACGTTTCCACTCTTTGCCAACGTGCTACGCACCGCTGCTGAGATTATCTGACACACCTCCTCCGCATCGGCAAAACGCACCTCGGTCTTATGCGGCGAGACGTTCACATCCACCCTCTCGGGCTCGATGGTTAGGTATAGGAAGTACGATGGCGAATCCTTCTCTGGTATGAGCTTCTCGTAAGCCTTCATTATCGAGCGATAGATCTGCGGCGAGCGGAAGTATCGTCCATTTACAAAGAGATACTGCTCGGCATTCTTCTGCTTGGCAGCCGCAGGTCGTCCCACATAACCCTGCACCTTCACGATCGTGGTATCGACATCCACCTCCAGCAGATTTGTCTTGATATGCCGTCCCACAATACCTATGATTCGCTCCTGCAGCGAACTTGCCGCAAGCGTTATGATGGGCATATCGTTCGACATCAGTTCGCACCTCACCGCCGGATTGCACAGCGCCACCTGACGAAAGACCTTCTTTATCTCGGTTACCATCTTCGAGCGGTCGCTGTTGAACTTACGGCGTGCGGGGGCCGTATAGAAGAGGTTACGCACCATAAACTGCGAACCTACGGGACACATCGTCGGGCGCTGCGAGACGAACTCTCCGCCATTCACTATGGTCTCCGTTCCCACCTCATCCTCGGCTCTGCGCGTACGCAACTCGACCTGCGCCACTGCCGCAATCGAGGCCAGCGCCTCACCGCGAAAGCCGAAGGTCTGCAGACGATACACGTCGTCGAAGTTGCGTATCTTGCTCGTGGCGTGGCGGTCGAAGGCCATACGCGCATCGAGCGGCGACATACCGCAACCGTTATCTATAATCTGTATCAGCTCCAACCCCGCATTACGGAAATTCACGGTCAAGGAGGTCGCTCCGGCGTCGATCGAATTCTCCATCATCTCCTTTATGGCCGATGCAGGATTATCCACCACCTCGCCGGCCGCAATCTGATTGGCCACGATTTCGGGTAAAAGATGTATCTTATTCTCCATTTGGGGTTAGTTCTGATTTGTCGGCTTTACTCCAACTCAATATCCTTGATCTCCAGCTCGTCGCCCTCCTCGTAGTCGTTGGGCACGATCACGATCGGAGCATAGGGGTTAAACTCCTCTATCTCCAGCTGCTGTTGAGCCTGCTCGCGCAAGGCCTTATCCGTTGTGGCCATCTCGAAGATCGCTCCCAGACGCGGAACAATCATATAGATGAACAGAGCGATGAGCACCAAACCCACACCCATCGTCCACATCTTCGTACGCTTATCCGCACGATGCTCCTGCTGCTCCTGCGCACGACGCATCTCTCGCGCCTCGCGCTTGGCCTTGATGTATTTTCCGGGCGTGTACTCCTCCTCATTCTGGTCCATTCGCTCGCCACGAAGCTCCGCACGACGCTGCTCACGAGCCTCCTTCGCGGGGTCGTAGTATCGCGGGATGTAATTGAATTTGTTAGCGTGGCGCTTGTGTGGTGAGAAAAATCCCATAGTACTGCGGTTTTAATGTGTTTTATCTAAAAAAGTTCTTCATTCTCTCGAAGATGTTCTGGTTATCGACGCTCTCGGCAGCCTTGAAGTGGGGCTGCTCGGCGAGCTTCTCCACCAACTTACGCTCCTCGGAGGTGAGCGACGATGGGATGGTAATATCCACCACGATAAGTATATCGCCTCGCCCGTAACCATTCACATCGGGCAAACCCTTGCCTCTCAGGCGCAGCACCTTACCCGCGTGCGTACCCCCTGCAATCTTGATCTTGGCCTTGCCGTCGATCGTGGGCACCTCCACCTCGCCACCGAGTATGCAGGTCGTGATCGGCAGATTCAGGTTGTGAATCAAATCATTGCCATCGCGCACCAACTCGGGGTTGTGCTCCTCGTCAATCATTACAAGCAGATCGCCATTCACGCCGCCGTGACGTGCCGCATTACCCTTGCCCTGCACCGTTACGGCCATACCCTCGCCAACGCCTGCGGGAATCTTGATCTCCACAACCTCATCGCCGCGAACCACGCCCTCACCCGAGCACTTGTCGCACTTGGCCGTGATGACCTTACCCTCGCCACCGCAAGTGGGGCATACGCCCTGCGTCTGCATACGGCCAAAGAATGTATTCTCCACTCTGACCACCGTACCCGTACCGTTACAGGTCGAGCAGGTCGCATACGACGACGAATCCTTGGCACCCGTGCCGCCGCACTTGTCGCAGGCGATGGTCTTGTTGATCTTCAGCTTCTTGGTCGTGCCGTTGGCAATCTCTGCGAGCGTGAGCTTCACCTTGATGCGAATATCCGAGCCGCGACTTACTCTGCGGCCACCACCGCGCGAGGAGAAACCTCCGAAGTGTCCTCCGAAGATGTCGCCAAACTGCGAGAATATATCCTCCATCGAGAATCCTCCGCCGAAGCCACCACCGAAGCCGCCACCCGCAGCGCCGCTCATACCCGCGTGTCCGAACTGATCGTAGCGCGCACGCTTCTCCTGATTCGACAGCACGTCGTAAGCCTCGGCCGCCTCCTTGAACTTCTCCTCGGCCTCCTTGTCGCCGGGGTTCTTGTCGGGGTGGTACTTGATGGCGGCCTTGCGATAGGCCTTCTTTATCTCATCGGCATTGGCGTTACGCTCAACGCCTAACACCTCATAATAATCCCTTTTCTCTGACATCGTAATCTGAATTTTGTGCGTTACTCGCCCACTACAACCTTGGCATAACGCAAAACCTTGTCGCCCAGCATATAACCTCGCTGCACGACATCTATAATCTTACCCTTGCGCTCCTCGCCCGCAGCAAAACGTGCCACAGCCTCGTGGAAGTCGGGGTCGAACTCCTTGTCCATAGCCTCGATCTCCACGACACTCTTCTGGCGCAGAGCCTCCTCAAACTTCTGCAACACCAGACGCTCGCCCTCGCGCAGTGCCGCAATATCCTCACTCTTTTCCGAGGCCGCCACCGCACGGTGCATATCGTCCAGCACCGAGAGCATCGACTTAATCACATCCGCGCCACCGCTTGCCACCAGATCCATCTTCTCGCGCAACGTACGCTTACGATAGTTATCAAACTCGGCCTGCAGGCGCATATATTTATCTCTCCAAACTGCTATAATCTCCTCTGGCGAAGGCTCTCTCTGCTCCGCTGACTCGCCACCCTCGGCCTCTGTCATTGTGTCAGCCTCCGACTGCTCATCCTCTGCCATATTGGCACACGGCTCTCCCTCACACGAGGGATAACCATCCGAGGGATTGAAGCCCTCCTCCTCTTTAACATCCTGATCCTTAATCTTCTCGTCTGTCATATCTATATGTTTTATCATTATTTTCTACTCTATTGGCGCAAATTGTATGCCCAAAGCTATCCTATAATAAATATGGTCGGCCGTTTGGCAATCTCGGGCACTCCCACCTGTCGCCACTGCCCCACGCTGCGTGTTACGATCAGCTCCTCGGGCGATGTAATGTCGCACGCAACGGTCAAGCGGGTCTCCGTCGCGCAGACCTGCAACATCTGCTCCATCAGCTTTACGTTGCGATACGGAGCCTCGATGAAGATCTGCGACTGTCGCTCCTGATGCGCCCTTCGCTCCAGCGCCTTGAGCGCCTTGGCCCGCTCGGGCGGCTTTACGGGCAGATACCCGTTGAAGGCGAAGGATTGACCATTGAGTCCCGACGCCATCATCGCCAGCAGTATCGACGAGGGCCCCACGAGCGGCACCACGCGAATCCCCTTCCGATGGCAAGCCTCCACCACCAGCGCTCCGGGATCGGCCACACCCGGCACTCCCGCCTCCGATATCACTCCCGCCGAACGTCCCGCCAGCAGCGGCTTGATCATAGCCTCTACGGCTGCACCTGCCGTTGTATGCTCATTAAGCTCAACAAACTCCAACTCGTCAATCTTGCGCGCGATGTGCGCCTTTGAGAGGAATCGGCGAGCCGAGCGGACATTCTCCACGATGAAGTAGTCGAGCGCATCTATCACCCGACGGTTTGCTTCCGGCACAACGTCATACACCTCGGTAGAGTCCGAAATCGGACACGGAATCATATATAATATACCCTTCTCGGCCATTATTCTCTAACGTAAACTCGTTTAACTCGCGCCGAGATCGAGGTCATAATCTCATACGAGATCGTCCCCAGCACTTCGGCCATATCTTCCAGCGTGTTGCCCTTCGCAGCGGAGAAGATCGTAACCTCATCTCCCTCCTTCACGCCCTCGACATCCGTAACGTCTATCATACAGCTATCCATACAGATACGCCCCACCGTCGCGGCCTTCTCGCCCGCCACCAGCACCGACCATCGACCGCCGCCGAGGTGCCGATCCAGTCCATCGGCATACCCAATCGGAATCGTCGCCACCACGCTATCGCGCTTAAGACGCTCGCTACGGCCATAACCTATTGCCTCACCCTTCGAGCGATGGCGCAACTGCACGATTCGTGTCTTGAGCGTCGCCACAGGCTGCAGCTCCTCATTGTGGCAATATCCGTAGCCGTACAGACCAAGTCCCAAACGACACATATCAAAGGCCGCCTCGGGGAATCGCTCTATCGCCGCCGAGTTTGCCGTATGACGCAACACCTCGTACGGCAGCGCCTCGGCAATCTGACTGCTCACCCTGTCGAACAGCGCGATCTGCTCACGCGTAAAATCGTCCTGCGAGGGGTCATCAGCGCACGACAGGTGCGAGAATATCGAAGCCACGCGCACGGCCCTACATCCCTTCACCCGCTCAATGAGCTCCTCCGCCTCCTCGGCCACAAAACCAAGGCGGTGCATACCTGTATCGAGCTTTATATGAATCGGATAGCCCTGCTTGCCATAGCGCTCGACGCTACGCACAAAATCCTCCAGCGAGTGAAAACTATATATCTCCGGCTCAAGCGAATAAGCCACCATCTGATCAAAACTTCCTGCATCGGCATTCAGCACCACGATGGGCATCTTCACACCCTTCTCCCTCAGCGCCACGCCCTCGTCGGCAAATGCCACCGCGAGATAGCTCACGCCCAAGTGCTGCATCAGCTGCGCCACCTCCACGTCGCCCGTTCCATAGCTGTGGGCCTTGACCATCGCCACCAGACGGTGATTCATCTTCAGGAACGACCTGAAATGTCCGACGTTGTGCGTCATCGCATCGAGATTCACCTCCAACACGGTCGTGTGGCTACGACGTTCCAGCGAGTGGCATACCCGCTCGAAGTGCGAGCGACGATTACCCTTGAGCAATATCGTCCGCCCCGCCAAATCCACACTCCCTATCGCCTGCATCAGCTGCTCGGTCGATGCAAAGAAGCGGCTTTCAGCCTTAAACCTATCCGCATAGCGCGAGATTCGCTCCCCCACGCCTATCATCAAATCCACCCCTGCGTGCTCAACCATCGCCGCCACACGGGTGTATAACTCCTCGTCGCTCATTCCACTCTGCAGGATGTCCGACACCACCGCCACGCTCTTCTGACCGAGCGCCACGCTACGCAACGTGTCGAGCGCCAAAGCCAACGAGTTTATATCCGAATTGTACGAATCGTTGATTATCGTCGAGCCGTCAATGCCCTCCTTGACCTCCAGTCGCATCGCCACATCGGGCTGCTCCAACCGCGTCTGCTCATAGCCAAGCTCGCGACAGAGCGTCTTTACGATCTGACCATTTATATGTTGCACCTCGCCACACGTCTGTGCCTCATACTCCGTTCGGGCCGCATCCACGCTCTCGATGCCCATCTGCTCGACCTTGCGCGCCAGCTCCTCGTATGCCGAGTGGTATATTATCTTACGCGCCGAGCGGGCCAGCAGCAGCTTCTGCTCAATCTTCTGCTCGAGGCTCTCGAAGTTGGCCTGATGCGCATCGCCTATCGACGTTACAACCACCACATCAGGACGTATCATCTGCTCCAGACGCTCCATCTCGCCCCGCTCTGATATTCCCGCCTCGATGAGCGCCACCTGCTCGTCGCCCTCGATCATCAGCAGCGACAGCGCCACGCCTATCTGCGAGTTGTAACTCATCGGCGAGGCTATCAGCTTCACCTCGGTCGGCAGCGACCGCGCCGTCCACTCCTTCACCACCGTCTTACCGTTCGAGCCTGTTATGCCGACCACAACACCCTCAAAACGAGCCCTATGCTCGGCCGCCATACGCTGCAACGCCTCGATGGCATTCTCCACCACCACGCATCCTGCATCCGCCGCCAACGTCACCTCGTGCTCCGTCATAAAGGCCCTCACACCGGCACGATACATATCGACAATGTAGCTGTGCGAGTCGTGATTCTCACCCCGCATAGCCACAAACATCGCCCGCTGCCCAAAGGCCTGACGACGCGAGTCGGTAACAATCTCACCCACCTCACAATCCACTCCGCGCAGCTCGCCGCCACACATACGGGCTATCTCCGAAAGACGGTATCTCATCTGTTATAAACTATTATCAAATCTCACAACGGTTATTCCCGCACCGCCTCGATCGGCGTGCTCGTCGGCCACCGAGGCCACCTGCGGGATCGTTCTTAGGTAACGGCGAATCTCCTCCTTCAGAGCTCCCGTACCCTTGCCGTGCAGGATGGTAACTCCACCCACGCCCACCATCAGCGCATCATCGACCAAGTCCTGCACCACCTCCAGCGCCTCCACAGCGCGCATACCGCGCACATCGACGCTATCGCGGAAGTTCAGCTTGCGCGACGATATATCCACCGAGAGCACCGTTCGCGGCTGCACGGGCTTCACGGCCTTCTTGTACTCGGCGTTCGACACTACGGTGAGCTTATCCTTCTCGACCATCGTCAGTATCTGCCCGAATGCAACCTGCACCTTGCGTCCCTTGATGCTCTGCACCACGCCCGGCACCTCCTGTCCCGTGATGCGCACCTTCGCACCCACCTCGATCGGCTTGGGCGCAGGGGCCGCAACTGCCGCCTCATCCTGCTCCGCCTTCTGGCCGCGACGCTTCTTATCCTCGTCGCGTCGAGCCTTGCGGCGCATCAGTCGCTCCATCTCGCGCTCCACCTTCTCGCTGTCAAAGGCCGAATCGATGCTATCCACCGCCGCCTTGAAGTCATCCAACTCCTTACGCGCCAGACGTGTAAGCTCCTTCTCGGCCTGCGCCTCCTTGATCGTGCGTATCGTGTTCTCGATCTGACGATTAGCCTCCGCCACAAGCTCCTTAGCCTCGGCCTTGGCCTTCTGCAAAATCTCCTTGCGCTCCTCCTTGATGCGCGAGAGCTGCTCGGCATAACTCGTCTCCAGCTCCTCAACCTTACGATCCGTCAGACGTATGCGATCGCGCTTCTGCGACCAGTAACGCCTATCACGCGCAATCTCGCGCAGCTGACGTTCCAGATTGATATGGTCGCTACCCGCCTTGTCGCTCGCCGTGCGGATTATATTCTCCGGCAGACCGATCTTGCGGGCTATCTCAATGGCAAACGAGCTTCCGGGCTTACCCTGCTCCAACTTAAAGAGCGGGCGGATGTTCTGCACATCGAACATCATCGCGCCGTTGGCAATGCCTTCCGTTCCCGTTGCATAATATTTAATGTTCGAGTAGTGCGTCGTAATCACGCCGTAGCAACCCCGCTCGAGCAGTCGCTCCAGAATCGCCTCGGCTATGGCACCACCAATCACAGGCTCCGTACCCGATCCGAACTCGTCTATCAAGACCAACGTACGATCCGATGCCGCCTGCAACATCGACTTCATATTCAGAAGGTGCGACGAATATGTCGAAAGATCGTTATCCATCGACTGCTCGTCGCCAATATCTATGCAGATGCTCTTGAATACGGGCAGCTCACTCATCTGCGATGCCGTTACAGGGAATCCGCACTGGAACATATACTGCACCATACCCGTGGTCTTCAGACACACCGACTTTCCACCAGCATTGGGGCCCGAGATCACCAGAATATGCTTCTCTCTGTCGAGCTGCATATCGAGCTTCACCAGCTCCTTCTTCTCGCGTCGCAGCGTCTGCGCCAACATCGGGTGAAACGCATCACGCAGCACCAACCTGTCATCGAGCGACACTACGGGCATACCCGCCCCATTCTCAATCGCCCAACGCGCCTTGGCCCTCACAGCATCCATCTCGGCCAGATATGCGCTCGCATCGGCAATCGGCTCGCGGTCAGGACGCAGCTCCTCGGTAAATTCGGTCAGCAGACGCACAATCTCCCTGCGCTCGGCATACTCCAACTCTTTGAGTTGGTTATTCAGCTCGACCACCTCCACAGGCTCGACGTAGAACGTCTTACCCGTCGCCGATTCGTCGTGAATAAATCCGCTCAACTTACGTTTATTTCCGGCCGATACGGGGATTACGGCCCTACCGTCGCGTATTGAGATCATCGCATCGGCATCGACGATTCCAGCCCTCTTGGCATTATTCAGCACCTGATGCAGTCGCTTCGACACCTGCCCCTCGTGTTCGCGTATCGAGCGGCGTATTGCCACCAACTCGGGCGAAGCGCCATCGCGTATCTGCCCCTCGTCGTCGATAAGCTGGTTTATGCGGCGTATCACATCGGGGAATATGCAGACGCTCTCACAACGCCTCCTCAGGCGCGGATACTGATCCTTCGAGCGGCTCGACACAAACCCCACCATATTACCTACGGCCGTCAGCGCCTGACGCAATACGGCCACCTCCTCGGTCGAGAGGAACGCCCCCTCCACGCCAATCTTCGCTATCACGGCCTCCATATCGGGGTACTCGTCGCGTGGTGCGTCGGGGTCGAGCATCAGCAGCGTGCGCATCTCATCTGCAGTCTGCTGTCGTCGCTCGATCTCCTCGCGCGAGGTAGAAAAACCCTCCCCCGCGATAATCTCGCGCGCAGCCTGCATCGAACACATCGCCACCACCTGCTCACGCAGTCGGTCAAATCCTATCTTCTGTTCAAAATTTGCTGGATAAATCATCTTGAGCGACTATTGACCTTTCTCCATCTCTTTAAGTTGCTGTTCGTGCTGCTTCTCGGCCAACTCATCTGCTCGCTTTATCGCCTTCTTCTCGGCCTTTGCCTTTGCCTTCTCGACCTTCTTTATGGGGTTAGCGCCGAAAACCGAGATATTGATATAACGGTGAGGATTCTCCTTCAAATCCTCCAACAACGTCGAGAGGTTGTTGCTTGCCGCCGAGAGGTTGTCATACAGCGCCGCATCGCCCAGAAGCTTACCCACGCTACCATTCTCATCCTTTGCCGCAGCGAGCAGCTCATTCAGATTATTGACCACGCCATCCAGTTCGGCCACGATTTCCGTCTTTGCCAAATCCTCCGAGAGCTTGTGCATATTATCGATTATGCCACCCACCTCGTCGGCGTTGTCGCCCAGACTCTGCGAGAATCGGCTCAGCGAAGCGAGCGCCTGCTCCAGATGCTCACGCTCGTTCTTAAGCATCGTATTGACGTTTCCCGTCAGGCCATCCATATTGGCCATTATCGAGGTCAGACTCGCCGTATTAGCCTCAATCAGAGTATTCACACCCTCCAACGTCTTGCTCAAGCCATCCACCACGGCCGAGATCTTCTCATTGATAAAATCTATCTCCGTTGTAGCCATCTCCATAATATCCGTTCCCGAGGCCGCCTCTACCGTACCGCGCCTCTCGACATACTCCGTCGCATCGCCGAGCACGATCTCAATGGCCTTGCCGCCCATAATTCCGTCAGAGTAGATACGCGCCTTTGAATCTACGGGGATCTTGTATCGCTTATCGACCGTAAACTCCACCTCAACACCCTTGGCGCTCTCATCGAGCGTAACCTTGGCCACAGCACCAACGGCCACGCCGCTGATTGTAACGTGCGAAGCGGGCTGAATACCGCCCACCTGAGTGTAGTAGGCATAATAAGTGTTGCTGGAGCTAAAGACATCCGCCCCCTTCAGATAGCGTATCACGCCCCATCCGACGAGCAACACGACAATTGCAAAAATTCCAACTTTTACTTCTTTTTTCATATCATTTGTTTTTATTTCTTACTTATCTAACGATGCGCCCATCCTTAAAGTGTACCACAAACGCATCCTTAAAGGTGCGTCTTATGGTCGAAAGGTTACGTTGCGCCTCCTCGCGGCTCTCATACTCGCCGTAGCAGTATTTGTACTTCAGCACGCCACTGCCCTCATAGCACTCCACCTTACCGCGATAACTCTTGAACTGCGAATCATTTCCGCTCACTCGCTTATCCGACGCCAGCAGCTGAATGGCATAGCCCTCCGCGCTCTTCGCCGCCTGCTCCTTTACGGTCTCTTTTGCCGTCGCCTTCGCAGCTACGCCCTCCGCCTTCTTTGCGTCCGCCTTCTTCGGCTGCTCCGAGGCAGATTCCGCCTTCTTCGGCTCCTCCTTTGCCACCGTCTGCTCCTCGGCCTTCGACTCCACGATTACGGTCTCCACGCCCGCCATACGGTTGATATGGCCGACATACTCCTTCACCGCGTCGCACAACATACGGGCATAAGCCGCCTGCCCCTTCTCCGAGCTCATATACGCCAACTCCGCCTTATTGGTCATAAAGCCCAACTCGGTCAATACACTCGGCATATCCGTAGCGTACAACACCTTGAGCAACTGACGCTTGACGGGACGCACCGTGCGCCCGCCCTTCTGGTAGTGCGACTGCATTATTCGCGCCATCATCTCGCTATACTCGCCGTATGTAAACTGCAGATTCTGGATGTAAGCCCTCACCATCGCCGCCGTATTCTCATCCGACATATCGATCAACTCCTCCTTATTGTTGTCATAAAGGGCACTCTCGTTGTATCGCGTCTCCTTCTCGCTCTCGCCCATAATCAGCGTCTCGGCACCCCTTACGGTTGTCGTTCGCGCCGCATTGGCGTGGATCGAGATGAAGAAGTCGCCCTCGGCCTTGTTCGCAATGTTTGCTCGCGCCGTAAGATCCTCATTCAGAGTCTTTCCCAACGCCGTATCGGTCTTTCGCGTATAGACCACCTTTATGGTCGGCAGCTCCTTCTCGATCAGCGCTCCGAGCTTCAGCGCAACGGCCAGATTTATATCCTTCTCCTTCACTCCGCCATACACCGCACCAGGAAAAGCCTTTCCACCGTGACCGGCATCGATGACAATAACTCGCACCCCCGCTCCGTTATCTTGAGCGAGCAGCGGAGTGGTGCCGAGCGCCACACCAAAAAGCAAAAGCAAACAGAAGAGTATATGTTTCATATAAAATCTGCCAAAAAATTAGCGGTAATAGATAAAAAAACGCTATATTTGTCGGTTAAAACACCTTTCCCGCGCGAGAGGAAAAGCTCCCATCGGGCGGTTTTGCCGACTTGTCGGCAAAGGTACAAAAAATTATTGACATTTTGGGTAAATTAAGAGTTAAATATCTCCTTTCGGTAGCTGTTGTGTTGCTTCTTGTGCAGTTCGTCTTCGGATTGCCCTCCACGCAGCGCGTTCTCACCCCCCAGCGTCCCGCCATCGAGCAGGATACGCTGTCGCGCGACAGCGTACGTCGTGCGCGCCAACGTCGTGAGGCCGCAGGCGCAGCGCAGCGTGGCGCAGCACCCGACTCGACCACGCGCACCGATCTGGCCGACACCATCGCCCGCATTGCAGGCATCGAGCGCGACTCGCTCGACGCTCTGGGCGACACGCTCGTCCAGCGTCGCCGCGCAGGAGCAGGTCTCGACCGTATGATCAAGGGCCACGCCACCGACTCGCTCTACTACGATATGCGCAAGAAGATGGTCTATATCTACGAGCAGGGCGATGTGAGCTACGACAATATGAATCTGAAGGCCGACTACATCAACATCGACCTCGACACCAAGAACATCTTCGCCTACGGTAAGGCCGACACCCTCGAAGGCGAAGCCACCACTACGCGCCCGCTGTTCACTCAGGGCTCGACCTCGCTCAATATGGACACCATCACCTACAACATCGACAGCCAGCGCGCCAAGATCAAGGGTATCGCCACGCAGCAGGGTGACGGATGGCTCGTAGGCCAGAACGTGAAGCGTATGGAGGACAACTCGATCCACATCGCCGATGGTATGTACACCACCTGCGACGAGACCGACCACCCCCACTTCTACTACTATATGTCCAAGGCGAAGGTCATCCCGGGCGACAAGGGCAAGGTGATTATGGGCGGCGGCCACCTCGTCATCGAGGATGTCGATATTCCGTTCCTCGGTCTTCCCGAGGGCTTCTTCCCCTTGAGCAGCGGTCCCAAGTCGGGTATCCTGATGCCGACCTACGGCGAGGAGGCTCGACGCGGATTCTTTATGCGCGGTCTGGGTTACTACTTCACCCTGAGCGACTATATGGATCTCACGCTCACGGGCGGCTTCTACACGCTCGGCTCGTGGGAGGCGCAGGCCATCTCGCGCTACGTTAAGCGATACAAGTATTCGGGCAACCTGAATTTCGACTACGCCAGCATCCGCTCGGGCGACAAGGGCGACCCCGACTTTGTCAAGCAGAACACCTTCCGTCTGCAGTGGACCCACTCGCAAGACCCGAAGGCCAACCCCGGTTCGACCTTCTCGGCCTCGGTGAACCTTTCATCGAGCGGTTACAGCCGCTACTCGGCCACCAATCTCGACGATATGCTTGCCACGCAGACCAACTCTTCGATCTCCTACTCGAAGAATTGGGCCGGCACACCCTTCTCGTTCTCGATGAATATGGCCGTTTCGCAGAACTCGCAGACGCAGGCCATCTCGGTTACCTTGCCCACGATCTCGTTCAACGTCTCGAAGTTCAACCCCCTAAAGCGCAAGGTGCGCATCGGCAAGGAGCGCTGGTACGAGAAGATCTCGATGAGCTACTCGGCCAAGATGACCAACTCTGTTCAGGCCAAGGAGAGCGACATCTTCTCATCCGAAACGCTGAAGAATATGCGCAACGGTATCCAGCACACGATCCCCGTTCAGGCGCAGTTCAACCTCTTCAACTTCATCAACGTCACCCCCAACATCAACTACACCGAGCGTTGGTACTTCCGTCGTGATCGCCAGCAGTGGAACCCCGAGACCAACGCAGTCGATAAGCTCGACCCCGAGTACGGCTTCTACCGCCTCTACAACTACAACGCGGGCATCTCGCTCTCGACCATCCTCTACGGTCAGTGGCAGGTGCGCGAGAAGTATAAGGATTTCAAGTTGCAGGCCTTGCGCCACACCATCACCCCCTCGATCTCGATGAGCTACGCCCCCGACTTCAGCAATCAGAAGTACGGCTACTACGAGACCATCCAGAACAACGACTCGGGTGGCACGATGACCTACTCGCCCTACTCTAACAACGCCTACGGCATCCCCTCATCGGGCCAGAGCGCATCGCTCACGTTCAACATCTCGCAGAGTCTGGAGGCCAAGGTACTGAGCAAGCGCGACTCTACGGGTGTGCGCAAGATCAAACTCATCGACGATTTGTCGATCAGCGGATCGTATAACTTCCTCGCCGACTCGATGAAGCTCTCGAACATATCGCTCTCGCTGCGTTCTACCATCTCGCAGAAGTTCGGCATCCAGCTTCGCGCCACACTCGACCCCTACGAGGTAACCCCCGAGGGCCGACGCATCAACAAGCTCACTTGGGCACGCGGTAATCTGGGCCGTATCGTCAATACGGGCTGGAGCTTCGGCTATACGTTCCAGTCGCGCGAGTCGTCGCAGCCGGCCATCAACGACATCAACAGCATCCCGCCCGAGTACACCAATCCCTTCTACGACCCCTACGGCACGATGGATCCCAACCTCAGGCGACAGTATATGGCCAAGGCCTACTACGACTTCTCGCTGCCGTGGAACTTCGGATTCAACTACAACATCAACTATAGCCTTGCCTATGTGAACAACGGCACGACGGGATATAAACGCAACATCACGCAAACCATCGGCTTCAACGGAAGCCTAACCTTCTCGAAGAAGATGGCGGCCACCATCAGCGGCGGATATGACATATCGCAACGCAAGCTGACCACCTCGTCGATCAGCATCACGCGCGATCTGCACTGTTGGCAGATGTCCTTCTCGTGGATTCCCTTCGGACACTACAAGAGCTGGAGCTTCCACATCGGTGTGAAGGCCGCTTCGCTGCAGGATCTGAAATACGACAAGAGCCAGTCGATGTACGATAACTTCTACTAAACCCTATAACGATGAAACGACTTCTCTCTCTGGCTATGACCATAGCTATGCTATTTGTTGTGGCCATCCCCGCATCGGCCAAGAAGTATGGCCAGACGCTGCGCATTTTGGCCATCGGCAACTCCTTCTCGGACGACGGTATGGAGCACCTGCCCGCCCTGCTGAAGAATCTGGGCGTGGAGGATGTCGAGCTGGCACGCCTCTTCGTCGGCGGTTGCACACTCGAGCGCCATATGAAGTTCTACAATGCCGAGGAGAGCGCCTACGAGTTCTACCACTCCGAGGCTGGCCGAAACGAGTGGGTTAAGGCCGAGGAGAAATACTCAATCCAGCAGGCTCTCGCTATGGGTGAGTGGGACATAATCACTATGCAGCAGGCCTCGGGCGTATCTGGCCTCTACGAGAGCTACGTTCCGTATCTTGAGCAGCTTATCGCCACCGTTCGCAAGGCGCAGCCTCAAGCCGAGCTCGTCTGGCATATGACGTGGGCCTACTCTACTGACAGCACCCACGGCGAGTACCCCAACTACGACCGCGACCAGCAGAAGATGTATCGCGCCATCACCGAGTGCGTACACAATCTGAAGAGAGATTATAAATCTATCAAAGCCATCATCCCTTCGGGAACGGCTATCCAGTCGCTGCGCGAGTCGGCGATCAACAACTCCCCCAAGGATTTCACACGCGACGGCTACCATATGGATCTCGGCGCGGGCCGCTACGCATTGGCTTGCACTTGGTACGAGAAGCTGATCCGCCCCTATACCCACCGCTCGATGATGGGCAACACGCTGCGCCTCGATCTGGGCGACGTGAAGGTCGATGACCAGACAGCACCATACCTGCAAAAGGCTGCGCGTCAGGCTGTAAAACATCCGTTCAAGGTCCGAGCCGTAAAATAAACCCTACACCTATATATAATAGCAATGGCCAGCTTCCTACAAGTCGAGAACATCAGCAAGTCGTACGGCGACAAAACACTCTTTCGCAACATCTCGTTCAACATCAACGAGGGCGACAAGATAGCCCTTATTGCCCCCAACGGCACGGGCAAGAGTTCGCTGCTGAAGATTCTCGCGGGCGTTGATTCGTCGGATCGCGGTGGCGAGATTAAGTTTATGAAGGACATCAAGGTCGCCTTCCTCGACCAGATCATCGACTTCAATCCGCAGAACACCCTCTTCGACGAGGTCTATTCGCGTCTGGGCTCCACCTACAACGTCATCCGCTCCTACGAGCAGGCCATCGCCTCGGGCGACGAGAAGCGAATCGAACGCGCAATGGCAGCGATGGATGCCGCCGATGGCTGGAGCGTCGAGCAGCGCATCAAGCAGGTGCTCACGTCGATGAAGCTCACGCGTCTGGATCAGCCTATGGGCGAGCTGTCGGGTGGCGAGGCCAAGCGTGCCGCCATAGCACTTATGTTGTTGCAGCAGGCCGACTTTCTGGTGATGGACGAGCCCACCAACCACCTCGATATCGACGTTATCGAGTACTTGGAGAGCTACCTCCAGAAGTCGCGTTGCACGCTGCTGATGGTTACGCACGACCGCTACTTTCTGGACAACGTCTGCAACACCATCTTCGAATTGGATCGCGGCGAGCTATTCACCTATCGCGGCAACTACGCCGAATTTTTGGAGAAGCGCGAGGAGCGCTACACAAATATGCAGGCCAACATCGACAAGGCCCGCAACCTCCTGCGTCGTGAATTGGAGTGGATTCGCGCCACTCCGCAGGCCCGCACGGGCAAGGCGCGTTACCGCGTCAATGCCTTCTACGATCTAAAGGATCGCGCCTCGGTGTCGCTTGCGCGCAAGGATCTCACGATTGACGTTGCTACGTCGCGCCTTGGCGGAAAGATTATCGACTGCTACGACCTCTCTTTGAGTTTTGGCGAGCGCGTGATGCTCGACGGTTTCTCGTATAAGTTCTCGCGCTACGAACGTGTCGGCATCGTAGGAAAGAATGGCGTAGGCAAGAGCACATTCCTTAACCTTATGACAGGCAATCTATTAGCCGACTCAGGCCGAATCGAGCGCGGCGAGACGCTCCGCATCGGTTACTACCGCCAGAGCGGCATCAACTTCAAGCCGGGCCAGACCGTGCTGGAGATCGTGCAGGATATTGCCGAGACGGTCGAGGCGGCCGACGGACACAGCGTATCGGCCACCACGTTCCTCAACCGATTCCTCTTCCCGAACGAGTCGCTCAACAAGCGCGTGGAGATATTGAGCGGTGGCGAGCAGCGACGTCTCTACCTGCTGACTGTTCTGATGCGCAACCCCAACTTCCTGATTCTCGACGAGCCGACGAACGACCTTGACATCCTGACACTCAACGTCTTGGAGGAGTATCTCCAGTCGTTCAAGGGGTGCCTTTTGATCGTCTCGCACGACCGCTATTTCCTCGACAAGACCGTCGATCACCTCTTCATCTTCCGCGAGGGCGGTCGCGTGAAGGATTTTGTGGGACAGTATAGCGAGTACCGCGAATACATCCGCGAGCAGGAGGCCGAGGAAGCCCGCCAAGCCAAGATCGCAGCCGAGAAGGCGCAAAAGTCGAAGCCTCAAGCAGTTACAACCCCATCACGTCGCAAGCTATCGTACAAGGAGCAGCGCGAGCTGGAGCAGTTGGAACAAGAAATCCCGCAGCTTGAGCAGGAGCGTAAGTCGCTGGAAGAGAGCCTCTCGTCGGGTACGCTCACGCACGAGGAGCTGACGGCAGCAGCCGCACGAATTGGCGAGTTGATCGATATGATTGGCGAGAAGGAGATGCGCTGGCTGGAGCTTAGCGAGATATGATAAACGATTGATTACTATGCAGTTCCGCACCAGAATAGAGATAAAACCTTTCGAGCAGAAGATCGACCATAGCAGTCGCATCCTCTCGCTCGGATCGTGCTTTGCAACGAGCGTTGCCGAGCGTCTGAAGCGTGCGAAATTCGACGTAACCGCCTCACCCACAGGCATTCTCTTCAATCCCGAATCGATAGCGGCGGCAATCGAGCGATTCGATGCCGTAAGTCGTTCAGACAGAGGAAGTTTGCCATCGGCCGAGGATTTATGCTACGGCAATGGGCGATACTTCTCTTTCGACTTCCACTCCGACTTCTCGCATTCGGATGCAAATCAAGCACTTACGCAGATGCGCGAGGCCGTAGAGGCGGGCGCAAAGGCTGTGACAGAAGCTGACACAATCATAATCACATTTGGTACGGCGTTCGTCTATCGCCTCAGGCAAAATGGCGAGGTGGTGGCCAACTGCCACAAGCAGCCGCAGGCCTATTTTGTGAAAGAGATGTTGAGCGTGGAGGAGATCGCAGCGCGATATAAGGCATTGATCAACGGCATATTAGCCGACAAACAAATAATTTTCACGCTCAGCCCTGTACGCCACTTGGGCGATGGGCTGGAGCAAAATTCGCTCAGCAAATCGACGGCGAGAGTGGCTATTGATTCAATTGTCAGAAGTTGTCACAACGCACACTACTTTCCATCGTATGAGATCCTCGTGGATGAGTTGCGCGACTACCGTTTCTATGCCGACGATATGGCCCATCCCGCGAGGGTGGCGATCGACTACATCTGGCAACGCTTCGGCGAGGCGGCGTTCGGTATCGAGACTCGCACGCTAAACGAAAAAATAGAAAAGATAATCCGCGCAGCCGAGCATCGACCATTCAACGGCCAAAGCGAGGAGCATCGGAATTTCTGCCGCAGGATGATGGCCGAGATCGAGGCACTCGAGAGGCAGCATCCGCAGCTTAAGTTCGAGCAGGAAAAAGCCACTTTTGGCACATATTTGTAAATTAATTCGTATTTTTACCGCACAATATTGAGAATTATGACTCGCACTACTAAATACATAACCCTAACTCTCGCTCTGCTAACGCTTTGCGCCATCGCCGCCTCGGCCCAGACAAAGCCGCGACTGATGGTAAACATCGTCGTCAGCTCGATGCGTGCCGACGATCTGGAGCGTTACGCCGAGAACTTCACAAACAACGGATTTAGACGTCTTGCGACGGGCGGACACAATTTCACCAGCGCCTCGATAGACTATATGCAGACCACAACACCCGCGTCCTTATCGACAATCGCAACGGGCGCTATGCCCTCGACGCACGGCGTGGTGGCGGATCGCTGGTATGACCACGTTTCCAACAAGTTAGTGGTGCTGATCGATGACCAGAAGGAGCAGAGCGTCAATTACAGTGGCGGCTCGGGCTCATACTCGCCCCGAAACCTGGTGGCAGAGACGCTATCGGATGCGCTGGCGCGTCAGAGCGCCGAGAGCCACATCGCAACAATCGCCACCGAGCCCCTATCGGCTATCGTGACGGCCGGCCACGCGGGTGAGGTCTATTGGATGGAGACGTTGCAGACGGCGTGGACAACATCGTCGTACTACACCAAGGAGCTGCCGAAGTGGATTGCCGACTACAACCGCTCGGAGCTTAACGCAGCACACATCATCAAGCGCTGGACACCGCTGCTGCAGTACGACAACTACCGCAACACGCAGGTGTCGGTGATCGAGGGTTTGCAGAGCCGCAAGAATAAGCGAATAGAGTTGATTCAGGCATCGGAGTCGGCTACGCGCAGCAGTATCGACCCGCACGATCCATACGAGCAGATGTGCTTCACACCAGCAGGCAACAGCGCCGTATTGGCATTTGCCAAGCAGGTGATCACGCGCAACGAGATGGGACAGGACGAGGTGCCCGATATGCTCAACATCGTACTCGATGCGCCGCGAATGATCAGCGGTCGTTTCGGGCCCGAGTCGGTAGAATATGAGGATATGTTGTATCGTTTGGACCGCGATTTGGAGGATTTCATCACATTCCTGATGGCGCAGGTGGTGGACCCCTCGCAGGTGGTCATCACGCTCACGTCGGATCACGGCACAAGCCCCTCGTTCAACTCGCCCGGGCGCGAGCACGAGCGGTTCAATGTGCGTCAGGCCGAGGTGATAATCAACGCCTTCATCGGTGCGCAGCACGGCAACGGAGAGTGGGTGCTGGGGTATGTCGATCGTGGCATATACCTCAACCACAATCTAATATACGAGAAAAATCTCTCGCTGGCGGAGATGCAGTACGACGTGGCGACCTTCGTGATGCAGTTGCGTGGCGTATCGCACGCCATATCGTCCGAGGCGATGCGAAACAGCTACTTCGGTAGCGGATACGGACGCAAGATACAGAATGGATTTTATCCCCGTCGCTCGGGCGATGTGATCGTCAATCTGATGCCCGACTGGATTGAGGAGAGCGATGAGGTGCGCTCGGCATCGGGATCGATGTATCGCTACGACACGCAGGTGCCGCTGTTGATCTATGGCGGTGGAGTGAAGGCCGCAGAGCGCGGTGAGCAGGTCGATTTGACCTCGCTCGCAACAACACAGGCGCAGATGCTCGGCATCGTAAGCCCATCGGCAGCCGAAGGGGAGGAGTTAATGCTAATTTACGAATAAGATATGAAAGATCAGATTCAGGAGCAGATAATCGAGGAGTTTGCCATATTTGACGAGTGGCTGGACAAGTACGACTATCTGATCGAACTCAGCGACACGCTGCCCGCAATCGAGGCCGAGCATCGAACAGACGCCTACGCCATAAAGGGTTGTCAGTCGCGTGTGTGGGTGGATGCACGACTGGAGGAGGGTAAGGTTTATTACTCGGCCGACAGCGATGCAATCATCACGAAGGGTATCATCGCACTGCTCGTCAGGGTGATGAACGGCCGCACGCCGCAGGAGATCGTCGAGATGGAGCCATACTTCATCGACGCAATCGGATTGGGCGAAAACCTATCGCCCACGCGAAGCAACGGACTTGTGGCGATGATCAAACAGATGAAAATGTACGCACTGGCATTTGCCAGCAAAGCATAATGAGATGATGACACCGGAAGAGATTTTGAGAGTGGAGCACGATATTGTGCTCACGCTTAAGAATATATACGATCCCGAGATTCCCGTAAACATCTACGATCTGGGGCTTATCTACGAGATCGACTTCGACCCCGAGGGGGTGGCTAATATCCGTATGACGCTGACGGCACCCAACTGCCCGATGGCCGACATACTCGTTGACGACATCAACACGCAGGTGAAGAAGATCGCAGGTGTGGAGTCGGTCAATATAATCCTTACATTCGAGCCGCCTTGGGACAAGAGTATGATGAGCGAGGAGGCTCTACTGGAGCTTAACCTTCTGTAAGAGAATGGATCAGAGCAATCATTCAGAACAAAGAAAACGTACCCTAAATAGGCTGCAGGCCGGAGCCTCGTACTTCGGCTGCGGGGGTTATTTGGCTTCGCTCGAGCGGTTGCAACGATTGCAGATATACAACACATTAGGTTTCGAGCGACTCGAGCGCAAGAACCGCGACATAATGGAGCTATACGCCGAAAGTGGCGAGAATTGGCCACAGACGTTCTATATGATGCTCCTGCGCACGATGGGCGGCGTGGATAACAAGGAGGCTTTTCTGGAGCTGGCCAGAGCCGTTCCGTATGCTGCCATCCTGCGCGAGAAACAGTCGCCGCAAAACATTGAGGCTATGCTCATTGGGGCATCGGGACTATTGGATTTATACCCGCACGATGAGTACATCTTAAACCTCAAACGCAACTTCGAGTATCTCGCGGCAAAGTACTCCATCGTACAGATGGAGGCGCAGGCGTGGCGACTCAAAAAGATCTATCCCAACAACCATCCCATACTGCGACTTTCGCAGATAACAACATTCCTTGCGCACACGACCGACATAATGGACAGGATGTTGATGTGCTCCTCGGCCGAGGATGTGCATCGGCTCTTCTCGTCGGAGACGCAACCCTACTGGCTGACGCACTACACGCCCGCCTCGGAGTCGCGCACGGTGGCAAAGCGCATCGGGCAGACGAAGAGTGATCTTTTAGCAATAAACCTCGTGGTACAGATTATGTTCGCTTACAGCGCATACGTCGGTAGCGAGAAGTTGCGCTCGCGCGCCCTGTCGCTACTGGAGGATCTGCCCGCCGAGAAGAACTCGATCATAGCGCAATGGAACAGCTACGGGCCACTGGCTCGCACGGCCTTCGACAGTCAGGCGCTGCTGCAACTCTCGTTCGAATATTGCCGCGACAGGCGTTGCGAGGAGTGCATCGTGGGGCGAAGAATACTCCGCAGGGTCAAAGATATGGAAGGCGAGGAGTAATATTTTGCTATTTCGCAATAAATCACTATATTTGTGGATTGATTTAGCCAAACGAAAATAAAAATACAACGATATGGATGTTTTAAGTAACGTAATTAAATTCTTCTTCGGATCGAAGAGCGACAAGGATCACAAGCAGATTGAGCCTTACGTTCGCAAGATCAAGGAGATATACCCCTCAATCGAGCGCCTCACGAACGACGAGTTGCGTGAGCATAGCGCCGCTTTGATGCGTCGCATCGCCGATGCCATCGCTTCGGACGAGAAGCACATCGCCGAGCAGAAGATTAAACTGGAGCACTCGGAGACTACCCTTGCCGAGAAGGAGAAGATCTCGAAGGATATTGAGCAGACCACAAAGCGCATCGACGAGAAGATCGAGGAGCAGCTGGATCAGATTCTGCCCGAGGCATTTGCCATTATGAAGGATACGGCCCGCCGATTCACGCAGAACGAGGTAGTGGAGGTAACGGCTAACGACTTCGACCGCAACCTCGCCGCACAGAAGGATTTTGTAACCATCGAGGGCGACAAGGCAATCTACGCCACGCACTGGATGGCGGCAGGAAACGACCTGAAGTGGGAGATGATTCACTACGACGTGCAGCTCTTCGGTGGTGTGGTACTGCACAAGGGTAAGATCGCCGAGATGGCTACGGGTGAGGGTAAGACGCTGGTGGCAACGCTGCCCGTATTCCTCAACGCGCTGGCGCGCAAGGGTGTTCACGTCGTAACGGTGAACGACTACTTGGCACGACGCGACTCGGAGTGGATGGGCCCGATGTATGAGTTCCACGGTCTGTCGGTGGATTGCATCGACAAGCACCAGCCCAACTCGGAGGCTCGACGCAAGGCTTATATGGCCGACATCACGTTCGGTACGAACAACGAGTACGGTTTTGACTACCTGCGCGACAATATGGCCTCTTCGCCCAAGGATCTGGTGCAGCGCAAGCACCACTACGCAATTGTCGATGAGGTCGATTCGGTATTGATCGACGACGCGCGTACGCCGCTTATCATCTCTGGCCCCGTGCCCAAGGGCGACGATCAGATGTTTGAGAATTACCGCCCCTCGATCGAGCACCTCTACAGCTTGCAGAAGAATCTGGTAACGGGATTGGTGGCCGAGTCACGCCGACTCTTTGCCGAGGGCAATGTGGATGAGGGTGGAAAGCTGCTCTACCGCGCACACAAGGGTCTGCCCAAGTACAAGCCCCTGATTAAGTTCCTCTCGGAGCAGGGTATCAAGGTGCAGTTCCAGAAGACGGAGAACATCTATATGCAGGATAACAACCGTCGTATGCCCGAGATTACGGACGACCTGTACTTCGTAATCGACGAGAAGCTGCACTCGGTGGAGCTGACCGACAAGGGACACGAGGTGCTGTCGAAGTACTTCAACGAGGATAAGTTCTTCGTGCTGCCCGACATCGGAACGGAGGTGGCTGAGCTGGAGCATCAGGATCTTACGCTCGAGGAGAAGGCGCAGCGCAAGGATGCCATTATCAACGACTACTCGATAAAGTCGGAGCGCGTTCACACCGTGAACCAGCTGCTGAAGGCATACTCGATGTTTGAGAAGGATGTGGAGTATGTGGTGATGGACAACAAGGTGAAGATCGTCGATGAGCAGACGGGCCGTATTCTGGATGGGCGTCGCTACTCGGATGGTCTGCATCAGGCTATCGAGGCCAAGGAGCGCGTGAAGGTGGAGGCGGCAACGCAGACCTTCGCAACGATCACGTTGCAGAACTACTTCCGTATGTATCACAAGCTGGCCGGTATGACCGGTACGGCCGAGACGGAGGCATCGGAGTTCTGGAACATCTACAAGTTGGATGTTGTGGTAATCCCCACCAACCGTCCCGTGCTGCGTGACGACAGGGAGGATTTGATATATAAGACCAAGCGCGAGAAGTACAACGCCGTAATCGACGAGGTGGTACGTCTGGTAGAGGCCAAGCGCCCCGTACTGGTGGGTACCACGTCGGTGGAGATCTCGGAGCTGTTGAGCCGTATGCTTAAATTGCGCGGCATCAAGCACAACGTGCTCAACGCAAAGCAGCACCAGCTCGAGGCACAGATCGTGGCCGAGGCAGGTCGCACGGGTCAGGTTACAATCGCTACGAATATGGCAGGTCGTGGTACCGATATTAAGCTCTCGCCCGAGGCTAAGGCGGCAGGCGGTTTGGCGATCATCGGTACGGAGCGCCACGAGAGCCGTCGCGTCGATCGTCAGTTGCGCGGTCGTTCGGGACGTCAGGGTGATCCGGGTTCTTCGCAGTTCTTCGTATCGCTGGAGGATGATCTGATGCGTCTGTTCGGCTCGGAGCGTATCGCTTCGATGATGGATAAGATGGGTATTCAGGAGGGCGAGGTCATCCAGGCCTCGATGATGACCAAGGCAATTGAGCGCGCACAAAAGAAGGTAGAGGAGAACAACTTCGGTATTCGTAAGCGTCTGCTGGAGTATGACGATGTGATGAACTCGCAGCGTGAGGTTATCTACACACGTCGTCGCCACGCCCTGTATGGTGAGCAGATTGAGATCGACCTGAACAACATTATGTGCGACTACGCCGAGAGCTTTATGGAGTCGCACGAGGGTATGGACTTTGAGTCATTCTCGTTCGATCTGATCCGCGAGGTTGCACTGCAGCCTACATTCGACGAGGCAACATACAACTCAGCCAAGCCCAAGCAGATCGTGGAGCTGATCGTGAAGGATCTGCACACGCTCTTCGCACGTCGCCAGAAGGCCGTAGCCGACACGATTCGCCAGACGATGGAGATCGTATATAAGGAGAACGAGCTGACGATGGATCGCGTGATGCACTTCCCCATCACCGACGGACACTTGGGATTCCACGTCCCCGTAACGCTCGAGCGTTGCAAGGCTTCGGACGGAATGGATATTTACAAGGTATTCTCGAAGATTGTACTCTTTACGACGATCGACGACGCTTGGCGTGAGCACCTGCGCGAGATGGACGAGTTGCGACAGAGCGTACAGAATGCACAGTATGAGCAGAAGGATCCGCTGTTGATCTACAAGCTCGAGTCATATAACCTCTTCTCGAAGATGTTGCAGAAGGTCAATCGCGAGTCGTTGGCAATCCTGAACAAGGCGTTCATCCCCGTTCGTGAGAACAACCCCGAGGCCGTGCAGCAGCAGCGTCAGCAGAAGGCGAAGGTCGATGTGAACAAGTTGCAGGCATCGCGTATGGCGGCAGCCGCGGCAGCAGGTCAGGCCGAGAAGTCGAAGCCCGCACCGATCAAGGTAGAGAAGAAGGTGGGCCGCAACGACCCCTGCCCCTGCGGTAGCGGTAAGAAGTACAAGCAGTGCCACGGTAAGATGGCATAGTTCAGGGCTTTAAGAGACAGAATTATGAAACGTATCCTGATTCGATGTGCTATGATCGTGTGTGCCACGCTCTGCGTTTGCGGCATACAGGCACAGCAGAAAAAGCAGAAATACGATGTAGCGGCGTTCCTATACCCCGCCTATGCCTCAGACGATGTGCGTCTGCGCCCCTTCTGGCCGATGGGAATAGGCGAATGGGAGACGGTGATGACGATGCAGCAGCGTAACCCCGGACACTACTGGGATCGAAAACCTCTGTGGGGATACATAAACGAGGCCGACCCGAAGGTTATGGAGATGGAGATCGAGCAGGCGACAAAGCACGGCGTGAATGTATTCATCTTCGACTGGTATTGGTACGACGGCCGCCCATTTATGGAGACTACGCTGAACAACGGTTTTCTCAAGGCCGAGAATGTCGAGAAGATGCAGTTCTACTTGATGTGGGCAAATCACGATGTGCTCAATCTGTGGGATACGCGCCTTGCACGATTCAACGAGGATAACGTCATCTGGCAGGGAAAGGTGGATCGCGAGGAGTTTGAGAAGATATGCCGCCGCAACATCGAGAAGTATTTCAAGCATCCGCAGTACTACAAGATTGACGGTAAACCCGTATTTATGATTTACGACCTGCCCAACCTGATCAACGGTCTGGGTGGTGTAGAGCAGACGGCCGAGGCGCTGGAGTGGTTCCGCCGCGAGGTGCGCAAGGCGGGATTTCCAGATCTGGAACTTCAGTTTGCGATGTGGTCGATAAATCTGAATTACAGCGGCTTGGACGCCTCGAAGAGCGACAATCCGCAGGATGATTTCATCCGTAAGTTGGGATTTGATTCTTCGACACACTATCAGTTTGTGCACTTCACCGATGTGAATCGCGAATACGCCGACATTGCGAAGGATGCAGAGGCCGAGTGGGAGAGAATCGAGAAGGAGTACTCGTTCAAATACTACCCCCACGTCAGTGTCGGATGGGACAATAGCCCGCGTACGGTGCATAGCGCAGTGGTGAAGAACAACACGCCCGAGGCATTTGCCGAGGCGCTGCGTCGAGCCAAAGCCTATGTGGACAAGCACGCCGAGCTTCAGCCTCTGATTACGATCAACAGCTGGAACGAGTGGACCGAGACGAGTTATCTGCAGCCGTGCAACATATATGGATATGGGTATCTGGAGGCTGTGAAGAGGGTGTTTATTGACGAAGTAGAGTAAATTACAATGGGATATCAGGAGGAAAAACAGCACCAATTGGATATGCGTTACCTGCGTATGGCGCGCATCTGGGCCGAGAACTCGTACTGCGTACGCCGTCAGGTGGGGGCGCTCATCGTAAAGGATAAGATGATTATCTCGGACGGATACAACGGTACGCCATCGGGATTTGAGAACATCTGCGAGGATGAGGTAACGGGCAAGACAAAGCCCTACGTTCTGCACGCCGAGGCAAACGCCATCACGAAGGTGGCAAAGAGCGCCAACAACTGCGACGGATCGACGCTATATATCACGGCGGCACCCTGCATCGAGTGCTCGAAGCTGATCATTCAAGCGGGTATCAAGCGCGTGGTTTACTGCGACGACTACCGCTCGGAGGATGGATTGAAGCTCCTGCAGAGGGTTGGAATTGAGTGCGTGAAGTGCGAGATAGAGTAGGCCCTTGCGTGTGATATGGAGGAGTGTATGGAAGACATATATAGATAAGAAAGGCTACCCGATGGGTAGCCTTTTTAATTTAATTATTGCGGAGGCCTGAATAGTGAATATGCACCAGCTTCCAGCCACCCTTCTCCTTGCGGAAAATCTGCGTCTCGCGGCCGCGTGAGGTGCGCTCCTGACCGTTGTTGTTCACCGAGTCGAAGGTCCAAGTGAACTCGGCCCACGCCGACTTGCCCTCGATGACGATCGTAAGCTCATCCTTGCGAAGGTTGCGCTTCGAGAATCCGTTCTTGAAGCTCGTTACGAGCTTGTCGCGCACCTCCTCATAACCCTGAAAACGGCCTTGAGGGCCGATGAATGAGGCTACGGGGTCGTGTGTCCAGATCTTGCCAACGAGTTCCAAATCGCCATCGTTGATAGTCTTGATGTAAGAATCGACAATCTGCTCGACAGCTTTGCGATCGGCATCCTTGCCGCCACGAGCCCAAGCACCAGTCGAGATGGTCAGCAGAGCGACCATCAAAAATAGAATCCTTTTCATACCTATATATATTAGTTTGAGAGCAAAGGTAGCTCGGCGGTGGGGAAAAATCAAGACGGCACAAAAAGGTAAGTAAGTTACATTTTGGTAACGATTGCTCGGAGTCAGCGCGATAGCACAAAAAAAGTGTCCAAAATAATTTGGACACTCACTTTTTTCATTATTAGACAGGCTCCTTAATTTTGAATCATTAGCTCTTTGCATCATTACTGTTTTTTGCACTCCCCCCCCTCCTTAGGTTAGAACGGCAGATCGTCGGGATCATCCTGCGGGGCAGGGATTGACTGCGGCTGCGCGGGTTGCTGATAGCTCGGCTGGCCGTACGAAGGAGCGGCGGCGGGCTGCTGATAGGGCTGAGAGTAGCCGCCCTGCTGTGCGGGCTGCTGGTAGGGCTGCGATGCGCCTTGCATACCTCCCTGCGCTGACTGATTATCGGAGCGGCGGCCGAGGAGCTTCATATCGTCGGCAAGGACCTCCGTAGAGTAGCGCTTGATGTTATCCTTATCGGTCCACTCGCGCGTGCGCAGACGGCCCTCGATATAGAGCTGGCTACCCTTGCGGACATAGCGGTCGGCAACATCGGCCAGACCACGCCACAGAGTGACGGTGTGCCACTCGGTCAGGTCGGTCGATTCGTTGGTCTGTCGGTTATAGATACGCTCGGTGGTGGCCAGGCGCACGCGGGCAACCTTAACGCCCGACTCGGTGGTACGAATCTCGGGGTCAACGCCCACGTTTCCTACCAGAATTACTTTGTTGATCATATTTTTTACGTTTAACTTTTACACATTAGGATCGAGGTGCACCTTGCCCTCGAGATCGCTCTTCAGCGTGCCGAGGAAGTCGGGGTCGGAGCCCTCGAGGAACTCAACCTTCAGTGGCTGGAAGAACAGTCGCTCGCGCATAACGTCGGGAACACGCTTCGATCGGCGCAGCTTGACAGAGTCCTTCTCGGTTGTAAGAATCATCGCCTTCGGGTGCTTCTCAAGCAGAGCCACGATACGCTCGATGTCGGCAACGGAATAGACGTGGTGGTCGGGGAAGGTGAGGTTGGCAACGACCTTATAACTCTTCTTAACGCCCGACACAAAGGCTCGCGGATTGCCGATACCCGACATCACGATAACCTCGGCGCCAGCCTCAAGCACGTTCTGCGTGGGGAAGAGTGCAACGGCGTGGGTGGGTACGACGCGAGTAAAGTAGATCTTCTGATATGCTATCCTGTGCAGGTTCTTGCGCCAGATGCGCTGGTCGAGCGGCTGCATATCGACAGGACACTTCGTAACGATGAAGTAGTGGGCACGATCGAGCGACGAGACCTTATCGCGCAGCGTTCCGGCAGGGAGGAAATCGTCCTCATAGTAGGGGCGCGTAGAGTCGATAATGACGACATTGATGCGGGCATTGACGTGGCGGTGCTGGAAGCCGTCGTCCATAACGATGAGATTGACCTCGGGATGGTCGCGCATAATGCGGTGGATAGCATCAGCGCGCTTCTCGCACACGACAACCAAAGCATCAGGGAATTTGAGTTTGATCTGCAACGGCTCATCGCCAACATCGCGGTAGGAAGATGAGGTCTTGACCTCCAGATAGCCCTTCGTGCGGCGGCCATAGCCACGCGAGAGCAGGGCCACGTTGTAGTGATCCTTCATATAGCCGAGGATCATCTCGGCCGTAGGGGTTTTGCCCGTGCCGCCGACAGTGATGTTGCCGACGCAGATAATGGGGATCGAGAAGCTCTCGCTCTTAAGAAGACCGCAATTGAACATCCAATGGCGAAGGGTGATCGCCATTCGATAGGGATAGGATAAAAGTTTCATTAGAAAACCCATACTCGTCGTGCAGTCTTAAAAGTTGTCAGCCAAAAAGGCGCAAGTGCTTACAATCAATATTATACAATGCGCCCAAAGATAACAATTTATTCGCAATAAAACAATCAAAAGAACGTTTTTTACCTATATAGCGGTGCTTTTGAGCGCAAAACGCAAATAAAGTCCGATATTTTTTATATTTTTGTGGTATTATGAGATATTATATTTACGCATTACTGATACTTCTTTCGCTTTCGGCAACTGCCTGCCGAGAAGGCGACTCGACTGAGGCCGCAGCCGTAGAGGCGGAGGAGGAGCAACATACGATGCTATATGGCATTATAGCAGATGATTACACAACCGAGTCGGGAACAATTGCTCAGGGCGAGACGCTGGGCAAGATACTTGCGCGATATGGCGTGTCGGCAGCGACGGTCGATCGGCTGGACAAGGCGGCAAAAGATGTATTCCCGCTAAGGCAGATTCGTGCCGGAAGGCCATACACGGCCCTGCTGGCGCAGGATTCGACGGGGCGGAGGCTCGACTACTTCGTATATGAGAAGGATGTGGTGGAGTATGTGGTCTTCGGATTTCAGAACGACAGCATCACCATCACGCAGGGACAGAAGGATGTAACGATTCGCCGACAGATGCGATCGTCGGTCATAGAATCGTCGCTTTGGGGTGCGATTATGCGCGACAGCCTACCCTATGCGTTGGCGGCCGAGATGGAGGAGATATATCAGTGGACCGTGGATTTCTTCGGGATTCAGAAGGGCGACCGATTTACGGTTATCTACGACGAGAAGATGATCGATACGACGCACGTCGGCATAGGCCAGATATGGGGTGCGAAGTTCATCCACGCCGACAAGGAGGTGTATGCAATTCCCTTCAAGCAGGGCGACAAGATACAATACTGGGAGGCAAACGGTGCGTCGCTACGCAAGCAGCTGCTCAAGGCTCCGCTTAAGTTCACGCGCATCAGCTCGCGTTTCTCGCGCTCGCGCCTGCACCCCGTACATCGCGTCTATCGTCCCCACCTCGGAGTCGATTATGCAGCTCCGTCGGGTACGCCCGTACACGCTGTGGCTGATGGTGTAGTGTCGTTCAAGGGCTGGAGTGGCGGTGGCGGTAATACGCTACGCATCAAGCACGCAGGAAATCTGGAGACGGGTTATCTGCATCTGCGCGGATTTGCGAAGGGAATCAACAAGGGTACGCGCGTGAAGCAGGGCGATCTAATTGGTTATGTGGGTAGTACGGGAACATCGACAGGCCCGCATCTGGACTACCGAATCTGGAAAAATGGTGTGAACATCGACCCGCTGAAGGTGCCGCAGGAGCCTGCCGAACCGATTGCCGAGAAGAACAAGGCGGCATTCGAGTCGGTGCGCGACCGCATCATAGCGGAGCTGAACGGACAGGCCTCGCCCGAGATGATAATAACAGAGCTCTCGCAGCTGGAAATTCGCAGCGACTCGACGGCCGCGGCAGAGCCAAGCGTAGCGGATAAAAAGTAACGATATGATGGTGGATCAGCGCATCGAGAAGTTCATCTCGAAACATCACGTTCTGACGCTCGCAACCTCAACGAAGGCGGGCGAGCCATACTGTTGCAACTGCTTTTTTGCCTTCGACGCCGAGACAGCGGCCTTCATCTTCACATCGAGCGAGGGGACTCACCACGCGCAGATGATGATGCAGAACGATCGCGTGGCAGCGAGCGTAGTGCTCGAAACGCGAACCGTAGGCAAGGTGCAAGGATTACAGGTTACAGGGCAGGTCAAGCGCGCCATCGAGGGCGACAAGATGCGATATATCAAGGCTTTTCCTTATGCTGCGGTGGCCGATTTGGAGCTGTGGCGGCTGGAGGCCGATTTTATGAAATTAACGGATAATACTCTCGGATTCGGGAAGAAACTAATATGGCAGAGATCGGAGTAATAATCGTCGCGGGCGGAGCGGGCCGTCGTATGGGCGGAGCGTTGCCCAAGCAGTTTATGATGCTCGAGCAGCAGCCCATTCTCGCGCGCTCGATAAACCGCATACACGAGGCACTGCCGAAGGCGGAGATCGTGGTGGTGCTGCCAGCCGAGCACGTCGAGCTATGGCGCAATATGGCGGCACGATTTGAGGTTGCGGAGCACAAGATTGCAGTCGGAGGCAAGGAGCGTTTTCACTCGGTAAAGAACGGTTTGGCGGCCCTGAGTGAGGGGGTGCGCACGATTGCCGTACACGATGCGGTGCGTCCGCTGGCCTCGAAGAAACTGATCATTCGCCTTGTATTGGCAACCGAGAAGCACGATGCGGTGATACCCGTTGTGGCACCCGCCGATTCGTACCGCTCGGTGGAGGGCGAGGATTCGAGGATCATTGACCGCACGAGGCTGCGTATGGTGCAGACCCCGCAACTCTTCCGCGCGGAAGCACTGCGCAAGGCCTATGAGCAGGAGTATGCGGAGAGTTTTACAGACGATGCGTCGGTGGTGGAGGCTGCGGGATACAAGGTTGCGCTCGAGGAGGGCGAACGAGAGAATTTCAAGATAACTACGCCGCTGGATCTCACTCTGGCGCGTGCGATAATAACAGCAGAGGGTGAAATATAGTTTCAAATACCACTTCGATCGCCGCACGATATGGCTGACGGCGCTCACGCTCACGCTCTTTGCGGCGTGTGCCGTGCTGCTGTATGCGTTATACAAGGGCGGATTCTTCTCGGCGTGGTTTGTGTCGTTCGTGATGGCGATCTCGGCGCTGATGGTGCTCTCAATCCCAAGACGTATCGTGCTGATTGACCACAAGTTGGAGATACAATGCGTGTTCGACATCACGGAGATTGACGTGCGCGAGATAGTGCGCATCAGAAAGGTGAGCAACCGCCGACTGAAGCGCAGCATAATGCTTTTTGGAAGTTCGGGATTCTTCGGTTACTATGGTAAATTTTTCGATCTGAGGACATTCGAGACAATCACGCTGTATGCCTCGGAGTGGAATAATTTTGTGGAGATTACGGACATCTACGACAACCGCACATACGTTTCGTGCCGCGAGGCCGACGAGCTGATCGAGAGCGTGCTGCTGGCCAAGGCCAATGCGCCCGAAGAGGAGGAGTAGGGAATGGAGATAAGATACACAACCGACCGTTTGTCAGTTCGTTGCGTGGAGTATGACTTCGTGCAAACGGCTTTTGGAGAGATGCTGACGGCGTGGTGCTGCGAGCGGGAGAGGGAGTTGTGCTTTGCGACGTTCACGACATATTTGGGGCGCGAGGCGGCATTTGCGGAGCTAAGGGCGCTGTTTGCGTCGGCCACGATGAAAAAGATAGATTCTAAAGAGGATATAATCACTACCCCACCACAACGAATTTTGCTCGCGGGAACGCAGTTTCGGCTCGATGTATGGCGGGCACTGCTCTCGATCGAGCGGGGTCGGACCACGACATACGCGGCGTTGGCGGCCATAGCGGGCCACCCCACAGCCGTCAGGGCCGTAGCTACGAGCGTAGGACGAAATCCGATAAGTGTGATTGTGCCGTGCCACCGAATCGTGCCCGCCGCAGGAGGCATAGGCAACTACCATTCGGGAGCGGAGATAAAGCGCCGTCTATTGGAGTGGGAGGCAAGATAGGCTATCCGAGAGCAACATCCAAGAGCATCATCAGAGCAAAGCCAAAGGCGACACCGATGGTGGCCACGTTGGAGTGGCGGCCGCTTTGCGATTCGGGGATAAGCTCCTCAACCACAACATAAATCATAGCACCAGCAGCATAGGCCAGAAGGAATGGAAGGATAGGTTGCAACCAATCGATAAGAAGGATTGTAATTAGGCCCGCCAGAGGCTCCACCACGCCCGAGCCAACACCATAGGCGAAGGCTTTGCGGCGGCTGCGGAGGCTCTCCTTAAGCGGCATCGAGACGATAGCGCCCTCGGGGAAGTTCTGGATGGCGATACCGATCGAGAGGGCTAACGCTGCGGCCATAGTGATGTCGCCCGCACCCGTCATTGCGCCCGCCAAGACAACGCCGACGGCCATACCCTCGGGGATGTTGTGTAGCGTAACGGCCATAAAGAGCATCGACGAGCGGCCCATATTAGACCGAAGACCCTCGGGCTCGGCGGAGTCGAGGTGCTGGTGAGGAACGAGCGTATCGAATATAAGCAGCGAGAACATTCCGCAGAGGAATCCCGCCACAGCAGGCAGCCACTCGATGCCGCCACTCTCGGCAGTCATATCAATAGAGGGGATCAGGAGCGACCACACCGAGGCGGCCATCATAACGCCCGAAGCAAAGCCCAAAAGCAGTTTCTGCACCCACGAGGGCATCTCGCCGCGAAGCAGAAAGACCATCGCGGCACCGAGCGTTGTGCCCAAGAAGGGGAGCAGAAGACCGTATGCTACTTCGATATTCATTAACTATTTAAGTTGTTCGAGGTAATCAATAAATAGACCAAAGTCGGAGTGCGAATCGACAAACTCGTCGTACGAGTGTTCGGTATCGCCCTGCTCGGGAACGTCCGAGACCATCTTCACGACCACAACGGGCAGATCGAAGAGCTCGGCAGCCTGACAAACGGCCGTAGATTCCATATCGAACAGCGCCGACTTTACGCCATAGCGCTCCTTGATCTGCGCGATAATCTCACCATCTACAAACGAATCGCCCGTCCACACCACAGCATCGTCGTGGCCCAGCAGGGGGTAAGGCTCGGTGAGCTCGGGAACGAAATCGCCCGGGATGCGGCAGTCGTGATAGCGTGCTACGCGCGGAGCGACGATATCGCCACGCTCGCGGCCGATGGTAGAGGCGGCATAGCCCACGATAGCTACGCGATCGATTTCGCCATCGGCGCGGTTGATGGCCAGCGCCGTGTTTGCCGCAGCGAGGGCCTTGCCCACGCCCGTACGAACAACAGAGTAGCTATTTTGCAGGGTGCGGCCCTCGAGAGCCTGCGTGATGTTGCTGTATTCGCGCTCGGTGGGGGCTACGATAAGGTATTTCATAGGCTACACGTTATAGATTGATGCGATGCCGGCCTCGGCAGCCTCCTCGGGAGTATAGAGCGCGCGCATATACTGCGCCATAGCCGAATTGGTTGAGGCGATTGAGTAGAGGCCCGGGTTGCCACACTGCACCTCGGTAAGGCCGACGATGTCCTCCTTCGACTTAAGGGGGAAGACGTTCTTATAGACCTCGGCAAGTGCGCGACGGATATCCTCGGCCTCGACGTTATTCATCGTAGAGAGGTAAAAACCTGTCTTGCAGCCCATCGGGCAGAACGAAACGATGCTCTTGCCGATGACGGGATCGAGGCGCAAGTGGTAGGCCATAAGGTGCTCGATGGTGTGTACCTCTCCCGAGCCGAGCGGCGAGTGATCCATCGGGGCGCGGAAGCGCATATCCCACGAGTGAACGGCAAGCTCGTCGTTGATGGTATAAACTGAACGCAAATAGAGGCCCTCCTTGAGGGTGAGGTGATCGACATCGAATGACGATACTACTGATTTCTTGGTTTCCATATCTAAAGTCAATTATTTCTTTTCGGGTGATTTACGGTCGAAGAAGGGGCTCTTCGACGAGACGCTCATCGGGATGGCGAAGATCAGATCCACGTCGGGCATAATGCCGCAGCGACGCGCTGCCCAACCTGCCGAGAACAAGACACGCGAATCGAGGCGTACGTCGGCAATCTTCGAGCAGGCCGAGCCGATGGCAATGCCTACATCGACGCCATTCATAACGCAGGGAACGTTCGCGGGTTTGGCCTCGCACGTTGCAAAGCCGCAGTAGCCGCAATTAAGGGCGCACGCCTGCGAGGGCTCGCGCGTGCCGATGAGAATGAGTGCCTGCGCCTGAAGGATGTTGTCGGCATCGCGCAGGAGGAACTTCAGGCCCGACTCGGCGCTAATCTGGCGCATTGCATCGCTCAGGCGAACAATGTCATCATCGGTGAGCATCACTATCTCCACCAGATCGCGGCCCTTGGCCTTCGGAGCGGTACGGGCGGCCGCCATAACAGCCTCCGCCAACGACTTAACCACTTCGGGGCGGATGTCTCTTTCGTTGTAAATCATAACATAGCAGTTTTATCGGGGATAAAATTACAATTTTTTTGAACTTTTCACAATACCCGTACCCTTTTTTCGTGCGGAGGCGAGGTCGGCTTGTTTTTTGCTCTGCGTTGCATAAATGTTAAATATATCGCGATATGGACAAAATTACAATCTATCAATTCACCGATCCCGTCTGCGTATGGTGCTGGGGTAATGAGCCCGTGATGAGGGCTATAGACTACCTCTACGGCAACAACGTCGGCATAGAGTTCATAATGGGAGGGCTGGTGGAGGAGATCTCGACACTCTACGATCTGCAAGGGCCAAAGAGCGCGGTAATCGAGCGCGCCAATAAGATTATGGCCGAGAATTGGCTCAAAGCTTCCGAGCGGCACGGGATGCCCGTCAGGGTGGATCGGATGGCGTTATTCAGTGAGCGCTACCCCTCATCGTTTCCGCAGAACATAGCATACGAAGCGTCACGGCGCATCGATCCCGAGAAGGCGAAGGTGCTGCTTAGGCGCATACGCGAGGCAACGTTCACCGAGCAGAGGCGCACATCGCAGATGGATGTGCTCATCGAGTTGGCCGTAGAGTGCGGGCTGGATGCGGCGGAGTTCATCGACGAATACACCGCAGGCGGAGCGCAGAGCGACTTTATGCAGTCGCGGATGCGATGTCGGCGCAACGGGGTTACGGGGTTTCCGTCATATATGATTCGCAACGAGAATACGAAAATCACGCTCGGCGGCTACCAGAACCTATCGACCTTCCACACCACCATCGCCCGCCTCTCGCAGGGGCGCATAAAGCCGCGTCGCGTAGGGCCGTCGTTGGCGTCGATTACGGAGTTTATCAAGCGCTACGGGACGGTCTATCCCGTTGAGATTGAGGTGGCATTTGCGCTGGATCGCAACAAGACCGATTTGATGATCGCGGAGCTGGTGCGCTCGGGAAAGATTGCTGCAGCGACGATTGGCAACGGTCAGCGACTCTCGTTCGTCGGCAGGCGCGAGGGCGTGCGGCAGGTGCGCAGGCAACGCTCAGCGCAGCAGGTGGAGGGCAAGCCTCAACCGATGGCGGAGAAGAGCGGACAACGGACCAAGAGGGAGAAAATCGGAAGTTAGGTCGTAGCCTACGGCCTAACAAAAACGCATATCGATGCAAAATTGTAAGCCGCCTACGTTATGGGGTGGCTTTTTTAGGGTATATAATATGGTATGGCTTACACTTTGTTATTCATAAATATGCAGCAACATTCATTACAACAGCGATATAAATCAGCCATTTAGACAGTTCAACAGGAATTACGGAGTGATTTATATGCAGAAAAGTATGGAATTTTCTTGTTTTTAATAATTTTTACTATTATTTTTGCAACATAAACGAAAAGAACTTTATGTACGCTGGTTTGTATATTCTGATTAACCTAATCCTCGTGGTCTTGCGCAGATAACGGGAGAAAGGTTGTATGTATATACTTATACCATTGATATACGAGCCTTTCTCCTATCGGAGAGAGGCTTTTTTAACTACTAAAACAGAGTAGAATGAAACATCAGTTACGAAGTGCCATCACGACCGTAGGCCGCCGAATGGCAGGAGCCAGAAGCCTGTGGAGGGCTAACGGAATGAAAAAAGAGCAGATGGGACAGCCCGTGATCGGAATCGCCAATTCGTTCACGCAGATGGTGCCCGGACACGTTCATCTGCACCAGATAGGACAATACGTCAAGAGCCTGATCGAGGCCGAAGGTTGCTTTGCCGCAGAGTTCAACACCATAGCAATCGACGACGGAATCGCAATGGGCCACGACGGTATGTTGTACTCGCTGCCCTCGCGCGATATTATCGCCGACTCGGTGGAGTATATGGCAAACGCACACAAGGTCGATGCGCTGGTCTGCATCAGCAACTGCGACAAGATTACGCCGGGAATGTTGATGGCAGCGATGCGACTGAACATTCCCACCGTATTTGTATCGGGAGGTCCGATGGAGGCGGGATTGTTCCGCGGACGCGGGGCCGACCTGATTGATGCAATGGTGTTGAGTGCTGACGACAAGTGTACGGACGAGGAGGCTGACGAGATTGAGGCTTCGGCTTGTCCGGGATGCGGATCGTGCTCGGGAATGTTTACGGCAAACTCGATGAACTGTCTGAATGAGGCTATCGGCTTGGCACTGCCCGGCAACGGCACGATCGTGGCGACACACCGAAATCGCAAGGCACTCTTCGAGAAGGCGGCGAAGCTGATTGTCGAGAATGCACGCCGATACTACTTCGAGGGAGATGAGTCGGTGCTACCGCGCTCGATCGCTACGAAGGCGGCATTTGAGAATGCAATGTCGCTCGATATTGCGATGGGAGGCTCGACAAATACGGTGCTGCACCTGCTGGCGGTAGCACACGAGGCGGGAGTGGATTTCACGATGGCCGATATTGACCGCCTCTCGCGCAAGATTCCCGTGCTGTGCAAGGTTGCGCCCAACGGACACTACCACGTTCAGGATGTGAACCGCGCAGGCGGTATTATGGGAATTATGGGCGAATTGGCGAAGAATGGTCTTATCGACACTACGGCGAAGCGTGTGGATTTCTCTTCGCTCGAGGAGGCACTTGACAAATACTATTACGGATCGGAGAATTTCTCGCAGGAGGCTCGCAAGATATATCTGAGTGCCCCCGCAAACCGTTACAGCCGCGAGATGGCGTCGCAGGAGTGCTACTACGAGGCGATGGACGAGGATCACGCATCGGGTTGCATACGCGATATGGAGAACGCATACTTCCGCGACGGAGGTCTGGCCGTGCTGACGGGAAACATCGCACGCAAGGGTTGCATCGTAAAGACGGCCGGCGTAGCCGAGGAGCTGATGCAGTTCAGCGGTCGGGCGAAGGTGTTTGAGTCGCAGGAGCAGGCGATGAACGGCATACTCGGCGGCGAGGTGGAGGCTGGCGATGTGGTGGTGATTCGCTACGAGGGCCCGAAGGGTGGCCCGGGTATGCAGGAGATGCTCTACCCCACTTCGTACCTCAAGTCGAAGCATTTGGACAAGGCGTGTGCGCTGATTACCGACGGCCGCTTCTCGGGCGGAACATCGGGTCTGTCGATTGGGCACGTCTCGCCTGAGGCTGCTTCGGGTGGCGAGATTGGTATCATAAGAAATGGAGATTGGATTGATATTGACATTGCGGCCCGTTCGATCAATCTGCGCATTACGGAGAAGGAGATGGCAGAGCGTATGGCCGCGTGGAGCGTTCGCAAGCCCGTAGGCCGCGATCGCGTGGTGCCGCAGTCGCTCAGGGCATATTCGCTGCTGGTGTCGTCGGCCGATCAGGGTGCCGTAAGAATCGTTCCCGAGGAGTAAAAATTAAGAAACTACAACCTAACGATATGGCTTTTTCAGGTTTTTCAGATAATACCCCCGTTACCCCTAAAAAGGATTTGCCCTGCATCAGCGGCTCGGAGGCGGTGATCCGCTCATTTATGGCCGAGGGTGTGGAGACAATTTTCGGATATCCGGGCGGAGCGATAATACCCGTCTATGATGCGTTATACGACTATCGTGATCGGCTGAACCACATATTGGTTCGCCACGAGCAGTGCGCCATTCACGCTGCGCAGGGTTATGCCCGCGCCACGGGACGTACGGGAGTCTGCATCGTAACATCGGGCCCGGGTGCGACGAACACCGTGACGGGATTGGCCGATGCGATGCTCGACTCGACACCCATCGTGCTCATAAGCGGACAGGTGGCATCATCGACACTCGGAACGGATGCCTTTCAGGAGATCAACTTCATCGAGATCACAAACTCGGTAACGAAGTGGAATTGTCAAGTAAAGCGCGCCGAGGATATTCCGGAGGCTATTGCCCGCGCATTCTACATCGCTTCGTCGGGCCGTCCGGGCCCCGTAGTGGTCGATATTACGAAGGATGCGCAGAACGGATTGGTGGATTTCGAGTATAAGCCGATGAAGTTTATCCGCAGCTATCAGCCCTACGCCGAGATTGACAACGACCAGATATTGGAGGCGGCACGCCTCGTAAACCTCTCGCGCAAGCCGATGGCGCTCATCGGACAGGGCGTGATCTTGGGCGGTGCGGAGCAGGAGCTGAAAGAGTTTCTCGAAAAGAGCGGAATACCCGCAGCTTCGACTCTGCTCGGATTGTCGGCACTGCCGACCGACCATCCGCAGTATGTGGGAATGCTCGGTATGCACGGCAACTACGCCCCCAACATCAAGAACCGCGACTGCGATCTGCTCATCGCCATAGGAATGCGTTTCGACGACCGCGTAACGGGCGATCCCTCGAAGTTCGGTATCAACGCCAAGATTATACATATGGAGATTGATCCTGCCGAGGTGAATAAACTGGTCTATGCCGATGTGGCTGTGGTGGGCGATGTGAAGCAGACGCTGCCACTGCTGACCGAGAAGATAGCGAAAAACGATCACTCGGCGTGGATCGACGAGTTCCGCGTATGCGCCAACATCGAGCGCGAGGATGTGATCGAGCCAGCCATAGAGCGTCGTGGGCCACACCTGCGTATGGGCGAGGTGGTAGATGCCGTAGCACAGCAGTTTGACGATGCGATTCTGGTAACGGACGTAGGTCAGCAGCAGATGTTCGCCTCGCGTTACTTCCGCTTCAAGCGTTCGCGCAGTATCATCACCTCGGGTGGATTGGGTACGATGGGATTCGGTCTGCCGGCCGCAATCGGAGCCAAGATCGGTGCGCCAGAGAGAGAGGTGTGTCTGTTTGTGGGTGACGGAGGTTTGCAGATGACATCGCAGGAGCTCGGAACGATATATCAGTCTCAGGTGGGTGTGAAGATCATCCTGATGAACAACGGCTACTTGGGTATGGTGCGTCAGTGGCAGGAGCTGTTCTACAACCGTCGCTACTCGTTCACCGAGCTGGTGAATCCCGACTTCGAGCTTCTGGCCAAGGCCAACCGCATACCCTACCGCTGCGTTGAGCGACACGAGGATCTGGATGATGCGATCTGCGAGATGCGCAAGACCGATGGGGCATTCCTGTTGGAGGTGAGAGTAAAAAAGGAGGAGAATGTATTCCCGATGGTGCCCGCAGGTCAGCCCGTAGAAAAGATCAGATTAGAGTAAGAGTGAAGAAGATGGAAAAGGAGTTTATCATAACCGTATTTTCGGAGAACAAGGTGGGCCTGTTGAGCCAGATAACAACCGTATTTACCCACCGCAACGTCAATATCGAATCACTGACGGCGTCGGAGTCGGCTATCGCGGGCGTGCATAAGTACACGATTATGGTGCGCAACGATGAGGAGAAGGTGGCAAATCTGGTGAAGCAGATCGAGAAGAAGGTCGATGTGCTGAAGGTATTTTGCTACACCCCTTCGGAGGTGGTGCTGCAGCAGCTGGCACTCTACAAGGTGCAGCGCAGCCGCAACGTCGAGGATCTGGTGCGCCGCCACAATGTGCGTATTCTGGATATTCACGACGACTACATCGTGCTGGAGAAGACGGGACACAAGGAGGAGATTGACGAGCTGTATCAGATGCTCTCGCCTTACGGATTGTATCAGTTCGTATGCTCGGGTCCGGTGGCGATCATCAAGTCGCGCCGAGAGTTGCTGGACGAGTATATGGAGTATGTCGAGCAGCGCAGAATAAAACTACTGCAAGAGGAGAAATAATGTTAGACAAGATAATTTACAAACAATAAAAACATTACAATTATGGCAAAGATGATTTTTGGTGGCGTTGAGGAGAACGTCGTAACTCGTGAGGAGTATCCCTTGGCAAAGGCCTTGGAGACATTGAAGGATGAGACTATCGCCGTTATCGGCTACGGTGTGCAGGGTCCGGGTCAGTCGCTCAACCTGCGCGATAATGGATTTAACGTAATCGTAGGTCAGCGCAAGGACTCAAAGAGCTGGGACAAGGCTGTGGCTGACGGCTGGGTGCCGGGCGAGAATCTGTTCGACATCGAGGAGGCTTGCCAGAAGGCTACCATCATCGAGTATCTGCTCTCGGATGCAGGTCAGATTTCGGTATGGCCCACCGTGAAGAAGCACCTCACCGCAGGCAAGGCGCTCTACTTCTCACACGGTTTCGGTATCACATACAAGGAGCGTACGGGTATCGTGCCTCCCGCTGATGTGGACGTAATTCTGGTTGCTCCCAAGGGTTCGGGTACGTCGTTGCGTCGTATGTTCCTGCAGGGCCGAGGCTTGAACTCAAGCTACGCTATCTTCCAAGATGCTACGGGCCGCGCGTGGGATCGCGTGATTGCACTCGGTATCGGTGTTGGTTCGGGTTACCTGTTCGAGACTACGTTCAAGCGTGAGGTTTACTCTGACCTGACGGGTGAGCGCGGTACGCTGATGGGTGCTATTCAGGGTATCTTCGCCGCTCAGTACGAGGTGCTGCGCAAGAATGGACACACCCCCTCGGAGGCATTCAATGAGACCGTTGAGGAGCTCTCGCAGAGCTTGATGCCGCTGATCGCCGAGAACGGTATGGATTGGATGTACGCAAACTGCTCGACAACGGCTCAGCGCGGTGCGCTGGATTGGTGGAAGAAGTTCCGCGATGCTACGATGCCCGTATTTGAGGATCTCTACAACGAGGTTGCTTGCGGCAATGAGGCTCAGCGCAGTATCGACACCAACTCTCAGCCCGACTACCGTCAGAAGCTGGAGGAGGAGTTGCGTGAGATGCGCGAGACGGAGATGTGGCAGGCTGGTGCTGTAGTGCGCAAGCTCCGCCCCGAGAACAACTAATTCAACGATTTGATTAAACACTCCTAAGCGGCCATTCTATGGGGATGACCGCTTAGGATTTATACCCTTTGAAAAGAGTATGAGTGAAAAAGTATATATCTTCGATACTACGCTCCGCGATGCCGAGCAGGTGCCGGGTTGTCAGCTCAATACGATCGAGAAGATCGAGGTAGCACGACAGCTCGAGAAGTTGGGCGTGGATATCATCGAGGCGGGCTTCCCGATCTCGTCGCCGGGCGATTTCAACTCGGTGGTGGAGATCTCGAAGGCCGTTACAAACCCTACGATTTGTGCCCTTACGCGCGCCGTTAAGAAGGATATTGACGTGGCGGCAGAGTCGCTGCAATTTGCAAAGCGAGGCCGTATTCACACGGGTATCGGCACGTCGCAGTACCACATCTACGAGAAGCTGCGTATGACACCCGATACGGTGCTGGAGCAGGCCGTAGAGGCGGTTAAGTATGCGCGTCGATTTGTGGATGATGTGGAGTTCTACGCCGAGGATGCAGGTCGCACCGACGAGGAGTTCTTGGCTCGCGTAGTGGAGGCTGTAATCAATGCAGGTGCTACGGTTGTGAACATCCCCGACACGACGGGTTACTGCCTGCCGAGCGAGTACGGAGCAAAGATCGCATATCTGAAGAACAACGTTCCCAACATCGACAAGGCGATCATATCGACACACTGCCACAACGATCTGGGTATGGCAACGGCCAACACGCTGGCTGCCGTACAGAACGGTGCGCGTCAGGTGGAGGTTACGATCAACGGTCTGGGCGAGAGAGCGGGAAATACGGCTCTGGAGGAGGTTGTGATGGCTATCAAGTGCCACTCGAACCTCGATTTCGAGTTGGGTATTGACTCTAAGCAGATCATCACCACCAGCAAGCTCGTATCGAATTTGATGCGTATGCCCGTACAGGCAAACAAGGCTATCGTAGGTCGCAACGCATTTGCGCACTCGTCGGGAATACATCAGGATGGTGTGCTGAAGAGCCGCGAGACGTATGAGATCATCGATCCCGAGGATGTGGGCGTAGATCAGTCGAGCATCGTGCTGACGGCTCGTAGCGGTCGCGCAGCGCTGAAGCACCACCTCTCGGAAATCGGTTACACGCCCGAGGGTGAGGAGTTGGACGAGATCTATCAGCGTTTTCTGGAGCTGGCCGACAAGAAGAAGATGGTTACAACGCGCGATCTGGAGGTGCTCATCGGTACGGCCGCATCGCGTCGTCGAATGAGTATTCAGCTCACGGGCTTGCAGATCGTCTGCGGTAAATCGACCGTGCCGACGGCTACCGTGCAGATCAGCTTCGATGGCGACACGTTCACCGAGACGGCTTGCGGAAACGGTCCTGTGGATGCAGCCATCACGGCCGTCAAGAACATCACGAAGCGTCGCGTGCATATCGAGGAGTTCCTCATTCAGGCCATCACGCGCGGTAGCGACGATCTGGGTAAGGTGCATATGTCGATCTCGCACAAGGGCAAGATGTATCACGGCTTCGGCGCCAACACCGATATTGTAACGGCTTCGGTGGAGTCGTTCATCGACGCAATTTCAAAAATAGCATAACGGATGAATACACTTTTCGATAAGATCTGGGATGCGCACACGATCCGCACAATAGACGGCGGCTCGTGCGTGCTCTACATCGACCGTCAATACATCCACGAGGTTACAAGTCCGCAGGCTTTTGCGGGCTTGCGCCGTCGCGGAATCGAGGTCTTCCGCCCCGAGCAGGTTACGGCAAGCCCCGACCACAACATCCCCACGAAGAATCAGCACCTGCCAATCGCAGAGCCGCAGTCGGCCGAGCAGGTGGCAACGCTTGAGCGTAACTGCGCCGAGAATGGGATCAGAATCTTCCCCATCGGCGAGGAGCATAACGGAATCATCCACGTCATCGGCCCGCAGACGGGTCTCACGCAGCCCGGAATGACCATCGTGTGCGGCGACAGCCACACATCGACTCACGGAGCGATGGGATGCGTGGCGTTCGGTATCGGAACGAGCGAGGTGGAGATGGCGCTGGCGTCGCAGTGTATTCTGCAGTCGAAGCCCAAGAGTATGCGTATCAACGTGGAGGGAGAGTTGCGCAAGGGCGTTTGCTCGAAGGATATTATCCTCTACATAATCTCGAAGATCGGCACGGGCGGCGGAACGGGACACTTCGTTGAGTTCGCAGGCTCGGCAATACGTTCGCTCTCGATGGAGGCGCGAATGACGATATGCAATATGAGTATCGAGATGGGTGCGCGAGGAGGTATGATCGCCCCCGACAAGACCACGTTCGACTACCTGAAGGGGCGCGAGTTTGCGCCTCAGGGCAAGGAGTGGGACGAGGCGGTTGAGCGCTGGAGCAAATTGCGCTCGGATGATGATGCGGTCTTTGACAAGGAGATCACCTTCGACGCTGCCGACATTGAGCCGATGATCACCTACGGCACGAACCCGGGTATGGGCATTGCCATTGGCGGAGAGATCCCTTCGTCGGAGGGGATGGATTCGGCATCGAAGGCTTCGTACGCCAAAGCACTTGAGTATATGGGCTTTGCAGAGGGCGAGAAGATGGTGGGCAAGAAGATTGACTACGTCTTTGTCGGCAGCTGCACAAATGGTCGCATCGAGGATTTGCGTGCCTTTGCGAACTTCGTCAAGGGCCATCGCAAGGCCGAGGGTGTAACGGCGTGGATCGTACCCGGATCGAAGGAGGTGGAGCGTATGGCCATCGAGGAGGGGTTGCGCGACATTCTGGAGCAGGCGGGATTTGAGCTTCGCCAGCCCGGATGTTCGGCGTGCCTTGCGATGAATGAGGATAAGATTCCTGCGGGTAAGTACTGCGTGGCAACGTCAAACCGCAACTTTGAAGGTCGTCAGGGCCCCGAGTCGCGTACGCTGCTGGCAGGTCCGTTGGTGGCGGCTGCGGCAGCCATTAGGGGCGTTGTAACGGACCCGCGAGAGATGATGTAGAACCGTTTACAGCAAAGAGTTATGAGACAGAAATTCAATACACTTCGCTCGACGGTAGTTCCTCTGCCGATCGAAAATATCGATACCGATCAGATCATTCCTGCTCGCTTCCTGAAGGCGACAACGCGCGAGGGCTTCGGCGAGAATCTCTTCCGCGACTGGCGCTTTGACAAGGAGGGAAATCCGAAAGAGGAGTTTGTGATGAACTCGCCCCAATACCGAGGACAGGTGCTCGTTGCGGGCAAGAACTTCGGTTGCGGATCGAGCCGCGAGCACGCAGCTTGGGCAATCGAGGGTGCGGGATTCCGCGCTGTGGTGTCGAGCTTCTTCGCAGATATTTTCCGCAACAACGCGCTCAACAATGGGTTGCTGCCCGTGGTGGTGAGCGAGGAGATGCTTGCAGCGATATTCGCAGCCGCCGAGGTTGATCCCACGATGGAGGTGGATATTGATCTGCCGGCGCAGACTATCCAGATCGTCGGAACGGATCTGAAGGAGTCGTTCGAGATTGCTCCATACAAGAAGCAGTGTCTTGTTAATGGCTACGACGATGTGGATTATCTGGTGAGCATACGCGCCGAGATTGAAGAGTTCGAGAAGAGATAAAAACAACAGAAAGATGAAAGAGATAAAGATTGCTGTTCTTCCGGGCGATGGTATCGGCCCCGAGATTGTGGCCGAGGCCGTGAAGGTGGTGGATGCCGTTGCCGAGAAGTTCGACTATAAGATCACATACTCGCACGCCGTAGTGGGTGCGGCGGCCATCGATGCGGTGGGTAACCCCTATCCCGACCAGACGCACGAGAAGTGTATGGCGGCCGATGCCGTACTGTTCGGTGCGATTGGTGATCCGAGATTTGACAACAACCCCGAGGCGAAGGTGCGCCCCGAGCAGGGTCTGCTGGCTATGCGTAAGAAGCTCGGCCTGTACGCCAACCTGCGCCCCGTAAATACGTTTGCCTCGCTGCTGCACCGCTCGCCCCTGCGAGCTGACTTGGTAGAGGGTGCCGACTTCATCTGCATCCGCGAGCTTACGGGCGGACTCTATTTCGGTCGTCCGCAGGGCCGCTCGGAGGATGGAAAGATGGCATACGACACCTGCGTATATACACGCGAGGAGATTGAGCGCATCTGCCGCTTGGGATTCGAGTACGCAGCGAAGCGTCGTCGCAAGCTCACCGTAGTGGATAAGGCCAACGTGCTGGCTACGTCGCGTCTGTGGCGCGAAACGGCGAAAGCGATGGAGAAGGATTATCCCGAGGTGGAGGTTGAGTATATGTTCGTGGATAACGCTGCGATGAAGATCATCCAGCAGCCACGCCACTTCGACGTGGTGGTAACGGAGAATATGTTTGGCGACATCCTAACCGACGAGGCGAGCGTAATCACCGGCTCGCTCGGACTGCTGCCCTCGGCTTCGATCGGCACGGGAACGTCGCTATTTGAGCCGATTCACGGTTCATATCCGCAGGCTGCGGGTAAGAACATCGCAAACCCGTTGGCGACGATTCTCTCGGCGGCGATGATGTTTGAGTACGCATTCTCGGATATGGAGGCAGGTGCCGCCATCCGCCGCGCGGTGGATCTCTCGATCGAGCGTAACGTGGTAACCGAGGATATTGCTCCCGAGGGTGTGAAGCCCTGCTCGACTTCGGAGGTGGGCGATTTCATTGCAAAGAACATTTAGCGTATGAGTAACGAGAAGAGATATTTTCCGGCGATGAACGACGTGATGGCGGCAGAGCATACGTTGCGCGAGCTGCTCACGCCTACGCCGATGATGCACAACCGCAACCTCTCGGAGAGGTACGGCGCGGAGGTGATGCTCAAGCGTGAGGATCTGCAGATGGTGCGCTCGTACAAGATTCGCGGCGCGTACAATATGATCCGTTCGCTCTCTGAGGAGCAGACCGCACGAGGCATAGTATGTGCCAGCGCGGGAAATCACGCGCAAGGTGTGGCGCTGTCGTGCAACAGGTTAGGCATTGTGGGCAAGATTTTTATGCCCGTAACAACACCGAAGCAGAAGATCAATCAGGTGAAGATGTTCGGCGGAGAGTTCGTAGAGGTGGTTCTGGCGGGCGATACGTTCGATCAGGCCAATGCCGCTGCCGAGCAGGCGTGTGAGGATGAGGGCAAGACCTTCATTCCGCCCTTCAACGATGCAAAGATCATCGAGGGACAGGGCACGGTAGGATTGGAGATTCTGCAGCAGAGCAATATGCCGATCGACTACGTTTTCGTGCCCATCGGCGGAGGCGGACTGGCCTCGGGCGTGGGTGCTGTATTCAGTCAGATGTCGCCGCAGACGAAGATCATCGGCGTGGAGCCTGCGGGCGCTGCGGGAATGAAGCTATCGTTCGAGCGCGGCGAGGTTACGACGTTGGACAGCATCGAGAAGTTTGTCGATGGCGCGGCTGTGCAGCGCGTGGGAGATCTCACGTTCGATATTTGCCGCGAGGTGCTGGACGATATTGTCGTTGTGCCCGAGGGCAAGGTCTGTACGACGATTCTGGAGCTTTACAACTTCGACGCCATCGTTGTGGAGCCTGCCGGTGCGCTCAGTATCAGTGCGCTGGACTACTACCGCGAGCAGATCAAGGGCAAGAACGTGGTGTGCGTGGTGAGCGGTAGCAACAACGACATCGTGCGAATGGAGGATATCAAGGAGCGTTCGCTACTCTTCGAGGGGCTGAAGCACTACTTCGTGGTGCGATTCCCGCAACGTGCCGGAGCGCTGCACAACTTCGTAAAGAACGTGTTAGGCCCGAATGACGATATCACATACTTCGAGTACAAGAAGAAGACAAACCGCGAAAAGGGCCCCGTGCTGATCGGTATCGAGTTGCAGAATCCCGACGATTTTGCGGGCCTGACGCAGCGTATGCACGAGCATTGCATCGACTATCAGTACCTGAATGCGAACCCGACTTTGTTTGAATTGTTGATTGGATAACGATATTTTTGTATATTTGTACATAACCAAAACAAATCGTCTATGAAACTTATCGGAAACATAATTTGGGTGATATTTGGCGGCCTACTAATCTCGTTGGGCTACCTCTTCGGCGGATTGATGCTGTGCCTAACGATTGTGGGAATACCCTTTGGCGTGCAGATTATGCGACTCGGAATGTTCGCGCTATGGCCGTTCGGCGGCGACGTGAAACCGATGGACAACGCAACGGGATGTCTGCAGATAGTGATGAACGTGCTGTGGATCATCTTCGGAGGCATTGAGGTCGCGCTATCGCATATGGCTATTGGTGTCGTTTTCTGCTGCACGATTATTGGAATACCGTTCGGATTGCAGCACTTTAAGTTAATGCTTTATGCGCTGTTGCCGTTCGGACACCGCGTGGTAAGACATTAAAAATAGTGAAAATTAAATACCCCTGCCTCGGAGGTGAGGCGGGGGTATTTTTTTGTGCGGTGGTGGCACGCGGGACTCGTCATTTATGTTTAGCGTAGCTACTGACCATCGCTCAACGCAAGCACAAAAAAATCCCCGTCTCGGATGAGACGGGGATTTGTTATATAATTCGGTTAGAATTACTCAAAGAGGTTTGATACGCCACCCTCAAGCTTAACTGAGTTCTTAAGAGCTGACTTGTTAACCTCAGCCTTCTGCTCAGCAGCAGGAGTAGTGTAGAGAGTACCTACGGTCTTGGTGTTGCCATAGAGATCCTCTACATAGTGAATCATAATGTATGAGGTCTCGGGAGATACATTGTAGATACCGTAGTCGTAACCATCGGTATTGATGTAGTTCAGATCCTCATAAGCGCTACCGTTAGCAAGTACAATCTGCTCCAGAGTTGCGCCCTTATCGAGCAGTCCCTGAACGGCAGCTGCACCAGCCATAAGCTGAGTCCAAGCTGAGATGTTGCTACCCTCGGCATACCAAGCAACCGTGCTTGAGCTGGGATACTGAGCCTCATACTCAGGACCGAAGAGGTCTGCAACAGACATCATAGTAGCCTTGAAATCAACCTCGGGAACATCGGTATTGATGCTATTTACATAGAATGCAACAGCAGCAGCGTCAGCGGTCTGAGCGTTACCCTCAGCGTCGAAGGGAACAGCTACCATAGTGTAGATACCAGACTCAACAGCCTCAGCAGCTACGAGCTCTACTGAAAGAACCTCGTCCTCCTCGTTCTGATCAACTGCAGCAACAGTTGCAGAGACGATTGACTCGTCGGCCATACCAGCGATAGCAGCAGCAACAGCCTCACCATCGTACTGAACGTTACCGGGAACAACAGCGTACTGAATCTCGGCTACATCGGCACCGAATACAGCGTCAACAACGGGACGAGTCGAGTTGTCAGCACCTGCGCGGATACCTGAATAAGAGAGACCCAAAGAGAAGTCGGTCAAAACTGCACCGGGCAAGCACAAACGGAACAAACCGTTGGGGTTGCCATAGAATGACCAGCCACCACCATTGTAATCAGCCATTGCAAGGTAGAAAGCCTTAGCGGGGAAGGTGATGATATTGTTCTCCAAGGTACCAGCCGCAACGGTAGCAACCTTAACAGCACCATAACCCCAATCCAAACCAAGCTCCTGCTGGGGCAAGAATACGTCGTTGGGATCCTCTACGTTAATTACCAAATACTTGTCCTCAGTTACATAATCACCGGGATCATTGTAACCATAGAGTGAGGTATAAACATTCTTTACATAGAGGTAACCGGGAGTATTCAGGTTCTCGTAAACCTCAACCTCATACTCAATGTTATCTACATCGAAAATACCTGTCATCAAATCCTCACGATAGAGACCCTTACCGAGCAATACATAAGGCTCGGGAACTGAGATGTTCAAAGTAGTCTGGTTCTTACCATAAGGAGTCGAAACGTCATCACCAACCTTCAAAGTAATCTGATACTTTGCACCATCGGTAAGCTGCGCACCGTCGAAGGTAATAACAACAGAGGTTGATGTCTTACCAGTCTCAAAGTTAGCAGTTGCAGGAACGTTGAAGAGAGAAGCGTACGCTGCGTCGATTGAAGCAGTGATGGGCACGCTTGCTGCAGTCATAGCATCGCCACGCATCAAGGTAACCTCGACCTGGCTGTCTGCCTTTGTTACAGTTACGTCGGTTGCGCTCTCATTCGAGAAGTAAGCCTGAACACCAGAAACGGGATCAGCAGGAGTATAATCGTCGAACTTCTCCTCGCAAGCTACCAAAGTAGTGCAAAGCAGAGCGGCTACTGCAAATATTCTAAAAAATTTCTTCATAATCTTTTCTGTTTTTGTTCGTTAAACGATTACTCCTCAACCCAGTTAGGAATCAAGTCGCTAGGCTCGGGGTTGTTCGTATCCTTCAGGATAGTATTCTGAATAACCTCTGCCTCAGGAATTACGAAGTTCCACCAAGGAGCACGACCATCGGTATTGATACGGCTATCGGTAGCAACGTTGGTACCGGGGTAACCAGTCTCGATGCTGTAGTTAAGACGCTTCATATCGTAGAACACGATACCCTCGCCCCACAACTCGATACGCTTCTGCCAAATAGCTGCCTCAACAACAGCCTCGGTAGAGGTAGCAGCGAGCATATACTGGGGATCACGAGTCTGAACGAAAGCAACCAACTTAGCGGCAGCCTCGGCGGGGTTGGTGTAAGCCAAAGCCTCGATCTCGGTGAGGATCATCTCCTCGACACGCATCATACATATGCTGGTAGGATTACCTGACTTATAGTCCAGAGTCTCACCGTTAGCGGGACGGAACTTAACTGTTGCGTAGGGTGAGAAATAGTCGCTGAACTTCTCTACGCCAAAGTTTGCAGCGTTGAAGTTGCTGATGTCGGTGTTAGCCTCATACCAAGCGTCGGGATCGGGACCGATGAAAGCGCGCTTACGCCAGTCGGTATCAGAGATGCGGTTGTAGAAGTTAACGTGAACACCCTGCTGTACGAGCTGACCATAACCCCAAGTAGCCTCGCAAGAACGCCAAGCAACGAAGTTAACAAGGTTGGTTACACCCTCGGGTGACTGGGGAACGTACCACATCCAAGAGTTGTTGGGGGTGTTGAAGCCAGTCTTGGGATCCAACCACTGAGCCTCGGTGAGGATGGTTGCGCCAGATGTGTCGATAGCCTTGCGAGCGTACTCGGCAGCCTTAGCGTAGTTAGATGAATCGAAGCCACCCAACCAGAGGTAAGCACGAGCCTTAAGACCATATACTACTGCCAATGAGGGAACGTCCTTACCAGCAGAGTGTGAGTTACCGGTGAGCAACTGCTCAGCTGCGTCAAGATCAGAGAAGATGAAATCAAACATCTCCTGACGGGGCAGACGAGGGTTGTTACGAGCCTCAGCCTCGGTAGTGGTCTCGGTGATCAAAGGCACGGTCAGACCCTTAACCTTAGACACGTCGGTGTAGTTGTTCTCCAGAGGATCGAAGCTACGAGCCAAATCGAGGTAAAGAGCTGCACGGTTAGCCTTGGCGTATGCAAGGAAAGCCTTCATATCGTCAGTCTGGGGATCAACCACGATGCTGATGATATCGTTACAAGACTTGATGAAGTTCCAGTAGCAGTACCAAGTAAAGCTTGATACATATGCGTTTGAATTAAGACGGGTACCAACCTCAAAGAACCAGAACCAGTTGTAACCAGAGTTGGCGTCACCCGAGGTACCTACTACGTCACCAGTAGCAGCGTCAGTAGCACACATAATGCCGGGAAGACCGAAGTCAAAACCACGGTTCTGACCAGATCCATACACCGAATAAGGAAGTGCCTCGGCAACGGGGATTGCGTTGACCATAGCCTCGACAGCGGTAGAAGACTGAGCAACAGCGTCAGAAGTTACCACGGTGGTAGGCTGGGTCTCCTTTATACAGCCCGTGAATGCCATAGCAGCTGCAAGGGCCAAAGTCGAAAATTTAGTTATATTATTCATTGTCAAAGTCCTTTAAGTGGTTTAGAATACGATGTTTACACCTCCCGAAATAGTGCGGATCGGAGAGTAGTTAGCAAAGTTCGATGAACCAGAGAAAGAGTAACGCGGGTCGAGACCACGGCGCTTAGACCAGTAAGTTACGTTGTCGCAAGCCAAGTACAGACGGAGTGAACCAACGCCGAACTTCTGAGTGAAGCTTGAAGGCAAGGTGTAACCTACGTTGATATTCTGGATATTGAGGTAAGATGCGCTGGTGAGGAAGCGGTCTGACATTGAGCCGACATACTGGTCATCACCACCATACTGCAAACGAGGAATATCTGAATTCGGATTCTCGGGAGTCCAAGCGTTGAGCAAATCCTTGTGGAAGTTTGAACCTACGAATGAACCATAGGGAGAACCCATAAAGTTAGCATAACCTGAGTCGTAAACCAGACCACCCAACTGGTAGGTGAATGAGATTGATGCATCGAAACCGAAGAGTGAAATGCTGGTTGAGAAACCACCATACAGGTCGGGCATAGTATCCTCCTGCAGGTAACGTGATGCCTCAGAGTAGTTAGCGGTCTTCTCGCGACCAGTAACTACGGTCTCCATAATCTCCTTACCATCCTCGCCGTACTCGCCGGTACCGCGCTGCTCGGTGATATCCTTCCACCACATTGACTCACCCTTCTCGCCTACGCCAGCGTAGTCGCGGATGTAGTAGGTGTACATCGGAAGATCCTCAGCTACGAAGTAGTTACCATCGATATAACCGTTGTAACCCTCGATGTTCTGAGTCTTAAACTCGTCAGCCAAAGAGGTAACCTTGTTCTTAACGTGAGTAGCGTTCAAAGAGAGGTTCCAAGTTACGTTCTTGGTGCGGATGATGTCACCGCTCAACTCGAACTCGATACCTGAGTTGGTCATATCACCCACGTTAGCGTAGTAACCGCTATAACCAAGTGATGCGGGAACTGAGAAACGGAACAACATATCGGTGGTGTTACGCTTAAAGTACTCAACGGTACCGCTCAAACGGTGGCCGAAGAAACCGAACTCAGCACCAACGTTGAAGTTGGTATTGGTCTCCCAAGTGATGTCCTTGTTACCCTTGTCGTAGAAGAGTACGGCAACCTGACCGTTGTTGTTCTCTACGGTGTAGGTGTCGGTGTAGAGGTAGCTACCAATACCGTCGTTACCCTGTGAACCGTAAGAAGCCTTAATCTTCAACTGATCTACCCAAGGAGCGTTGAACCAGCTCTCCTTGTCGATGATCCAAGAACCACCAACTGACCAGAAGTTACCCCAGCGGTTATCGGGGTGGAACTTAGAAGATGCATCGCGACGGAATGATGCTGAAGCGTAGATACGCTCGTCGAATGCATACTGGCCACGGAAGAAGTAACCCTCGTTGTTGTAGTCTGAAGATGATGAGTAAGCACCTGATGCATCAACTACAGCACCTGCCAACTCCTCAGTGTCGTAAGAGAACAGACGTGACTTGCTACCCTGAACAGAGAATGTCTGACGACGATAGTACTCGTGACCGAGCAACAGATCTACGTTGTGCTTGTCAGCAAAAGTCTTGTTATAGGTAAGCAGCTGCTGGAAGTTCATAGTCCAGTCGCGGCTGTGGTAGCGGGTCATAGTACCACCCTGCTCGGTGAACTGACCGTAGTAGGGGTTCATAACGCTCAATGAACGAGTCTCATCAACGGTAGTGGTACCATTGATAGTAAGCTTAAGACCGTCGTAGATGTCGAACTCAGCATAACCGTTAGCGGTGAATGCGTTACCCTCGCTCTTAGCCTTGTTCAACCAAGAGGTCTGCATTGCGTTTGAGTCAGAGAGGTTAGGACGAACCAAACCTGCGTTACCCTTGTTACCGTAGTCGTACATCTCCAAACCGTACTGGTCGATCTTGATCGAACCGTCGGCGTTACGGATGAACAAAGGATAGATGGGAGCCATACCTGATGCAAAAGCAAAGATATTAGCGGTTGATGAAGAAGAACCCTCTGAAGAGTTACCGTTGCTTGACTCGAAGTGAGCGTAAGACATATTAGCACCTACCTTCAACCACTTCTTAGCCTGATAGTCAGCCTTCAGACGAGCGGTATAACGCTGCAACTCTGAACTCTTGATGATACCGGTGTTATCCAAGTAACCGAGTGATGCGTAGAAGTTTGCCTTATCGTTAGCACCAGCGATGTTTACGTTGTACTCCTGACGGAAAGCGTTGTCATAAGCCTCCTCCATCCAGTCATCGGGAGTAAGCAGGTAGTCCTCACCACGGTAAGAAACGATGTTACCAAGGGTTGCGTTGGGGTTCAACTTACCGTTGCGGCCGATCAGGTACTGACCCTCGGGTACGGTATAAACGTTGTAACCCAAACCACCGGTTGCGTTACCGGTCAAGCTACCAGCTGCGCGCTCGTAAGCCAAAGCCTCATTCTGAGTCTGTGCGTAGTGGTAGTTGTAGAGGTACTTGTAGTGTGTCTCGTAGTAGAGCTCGGGCGACTTGATAACCTCATACTCGCGAAGAGCCTTAGAGTTAACACCCCACTTAGCATCGAAGGTTACCTTAGCCTCACCTGCAGATGCCTTCTTGGTAGTTACCATAATCACACCGTTAGCACCACGAGCACCATACAATGCGTTAGAAGCAGCATCCTTCAATACGGTCATAGACGCGATATCGTTGGGGTTGATGTTGTTAAGGTCACCCTCATAAGGTACACCATCGACAACCCACAAGGGCTCCTTGCCAGCGTTGATTGACGAAATACCGCGGATACGGATTGAAGGCTTGCCGGTCAAATCACCTGATGAGCTTGCAGTCTGAAGACCAGCTACGCGACCTACCAGAGACTGTGCTACGTTTGATGACTGGATCTTAGCGATGTCGTCAGAGTTAACGACTGCTACTGAACCGGTAAATGCCTCCTTGCGAGCGGTACCGAACGCTACGACGATGACATCGTCGATAGACTGGGTGTCCTCCTCAAGAACAACATTCAGATTGGTTTTACCAGCAACTGCAACTCGGGTCTCCTTGTAACCGATGAATGAAACCACCAGAGTTCCATTCGACGGAGCTGCAATTCTGAAACCACCATCCACACCGGTAGTGGTTCCAACGGTTGAGTTCTCCACAGAAACCGTAGCTCCGACGATAGGATTACCGCCTGAGTCCTTCACCGTACCGGTTACCTGCTGATTCTGAGCAAAAGCCATAAAGGCAACGCTCATCACAGCGATGATAGAAAGTACAATTTTCCTAACCATAAGCATTAGTTTTTTACGTTAATGTATTTGTGTATTTTTGGTTTTTTTAGGTAAAAATACAGCTACAAAGTTATGGATGATAATTTGAATTACCAAAAAAAATTAAAATAAAATCGCCACTACTAACACTACAACCCATCTACCGCACAATAAGTTGAGCAATATAAGCAAATAGCGGCATTTTGATTACGATTTGTAACGCGCGAACCAAAGTTGCTATCGGGATAGAACCATCGGATGGCGCGAATATTAAAGATATTAAGAAAAATCGGCCGGAAAATTTTAGTTTGTAATGTCAATAGGGAATTTTGCGAAATGAATATTTGTTATTTAATGACAATACATATTGATTATTACTGACAAATTGGTTTTTGACTGATTATTGGGTTTAACATATCCGTTGTAAAGCTCGAATCGATGCACGGCGAGATACGTTGCATCTCGGAAGAGATGGTGGAACGCAAGATCTTTGCATAAATTTGGGTGGTTTTGATATCGACGTGGCCCAACATCCTACTCACAGCCTCGATCGACACCCCATTGGCCAGAGTGATGGTCGTGGCAAATGTGTGACGGGTGCAATGAAAAGCAAGTAGCAAAGCAAACGATTTCGGAATAGAATAAGGCAAACGTAAACGGTTGAGAAACAACTAAAAGTGAATTTCTTGCACTATCTACTTAACGCAAGAAGTAACGGTTATGAGCA
>SUZL01000006.1 GCA_015059925.1 Rikenellaceae bacterium
TAACCACGCCCGAAGAGTTAAGGGCTATCGTAAGCGAAACCGTTTCGCAGACATTGGCAGGTCTTAACCACACTCAAAAAGAACTGCCCGACAATCTTACTCCCGATGCCGCTGTCGAGGCATTGGAACAGCACGGATTCTTAATCTCCAAAGCACGCTTGTATAAACTTACGGCAAAGGGCGAAGTCCCATTCCGCAAGTATGGCAACAAACTTCTCTTTTCGCGTAAGGAGCTTCTTTCGTGGGCTGATAATCTCGCCCGCAGGGTGAACGATAAGAGCGATGCTGCATTGACCATTGCTAAGAGTGCTAACCGTAAATTGCGTGGCTATGGAAAATAATCGAGTATCGACCCCCAAGCCCCCGATGGCGGATGATGAGTTTGCTGCTATCTGGCGAAGTGTTCATCTGAAAGTTACCGACACATACGATACACCGCCCGAAATACTCTGGGTGAATGGCTCGACCATTGGTACATTGGGTAATTTCAGTGCCTCGACAGGCAAGGCGAAGAGCAAAAAGACCTTTAATATCTCGGCTATCGTGGCAGCAGCGTTACGAAACAGTGAGGTTTTGCAATACTCGGCATATCTGCCACAGGAGAAACGCAAGATTCTCTATGTTGATACCGAGCAGAGCTTCTACCATTGCCATAAGGTGCTCAAACGCATAATGCGGTTGGCAGGATGCGACATTGAGCAAAATAGCAAAGATTTTCTCTTCATAGTCTTGCGTGAGCATACTCCCGAGAGGCGTAGAGAGATTATTGGCGAGACCTTACGAAGAGTAAAGGGTATCGGGCTTGTTATTATTGATGGCATAAGGGATTTGATGTATGATATAAACTCCCCAAGTGAATCGGCTGAGATTATCAACCTGTTGATGCGTTGGTCGAGCGAGTATAATCTACATATCCATACGGTGCTACACCTGAACAAAGGCGATGACAACACCCGAGGGCATATCGGAACAGAACTCAACAATAAGGCAGAAACGGTGCTGCAAGTAACCAAGAGCACACAGGATGCCAATATCAGTGAGGTCAAGGCTATGCACATTCGAGATAGGGATTTCTCTCCATTTGCTTTCCGTATCAATGATGATGCTCTGCCCGAATTGGTCAGGGATTACACCTTTGACCAGCCACGCAAAGATCGCACATTCCCATTGAATGAGCTTAGCGACCAAGAACACCGCCAAGCATTAGAGGCTGCTTTCGGCAATAATGTGATACAGGGCTACCCAAATATCATTGCAGCACTGAAAACGGGCTATGCGAGTATCGGTTATGAACGAGGTCGCAATAAGCTTGTGGATTTGAGGAAATTCCTCGAAAATAAACGAATGATAATCCCTGAGGGCAAAGGGTGGCGATACAATCCCGACTTCGTATTCTAATGTAGGTTTAGTTTAGTTCGGGTGTATATGATTCGTACTTATAAACCTAAATACAGAAAACTAAAATCCGATTGAGTGACTGCACAACAGCACTCAATCGGTATATCAACCAATCAATTAACTTATAAAAACGAAACAATATGAATATCAACGAAATAAAGAAAATTAAGTTGGCAGACTATCTGCAAAGTTTGGGTTATACGCCTGTTAAGCAACAAGGCAAGAGCCTATGGTATAAATCACCACTGAGGAACGAAACCGATGCTTCGTTCAAGGTAAATACCGAGTTAAATCAATGGTACGACTTCGGTATCGGCAAGGGTGGCAACATCATCGCATTGGCAGCTGAACTCTACCACAGCGACAATGTAGCCTATCTGTTGGAACGCATAGCAGAGCGAACTCCGTACATACGCCCGGCATCCTTTTCTTTTGGTGAGCAGAAAGCACATAACAGCAGTTTTCAAGGCGTACAGGTTGGCGAGTTATCTTCTCCTGCCCTCATCGACTACCTACGAAGACGAGGTATATACATCGAACTCGCCAAAAGAGAGTGTAAGGAGTTGCGATACGAGTATGAGGGTAAAACCTACTTCGTTGTTGGTTTCCCGAATATCTCTGGTGGCTATGAACTCCGCAACCGCTACTTCAAAGGTTGTCTTGCTCCAAAGGATATTACCCATATCCGACAGCAGGGTGAGCAACGAGATGTGTGTTACCTCTTCGAGGGCTTTATGGATTATCTCTCGTTCCTTACAATCCGAGTGAACAACAATCCCGAAGAGCCACGCACCAATGAGCAGGATTATATGGTGCTGAACTCCGTTACCAACCTCTCAAAAGCGGAGCAACTGCTCCACCCATACACCCGAATAGGTAGTTTTCTCGACAACGACCAAGCAGGGCAAAGAGCGTATGAGAATCTGAAAAGGATGTTCGGAAACAGGCTTCAAGATATGTCGCATCACTACGCAGGACACAAGGATTTGAACGACTACTTATGCCATCGAAACCAAGCAAAACCAGCAGAAAAAAAGTCGCAAGTCCAATCCGCAAGACGGATGCCACAACCGCAGCCGAAGAAGAAACGAGGCTTTAGGTTATAGCCCACTATAACTACACGCTTCGCTTAAAGTAGTTGTGGGCTCTACCGAGGGTGCAGAGTGACCTCTCTGCACTCCGCTTATGGGCTTCGCCCCTAAGGACCCCGACAGCGGAAGCAAGTGACCAAATGACCAACAGACATTAGTGCAACCAATAAAATCAGAATAACTATGGCAGTAAAAAGCAGCATACATATCAAGCCTTGCAACATATCATCGAGCGAGGCACACAACCTCAGAACTCCCGAGTATATGCGTAACATTGGAGAGTCGAAAATCTACCTCATACCTCAGCTTGTTGCCAACAATGAGTATTGGATAAATCCACGCTTCAGCGATTACGATTTGCAGACGCATTACGATAATATCAAGCAGATGGTAAAGGCGAAGACGGGAAGGGCGATGCAAGAGAAAGAGCGAGAACGCAAAACCAAGAGTGGCAAGATTATCAAGGTGGCAGGATGCTCACCCATTCGTGAGGGTGTGCTACTCATCAAGCCTGATACCACATTAGAGGATGTTCGCAGATTTGGCGAGGAGTGCCAACAGCGTTGGGGTATCACACCGCTTCAGATATTCCTACACAAAGACGAGGGGCACTGGCTCGGTGGAGAACCAGCTCCAGACGATAAGGAGAGTTTTCAAATTGGTGGCAGATGGTTTAAGCCCAACTACCACGCACATATCGTATTTGATTGGATGGACCACGATACGGGCAAGAGCCGTAAACTAAACGATGATGATATGATGCAGATGCAGACTTTGGCTTCTGATATTCTATCAATGGAGCGAGGACAATCCAAAACCGAGACAGGCAAGGAGCATTTGGAGCGAAACGACTTTATCATCGAGAAGCAGCGTGCCGAGTTGGAACGTATCGAGGCTGAGCGGCAGCACAAGGAACACCAGATAGATCTTGCCGAGCAAGAACTCAAACAGGTGAAATCGGAGATACGCACCGACAAGCTCAAAAGCGTGGCCACCGATGCTGCCACAGCGCTTGCAAGCGGAGTAAGTTCTCTTTTCGGCAGCGGTAAGATGAAATCGTTGGAACGTAAGAACGAGGATTTGCGTGATGAGATAGCAATCCGAGACGAGACCATCGAGCAACTGCAAGCCAACATCAAGAAAATGCAGGTGGAGCATAGTCGGGCAATGATGAATAAGGACAACGAGCATCGCAAGGCTCTCGAAGCAAAGGAGGCCGAGCATAAGGAGGAGACCAACATCCTTAATTCGATAATCAACACCGCTCATCGTTGGTATCCCGATTTTGCTCACCTCCTAAGATTGGAACGCCTTGCCAAACAAATTGGACTTTCGGCAATGGAGTTTGCAGAGCTGTTTAAGGGTAAGATTGTGAACTTTACAGGGAGACTATTCTCTTCGGAGCATAACAGATGGTTTGCTACGGATAATACTCCTTTACAGATTCTACGAGATAACGACAGACGACTTACCTTAACCGCAAATCGAATACCTCTCAGTCAATGGTTCAACGAGCAATATGACAAACTCCGACAATCAATCCGACAGCCTATTCAGCCAAAGAAAAGCAGAGGAATGAAATTGTAACAACAATGGCGACCGCATCATCAAGTGGTCGCCATTGTTATATTATGACTTACGACACATCGTGTTTTTTTATGGTAAATTCAAACATCAGACCACCATTAGGTCTATTTGTGGCGGTGATGGTGCCGCCGTGGAATTGGACGGCGTGTTTTACGATGGCAAGACCGAGGCCTGTACCGCCCTTTTGGCGGGAGCGACCCTTGTCCACACGATAGAATCGCTCAAAGAGGTGTGGCAGGTGTTTCTGTTCAACACCCTTACCATCATCCTCAAAGCGGATGCGGCACAACTTCTCATTGTTTTCAAGTAGCGATATATAGATGTTCCTACCCTCGGAATAGGCAATGGCATTCTCGGTTAGGTTGCGGAAGATAGAGCCAATCAACGAGGGGTTGCCATCAATAATAACCTCGTTGCTAAAATCGGTATGGAGCAGCAAGCGTTCATCATTGGGCAACATCTCCAGCTCCTTAGCCATCTCACCAATTATATCGTTTATTACAACTCTCTCCTTGCCTATTAGTGCGCTACCGTCCTCCATTCGAGTTATTAGCGACACGTCGTTAAGCAGTCGGCGAAGGCGGTCATTGTGAGCATAGCATCGTTCGATAAGTTCCTGACGCTTCTCTTCGCTAAGGCTAATACCCGAAAGCAGGGTTTCAAGGCACACTTGAATGGAGGCCACGGGGGTTTTCAACTCGTGGTTAATGTTATTAGTTAGTTGTCGTTTAAGGCGATTGCGCTCCTGCTCAGCCTCGTAGCGATTGACGCGCTCGATATCCTTGCCGAGTCGGCGAGTGGTAAAGTATGCCACAACGCTCATTATAAGTGTGATTGAAATCATTACCACAAGGAACGACCAATCCGCTTCAAGTAGGTCTTGCAAGGTGCTTGAATATGGTATTGCTGTACGGACAACAACTCGCTCGCCTCGTGTTGCAGAGTAAAAATATTCTCTACCGTCACTCGTAGATTGTCTGCTGATGTTATATCCCTCACCCTCTGCTAAAGCATTTGCGACCTCGGGGCGACCTCGATGGTTATCGAGCGAATCAAGCGGTATAATATTATCGTAGATAACAGCACCCGTACGAGTGATAATCGATATTCGCAACTCTTCAAAAGGCTTGTCGTGCGTAGCAATATAATCTTCATACGCTTCACCCTCTTCAACCGTCGTTAGTAGGTGACGATTATACTGCTGTAACTGAGCATTCAAGAACTCCGATTTGTACTCTTTCTCTCTTATATATTGGTATCCAATAAAGCACAATACCATTGCCCACGAGAAGGCTATGAGTTGCAAGAAGAGTCGCTTGTGATATGATTTTTTAGTCTCGGAAGCCATAACCAAAGCCTGAACGGGTTACAATGTAAGAGCCATACGCCCCAATCTTTGAGCGTAGGCGTGTGATGTTTACATCGATAGTGCGGTCAAGAACGACCACCTCATCACTCCACACTCTGTTTAGGATTTGCTCTCGTGAGCATATCTTTCCACGGTGCTTTATCAAATAGGCGAGCAACTCAAACTCTTTGCGTGCCAATCGAACCTCCTCGCCATCGACCGTGCAACGCTTAAACTCCAAATCAAGGCAAAGACCATCAACCACTAAACGGTTTGGCTTCTCGGCTGGGGCGTTACTTATGTTTTTATGGCTGGTTGTGCGGCGCAGAACACTCTTAACTCTTGCTATGACATTACGCACGGTATATGGTTTCATAATATAGTCATCGGCACCGAGGTTGAGCCCCATAATCATATCGTCCTCGGTATCACGAGCCGTGCAAAAAATGATTGGGATATCAGCCGTGGCAACATCGTTTTTCAACATCTTTGCCATCTTGATACCGCTTATCTCGCCCATCATAATATCGAGTAGAATGAGCGAATACTCCTTTATATTGTAGCCGAGAGCCTGTTCTGCACTAAATGCCACATCTACATCATACCCCTCATTTTCGAGGTTTAGTTTCAAAACCTCACACAAGGTCTCCTCGTCATCTACTATCAATATACGCTCTGTTGCCATATACCTAAACTATAAGATTGCAATGCAAAATTACAGCGTTTTGGCGAATAGCGGAACACCTAAAACAAGATTTAATAAAAATGTAATATTTTGCTCACGCTCAGCATTTCACGAAAGTCTAACTTTTTTGAAATATTTATGAAACCTTCCGCCAATACTTTTGCAGTGTCAAATTTAAGAAGACAAAAAAATGAAAACAAAAGTAATCTTGGCAGGTCTTTTAGCCTGCATCGGTATCACTGCACAGGCGCAGGATACTAAAACGGAGGAGCCCAAGGGCAAAGCGATTGTTCAAGTGTTTGGAAATTTCCACACAGGTTTTGGAGCAGAGAATGATGACCGAGGCTTCGAGTTGGAGCGCAGTTATTTCGGTTATGAATACAACTTCGGCAATGGCCTTTCAGCCAAGGCGGTAATGGATATCGGCAAGTCGTCGAGTGTAGATGATTATCAGCGCATTGCCTACATCAAAAATGCTATGGTATCGTGGAAGCGAGGAGGTTTGACACTCAACGGCGGTCTTATCTCAACCACACAATTTAATTTCCAAGAAAAGTTCTGGGGCTACCGCTATATTATGAAGTCGTTCCAAGACCAGTACAAGTTTGGTAGCAGTGCCGATTTGGGTATCTCGGTTGCCTATAAGTTTGCAGACTGGCTCTCGGCCGATGCGATTATCGTCAATGGCGAGGGCTACAAGAAAATTCAGGTGAATGATGGGCTCAATTATGGTTTGGGTGTAACGCTGACTCCCGTTAAAGGTTTCCAAATTCGCCTATATGGTGGCTTGAACGAGAGTGGCGAAGAGGGTAAAAAGGATATTGCCAATCTTGCGGCATTTGTGGGATATAAGCACGATAAATTCTCTGTTGGTGCGGAATATAATCAAATGTGGAATGCATCGTATAAGGATGATGCCGACCAGTATGGTTACTCGGTATTTGCTTCGGCTAAGGTCGCTAAGTTCGCAGAACTATATGCTCGCTTTGACGATCTCTACTCAAACAACGATTGGAACATCGCAAAAGATGAGGCAGCGGCAATTCTCGGTGCACAATTCAAACTCGGCAAGTATGTAAAAATAGCCCCTAATTTTAGAATGAGTATACCCAAAGTAGATGGTGCTAAGAATGGTTACTATGCCTATGTAAATTGCTACTTCGGATTCTAAAAACAATATAAACATTTAATAATCATATAATTATGGAAAAGATTTTTAAGTCAGTAATGGCATTGACTATTGCTCTTGCAATGGTCGCTTGTGGCGGTAATGCAAACAATGGAGGTCGTAAGTCACAGGAACTTTCGGGTGCTGGTGCAACATTCCCACTCCCTTTCTACAATGTGGTTTTCGAGCAGTTTGGTCAGGTAAATGGCGACCAGGTGGCTTATGGTGGTATCGGCTCTGGTGGCGGTGTTCGCAACTTGCGTGATAAGATTGTTGATTTCGCTGGTAGCGATGCTTTCCTTTCGGATAAGGAGATGGCAGAGATGGCTCCCGTGGTACATATCCCTACTTGTATGGGTGCAGTAGTGTTGGCTCACAACCTTGACGGCGTTAAGGAGCTCAAACTATCGGGTGAGATTATCGCCGACATCTTTGCGGGCAATATCAAGATGTGGAACGACGAGCGTCTTGTTGCTCTCAATCCCGATGTAAAACTTCCTGCGGAGGCTATTATCCCTGTGTTCCGCTCGGATGGCTCAGGTACAACCTTCGTCTTTACCGACTATCTTACCAAGGTTAGCCCAATGTGGAAAGAGAAGTTTGGTGTTGGCAAATCGGTAAACTTCCCTTCGGGTCAGGCAGCAAAGGGTAACCCAGGTGTAGCTGGCGTAATCAAGCAGACAAAGAACTCAATCGGTTATGTAGGCTCGGAGTATGCCTTTGCACAGAAGATTCCCTATGCACGCATACAAAACCTAAGAGGCGAGTTTGTCCTGCCTTCATCAGCCACCATTTCGGCAGCAGCTTCGGGTGTAATTCCTGCCGATACTCGTTGCTCAATCACTAATGCCGATGCTGCTGGTGCATATCCCATCTCAACATTCACTTGGATGATTATCTACAAGGAGCAAAATTACTCTGATCGCTCGAAAGAACAGGCTGCTGCTACACTCGACCTCTTGAAATATATTCTCTCGGATGAGGCACAGCATATCACATCAGAGGTTCATTATGCACCTCTTCCAGCAAAGGCAAAGGAGTTGAGTATAACAAACTTGAAGACCGTTACTTATGACGGTGTGGCAATATTGCAATAACAGACAGCTATGAACGATAAATTATATAAAATCCTATTGTTCGCAGCTGCATTGATAATGCCGATAGTGTGCGGGGGCGTGGTTTACGCCCTCGTCACTGACGCATACGAAGCATTCGAGCACTTCGGATTCTTTAAGTTCCTAACCTCGTCGGAGTGGAGTTATACCGAGGGCGCAGAGCAGTATGGAGCGTTGCCCTTCATTACGGGTACGCTGATGACTACGCTCTTGGCTCTTATCTTTTGTATTCCCTTTTCACTACCTGTTGCATTATTCGTGGGCGAGTACTTTAAGGGAACAAAGGTGGCTGCTGTATTGAGCACTGTAACGGACCTATTGGCGGGCATCCCCTCTATAATCTATGGTCTGTGGGGTTTCTACACCTTGCGCCCAATTATTATGGCTCTCAATATCTCGCCACAAGGCTCTGGCATATTGACTGCCTCGCTGGTACTGGCGATTATGATTGTGCCTTATGCCGCATCGCTCAGCGCCGAGTTTATTAAGATGGTGCCAAACGATTTAAAAGAGGGAGCATATAGTCTTGGTGCAACCCGTGCCGAGGTTATTCGCAAAGTAGTATTCCCCGTTGCGGGTTCGGGTATCTTCTCATCGTATATTCTGGCCATTGGTCGTGCTTTGGGCGAGACGATGACCGTGACGATGCTTATCGGTAATACGAACAATATCCCCGACTCAATCACCTCGACGGGTAATTCGATGGCATCAATCATCGCCAACCAATTTGGCGAGGCTGATGATTTGAAGCTCTCGTCGCTTATTGCCATAGGTCTGATTCTATTCCTGATTACGGCATTCATAAATTTGATAGGTAAAATAATGATTAAACGCGCAAGAATAGCATAACTATGAACAAGTTGAAAATTAGAAATCGTTTGGCAAAGGATAGAGCATTGCTATGGGCTGTGTGTATTTTTGCCGCCCTTACGGCTGTTCCTCTGTTTGCTATTTTGGGAGAGGTGTTTCTGCGTGGATACGATCAGCTCTCGTGGTCGTTCTTTACCGAGCCAACCCCCACGGCTTACAAGGCGATGAAGGCTATCGAGGCAGGTGAGCCAATCCCTGGTGGCATTGCAAATGGTATTATCGGCACGATGATAATGCTGGGTATAGCTGCTATTGTGGCTGTGCCAATAGGTATTTTGTGCGGTGCATTTTTGGCAGAGAATCCTAAAAATAGATTTGCTCAGACGGTAAGCTATCTTACCGACCTGCTGCAAGGAACACCATCGGTAATTATCGGTATTGTGGTCTATATCTGGGTGGTCGTTCCGATGAAGGGCTACTCGGCAATCGCTGGTAGCGCAGCACTTTTCATTATGATGCTACCGCTTATTATTCGTTCTACGGAGGAGACTCTAAAAATCCTCCCTGCGTCACTCAAGGAGGCGGGGTTGGCACTCGGAGGTAACCGTGCCCGTGTGATGATGAAAGTACAACTTCCCGCAGCCTTTGGTGGTATCTTTACGGGTGTGTTGCTTGCCATTTCACGAGTTATTGGTGAGACTGCACCGCTGATGTTTACTGCCCTCGGTTGCTCATTCATCAGATTTGCAATCGATAAGCCTATTTCGGCAGTGCCCCTGCTTATCTGGGAGTTCTTCAACGACCCCAACTTGCAAGAGTTGATTTGGGGCGCATCGCTCTTCTTGTTATTATTTGTTCTTACATTGAATCTTACAGCTAAATATCTTGCAAAGAGATGGAATCAGTAACACCTATACTTGAATTTAATAAGACTTGCGTATCATATACCAAGCAGACGATGGCGGTGAAATATGTATCGGCAGCCATCGACCGAAATACAATAACCGCCATTATGGGACCTTCGGGGTGCGGTAAATCTACATTATTGCGTGCCGTAAACCTTATGCATAACCTCTATCCCAATATCCGTGTCGATGGCGAGATTTTGCTCAATGGCGAAAATATCCTTGCGATGGAGCCTATCGATGTGCGCCGAAGGGTTGGTATGGTCTTTCAGCGTCCTGCACCATTCCCTACGATGAGCATCTACGATAATGTTCTCTCGGGCTATGCGCTTAATGGTATCCGCCTATCGAAGACCGAGAAAGATGAAACGGTGGAACGCTGCCTACGAAGTGTTGCATTGTGGGATGAGGTTAAGGATGTGTTGAACAAGAAGGGAACATTCCTCTCGGGTGGTCAGCAACAACGTTTGTGCATTGCCCGCGCCTTAGCTATGAAACCTGACATATTGCTTATGGACGAGCCTACCTCGGCTCTTGACCCTATCGCCACGGCACATATCGAGGAGTTGATGCAGGAACTTCAAAAAGAGGTAACCATATTGATTGTTACCCACAATATGGGACAGGCGATGCGAATCTCGTCAAAGTCGATGTTTATGTACCTTGGTGAGTTGGTTGAGTATGGTGACACCGCCACAATGTTCTCCAACCCATCAGACGAGCGCACCAAAGCCTACCTTACAGGTAAGATGGGTTAATAATGTTCTGACAATAGTGCAAGTTTAGTTTATTCCATTGGCTATATACCCAAAACGGACTAAACTTATTTGTGCATTGACAGCATAAAATATGCTGGCGAAAAAAGAAATTATCGCAACTTCTCTTTTCGTCAGCATTATTTTTATACCTTTGTGGTGTCGGAAGTGAAAGAAAATAGAAATAATCGCCTATTACGACAGAAAATTTTGTTGTGGTATTTTAGCATTACTATTTTCCTGAAATCTTCGATTTTGTATGCAAATTGTATGTGATAAAATTACATAAGAACCACGATATACGCGAGTAATAATTTGATAATTAGGTAGATATTTTAGGTTGTCGAATTGGCAGCTGATTTACGTCGAGTAAACTGCGGTTTTGCAGTCTGCGAGCAGCTTCAAAATAGCTCTTGTTATACAATTTTTAGGTTACATCTATTAGCCTAATCATAAGAAGTTTTTAGAGTGGGAGTTTTAATAGTTAGAGACTATGGCGAAGGAGAAGAAAAATCTTGAGCAAGGTCAAGGTATAGCCATTGGTGTAGCATTAGGCTTGATGGTGGGCATTGCTATGGATAACATCCCGATTGGTCTTTGTATCGGAGTTGCACTTGGTGCGGCGTATGAGGGCCATTATAAAAATAAGAACAAGGATAAATAGATGCGGCCACGGACCGCAAGGTATGCGTTAAGGTATAGGATCAGCGTAAATTAATTTATATGATTTCAGAAGATCAAATTAAAGAGGCTATAAGACGACAGGATTCGTTGGGGAGGTGTCTTTGACATCGCTCAGCGACGTATAGACCTTCAGAACGAGGAGGAGCGAACCCAAGACCCCGCCTTCTGGGACGATGCCGAGGCGGCGCAGAAGCAACTGCGCAAGGTGGCATCCATCAAGTCGTGGGTTGAGGATTATGATGCTGTGTGCAAGGCTGTTGAGGAGTTGCAGCTGATGCCCGAATTCGTGGCTGCCGAGCTCTCGACCGAGGCCGAAATGGAGGAGCAGTATGCCCGCACGATGGAGCTTATCGAGGCTTTGGAGCTGCGCAATATGCTCCGCTCGGAGGAGGATAAGATGAGCGCCATTATGGACATCAACGCCGGTGCTGGCGGCACGGAGGCGCTTGATTGGGCCTCGATGCTGCTGCGTATGTACACGCGCTGGTGCGATGCGCACGGCTACAAATATCGTATGATGGACTACCAAGCGGGCGACGAGGTGGGCGTTAAATCCTGCACGCTCCAGATCGAGGGCGACTACGCCTACGGCTACCTCAAGAGCGAGAATGGCGTGCATCGTATGGTGCGTCTTTCGCCCTTCAATGCCAACAACAAACGCCAAACGACGTTCGCTTCAGTTTTCGTTACGCCTGCCGTCGATGATTCGATCGAGATCACGATCAACCCATCGGATTATGAGTGGGACACCTTCCGCTCGAGTGGTGCGGGTGGTCAGAATGTGAATAAGGTCGAGACGGCCGTTCGCCTGCGCTATCACGGCAAGGATCCCGATACGGGCGAGGCTGTTGAGTTTCTGATCGAGAATAGCGAGACGCGCTCGCAGCTCGACAACCGCAATAACGCTATGCGCATCCTGCGCTCGAAGCTCTATCAGCGTGAGTTGGAGAAACGTATGGCCACGCAGCAGGCCCTCGAGGCGACGAAAAAACGTATCGAGTGGGGCTCACAGATTCGCTCCTACGTCTTCGACGATCGCCGCGTGAAGGATCACCGCACGGGCTATCAGACCTCGGCCGTAGAGGCGGTTATGGATGGCGATTTGGACGGATTTATTAAAGAATATCTAATGCAAACAGGCGGGGCTGAAAGCGTATAATGCGGGGCTTTTGGCATCAATAAATATCAATGCAGTGAAACACATCTTTCTAATATTTCTATCTCTCATCTGCCTTTCGTGTGAGGCGACTGCCGAGCCTGCGCGAATCGTTGTCGGAGCGGAGCGTACGGCCGAGTATCTGCCTAAGTTGGAGGGGCGGCGCGTAGCCGTTCTGGCCAACCATACGGCGATGGTGGGTGAGGAGCATTTGGTCGATATGTTGGTGCGCCGAGGTGTGCAACTTGTCGGCATCTTCTCCCCCGAGCACGGCTTTCGTGGGGGCGCAGATGCGGGCGAGAAGGTAGCCAGCTCGGTAGATGAGCGCACGGGAGTGCCCATCTGGTCGCTCTACGATGGCAATGCGCAACGCCCCTCGGACGAGAAGATGGAGGCGTTCGATGTGCTGCTTGTCGATATGCAGGATGTGGGACTCAGATTCTACACCTACTACATCTCGATGATTCGTATGATTGATGCCTGCGCCGACTTTTCGCGCCGAGTAGTGGTGCTCGATCGCCCCAATCCCAACGGAATGTATGTCGATGGGCCTCTGCTCGATATGAAGTATAAGTCGGGCGTGGGAGCGTTGCCTATTCCCGTTGTTCACGGCCTTACGATGGGCGAGATTGCACTGATGGCGCAAGGCGAGGGTTGGTCTAAGAGGTGCGACGTGGAGGTTGTCAGGTGCGACGGCTACACCCACCAGAGCCGCTACCAGATACCCATTGCTCCGTCGCCAAATCTGCCCACGCAGCACTCGATTTATCTCTATCCTTCGACCTGTCTGTTCGAGGGTACGGTCTGCTCGTTGGGACGCGGTACGGATGCGCCTTTCGAGGTGTATGGCCACCCCGACTATCGTGGCTCGGAGTTCTCGTTTACGCCCCGTAGCGTGGCTGGTGCGAAGAATCCCCCGCTCAAGGATCAGAAGTGCTATGGCGTCGATTTGCGTGGCGTGGAGGATGAGGCTGTCATCGCCGCAGGGTTTAACCTTGAGTATGTGATCGATGCCTACCGCAACCTCGGTCTCGGCGAGAAGTTCTTTACGCGGATGTTCCTGCTGCTGACAGGCGTAGATTATGTGCGCGATATGATCATAGCGGGCCACTCGGCCGCGGAGATTCGTGCGCGCTGGCAGGAGGATGTGGAAAAGTTTAAGGTTTTAAGAAGAAAATACCTTTTATACGAAGAGTAAGAAAAAGGGCTGCCCCAAACGGACAGCCCTTTTATTTTACCAGCACTCGATATTGTCATTCTCGGCAAGCTCCTTGATTGCCCGCTTTTCAAATACGGGATCTTTGCCTTCGCGCTTCTGTCGGCGGTAATCATCCAGCAGTAGCAATGCCTGACGGCCAAGCAGCACCAGAGCCACGATGTTGCAGAGCGTCATCAGGCCCATCGTCAGATCGGCCAAGCTCCACACCATCTTAAGACTCATCATCGCACCGCCCATAACCATCGCACCAACGATGATGCGGTAGATGTTGAGTACCCTCTGCGACGAGGTGATAAATCGCACGTTGGCCTCGCCGTAGTAGTAGTTGCCGAAGATCGAACTAAAGGCGAAGAAGAATATCGCCACAGCCACGAAGATACGTCCCGTGATGCCAATCTGGCTCGTCAGGGCCTCCTGCGTGAGTCGTACGCCATCCAGCTCGCCACCAAGCTCTACGCCACTCGCAAGGATGATGAATGCCGTACAAGAGCATATAATAAGTGTGTCGGTGAAGACACCAAGAGTCTGTATAAGTCCCTGCTTTACGGGGTGCGAGGTCGAGGCCGTAGCGGCCGCATTGGGGGCCGATCCCATACCCGCCTCGTTGCTGAACAAGCCGCGTTTTATGCCCTGCATCACCGCAGCACCCATTCCTCCGCCGACGACCTGCTCCACGCCAAAGGCGCTGTCGATGATGGTCTTAAGCACCTCGGGCAGCGATCCGATGTTCATCGCCACAACGACAAATGCCAGCAGAATATATCCTACGGCCATTACGGGCACAACCACCGAGCTCACCTTTGCGATGCGCTGGATTCCGCCGAAGATGATTATCAAGGTCGAAATGGTTATCGCAATGCCGATGTAGAGTCTGTCGATTCCAAAGGCGTTCTCCACAGCCTCGCACAGAGTGTTGCTCTGCACGGTGTTGAAGGCGAAGCCGAAGGTTACGATCGTCAGCACGCTGAACAGGATAGCCATCGGTCGGCACCTAAGGCCCCACTCGATGTAGTAGGCCGGACCGCCGATGTAGGAGTCGGCCGAACGACGCTTGTAGAGCTGTGCCAACGTGCTCTCAACAAAGGCGTTGGCTGCTCCCAGCAGCGCAATGATCCACATCCAGAAGACAGCTCCCGGACCACCCACAGCCACAGCCGTAGCCACACCCGCCAGATTGCCCGTTCCGACGCGGCTTGCCAGCGAGACCACGAAGGCCTCGAAGGGGGAGATGTGTTTTGCGCCCTCGTCGCGGCGGCGTTCAGTGGAGTTGATGAGCTGGCGAAACATCTCGCCAATCATACGAAACTGCACAAAGCCACTTCGCAGGGTAAAATAGGCGGCGCACAGCAGTAGCGCGGCAATCATAATATAGCTCCACAGCAGGTCATTGGCGCTGTCGATAATCTGTTGCAGACTCTCCATAGTGTTGGATTTTTATCGGGTTTTAAGGTTTATCATATTCATTACTCCGTCGATGAACGTCATCGGGTGAGTGGGCGCACCGGGCAGCCACAGATCGACCTTGTAACGATCGAGGAAGCCTCGGTTGACGGCGCGACTCTGGGCGTACAATCCGCCCGAGATAGCCTCCGAGCCGCAGACAATCACCACCTTCGGGTCGGGAATCGAGTGGTAGCAGATGTCGAGTGCCTCGGCCATATTTTGCGAAATGGGGCCCGTGATGACCACTCCGTCGGCGTGGCGTGGCGAAGCCACAAACTCCACTCCGTAGCGACCGAAGTCGAAGTTCACGTTGCCCGTAGCGTTGAGCTCCATCTCCACCGAGGCATCACCGCCGGCCGATACCTGACGCAGCTTCAGCGCACGCGAGAATAGCTTTGGTATCTCGGCGCGAACCTCCTTGTGGCAGAAGTCGATACCTTCGTCGCCGGGCTTAACGACGAGCGCCTCGCGCGACGAGGAGCCAATCTTATAATCGTTCGTGAAACGGATATTCTTCGGGGCACGCAGGGCGCACTCGCCGCAGAACAGGCAGCGTCCCAGATCGAGCGTGAAGGGGTTTGCCGAGATCGCTCCCGTCGGGCAGATCTTCGCCGCAGCCTCCACGTCGGCCATATCCGCGCTCGGCGTCAGAATGGGACGACCGCGAAACTCATCGGTCAGATTGACTGCGTTAAGGTCGGGTATATACTGCCATCCGTGGCTACGGAGTACCTTTATCTTTGGTAGTATCATATCTTTGTTTTTTAGCGGCTAAAGGTCGTGGCCGCAGTACGACAGATTAAAACTCTTATTGCAAATCGGGAAATCCGAGATTCCCTCGCCACGCACGGCCAGCGCCAGCGCCAACCAGTTGTGCAGGCTGGGATCTTTGATCTTGTAGGTCGCAATAGCGCCCTGAGTATCGGTCAGCGCAACGTGGCATATCTCGCCTCGCCAACCCTCCACCAGCGAGAAGGCCAACGAGCGGGCCTTGAGCGGTGAGCAGTAGTCGGGGCGGGCAATCTCCGCGGGCTTGTAGCCCTCGAGCAGCGCCACGATGTAGTCGGCCGACTGCAGCACCTCGTCGCAACGCATCCTCAGGCGTGCCATCACATCGCCATCGTGCTGGAGCACCATCTTGTGTTGCAGGCGGGTGTATGCCCCGAAGGGGTGCGAAAGGCGAATATCGCGTCCCACGCCACTCGCTCGGGCGGCCATACCTACGCCACCGATGCGCGCCATCTCCGTCTTGGGTACGATGCCGCACTGCTCAAAACGCGAGAGCAGCGAAGGCGACGAGGCAATATCCTCCACAACCTCGTTGTAGCGGTGGCGAATCTCCTTCACGTTCTCTGCGATCATCCGTATCTTCTCCTGCGTCAGAGGCTTGTTCGTTCCCGCAGGGCGTATCAAACCCTTGCCGAAGCGGTTGCCGCACCACGCCTGCGTGGTGTTGATGGTCATCGTTCGCAGCGCCTCACACGCCACCTGTCCGAGCTGATAACCAACATCCATCGACAGCGCTCCCGTGTCGGCAATGTGCATCGCCATACGCTCCAACTCCAGCGCTACGGTGCGCTCCGTCGAGAGTGCCTCCGACGCTGTGCCCAGACCGAGCTTCTCCACCGTCGTGCAGTAGGCCGTCGAGTGCGCTATGGCACTATCGCCCGCGATGGACTCCGCTATCAAGGTCTGTCGCAGACGGTTCTGCGTTGCGGCGAACTCGTGCTCCACGCCTCGGTGCTGGTAGCCCAACGCAATCTCCAGATGCAGCACATTCTCGCCGTTGCAGATAAATCGGAATGCTCCCGGCTCGATGATACCCGCGTGAATCGGGCCTACGTTCACCTCGTGCAACGAATCGCCCTCGATCGAGTAGAAGGGGTAGTTGTCGATGGTCGAGTTGCGGTTGCGGCGATCGAACGAGAAACGCAAGGGCTTGCACCAAGGCATCGAGTCGAACTCGACGTTATACAGCTCCGCAATCTCGCGCTCGAAGGGGTGAAGTGCAGGGTGCAGGGCCGTGAGCGATGGCAGAGCCACGTCGTCGTAGTACTCCATACGGAACGACGAGATCATCACTCGATGCTCCTCATCGTCGGCCAGCAGAAGATAGAAACGCAGAGCCTCGCCATCGGGCACAGCGAAGTAGTGTACGACGTGGTAGCGTCGTTGCTTGAGTCGCTCGCTCAGATCCTCATACAGAGCGGCATACCCAACATCGGGCACATCCTTCAGCTCCACCGAGGCGGCAAGGTTGTCGGTCGTGTAGTATATCATAACTTAGAATGTTACAATTTTATCAATTATATTACTCAGCATCGCTGGCTGCCACAATCCCAGCACGATGGCCGCCACGATGAGCGAGAGGGCGCTGTACGACAATCGGCGGTTGATCTTCGAGAGGTGCAGCTCGTCCTGATTGGGCTGATAGCAGAGCTTTATTATGCGGAAGCAGATCGAGTAGATCACTACGCACAGCAGCAACAACATCGTTGCCAGCAGCAGCCAATTGCCGCCCGAGATGGCCTGCTTGAAGATCATCAGCTCCGAGATAAATAGCGGCGAAGGGGGGAATGCCAGCACTACAACCATACCCACCAGAAGGCCGATGGCTCCCACCTTGTTGATGCTGATGTAGTCGCCGATTCGGTTGATGCGGTAGCCGTTATATACCTGACGTACGACGGCAATCTGCAGGAACAGACTGCTCTTGATGAGCGTGTGGCACACGACGTGGAACAGCGCCGCCCATACGCCAATGCCACCTACGCCGAGGCCGATGGCCGCGATACCCATATTCTCGACCGTTGAGTACGAGAGAAAACGCTTGTAGTTGTTCGTGCGGCGCAGGAACAACGCTCCCACAATCAGACTCAGCACTCCGACGAGCAGGATGACGTGTCGCACCCACTCGAAAACGGGTGTCTCGGCAAAGAGTCGATAGACGCGGAAGATGGCCAGAAAACCGGCATTGACCAGCGCCGTCGAGATGATTGCTGAGGCGGGCGCAGGGGCTGCGAAGTTGGCATCGACACCGATGGTGTAGAGCGGGAAGATCTCCATCTTACAGCTATATCCCGTTATGATCAGCAGGAATGCAACCTTTAGGTAGAGCGGATTTCCGTTGGCGATAAGCTGTTGCAGATCGTTGTAGCTCAGTGAGTTGTTTGACGCTGCGGCCGAGAGCAGCAGGATTCCGAGGTAGGCGATGGCAATACCCGTCGAGCAGACGAACAGATACTTCCACGTCGCCTCGAGCGTCGCCTTCGAGTGGCGGTGGTAGATGATACCCGCTGCGCAGAGCGTCGTGGTCTCGAGCAGAATCCACGTTACGGCGATGTTGTCGGCAAAATACACTCCCGTGATGGAGGTTATGAGCAGCATCAGCAGGGCGAAGTAGTTTCTGTAATTCGTTATCTTGTCATCCTTCAGATACTCCTGCGAGTGAATCAGTACGAACGTTGCCACAACGGCCAGCAGTGCGTAGAAGAGCGTTCCCAACTCGTCGAAGGTGAAAAATCCGCCCGACGAGGTGAGGTATGCCCCGCCCAGCCACAGCATTGCGGCAAAAATGGTATGTACGGCCATATAGAGGCCGCAGAGGATGTGAACCACCTTTCGGCTCTTGGCAAAGAAGCACGCAGCACTTATTGCCAGCCATATTGCGAAGAATATATAAATCATAGCCTTTAGTCCTTAACGTGGGTTAATGAATCGCTGTCGTTGGTGTGGATCTGGTCATCGACTTTGGTCATAAATAGGCCGAGCATCAGCACCGACATCAAAATATCGAGCATAATGGCGGCGTTGATCAACATCGGCATCTCCACGCCGATAGCCATCGAGAAGAGGAACACGCCGTTCTCGATAACGAGAAATCCGACCATATGCGAGAAAATTCTCGAACGCAACACTATCAGAATCAATCCACTCAGCAGAGCGTACAACGCCACGCCGAAGAAGATCATATGCACCGACGAGTCGGCAACGTAGTACGTTGTGATGGCACTCACCACAAGGGCCGTGAACGAGAGCATCAGCGAGTTGAACTGCGACGTGCCGGAGCTCTTCACGCGGTTGATGTTGGTCTGGCGAATCACGCGCATCAGGATCGCAGGGACAATGAGCGCTTTGAAAATCAGCGTCTCGAGAATGATGAACGAGAGCTCCAACCATTCGAGCGTATGCAGTCTGAGCAGAGCAATGCCCAGCAGCAGCCATCCCTGATAGGCGATGATGGTCGCGTAGTTGCGGAAGCGCTCAACGATTGAGATGTAGATGAGCGTTATGATGTATAATATAATGAGCGAAAGTAACATATCCTAAATATTAATATCCAACTGCAACAGATAACCGATGAAGAATATCAGCGCCGCGAGGGCCGAAATCGTTACGATGAACGTGGTGTTGCGCACCAGCTTGTTGCGCGCCTGCGTCGATTCCACAACACCCACCGACACTCCCGTCAGCAGGATTGCCAAAGGCACGGCCAACCACCAGTGGAAGCAGCCGGTCGCAACCACAGCGTTGGCTGCAATCATCGAGAAGCAGGCGGTCTTGATCCAGCCGGCGATGTGGATCATACCCATATCGATACCGCTGTAATCGAGACACATAACCTCGTGAATCATCGTCAGCTCGAGGTGCGTGCGCGGATCATCCACTGGCACGCGGCCCGACTCGACGAAGGTGATCTTGACGAAGAGATATGCCGTCAGCACCATCACGATCGTCAGGTGCAGGTTCAGCGACTGCTCGCTCTCGAAAATATCGGCAAACGACGTGTAGCCGCAGAACATAGCCAGCGTAGCGAAGCCAATCATCAGCGCAGGCTCGATGAGCGCTCCATACAGAGCCTCGCGTGCAGCACCCATACCCTCGAACGATGAGCCCGTATCCATCGCCGCCAGAATTATCGCCACGCGAGCCAGAGCCAGCGTGTAGGCGAAGCAGATCACATCGCCCTCGAACGAGATCAGGGGATAGAGGTCGGCTACGGGAATCATAAGCATAGCCACGATAGCGGCTCCGAGATATACGGCGGGTGCTATGCGGAACAGCGCCGTTGTGGTGGTCGAATAGACCGTTCCCTTGCGTAGCAGCAGCGAGACGTTGCGAACGTGCTGCATAAATGGCAGGCCCTTTCGTCCCGCCAAAAGGGCGCGTGTGCGGTTGATCACTCCCGGGATGGCGATGGCAACCACAATCATCAGAATTGTATTAAGCAGAATTCCCATACGCTAAATTAAATTAAGGAGTGAAAGAACAAATATCGCAACGAGGAACAGCAGCGCAAAGAGGATGTAGTGGTTGATCTTTCCCGTTCGCAGCTTCATTATTCGCTTGTTGATTATGCGCAGCAGCTCCACCCACCACTCGGCCAGCAGACGGTCGATCTTATCCTTGTGGCGCACGTTGTAGTTGTGCGTCGAGGGGAATATCTCGCTCTTGCCGACGGCACGGCCCTCGACGGTGTTCTGCGTGAGCGATGTGGCGATTGACTCCAACCCCTCGGCGAACGACTCGCCCGTATATTGCATACGGATGTTGGGCGAGGTGAAACCACAACCCCACGTCGGGCCCTTCTCAACGGTGCGTGAGCCTTGTGCGCGGCTCTTGATGACGTAGAGCAGCGTGATAACTATGAGTATGAGCAACGCCGTGAGCGACAATCGGCTCAGGGCCGATGCGGCGTAGTAGTCGATGAAGATGGCCTCGGCATCGGTGAGCGCACAGACCGTTCGCTCGACGATGCGGATGGCGTACTGCGGGAAGAGACCGATCATAATCATTCCCGCCGCAGGGATTCCCATAGCGGCAATGCGCAGGCTATCCACCTCCTCCGACTCGGCAACGTGGTGGTCGCGTGGCGAGCCGAGGAAGAGCGTGCCGTAGAGTTTCGTAAAGGCCAAAACGGCAATGCCTCCAATCAGCGCCAGAGCCAAGATTCCCCCGGCCGCGTAGAGCGTATTCACGCCGTCGCGCACGCTGTCCAGCATACCTAAATAAATCAGGAACTCGCTCACAAAGCCATTCATCGGCGGCAGAGCGCAGATGGCAACCGTAGCCAGCAGGAACAGAATTGCCGTTACGGGCATATATTTGGCCACACCTCCGAAGCGGTCGAGCAGCGTCGTGTGCATCTGCGAGTATATGTTACCCGCACCAAAGAAGAGCAGCGACTTGAATAACGAGTGGTTGATCGTGTGCATCAGCGCACCGCACATCGCCAGCATAGCCACACCCGTATGGCCCGCAGCCATCGAGAGCGTCGCAATGCCCAAGCCGATGAAGATCACGCCCACGTTCTCGATACTCGAGTATGCCAATAGTCGCTTCACGTCGTTCTGCACGGCGGCCAGAATCACACCCCACAGACCTGTTACGATACCCGCCGTGAGGATCACTACGCCCGCCGTATGAATCTGCTCCACAGCCGTCATTTGGCTCACGACGCGAATCACGCCATAGACACCCGTCTTAATCATCACGCCCGACATTATGGCCGAGACGTGCGACGGAGCGGCAGGGTGAGCCTCCGGCAGCCAGACGTGCATCGGGAAGAGTCCCGCCTTCATTCCAAAGCCGAGAAGGAACAGAATGAAGATTCCCGTATTCGTGCCCTCGGCAAAGCAGCGGCCCAAGGCCGAGAATGAAGCGCTGCCCGTCGCAGCCTCCGCACCGACAAATCCCGCCACGAGGAAGATGAATCCGACGTGCATCATCACCAGATATGCCAACGCTGCACGCAGCACCTCGGGACGCTCGGCATCGAACAGAATCAGGATGAACGAGGCGATGGTCATCAGCTCCCACGCAAAGAGGAAGAGAAAACCGCCGTCGGCCATCACTACGAGCATCATCGACACTACGAGCAGCACCAATGCCGTGTAGTGGAGCGAGATGTGTGCCGAAGATTTTTTGTTGAGGTAGTGGGCCAGATAGCCGCGCGAGTAGAGCGCAGTCGCAATGCCCGCCACGCCGATTATCAGCAGGAATATGGCCGAGAGCGAGTCAATCGCAAGCGCTCCCGTATCGACCACCGAGCGAATCGACGATGCCACCTGAATCGCATCGCCGCCTGCGAGTGTCGCAATCGAGGGTACGGCCACCGCAAGGGCTGCCGCCGCGATTGCCGCAAACGAAACCCACACCTTGGCTCGCAGAGGCGAAAGGAATATCGCCGCCACAAGCAGAGCAAGGGCTATGAGCAGATAGAGATAAAACATTGTTAAAAAATAAAAATTAACCTACTTCCGTTACTCCTTCTCGGGGCTTGCATTGCCCGAAAGGATTGTGCATTAGAGTCCGTTAATCGTCGCCACCATTATGGTCGCTGCTACGGCTGCGGTCTCTGTGCGCAGACGCTGGCTTCCGAGCGAGATGGACTCAAAACCGTTTTCGAGCGCAAATTTAATCTCTTCGGGCGAAAAATCACCCTCGGGGCCGATTAAAATTAAAATATTTTCATTTTTTTTAATAATTGCGGGCAGATACTCCCTCTTTTCAAACGAGGGATCGCAGTGGGCAATGAACTTTTGTCCGTCGAAAGGTCGGGTGATGATCTCGCGCAGTGGCGTCAAATCCTCCAAAATGGGATGATATGCCTTCAGCGACTGCTTCACGGCCGAGGTGATGACGCGCAGCTCTCTCTCGTGCTTGATTGCGCGGCGCTCGCTGTGGTCGCTCTCGATGGGGATGATGCGGCTCACGCCCACCTCGGTGGCCTTTTCGAGGAACCACTCGAAGCGGTCGATGTTCTTCGTCGGTGCTACGGCCATCGTCAGCGAGTAGGGTAGCGGTTCATAATCGCTCTGGGTCGAAACCACCTCGACGGTGCAGTGGTGCTGGTGTGCCTCGACGATACGGCAGAGGTGCATATTTCCCCGTCCGTCGGTGATGTGCAGGCTGTCGCCCACGCCCAGACGCAGTACTCTAACGCAGTGTTTTGACTCCTCGTCGCTGAGCGTGTAGAGGGGCGGTGTGATATCAGGTGCGTAAAATAGTTGCATAACTTAGTGTTAAATATTACCTTTGCAAAGGTATTAATATAAATTTAAGTAATGAAACGCTTTTCACGTTTATTCGCATTTGTGGTGATAATTCTCTCTGTCGCCTCGTGCGGCAAGCGCAAAGAAGTTGGCGACAACCCCTTCTTCGAGCCCGTGTGGGAGACGCCATACGGCGTTCCGCCCTTCGATCGCATTGTGCCCGAGCACTACGGCCCCGCCTTCGAGCGCGGTATGTCGTTGCAGAACGAGGAGATTGCGGCTATTGTCGATAATGTCGATGAGCCTACGTTCGAGAATGTCATCCTTGCCTACGATAACTCCGGTGAGCTGCTTGCGCGCGTTGCCTCGGTCTTTGGTATGATCGCCTCGGCCGATACGAACGAGCAGATTCAAGCGCTTGAGGCTGAGATATATCCCCGTCTGGCGATCCACGACGACGCCATTGCGATGAACGACCGCCTCTTCGAGAAGATCCGCTCGGTGTATGACCGTCGCCACGCACTCGATCTTGACGAGGAGCAGTTGCGACTGACGGAGAAGATTTACGACGATTTCGTTCGCTCGGGTGCTTTGCTCTCGGAGGATGATAAGACCAAACTCAAGCAGATCAACGAACAACTCTCGACGCTGAGCGTTCAGTTCAGCTCAAATCTGCTGGCGGCAACCAACGCCTACGAGCTTCTGACCGAGGCCAAGCAGCTGACGGGTGTGCCTGCCATCGTGCGTGATGTGGCGCGTCAGGCGGCCAAGGATCGCGGCCACGGCGACGATAAATTCCTCTTCACGTTGCAGCGTCCGAGTATGACCTCGCTTCTGACCTACGCCCGCGACCGTGCCCTGCGCGAGGAGATCTTCAAGGCCTACCTTGCGATGTGCAACGACGGCGGCGAGTGGGATAACAATGAGATTATCGCCGAGATTGCCAACCTGCGCTACGAGAAGGCCCGCCTGCTGGGCTACGACTCTTACGCTCACTATGTTACCTCGAACGAGATGGCCTCATCGCCCGAGGCTGTGTATGAGCTGCTGGACGAGATTTGGACTCCCGCATTGGAGCGTGCCGACGACGAGCTGAGACGTATGCAGCGTCAGTTCCGCCGCGACGAGGGCCGCGATGCGGAGTTTGCGGCGTGGGATTGGTGGTACTACGCCGAGAAGGTGAGAATTTCGGATTACAACATCGAGGAGAGCGACATCCGCGAGTACTTCTCGCTTGAGAATGTCAAGGGCGGCATCTTCTTCCTCTGCAACCGTCTTTATGGCATTACGATACGCCCCTTGAAAGCCCCCGTATATCACAGCGAGTGCGAAGTGTATGAGGTGATCGATAACAACGATGAGCCCCTCGGCGCGCTCTATATGGACTTCCATCCGCGCGATGGCAAGGAGGGTGGCGCGTGGTGCGGTACCTTTGTCGATCAGTCGTATCGGGATGGTGAGCGCGTAAAGCCTGTTGTGAGCATCGTAACGAACTTCACCCGCCCTGCGGGTAGCACTCCGGCGTTGCTGACGCTGGACGAGGTGGAGACCTTCTTCCACGAGTTTGGCCACGCTCTGCACTCACTCTTTGCCGATGTCGAGTATCGCGGACTGGGCGGCGTTGAGGGCGACTTTGTCGAACTCCCCTCGCAGATTATGGAGAATTGGGCCTTCGCTCCCGATATGCTCAAGCACTACGCCGTACACTACCGCAAGGGCGATGTTATGCCCGAGATTCTGATCGAGCGCATCAATCGCAGCAAGCAGTTCAACGAGGGCTTCAATACTACCGAGTTGGTGGCGGCGGCGCTCTCGGATATGGATATTCACTCGCGCCAGAGTGCCGACCTGAGCGACGTTGCGGCCTTCGAGCGTGAGGCTCTGGTCGAGAAGCGCGGCCTTATCCCGCAGATCGAGCCTCGCTATCACTATCCCATCTTCAGCCACATCTTCGATGGCGGCTATGCCGCGGGCTACTACTTCTACATCTGGGCCGAGGTGCTCGATAAGGATGCCTTCCAAGCCTTTGTCGAGAGCGGCGATCTGTTCGACAAGAGCACAGCCGAGCGTTTCCGCCGCGAGATTCTTTCGCGTGGTGGCGAGAGGGATGGTATGGATATGTATCGCGCCTTCCGCGGTGATGATCCCGACAAGCAGGCTATGCTCATTGCTCGCGGTTTGGCCGATGCAGAGCCGATCGTAGAGGAGGAGACGGAGCAGGTTGTAGATATTCCCCGTGTCGATACTCGCGAGGCGGCACGTCAGCGTGCCGAGCGTTCGCGTCGTGAGCGTGAGGCGGCACGCCTTCAGGCCGAGGCCGATTCGTTGGCGGCGGCCGAGAATCCGACAGAGAACCCAGTAGAAAGTAATTAAGAAACCATATAACAATTGTAACGATGAAAAAACTTTTATTTATTATGACTTTCAGTGCATTGATGGCAGGCTGCGGGGGCGACGAGATGCCCGTTGCTGTCCTTCCCGAGATTGACACCTCAAACCCCTTGTTGGCCGAGTGGACCACCCCTCACGCCACACCCCCCTTTAACGATATAAAGATCGAGCATTACGAGCCCGCCATCGAGACGGCCATCGCCGTATCGCGTGCCGAGATCGATGCCATCGTGAATAACCCTGCCGAGCCTACGTTCAAGAATACGATCGTGGCGATGGAGCGTCAGGGTGCGCTGCTGAACCGCATTATGGGCCTGTTCTACAACCTGCGCGAGGCCGACACCTCGGACGAGATGGACGCTATCGCCCTGCGTATTCAGCCCAAGCTCACCGCCCTGAGCAACGACGTCTCGCTCAACCCCCAGCTCTTCGAGCGCGTTAAGGCCGTATATGAGGGTTCGCGTCGCGGTCTGTCGCACGTTGATGTGAAGCTGTTGGAGGATACCTACAAGAGCTTCTCTCGCTCGGGCGCAGCTCTTGCCGACGATAAGAAGGAGGAGTATCGCAAGTACACCTCGGAACTCTCGGAGGCAACGCTTGTTTTCGGTCAGAACGCTCTGGGCGCAACCAACGCCTTCGCTATCAACATCACCAACGAGGCTCAGGTTGCCGAGCTTCCCGACTTCGTGAAGGAGGGTTTGGCTGCCGAGGCCAAGGCTCGTGGCGAGAAGGGTTGGACCGTTACGCTCAAGGCTCCGAGCTACGGCCCCTTTATGACCTATTCGTCGCAGCGCGACATCAAGGAGAAGCTCTACCGCGCCTATAACTCGCGTGCGATGGGTGGTGAGTTCGACAACTCGCAGATCATTCGCAACATCACGGCGTTGCGTATGAAGATCGCCAATCTTCTGGGCTACGACACCCACGCCGACTTCACCCTTGAGGAGCGTATGGCCGAGAGCGCCGACAACGTAAATTCGTTCCTCTCGGAGTTGCGCACCTCGACACTCGACTATGGTCGCAAGGACTATGCGATGATCAACGAGTACGCGCAGTCGAAGGGCCACAAGGGCGATGTAATGCCTTGGGATTGGGCCTACTACACCGAGAAGTATAAGTCGGAGAAGTACGCCATCGACGACGAGCAGGTGAAGCCTTACCTGCAGCTCGACAACGTCATCAAGGGTGTATTCCTGCTGGCCGAGAAGCTCTACGGCATCACCTTCAAGCCCGCCGACAACATTCAGGTCTATCACCCCGAGGTCAAGGCTTATGAGGTGTACGACAAGAAGGATCTGCTGGCTGTGCTCTACCTCGACTTCTTCCCCCGCGCATCGAAGAGCTCGGGCGCGTGGATGACCGAGTTCCGCGGCGCAAAGGTTGTCGATGGCAAGGAGACTCGTCCCCTCGTGTCGCTCGTTATGAACTTCACCAAGCCCACCGAGACCACTCCCTCGCTTCTGACCTTCGACGAGTTCACCACCTTCCTGCACGAGTTCGGCCACGCGCTGCACGGTATGCTGGCCAAGGGTGAGTATGAGTCGCTCAACGGTACGAGCGTATATCGTGATTTTGTCGAGCTCCCCTCGCAGATTATGGAGAATTGGGCTACGGAGAAGGAGTACCTCGACCTCTGGGCCGTTCACTACCAGACGGGCGAGCCTATCCCCGCCGAGTTGGTTGAGAAGATCGTGGCTGCGAAGAACTACCTTGCCGCCTACAGCAATCTGCGTCAGCTCTCGTTCGGTATGTCCGATATGGCTTGGCACACTATGACCACCCCCTACGAGGGCGAGATCGAGCCCTTCGAGGTAGCTGCTATGGCTCCCGTGCAGATCACTCCCGTAGTGGCGGGTACGGCTATGGCGCCTTCGTTCACGCACATCTTCTCGGGCGGCTATGCTGCTGGCTACTACGGCTATAAGTGGGCCGAGGTGCTGGCTGCCGATGCCTACTCGCTCTTCAAGGAGAAGGGTATCTTCGATAAGAAGACCGCCTCATCGTTCCGCCGTTTGCTCGAGCAGGGTGGCCAGCGTCATCCGATGGATCTCTACGTCGAGTTCCGAGGCCACAAGCCCGAGACGCAGGCGTTGGTTGAATCTATGGGCCTGAAGTAATCACGCAAAACTAACCGATATGAAAAACATAACGAAAACCATTCTCCTTGCCGTTGCAATGCTCTGCTCGGTTTCAGCTTCTGCCCAGCGCACCAGCGGTAATCCCCTCTTCGAGGGCGACTATGCCGACCCCGAGGGTATCGTATTCGGCAAGACCTATTGGATCTATCCCACCTTCTCGGCCGCCTACGACGACCAGCTCCATTTCGACTGCTTCTCGTCGAAGGATCTGGTGAAGTGGACCAAGCACCCCCGCATCATCGACGCTACGGAGATCAAGTGGTTGCGTCGCGCTCTGTGGGCCCCTGCCGCCATCGAGAAGGATGGTAAGTATTACCTCTTCTTCGGTGCTAACGACGTCCACGAGGGCGAGATCGGCGGTATCGGCGTGGCTGTGGCGGATAACCCTGCCGGCCCGTTCAAGGATCTGCTCGGCAAGCCCCTGATTGGCGAGATTGTCAATGGCGCGCAGCCCATCGATCAGTATGTGTTTAAGGATAAGGACGGCACGCACTATATGTACTACGGCGGCTGGCGCCACTGCAACGTGGTGAAGCTCGCCGACGACTTCCGCAGCATCGTCCCCTTCCCCGATGGCGAGATGTATAAGGAGGTAACGCCCGAGAACTATGTCGAGGGCCCCTTTATGTTCATCCGCGAGGGCAAGTACTACTTTATGTGGTCGGAGGGTGGCTGGACAGGCCCCGACTATAAGGTTGCCTACGCCATCGCCGACTCGCCGTTCGGCCCGTTTGTTCGCAAGGATGTGATTCTGCAGCAGGACGATAAGGTCGCTCGCGGTGCGGGCCACCACTCGGTTGTCCACAACCCCCGCAGCGGCAAGTACTATATCATCTACCACCGCCGCCCGATCGACTCTAACAAGCGCGACAACCGCGTAACCTGCATCGAGGAGCTTCACTTCGACGCCGAGGGCAACATCCTGCCCGTCGTGATGACCCACGAGGGCGTGAGAAAGGATCGATTGTAGTCCTCCTTGACGGTATGATTTGCGGAGTATTCCCACTCGGGAGTGCTCCGTTTTTTGTCTTGTTGCATCTTTTGATGAACTATTACTTATTTATATGGGTATGGTTGGCCGAAGTTTTGGAATTTTGTAGTATATTTGTTGGAAAATATTTTGTTATGAAGAGTTTTGTTTTGGCAATGATCATATCGCTGGCTGCCGTATCGTGCGGCTCGCAGCCCAAGTCGGTTGCTTCGGCGCAGCACGTTACGCAACCTACGCAATACACCTTCCGCGTGAAGGCCGAGTATCCCCACCTCAGAACGAGCTATACGCAAGGCCTGCAGTTCATCGATGGCGAGCTGTGGGAGGGCACGGGCGAGTGGGGCGAGTCGGTGCTGCAGAAGATCGACCTAAAGAGCGGCAAGGCCGAGGTTCTGGCCCGCCTGCCGCAGACCGAGTTTGGCGAGGGTATAACGGTGCTGGGTGATAAGGTCTATCAGCTCACTTGGACCAACAATACGGCCCACATCTACGACCGCAGCGGCCGCCTGATGAGCAATGCCCGTTATGCGGGCGAGGGCTGGGGACTCACGTCGGATGGCGAGAAGCTCTATATGTCGAACGGCACATCGACCATCTACCGCATCAATCCCGCAACATTCTCGCGCGAGAGCAAGATGACGGTAACGCTGCGTGGCGCACCGCTCGAGATGATCAACGAGCTGGAGTGGATCGACGGCAAGATCTGGGCAAATGTCTATACCACCGACCAGATCGTGATTATCAACCCCAAGACGGGCGTTGTCGAGGGCATTATCGACCTTGCGGGCCTGCAGAAGGAGGAGGATACGTTTGCCGATACGGACGTGCTGAACGGCATTGCCTACGATGCCGCGACGGGAAGAATCCTGCTTACGGGTAAGCGCTGGAATAAAATTTACGAGATCGAGATTGTAAAACGATAAAGAGATGAATCTGGAACAACTGCTTGCAAAAAATATATTGGTGTTGGACGGCGCTATCGGCACGATGCTTATTTGTCGTGGTGCGCAGGGCGCATTGGAGATGCTCAATGTACTCTCGCCCGAGGCTGTTGAGTCGTTACACGAGGAGTACCTCGAGGCGGGAGCCGATATTATCACCACCAATACCACCTGTGCCGATGCGTTGTGCCTTACCGAGCGTGGTCTTCAGGAGCGCTCCTATGAGCTTGCGCGTGCGGGTGCGGAGCTTGCGCGCCGTGCGGCCGATAAATACTCTACGCCCGAGCAACCGCGCTTTGTGGCGGGATCGGTGGGCCCCACGTCGCGTAACCTGACGCTCGCCAACGATACTACGCCCGAGGCTGTGGCCGAGGCCTATGCCGACGTTGTGCGTGGCCTTAACGATGGCGGAGTCGATATGTTTTTGGTGGAGTCGGTGATGGATGCCAAGAACGCCACCATCGCTATCGAGCAGTGCCAAGCTATCGCTCCCGAGAAGCCGATCGTCCTCTCGGCCGTGCTCTCGCGCATCGAGGGACGTGTGGCAAGCGGAGCTACGATAGCCAAGTTCGTGGAGGATCTGCCTACGGATAAACTCGCGGCCATTGGCTTTAACTGCACCAATGGCGTCAAGCCCATCGTGGCGGCCGTGCGTCAGCTCTCGGCGCTCACGACGCTGCCCATCGTGGCCTATCCTGCGGCTGGTCAGCCTAAGGTGGAGGCCAACCACTTTGCCAAGGAGATGGAGCAGATGTGCCGAGCCTCGGAGCTGAATATCATCGGCGGCTGTTGTGGCACCACGCCTCAATATACGGCTCTGCTGAAGAAGGTGGCCTTGCGCTGGCGTCCCCGTAAGTTTGTAAAGAAGTAATACCGAAGCCTATGAATACAATAGATTTTCGTCGTCATCTGCATCGCAATCCCGAGCCTGCGCTCGCCGAGCAGGCGGCTATGGCTTTTATCTCGGAGCAGCTGGATGCTCTCTCGATCGAACATTGCCCCATAGCCCGAACGGGTATTTTAGCCCGCATCGAGGGCCGTCGCGGTAATGCAAAGCGTTGCGTTGTGTTGCGCGCCTCGATTGGAGCCGATGCGGTGTGCGAGCTGACGGGCGCGGAGTGGGCCTCGCAGCAGCAGGGTGTGATGCACAGCCACGGCTGCGACTGCAATGCGGCTGTGTTGTTCGGCGTACTTAAGCGCCTTCAGGCAAACCGCGATTTCGAGGGTACGTTGCTTGCGCTGTTCCAGCCCGGTGGTGGCGATTGCGTGGAGGGTGCAAAGATTGTTTTAGAGGAAAATCCCTTTGCCGACTATGATGTCGCGGCTGTTGTGGCGCAGTGCCTCGATTCGGATCTTGACCTCGGACGGCTGGGCTTCTGCCCGGGTAAGTTTATCCCCTCGCTCGATCGTATGCGCTTTGTGGTCAAGGGCGGGAACTCTGTTGTGGCGGCTGCCGACCTGATCTTGCGAATAGATGCGTTTAGAAGCGACGTCTGCGCGGTTGCAACGTGCAGCGTAAGAACGTGTGGCAAGGAGGATTGCTCTCCCGAGCGAGTGACGATAGAGGGCACGATGCGAGTCCTGAATGAGGGTTTGCGCTCGCGCCTGAAGGAGATGATCGCTCACGCGGCCGAGGAGATTGATTATAAATATGATGTTGAGATAGATGCCGAGATTGAGGATTGCGTGCCGTGCGTCGATAACAACCCGCATCTGAGCTACGAAGCTATGCTTCTGGCCGATAGCCTCGGCTTCGAGGTGGAGGATCTGGAGGAGCGAACGTCGATCGACGACTTCGGTTGCTACGCGCAACGTTACCCCTCGCTGCTCTACTCGGTAGGAGTTGGCCGCGAGTCGGGCTCGGTTGGCTCGGCGATGTTCCTGCCCGATGAGCGGGCGATAGAGGTCGGCGAGGAGTTTATGACAGAATTGGCATTAAGTATTTTGAACAAATAGGATGAAACAGGGTGCAAAACGTGGCTCACGTCGAGGCGGAGCCGATAAGGTTGATTCAAAGAGCGTTCGCTCATCATTCATTGTAAATATGTTCCGCGAGTTCCCCGAGCGTGTCTTCTCGCTCAAGCAGCTTGTGGCTATGTCGGGCGGTAACTCGAAGGAGGCGCGCTATGTGGTGCGCGATGTTGTCGAGGGACTTGTTGCCGAGGGTGTTGTCGATTGCCACGGACGCGACAAGTACCAGCTCTCGATGGCTCAGTTGCCCCACTACGAGGGTACGGTCAATATGGTCGCCTCGGGTGCGGCGTACGTCATTGTGGAGGAGCTCGAGAGTGATATTTACGTCCATCAGCGCAACGTCAATTACGCTCTGGAGGGCGACCGCGTGGAGGTTGTTCTGCAGCGCCAGCCCTCGCGCGAGGGCGATAACCCCGAGGGCGCTATTGTCAAGGTGCTGGAGCGTAGCGACAAACGCTATGTCGGCATTGCCGAGGTGAGCCGTTCGGCCATCTTCGTAAGGCCCGATGCTCGTCGCCTGCCGATGGATGTATTCTTCCCGCGCAAGGATTACCCCGAGGTGCGCGATGGCGATAAGGTGGTCTTCCGCATCGACCAGTGGCACGAGGGGCTGCGCTCGCCGCGAGGCGTTATTGTCGATGTGCTGGGCCGTGCGGGCGATAACGACACTGAGATGCACGCCATTCTGGCCGAGTACGATTTGCCCTACCACTTCGAGCAGGATGTGGAGGATGCCGCCGCCGCTATCGACTCGAAGATTACCGAGCGCGATGTGAAGGAACGCCGTGATTTCCGCGATGTTACAACCTTTACGATCGATCCCGCCGATGCCAAGGATTTCGACGATGCACTCTCGATCCGCAAGGTCGAGGATGGCATCTGGGAGGTGGGAGTCCACATCGCCGATGTTACGCATTATATCCGTCCCGAGTCGGTACTCGACTGCGAGGCGCGCGATCGCGGCACGTCGGTCTATCTGGTCGATCGCACCGTGCCGATGCTCCCCGAGCGCCTTTGTAACGAGCTCTGCTCGTTGCGCCCCAATGAGGAGAAACTCTGTTTCTCGGCCGTATTTAAGCTCAACGAGAATGCCGAGGTGCTGGACGAGTGGTTTGGTCGTACGGTTATCTACTCCGACCGCCGCTTCACCTACGCCGAGGCGCAGGCCCGCATCGAGACGGGCGTGGGCGATTATGCCGAGGAGATTGCCGTACTGAATACGTTGGCGCAGAAGATGCGTCAGCAGCGATTCAAGGATGGCGCTATCAGCTTCGAGCGCGAGGAGTTCAAGTTCATTCTCGACGAGAAGGGTAAGCCGCTGGGCGTATATACCAAGGAGCAGAAGGAGTCGAACCAGCTCATCGAGGAGTTTATGCTTCTGGCCAATCGCAAGGTTGCCGAGTATTGCAGCTTCCGCGAGGAGAATGGCCGCCGCGTGCCGCGCACGATGATCTACCGCGTACACGACGAGCCTAACGAGGAGAAACTCACACGCTTCCGCGACTTTGTGCTGCGCTTTGGCTATCAGTTCCGTGCATCGAAGGGTCGCGCCGTAGCGAAGGCTATAAACAAACTCGTAACCTCGATCAAGGGCCGTCCCGAGCAGAATGCTATCTCGACTTTGGCCGTCAGGAGTATGTCCAAGGCGTTATATACCACCGAAAATACGGGCCACTACGGTTTGGCCTTCAAATACTATACCCACTTCACCTCGCCTATCCGCCGCTATCCCGATATGATGGTGCATCGCCTTCTGGCGCGCTACCTCGATGGCGGCAAGTCGGCCGACCGAGCCAAGCTGGAGGCACAATGCGTCTATGCCACCGAGCGCGAGATCGTCGCTTCGGATGCCGAACGCGCTTCGATCAAGTACAAGATGGTGGAGTTTATGCAGGATAAGGTGGGCCAGATGTTCAAGGGTACGGTCTCTGGTATGAGCGAGTGGGGTATCTACGTCGAGCTTATCGATACCCATATCGAGGGTATGGCCTATCTGCGTGATATTGAGGGCGATTACTACACCTATGACGACGCTCGCTTCGAGGTCGTGGGCCGCACGTCGGGCCGCCGCATCGTCTTTGGCGAGGAGGTTTGGATTCGTGTCAAGGGCGTCGATATGCGTCGTCGTACCATCGATTTTGAACTTATCATCAGCAACAAGAAGCGATAATGCAGGGCGAGCAGATCTTTTCCAAGGCGCGCGATCGCGCCACGCTTACGCCTCAGGAGGCCTATTGGCTCTGGGACAAGGCACCGATAGATAAGTTGGCGGCCGTTGCCGACGAGGTGCGTCGCGCTGCGGTTGCTGACGAGGGGGTTGTAACGTGGCAGATCGACCGCAATGTCAATATCACCAACGTCTGCATCTCGGGCTGTAAGTTCTGTAATTTCCATTGCAAGCCCCACCAGTCGGATAAGGCCTTTATCACCACCATCGAGGAGTATCGCCAGAAGATCGACCGTATGCTGGAACTCGGTGGCGATCAGCTGCTTCTGCAAGGTGGTCTGCACCCCAAACTCGGCATTGAGTTTTACGAGGAGCTCTTCTCGGAGCTTAAGCGATTGTACCCTGCGGTGCGACTCCACGCGCTGGGTGCCCCCGAGGTTGCACATATCGCCCGAATCAGTAATCTCTCCACACGCCGGACATTAGAACGATTGGTCGCCGCAGGCCTTGACTCGCTGCCCGGTGCGGGTGCCGAGATTTTGGACGAGGGGGTACGCCGCGCCATCTCGCCCGCCAAGCCGAGCGCGCAGGAGTGGGTGGATGTGATGCACGAGGCTCACCTGATGAACCTTCCCACCTCGGCCACGATGATGTATGGCCACGTCGAGACGCCTCATCAGCGCATCGACCATCTCTTGACCATCCGCGATCTGCAGGCCCGTTGTCCCGAAGGAAATTGGGGTTTCATAGCCTTCATTCCGTGGATCTTCCGTTCGACGGGTACACGCCTTGAGCAGGAGGGCGTGCGGTCGCACTTCTCGCCGCTGGAGTATATCCGCATTATCGCCGTGAGCCGACTGATTCTTAATAACATCCGCAACATTCAGGCCTCGTGGCTCACCGTCGGCAAGGCGACGGCACAGGTGGCGTTGCATAGCGGCGCGAACGATATGGGCTCGATTATGATCGAGGAGAATGTGGTCTCGAGCGCCGGCGCGCACAACCAGTTCGATGCCGAGGGTATCCAGCAGGCTATCCGCGAGGCGGGATTTACGCCCCGTTTGCGCGATCAGCTCTATCGGCCGAGGGAGTGGAAGGGGTAGAAAAAACGCTGCCGAGTAATAAATTTGCGCCAAGTGCGTGTTAATTAATTAAAATTAATTACCTTTGCACTCCGAAAATGAGACTTTGAAAAGAAAAATCGAATAAACAGATAGAAAATTATGAAAATTACAAGAGAACAGCGTGAGGTAGGTACCTCGGTTTTGAAGGTTGTCGTAGGCGAGGCCGATTACGGCGAGGCAGTTGATAAGGCACTGCGTGAGTACAAGCGTAAGGTTAATGTCCCCGGATTCCGTCCCGGTATGGTTCCTATGGGTGTTGTACGCAAGATGTACGGTAAGGGCGTTGTAGCCGAGCAGGCTTACAAGTTGGCTTCAAACTCAGTATTCGAGTATCTGCAGAAGGAGAATATCGACTACGTTGGCGATGTAATCCCCTCAGAGGAGCAGGGCGACTTCGATTTCGAGAACAACACCGAGCACGAGTTTATGTTCGAGATCGGCGAGGCTCCCAAGATCGAGTTGGAGCTCACGAAGGATGACAAGCTCACCTACAACAAGATCAAGGTCGAGAAGGAGGTATTCGAGGCTTACAAGGACAACTACCTGCGTCGCTACGGCCGTCTGGTGGATGTAGAGAAGGTTGAGAAGGACGAGGCCCTGACCGTAACGCTCGACAATGGTGATATGCGCATCGAGGGCGCTTACCTCGGTTTGATCTCGATGAGCGACGAGGAGCGTAAGCCTTTCGAGGGCAAGAAGGTAGGCGACACAATGGAGATCGACGTAAACGAGGTTTACAAGTCGGCTTCACAGCGCGCTTCAATTCTTCAGGTTAAGGAGGATGAGTTGGAGTCGATCAACCCCAAGTTCACCGCCGAGATCACTCAGATCCGTCAGTTCGCTAACCCCGAGCTCAACGAGGAGTTCTTCAAGATGGCTTTCCCCGATGGCAAGATCACCTCGGAGGCCGAGCTCGACAAGTATCTCAACGACGAGGTTGAGATGGAGATGGGCCGCGAGGCTGACTACCTGTTCACCATCCGCGTTCGCAACTTCCTGATGGAGAAGGCTGCGCTGCAGATGCCCGAGGCGTTCATCAAGCGTTGGCTCTATACCATCAACGAGGGTAAGTTCTCAATGGAGGACATCGAGAAGGATTTCGACGCATTCCTCAAGATGTTCACTTGGAACTACATCCAGAAGCACTTCATCCAGACCTACGAGCTGACCGTTTCTCCCGAAGAGATCGAGGCCGAGGCTAAGGAGTTCGCTAAGGCACAGTTCGCACAGTACGGTATGCCTTCAGCACCCGAGGAGATGCTCACCAACTTCGCTAAGCAGATTCTTGAGAACAAGGAGCAGGCACAGAAGATCTACGAGAAGCTCTACGAGTTGAAGGTTGTAGAGTACGTTAAGTCGAAGATCAAGGTAACCAACAAGTCTGTAACCTCTGAGGAGTTCGCTAAGCTGGCACAGGAGATGTAATAACATAACGCTGGCGGCCGGGGGCCTATAGATAAAGGGGCAGGAGGCTTTTATATAAACGGGTTGAGGCCAATATATAAAGCTGGGGCCTATATATAAATAGGTGTTTAGGTCGCAAAAGTGTTAAAATACTCGAAATTTGGACTCTGGGCTTAATGTTTGCAGAGTCCAAATTTTGGTTTATTTACTCGTCGCTGTTCGGTGTGGAATGGCGCGCGGGAAAGAAGAAAAAACTTACTCACAATATGAACGAATTTGAAAAATTTGCTCGTGGCCATTACGGCATAAGCAGCCTTAAGTTGCACGACTTTAACTCAATTCAGGCGGCTTACGTCTCGCCCACGATTATCGAGGAGCGTCAGCTGAACGTCGCTACGATGGATGTCTTTTCGCGTTTGATGATGGATCGCATCATCTTCCTCGGAGCGCCCATCTACGACGATGCTGCCAATATCATTCAGGCACAGCTGCTCTTTCTGGAGTCGGTCGATCCTACGAAGGATATCCAGATCTACATCAACTCGCCCGGCGGATCGGTCTCGGCGGGTTTGGGTATCTACGACACGATGCAGCTCATCTCGTGCGACGTGGCTACGATCTGTACGGGTCTTGCCGCTTCGATGGGCGCGGTACTGCTGACCGCTGGTGCCGAGGGTAAGCGCTCGGCGTTGCCTCACTCGCGCATTATGATCCACCAGCCGTTGGGTGGTGCGCAGGGACAGGCATCGGACATCGAGATTACGGCACGCGAGATCATCAAGACCAAGCACGAGCTTTATGAGATTCTCTCGTCGCACTCGGGCGTTGATATTGCCAAGATCGAGCAGGACGCCGACCGCGACTATTGGATGAGCGCTGCCGAGGCCAAGGAGTATGGTCTGATTGACGAGGTGCTGGGTAAGCGAATCAAATAGAAATTTTATGGCACAGAAATATAAAGGCGGAGCTCACGCTGGCGAGGATTGCTGCTCGTTCTGCGGGGCCAAGCGTAGCGACGTTGCTCTGATGTTTCAGGGCACGGGCGGAGTAAATATATGTAACAACTGCGTTGAGCGCGGTTATCAGATGCTTGTCGAGAGCGAGCTTGTCGAGTCGGCCCGCAAGAAGAAGGGTGCGAAGTTCAAGATGGAGGAGCTGCTCAAGCCCGACCAGATTAAAGCCGTTCTGGATCAGTATGTTATCGGCCAGCACGACGCCAAACGATATATGTCGGTGGCGGTCTATAACCACTACAAGCGCATTATGAGCCGCACGAAGGCCGACGATGTGGAGATCGATAAGTCGAACATCGTTCTGGTCGGCCCGACAGGTACGGGAAAGACTTTGATGGCCCGCACCATTGCGCGCGTGCTGAACGTTCCCTTTACCATCGTCGATGCAACGGTCTTGACCGAGGCGGGATATGTGGGTGAGGATGTGGAGAGTATCCTCTCGCGTCTTTTGCAGGTTGCCGACTACGATGTCGAGGCGGCCGAGCGCGGCATTGTCTTTATCGACGAGGTGGATAAGATCGCCCGCAAGAGCGACAACCCGAGTATCACGCGCGACGTCTCGGGCGAGGGCGTGCAGCAGGCTCTGCTGAAGATTCTGGAGGGTACGACCGTGAACGTTCCACCGCAGGGCGGCCGCAAGCACCCCGACCAGAAGTTCATTCAGGTCAATACGAAGGATATCCTCTTCATTTGTGGCGGAGCCTTCGACGGCATCGAGAAGAAGATCGCCCAGCGACTCAACACCCGCGCCATCGGTTACGGCGTGCAGAGCTCATCGTCGATCGACCGCGACAATCTGATGAAGTACATTATGCCGCAGGATCTGCGCTCGTTTGGTCTTATCCCCGAGCTGGTGGGCCGTCTGCCCGTTCTGACCTATATGCAGCCCCTCTCGCGCGAGGCACTGCGCTCGATTCTGACCGAGCCGAAGAATGCCATCGTCAAGCAGTATGAGCGCCTGATCGGAATGGACGGCGTTGAACTCAAGTTCGAGGACGAGGTGCTGGACTACATCGTAGAGAAGGCCGACGAGTATAAGCTCGGAGCGCGCGGTCTGCGCTCGATTTGCGAGGCTATTATGACCGATGCGATGTACGAGATTCCCTCTTCGGGACTCAAGCAATTCACCGTAACACTTGATTATGCGAAAAAGAAGTTGGATGGTGCAAATTTTTTGGAGCTTAAACAAGTAAGTTAAGATAATTATATTATCTTTGTGAAGAAGGAAAAACGAATCTAAAAAAATATGTTTGCTAACTCAAAACTCAATAAGGCAGCCGATAATATCCGTATTTTGGCTGCCGCAATGGTAGAAAAAGCTAAGTCGGGTCATCCCGGAGGCGCTATGGGCGGTGCCGATTTCATCAATGTTCTCTACACCGAATTTATGCGATTCGACCCCGAGAACCCCGCCTATCCCTTCCGCGACCGTTTCTTCCTCGATCCGGGCCATATGTCGCCGATGCTCTATTCGGTGCTGATGCTCTCGGGTTTCTACACGATGGACGATCTGAAGAACTTCCGTCAGTGGGGTAGCCGTACCCCCGGCCATCCCGAGGTAGATATTATGCACGGCGTTGAGAACACCTCAGGCCCTCTGGGTCAGGGCCACGCTATGGCCGTAGGTGCTGCTATCGCCGAGCGCTTTATGGTTGCTCGCTTTGGCGAGTGGATGGCGCATAAGACCTACTCGTTCATCTCGGACGGTGCCGTGCAGGAGGAGATCTCGCAGGGCGTAGGACGTGTTGCTGGTCATCTGGGCCTTGCGAACCTGATTATGTACTACGATGCCAACAACGTACAGCTCTCTACCAAGGTTGATGAGATTGATACCGAGGATGTTGCAGCAAAGTACCGCGCTTGGAATTGGCACGTTATCGAGATCGACGGCCACAACGTCGATCAGATCCGCGCCGCCCTTACCGAGGCTAATGCCCAGACCGAGAAGCCGACGCTGATCATCGGCCGCTCGACGATGGCTAAGGGCGCTATGGGTGCCAATGGCGAGAGTTTCGAGGGCAAGGTTTCGACTCACGGTCAGCCTCTGTCGGGTGCTGGTGCAGATTTGGCTGCTACGGTACGCAACTTGGGTGGCGATGCGGAGGATCCCTTCAAGCTCTTCAACGAGACTGTCGAGATCTACGACACGCGCCGTTGCGAGCTTCGCACTTGGGCTGCAGAGCGTCGTAAGGTTGAGGCCGAGTGGCGCGCCGAGAACAAGGAGTTGGCACTTAAACTGAATCGTTTCCTCTCGGGCGAAATTCCCGAGATCGACTATAACAAGGTTGTCGTGAAGCCCGATACCGCTACGCGCGTAGCGTCGGCTACGATGCTCGGTGTATATGCCGATCAGGTTGAGAATATGATCGTTGCATCGGCCGACTTGAGCAACTCGGATCGAACGGATGGCTTCCTCAATAAGACCAAGGCCTTCACGAAGGGCGACTTCAGCGGTAAGTTCTTCCAAGCTGGTGTTGCCGAGCTTACGATGGCCTGCATTATGAACGGTATGGCGTTGCACGGCGGCGTTATTCCCGCCTGCGGTACGTTCTTCGTATTCTCGGATTATATGAAGCCCGCAATCCGTATGTCGGCTCTGATGCGTCTGAAGGTTATCTACGTTTGGTCGCACGACTCGTTCCGCGTGGGCGAGGATGGCCCTACTCATCAGCCCATCGAGCAGGAGATGCAGATCCGCCTTATGGAGCAGGTACACAACCATCAGGGCGAGCGCTCGATGGTGGTACTTCGTCCCGCCGATGCCGAGGAGACCGCTGTGGCTTGGCAGTATGCTATGGCCGAGAAGCGTCCCGTTGCGATGATCCTCTCGCGTCAGAATGTCAAGTCGCTGCCCGCACTTAAGAGCAGCCGTCAGGAGGAGGCGAAGCAGGCCGTTAAGGGTGCTTACATCGTGATGGATTCTGCGAAGGCTCAGGTTGTTATGCTGGCTTCTGGTTCGGAGGTTTCGACCTTGACCGATGGTGCGGAGCTGCTGCAGAAGGATGGTATCCCCGTTCGCGTTGTGAGTGTTCCGAGCGAGGGCTTGTTCCGCGATCAGCCTAAGTCATATCAGGAGAGTGTCCTGCCGAAGGATATCATCCGCTACGGTATGACCTCTGGCCTGTCGATCAACCTGCGTGGTCTGGTTGGCGAGAATGGCACGATTCACGGTTGTGATCACTTCGGATATTCGGCTCCGTTCAAGGTTCTGGATGAGAAATTCGGATACAATGGACAGACCGTTTACGAAGAGGTTAAGGCCTTGCTGAACAAATAGAAAGCTGAGCGAGCGGGTCTAACAGATCCGCTCGTTTAAGTATATAACTACTACTACACTTTTGTCCCGATGGCAGATAAAATTACATTAAACGACAAAGTATTTCGTGTGATGATTCCGGCCGAGCAGATCGATGCCGCTGTCGATCGCGTAGCTGCCTCTCTTAATGAGCGTTATGCGGGTCGTACCCCTATTTTCTTGGGTGTTTTGAGCGGCTCGTTCCTCTTCTTGAGCGATCTGGTGCGCAAGACCACCTTCAATAGCCAGCTCTCTTTCGTGAAGATCTCGTCGTACGAGGGCACCGAATCTACAGGAAAGGTAAAGCAGCAGCTTGGTGTAGATTTTGATATTGAGGGGCGCGACATCATCATCGTCGAGGACATTATCGAGACGGGCCACAGTATGAACTACCTGCTGGATCATCTGCGCCGCAGAAATCCTGCGAGCATCGCTATTTGTACGCTCTTCTTCAAGCCCGATAAGTTCCTCTACGAGTACAAGGTCGATTATGTAGCGCTCTCCATCGGTAACGAGTTTATCGTAGGCTACGGGTTGGACTACAATCAGTTAGGTAGAAATTTGAAGGATATATATGTCATTGACGAATAACGAGATGCTCGACGGTGGCCGTCGTCTGCCGCTTGTCGAGGACTTCTATACCATTCAAGGTGAGGGTTTCCACGCAGGCAAGCCCGCCTACTTCATACGTCTGGGTGGGTGCGACGTGGGCTGTCGTTGGTGTGATGCCAAATATACTTGGAACCCGAAGGTCTTTCCTCCGGTCGATGTCGATGTTGTCGTTGCGCGAGCTAAGGCTTGCGAGGCGCAGGCCATCGTGATTACGGGCGGTGAGCCGTTGTTGTATCCGTTGGATGTGCTCACCTCGCGCCTTCGCGAGGAGGGGCTCGAGATCTTTCTCGAGACTTCGGGTACGCACCCCTTCAGCGGCGAGTTCGACTGGGTGTGCCTCTCGCCCAAGCGCCAGCAACCCCCTCTTGCCGAGGCTTTTGGCCGTGCGCACGAACTGAAGGTGATAATCCAAACGGAGGAGGATTTCGCGTGGGCCGAGGAGAATGCCCGCCGCGTGGGACGTTATTGTCGTCTATATTTGCAGCCCGAGTGGAGTGCCTACGAGCAGATTATGCCGCTGATGGTTGAGTATGCCAAGGCGCATCCCAAGTGGTCGATCTCCATCCAGACGCATAAGTTTATGCATATTCCCTAATGGATCGCTCGAAGATAACCAAACGTGTGTGGCTATGCCTGACGGCCGTTGTGTTTGTTTACACGGCCGTTGTCATTGTGCGCAATCTGATGACCATCATCCGCGTGAATTACCGCATCAGCGAGATGGAGGATCAGCGCGATATGTATCAGGCGCGCATAACCGAAGATAGCACGATGCTCGAGCATCTCAAATATGACGAGTATTTGGAGCAGTACGCACGCGAAAAATTCCATATGCAGCGCCCCAACGAATATATCTATATCATTGAAGAGTAGGCCGTTGCAGATGGGAGGGGGGGGGTAACGATAGGCAGACTGCAGACCGCGGGCTCTTGAGCGACAGACCGCAGACAGCTGGTGGCAGACGACACAAGCCTAAAGCCTAAAGCACATTGCTCATCATCGGGAAGATATGCAGCAACGCCTCCACTACCTGATTGCGGTTGGCCTCCTCGCGTAGGATAATCAGCACCGTGTTATCGCCCGCAATCGTACCCAAAATAGCGGGGTGGTCGATGTTGTCGATCGGTACCGAGATGGCGCTCGCATAACCCGACTTTGTCTTCAGCACGCCCAGATTTCCCGAGAAGGTAAGACTTGTGATGTTGTCCGATATGTTCGACGAGACGGTTGTCTCGTGCTGAGCCGTGTTGGGCAGTACATAAATATACCCTTTATTTTTATGCGGCACCTTCGCCACATTCATATACTTTAGATCGCGCGATAGGGTACTCTGCGTAATCTTTATTCCGCACTCGTCGAGTCGGGCAATCAGCTCCTCCTGCGAGCCTATCATCTCGCTGCGGATGATTTTACGAATTGTTGCAAGTCGTTGAGTCTTCTGGTTCATTGTGTAGTATATATGGTTTTCGGCCTTCGCTCCGCACGAGAAGTTTATGCGGAAACAACATAATTATACGAAATTACTGCATATTTTCCGATTTTGCAAGTTTGCCGTGCGATTTTTTTTCTTGATGAAAATTTTATCCCAAAATGATACACGCTTTCTCCGAAATTGATTTTGCGAGGTAATATCCTACTTATGGCATATTTATTCACAGACTATGCCATTATGCGGATATTTTCTAATATATATAAATATAAATTTCATTTTGTTTGCATATTGCGGAATAATATGCAATCTTTGCACCCGTTGAAAACAAAAACTCAAAATAATAAATTTTTACCGTAATGAAGATCGATGTAATGGTCGCAAATGAGAGCCATCTGTGTTTCGTAACGCAGATCAACGATGCGATCGACGAAGCTGCCAAACAGCGTGGAACGGGTATCGCCCGTCGTACCGACGAATATATCGCCGATAAGATAAATTCAGGTAAGGCTATCATTGCCGTAAATCGTAACGAGTTCGTAGGATTCTGCTACATCGAGTCGTGGGGCCACGACGAGTTTGTTGCCAACTCGGGACTTATCGTCCGTCCGCAGTATCGCGGTATGGGCGTTGCCAAGCGCATCAAGCAGGCCGCTTTCGAGCTCTCGCGCAAGCGTTTCCCCAATGCAAAGCTCTTTGGCCTTACTACCGGCGAGGCCGTTATGCGCATCAACACCGAGCTGGGTTACGAGCCCGTAACCTTCGCCAAGCTCACCGACGACGAGGCCTTCTGGGCGGGTTGCCAGTCGTGTGTCAATTACGATGTGTTGCAGCGTACGAATATGACCAAATGCCTCTGCACGGGTATGATCTACGATCCCGAGAAGGTTGCCAAGCGCAAGGCTGCCGAGGATGCTGCCAAGACCGAGACGCAGAAGAAGAGCTCCTTCTGGAGCCGTCTGTTTGGCAAATAATTAATGAAAATAAAAACAAGAAAGATATGAAGAAAGTTGTATTGGCATATAGTGGAGGTTTGGATACCTCGTTTTGTGTAATGTATCTTACCAAGGAGCTCGGCTACGAGGTCTATACGGCTCTGGCCAACACGGGCGGTTTCTCGGCCGAGGAGTTGGAGGCCGTCGAGAAGCGTGCCTATGCTCTGGGTGCGAAGAAGCACGTTAATATCGACGTTACGGCCGACTACTACGGCAAGTGCATCAAGTATATGGTTATGGGTAACGTCCTGCGTAACAAGACCTATCCCATCTCGGTTAGCTCGGAGCGTACGTTTCAGGCTCTGGCTATCGTGAATTATGCCAACTCTATCGGCGCCGACGCCATTGCTCACGGCTCGACGGGTGCGGGTAACGATCAGGTGCGTTTCGACCTTACGTTTGAGGTCTTCGCTCCGCAGGTTGAGATTATCACCCCCACACGCGATATGAAACTCACGCGCGAGTACGAGATTAACTACCTCAAGGAGAACGGCTTCGAGGCCGACTTCACGAAGATGGCCTACTCGATCAACAAGGGCGTTTGGGGCACCTCGGTCGGAGGCAAGGAGACCCTCTGCTCGGCCACCAATCTGCCCGATGAGGCCTATCCCTCGCAGCTTCAGAAGGAGGGCACCGAGTCGCTCGAGATTGAGTTCAAGAACGGTGAGGTCGTAGGTGTTAATGGCGAGGCCCTGTCGGGTGTTGCCGCCATCAATAAGCTGGAGGCTATCGGCTCGGCTTGGGCTATCGGCCGCGACACGCACGTCGGCGACACGCTGGTGGGCATCAAGGGCCGCGTAGGTTTCGAGGCTGCCGCACCGATGCTTATCATCAAGGCTCACGAGCTATTGGAGAAGCACACGCTGACCAAGTGGCAGCAGTATTGGAAGGATCAGATCGGAACGTGGTACGGAATGTTTATGCACGAGGCTATGTACTCGGAGCCCGTTATGCGCGATATTGAGAAGTTCCTCGAGAGCAGCCAGCGCAACGTCTCGGGTAAGGTGTTCTTGACGCTGCGTCCCTACACCTTCACGCTGGTCGGCATTGAGTCGGAGCACGACTTGATGAACGCCCGCTTTGCCGAGTATGGCGAGATGAACAATGCGTGGACGGCCGACGACGTGAAGGGCTTCACGAAGATCACTTCGATGCCTCTTAAGATTTATCACGCTGTAAACCCCGACGAAGAGTAATGATTAGAGTAGCAATAGCAGGCGGCGCGGGCTATACCGCGGGTGAGTTGATCCGTATCCTTATCAACCACCCCTCGGCCGAGCTTAAGTATATCCAGAGTTCGTCGCACGCAGGCGAGCCCATCCACTCCGTGCATAGCGATCTGCTTTATAGCGATCTGTGTTTCTCGGATATTGACTTTACGGATATTGACGTGCTCTTTATCTGTATGGGCCACGGTAATTCGGCTAAGTTTCTGGAGGAGAACCCCGTTCCCGCCAATGTCAAGATTATTGACCTTAGTAACGACTTCCGCCTCAAGGCCGATGCCGGCGAGTTCGTCTATGGCGCTCCGGAGCTCAACCGCGAGAAGATTCGCGCGGCCCGTTGCGTAGCCAATCCGGGCTGCTTCGCCACCTCGATCAATCTGGCTTTGCTGCCTCTGGCTGCGGCTGGAATCCTTCCAGAGGATGTAACCGTTACGGGCATTACGGGCTCGACGGGTGCTGGCCAGAAGCCGACTAACGATACCCACTTTAGCAACCGCTCGGCCAACCTGTCGAACTATAAGGTCTTTACGCACCAGCATTTGGGCGAGATCGGTGAGACGGTCGTGGCAGCGGGTGGAGCCCCTACGACCGACATCGCGTTCGTTCCCGTTCGCGGCTGCCATACGCGCGGCATTATGAGCGATGTTGTGGTGCGCTTAGACGAGGATCTGGAGAAGATTACGGAGATTTTCAAGACCTACTACGCCTCGCATCCCTTTGTCTGCGTGAGCGATAAGCCCGTGTATATGAAGCAGGTGGTAAATACCAACTACTGCTTCCTCTCGTTGCAGAAGTCTGACCGCAAGTTGCTCATCACGGCTGTTATCGACAACCTTACGAAGGGCGCTTCGGGACAGGCCGTACAGAATATGAACCTTATGTTTGGTCTTGACGAGATGGAGGGTCTGCGCCTTAAGGCAAATTATTTCTAAACACGACGTACAATGAAACTTTTTGATGTATATTCTCTGCTCGACTTGGAGCCCGTGCGCGCCGAGGGTGCTTACCTCTGGGATAAGAACGGTGTGGAGTACCTCGACTTCTACGGCGGCCACGCCGTGATCTCGATCGGCCACACTCACCCCCACTATGTCGAGAAGATCACCGATCAGCTCTCGCGCATCGGTTTCTACTCCAATGCCGTCATCAACGGCTTGCAGGTGGAGCTGGCCGAGAAGTTGGGCCCCCTTACGGGCTATCCCGACTATGAGCTCTTCCTCTGCAATAGCGGCGCGGAGGCTAACGAGAATGCCGTTAAGCTGGCCTCATTCACTACGGGCCGCTCGCGCGTTTTGGCTATGCACGCCGCCTTTCACGGCCGCACGAGTATGGCCGTAGCGTTGTCGGATAACCCTGCTATTCAGGCCCCAGCGAATAAGACCGATAATGTAACTTTCATTGACCTGAACGACTTGGAGGCTCTCGAGCGTGAGCTTCTCTCGGAGCAGTACGCCGCCGTTATCATCGAGCCTATTCAGGGCGTTGGCGGCATCCGTATGGCTTCGGACGAGTTCCTCCACGCGGCACGCGAGCTGTGCAATCGAACGGGCACGCTGCTGGTGATGGACGAGGTGCAGTCGGGCTATGGCCGTAGTGGAAAGTTCTTCGCTCACCAGTGGTCGGGCGTCAAGGCCGACATCGTCTCGATGGCCAAGGGTATCGCCAACGGCTTTCCCGTCGGTGCGATTATCATCTCTCCCGAAATCCCTGCCCGCAAAGGTATGCTCGGAACGACGTTCGGAGGTAGCCACTTGGCTTGCGCTGCAGCCATCGCCGTTGCGGATGTAGTGAGGGAGGAGAATCTCGTTGAGAATGCCCACCTGATGGGTGAGAAGATCATCGAGGGTATCAAGGGCGTGAAGGGTATAACGGACATACGCGGTCGCGGCCTTATGATCGGTATCGACCTGAGCGTTCCGCAGGCCGACTTCCGCCGCGTTCTGCGCGAGAAATACCACATTATGACGGGCCTTACGGGACAATATACCTTGCGTCTGCTGCCGCCTCTGGTGATTGGACCGAAGGAGGTCGATCGCTTCGTCGAGGCCTTTAGAAAGACGGCGGCCGAGTTGTGCCAATAGAAAAGAAATTACAGATTGATGAAGATAAAAGTTATCAAGATCGGCGGCAAGCTGATCGAAAATAATGACGTTCTCGCTTCGTTGTGCGACCACCTTGCGTCGCTCGGCGAGGCGTTCGTCTTGGTACACGGAGGTGGCGTTATGGGCTCGCATCTGGCCCAGAAACTGGGTGTCGAGGTGAAGATGCACGAGGGCCGTCGCATCACAGATGCCGCCACGTTGGAGATTGCCGTTATGGCCTACGCGGGACTTGCCAATAAGCGTGTCGTGGCTGCTCTTCAGGCGCGAGGCGTGAATGCCTGCGGCCTGTCGGGTTGTGATATGGCGGTCGTGAAGTCGCACCGCCGCCCCGTCAAGGATATCGATTGGGGCTTCGTGGGCGATGTCGATGAGGTCAATGCTGACGTGCTGGCGCTGCTGCTCGACAATGGTGCTATCCCCGTTGTGTCGCCCATCACCTTTTCTCCCGCGGGCGATCTGCTCAACACCAATGCCGATAGCGTAGCCTCGGCCGTAGCGAAGGGTTTGGCACAGAAGTATGATGTTGAGCTGGTCTTTACGCTCGATAAGGCGGGTGTGTTGCTCGATGTGGATGACGATGAGTCGCTCATTCCGACCATCACCCCCTCGCTCTATGCCCAGCTCAAGGCCGAGGAGAAGATTCACTCGGGTATGATCCCCAAGATCGATAACGCCTACCAGACCATCGAGGCGGGTGTTAGCTCGGTGCGTATCACCTCGCCCTCTAACCTTATGGGCGGAACAGTGGTTGTAAAATAGTTAGTTATGCAGTTTGAACACGCCATAGATTTACTCCGTAGGCTTATTGCCACGCCCTCCATCAGCCGCGACGAGGCTGCCGCAGCCGCCATCGTTGAGGCGGAGCTGCTCCGTTGGGGCTTTGAGCCGCAGCGCAAGGGCAATAACGTCTGGGCCGAGGCGTGGGCGCACGATGCGGGAAAGCCTACGATCCTTCTCGATGCCCACCTCGATACGGTTAAACCCAATGCGGCGTGGACGCGCGATCCCTATGCGCCTACTATCGAGGGCGATCGACTCTATGGCTTGGGCAGTAACGATACGGGCGGATCGATTGCGGCGATGTTTCTCGCGTTTGCGGAGTTAGCCACCACCGAGCAACCCTACAATCTAATTCTCCTGCTTTCGGCCGAGGAGGAGGTTACGGGCGTGGGTGGCGTGAGGGCTGTCCTACAAGAGCTACCGCCTATCGATTTTGCAATCGTGGGCGAGCCTACGTTGCTTCAGGTAGCCGTTGCCGAGAAGGGACTTATGGTGCTGGACTGCACGGCGAAAGGCGTTGCCGGCCACGCGGCACGAGAGGAGGGTGTGAATGCCATCTATAAGGCTCTGAAGGATATAGAGTGGTTCCGCTCGCATTGCTTCGAGCGCGTATCACCACTTCTTGGCCCCGTCAAGATGACCGTTACGGGCATAGAGGCAGGCACGCAGCACAACGTAATCCCCTCGGAGTGTCGCTTTATGGTCGATGTGAGGGTGAATGAGTGCTACCGCAACGAGGAGCTACTGTCGCTGATTCGCGCGAGTGTCGAGTGCGATGTGCAACCCCGTTCGACGCACCTTAATTCGTCGGCAATCTCGCTCTCGCATCCTGCCGTTGAGCGCCTTATTGCCGAGGGGTGTGAGCCTTTCGGATCGCCTACGATGTCGAATCAGGCTGTTATGCCGTTCCCGACGTTGAAGTTCGGCCCGGGCGATAGTGCCCGCTCGCATACGGCCGACGAGTATATCTGCCTTGGCGAGGTGGAGGTAGCGGCGGCGATCTACAAACGAGTATTGAATAATTTGAAAATAGAAAAACTACAATAGATATGAAACTTTGGGATAAAGGATATTCTACCGATCAATTCGTCGAGGAGTTCACCGTTGGCCGCGACCGCGAGCTTGATCTCTATCTTGCCGAGGCCGACGTGCTGGGCAATATGGCCCATATGAAGATGCTTCATTCGATTGGCCTGCTTACCGAGGAGGATCACGACGCTCTCGCCGAGGGCCTTAAGAAGATTCATCAGCAGGTGCTCTCGGGTGATTTTCTGATCGAGGAGGGTGTCGAGGATGTCCACTCGCAGGTGGAGTTTCTCCTCACGCAGATGTGTGGCGATGCGGGCAAGCGCATCCATACGGGCCGCTCGCGCAACGATCAGGTTATGGTCGATCTGAAACTCTTCTCGCGTAGTGCCCTTATCTCATTGCAGCAGAGCGTAGAGTCGCTTTTCCGCGTGCTTATGACTAAGGCCGAGGAGTATCGCGATGTGCTTCTGCCGGGCTATACCCACCAGCAGGTTGCAATGCCCTCGTCGTTTGGTATGTGGCTCAGCGCCTATGCCGAGTCTCTGGCCGACGATCTGCTGATGTTGCGTGCCGCCTACGACCTTGTCAATACCAACCCTCTGGGCTCTGGTGCAGGTTATGGCTCGTCGGTGCCTCTGAACCGCACGATGACTACCCAACTGCTCGGCTTCGAGGATTTGGCCTATAACTCGGTCTATGCGCAGATGCAGCGCGGCAAGACCGAGCGCACCGTGCTTACCGCCATTGCCGCCATCGCTGCCACCATCGGCCGCCTTGCACAGGATGTATGCCTCTACTCGTGCGCCAACTTCGGTTTTGTCAAGTTGCCCGATGCCTTCACTACGGGTTCGAGCATTATGCCCCACAAGAAGAATCCCGACATCTTCGAGCTCTCGCGCGCCAAGTGCAACCGCTTGCAGGCTATGCCTATGGAGGTTACGCTCATTGCGACCAACCTGCCGTCGGGTTACTTCCGCGATATGCAGCTCACCAAGGAGATCTACGTTCCCGCGTTCAAGGAACTTAGCGACGTTATGCGAATGGTGAGCGAGGGAATATCGCAGATGTGGATCAACCGCGACATCCTCTCTAACGATATTTACAAGTATCTCTTTACCGTCGAGGATGTTAATGATGCCGTTGCCAAGGGCGTTCCCTTCCGCGACGCCTATCGTGAAGTGGGTATGCGTGTCCACGAGGGTCGTTACGAGCACGACGGCCGCGAGCTCCATCACACGCACGAGGGTAGCATCGGCAACCTCTGCCTCGATGCCATCGAGCGCAAGTTCGAGCGTCATAAGTTTGATTTCTCGACCGCTCTGAAGGCCGAGCAAGAGCTGATGAAGTAGTGAGCGAATTCGGACTCATAGCCCAGATTGCCAAGCGCTTTGCCTCGATCGACCACCACGGCTGGGAGGCTATCGGCGACGACTGCACCGTTCTGCCCATCGGCGACGAGGCACTCGTCATAACCACTGATATGCTCATCGAGGGTGTCCACTTCCTGCGCGACAAGATCTCGCCCGAGGAGCTGGGCCGCAAGTCCCTCGCCGTAAACCTTAGCGATGTTGCCGCTATGGGCGTTCGCCCCGTTGCGACGTTGCTGTCGGTTGCTCTCTCAAAAGATGCTACCGAGGAGTGGGCCGAGCGATTCACGGCGGGCTATCACGCTCTCTCCGAGGAGTATAGCGTTGCGCTTGTCGGTGGCGACACCACCTCGTCCGAGTGCGGAATCGCAATCAATGTCGTTGCCATTGGTCGTGGCCCGTTGGCCAACGTCAAGCGCCGCTCGGCTGCCTGCGTGGGCGATATAGTCTATGTGGGTGGTGAGCTGGGAGCCTCGGCGCGAGGCCTAAAGGATATTTTTGCGGGTAATGACGCTACGCCAAACGCTGCCATACATCGTAATCAGCAGGCGCAAGTAGCTGAGGGTGAGTGGTTAGGATCGCGCGCGGAGGTACACGCTATGATGGATCTCTCGGATGGACTGGCCTCCGATCTTTGCCATATCCTGCGCGCCTCGAAGTGCGGTGCCGAGCTATATGCCGAGCAGATTCCCGCTGTCGATGGCGACATCGAGTCGGCCGTTGCGGGGGGTGAGGATTATAAGCTATTGTTTACCGTCGCTGAGACCTCTGCCGCGCAACTTGAGAGCGACTTTCTCGCGCATTTCGGCCGTCCGATCTATCGCGTTGGGCGTATTGTAGAGTCCGAAAACCACACCATTCGTTGGTTCAGCGAGGGTAAGGAGTTCTCTCCCGACTGGAAGGGTTTTACTCACTTCTAATCTTTGCGGCCTGATAGTGAGCGCTTTGCAACGTCGATAGCCGTACGGAAACTCTCCAGCCTAAAGATAAGTCCGCCAATTCCATAGGTCGCAACCCCCACAAAGATTTTTATCGCAAGTCGCGCTCCTGTACTCCACTGGGCGGCATACTCTCCCACCAACATCACCGTGCCATACATCGCCGCCGTGAGCAACGCAATCGGCACGATACTCCTTATGATTCGCCACAGCGTCAGCGTGGTGTATCGCAGCGAAGGAATCATATTGAGCAGCATCTCACACGCCGCAGCAATACCCAATCCCCACGCAACAGCCATCACGCTGTGCGGGATTGTCACCACGAGTATTATTGTCCAGATGATGCGCTTTGCGATCTCCAATCGTAGGATTGTCGCGCCGTCGCTCTTGACTTTCAGAATGTTATAGCACACGAGCGATAACGGCGTAAACAGACTTCCCACACACAAAACCCTAAAGTAGGGTATTGCAGGATGCCAATCGGGTTTGAGCAGCAGATGGTAGAAATCCTCCGCCGTAGCGATTAGTCCCGCCATCACAGGGAACATTATCGCCGCAGTAAGCATTATGACCATCCGATAACTCTCGGCAAACTTCTGCTCCTCGTCCTTGATTCGTGCCAGCGCGGGGAACGTAACGCTCTGTATCGACTGCGAGACGGAGTAGGGCATATAGACCAGTTTCTGCGCCTGATTGAAGTGCCCGAGCGCATCACCCGAATAGATCTTTCCGATGAAGAGTTGCGAGATGTTGTTGTAAATCGATGTGATGATTTCGGTCAGCATCAGCCTAAGGCTGAACGGAGCCATCTCGCCGAGCGCCCCCTTGGTATCCGCCCTTCGGGGTCGCCACTCGCTGCGCCACCAAAGCATTGCCGACTTCGAGGCTATGGCGCTCACTCGCTGCCCGACCAATGCCCAGATACCCAACCCCGCAACAGCCATCGCAACGGCTATCGCGCCACTGATGAGAATCGAAAGGAAGGTCATCGTCGATAGCTCGGCGAAGCGCAACTCGCGTATCATTCGCGTGTTCTGTATTACGCCTATGGCGTTGAGCGGCAACATCAGAAGCATTACGGGTGCTACCTCGGCCAGCACTGGCCAGCCGTAATAATCTGCAACATAGGGCGCTATGGCCGTCAGCAGCAGGTAGAGCAGGGTAGATGTTACGATGTTAAAACGAAAAACTGCAAGGTAATCGCCCTCCGTGGGGGCGGCCTTGCGTATCAGGGTCTGCGAGAATCCGCTATCGACCACCACTTGTGCCAGCGCAACAAATACGGCCAGCACCGCAATAATACCCATATCCATCGGCATTATGCGGTTGGCCACGACAATACTCACAACGGCTTGCAGCACCGCCGAGCCAGCCTTCTCGGCTATGCTCCACGCCACGCCCGAAGCCACACGTTTTGTGAGTTTGCCCTGCTCCGACATACTTTATTCCAGCAATGACTCTACGCCCAGACGGTACGAATCGAGTCCAAAACCCATTATCGAGCCCTTGGCAACGGGAGCAATCATCGACGTGTGTCGGAACTCCTCGCGCGCCAGAATCGACGAGATATGCACCTCTACAACGGGTGTCGCAACGGCCGAAATGGCGTCGCGCAACGCAACGGAAGTGTGCGTGTAGCCTCCCGCGTTGAGTACAATGCCGTCGTAACGGCCTACGCTCGAGTGGATTGCGTTGATCAGCTCGCCCTCGATATTCGACTGGAAGTAGTCGAACTCGGCGCGGCCCTCATATCGCTCGGCAAGCGTTGCGGTGTACTCCTCGAAGGTCGTTGTGCCGTAAATCTCCACGTCGCGCTTACCCTGCAAATTGAGGTTTGGGCCGTTGAGTATGAGAATTTTCTTCATTGTCTAATAATTTTTTGCCTCGATCTGTCCCGCCAGTACCCTTATGGCGTTCATCGCCAGCGACTGAAGCTCATTTTCGCCCGGATAGATCTCGATTGGCGCGATGAAACGACAGTAGTCGCTGATTCGGTCGGTAACCAGTCGGCTGTGGGCAATGCCACCCGTCAGCAGGATCGCATCCACCTCGCCGCGCATCGCCGCCGCCATCTGACCGATGTGCTTGATGATGCCGTAGATCATCGTGTCGAGTGCCAACTCCGCCTCCTTGTCGCCGTTGGCTGCGCGCTGGGGAATCTCGATCATCGAACTCGATCCCGTCAGCGACACTAGTCCGCCCTTGCCTACGATGAGTGCTCGTGCCTCGGCGTGGCTGTAACGGCCTGAGTAACAGAGGTCGATGAGCGCACCTGCGGGTATCGTGCCGGCACGTTCGGGAGCAATCGGGCCCTCGCCGTCGAGCGCATTGTTGCAGTCGATAACGCGGCCGGCCTTGTGCGCCGCCACCGAGATGCCGCCACCCATATGCACTACGACAAGATTCAGATCCTCGTATCGGCGACCGATCTCGTCGGCATAGCGTCGTGCCGTAGCCTTCTGGTTCAGGGCGTGCCATATCGAGCGGCCGCGAATCTCCTTGATTCCCGTAACCTTCGCCATCTCCAGACGCTCATCCACCACGATCGGGTCGGCTATGTAGGCCTTCACGCCGCAACGCGACGCAATCTCCGATGCGATTACGGCTCCGAGGTTCGAGGCGTGCTGCGGTGTGCAACAACGAAGCTCCTCGATCATCTGCTCGTTCACCTCATAAACGCCGCTCTGCAGGGGCTCACGAGGCGATAGCAACCCTCCTCGGCCTATGACGGCCGAGAGAGAGTTAATATCTATATTGTTATCTACCAACGTCTTGAGGATTATATCACGACGCCATTCATACTGATCGAATACCCCCTTGAATTGCGCCAACTCCTCGGTCGAGTGTTGCAACGAGAGCTCCACCTCGGGCTCCATTCCCCGATAGATGGCTATCTTCGTCGAGGTCGATCCGGGGTTGATTACCAGCACCAAGTGTTTTGCTACCGCATCAGCGTCGAGGCGTGTTGAGTCGGAGTTCGATGCTCCGTAGTTGTGATTATGCTCCATCATTAGTTGGCAATTAGGTTTCTTCTTATTATTAGCGAGCTGCAAGGCAAGCCAGCGCAATTGAATACTTCTTCGTCAAGGCCGAGTCGCCGCGTGAAGTCAAAACGCACGGCACCTTCGTACCCATAACCATCGCTGCCAGCTCCGAGCCACCGATGTGTGTAGCGGCTTTGAAGAATACGTTAGCCGACTCGATGTTGGGGAAGAGCAGACAGTCGGGATCACCCGCTACGCTCGAGCCCGTAACCTTCTTATGCTCGGCAACCTCCTTATAAAGAGCCACATCCAACGATAGCGGACCATCCACGATCACCTTGCCCAGCTGACCGCGGTCGCCCATCTTCGCCAGGATAGCACCCTCGGTCGAAGAGGGAACGCTGGGAAGCACCTGCTCCGAAGCCGAGATGCAGGCAATCTTCGGAGTCTCCACGCCAAGGATCTTTGCGGTCTGTGCCAAGTAACCGATCAGCTTCTGCTTCTGCTTAAAGTCGGGAGCGGGGATAACGGCTACGTCCGATACCGAGAGCAGCTTGTCGCGGCCCTTCATCTCGATCACAGCAACGTGGCTCAATACGCCCTTCGGGGGGAACAGGCCAGCCTCCTTGTTCAGGATGCCGCGCATATACTTGTCGGTCGAAACCAGACCCTTCATCAGAACGTCAGCCTGACCATTTACAACAGCCTGCACGGCCAGCTTAACGCACGTTACGTCGCTGGGCTCGTGAACGATGTTGAATACCGACGAGTCGATGCCAAGCTCTGCGCAAGCCTCCTCGATGGTAGCCTTGTCGCCAAAAAGTGTAGCCTCTACAAAACCCTCTTTCCAAGCGTTGTAAACGGCCTCAATGGTGTGTGTATCCTGTCCGTAAGCAACAGCCAGACGCTTCTTACCACGCGCTACGGCAGCTGCTACGATCTCATCCAAACGTGTAATCATATCTTTTTCAGTTTTTTAGGTTTTTATTAAAGGTTCTTTGTAAGGTTGTAGGTGTCGGTTGCGATTACCAGCTCCTCGTTGGTTGCGATAACGGCTACCTTCACCTTTGAATCTGCGGTTGAGATGATGGTGTTCTCGCCGCGCGTAACGTCGTTTACAGCATCGTCGAGCTCGATACCCATAAACTCCATATTGTGGCAAACGTAGCGACGCAGGTCGGCCGAGTTCTCGCCAACACCACCCGTGAAGATCACCAGATCAACACCGCCCATCTCGGCAGCATACTCACCGACGAACTTCTTCACGCGGTTGTAGTACATATCGCGTGCTACGATAGCCTTCTCGTTGCCTGCATCGTACGCTGCGTCAATATCGCGCATATCGCTCGAGAGGCCCGTCAGACCCATCACACCCGACTTCTTGTTCATCATCGCGTTGAGCTCGGCGTACGACATACCCTCATTCTCGCCAATGTATGTAATTGCACTTGCATCTACCTGACCGCAGCGTGTACCCATCACAAGACCGTCCAGAGGAGAGAATCCCATCGACGTGTCGAACGACTTGCCGTTCAGCACAGCCGTTACCGATCCGCCGTTACCGATGTGGCAGGTTACGATCTTCGAGTTCTCCAGATCCAATCCGGCCAGCTCGGCACCCACCTTTGCAACATACTTGTGGCTCGTGCCGTGGAAGCCGTACTTGCGCACGCGATACTTCTCATAATACTCCGTCGGCAGGGCGTAGAGGTAGTTGATAGCGGGGATTGACTGGTGGAACGAGGTGTCGAAAACAGCCACCTGAGGAATTCCGGGCAGCACCTTCTCGATCGAGAGCACACCCTCCAAGTTTGCGGGGTTGTGCAGCGGTGCGATCTCAAACAGCGAGCGGATATTGGCCTTCGCCTCGTCGTCAACCACTACGCTCGACTTGAAGAACTCTCCACCGTGAGCCACACGATGACCTACGGCCTTCACCTCGTGCAGGTCGCTGATAACACCGTGTGCGGGGTCGGTCAGCGCCTCCAATACCATACTGATACCCGTCGTGTGGTCGGCAATGGGCTTCACGACCTCAAACTTATCCTTGCCCGTAGGCTTGTGAGTAAGGCTTCCCTCGGGAAGACCGATACGATCGACCAAACCTTTGGCCAACAGCGCGTTGCTCTGCTCATTGATGTCGATAACCTGATACTTGATCGACGATGAGCCGCAATTAAGAACTAATACGATCATAGTTTTTTGATATTTATATATTTTTAGTGTTTTGTCGAAAGAAATTTTGCACACCAAAGATACAAAATAAAGTGGTACGATAAGCCAAAAAAAGGCGAAAAAACTAATTTTCGCCCTTTTTTACTTCATATAGACAATTTCGGTGCCATATCTTGGGTATTACACCCTCAGTGCCACATCTTCGGTGCCGCCCCTGCACCTCTGCCACTCCTGTACCTCTGCACCCCTGCACCTCTGCACCTTTGTCGCCCCTGCTGCCCCTGCGCTTACTCCTGCTCGGTGTTGTAGAGGATGATGCGCTCGATAGCTCGCTGGCACACCTCGCAGAACTGCGTTGCCACGTTGTCGCGCATACGGCAGATTACCGCCGGACGATACATCCCCTTGGTCATATATCCGCCACCCTCGTACACGCCGATGGTGTAGTTCTCCTGACGCTCCTTCGTGGGTTGCGATGGCACCTCCACGCCCTCGGCCACCATATCCTTCCACTTCGACTCGAAATCGACCATCGTGGTTATGTTCTGCTCCCACGGCTCATAGCCGAGCTTGTATGTTCCGTCGGTGTGGTCGTCGTGCTCGTAGAAATACTCGTCGGCCAGAGCTCCGAACGAGTGGCCAAACTCGTGTACCACGACGGGCTTGAACATCGGGTTGTGGGCCGTTGTGAGGGTGTACGAATTGTAGATTCCGCCACCGCCATAGGTGTCCGTATTTGCCAGAATGATAAGGTGTTCGTAATCAATCCCCGCCAGCGCATCGTGAATCGAGTGTACGCTGTTGGTGGTTAGGTAACGCGGCGAGTAGAAGGTCATAAAGTTCGAGTTCAGGGCCGTCTCGCGCCACTCGTCATCCTGCGGCACGCTCACGTTGCTCTGCTTCGAGGGGACTTTTACCGCCACCACGTTGAACTTCGCCTTGTGCTGCGCAAAGGGCTCATACTTGAATATCTCCTCGCAGGCCGTGCGCGCATCCGTCATAAAAGTCTCCATCTCCTCGGCCGTATATCCTTCAGCCACGATCGCCACGTCGATACACTCCTCCGACGACCCGCTGCGAAGCAGATACTCGTGCGGCTGTGGCGTGCGCGAATCCATATTGCGGATGAGCTTGTCCGAGGGGGTAACCTTGTGGCGCAACGAGGCCTGCTTCTCGCCCTCGTTGCTCAGGAGCGTAATCTCCACAAAAACCTCCTTTTTGGGAAATGGTACGAGGAACGTCGCCTCGAAACTCTTTGTAACCTCCTTGGCCTCGTCCGTCACCAGCCACTCCTGAAAAAGACTCGAGAAGGCGTTTCTGTATAGTACCTTTCCGCTCTCTGTGTCAATTACTTTTATGTCGCCATTACCTCTTACGGGCACTTTGTCGAGATTAACCCTGCGACCAGCCCAGCCCTCCTCCGAGGCCAACTCGTCGAGTGCTACGATCTGCTGCTCGGCGTTGCCCACGAAGTGGTAATCTATGCGAAGTGTCTTATTGTGGAAATGTGTGGAAAAGTCCTGCGCCTCGGCTGCAATAGCCGCAGCAAGGCCCGCCATCAACAAAAATATCTTTTTCATACGTAGTTTTACTCTTTTTGACTCTCCTCGTATTTGTATCCCACACCCTTCACCGTCACGATATGCTCCTCGCCGATCTTCTGGCGCAGTTTGCGGATGTGAACGTCGATAGTGCGGTCGCCCACAACCACCTTGTTACCCCATACGTTTGCGTAGATCTCCTCGCGCGTGAAGAGCTTGCCGGGCTGCGAGTGCAGCAGCTCGAGCAGCGCAAACTCCTTGCGTGGCAGGACGATAGCCTGATCGCCCTTGCGCACCTGAAAATGCTCGCGGTCGATCTCGATCCGATCGCTCTGCTCAACGGGCTTGATGCGCTTCAGGATGGCCTGCACGCGGCTGCGTAGGATGTTCATCTTGATGGGCTTGTTGATGTAGTCGTCGGCCCCCGCGTCGTATCCCTGCAACTGCGTCTCCTCGCTGCCGATGGCCGAGAGGAATACGATCATCACGTTCTTCAGCGCAGGCGAGCGTCGCAGCGCCTTGCACGTCTCGATGCCGTCGAGTACTGGCATCATCATATCGAGCAGTATCAAATGAGGCTTAACGCGCAGTGCCTCCTGCAATCCTTCGGCACCGTTTGAAGCGGTGTAAACCTCGTATCCGTCGCGTGTGAGGTTGTATTTTACGAATTCCAGAATATCGTCCTCGTCGTCGATGAGTAGTATGCGGTATCCCATAATCAAAAATAATTTTCTACAAATATACGAAATTCCCGCAATAAAAAAGGATAATGAACGGATAATTTACTTATATTTGCACATCTATATACTTATGTATTGCGACTAACGCTTAAACCACAAAGTGATGGCTACTGATAAAACTTACAATTCGACTCCCGTGGAGTCTGTCGGCTCGGCCGAAGATGTGCTTAATGTAACTGCTGTGGAGGAGGCTACGGCTGATGCTCAGTCTGCTCCCCAAACCGATTTGGATGCAGCCGCAGAGGCGGTTGCTGCCGATTTTGCCGAGGAGGATGCCGTTTTGGCTGCCGAGCAGGCTGGTCTTGCCATCGAGGGTGAGACGGCCGAGGAGGAGGCTGCTGCCGATGTCGATCGTGGCGATGTGAGCGGCAAGAGCAAGCAGGAGCTTGTCGATATGTTCGCCGAGAAGATCGCCAGCGAGCCCGTGCAGACCCTGCGCAAGAGTGTCGAGGCCATCAAGATCGCTTTCTACAAACTGCATCGTGCCGAGGTCGATGCCGCTCGCAAGGCTTTCGAGGCTGCCGAGCCCGAGAAGGAGTTTGTGCCCGCACCCGATGCGCTCGAAATACGCCTGAAGGATCTTTTCAAGGAGTATCGCCGTCGTCGCGACGAGTATATTGCCAATCTGGACAACATCAAGGAGGAGAACCTCAAACTCAAGCTCTCGATTATCGACGAGCTTAAGGAGTTGGTCAATTCCGACGAGACGCTCAACAACACCTTCGCCAAGTTCCGCGAGTTGCAGCAACGTTGGAAGGATACGGGCCCCGTACCGCAGACCAAGGTTAAGGATCTGTGGGAGACCTACAATCTCCACGTCGAGAATTTCTATAATTTCATCAAGATAAACAAGGAACTGCGCGATCTGGATCTGAAGAAGAACTACGAGCAGAAGATACAGCTCTGCGAGCAGGCCGAGGCACTTTTGATGGAGCCTTCGATCGTCGATGCGTTCCACAAGTTGCAGAAGTTGCACGACGAGTGGCGCGAGACGGGCCCCGTTGCCAACGAGTATAAGGAGTCGTTGTGGGAGCGTTTCAAGGCCGCCTCGAGCCGCATCAACAAGCAGCATCAGGAGTATTTCGACTCTATCAAGCAGGAGCAACTGAAGAATCTCGAGCTTAAGTCGGAGCTCTGCGCCAAGACCGAGGCTCTGGCCGAGCAGCCCTACACCACGCGCAAGGAGTGGAACAAGGCGAGCGAGCGCCTGATCGAGATTCAGAAGGTGTGGCGTACCATCGGCTTCGCCCCCAAGAAGGATAACACGCGCATCTACGAGCGTTTCCGCACCGCGTGCGACCGCTTCTTCGAGGCCAAGCGCGACTTCTACGCAGGCGTTAAGAGCGAGATGGAGCATAATCTGGCCCTCAAGCAGGAGATCTGCGAGGCTGCTGAGGCTCTGCAGTCGAGCGATGATTGGAAGCACGCCACCGAGCAGATAATCGCCCTTCAGGCCAAGTGGAAGCAGGTGGGTGCCGTATCGCGTCGCTACTCGGATCAGGTGTGGAAGCGTTTCCGCGCCGCTTGCGATAACTTCTTCGAGCGCAAGTCGCAGCACTTCGCCGGTATCGAGGGCGAGCACGAGGCCAACCTGAGAAAGAAGTTGTCTTTGATCGATGAGATGATGGCCGCCGACGTTGCTGAGGGCGGCTACGATATGATCAAGGAGTTCCAGCGCCGCTGGAGCGAGATCGGCTATGTACCCATCAAGCAGAAGGATGCCGTACAGAAGAGGTATAAGGCTGCTGTCGATCAGCTCTTCGGCACGCTGCGTGGCTCGGAGCGCGATCGTTCGATGAATCGCTTCAAGGAGCGTCTGCAGAGTATGAAGGGCGCAGGCGACAAGCGCCTGAAGAGCGAGCGCGAGCGCCTTTATAATAAAGTACGCCAGATGGAGCAGGACATCGCCCTTCTGGAGAATAATATCGGTTTCTTCTCAAAGTCGAAGAATGCCGAGGCTATGATTGCCGACATCCGCGAGAAGATCGCCAAGTCGAAGCGCGAGTTGCAGGACACTATCGAGAAGGTTCGCCTGATCGATGCCCGTTCGGCCGAGCAGGAGAAGGAGTAACACTTACATACTAACGAGTACGCAGGTCGGACTCGCGACCTCGGTCGCGAGCCCGACCGTTGCGGTTGAAATAGGCAGGATAATACGAATTGATTTTTAAGGTTTTTTTAAGATATATTAACTATGAAACTCAGTAAACCAAAGTACATCTTCGTTACGGGAGGTGTAGCCTCATCATTGGGCAAGGGTGTCATCTCGGCATCTGTTGCGCGCCTTCTGCAGGCACGCGGTTATTCGGTAACTGTTCAGAAGTTCGATCCCTATATCAATGCCGATCCGGGTCGTTTGAATCCCTACGAGCACGGTGAGAGCTACGTTACGGAGGATGGTACGGAGTGCGACCTCGACTTGGGCCACTATGAGCGTTTCACCTCAATCACCACCACGACCAACAACACCGTCACCACGGGTAAGATATATAAGAGCATCCTCGAGAAGGAGAGTCGCGGCGAGTACCTCGGCAAGACCGTTCAGGTTGTTCCCCACATCACCGACGAGATCAAGCGTCGCATCCAGCTTCTGGGTGCAACCAAGAAGTACGACGTGATCATCTCGGAGATCGGCGGTACGGTTGGCGACATCGAGTCGTTGCCCTACATCGAGTCAGTACGTCAGCTGCGTAACGAGCTGGGCTACCAGAACTCTGTTCTGATCCACCTCGCGTGGGTTCCCTATATGGCCGTTGCGAGCGAGCATAAGACCAAGCCTACGCAGCACTCCGTAAAGGAGCTTCAGGCCGAGGGTATCCAGCCCGATATTCTGGTGCTCCGCGCCGAGCATCCCCTGCCCGACGATGTACGTCGCAAGGTGGCTCTGTTCTGCAACGTAACGCACGATGCCGTTGTTGAGTCTATCGATAAGCCTACGATCTACGAGGTTCCCCTGAGTATGCACGCCCAGCATCTGGACGATGTGATCCTCAAGAAGTTCGGTATTCAGGACGATGGCGAGCCCGACCTCGAGTCGTGGAGCGAGTTTGTCGAGAAGATTAAGCACCCGAAGCAGACCGTGCACGTTGCTCTGGTAGGTAAATATACCGAGCTCCCCGATGCCTATAAGTCTATCAACGAGTCGTTTATCCACGCTGGTGCAGCTCATACCGCCAAGGTTAAGGTGCATTACATCAGCGCCGAGGAGCTTTCAGCCGCCAATGCCGAGGAGTTGCTCGGTCAGATGTCGGGCGTCTTCGTTGCCCCGGGCTCAGGCCCGCGTGGTATCGAGGGTAAGATCGAGGCTGTGCGCTATGCGCGCGAGCATAATGTGCCCTTCTTCGGAGTTTGTCTGGGTATGCAGAGCGCCATCATCGAGTTCGCCCGCAACGTGCTGGGTATCAGCGATGCTCACTCTGCGGAGATGGATACCAAGACCAAGAATGCCGTTATCGACATTATGGAGGAGCAGAAGAAGGTTACCGCCAAGGGAGGCACAATGCGTCTGGGCGGCTACCAGTGTTCGCTCAAGGCAGGCTCGAAGGCTGCCGAGGCCTACGGCACCGACTCTATCGTCGAGCGCCATCGCCACCGCTACGAGTTCAATAGCGCCTACCAGTCGCAGTTCGAGCAGGCAGGTATGATCGTTACGGGAACTAACCCCGAGACGGGCCTCGTCGAGGTTGTTGAGTTGCAGGGCCATCCTTGGTTCGTAGGTGTGCAGTTCAACCCCGAGTACCATAGCCGCGTGTCAAACCCCGCTCCTCTGTTCGTAGCCTTCGTTGGCGCGGCGCTGGAGTATCAGAAGCAGAATCAGAAAGCCGAGACGGCCGAGTAATCAATAATTAAAACCAAGAAATGGATAAGAAAACAATCATTGGAGTTGTCCTTATGTCGCTGATTTTCATCGGCTATGTAGTGTATAACTCCAAGCAACAGGCAGAATATCAAGCTTATTTAAGTGAGGTGCAGGCCCAGGAGCAGGCCCTCGCCGAGGCTGAGGCTGCGGCCCAGCCCATTGCCACAGAGGCCTCGTCGGAGGCTACTCCGACCGCCCAATCTGAGATAGATCAAGCTACGCTTCTCTTTGGCGAGCAGTTGGTTGCAGCCAAGGCGACTGCGGAGCAGAGCATCGAGATGAAGAACGACTACCTAACGGTCGATTTCACCACGCGCGGTGCGAAGATGCAGGAGGTCGTTCTGGCCGAGTACACCAAGTTCGCACCTAAGGACGAGCGCACCGAGAAGGTCATATTGTTCGATCCCGCGACTGCGCAGTTCGATATGGAGTTCTACATCAAGCGCGGCCTTAACAACGTGAAGATCAATACGTCGGAGTACACGTTCACCTCGGAGGGCGTTCGCCGCGAGGGCGATCGTCAGGTGCTGACGATGAGTCTTGAGGTTGCCCCGGGAGCGAAGCTCAAGTATGAGTATGTACTCTACGATGAGAAGAACCCCTCGCGCGACTACCTTATCGACTTCAACATCAAGATGGAGAACCTCTCGCCCATTATGGCGCAGCAGTCGTCGCTGGGACTTATGTGGAGCAACCGCACCTTCCAGAACGAGCGTAGCTACAAGAACGAGAATATGTACACCACGCTCTCTTACCGTCTGCCCGACGAGGACGACGTTGAGGATCTGGGTATGAGCGAGGGCAGTGTCGATGAGCAGCTGCAGAGTGAGGTTAATTGGGTGGCTTTCCGCCAGCAGTTCTTCTCGCAGGCCTTCATCGCACACGGTAACTTCGCCTATGCCGATATGGGCTTCACCACCGAGGAGGCAGGCTCAGGCTACCTGAAGCACTACACTTCGCGTATGGGCCTTAATTACAACCCCCAGCAGTCGGAGTACAACCTCTCGATCTACTGCGGCCCCAACAAGTTCGCCGTTCTGTCGGATGTTGTAGGTCCCGATGGCGAGGGTATCGCTATGGAGCGCCTTATCCCGCTGGGTGGATGGTTGGTAGGTTGGTTCAACCGCTGGATCGTTATCCCCGTGTTCGACTTCCTGCGCAACTACATCTCGAGCTTCGGTATTATCATCCTGATTCTTACCATTTTGGTTAAGTTGCTTATCTTCCCTCTCACCTATAAGAGCTACCTCTCGACGGCCAAGATGCGCGTCATCAAACCCGAGATGGATGCTCTGAATGAGAAGTACCCCCGTCAGGAGGACGCAATGAAGAAGCAGCAGGAGATGATGAATCTCTACAAGAAGGCGGGTATCAACCCTATGGGTGGATGCGTACCTATGTTGATTCAGTTGCCGCTGTTGTGGGCTCTGTTCCGCTTCTTCCCCGTGAGTATCGAGCTTCGAGAGCAGCCCTTCCTGTGGGCCGACGACCTCTCGTCATACGATAGTGTTTTGAATCTTCCCTTTACGATTCCTTGGTATGGCGACCACGTCAGCCTCTTCGCGCTGTTGATGTGCCTTACGATGGTCGGCTTCTCATACTTCACCTACCAGCAGCAGGGCACTGCCAATCAGCCCGGTATGGCGGGTATGAAGTTTATGATGGTATATATGATGCCCGCGATGATGCTCTTCTGGTTTAATGACTATGCGTCGGGACTCTGCTACTACTACCTCGTGTCGCAGATTCTCACGATGATCATTATGACCTCGATGCGTCGTTTTGTCGATGACGACAAGATCCGCTATATGATGGAGAAGAACTCCGCCAAGCACAAGAATAGCAAGAAGTCGCGCTTCCAGCTTCGTTATGAGGAGCTTATGCGCCAGCAGGAGGAGATGATGCGTCAGCAGCAGAAGGCCGCAGGCAAGCGCAAGTAATAAGTATCTTACGATTTGAAAAGGTGTCCCACGCGGACACCTTTTTTTATATATGCGGACCCCTTTTTTATATAGTATAAGTAGGGTAGTGTGCCACCCGCCTAACGCATCCAATAAACCTTCCTCCGCAACCTTCCTCCGCAACCAATAACAAACAATCCCGATCGCTCACTTTCCGCTCTCCACACCCAACAACAAAAAAAGCCGCTGGCTTATGCCAACGGCTTTTCGTTATTTAGTGATTTCGGATTACTCCTCCATCAACAGCTCCAACATCTTGATCGAAGACTTTGCGATCGGAGTACCGGGGCCGAAGATAGCGGCAGCGCCATCCTGATACAACTCATCGTAATCCTGAGCGGGAATTACACCACCCACAACAACGATAATATCCTCGCGACCCAGCTTCTTCAGCTCGGCGATGATCTGGGGAACCAGCGTGAGGTGACCGGCAGCGAGTGAAGATACACCTACGATGTGTACGTCGTTCTCCACAGCCTGCTTAGCAGCCTCCTCGGGAGTCTGGAACAAGGGACCCATATCCACGTCGAAACCTACGTCGGCATAACCCGTTGCTACAACCTTAGCACCACGGTCGTGACCGTCCTGACCGAGCTTTGCGATCATAATACGGGGCTGACGGCCCTCCTTCTTTGCGAACTCGGCGCACATAGCCTTTGCCTTCTCGAAATCTGCATCCTGCTTCATACCTGATGAATATACTCCAGAGATTGAACGAATAACTGCCTTGTAGCGACCTACAACAACCTCGCAAGCGTCTGAGATCTCGCCCAGCGTAGCGCGAACCTTTGCAGCCTCTACTGCGAGCTCCAGCAAGTTGCCCTCGCCCGTCTTCACGCACTCGGTGATAGCGGCCAGCGCCTTATCAACGGCAGCCTGATCACGATTAGCGCGCAACTCCTGCAAGCGCTTAACCTGGCTCTCGCGTACTGCGGTGTTATCCACAGCCAAGATATCGATCGGAGCCTCCTTCTCAAGGCGGTACTCGTTCAGACCGATGATCTTCTGCTCGCCTGAGTCGATACGAGCCTGAGTACGAGCGGCAGCCTCCTCGATACGCATCTTGGGAATACCGGTCTCGATAGCCTTAGCCATACCGCCGAGCTTCTCAACCTCCTGGATGTGAGCCCAAGCCTTGTGAGCGATCTCGTTGGTAAGAGCCTCAACATAGTATGAACCAGCCCAGGGATCCACCTGACGGCATACGTTGGTCTCCTCCTGAATGTAGATCTGCGTATTACGAGCGATACGAGCCGAGAAGTCGGTAGGAAGTGCGATAGCCTCATCCAGAGCGTTGGTGTGCAGTGACTGGGTATGACCCAGAGCGGCACCCATAGCCTCGATAGCGGTACGAGCTACGTTGTTGAAGGGATCCTGCTCGGTGAGCGACCAACCAGAGGTCTGGCTGTGAGTACGCAGTGCCAACGACTTAGGATTCTTAGGCTCGAACTGCTTAACGATCTTAGCCCACAACATACGAGCAGCACGCATCTTAGCGATCTCCATAAAGTGGTTCATACCGATAGCCCAGAAGAACGACAGACGGGGTGCGAAAGCATCAACCGACATACCGGCGTTGATACCTGCACGCAGATACTCCAGACCGTCGGCCAGCGTGTATGCCAACTCGATATCAGCCGTAGCACCTGCCTCCTGCATATGGTAACCCGAGATTGAGATCGAGTTGAACTTAGGCATATTCTTAGAGGTGTACTCGAAGATATCGGCGATGATCTTCATCGAGAACTTGGGAGGATAGATATAGGTGTTACGCACCATAAACTCCTTCAAGATATCGTTCTGGATGGTACCAGCCAGCTGATCCAGCGTGCAACCCTGCTCCAAACCTGTTACGATGTAGAATGCCAATACGGGAAGTACGGCGCCGTTCATAGTCATCGAAACCGACATCTTGTCCAAAGGAATACCGTTGAACAAAACCTTCATATCCTCTACCGAGCAGATTGATACACCAGCCTTACCTACGTCACCAACTACGCGGGGGTGGTCAGCGTCGTAACCACGGTGTGTAGCGAGGTCGAATGCTACCGACAGACCCTTCTGACCAGCGGCCAAGTTACGGCGGTAGAATGCGTTAGACTCCTCTGCGGTTGAGAAACCTGCATACTGGCGGATGGTCCAAGGACGCATAACATACATCGTCGAGTAGGGACCACGCAAGTTGGGAGCGATACCTGCTGCATAGTTCAGGTGCTCCAGGTTCTCCAAATCCTCAGCCGTGTAGTTAGCCTTAACGGGTATCTGCTCGGCTGTGATCCAAGGCTGATTAGCCTCGGCTGCGGCGGTGCAGCACTGTGCCTTACCGCCTTCGTATGATAAATTTTCGAATTTTACTCTCATTGCTTTGCTTTTTAGATACCCAACTCCTTAAGGTAGAACTTCAGAGTATCGAGTACGTTGCTCTTTACGTTAATGAAATTGGTGATGCCCTGAGCCTCCAACTCTGCAGCGCAAGCGGGAGCGCCTGCCACTACGAGGATAGCCTTGCCACCGAGCAGCTCCTTGATCTTGGGAGCAACCTCTGCGTAGTCGTCATCCGATGCACAAACCACTACGATGTCGGCCTTAGCCTCCAGAGCGGCAGCCACACCCTCCTCCAATGAGTGGAAGAACGTGTTATCCTGAACGCGGATACCAGCGCAAGCGAAGAAGTTGCAAGAGAACTGAGCGCGAGCGCGAGCCATCGACAGGCTACCGCAAGTAAGCATAAATGCCTTGGGCTCCTTGCCGCTGCGATCAACGTGCATACGCATAGCCTCGAATGCCATAGCACCACGGTAGGGAGTAAGTACGTTCTCACCCTCCTGACGCTGTACGGTGCACTCGCATACGTTCTGGTCGATAACCTCCGTGAAGTTGGGATACTGGTTAGCACCCAAGAGGATCTGACGACGTGTGGTGATGTTCTTATCCTTAGCTGCAGCCGAAGCCTTAACCTTCTCAACTACGAAGCCAGCCTTGAATGCAGCAACGTAGCCACCCTTCTCCTCAACCTCGAGGAAGAGCTTCCACGCCTGCTCGGCGATGTTCTTCGTCAGAGTCTCGATGTAGTATGAACCACCGGCGGGGTCAACAACCTGATCGAAGTGAGACTCGTGCTTCAGAAGAAGCTCTACGTTGCGAGCGATACGCTTTGAGAACTCGGTAGGCTCCTCGTATGAGTAGTTGAAGGGAACAACCTCCAGCGAGTGAACGCCGGCCAGAGTAGCCGACATAGCCTCGGTCGTACCACGCAACATATTTACATAGGGATCATATACGGTCTGGTTCCACATCGAGGTTACGGCGTGAACGAACATCTTGCCTGAGCACTCCTTCTCGGGGTTGTAACCCTTCACGATGTTAGCCCACAACATACGAGCTGCGCGGAACTTAGCGATCTCCATAAAGTAGTTCGACGTAACGGCGAACTGGAAGCGGATCTTACGAGCCACAAGGTCGATAGGCAGACCCATCTCGGTGAGCTTCACCAAGTAGTCGTGACCGGCAGCAAGTGAGAATGCCAACTCCTCAACGATGGTCGAACCAGCGTTGCTGAAGATCGAACCAGATACGTTTACGACGCGGATGCGCTTGTAATCTGCGGTGAGCTTGATAAACTCAGCCACAGCCTCGTAGCAAGCTGTACCCTGCTCGTCGCCACAGCAGTAGATACCCTTCTGTGAGAGGTCCTTCACGATAGGATCGAATACGAAGTTGATCTTCACATCGTCCTTCTCGAGACCCATCGACTCAACCTTTGCGAGGATCATCTTAGCGGTAGGAACGAAGTTGTTACCGCTGAAGGTAAGCTCTACGGCGGGGATGCAGATACCCTCCAACAGGGTGTCGATATCCTCAGCCTTCACGCTCTCCATCGGGCAGAGGCAGAAGCCAAGTGAGTTAACGCCAGAGTTCAGCAGTGCCAAAGCCTCCTCGTTAGCTGCCTTAGGGCACTTTACGCTGATGGTCTGGTGGATAGCCCAGTCGTTGCCGTTGTGCGTACCACGCACATAGGGGAACTCGCCGGCCTGAGCACCCAAAAATTCGATGCCTTCGAGATTCTCGGCGCGGTAGTAGGGGCGCACGTTAAATCCCTCGGCAGTTCTCCACACGAGCTTACGCTCGTAGTCAGCACCTTTAAGGTCTGTTGTAATGACTGCTTCCCACTGCTCGGTCGTGACCGCGGGGAATTCAGCGAACAACTTTTCTCTTTCGGTATTAGCCATAATTGTTCGGAAATTTTAGATTTTAGTGTATGTGTTTAGTTCTGAAATTAGCGATTTGGTTTCGATTCGCAATTGAATCACGCAAAGATAACACATTTTATATTAAAAAAGGAATCTTTTGTTAAGATTTTAACACCCTCCCTCCTTTTTTTTGACCGCCTCCGCAGGGCCCAATTTTGTCCGATACAGCTATATCTGCGCTGCTGATTTCCCAAATAAGACATTTTAGCCTAAATTTACCCTTGCAACTGAAATTGTGTAAAATTCGCACTTTTCTTGATTTTTGCCAAAATTTTTGCTGTGTTCTCGAATTTTGCTGCACGATTTCTCTAAAAATGCAAAATTTTTACACCGCTTGCCGTAAAAATAGCCTGCAAAAATCGCAATTTGTCGAAAAAATACTATTTTTGCCCTGTGGGTGCAAAAGAGGATAAATAGGATATTTTACGACAGTTCCCAAACTCGTTATTCCCTTTTGTGGCATACCTTCGCTTAAGTCGAAACCACGCCACTGTCCTCGCCCCAAGCCCGAATAAGAAACCGTAAATTTTACTTTTATGTCATTACGATTCAAAATGGTCGAGGCGGCCCTCAATCACCGCGCAATCGATGTTGAGGCCCCCAGCGCACGTCCTTCCGATTACTTCGGTTGCAAGGTCTTTGGCCGCACCGTTATGCGCAAGTATCTCGACAAACCCACCTACGATGCCCTTCTCAATACGATGGACAACGGCACTCCTCTCTCGCTCGATCTGGCCGACAGCGTAGCTGCCGGTATGCGCCAGTGGGCGTTGGATAATGGTGCCGACCACTATACCCACTGGTTCCAGCCCCTGACGGGCGGTACGGCCGAGAAGCACGACTCCTTCTCCGATCCCGACGGCAAGGGCCTCGTTATCGAGTCCTTCTCGGGCAAGGTCTTGGCGCAGCAGGAGCCCGACGCTTCGTCATTCCCCAACGGCGGTATCCGCAACACCTTCGAGGCTCGCGGCTACTCGGCGTGGGATCCTACGTCGCCCCCCTTTATCGTCGATACTACGCTCTGTATCCCCACCGTCTTTATCGCCTATACGGGCGAGGCGCTGGACTACAAGATGCCGCTCCTGCGCTCTATCGCCGCTGTCGATAAGGCCGCTACGGAGGTGTGCCGCTACTTCGACAAGAGCGTCAATCGCGTCTATACCTATCTGGGTTGGGAGCAGGAGTATTTTCTTGTCGATGAGAGCCTTTGGGCCGTTCGTCCCGACCTCGTTCTCACGGGCCGCACGCTTATGGGCCACGAGGCTGCGAAGAATCAGCAGCTGGAGGATCACTACTTCGGTGCCATCCCCGCGCGCGTGATTAACTTTATGAAGGAGCTCGAGTACGAGAGCCTCAAACTCGGCATTCCCGTCAAGACGCGCCACAACGAGGCCGCCCCGGGACAGTTCGAGCTCGCCCCCGTCTATGAGGAGGCCAATCTGGCCAACGACCACAACCAGCTCCTGATGACCATTATGGATAAGATCGCCCGCCGCCACCACTTCCGCGTGCTGCTGCACGAGAAGCCCTTCAAGGGTATCAACGGCTCGGGTAAGCATAACAACTGGTCGCTCGGAACCGATACGGGCGTAAACCTCTTCGGCCCGGGCAAAACTCCCTCGGAGAATCTTCAGTTTATCACCTTCCTCGTGAATGTCATCTCGGCCGTCTATAAGCACAACGGCCTGCTGAAGGCCTCGATTATGAGCGCCACGAACGTCCATCGTCTGGGTGCTAACGAAGCACCCCCCGCCATCATCTCGACCTTCCTCGGCTCGCAGATTTCGTCCGTGCTGGAGAAGTTGGAGCGTAGCACGAGCGACGATGCCATCCGCTTCGATGCCAAGAGCGTGCTGAAGATGAGCGGCGTATCGCAGATCCCCTCAATCCTGCTCGATAACACCGACCGCAACCGCACCTCGCCCTTCGCTTTTACGGGTAACCGCTTCGAGTTCCGCGCCGTCGGCTCGTCGGATAACTGCGCCGAGGCTATGATTACGCTCTGCACGGCCGCCGCCGAGCAGCTCACCGAGTTCAAGCGTGAGGTCGATACCAAGATCGAGCGCGGCGTGAAGAAGGAGCGCGCCATCTACGAGACGCTGAAGCGTATGATCCGCGAGTGCAAGGTCATCCACTTCGATGGCAATGGCTACTCGGAGGAGTGGAGACAGGAGGCTGCGCGTCGTGGCCTCGACTGCGAGACCTCGGCACCGCTGCTCTTCGATCGTTATCTCGATCCGGCCAGCATCAAGATGTTCGGCGATATGGGTGTATATAGCAAGGTTGAAGTCGAGGCCCGCACCGAGGTTAAGTGGGAGACCTACACCAAGAAGATCCAGATCGAGGCTCGCGTATTGGGCGACATCACGATGAATCACATCATCCCCGTAGCCTCAAAGTACGAGGCTGTTCTGCTCGATAAAGCCTACAAGATGAAGGAGCTGGGCCTCAACTACGACTCCGATCTGGAGCTTATCCGCGATATTCAGGGCCACACCTCGGCTATCCAGCGTCTGGTGGGCGAGATGATCGAGGCCCGCAAGGTCGCCAACCGCATCGAGGATCAGCGCTCGAAGGCCATCTGCTACCACGACACCGTTGCCATCTTCCTCGACCAGATTCGCGCCCATATCGACCGTCTGGAGGAGGTCATCGACGATCAGCTATGGCCCCTGCCCAAGTACCGCGAATTGCTCTTTATGCGATAATGCTTACACTAAAAGAGGTTGCTCCACTCGGGGCAACCTCTTCTCTTATTTTATCACCTTCTCATATAGCTCTACGAGCGCCTTGGCACACACCTCGTCCGAGTACCTCTGCTCGGCCATCTTTTGGGCCGCCTCGCGCTTTTTGTCGTAGAGAGCCTTGTTAGAGAGAATCTTCTCCAACGCCTCGGCCAATCCTGCGGCGCTCTCATCCTCATACAATATGCCACCGTCGCCCACAATCTCAGGGAACGAACCTCGGCGCGGCTCCACGACGGGCCTTCCCGTAGCGTACGACTCGCAGATGTAGAGTCCCACACCCTCGTCAAAACGCAGCGGCACGCTCACCACCGTAACCTCACGATAGAAACGATGATGCGCCGAGGGGAGATACTCCTGCTCAAAGATCACATCCTCCATCACAGGCCGCAGAATATCGTTCACACGCGCCAAAAATTTCTTGTCCGACTCGGTGTTGCCGCCGCCGATTCTGAGCTTCAGGTTGGGTATCGTGCCCCTCTGCTTGAGCATCACAAACGCCTCGGCCAGCGTATCCAAACCATCCAAGTCGTTCATTCGGTAGAAGAATCCGATCGTGGGATTCTCGGGCAGAGCCTCCTTGCGATACTTATTTATATTAATACCAGGATAGATGACCGTCGGCCTTAGCGCAGGCATCTTCTCCGTAATCAAATCCTTGTAGTAGTTGCTCGTCGTGAGGAAGGCATCCACCGCCGCAGCACTCTGCGTGATGGCCTCCCACGCCACATCTGCCCACTTGCCCTTGAGCGAGTCGATCCACACCTCCTCGTCCTGCAACGAGCAGACGACGGGCACGCCCAACTCCTCCTTCAGCGGCGTAGCTATGCCTATGAGCAGCGACGAGGAGAGATGCACCACATCGGGCCGTCCCTCTCGCTTGATCCACTCGATCATATCCGCCACGTTGCGTTTGAAGGCGCCATCCTCGCCCGTAATCATCGACATTGTCATATCCTCCATCCCCGCTGCCGAGGTCGTTCCCGACATCGAGGCCGCCAAGCCGAGCATCATCTTCGACGAGGCCAAACGGCTGATCCACTGCGGGATGTTACCCTTGCGGAACATCGCCTGCTCGATGTAGTACGATACGGCAGGGAAGAAGATCGGCACTCCGTCGGTGGCGTGATCCGTCGGTAGGTATAGCGGCATAATCGTAACATCGTGCCCGGCCCTGATCAGTGCCGAAGCCTGCAACGAGTCGCGGAAACAGTTGCCGCAGTAGAATGAGTCGCCCGCGCTGGGGCTTATGATAAGTATTTTCATCGTCTTGTCTTATTTTTTATGAAAAATCTCCCGCCACGACCGTCACCAGATCCTCCTCGGCGAGGTATCGCTGCGCGAGCGAACGAATCTCCTCGGCCGATATGGCTCTGATGCGTTCGAGGTTGCGAGCGATCTGCGCATTGTCAAAACCGCAGAGGATGTTTTCGGTCGTTACGTCGGCTATGCCGAACGGCCCATCGAGTATTCGCATCATCTCACCCGCCATAATGTTCTTCACCAGCTGCAACTCCTCCTCGGGCACAAGCTCCTCCCTCAGTCGCTCAATCTCCGCGGCGATCTGTCGCAGAGCCTCGTCGGTAACCTCCACGCCGACCTGCGTCGCTATGGCCAGATAACCCGCCCGCTGGAAGTTCACCATTGCCGAGAATACACCGTAAGTAAATCCGTTTCTCTCGCGCAGATTCTGCATCAGGCGCGATCCGAAATATCCTCCAAGTAGGGTAGTGAGCACCTGCATCGGCACGAAATCCTCGTGCGAGCGGGGGAATAACAATCGGCCGATGCGTATTGACGACTGCACCGCACCATCGTGCTGCACCTGCCCGCTGTGGCGCGTGGCAAATGGCGGGAACTCAATCTGCGTAGCCTCTCCAGCTGTAGGAATCTGCTCTGCAATGGCCACAATTCGCTCCAGCACCTTGTCGCTTATTTGGCCGCTGCACACCACGATGCAGTTCTGGGCCGTATAGCGACGACGGTAATGCTCCTCGACGTATTCGCGGCAGAGGTTGTCGTATTCGCTCTCGGGGTACGATATGCCGTAGGGGTGGCTCTCGCCAAACATCGCGTGGGCAAACTCCTCACGCGCCTTCGTCTCGACCTTGCGCCTTTCGATCGAGAGCTGCTGACGGCGCTTGTCGCAATATGTGGCCACCTCCGCCTCGGGGAAGGTGGGGCGCAGTATCACCTCCTCGATCACCTCGGCCGTCTGCTCAAAGAATTTCGATAGCGTACAGAAAGTTATGTATGAGTAGTCGCGGTCGATGTTGATGTCGAAGTACGAGCCGTAGTAGTCCAATCGCTCGGCAATCTGCTGCGATGTGAGATTCTCACTACCCTCGGCCAGCAGGTTTGCCGTAGCCGAAGCGGTGAAGGGGTGGCGCTGCGTAACCGTTCCCGCGTGAAAGACGAACGAGAGTCGCACCACCTCATACTCCGAGCAGTCGATGGCGTATATCTTCGTGCCGTTGGCCACGCTGTGGCACACGGCCTCGGGGACCTGAATTGTCGATGGTATTATCAGTGGTGGCTGTCTCATTTTGCTCTGTAAATTAGTGTCGATGAATTCTCCTTTCGGAACGTGCGCTTCGAGAAGTCGGCCACATCCGCAGCCTGCTGCGAGCGGTAGATCTCCACCTCGCGGTTTATCAGCTCCAGATCGCCAATCATCTCGTAGTAACCCAGATTCATCGCCTTGTTCATCACGTTCAACTCGCCGAACAGCGTGTTTGCCTCAAATTTATTCTTCACCTTCTCCACCTCATATTCGGTGATGTTGCACGCTCTAAGATCGTCAATCTCCTCCCATATCGCCGCCTCGGCCTCGACCTCCGTTGTCGATGGCAGCAACTGTCCCGTGAAGACAAACATTCCGCGATCCACGTCGCCCGATATGTAGGCATTTGTGCTGGCGAATAGTCGCTTGCGCTTTATCAGTCGCTCGTACAGTCGTGCCGAGTCGCCACCGGCCAGCAGATCCGAAGTCATATCGCCGAGGAAGAAGTCACGCGAGAGTCTGTCGCCCATCTGGAAGGCTATGGTTATCGTCGTTGCCGGCACGTCGCGCTCCACCTCGAGGCGTCGCGCCTGCTGCTGCTCTGGCTCTGGCTCGATGGCAGGAATGGCGTAGGGGCGATCCTCAATCGGCGCAAACCACTTCTCCGCCAAATAGAAGACCCTCTCCGGCTCAATGTCGGCCGAGATGGATAGTATCGCGTTCGACGGGTGGTAGAATCGGCGGTAGAAGTCGCGTATCTCCTCCGCCGAGGCCTTCTCGATGTGTTCGGGCGAGAGCCCTATGGTGGCCCAGCGGTAGGGGTGGCTCTTATATACCATATTGCGCAGTAACATATTCTGGTCGCCGTATGGCTGATTCAGATAGCGCTGTCGGAACTCCTCGATCACCACTCGCTTCTCCACCTCGATGGCCTCCTGCGAGAGGTCTAATCCCGTCATACGGTCGCTCTCGAGCCAAAGCGCTGTCTCGATGTTGCCGACGGGAAGCGTGATGTAGAAGTCGGTGTAGTCGTTGTTCGTGAAGGCATTATTGTCGCCGCAGGCCATCTGCACGGGCGTGTCGAAGTCGGGCACTTCGTGTGTGCCGCGAAACATCAGATGCTCAAACAGATGAGCCAGTCCCGTTCGATGGGCACTCTCGTTGCGTGCCCCCACCTTGTAGAGTAGATTTACGGCCGCCATCCGCGACGCACGATCGCGGTTTACGATGACCGTCAGGCCGTTGTCAAGTTGTCGTTTATCGTAAGTAATCATCTTCAGTTAATTATAGCTGACTGCGGTCCATCACTCTCCACGCGGGATGCACCTCGTTGTTCTGGTGTGCCGCCTTGCGCACCCGCTCGTAGAAGAAGTTGAGGATCGCGTTCGAGTCGCCAGCAAATGCGGGATCCTCCATTCGCTTCTCAAACTCGGCCTTCAGCGCAGGATCTTTCGCCAGCATCTCGCGGCCCTTCTCCTCCATATATCCCAATCTGATCCAGAACTCGTTCGAGGGCTGCAACACCTGATTGAAGAATCCCCAATATACGAGCGATCCGGGTGCCGAGGGCTCCAGCAGCCACGCAGCCAAGCGTCCCGAGGGCTGATTCATATCGATGAGAATACTTCCCGCAGGATACTCCAACGTCTCGGTCTGCGTGGTGTAGTCAGCCTTCACGACGGGCACGCGGCCCTCGCTCTGGCGGGGCGAGAATGTTGCACCGCTGTATCGGTAGGTCTCCACCTCTATGCTCTTTGGCTCTTCGAGGCGCGTATATTTAATATCGTGCAGATCGAATAGCTCGATCACATCACTCCACTGCGGCATAAAGATGTAAGCCTCAGGCAGCTGCACCGACAATGTGGCGTCGTACGAGGTAATCAGCGGCGCCTTCACCGTAATCGGCCTGTTGTAGTTGTGGCGTGTCCAATCCGCACCCGAGAGGTCGCTCTTGACGGTCTCGCGCTCCCACGCCAGATAATCCACCCAAATGCTGTCGCGGCTGACGGGGCGGTAGGCCAAATCCATCGGTGTTTTGCGATACTCGGCCGAGCCAACAACCTTGTCGGCACGCTCTACGGCGGCCATCAAATCCTCCTTATTCTCGCCGATGATTCTCGCCGAAGCCTTGATCGCCTCGATCGTACACATCACGCGCTGCTTGTATGGCTTGTAGATATGGTTCTCGAGCAGCAATCCAATGCGGTTGCGGGCGGCAGCGTAGGCCTCCGAGTAGCGGGGATCGAAAATATCGACCGTGATACCCTTCTCGGGCGCATTGGGCACCTTGAACGAGGCGTAGAGGAACATCGGGAATCCCACCTCCTCCATCTGCTCGTTGAGTTGCTTCTCGAATACGTCGGTTGTCCAGCGGCGCAACCCCTCCTCCATCATCGTGCCACGATTCTCGATGGCGTAGGTAGTAACGTATTGGAAGTCTGCACCGTTCGTAACGTGAACATCAATGAAGAGCTCGGGCATCCAGCGATTATACAGCTTCAGCCACGCGCGCATCTCCGGAGCGTCGGCCTTCAGGAAGTCGCGGTTTAGGTTGAGGAATTGCGCCGTATTGCGTGTTCCCAGCTCCTCGGGGCCATTCTGGTTGATGCGGTTGGTGGCGCGGAAATCCTCGTGTCCATCGACGTTGAATACGGGAATCATCAGAAAACTCACGTTGTCCAGCAGCTCCACATCCTTGCCGTGAACCACCATATCGCGCAGCATAATCATCGACGCATCCTTTCCGTCGGGCTCGCCCGAGTGTATGCACGACTCGACGAGAATTATGGCGCGACCCTTGCGACGAATCTCGTCGGGCGAGGTGAGTCCCTCCTTATCGACAATCACCAGCGCGAGGTCGCGTCCCTGCGCACTTGTGCCGAACGACTCGATGTTTACCATCTTCGAGTAGTCGGCCAATTTGTGGAAGAATGCCATCGTCTCGTCGAAGTGGGGAGTCTTTACGAAGTCGGAGAGCTCACAATCGGTAATGAACTCCTCGGGCGCAGGCTGACTCTTGCAGCCTACACATAGCGCGAGTGCCAATGCACAGCAGAACAGTAATCTTTTCATCGTTTGGGATTTTTTGTGTTTTATTTTGGCAAAAATATAAATTTTTCTTTATCCCCACCATCTTTACGCCAATTATAATAGTGTCGGCGGCATTAAATTTTCTCATCGAGGTCAAGTTACTGACGCTCATCGGGGGTAGGGTGTGGCAAGTATCAGAATTAACATTTTTGAAACAATTTCGTAATGTTTTCGTAATGTTTTAGTAAAGATTTAGTAATATCGATTTTTTGTATCGGCCAGCGGCTGAATTTATCTTTGCAAAAAAGATTTTTAGTAAGCAGCATAAAGATTTTTTGAAAATGACCTGCCGAAACAGAAAATAGAAATATACCAAATATTTAATATTTATGATTTTACAAATTCTAACTTTTCTGGGCTCATTGGGAATGTTCCTCTACGGAATGAATATGATGAGCTCGGGACTTCAGAAGACTGCCGGCGAGCGTCTTCGCGGTATTCTTGCATCTATGACATCGAGCACCTTCAAGGGCGTGCTGACAGGTGTGGGAATCACCTCTGTGATCCAGTCGTCGAGTGCCACTACCGTTATGGTCGTAGGCTTCGTTAATGCAGGTCTTTTGACTCTTATTCAGGCCATCGGCGTGATTATGGGTGCCAACATCGGTACTACCGTTACGGCGTGGCTCGTGTCGTGGCTCGGTTTCAAGGCCGACATCTCAATTCTGGCTATTCCGTTGATGGCCTTGGGTTTTGTGTTGAGCATTGCCAAGAGCGAGCGTCGTAAGAATATGAGCGAGCTTGTGATTGGTTTTGCGCTGCTCTTCCTTGGTCTTACGATGATGAAGGACGCAGTGCCCGATCTGCGACAAACCCCTGAGGTGCTGTCGTTTATCACCCGCTGGACGGAGTACGGCTTCGGCTCGGTGTTGATCTTCCTCGCCATAGGAACGATTTTGACACTCGTCCTTCAGTCGTCGAGTGCTACTATGGCCCTGACACTCATTATGCTTAGTATGGGCTGGATCCCCTTCTCGATGGCCGGGGCAATGGTGCTCGGTGAGAATATCGGAACCACCATCACGGCTAATATCGCCGCTTCGGTCGGTACCCCCAATGCCCGCCGCGCAGCTTTGGCTCACACCGTCTTCAATTTGTTCGGAGTATGTTGGGCTCTGATTTTCTTCACTCCGTTCCTTAATCTCGTGGGCCTGATTATCGAGGCTTTCGGTCTGCCCAACCCCCTGACGGTCGATTACAGCGCCGCCAACCTCAGCGAGGCCGATTCTACGGCCGTGTTGTACGGAACCTCGATGCTTCACACGCTCTTCAACATCATTAATACCATTCTTTTGTGTGGCTTTACATCTTATATTGCCAAGCTGGTAACCCGCATTATCAAGGATAAGCCGCAGGGTGAGAAGGGCAGCGAGTCGAAGGTTAAACTCAAGTTCATCGACGCTGGTCCTATCGGTACCGCCGAGCTCGCTTTCGGTCAGGCATCTAACGAGATTGTCCACTTCGCCGAGATTTCGCGTCGCGGTCTGGATTATGCCAAGCAGGCCATCCACGCCACCTCGGAGGAGGAGTTCGAGATCTATCGCAACAAGCTGGTTAAGTACGAGGAGATCGCCGACAATATCGAGTACGAAATCGCCTCATTCCTGAACGCCCTGCCGAAGGAGAATTTGAGCGACAGCTCGTTGCGCGAGTTCAAGTCAATGTTTAAGATTATCAACGAGTTGGAGAGCTTGGGCGATTCGGGCGAGGCCATCAGCCGCATCCTCACGCGCCGCAACTCGCACGGCAAGCGTTTCACGGAGCGCAACCTCGAGAATATCGATAAGATGCTCTCTCTGTTGGATCGCGCCTACGGTGTTATGATCGCCAACTTGGGCCGAGGCCACATTACGAAGCAGACGCTTCAGGCTGCCATCGATTGCGAGGTGGAGATCAACGAGTTGCGCAATACGCTGCGCGAGGAGGAGCTTACGCACATCGAGCAGGACGGATCGATCTACCATAGCAGCGTCTATTACCTCGACATTATTTCGGAGATCGAGCGAATGGGTGATTTTATAATCAACATTTCGCAGGCAATCACCGTCAGGGAGTAAGCGCCTAAAAAACGCTTTGCGATAAAGACTTTTTCGGACCACTCGGCCCTTGTGCGGAGTGGTCTATTTTTATATAAAAATACTCTCCTTGTAATATGGATGTTCGGCTGATGTTTGGATGTTAAAATTTTAACACAAAAAAAGTGTGAAAACTTGACGAAAATTTGTACCTTTGCCAAGATTTAACAGTTGGCACTCCCGAGCGCCTCTGCTCGGGCTGAAAAGAAAATATTTGAAAACATCAAAATAAACAAAATTGCGTTAATTATGTCAGAGAAGAAATTTATCACTTGTGATGGTAACTACGCAGCAGCACACATCGCCTACAAATTTTCGGAGGTGGCTGCCATCTATCCCATCACCCCTTCATCTACTATGGCCGAGTACGTTGACGAATGGGCCGCACAGGGAATGAAGAATATGTTCGGCGAGACCGTCAAGGTTGTCGAGATGCAGTCAGAGGCTGGTGCCGCAGGTGCCGTTCACGGCTCATTGCAGAGCGGTGCATTGACCTCGACCTTCACCGCATCGCAGGGCTTGCTGCTTATGATCCCCAATATGTACAAGATCGCCGGCGAGTTGCTCCCCGGTGTATTCCACGTATCGGCTCGCGCTCTGGCAGCTCAGTCGCTCTCGATCTTTGGCGACCATCAGGACGTTATGGCAACGCGCCAGACCGGTTTTGCTATGCTGGCTACCTCATCGGTTCAGGAGGTTATGGACCTTGCAGGTGTTGCTCACATCGTAGCACTCAAGGCTCGCATCCCCTTCCTGCACTTCTTCGATGGTTTCCGCACCTCACACGAGATCCAGAAGATCGAGGTTATCGACGACGCATCACTCACCTCAATGCTCGACCGCGACGCACTGAAGGCATTCCGCGCCGCAGCATTGAACCCCAACCACCCCGTAACTCGCGGTACGGCTCAGAACCCCGATATCTACTTCCAGACTCGTGAGGCTTCTAACAAGTTCTACAACGCCGTTCCCGATATGGTTGCCGAGACTATGGAGAAGATCTCTCAGATCACAGGTCGCTGCTACAAGCCCTTCACCTACTATGGTGCCGAGGATGCCGAGAACATCATCGTGGCTATGGGCTCAGTTACCGAGACCATCAAGGAGACTATCGACTATCTGGCAACTCAGGGCCGCAAGGTTGGTCTTATCACCGTACACCTCTACCGTCCCTTCTCAGAGAAGTACTTCTTCAACGTAGTTCCCGCATCGGTTAAGCGCGTATGCGTTCTGGACCGCACCAAGGAGCCCGGCTCAAACGGCGAGCCCTTGTACCTCGACGTGAAGGATATGTTCTTCGGCAAGGAGAACCAGCCTATGGTTATCGGTGGCCGCTACGGTCTCTCGTCAAAGGATACCACTCCCGCGCAGATTATGGCCATTGTGGAGAACCTCTTCGCCGAGCAGCCCAAGAACCACTTTACGGTAGGTATCAACGACGACGTAACGGGCCTTTCACTCCCCGTAGGCGAGGAGATCGCTCTTGCAAAGGAGGGTACTTTCGAGGCTCTGTTCTTCGGTCTGGGTGCTGACGGTACGGTAGGTGCTAACAAGAACTCGATCAAGATCATCGGTGGCACGACCGATAAGTATTGTCAGGCATACTTCTCTTACGACTCGAAGAAGTCGGGTGGTTACACCTCATCGCACCTGCGCTTTGGTGATTCACCCATCCGCACTCCCTACCTCGTAACTACTCCCGACTTCGTGGCTTGCCACGTTCCCTCGTATGTAGATAAGTACGACGTGTTGAAGGGCCTTAAGAAGGGTGGCTCGTTCCTGCTGAACTCTGTTCACGATGCAGCTACGACGTGCGCTACTCTGCCCGACCATATGAAGGTTTACCTCGCAAAGAACAATATCAACTTCTACATCATCAACGCAACGAAGATCGCTGCCGAGCTTGGCTTGGGTTCACGCACCAACACCATTATGCAGTCGGCATTCTTCAAGATCGCTAACGTGATTCCTTTCGAGAAGGCTGTTGAGGAGATGAAGAAGGCCATCCTGAAGTCTTACGGCAAGAAGGGTGAGGATATCGTAAATATGAACTACGCTGCAGTTGATGCAGGTGGCAACGCTGTTGAGAAGGTTGAGGTTCCCGCCGAGTGGGCTTCGATCGAGGTTAAGGCAGCTGCTGCAGCGGTTGATATGTCGCGTCCCGAGTTCGTTCGCAACATCGTTGATCCCATCAACGCCCTGAAGGGTGATGACCTGCCCGTATCGGCATTCAATGGCCGTGAGGATGGTACGTGGGATAACGGTACGGCTGCTTACGAGAAGCGCGGTATCGCCGTTAATGTTCCCGAGTGGGATGTAAACAACTGTATCCAGTGTAACCAGTGTTCATACGTCTGCCCCCACGCTGCCATCCGTCCCTTCCTTGCTACCGAGGAGGAGGCTGCCGCATCGGGCCTTCAGTGGAAGCAGGGCTTGGGCGAGACCAAGGCCTACAAGTTCCGTATTCAGGTATCTCCGCTGGATTGTACGGGTTGTAGCAACTGTGTTGATGTATGTCCCGCCAAGACCAAGGCTCTTACGATGAAGCCTCTGGAGTCGCAGATGGGCGAGGTTGAGAATTGGAACACCGTAACGAAGAACATCGGCTACAAGCAGGTTGTCGATAAGACCAAGACCGTCAAGAACCTCCAGTTCGAGCAGCCTCTGTTCGAGTTCTCGGGTGCTTGTGCAGGTTGTGGTGAGACCCCCTATATCAAGACCATCACGCAGCTCTTCGGCGATAAGATGATGGTTGCCAACGCTACGGGTTGTACCTCAATCTACTCTGGTTCAGCTCCTTCGACTCCCTACTGCACTAACTCTAAGGGTCAGGGCCCCGCTTGGGCAAACTCTCTGTTCGAGGACAACGCCGAGTTCGGTTTGGGTATGCACGTAGGTGTTGAGAAGTTGCGCGACCGCGTTCAGGGCTATATGGAGCAGGTTATCGCATCGGAGGCAGCTCCTGCCGATCTTAAGGCCGTAATGCAGGAGTGGATCGACACCCGCTACTCATCAGCTAAGTCTGCCGAGGTATCGGAGCGTCTGCTTCCTATGCTCGATCCTAACTGCGAGATCTGCCAGAAGATCATCGAGATGAAGGATTGGCTTGCCAAGAAGTCTCAGTGGATCATCGGTGGTGATGGTTGGGGCTACGACATCGGCTTCGGCGGTGTAGATCACGTTCTGGCATCTGGTATGGATGTAAACATTCTGGTTGTTGATACCGAGGTTTACTCTAACACGGGTGGTCAGTCATCAAAGTCAACTCCCGTAGGTGCAGTTGCCAAGTTTGCTTCGAGCGGTAAGCGTATCCGCAAGAAGGATCTGGGTGCAATCGCAATGACCTATGGTTATGTATATGTAGCACAGGTATCTATCGGCGCATCACAGGCACAGCTCTTCAACGTTCTGAAGGAGGCTGAGGCATATCCCGGTCCCTCGCTCGTTATCGCTTACGCTCCCTGTATCAACCACGGTATCAAGGGCGGTATGACCCGCACCCAGACCATCGGCAAGCAGGCCGTAGAGTGTGGTTACTGGCACTTGTGGCACTACAATCCCCAGCTCGAGGCTGAGGGCAAGAATCCCTTCGTGATGGATTCTAAGGAGCCCGATTGGTCGAAGTTCCGCGCCTTCCTGATGAAGGAGGTACGCTACACTTCACTCCAGAAGGCATTCCCCGCTGAGGCTGAGGAGCTCTTCCAGGCAGCCGAGGAGAACGCTAAGTGGCGTTACAACTCATACCAGCGTATGGCTAAGTTGGAGTACTAATCCTACTTTGGTATATCTTCGATAGGGCATCCCACGCGGGGTGCCCTATTTTTGTGCGCTGGGGGGCAATCTTCATATTATATATAGGTGTAAATGCACATAAAAAATCCGCTGAAAAAAATCTAAATTTTATTGAATTTCGGTTTGAATTCCCATCTACGTTTTGTATATTTGAATTCGTAAATGTGTAATCAGGATCGGGCCTCGTCTGGGTGTTTCTACGCCACGCGATAGCTAAATCCCCGATCCATAAAATAGTAAGAGAGATGAAAAAATTGCTTTTGTTGGTTGTGGCGGCTGTGTGTGCCGTAACAGCTTCGGCTCAGGAGCCGGGTGGTATGAATCTTGGTCCTCGTTTGAGTATCTATACCAACACGGGTGATACGGTGTTGGGTGTTGGTGCTGTTGCCCGCTATCGTTTCGATAGCAATTGGCGCATCGAGCCCTCTATTACGGCGCTTCTCCATGAAGGTTGCTCGCTTGACATCAGTTGTGATGCTCACTATGTTTTTGATATGGGTGTTGTGCGTGTTTATCCCGCAGCAGGTCTTACCGTCAACGAGATTGGTAAGTGGGCCGCTGGTCTGAACCTTGGTGGTGGTATCGATTTCGATGTTGCAAATGTTGTTGAGCTCACCGCTGCGCTGAAGTGGCAGGCTATGTTCGACGATATTCGCCCCAATCCCGTGGTGCTGATGATTGGAGCTAATTTCAACTTCTAAACCGAAATTCAACGTATATGCCTGTCTGCAAACAAGCAGACAGGCTTTTTTGTGCCCCAAAGCAGTCGGGAAATAGGATTTTTTTGTAACTTTACCAAAAATGTGTGAATATGAAAACCAATCGCCTATTTCTGCTTTTTGCCTTGTCGATGATCTGCTTCGTCGGCTGCCAATCTCACTTTATCTCCGATGCTGAGGTGCGTCGCTCCGTTGCCGAGGCCCTCGAGCAGCGTCGTGCGCTCTTTACCGAGGGCGGCGTGTTCGACGTTTTCGAGCAGGAGCTCACCGCCGACGAGCGCGGAGCTATGGAGTTCCTCTACTCATCGATGATATCATCCGATCTGGGCGATTACGATGGCGAGTTCTTCCTTGCCAACGTGCGCCAGTCGCTGCTTGCCCGCGAGCAGATGCCGTGGGGTAAGGCCGTGCCGGAGGATCTCTTCCGCCATTTTGTTCTGCCCATCCGCGTCAATAACGAGCGTCTGGATGAGTTCCGTATGAAGTATTACGATGAATTGGCCGAGCGCATCAAGGGTATGTCGTTGCACGATGCCGCCCTTGAGATCAACCATTGGTGCCACGAGAAGGCCACATACGTCCCCACCGACCGCCGCACCTCATCGCCTATGGCCACAATGCTCACAGGCGAGGGCCGCTGTGGCGAGGAGTCAACCCTCACCGTCTCGGCTCTGCGAACGGTCGGAATCCCTGCACGTCAGGTCTATACCCCTCGCTGGGCACACACCGATAGCAACCACGCTTGGGTAGAGGCTTGGGTTGATGGCCAGTGGTACTTTATGGGCGCTTGCGAGCCCGAGCCCGAACTTAACGTGGCGTGGTTCAACCAGCCCGCCACCCGCGCAATGCTGATGCACACCCGCGTTACGGGCGACTACTCTGGCCCCGAGGATGCCATCCAGAAGACCAACTGCTTCACCGAGATCAACGTCATCGACAACTACGCCCCCACGCGCCACTCCGTAGTTCACGTTGTGGATGCCGACGGCAAGGCCGTCGAGGGCGCTACCGTCGAGTTCCAGATCTTCAACTATGGCGAGTTCACCACCGTCGTAACCCTTCCGACCGATGAAAAGGGCGAGGTGGCGCTGCATATGGGCTTGGGCGACATCTTCATCTGGGCCTCTCACGAGGGCCGCTTCGGCTTCGGCAAGCTCTCGGGCGATAGTATTACTGTCAAACTCGACAAGCGCGATGGCGATCAGTTCACCTTCGAGGAGGACATCACGCCTCCCGTTCAGGGCGATCTGCCGGTTAATCTTACCGACGAGCAGGTGGCGGCCAATAAGGTGCGTCTCTCGGAGGAGGATGCAATCCGTATGGCCTACACCTCGACCTTTATGACAGCCGATAAGTGCAAGGAGTACACGCCCCGCGAGCAGGTGCTCCTGATCGAGGCTATGGGTAATTGGCGCGATGTCAAGGCCTTTATCGACTCCAAGTCGGGCGCTGAGCGCGACCGCGCACTCGCTATGCTCGAGGCCCTCGCCCCGAAGGATCTGCACGATACGTCGCTCGCCGTTCTGGAGGATGCCCTGCAGTCGGTCGAGCCCGCTCCTCTTACCGAGGAGTATGTCCAGTATATCCTGAACCCCCGCATCGATTTCGAGTTCCTGCAGCCCTACCGCAAGCTGATTCGCCAGACTCTCGGTGCCGACATTGGCCACGCGCCCTCGGCCGCGCAGATTATCGAGTGGGTAAAGACAAATATCAAGACTGCGGACGAATACAACCCCATCCAGATCCTCTCAACCCCTGCGGGCGTTCTGCGCCTGCTTTACGCCGACAGCCTCTCGCGCGAGATCTTCTTCGTTGCTGCGTGCCGTGCGTTCGGCATCGCATCGCGTATGAGCAGTATGAGCGGTATGCCGCAGTATATGGGCGAGAATGGTTGGGTTGATGTGATGTTGGACGGCGCTGTTGCCGAGCGTGAGACTCGTCGCGGAGCCGTGCGTACGATCTACGATCCCCGCATCGTGCCCGCCATCCCCACGCCGACCTATTATAGCCACTGCTCGATCAGCAAGATCGAGAATGGTCGCCTGCGTTCGATCCGTTTCGATAGCAACAAGAAGAACGACTTGGGCGCTACGGCCGATCCGAGCCTTCTGGCCGAGCAGATCGAGCTCGACGAGGGCCACTACATCCTCACTACGGGCAACCGTATGGCCAGCGGCAAGATTCTCTCCCGCGTTACCACCTTCACCATCGAGCAGGGCAAGGTGTGCGACGTGGAGCTTCTGCTCCGCCCCGCCAACGACGATGTGGGTGTTATCGGATCGATGGATGCCGAGCAGCGCTACCTGCCCGAGGGTGCCGAGATGGAGACCTCGCTGCTCTCCACTACGGGCCGAGGCTACTTCCTCGTAGCGGTTATGGGTACGAGCGATGAGCCAACGAATCACGCCTCACGCGGTCTAAATTCGATTGCCGATGTACTCAAGGAGTGGGATCGCCCGCTCGTGGTGCTTCACTCGTCGAAGGAGGATGCCGCCAAGTACAACCGCTCGATGTTGGGCGATGTGGAGGCTCACTACGGCGTGGATGTCGATGATAAGGTGCGCCAGATGCTCTGCGCGGGTTGTAACTCTACGTCCAAGACGCTGCCCGTCATTGCTCTATGCGATACGTTCGGTCGCGTGGTCTATTTCTCGCAGGGCTACAACACCTCGCTTGCCGAGCAGTTAAAGAGTGTTATTTACAAGCTCTGACACCACCTCCCGAGCCGAGTGGCGGATTATTCCCTCGCGATCGGGGTAGGCGGCAAATGATACGTCGGCGCCTCGGTAGGCGTAATCTATGAGATTGACGGCGGCTGTGGAGTGAAACTCCGTGGCTGCTGTTTTTTGTTCTATGAGTGCTACGTTCGAGGGGTTTATTCCCGCCCCGGGCATTATGATTATGCGACCGGCGGCCTGCCCGACGAGCCGCGCAATAAGCTCCGTGCCCTCGGCTGCCGAGGGCTTCTGTCCCGACGTAAGCAGTCGATCACAACCCAGAGCAATGATCTGCTCCAACGCCTCCATCGGCCTGCGACACACGTCGAAGGCGCGGTGGAACGTAACCGACATCTCGCCCGCTGCCTCCATCATCTGTCGGCACGCGGCAACGTCAATATCGCCCTCCGTCGTAAGCGCTCCGATCACAACGCCGTGCAGCCCCATCCGTCGGCAGGTGTCAATATCGCGGCACATCGCCTCCACCTCGGCCTCCGAGTAGCAGAAGCCGCCCTCGCGCGGGCGTATCAATACATTTATATCGATGTTCAGTCCCGCCTCGACAACAGTCCTTATCGTGCCCAGACTCGGCGTTACGCCACCGCACGCTATGGCCGCGCAGAGCTCTATTCTTCGTGCTCCACCCGCCTCGGCCTCACGCGCCTCGTCGAGCGACGAGCAACAAACTTCGATCGTTCGCATTGTAAAATCGTTTTAGTTGAGTGTAAAGTTATCAAATTTGTTCGACTTTTACGCTCTATTGAATTGGAAATTGACTAACTTTGTCGCCGTATGACACAAGTAAGAGCAAAAAAAGCCCTTGGCCAGCACTTCCTGACCGACCTGAATATCGCCCGCAAGATCTGCTACTCGCTCTCGGGCGGCACTTCGGCAGAGCCTTGCGCTACGCTGGAGGTGGGATGCGGTATGGGTGTGCTGACGCAGTTTCTGCTTCAGCGCGACGACATTGTAACCTACGGTGCCGAGATCGACTCGGAGAGCGTCGAGTACCTTCACGAACACTACCCCGACTTCGCGCCGCGACTTATCGAGGGCGACTTCCTGAAGATGGATCTTCGCGAGCGCTTCGGTAAGGAGGTGCGCGTTATCGGCAACTTCCCGTATAACATCTCATCGCAAATCTTCTTCAAGGTTATCGAAAACCGCGACATCGTCCCCGAGTGCGTAGGTATGATCCAGCGCGAGGTGGCTGTCCGCATTGCCGAGCCCCCCGGCTCGCGCGAATATGGCATCTTGAGCGTTCTGTTGCAGGCGTGGTACGACATCGAGTATCTCTTCACCGTCGGCGAGAAGGTCTTCAATCCTCCCCCGAAGGTCAAGTCGGCCGTTATCCGCCTCAGGCGCAACGCAACCGAGCATCTGGGCTGCGACGAGGCACTCTTCGTCAAGGTTGTCAAGGCTTCATTTGGCCAGCGCCGCAAGATGATCCGCAACTCGCTCCGTTCGGTCTTTGGCGATTTCGGTGGCGCCGAGCATCGCTTCTTTACCCAGCGTGCCGAGCAGTTGTCGGTAGCCGATTTTGTCGAGCTGACGAATTGGGTTGCCCAAAACAGAGCATAAAAATTTTAAGAAATATGCAAAAAAGTTCCCTTAGGCGGAACAACATAACGAATTTATACATATATTTGCATTATAAACAAGATCAGTATGATGCAGCAGGTACATAACTTCTGGTGGTGGCGCTCGTTGGATAAATAGAACAATGGCGTTGTAGGAGTATGTATGTGTATATAAAGTAAAGTTAAGAAAACCATTGTTCGCAGCCGAACGATGGTTTTTTCTGTTGCTGTGTCTGCGACAATGAATAAGTGTAAAATGAAATAATTTTTCAGGTTATGAAGACAAAGAAATTTATCTTGCCCGAGAGTGAGATGCCCACAGCGTGGTATAATATCGTGGCCGATATGCCCAACAAACCTATGCCAATGCTTGACCCTCAGACCAAGCAGCCCGTAACGTTCGAGGCTATGAGTCGTATTTTCGGTGAGGAGCTTGTTCGTCAGGAGCTCTCTACGGAGCGCTACATCGAGATCCCCGAGGAGGTTCAGGATCTGTATAAGATCTGGCGTCCCACGCCCGTTGTTCGTGCCTACAATCTGGAGCGCGTGCTCGACACTCCTGCCAAGATATATTTCAAGAACGAGGGTACCTCGCCCGCAGGCTCTCACAAGCCCAATACCGCCTTCCCGCAGGCCTACTACAATGCCAAGCAGGGCATCAAGTATGTCGCTACGGAGACGGGCGGAGGTCAGTGGGGTAGTGCTATGTCGCTCGCGTGCCAGTACTTCAACATCGACCTGCGTGTCTATATGGTGAAGATCAGCTGCCAGCAGAAACCCTACCGTAAGCTGCTGATGAATGCGTGGGGTGCTAACGTGATCCCCTCGCCGAGCGATACAACGCGCTATGGCCGCAACATTCTGGCATCGGATCCCGATTGCCCGGGTAACCTCGGCATTGCCGTTTCGGAGGCTGTGGAGAGCGCGCTGGAGCACGGCGACACTACGCGCTACTGTCTGGGAAGCGTAATGAATCACGTTCTTCTGCACCAGACCATTATCGGCGAGGAGGCCCTGAAGCAGATGGAGATGGCGGGCGACGATCCCGATGTTGTTATCGGATGCTTCGGTGGCGGATCAAACTTCGCAGGTATCGGTTTCCCCTTCATTCGTCGCAATCTGGTGGAGGGCAAGAAGACCCGCGTTGTGGCTGTTGAGCCCGCATCGTGCCCCAAGCTCACGCGCGGCGAGTTCCAGTACGACTATGGCGACACGGGCGGTATGACTCCGATGATGCCTATGTACACGCTGGGCCATACGTTCCAGCCCTCGAATATCCACGCGGGCGGTCTGCGCTATCACGGTGCAGGTCCTATCGTGAGCCAGCTCTACAAGGATGGCTTGATGGAGGCGCAGTCGGTGCAGCAGCTCGAGACCTTCTCGGCAGGTATGCTCTTTGCCAATAGCGAGGGTATCATCCCCGCTCCCGAGTCTTGCCACGCCATTGCTGTTGCGGTGCGTGAGGCGCAGATGGCCAAGGAGGAGGGCAAGGAGAAGACCATTCTGTTCAACCTCTCGGGCCACGGAATGATCGACCTGTATGCTTACGAGCAGTATTTTGCTAACAACCTTGTTGATCACGAGATTCCGCAGGAGGAGATTCGTCGTGCGGTGGATCAGCTTGAGAAGCTTATTAAATAGCAGAAGAAAGAAAACTGTCTAACAAGGTGATTTTTGCGTTAAGTTCCTTTTGGTTGCTACGCTCGGCAAAGTGAGCAAGCTCCCTCTGCCCTCGCTTAAACGCAACCTTACGCTCGCCTTCGAAATCCTCACATACGCCAAAGTATGCTGCGGTTTCTCAGCCTTCGCAAGCCTTAAAATCCCTCTTGTTATACAACTCCAAACGAGAAGGGCTGTCGCAACATAATTCGTTGGACAGCCCCTTCTTTTTTACTCCATCGGGAAAACCCTTACGTCGGTTATCCCCTCCAACTCTCGTTTCAGTCGCTCAATATCGGTCTTCTCCTCCACCTCGCCGTAGTGGTAGGGGTAGAACACCTTCGGACGAATTGCCTTCACCGCCTCGATGGCCTGATCGACGGTCATCGTGTAGGGCTGATTGACGGGCAGAAAAGCCACGTCAATATCCTTCAGCGCACACATCTCGGGCGTCAGCTCCGTGTCGCCGGCGATGTAGATGCGAAGGCCCGTTGCCAACTCCAGAACGTAGCCGCAATCCTCCCTCGCCTTCGGGTGAAAGTCGGTGTGGCCCTCGGTGGTGTTGTATGCCGCTACGGCCTCGATGGTGAGTCCCTCCCACGGCTCAGCCTTGATGCCGGGCTTCATCACAATCGCCTCACCCTCAAATGCCTCGGCCGAGGTCTGGTCGCAGACGATGAGGCTTTGGTGAGTGGTAACGTCGTCAATCGCAGCACGATCCAAGTGGTCGTAGTGTGAGTGTGTTACGGTCACCAAGTCGGCCTTCGGCAGACGCGCATACTCGGCGTACTGAATCACGGGGTCGTTGTATATGTGTCGCTGGCCGATCTGAATGGCAAACGATGCGTGCTTGAAGAATGTGAACTTGACGGGATTCTCCTCCTTGTCCATCACTGTGTCGGTGGGGTAGTCGGGAACCGATTTGCCCTTGAAAATCGAGAATATTGACATAACTTTTCGGTTTTAAGTGTTCATCTGTTTTGTTACCTTTTCCGTTCGGGCCGCGACCGTTGGCTCCGAGCCCGAATTTAGGCAAAGATAATGATTTATTCGACAATTTCAAATATTCCGTCCGGAGTTCTCGGTGAGGATAAAGTGTTGATAAATTGAGCGTAAATTTTTTGGGGAAAACCTCAAAAATGAGTAAATTTGCGAGATTAATATATTTTAACCGCTTATTATTATGCTGTCGATTTTATACTACATTTTCACCCTTTTGCAGGTTACCGTCTTGTTCATCGTGTCAATCATCGTGTTGGCCCTGACCTACCCCTTCGATAAGAGCCGCCGCTGGGTACACGAGTGTTCGCGTCTGATCTGCGCCCTGCTCTATGGCGTGCCGCCCTTCATCCGTCGTACGATCGACGGTGTGGAGAACATCGATCCCAAGAAGGCATACGTTATGGTGATGAACCACAACTCGGGTTTCGACATCTTTGCTGCATACAAGATCCCCCTGAATTTCAGATGGGTATCGAAGCGCGAGGTGTTCCGAGTGCCGTTTATGGGCCCGCTGCTTACCATCCACGGCGATATTCCTATCGAGCGCGGTAATGCCACGAAGGCTATGGCCAAGGTGCTGCGTCTGGGTAAGTTGTGGATCTCGCGCGGCGCTACAATCGCAATCTTCCCCGAAGGAACTCGCTCAAAGACAGGCGAAATCAACCGTTTCAAGGCCGGCGCATTCACGCTGGCGAAGGAGGCGGGCGTGGAAATTTTGCCGGTTGTGATGACGGGAACAAACGAATTTTTCCGCAAAGGATGGTTGGTGAATTGGCGTAATAGAGTGGCAATCAGAGTGCTGAAGCCCGTTAGCGTAGAGGAGGTTGCTGCGAAGGAGGTGGCTGAGCTCTCGACCGAGGTGCGCGAGCGTATGGTGCTCTCACTCGCAGAGTTGCGTAAGGAGGTAGCAACGGAAAAGAGATAAAAAACAGTTGTGACACTAATTGACACAACGAGGTGCTACCTTTGTGGCACAACCCAAAATTGAGATATGGCAAACAATATAAAAAACAACACCTCAACGGTGGCCTACGATGACGATGCGATAAAGACTCTATCGCCGCGCGAACACCTGCGTCTGCGTCCGGGTATGTATATCGGAAAGCTGGGCGACGGTTCGCAGTCGGACGATGGAATCTATGTGCTCATTAAGGAGACGGTCGATAACTCGATCGACGAGTTTATTATGGGCGCGGGCAATCGTATCGAGATCACCATCGAGGACAACGTGGTATCGGTGCGCGACTATGGTCGAGGTATTCCCCTCAAGTCGTTGTCGGCAGCCGTGAGCCAGATGAATACTGGCGGTAAATATGAGGGCGACGCATTCAAGAAGACCGTTGGTTTGAACGGTGTGGGTGTGAAGGCTGTGAATATGCTCTCGAGCGAGTTTACGGCGCGCTCGGTGCGCGATGGCGAGGCGCATACCGTAACTTTCGCAAAGGGATTGGAGCTGACCGACCGCTGGGAGAGTGGCGTGCAGGAGAAGAACGGTACGTTCATCAGCTTCCGCGTCGATGAGGAGATCTTCGGCGAGTACTCCTACAATATGGATTATGTGGAGCAGCTGGTGCGCAACTACACCTACCTGAACCTCGGCCTGAAGATCATTCTCAACGGTCAGGAGTATGTCTCGAAGAATGGATTGCTGGATCTGGTGAACGACAACCTCTCGGAGGAGCCTCTGTATCCGCCCATCTACCTCTCGGGTGAGGATATTGACGTGGTGATAACGCACGGAACGGGCTATGGCGAGAGCTACTACTCGTTCGTCAATGGTCAGTACACGCCGCAGGGAGGTACGCATCAGGCAGCTTTCCGCGCATCGGTGGCGAAGGTCGTGAAGGAGTTCTTCAAGAAGGATTACGACCCTTCGGATGTGCGCACGTCGATCATCGCGGCCGTGTCGGTGAGAATGAACGATCCCGTATTTGAGTCGCAGACGAAGATCCGTCTCGGCTCGAAGGAGATTGCGCCCGGAGTGACGATGCAGCAGTTCGTGGGCGACTTCCTATCGACGAATCTCGACAACTATCTGCACAAGCACCCCGAGACGGCGCAGGTGATGCAGAAGAAGATTGCCGAGAACGAGAAGGCGCGAAAGGCTATATCGGGTATTCAGAAGAAGGCGCGTGAGGTGGCAAAGAAGGTGGCGGTGAATAACCGTAAGCTGCGCGACTGCAAGGTACACCTTACGGATTCGAAAAATGAGTTGGCCGAAAAGACGATGATATTCATCACGGAGGGATTGTCGGCTATGGGCCCCATCACGGCCAGCCGCGACGCGATGACGCAGGCGGTATTCTGTCTGCGAGGAAAGCCGCTGAACTGCTACGGCCTGACGAAAAAGGTGGTCTATGAGAATGAGGAGTTCAACCTGTTGCAGTCGGCACTCAACATCGAGGACGGATTGGAGAATCTGCGATTCAACAAGGTGATCATCGCTACGGATGCCGATGTGGATGGTATGCACATCCGCCTGCTGATGACTTCGTTCTTCGTGCAGTTCTTCCCCGAGCTGATTCGTGCAGGACACCTCTACATCCTGCAGACGCCTCTGTTCCGCGTGCGTAACAAGAAGGAGAACTTCTACTGCTACTCGGAGGAGGAGCGTCAGCGAGCCGTTAAGAAGTGCGGTCCGACGGCCGAGATCACGCGATTCAAAGGTTTGGGTGAGATCAATGCCGACGAGTTTAAGGAACTCATCGGTGAGAAGATACGATTGGACAAGGTACGCCTGACGAAGGACGATCCCATATCGGATATGCTGGAGTTCTATATGGGCAAGAACACCTTTGAGCGACAGAACTTTATCGTCAATAACCTACGCATCGAGGAGGATGTCGTGGATGAGTTAATGTAAAAAACAGAAAATCTACCATAGATGGCAGAGCAGAAAGATATAATCGAAGAGCAGCAGGAGCAGTTGCCGAATGTAAGTGAACAGATAGTGGAGGAGAGCGCATCGGAGGTTGTGGAGCAGTCGGAGAAGGGGCGCTACGACCGTCTGTTTGGCGATGGGGCGAATGTGAAGAAGCTGACGGGAATGTACCAGAACTGGTTTCTGGACTACGCATCGTACGTTATTCTGGAGCGTGCGGTGCCCCACATCGAGGATGGACTGAAGCCCGTACAGCGTCGAATACTACACACGATGAAGTGCTGCGACGACGGACGATACAACAAGGTGCAGAACATTGTCGGTCAGGCGATGGCGTACCACCCGCACGGCGATGCGTCGATAAAGGATGCGTTGGTGCAGATCGGTCAGAAGGATTTTTTGATCGACACGCAGGGTAACTGGGGTAATATCCTCACGGGCGACGACGCGGCTGCGGGACGATACATCGAGGCGCGATTGTCGAAGTTTGCCCTCGAGGTGGTCTATAACAAGAAGACTACCGAGTGGATGCGTTCGTATGACGGCCGAAACGAGGAGCCTGTAACGCTGCCCATCAAGTTCCCGTTGTTGCTGGCGCAGGGAACCGAGGGTATTGCCGTGGGTTTGGCGTCGAAGATCCTGCCGCATAACTTCAACGAGCTCATTGCGGCCTGCATAGCGCACCTGAAGGGGGAGGATTTTCAGCTGCTGCCCGACTTCCCGACGGGAGGTTTGATGGATGCGAGCCGATATAACGATGGTCTGCGCGGAGGCGCGGTGAAGGTGCGTGCGAGAATATCGAAGGTGGATAAGCGTACGCTTGTGATCACCGAAATTCCGTTCTCGACAACATCGGAGTCGATCAAAAAGTCGATCATCGAGGCCAACGAGAAGGGTAAGATCAAGATCAAGAAGGTGGATGACCTGACGGCCGACAAGGTGGAGATCGTGGTGCACGTTGCAAATGACGAGTCGTCGGATAAGACCATCGATGCGCTCTACGCCTTCACCTCGTGCGAGGTGTCGATCTCGCCCAATGCCTGCGTGATTGTCGATGACAAGCCCTGCTTTATGGGTGTGAAGCAGATTCTGCGACACTCGGCGGAGCGTACGCGCGGTCTGCTCGGACGCGAGTTGGAGATTCGTCTGGGCGAGCTGAATGATGCTTGGCACGCGGCATCGCTCGAGAGAATTTTTATTGAGAACAAACTCTATGAGCTGATTGAGGGTAGGCGCACGCCCGAGGAGGCGTATGCGGCCGTAGATAAGGGTTTGGAGCCGTTCAAGAAGCTGCTCCGACGCGAGGTTACGTTGGAGGATGTGAAGCGACTGACCGAGTTGAAGTTCATACGCATCTCGCGATTCGATAAGGATAAGAACGACAACGAGATAAAGCGAATTGAGGAGGATATAAAATCGACGCAGTACGATCTGGATCACTTGACCGACTACGCCATTGCATACTACAAGCGTATCAGAGATAAGTATGGAAAGAAGTATGAGCGTCGTACGGAGATTCGTGAGTTCGATACCATCGAGGCGGCGAAGGTGGCCGTAACGAATGCCAAACTGTATGTCGATCGCGCCGAGGGATTCTTCGGAATCGGCAAGGGTATGAAGGATGCTGAGTATGTGTGCGATTGTAGCGATATTGACGATGTGATCGTGATCCTGAAGGATGGCCGCTATACCATACGCAAGGTGGCCGACAAGGATTTCTTCGACAAGAACATACTCTATTTGGGTGTCTTCAAACGCAACGATGAGCGCACGATATACAACGTCCTCTACCGCGATGGAAGGGGTGGTGCGATAATGATGAAGCGATGCGCCATCAAGAGCATCACGCGCGACAAGGTGTACGACCTGACGAAGGGTACGCCCAAGAGCGAGATCATATATATGTCGGTAAATCCCAATGGCGAGGCCGAGGTGCTGAAGATATATTTCCGTCCGCGTCCGCGACTGAAGCGTGTTATAACCGATCTGGACTTCTCGACCGTAGCGATCAAGGGTCGTGCGGCGGCGGGAAATCTCTTCTCGCGTTACAGCATCCACAAGATTGCGATGAAGGAGAAGGGTACATCGACGCTCGGCGGTCAGAACATCTGGTACGACGAGGATGTGCGCCGTCTGAATACGGATGGTCGAGGTGAGCTCATTGGCGAGTTCAAGGGCGACGATAAGATTGTGGTGTGGACCTCGAAGCACCAATACTACATCACGGGCTTCAACGTGGGACAGCACTTCCCCGATGAGACCGTTCGCGTGGAGAAGTTTGTGGCGGGCCGTATTTACAGCCTCTGCTACTTCGACCGCGAGCAGAACTACTACTATATGAAGCGTTTCCAGTTAGAAGCAAGCGATAAGATGCAGTCGTTCCTTGAGGATGAGGCGGCGGCCGATTTCGTCTGCATCACGGGCGTGGAGGGCGCTACGCTGGTGGTAGAGTACAAGGGTGCGCACGCATCGCGTCCGGCCGATGAGGTGGATGTGGATACGTTCGTGGGCGTGAAGAGCCACCGCGCCAAGGGTAAGCGAATTACGACCTACGATGTGGCGTCGTTGAGTTTCGTTGAGCCTGAGCCTGCGGCAGAGCCAGAGGAGGATGAGGTTGCGGAGGTGGCCGAGCAGGAGCCGATGAGCATCGATCTGGAGAGCGTTGAAGGCGTTGAGGACGTTGAGGCTGACGCTGCGGCGGAGGATGTGGCGGAGGAGGCTGCGCAGACGGCGGCAATTGTGATTGATCCCGAGCAGTTGAATCTGTTTTAGAATGGAGGGTTATGGTTAAGAGAGTCTTTTTGATTGGATATATGGGTTGCGGCAAGAGTTCGCTCGGCCGCAAACTTGCCAAGGCGACGGGATTTCGTTTCGTCGATATGGATGGCGAGATCGAGCAGCGCGAGGGTGCTTCGGTGAGCGATATTTTTCAGTACGAGGGGGAGGAGTATTTCCGTCGTACGGAGCGGGCGCTGATCGAGGAGCTGGCTCAGTCTAAGGAGAGTCTTGTGGTCTCGACGGGCGGCGGAGTGCCGACGTGGGGCGACAATATGGAGCGGATGAACGAGGTGGGACAGACTATCTATCTGCGCCGTACGGCAAAGCAGATCGCTTCGCGCTTGAGTCCGCACGGACGACAGAAAAGGCCCAAGCTACGCGGCCTGAATGACGAGAAGCTGGTGGCATTTATGACCACGAATATGGCCGAGCGTGAGCCTTTCTATGCCAAGGCAAGGCATATAGTGGATTGCGCCGAGATGAGCGACGTGGAGTTGGTGGAACTGATTAGCAAAACGATAAAAGAGAATGAATAACAACCCGATAGGAGTGTATGATTCGGGCTTTGGTGGGCTTTCGGTGTGGCGCGAGTTACATCGGGCTTTGCCGCGCGAGTCGCTCATATATCTGGGTGATGGCAAGAATTGTCCCTACGGAAACAAAACCGAGGAGCAGATTCGAGAGCTGGCCGAGCGGGCAGTTGGTGATCTGGTGGAGCGGGGGTGCAAGATGGTTGTGGTGGCGTGCAATACTGCTACGGCGGCGGCGATTGAGTACCTCAGGGAGCGGTTTTCGCACCTCCCGATCGTGGGCTTGGAGCCGGCGGTGAAGCCTGCCTGCGCGATGACGCGCTCGAAGGTGGTGGGGGTGATAGCAACCGAGCGAAGCCTCGTGGGGCGGAAGTTCCTATCGACGCTTGAGCGCTATGGCGAGGGCGTTGAGGTGCTGAAGGTCGTGGGTGAGGGTTTTGTGGAGGCTGTGGAGGCCGATGCGGAGCAGGAGCCTCGGACCGAAGAGTTGGTGCGCCGCGTGGTGGAGCCGATCATCGAACGTGGGGCGGATGTGATTGTGCTGGGATGTACGCACTATCCGTTTTTGGGCGATGTGATTCGTCGGGTTGTGGGCGATCGAGAGGTGGCGGTGATCGACTCGGGCGAGGCGGTGGAGAAGCGCGTGGAGAGCCTGCTCGACAAGTTCTCGTTGCGATGCGCGGAGGATAACGTGCCGCGACTCGAGTTTTTGAGTTACGCCGACGAGGAGTATCGCGCGCGACTGGAGCATAAGGCTCTGCGCTAAACGGGGCGTGGGGTTGCAGAAGTAAAAATTATTCTCTATCTTTACATTGCGGGCGTGTGCCCGATTTCATTTGATTATATTATGGCACAACGTGTTAAAAAAACATACGACAAGAGTCGCAGTAAGTCGGCCGCGGCGGCATCGACTGAGGCGTCGAATGACAATCTGCTGTGGATGGTGGGCTTCGTGATGCTGATCGTGGGGCTCTTCTCGGTGGTGTCGGTGGTGTCGCACTATATACATTGGTCGTCGGATTTGTCGGCCCTAAGGAACGATCCCGAGCTGTCGGGCGTGGAGGTGCCATTCGAGAATATATGTAGTAGTGCGGGCGCTATGGTGGCATATTGGGTGGTGGATCAGTCGTTCGGCGTGTTCGGTATTGTGATTCCGATCGTGGTAACGATACTCGGATGGCGAATCTTCCGCCGTAAGCCGTTGCATATAAATCACTTCGCGCTGAGTGCCGCGCTGGTGCTGATAATGGGATCGCTGACGATGGGTCTGCTCGTTTCGCGCGTGCACATTCCGTTTGATCTGGGCGGTAGCTTCGGTCAGGCGTGTGCGACGGATCTGACAGGGATTGTCGGGATGTTTGGCGCGCTGCTGGTGCTGCTGACGGGATGGATTTTGACGGGTGTCTTTATCAACCGCAATTTCCGCAGTATTGTCGATGGAATTGGCGAGGGCGTGGAGAAGCAGGGCGACCGTATGAAGCAGGTGGTAGAGGATGTGATTGCGCATCGTCGTGCGGAGCAGGAGTCGGATGAGCAGACCGAGCAGGAGCAAGAAAGGCCTGTGGAGCAACCGAGTGTGCCTGAGGAGACGATAGCAGAGAAGGTGGAGCAGCAGCCTGAGCCAGAGCGTGTTGTGCGCCCTGAGCCGCAGAGGGTTGAGCCGCAGAGAGTAGAGCCTCGGGAGGCTAAGGTAGAGAGTGGCGAGCAGCGACCGATGACGATGAACGAATACTTGGCATCGCGCCGCGAGGAGGAGCGTCGTCAGGCGGCATTTGCGAAGGAAGAGCCGGAGTTTTATATAGAAAAGCCGGCAGAGCAGGAGCCCTTGCCGATGCAGAAGGCGGAGCCGGAGATTGATCTATCGCAGTTGGATGAAGAGGGTTTTGTGGTGATGCCGAGCGCGGGTGCGAAGCCCAATGAGATAGATGTCGAGGCGCTGATGGAGCGTGAGCAGAATGAGCGCAGAGAGCGTTTTGAGCGTTCGCTCGATGAGCAGGGCTTTGCCGTTGTGGAGAGTAATGAGCCGATAGAGTTGAAGCCCCAGCCGAAGGCCGCTGAGCCTATGCCGAGAGCTGCGGAGCGTTCGTACGGGCAGGATGGAGATGAGATCGTAGTGATGCCTGCGGCGGGAGCTGTGGCGCAGGCGGAGAGGGTGGCAGACGTAAGAACGGGTGTGCCCGAAACGGAGGAGGATCACATCGTGGTTACGGTGCGCGAGAATGAGGTGCGTCAGGTGGCCGAGCAGGATATTGATATGGAGCTGTATGATCCGTTGCGCGATCTGGAGAGCTACAAGAAACCTTACGTCTCGCTGCTGGAGGATTATCGCTCGCCGCACAAGGTGAGTGATGCGGAGATTTACGATAACAAGTGCCGTATTCAGGAGACACTCAAGTACTTCGGTATTCCGATTGTGGATATTCAGGCGACCGTCGGTCCGACCGTTACGCTATATGAGATTGTGCAGGCGCAGGGCGTGAAGATATCGAAGGTGCAAGGTCTGGAGAAGGATATTGCGCAGAGTTTGCGTGCGCAGGGAATCCGTATCATTGCGCCCATTCCGGGACGCGGTACGATCGGAATCGAGGTGCCAAACCGCGACAAGCAGATCGTGTCGATGTACTCGGCAATATGCTCGGAGGAGTTTCAGAGGGCGAAGATGGAGCTGCCCGTAGTGATTGGCCGAACGATTCAGAATGAGAACTTTACGTTCGATCTGGCCAAGATGCCTCACCTGCTGGTGGCGGGTGCTACGGGACAGGGTAAGTCGGTGGGTCTGAATGCGATAATCACGTCGCTGCTATACAGCAAGCACCCTGCGCAGTTGAAGTTTGTGATGATCGACCCGAAGATGGTGGAGTTCTCGGTGTATAACAAGCTCGAGCGACACTTCCTGGCAAAGATGGAGTCGGAGGATGAGGCTATCGTGACAGATCCGAAGAAGGCGGTATATGTGCTGAACTCGCTGGTCGAGGAGATGGGGCAGCGTCTGGAGCTGTGTAAGATGGCCACGGCGCGAAACATCGTCGAGTACAACGAGAAGTTTACGGCGCGAAGGCTCAACCCCAAGAAGGGACACCGTTTCCTGCCATACATCGTGGTGATTGTGGATGAGTTTGCCGACCTGATTATGACGGCCAAGGAGGTCGAGGTGCCTGTGATGCGATTGGCACAGAAGGCGCGTGCGGTGGGTATTCACCTCATTATCGCTACGCAGCGTCCCGATGTGCGTGTCATTACGGGAGGTATCAAGGCCAACTTCCCGTCACGAATTGCGTTCCGCGTGATTCAGATGATCGACTCGCGCACGATTATCGACCAGCCGGGAGCTAATCAGCTTATCGGTCGCGGCGATATGCTCTTCTCGAAGGATGGCGAACTGACGCGAATACAGTGCGCGCTGGTCGAGACGAAGGAGGTGGAGCGATTGGTGGATTACATCTCGAAGCAGCAGGGTTATATGGAGGCTTATCCTCTGCCCGATTACACGCCCGAGTCGGGTGGCGACGTGGGTGGCGGGGCCGATGTGGAGAGCGGTGCGCCCGTTAAATATGACTCGTTGTTTGGCGAGGTGGCGCGTGCGGCGGTGACCAATGGTGCGATCTCAACATCCTCGATACAACGTAATTACGAGGTGGGATTCAACCGCGCAGGTAGAATTATGTTGCAGTTGGAGCGTGCGGGAATCGTGGGCCCGCAGGTGGGTGCGAAGCCGCGCGAGATAAAGTTCTACGACCTGCCATCGCTGGAGGCGAAGTTGCAGGATTTGGGCGTGTTTTAGCTCTTGGGCGAGTTGTGCCGAGTGCGGCTTTCGAGGCGGCGGGCAATAATTCGGGCCGGGGGTGCGTTTTTTAAGAAAAAGAAGATGGGTATGCGTAAGATATTTTTGGCGTGCGTAGCGGTGATGGTCGGTGTGGCAGCAATGGCCGACGAGCGGTCGGAGGCGATGCTGAAGCGCGTGGCGGAGTATGTGAAGGCGCTGGGTGCGTATGAGGCAGAGTTTGCGGTCGGTGCGGGCGACTACTCGACCACGGGCCGATATGTGGTCGATGGAGATGCCTACCATATCGTGGTGGATCGTGCGGAGGTCTATTCCGACGGGCGGGTGAGATATGAGGTGGATCACGAGCGACGAGAGATAAATGTCGATGAGATGGATCTCGCGAGCCGAAATATAATGGACAATCCGACACGTTGTTTCGACTTCGTGGGGACGGAGTATCGCTCGGAGTGGGTGAGCGAGGATGGACGCACGGTGACGCTGCATCTGCGCTCGGCTGACGAGGCCGTGGAGGGAGATATTTACCTTACGGTACGACAGGCGTCGGGGCAGCCCGAGAAGATTGTGTATCATCTGTATGATGATCGCATCGAGGTCGATGTAAAGAAGATAGAGAGCCGAAAAGGCGGGGTGAAGAGTTTTCGTGAGGCCGATTTTCGGGGGTATGATATAGTCGATTTCAGATAGTCGTTCGGAAAGCGAAAATGCAACGAGCCCAATGGGATCTTAAGACATAAAAAAGTTGTTCACCAATAAAAATTCTCTCGACAGGAGGTCGGGGGAATTTTTTTTTGCCCTCAAATCGGCTTAAAATGGCCAAAAATCGAGGGTTTTGTGAAGAAATACTCTCTTAGAGAGTAAAAACAGATGTAAAAATTGGTTATTCTCGAAAAAATGAGTACTTTTGCTTAATTTAAGATAGTGCGCCCTGAGCGCTAATGTATTAAAACTAAAATATGGTGACTGAAGAAGATAAGAATGTCGAGTTGACGGGAAAAATCATTCCCATCAACATCGAAGAACAGATGAAGTCGGCATATATCGATTACTCGATGTCTGTGATCGTTTCGCGAGCACTGCCCGATGTCAGAGACGGACTGAAGCCCGTGCATCGTCGTATCCTATATGATATGAGTGCCGAACTTAATCTTTACTCGGATAAACCGACACGTAAATCGGCCCGTATCGTGGGTGATGTGCTCGGTAAGTTCCACCCTCACGGCGATAGCTCGGTGTACGAGGCGATGGTGCGTATGGCTCAGGAGTGGGCAATGCGTTACCCGCTGGTCGAGGGACAGGGTAACTTCGGATCGATGGACGGCGATAAGGCTGCGGCAATGCGTTATACGGAGGCCCGTATGCAGAAGATCACCGACGAGGTGATGGCCGACATCGAGAAGGATACAATCGACTGGACGACAAACTTCGATGATACGATCAAAGAACCTACCGTACTGCCGACGAAGATTCCTTTGCTGCTGGTGAATGGTGCGAGCGGTATCGCAGTAGGTATGGCTACAAATATGGCTCCGCATAACTTGGGCGAGGTGGTTGATGCCTGCTGTGCATACGTCGATAACCCCGAGTGCGAGTGCGAGGAGCTGCTGAAATATGTGAAGGGCCCCGACTTCCCCACGGGAGCTATGATCTATGGCTACGAGGGTGTGAAGGAGGCGTTGCTGACGGGTCGCGGACGAGTTGTGATGCGTGCCAAGACCGAGATCGAGACTACGGAGTCGGGACGCGAGTGCATCGTCATTACCGAGATCCCCTATATGGTCAATAAGGCCGAGATGATCAAGAAGATTGGTCAGATGGTCAATGACAAGAAGCTGGAGGGTATTTCGTACATCAACGACGAGAGCGACCGCAAGGGTCTGCGTGTAACGATTTTCGTGAAGAAGGATGCGTCGGCGAATGTGGTGCTCAACACGCTCTACAAATATACGGAGTTGCAGTCGTCGTTTGCGGTGAACAACATTGCGCTGGTGAACGGCCGTCCGATGCTGCTCAACCTGAAGGATTTGATCAAGCACTTTGTGGAGCATCGTCACGATGTGGTGGTGCGTCGTACGCAGTTCGATCTGAAGAAGGCGCAGGAGCGCATACACATCGTAAAGGGACTCATCATCGCACAGCAGAATATCGACGAGGTGGTGCATATCATCAGAAACTCTCGTAACAACGATTTGGCAAAGCAGGCCCTGCAGGAGCGTTTCGGATTGAGCGAGTTGCAGACTGCGGCAATCACCGAGATGCGTCTGCGTCAGCTTACCGGTCTGGAGGTGGAGAAGCTGGAGAACGAGCACGCCGAGCTGGAGCGTCAGATCGCATATTTCAACGACGTTCTGGCAAGCAACCAGATGCAGTTGCAGATCGTAAAAGAGGAGTTGCAGGAGATCAAGGCGAAGTATGGCGACGAGCGTCGTACGGAGATCGTCTATTCGTCGGAGGAGTTCAACCCCGAGGATTTCTATGCTGACGAGGATATGGTGATCACCATCTCGCATATGGGATACATCAAGCGCACGCCGCTGGCCGAGTACCGCATCCAGAATCGTGGAGGCGTAGGTATGAAGGGTAGCGCTACGCGCGACGAGGATTTCATCGAGCACATCTACGTTGCGTCGATGCATAATACGATGATATTCTTCACCGAGAAGGGCCGTTGCTACTGGCTTAAGGTTTATGATATTCCCGAGGGTACGCGCTCATCGAAGGGTCGTGCAATACAGAATATCATCCAGATCGAGCCCGACGATAAGGTGCGTGCATACATCAACACCAAGAATCTCAACGACGAGGAGTACATCAACAACAACTACATCGTGATGTGTACGCGCGAGGGTGTGGTGAAGAAGACCAAGCTCGAGGCTTACTCGCGTCCGCGTCAGACGGGTGTGAATGCTATCGTGATCCGCGAGGGTGATCAGCTCATCGAGGCGAAGATCACAAGTGGCGAGGCAGAGATTATGATCGCTGCGCGTGGCGGTAAGGCTATCCGATTTAACGAGAATACGGTGCGTCCGATCGGTCGTGTGGGTGCCGGCGTAAGAGGTATTGCGCTGGACGAGGGCGACGAGGTGGTCGGTATGATCTGCATCGAGCCCGACTCGAAGCAGGATGTGCTGGTGCTCTCGGAGAATGGATTTGGTAAGCGTACCGATCTGGACGAGTATCGCGTAACGAACCGTGGCGGTAAGGGTGTGAAGACCATCAACATCACCGAGAAGACGGGTGATCTGGTGGCAATTCAGGCCGTGACGGACGAGAACGATCTGATGATCATCAACCGCTCGGGTGTAACAATCCGTACGAAGGTGGATCAGATTCGTGTGGCCGGCCGCGCGACGCAAGGTGTGAAGATTATCAATCTGCGCGAGGGCGATGTGATTGCTTCGGTGATGGCAGTGCCTGTAAGCGAAGAGGAGGAGACAGCGGAGGAGAATGTTGTGGTAGATGCACAGCAGCCTACGACAGAGGATGTTGCGACCTCGGAGCAGACGCCCGCGGAGGAGTAGAAAGCCAAAAAGTGAACTAAAAGTACAATAAATAATTTAATAAACCGTTTTCTTAATAAACAGAAATTAATTCGTTATGAAAAGATTAATTTTCGCGGTGATGGCCATAACGCTTATGGCAGCACCAATGGCAATTGCACAGAAGGTCAATAAGGAGGCTATCGTAGCCAAGTTGGCCAAGGCTGATTCAGATTCAAAGGATGCCAAGAAGGCCGCTAAGGGTGCTACTTGGATCACTCGCGGTAACGCCTACTATGAGGCTGCCGAGGCTCCTTCGAAGGACATTTTCCAGGATATGGATTACTCTATGGCCGCTGTTGCTCTGGGCCGCGCTACTGCTCAGGCTGACAACGTGGTACTTAACGGCGCAGCTTACACCGAGTACACCTATCCTATGTTGAAGGTTTATGTTGCTGCCGATGGCAAGATCAAGACTTGGGTTGTAACCCAGACCGTGAAGGATGGTGATCTGGCTATGGAGGCTGCTAACTCTTTCGTTAAGGCTGCCGAGGTTGATCCCAAACTCGCTGCTAAGGCTAACGAGGGTTTGGTAAAGGTTGAGAACTACTACCGCACGATGGGTAGCGTGAACAACGCTGCCGGTAAGGCTGGTGAGTCAGCTCAGAACTTCCTCTCGGCTTTCGCCGTTCAGGAGATGAAGGGTTACACCGGTGAGAAGAACTACGACTACCTGTTCAACGCTGGTTTGATGTATGTAGTTGATGGCGAGACCAATCCCGCTTCTTACGCTAAGGGTGCAGAGGTTCTGAACAAGGCTTTGGAGGCTGGCCACACCGACGCTGAGGGTAACATCTACTTCTACCTCTTCCACGCTTACAACGGACAGAAGGACTCTTCGGTTCGCGTTGCTAACTTGCAGCGTGCTAAGCAGGTGCTGATGGAGGGTTTGGCTAAGTTCCCCGGCAACACCTTGATCATCGAGGGTCTGATCAGCATCTACATCGATCCCGAGAACCCTGTAGGCGATCCTCAGGAGTTGGTTGAGATGGTTGATGGCGCTCTCTCACGCGATCCCCAGAACAAGAGCTTGTGGAACAGCCGCGCTATTATGTTCGACCGTATGAAGAACTACGACGAGTCAATCAAGTCATTCCAGAAGGTTGTTGAGTTGGATCCCAAGAACGTTCAGGCTATCTACAACCTCGGTCTGTCGTATGTATTCAAGGGCGACTCTATGAACGACGAGATGAACTCACGCGACTACCGCAGCAACGCTGATTTCCAGGCTGACCAGAAGAAGGTAATCGAGGCTTACAAGCCCGCAGTTCCCGTATTGGAGTCGGCTTACGAGATCGATCCTAAGAACGCTACCGTTGTTGAGACTCTGAAGAACCTTACGTTCCGTCTTCGTGATGAGGAGGGTATGATGGCTAAGTACGAGAAGTACAACAAGGCTCTCAACGAGTTGAAGGCTCAGTAATTTAGAGTGTCCGATAAAGAGAAAAGGGTGTCCCGCGAGGGGCACTCTTTTTTTTGTGCGGGTGGGGAAGGGGAAGGTAAGGATTTTGTGTGTGGGGTGGAGGGAGATGTGGCGGATTTTTGCGAGGGGCGGTTTGGTTGGGATGGAGTGGAAAATGGTGAAAAGTGGTGGAAAGTTGAATAAAATTAAATCGAAGCTAAATAAAATTAAAGATATGCTTGCTTAAAATTAATTTTATTATTAGTTTTGTTGTGGCGGGTGGGAAATAGAGCCCCGCCCCGAAGAAAACTATGGAGAGAAAAGTTCGTTTACCCAAGCAGTGTCCCTCGTGCGGAGGAGTGCTGAAGGTGCATACGATGCATTGCACGGAGTGTGCGACAAAAATTGAGGGCGATTATCGCCTGCCTGCGCTGATGCAACTCAAGGAGGAGGATCAGCAGTTTGTGTGCGATTTTGTGCGTTGTAGCGGCTCGATAAAGGAGATGGCGGCGAGGATGGGAATGAGTTATCCGACGGTGAGAAATCGGCTGGATGATGTGATTGCGACGCTCGCGGCGATAGAAAGCGAGCAGCGATAGCGCGCGGTGGAGAGAAAATTAGGTTAAATATAAATAAGGTGAGATTATGAAAAAGTTGATAAATCCGTTTCGTTATCTGCCCCTGCGTCAGGCGTTGTGCTGGGGAATTGTGGCGTTGATTCTGATGTCGGTATTCTGCTGGCAGGTAGGGCTGCGTATGAGCTCGATTACGCAGATAAATTATGCAGGAGGAAGTCTGATGTCGGCGACGTTGCAACAACTGATTGCGTGGCTGTTATTTGCGGTGGTGCTCTACGCGGTGGGTGCTGTGGTGTCGAAGTCGAAGGTGAGATTCTGGGATGTGGCGGCGTTTAACCTCTTTGCGCGTATTCCGTTTGATCTAACGCTACTGATGTTTGCCATCCCGTCGGTGCGTAGCATTATGGGATTGATAACAGATGGGAGCTTCGAGACGGCGATGCAATATATGAGCCTGCTGATGGTTGTGGGGTTGGTGTCGATGCTATTCTCGATATGGTATTTCTTCTGGAGTTATAAGGCCTTTGCGGAGGCGACGAACATCAAAAATGGGAAGGGTGTAGCGATATTTGTGCTGACGTTTGTGGTGGTCTATTTCGTCTCGCCCTATGCGCTGATGCTGGTGTAGGGAGGTGTGAAAATGAAGAGGTGCTGTTACTCGCAGCACCTCTCTTTTTTTTCGGGGAATAGTTGGCCAAAGAATTCACTCATAAGGTATTGGGCCATCTTCCAGTTGGCTCGGTTGATACAATACTTAACGCGCGGAGGCTCGATCTCGCCCTGAATCAGACCGGCATCCTTGAGCTCCTTGAGGTGCTGCGAGACGGTGGCTTTGGCGATGGGGAGCTCCTCGTGTATCGCGCCGAAGTAGCACGAATCGCGCTTGGCCAGAAAGTGCAGGATGGCGATACGCGCGGGGTGGCCCATAGCCTTGGCAATGCGGGCGATTTGCTCCTCACGAGCTGAGTATGGATTTTCTTTGGTCATAAAGCAATTTTTACAAATATACAAAGAACTTGCGTAAAAATGGCAGGATGAGGGTGAAATTTGATAAGTGGTTGGTACATATACCATTTTTGTGTTACCTCACCATATTGTTAATTTCGGCAGAATGAGCCGTATATGGTGGGGA
>SUZL01000019.1 GCA_015059925.1 Rikenellaceae bacterium
ATGCTTGATGATTTGAGCCTTGATGTTATCTAAAGCCAAATTGATGTCTCGTGCCTCCTTACTCTTGCCTTTTGCCCGATTACCTTTGGCATCCCACATTGTTTTTGCAATGGTTAGTTTGCAACTGAATTGTGCCACCGAGCCATTGATTGTAACTCGCCCCATAATAGGGACAATACCGTTTTTCTCCTTGCTTCCGTTCACGTAGAACAGCACCTTAAATGTACTTCGCATAATCCAATTCTTTTTGGTTACAAAATTAGTTATCAGCGAGTTGTACATTGTTATGCAGAATGTAGCAGAGAATAGAAATAAACTCCAATGACCTATAAACTCACCTCGTTATCGGGTAATGATTTGAAAACCATTCGCACGCATTACCTTTCATTTCCTTGCACTTTCGCATTGGAGAGGCGTTCATCATAAGTCTTCATAAGTCATTGAACACCAGTGCTGCCATCATTATTTTCCCTCTTTCGTTAGATTTTTCCAGAGATAATCCTTATATTGCAACCGAACACAAACCATTAAATTACCGCGCTATGAGAAAGTTACTTTTATGTGTGTTGGCCGCGATAATGCTTGTGGCCTGTGGTAAGGATGATTTCAGTTTCAATGTGAAAGAGAAAATCAAAAATCCTTACGCCGTAACCCCTAAAGAGGCCGTGCAGTTGTTACAAACTGTAATCGGCGATGAAACTACCCGTTCGGTATCTATCTCCGACGTTCAAACTCTGACCAAAAGCAATTTCACCCAAACAACCCGCTCGGGAGCTGATGATGAGGTTATCTACATTGTCGATATCGAGGGCGGCGGCTCGGCTATTATGGGAGCCGACAAACGTATGGAGCCAATCTATGCCGTTTTGGATAATACAAAAATCACAGCCGAACAGCTTGTGGGTGCAACCACTCGCTCGGAATCCGAGGGCGAGGATATTGGAGATTTTGTATTGGGATTGCTTAATAATGCTATCCAAAGTGATATTCAAGAGGTAGAAACCGCAGGAATTGAAATGCCGATTATTCCAAGAGACCAATATTGGACTGATACAGTAGTTGTTGCGTATCAAGAACCTTTGTTGAAAACTCAGTGGGGGCAAGAAGAGCCGTTTAATAATCTATATGGAATTAATCCATATTCGGGGAATCGATTTTATGCAGGTTGTGGTCCAATTGCTCTTGCACAGATTTTGTATTATAATAGATTCCCAAGTTCTATTAATAATGTAGCTATTGATTGGGACTTGATTGAGGAATATGAGGTTGGCAACAACAATCCTTCAAATTCTGCAACACTTGAAATATCTAATTTTATATATCAAATAAAATTGGGCACAGGAGCAGAGCCGTCAGACCCAGAATATAGTGATGAAACGGGTATTACTGTGCAAGATGCATTAGATTTTTTGCGGAGTAATGGTTACACAGATGCAGAATTGGAAGATTATTCAGCATATATGATTTCAATTATGGTTGGAGAAAGACAACTTCCCGTTTTTACAAGTGGATTTTATTATGACGAAAATAATAATAAGGTCGGGCACGCTTGGGTAATTGATGGCTGTAACATTTACCGTATAGAGGAGTGGAGACGACACTATATAACAGAACTTCTTTACGAAGACAATATTGAAAGTTATGAAAGTTTCAATATAGTACATTGCAATTTTGGTTGGGATGGCTTATTTGATGGAAACTTTTCAAGTTATATTTTCAACCCGGGAGGGGGGCCTTCGTATAATGTAGATCTGGAAATAATTAAATATTCATTAAACTAAAGTTGAAGATGAAGAAAGCATTATTTATTATTTTATCAGTAGCCCTTTTCACTGCCTGCAACAAGGATGACCTTGGAATTGATAACCCTTGGGATAAAGGAGGGATCGATTTCGCAGATACTAAACTATCTGCAATAGAAGTTTTGAAGTCTGCGGAGAGTTGGAATGATGATTATACTAATAGATACTATTATGCTGAGCCAGATGGGAAAGGTGAATATTATCATTCCGACGAAACACCACTTGGAGGTCAAAGTTGGATACAATTCTCGGTAATGTCAGACAAATTGAGATTTTATTATCAACAGACAATGCCACCGTTTCTACATTATTACAAAGACCTACCTATTATTGAAGTTACCGATGATATGGTTGTATTCGAGGGTTCCAATGGGCAACGGTATTTCGAGATTTTGAAGTATGATGAAACAAAATTCTTAATCGAAACAAACTTTATTAAGCGAGGAGAGAAGTTCCCGTATTGCATAACTATTTTGGAGAAAGGAAAACCAACTGATTCTAATTGGGCAGATAAGTATATTCCCTACGAAGAATATCTTAAGGCACTCGAAGAATTGGAGAACAAATAACCTCCCGTAACACTAAAAAATTCCGCAGACGCTGAGTTTGCGGATTTTTTTATATTTTTGTAGCGGTAAAGATTCGCTGAAAGAAGAAGTTACAATAAATCATAAACCAAAAACACGAAAAAACAATGAGTTTGATCAAATTGAACGTCGCCAAGAGTGGCGTTGAAATCAACGAGCAGATGCTCGCCGCAGCAGCCGCTGCCAACACATTGCTCCACACGGGCGAGGGCGCAGGTAACGATTTTCTGGGTTGGGTGAACCTCCCCTCATCGATCGACGCCGATCAGATTGCAGCTATCGAGGCACAGGCCGCTAAGTTGCGCGAGAAGGCCGAGGTAGTGATCTGCATCGGTATCGGTGGTTCGTATCTGGGTGCGAAGGCCGTTATCGAGGCTATGAGCAACTCGTTCGAGTTCCTGAAGAAGAAGCACGACAACCCCACCGTAGTCTTCGCCGGCCAGAACATCTCGGAGGATTACACCCACGAGTTGCTGGACGCCGTTAAGGACTACTCGGTTGCCGCCATCGTAATCTCTAAGTCGGGTACCACCACCGAGCCCGCCATCGCATTCCGCCTGATCAAGGCCGAGCTCGAGGCTCGCTACGGCAAGGCTGAGGCTGCCGAGCGCATCGTAGCCATCACGGACAAGGCTCGCGGCGCGCTGAAGACGCTGGCTACGAACGAGGGCTATCCCACGTTCGTTATTCCCGACGATGTAGGTGGTCGTTTCTCTGTTCTGACGCCCGTAGGTCTGTTGCCGCTGGCTGTTGCCGGTGTCGATATCAAGGCTCTGGTTGCAGGTGCGCAGGCTATGGAGGCCGCTACGGCTGCCGACGTTCCCGCCGAGGAGAACATCGCTGCACAGTACGCTATCGTTCGCAACGAGCTCTACAAGGCTGGCAAGAAGATCGAGATCCTCGGTTCGTACGAGCCTAAGTTGCTCTACGTTGCCGAGTGGTGGAAGCAGCTCTATGGCGAGTCGGAGGGTAAGGACGGTCTGGGTATCTTCCCCGCAAGCGTTACGCTGACGGCCGACCTGCACTCTATGGGTCAGTACATTCAGGAGGGCGAGCGCACGCTGTTCGAGACCATCATCTCGGTAGCCAACGCAAAGCACGACGTGAAGGTTGAGTCGGACGAGGCTAACTTGGACGGCCTGAACTTCCTCACCGGCAAGCGCCTCTCGAACATCAACAAGATGGCCGAGCTGGGTGTTCAGCTGGCACACCTCGACGGTGGTGTTCCCCAGATGTGCATCGAGATCCCCGCAATTACGGAGGCAGCTCTGGGTGAGCTGATCTACTTCTTCGAGAAGGCTTGCGGTATCAGCGGTTACATCCTCGGCGTGAACCCCTTCAACCAGCCGGGTGTTGAGGCTTACAAGAAGAATATGTTTGCGCTGCTCGACAAGCCCGGATATGAGGAGGAGTCGAAGGCGATCAAGGCTCGCTTGTAAAATAATCCGTCCTGCACGGCTCGTTCGGCATTCGGCTTGATCTCAAAATCCTCATTTGCGCCCAGCAAACTGCGGTTTTTCGATCGGCGACCGACTTCAAACGAGCTCGCGCAAAACGAATTATTCCGAGCTTCGGATGCTTGTTATCCATTTTTTAGGAATATCGAAGCAGCTCCCTGCAAAGGGGGGCTGTTTTTTTGTCTCTATTTTCGCGCGCGGGAAATATAATTGTATCATTTGGCCGAAAATTCATTATTTTCATTATATTTGCATTATAATCGGGTAGTGTGGCCTTGGGGATTTGCGGCGTCGGGGCGGAAACCCTCGGCGAGGCATACTAAAATGGTGCATTACATCGTTTTATATTAAAGAAAAGGAAGAAAACGGCGGCCACAGCAAAAAAAAGTTGCCTCGACGATGCAAGGTTTTGGCCACTACTCCGTTTAATGGGTGAAAAAGAAAATAAAATTGACAATGCGGCCATCGGGCCAACCCCGAGCCGACGAAAAAATAAAGGGAACTAACAATAAAATTCTCTGCTTTATGAAGAACATTAAGATGATCCTCTTTGCCGCTACGGTGGCCCTCGCGGCCAGCGGCTGCAGCTCGACCTTCTACTCAGCGTCGAGCAACGCCTACGATGATCTCTACGCCATCCACGACCGTCAGGCCATTGCCGAGCGCCAGAAGGCCGAGGCTGAGGCACGTCGTGCCGAGGCTGAAGCGCGCCGCGCCGAGGCCGAAGCACAGCAGGCCGAGTGGCGTGCGCAGCTCGCCGAGTTGGGTGTTGAGCTGGCTCAAAATAATACGCGCATCGACAGCGACGGTGTGATCATCGTCGATGGCGACTCATACTCATCGGGTAACGTCTATGACAGTTTTCTGGCCGACTCTTACGAGAGTGCCTACGCACGTCGTCTGCGCGGCTTCAAGTCGCTCACCTACAATATGCCGTCGAGCTACTTCGATCTGCGCTATGGCAACAGCCGTTTCTACGTCTCGGCCTACGACCCCTCGTTCTACAACGTGATGGTGTCGGGCTCGCAGGTGTGGGTTGAGCCCAAGTACATCACCTCGATGTTCGGAACGTGGGGCGCAACCAACGCCACGATGCTCATCCACTCGCCTTGGTACTACGGCTGGAGCGGAGGCTTCTACGATCCCTTCTACTACTCGTCGTGGGGCTTCCCCCACTACTCGTGGTACGACTGGAACTGGAACATCTGCTACGGCGGCTGGGGCACCAACCTCTGGTGGGGCTGGGGCGGCGTATATCGTCCGTGGCGTCCCTACTACGGCTTCCACTACGGCCCTCACCACCATCACATCGGTGGCCTGCATATGCCTCCCCGCTGGGATATGAGCGGTGGCGGTGGCTACTGGTATCGCGGTGGCAACTACTACGGCTCACGCGGTCAGGCAGGCTCGCGCGTCGATGGCTCTCGCGGTCCCGTGCGCGGATCATCGATCGTCAATCGCGGCTCGGCTCACTCGACACCCTACCGCTCGCCCAACTCGGGCAACACCTATGGTCAGGGTACGCGCGGACAGCAGGGCTCGGCCGTTGCGCCCTCGCAGGGTAACAACGCCGGACGCTCGCAGGGCTCAATCGGCCGTAACAACAGCACGCGCCGCCAGAGCACTGTAACGCCGCAGCGCCAGAACAACAACTACAATTACAACCAAAACCAGAATAGCAACCGCCAGAACTTCAACCAGAACCAGAGCTTCGGCTCGAGCACCAATCGTGGCTCGTCGTTCTCGTCGGGTTCGATGGGCGGAGGCTCACGCGGTGGCGGTGCGATGGGCGGCGGTGGCGGCTCACGCAGCAGCGGCTCACGCGGCCGATAACGAATCGTAAATCGGGTGCGATGGGGCTCTATCGCACTCGTTTTTACTAACGCGATAATCGCGGCACAGGAGTTGCCGTCTTCTTTTAGCAAACAGGCCCTCGGGCCGCAAAGTGTGCAAACGATGAAATTTTTATCAAGATTTACCCTTCTGGTGGCTCTGGGCCTTGGCCTTATGGGTTCGGCCTCGGCGCAGGAGTTCCGTTTCGGCGGCCTTATGATGGACCGCGACGGTATGATGTCAAACGATATGTACACCCTCTCGCAGGTGGGCTTCGGCTTCGGCACGGCCCGCTCGATGGCGATGGCCGGTGCGTTCACCTCGCTCGGTGGCGACCTCGCCTCGATGGGTATCAACCCCGCGGGCTTGGGAATGTATCGCTCGAACGATGTGTCGTTCTCGCCTATGATGGGCTTCAACAACGCCTCAAACAGCGCCTCGGCGTGGGGCGAGAACTCGCTCAGCCGCTTCTCGATGGCCAACTTGGGCGTGGCGCTCAACCTCTACGAGGGCGCCTCGGGCGGCATCACGAGCCTCACGCTCGGCTTCGGCTACAACCGCGTGGCCGACCTTAACTATAACTATGGTTTTTCTTCTCAGAGTGCCCCCTCGGGCGCGCCCTACCGCTCCATCATCGACGCCTTCTCGCGCCAGATGGGACAGGGCGGCATCTTCCCCGATGCGGGCGGTGCGCTGAACTACGACTACGGCGCTGCCTACTATTGGGGCGGTATGTTGGCCTACAACGGCTACCTGCTCGACGTGGAGACCGACGAATTGGGCGACTACTGGACCTCGGCCAACCGCATCGGCTCAAACGCCTCGGTGGGACACACCACGGGCGTGGAGAGTCGCGGCTCGGTGGGCGAGTATGACTTGGCGCTGGGTATGAACATAAGTAACAAACTCTACCTCGGAGCAACCTTCGGCCTGCAGATCGTCAATTGGAAGCGCGAGCTCTACTACGGCGAGGATTACCTCTACTCATCCACTCCCGTCGATGGTGCGGGCTACGAGCTCACGGCACCCGCCTCGTGGATGGACTACAATCAGGCGGTCGATATTGAGGGTACGGGCGTGAACTTCAAGTTCGGCGCGATCTACCGTCCCATCCCCTCGTTGCGTCTGGGCGTGGCGGTGCATACCCCGACCTATTACTCTCTGGAGCGCAGCTATCAGGCATATATGGGCACCAACTTCAACCCCGCAGGCGACACCACGCCCGTGCTGGACGACGTGGCAACCAATGCGTGGGACTTCACCTCGCCTACGCGACTGATGGTGGGTGCGTCGTACTCGCTCGGAAACGTAGCCGTTCTGTCGGTGGATTACGAGCGCGACTGGTACAACGGTATGCGCGTGAAGAACATTCCCGCAGGATTCGACTATACGGAGCAGATGTACCGCGAGGAGTTCAAGGATAACTTCAAGGGCTCGAACACGCTGCGCGTGGGTGCGGAGGTTAAGCCGTTGCCGATGTTGGCCGTTCGCGCGGGCTATGGCGTGGCCGACGGAATGTTGCGCAACGACAAGAGCCTCTACTACAACCGCCCGCTGACCTATCGCACCGACTGCATCTCGGCAGGTCTGGGCGTGGCCTTTGGTCGCACGACACTCGATTTGGGCTACCAGCACATCCAGAACAAGCAGACCGACTATATGCTCTTCTATGCGCTGGAGAGCGCTACGGGCGCATTCGACACGGCCAGCCCGATGTATCGCACCGATCTAAAGCGCGACTACGTTGTGCTCACCATTGGATATAAGTTCTAACCCTACAATACACTAACCCGATGAAACAACTACTATTCTCCCTCATTGCAGCCGTGGCCCTTGTAGGCTGTGGCGAGAAGCCCATCCAGATGCGTGCTGCAACCTTTAACGTACGTTTTGATTCGGCCGATGATGCCAACGGCGGCAACTCGTGGGCCGAGCGCAAGGAGTCGGTGGCCGACGTTATCCTGCGCCACGACTTCGACATCGTGGGCACGCAGGAGGCCAACAAGGATCAGATGCCCGAGCTGGCGGCACTGCTGCCCGAGTACGACTACATCTACCATTCGTACGGCATTAGCGAGGGTTTTCATAACTGCATAACGTTCTACAAGCGTGATAAATACGAGCTGCTGGACGAGGGCACGTTCTGGTACAGCCCCACGCCCGACGTGGAGAGCTTCGGCTGGGATGCCAACGACTACCGCCTCTGTAATTGGGGACACTTCCTCGACAAGGCCACGGGCCGCGACTTCTTCTACTTCAACTCGCACCTCTATTGGCGATTGGAGACGGCTCGCGCCAACTCGGGCAAGGTGCTCGTCGATAAGGTGCGCGAGATTGCGGGTGATAAGCCCGTCATCGCCGTTGGCGACTACAACTCACGCGAGCAGACGCCGCAGGTGAAGGATATTCTTACGCTGCTAAGCGACGCCTACAAAGTGTCGCTCACCCCGCCCGCAGGCCCTACGGATACCGATCTGGGTGGCGGAAACTTCCTCGGTCCGGCTCAGGCGCGAATCGACTATCTGTTTGTGTCGAAGGATGTTACCGTCGAGGATTATCTGGTTATCGACGACAAGCGCCCCAACGGCCACTATCCGTCGGATCACCTGCCCATTGTCTGCAACATCACGATTGAATAGAACCATAAACAATTAAAAATCCCCTAACTTATGAAGAAGATTTTTGCTATCCTCCTCGCCGCAGCCTTCGTGGCTTGCTCATCGGAGAACACCCCCGCCGAGCAGAGCGCTCCCGCGCCCGTTAAGATCGATCACGCCGCCTACTCTTCGCCCAACGCCGCCGCACAGCAGCGCGTCTATGATTATATGAAGGGTATCGGCGTATTCTTCATCGCTACGGCCGATGGCGACCAGCCCCGCGTGCGTCCCTTCGGTGCGCTGCACATCTACGAGGGTAAGATGTATATCATCACCGGCCACAAGAAGCGCGTAGCGCAGCAGCTGGCGGCCAATCAGAAGGTTGAGTTCTGCGCCCAGAAGGATAGCGAGTGGGTGCGCGTAGCCTGCACCCTTGTGGAGGATGAGCGCGTCGAGGCCAAGAAGGCTTATCTGGATGCCTACCCCCACCTGCGCGGCCAGTACAACGAGAATGACGACAACACGGCCATCTACTACCTGAAGGATGCAACGGCCACATTCTCGTCATTCACTACAGCCGACGAGGTAGTGAAGTTCTAGTATGCTGAAAATAAAAGCCCGCACTGCAGAATTTGCGGAAGAAGGGCGGCGCGGCGGCGGAGGGTTAAAAAATGGAGACCTTTTGATTGCTTCAAAAGTGCGAAGCATTCATTTTACCGACGACGGCGCGCTGACCCCGCAAATTGTGCCGTGCGGCCTTTTTGTGCAACTTTTTCGGAAAAAGTTGCGTGAAAAATAATTTGTATCAGCAAACATTTCCATTGAAAAGCTCGGAATGACTAAAATACTAAAATTAAAGAGGGTGCTAACTTTAAGTTATGCACCCTCTTTCACAATTAAAATTAACCCTAAATTATTTCTCCTGACGAAGCATCTCTCGCAGATAACAATCCATATAGAATAGATCAACTTCCTCGCATATTACCTGACTCATCAACAGTCGGTCATCCTCGGAGATAAGTTCTAATGTAGCTTTACTGTCAATATCCTCCATAGGCACTCAATTTTTTATTTATATAACGGAGTGCGCGGAGTTTTATTATGCCCGAAATCCCTTTTTATTGATTTTTTCCTCTCGGAGGGCCGTTTTTTCCTCCGAAAAGGCATTTTTTTCGCCTTTTTGGTCTTTTAGCACAACGTGATGTCGTGCTCCTTGATCATCTTTCTGAGGTTGATCAGGGCATAGCGCATACGTCCCAGCGCGGTGTTGATGCTCACCTCGGTCTGGTCGGCGATCTCCTGAAAACTCAGGCCGTCGTAGTAGCGCAACATCACCACCTCGCGCTGCTCTTCGGGCAGATGGTCAATCAGGCGGCGCACGTCGGCCTCGATCTGCTCGGCCACCATACGATCCTCGACGGTGGCGTCGGCAAAGCGCAACGTACCCAGCACATCATACCCCGACTCGGCCTCGCTCACGGTGCGAGCGTTGCGCTGCGAGCGGAAGTGGTCGATCACCTGATTGTGTGCGATGCGAAGCACCCACGAGAGGAACTTGCCGCTGTCGGCATAGCGTCCCTCGTCGATGACGCGAACGACCTTGATGAGCGTATCCTGAAGGATGTCATCAGCCAGATCGTGATCCTTGACCATCATACGAATGTAGTCGCGGACACGATTTGAGTGTCTTCCAATGAGTTGTGATATAGCACTACGATCACCTGTAAGATAGCGATTAAGCAACATCTTATCGCTTAACACTTGTGTGTTCATACTCTCTTATTTTAATAAATGTTCAAAGAGTAGAATTTTTTCAATAGGCAATCCGTTTTTAAGAGTTAAAATTTTATTTTTGTGGTTGCAAGATACGGATTTTTTCTCGAAGTTGCAAATTTTCCTGTTCGTTGTCTCCCATCCGAATTGGACTATTTGTGCCTGCGAAGTGCAAAAACCGTACCTAATGACGAAAAAACCGCCCCCGAAGCGGAAAAATTCGGGGGTGAAATGTTCCAAAAAAAAGTAATAATTTTTCGCAAAAAAATGACTTACGCCCTTATAACAGGCTCTACTTCAGGCATCGGAGCCGAGTACGCCCGCCAGTTGGCCTCGCTCGGCTACGGCATCGTGGTGGTCAGCAACCGCCGCGAGGAGAACCTTCAAATGGCCGACCATCTCCGCTCGCACTATGGCGTGGAGGCCCACCCGATCTATGCCGACCTGACGCGAGCGGAAGCCGCCCGCGAGATCTTCGACTATGTCGAGCAGCGGGCCCTCGAGGTCGAGATCCTCGTCTGCAACGCGGGGATGCTCCTCTTCTCGTCGCTCTGCCGCACCGAGCTGCAGGCGTTGGAGCGCATCGTGGCGCTGCACTGCACCACGCCCACGCTTCTCTGCCGACTCTTTGCCGCGCGGATGATGGAGCGCGATCGGGGGCGCATCCTTATAATGTCATCCATCACGGCGTGGACTCCCTATCCTACCATCTCGCACTACGCCGCCACGAAGGCCTACCTACGCAGCTTCGCGCAGTCGCTGTGGTATGAGTTGCGGGGTACGGGCGTGAGCCTGACGACGGTCTTTCCCTCGGCTGTCGATACGCCGTTCTACGACCTGAAGGCCGAGCATCGCCGCTGGCTGCTGCGCTTGGGCCTTATGCTCTCGGCCGAGGAGGTGGCCCGCAAGGCGCTGCGCGCAATGTTCCGCGGTCGCCGCCGCTCGCTGCCGGGAGGGTGGACCAAAGTCGAGGCCGCGCTGTGCGCCTGCCTTCCCGCGTGGGCGTTATTGCCCGTGCTGAAATTGCCCGCGGTAAGGAGAATTCTGGAGAGGGTCTAATTCAAAATTCAGGCGTAACGCCTGTTTCCCAACGGCCTGCGACTGCCCTTTGGAAAGTTGTGGGCAGCGGAGGAAGGAATTCAAAATTCAAAATTCAAAATGAAGAATTGATAAATTACGTCATTCCACATTTTCACATCATCTTACCTGACTGATACTATGGTAGCGTCTATGTGAAAATGATTGGAATCTACCTTTGAGAAAATACTTTGCTGATACCGAGTGGTGGATCCCCATCGCCTTGCTCCGCAAGTCGGGGGATGACGTGTTAATAAAAACCCCTACCCCCTACGGGGACTCCCCCTAAAACAGGGGGAGAGTCGTTACAAACTCCTCCCCTTATGTAGGGGAGGTGTCGCGTAGCGACGGAGGGGTCTTAATTTTGCATTTTGAATTTTGCATTTTGAATTGCATCGGCTTGCCGCCCACCGCGCTCGAGAGCAGGAGTAGCAGGAGGTTGAGAAACACCCCTTAGGGGTGCCGCCCACCACGTTCCGAAGCAGGAATAGCAGGAGGTTGCAAAACAGCCGTAACGGCTGTTAGAATTGGAAGTAGATAAACGGCTGAATGCCGCTCGATTTGATCTGCATCACGCACCACGCCACCATCACCAGTAGCGCCACCTGCCACCAGAACGAGCTGTTGGCAACCTTGCGTTGCAGGTCGTGATCGATGGCCGAGGGCATCAGGTGCATCATATATCCCAGCACGATCAGCGCCACAACCTCCTTATAACCAACCACAAACTGCGGTATGATGGCGGGGTTGAAGCTGTGTGCAATCTGGTAGATCATCACCTGCACGGTCTGCATATCCTCGGCGCGGAAGAGCAGCCATCCGAGGCAGACGATGTGGAACGTCAGCACGATTCCCAAAAGGCGCGACAGCGGGTTCATATCCTTGCCGTAAGCCTTCGCCCACGGCACCACCGCCAGCCACATCTTGTGTAGCGCCAGCGCCACGCCGTGCAGCGCACCCCACAGCACAAACCTCAGTGCCGCGCCGTGCCACAATCCGCCCAAGACCATCGTCATCAGCAGGTTAAAATACGTTCTTAGCTTGCCGCGACGGTTGCCGCCCAACGAGATGTAGAGGTAGTCGCGTAGCCACGACGAGAGCGAGATGTGCCAACGACGCCAGAACTCGGTGATCGTGGCCGACTTGTAGGGCGCATCGAAGTTTTTGGGGAAGCGGAAGCCGAGCAGAAGCGCAATTCCGATGGCCATATCGGAGTAGCCCGAGAAGTCGCAATAGATCTGCAGGGCGTAGCCATAGATACCCATCAGGCACTCGAAGCCCGAGTAGAGCGCCGGCTCGTCGAAGATGCGATCGACGAAGTTGAGCGATATGTAATCCGATATGATGGCCTTCTTCACAAGGCCGATGATGATGTAGCCTATGCCCACGCCGAACATCGAGCGCGTAACCAGCAGCGGCTTTCGTATCTGCGGGATGAAATCCTTGGCCCTGACAATGGGGCCCGCCACCAGCTGCGGGAAAAACGATAGGTAGAACAGGTAGTCGATCCAGCGCTGTAGGGGGCGTATCGCGCGGCGGTAGATGTCGATGGTGTAGCTCATCGACTGGAATACGAAGAACGAGATGCCGACGGGCAGAAAGATATTCTGAAACTCCAGAAATCCCTCGCCCACAAGCGAGTTGGCAATCTCGATAAGCAGGTTGGTGTACTTAAAGTATGCGAGCATACCCAAGTTTATCACTACGCTCAGCGCCACCAACTGTCGCCGCATCTTCTCGTCGCGCGAGGAGTCCAGCGCGTGGCCAATCCAGTAGTCGCACACCGAGACAAAGACGAGCAGCAGGAAGTATATCCCGCTCGACTTGTAGTAGAAGTATATCGAGAAGGCGATGACGTAGAGTATGCGCAACGTCGTGGCGCGTCTGAGGAGCAGATACCCCGCACCGAAGGCTACGAACAGAAAGAGGAACAATCCGCTGTTGAAAATCAGTGGTGCCGAGCTGTCGTAGCGAAGCAGTTCGCACGCTCGGCTTATAAGGGAGTCGAGTGTGGTCTGCATCATTCAATCGGGATTATATTAACGAGTGAGTCGGGCAGCTCGGGCATCGGCTGCGCAATCATCGGCAGGGGATTCTCGATCACGGGCTTTGCCATCTCCATACGCTGACGCAACGTGCGGCTATGACGTTCGGCGCCCTGCAACAGAGCGTGATACAGCGCTCGCGCCACCTCGCGGCCACCCGCGTAGTTGATGTGCGTATAGTCCTTGCCGGCCCAGCCCTGAGCCACAAATTCTATCATTCCGCCCTTGCGCTGCATCGCCTCATAGGTGTTCCAGAAGGCCACGCGGCAACGCTCGGCAGCCTCTCGCTGGGCACGCACCAGATCGGGTGCTTCGTCCATCGGCGCAAAGCCATTCTCGTCGCGTTGCGCACGGTCGCTCACGCCCATCACCACAACGGCCGCCCCGGGGAAGCAGCTCTCCACATAGCGCACCATCTTCTCGACCTGCTCGCCATAGAGCGAGTAGTTGTGTCTGTCGGCCTGCATAATGTTGAGTCCGTATTGCAGAATCACCAGATCGTAGGGACGTATGGCGTGCATCTGCGCATTGACGGCGGCGTTGGACCAGAACATCGCCTGACCGTTGTTGCTGCGTATCGAGAGGTTATCGACCTGCACGCCCCCGATCGAGTCGAAGTCGGCACCGATGGCGGTGAATCCCGCCTCGCCGCTCTCGACGCGCATCTCGAGCGAGCGTATCTGCTCCTCCTCCACAACAATCTGACGCACAATATCGCCTGCCTCAAAGTCGAACAAGCGCTCCTCGCCGTCGTTCAGGCGGATGGCTATGCGTGCCGGCTCGCGGCAGATGAAGGTAAGGCGTGCCCGCTGGCACTCCTGCAGGTGGCGGCGCTTGTCGCTCATCTCCCAGCGTGTCGAAGCACCCGCCGAGGCCTTGGCCACCCAGCCCGAGACGAAGAAGTCGCCAACGTAGGGCTCGGGCACCGTGCGGCGCTGCATAATGTTATAGGGAGTCCACCCCTTCGAGGTGGTCTTTACGGTCTGGCGGAATCCCGTCAGGGGCGATGCTACGGGCACGAAGCCCACGCCACCACCCGTGAAGGTGTCCTGAAGCAGCTCCCTGAGGTCGGCCGTTAGGATGTCGCCCTCGACAAACGAGTCGCCCATAAATGCCACACGCACAGGCTCCTGTCCCAAGAGCAGCTTCTCGTAGAGGCGGCCCATCGGCGTGTCGAAATCGTCGCCTCGGAACTCCTCCACGCTCACTATCGTCGAGTCGGCCGGCAAAAGGGCCGAGAAATCGGCCGTGAGCAGAGCATCCAGCTCCAGTGGCTCTTCCTCCTCAATCGGGGCGTAGTCGCCGCCCGTCGGCTGCTCGTCGAAGATACCCTCCCACGATGCCGAGGTGGCCTCGCCCGTAGGCGTGGCGGATGCGGTGGCCTCGGCAACCTGCGAGGCGACCTCCTCCAGATCGACCTCAAATTCGGCCACGTCGATCTCGGGCGCAGCCTCGGCGGCGGCCTCATCAGCGTGGTCGTTGTGGTCGATAAGATCGGATATGATACTCGCACGACGCAACGACACACCGCCAGCGTCGATGGGCGGTATGAAGCTGACCGCGATCAGCACTGCGAGCGTGGCTGTGGCTACCAGCCAGCCGCGCGAGGTGAAGTCGTCGTTCGGATTAGTCATTTCGGCGTGAGATGAGCGAGACGTAGTAGAGCACCGTAGCGATGGCACTCAACGCTGCTACGAGGTAAGTTCTTGCGGCCCAGCGAAGCGACTCGCGGGCATAGGCGAGCTGCTGGCCCTGCAACAGTCGGCTCGACTCCAACCACTCTAGCGCGCGTGCCGAGGCGTTGTACTCGACGGGGAGCGTAACGATTGAGAAGAGTGCCGACATAGCAATCAGGCAGATGCCGATCCAGCATACGGTCGTGCCGCTACCTGCGGCCATCATAGCGATTCCGGCGATGATAACCCACGTTGCGATCTTCGACGAGAAGTTTACGATGGGCACCAATGCCGAGCGCATCACCAGCGGCGCATAGCCGCGCGCGTGCTGAATGGCGTGGCCGCACTCGTGGCAGGCTACGGCAGCTGCGGCAATCGAGCGCGAGCCATATACGCTGTCGCTCAGATTGACGGTCATCGTCGCGGGGTTGAAGTGGTCGGTGAGCTGGCCCGAGACGTGCGTGATCTTGACGTTATGCACGTTGTTCTCGCGCAGCATCTTCTCGGCCACCTCCGCGCCCGTCATTCCGTTGGGGAAGGGGACCTGCGAATACTTGGCAAAAACCGACTGCAGGCGGGCCTGCACGATCCAGCCAATGACGCCGATGACACCCATCAGGATAATCGACGTGCCCGACGAGAATCCCATCGAGGGGTCGGCGTAAGAGTATGAGTAATAATCCTGTACTGCTTGCAATAAATCCAACATCTTTTTTCGTTTTTAGTGAAACATTGTGCCCGCCGCGAGGGGGCTTTTGTCTAAAAAAACAAACGTTTTGTGCCGCGCTAAAATTATATTAGTCTTAAATAATAATCATAAAACTCGCACAGCGCACCATTAATAGTGCAAAAGTAAGAATTTTTTTCTGTAACTTTGTACAGTTTTAAGCAAAATGAACAATATCGAGTACAAGCTTGCTTCGCGCACGGCCCAGAGCGATCGCTCATCGCGCTCGTCGGTGATGATGCTTATCGCCACCATCTCGGTGGCGTTGGGTTTGGCCGTGATGGTGGTAACGCTGGCCGTGGTGGATGGCTTCAGAAGGGAGCTGTATGCCGACTTTCGGGGCTTTGCCGCCGATGTGAGGGTTGCGCACATCACTTCGCTCACGGATGAGAGTGCCGCGCCGCTGCCCTTTAGCGGGGATTTTCTCGCGGAGGTGCGCGCTATGGCCGAGGTGGAGTGGGTGGCCCCCTACGCCGAGGCTGTGGTGATGGCGCGTGCGGGCGATAACTCGTTGGGATTGAAGCTTAAGGGCCTCGGTGCCGACTACCCTATGGAGTGGTGGCAGAGCCGTCTTACTGAGGGGCGTATGCCCGACGTGGGGGCCGAGGAGCGAGGCCGCGAGGTGGCTCTCTCGCGTACGACGGCACAGCGTCTGGGCGTCGGCGTGGGCGATAAGTTAGAGGTTCTGTCCGTCGAGGATGGCCAGCGACCGCGCCGCAACAGCTTCCGCGTGGTGGGCATCTACCATACGGGCTTGGAGGAGATGGATAGCCAGATCGCGCCGGCCGATGTGCGCGACGTGCGCAGCGCGTTGGGTTGGAGTGCCGACGAAGTGTCGGGCTACGACGTAATGCTGAAGGAGTCGGAGCGCTCGACCGAGGTGGCCAATCGGATCGATGGCCGCATTATGGATGGGCGGTGGGCGGAGGATATGACCAACTACCTCCCCGCGACGTTGGAGCTGCGCTACCCGATAGTCTTCGACTGGCTCAAGGCCCATACGGTCATAGCGCGTTCGGTGGTGATCATTATGATGGTGGTGCTGCTCTTCAATATGGCGGCGGCGGTGCTGATTATGGTCTTCGACCGCATCGGTATGATCGGAACGCTCAAGGCGCTCGGTATGCGCACCAGCTCCATTAGACGCATCTTCCTCTACCGCTCAGCGTTGCTCTTTGCGCGCGGAGCTGCGTGGGGCAATGCGGTGGGATTGCTGCTCGTTGCGTTGCAGGCTCTGTGGGAGCCTGTCAGGCTCGATCCCTCGGGGTATATGCTCTCGACCTTGCCCGTCAGCATAGGGTGGTGGATCGTGTGGCTCAACGTGGGTGTGATGGTGGTGGCCGTAGGCGTTATGGTGCTGCCCTCGATGGCCGTAGCACGCATCTCGCCCGACGAATCGTTGAAGTATAAGTTGTAAAAAGTGGATTATGAAACCATATAACTCGCAAAAATCAAAGAAAGAGGAGGTGCGAACGATGTTCGACAACATCGCTCCCACCTACGATCGACTCAATCATATCTTCTCGCTCTCGATCGACAAGATCTGGCGTCGTCGCGTGGTGCGCAAGGTGCGCCGTATGAAGCCGTTGAGAGTTCTGGACTTGGCTACGGGCACGGGCGATCTGGCCATCAAGATGGCCAAGCGTATGCCCAAGGCGCGCATTATGGGAGTCGATCTGTCGGAGAATATGCTATCCGTTGCGGCCGAGAAGGTGCGTCGTCAGGGTTTGGACGACCATATCGCTCTGTATCAGGGCGATGCCGAGAGCCTCGACCTGACGGATGGCGTAGTGGATGTTGTTACGGTGGCCTTTGGCGTGCGTAACTTCGGCAATATCGATCAGGGCCTGCAGGAGATCTGGCGCGTGCTGCGCAGCGGCGGCCACGTCGTGGTGCTGGAGTTCTCGACGCCGCGCAACTTTCTGGTGCGCAAGCTCTATCAGCTCTACTCGAACCACTTTATGAAGCCCGTCGGCGGCTTGGTTTCGCGCGATCGCAAGGCCTATAACTACCTGCCCGACTCGATCGTCGAGTTCTCCTCGCCCGAGGAGTTTCTGGAGCAGTTGCAGCGCGCAGGCTTCGAGGGGTGCTATCGTCGCAGCCAGAGCTTCGGCATTGCGCAGATCTACATCGGCAAAAAACCGTAGCCGATGGTGCGCATCCTATGGCTGTGGGCAGTGGCCCTTGTGATGGTGGGTTGCTCGGCGGGGCGACCTGCGATTGGCGACGTGGCCCTCGTCGGGACAGACTATCCCGTTGCGGGCGAGTGGCCCTCGAGGGTGGAGCTGGCGGCCGATGTCGATAATGCGGGGGGACGAGTGAAGCTGTTGCGTGGCCGCTTAAGGGTGAGCTACGATGGCCGCCGCGTGGTGGTGCTCACGTTGGAGCGCAAGGTTGTTATCCGAGGCCGAGAGAGTGGGCAGGTTGTCCTGCCGCTGAGGGTGAGCGTGGCCCGCTCGTCGCAGAGTCTGGCCCTGAGGGAGGCGCTGCGTGAGGGCGAGCTGGAGCGCGTAGGTGTCGATTGGCAGGTGGCCCTGAGGCGTGGCGTGGCGTATGCTGAGCTGGAGCAGCCGATGCGACCGCTCGGCGAGGTGCTCGATGCGGCGCAGCGCGAGCATCTGATTGAAATTTTGAGGAGTATAAATGAATGAAGATATGAAGACACTGTTTAAGATATTTTTGACGGTCATCGCTGCGGTGGTGGCCCTCGATGGCTCGGCGCAGAACATCGCCGCCAAGAAGAGCCGTCTGGCTACGGGCGCAAATGGCGTTACGGTGGTCGAGCAGAGCGAGGTCTCGGATGCCGTTCGCTCGGTGGAGAGCCGCGCCAAGCGCACGAAGGTGAACGGCTACACGATCCTGATCCTGTCGGACAACTCTTCGCGTGCGCGCGAAAATGCTGTCGAGGCGAAGGATACCTTCGAGGAGAACTTCCCCGAGACGGAGGTTAAGATGTACTACGAGACCCCCTCGTTCTACGTTACGGCCGGCTCGTACCTTACCAAGGAGGAGGCCATCATCGAGATGATGCGCTTCCGCTCGGTCTTCCCCAAGGCCATTGCGCAGAACCGCGAGATGGATATAACGGATTTTATAATCGGCAACGAGGAGGAGCAGGATGAGTAACGTTGTTGAGCGAATGCGTCGCGGCGAGCGTATCGGCCACGACGATCCCGACTATCCGCAGTTGTGGATGGAGTTTGAGAAGACCCGCGCCCTTGTGGCCGAGCTTAATGCGTCGCACCACACCCCCGACGAGCAGCGCTCGCTGCTGGAGCGCATCTGGGGGCAGGAGCTGGACGAGTCGGTGCGTATGTTCCCACCCTTCTACACCGCCTTTGGCAAGATGACCAAGGTGGGCAAGGGGGTGTTTATCAATTTCGGATGTACGTTCCTCGATCAGGGCGGCATCACCATCGGCGATGGAGTCTTTATCGCCCCCGATGTGAAAATTTTGACCGAAGGCCATCCCGAGGAGCCCTCGCGCCGTCATACGCTCCTGACCAAGCCTGTAAAGATTGGCAACAGGGTGTGGATCGGAGCGGGAGCTACGATTCTGCCGGGCGTTACGATTGGCGAGAATGCCATCGTGGCGGCAGGTGCAGTGGTCTCGCGTGATGTCGAGCCCGACACTATCGTCGGCGGCGTACCCGCCCGCGTGTTGCGCAAGATCCGCCGCGACGAGGATATAAATGAATAAATAACCAAATTTACATATCGAAAAATGACGTTTAACAAATTTCGTTCGATTTACGACAGTGAGCAGCTTCAGGAGCGTCTCGGTCGTATTCGACACGTTGCCCTGGATATGGACGGCACCATCTATATGGGAATGACGCTGTTCGACTATACGCGGCCCTTCCTGCGGCGTCTGCGCGAGTTGGGGATCACATATTCGTTCCTGACGAATAACCCCTCGACCTCGATTGCCGACTACCTGCACAAGTTGGAGGGTATGGGCATCGAGGCCACCGAGGAGGAGATGTACACCACGGCGCTGGCCACCATCGACTACATCCGCACGCACTACCCTGCGGCACGTCGATTGTATCTGCTCGGTACGCCCTCGATGATCGGGGAGTTCGAGCGCGCGGGCTTCGAGGCCACGACGGACTCGGCCGACGACCGCCCCGACGTTGTTGTGGTGGCTTTCGACAAGACGTTGGAGTACTCGCGCCTCTGCCGCGCCGCTTGGTGGGTGCAGCAGGGCCTGCCCTACATCGCCACCAACCCCGACCGCGTATGCCCGACCGACCTGCCTACCGTGCTGGTCGATTGCGGCTCGATCTGCAAGTGTATCGAACACGCCACTGGCCGTCGGCCCGACATCGTGCTGGGCAAGCCCGATCCGAATATGCTGACGGGTGTGCAGTCGCGCTACGGCGTGCGTCCCGACGAGGTTGCGATGGTGGGCGACCGCATCTACACCGACATCGAGATGGCCCACAACGCAGGTGCTTTCGGCGTATTGGTGCTCTCGGGAGAGACCACCCTGAAGATTGCCGACGAGGCTCCGCGCCAGCCCGACCTGATTGCCGACAGCATCGAGGTGCTGGGCGAGCTGCTTGTCCAGAGCAGAGCAAAGTAAAAAAGAAGAAAATGGATTATCTATTGTTAATACTCGGATTGGTGATCCTCACCGTAGGCGCTGATCTGCTGACCAAAGGCTGCGTGGGTATGGCAGCCCGTTTCCGCGTACCCGAATTTATTGTAGGTCTGACGGTTATGGCCGTCGGAACATCTATGCCCGAGTTCACCGTCAGTGCTATGTCGGCACTGCGTGGCAGCACCGATATGGCTATCGGAAACGTTACGGGCTCGAATATCTTTAACATCCTGATCATCTTGGGTATCTGCGCCGTAGTGCGCCCGATGGTCTTCACGCGCGAGAATATCCGCCGCGACATCCCCATCTGTATCGCCGCCTCTGTTTTGTTGCTCGTGCTGGCGCTCTACGTTGGCCAGCCCTTGGGCATCGGCCGCTGGGAGGGCGCATTGATGCTGGCTCTCTATATAGCCGTTATCTGGTACTCCATCCGCTCGGCCAAGCGCGATATTCCCGATCAGGAGGCAGGCACGACCGACGGCAAGGAGTCGGAGGTAACGATGGCGTGGGGACGTGTTATAATCTATATCATCGTCGGTCTTGCAGGTTTGATCTTCGGTGGAAATATGTGTTTGGAGTCGGCCACCGCCATCGCGCGTGCGTGGGGTGTCAGCGAGGCCGTCATCGCCATCACGATCGTCGCTGCGGGTACGTCGCTGCCCGAGCTGGCATCGAGCCTCTCGGCTGTTGTGAGCGGCAAGCTCTCGTTGGCGTTGGGTAATATCATCGGCTCGAACGTGGCCAACATCCTGCTCATTCTGGGTACGAGCGGCCTGATCAAGCCCCTGACGATGGGCGGTATCACCACCCTCGACATCTGGATGGTGCTGGGCGTAGCCGTCGTGTTGCTGCTCTCGGCTATAGCCATCGGCCAGCGTCGCATCACGCGAGCAGAGGGCGTGGTATATCTAGCCATCTACGTCGGCTATGTGCTGCTACTGATGAAGTAGAAAGACCTATAAACTTATAATATTATGAAGAGAACGAACATTTTCTCGCGCTTGACCCGCCTCGCAGCTGTGGCGGCAATCGCAACATTTGTCGCTTGCGGCAACAAACTCGACTCTTACATCGGCTCAGCCGAAGAGCTGGCTCTGCAGCCCGGCACCTCGCTCGCAACGTCGGCCGACTACGAGAACTTCATCTTCCGTGGCGAGGCTCTCACCTCGGAGGGTGCTGAGGCAGCCTTGCTCTTCCACTCGGATGGCGAGTCGGGCTATGAGATCACACTGCGCAACGGCGCACAGGATGGCTCGATCAAGACGGGTAGTCTGCGTAGCGTGCGTAACCTCTACCGCTCACTGGCCGCTGATGGCGAGTGGTTTGACTTCGAGGTTGCCGTGCGTGGCAAGAACGTGGCTGTGAAGATCAACGGCGTGGATGTGGTGTGCTACACCGAGCCCGCAGCCCCCTACCGCGAGGCTGCTCACGCCAAGAAGCTCATCGGTCGTGGTGCTGTTGTGGCAAAGGGCGTCAAGGGCGATGTTCGCCTTCGTAATATGAGCCTCGAGAAGCTCGCCGCCGATGCCCGCAACGAGGCCGACACGCTGCCGCCGATTGACGAGCAGACCGACCACGTCATCCGCTTCCAGCAGCGCGACTTCCCCGTTATCGATTGGCACGTTCACCTGAAGGGTGGCCTGACGAAGGAGATGGCGCACGCAATGTCGATGAACTACGGTATCAACTACGGCGTTGCCCCCAACGCAGGTGAGGGCGGCGTGGGCCGTATGCTGGCCGACGATAAGGAGGTGCGCTCATACTACGAGGAGGTTAAGAATCACCCCTTCCTCTTTGGCGTACAGGGCGAGGGCCGCAAGTGGACGCAGACCTTCTCGCAGGAGGCTTTAGGAATCTTCGACTACCTCTTCACCGACGCTATGACCATCATCGATCATAAGGGCCGTAACTCGCGCATCTACCGTGCCGAGGAGGTTATCCGCGACGGCGGCATCACGATGGAGCAGTATATGGATCTGATTGTCGATCAGACCGTCAAGATCCTCTCTTACGAGCCCGCCGACATCTTCGCCAATGCGACCTATATCCCCGACGATATGAACCTCGATTACGAGAAGTATTGGACCGACGAGCGCGTTGATAAGGTGCTTGACGTGTTGCAGAAGCATAACATCGCCCTCGAGATCAGCGCCCGCTATAAGATTCCGAGCCTCGATATTATCCGCAAGGCTAAGGAGCGCGGCATCAAGTTCACGTTCGGAACGAACAACGTCGATGCCAACTTCGGCCGTCTGGAGTATAGCCTCGAGGCTGTCGAGAAGTGCGGCCTGACGGTTGAGGATATGTGGTTCCCGACGATGAGCACCCGCCGCGATCGCGAGGTAGTCATCTACAACCACTTCGACGCCTCAGGCAAGCGCGCCAAGCAGTCGAAGTAATACACCTTAAATATAAATAAGGAAAGCAGGCCCTAAGCCTGCTTTTTCTTTTTCCCTTTGAAAGTGCTACATCGGTCTATACTCGACGTATGGGTCATCGGTAAAGCCATCGACGATCTGTACGGTGAAGCTCACGTCGTTTGTCAGCAGCGATGTACCGATGATGTAGGTACGGTGGTTACGTTCCAGATCGATGTTGTGGAAGAACGACGTATTGATCGGGAACTGCAGGTTTGAGTCATACTCGCTGAAGGTTACGTTGCTCATCTGCTTCTGATTAACCAGCAGGTAATTCATCGACAGCAGCGTGTAGGTAACACCCTTGACCGTCACCGTCTTGTTCTTTCCCGTGGGCAGCGGTGCAGCGGCAAACGAAACCGTCTGCTTCGAGTCGGCAATAACCTCGCCCGAGAGCAGGTTCATCTGCGTATATACATCGCTCACCTTAATCGAGGTATGCGAAACGCGGAAGCCAACCGATGCTGCGTATTCCAGATCGGCCGTAGCGACATTGAGCTGCGCCAGCGGACGGCGCAGAAGGAAGGTCTTCGAGCGCGTGTCGTCGTTCACAACAAACGTCTCGCACAGATAGAATGCGTCGAGGTTTTCGTCCTGCGACACAAGGCCCTCGGTCTGGAGCGTTACGATCTGCTTCGACCAGTCGATCGTGTAGGGATCCTTGTCGGCATCGGCCCAGAAGATGATGTCGTACGACTTACCTACGGCCAGCGTTTGCG
>SUZL01000007.1 GCA_015059925.1 Rikenellaceae bacterium
TTGTACATCAATGCAAATCATGCAAGTATGTAGAAATCAGAACAGTTGCCAACTCATTACCTCGTTCTTGAACTTTCCGCATAAACTTTTTATTCTTAGCGGATTATGAGATTATTCCAAATATAGTGATTAAATTTGTAACATACAATAGTTTTCACAATTTTTACGCATCTCTACCCCTTAAACGCGCGGCGGGGCAAAATACTGCACGCTACGGCGAAAAAAATTTAATTCTTCCACCTGCCGCCCACCACAAGCGATAGCAGTAGTAGCGGGCGGTTGCGAAAAAGGTAAAAATTTCTTAACAAAAAGTTGGAATAATTACCCATCTTTTCACTACCTTTGTCGTGCGGTCGGAGCATTTCGGTCGCCAAAGGGTGCGAAGGGCCTCGCGAGGAGGCATTTTTCAGCTGTTTGCGGGGGGCCGAGGGGCTCGGCGCAAACGGTGTTTTTCGCTATATCGACCAGCCCGAGCGCCGCCTTAATGATTGAATAATAAATAGTTACAGATATGGGATTTTTTTCACTGATGCAAGAGTTGGCCATCGACCTCGGTACGGCCAACACGCTGATTATCTACAACGGCAAGGTTGTAGTGGATGAGCCTTCGATCATCGCTCTGGAGTTGCAGACGGGCAAGGTCAAGGCCATCGGTACCGAAGCAAAGAAGATGGACGGCCGCGTAAACCCCAACATCAAGACCATCCGCCCGCTGAAGGATGGCGTGATTGCCGACTTCAAGGCCACGGAGTTGATGCTGCGCGGACTGATCAAGAAGGTGCGCACCACCTCGTCGATGTTCTCGCCCTCGCTGCGTATGGTTATCTGCATCCCCTCGGGATCGACCAACGTCGAGATTCGCGCCGTGCGCGACTCGGCCGAGCACGCCGGAGCACGCGACGTATATATGATCTTCGAGCCTATGGCCGCTGCGCTGGGTGCAGGTCTGGACGTTGAGGCGCCCGAAGGAAATATGGTTATCGACATCGGTGGCGGAACCTCGGAGATCGCCTGCATCTCGCTGGGCGGCATCGTATGCTCGGAGTCGATCAACGTGGCGGGTGATGTCTTCACCACCGATATTCAGAACTACGTTCGTCAGCAGCACAACATCCGCATCGGTGAGCGCACGGCCGAGGAGATCAAGCACGCCATCGGCGCTGCCATCCCCGAGCTGGACGAGGAGCCCGAGGATTTCGTGCTGACGGGTCCCAATATGCTCACCGCCCTGCCGCAGACCGTTACGCTCTCGTACAACGAGATTGCCTATGCGCTGGAGAAGTCGCTCGTGAAGCTCGACGCGGCACTTATGAGCGTGCTGGAGACTATGCCCCCCGAGCTCTATGCCGACATCGTGAAGAACGGCATCTACTTGGCTGGTGGTGGAGCCCTGATCAAGGGCCTCGACAAGCGTCTGTCGAACAAGTGCGGCCTGCCCGTACATATCGCCGAGGATCCCCTGCGTGCCATCGCCCGCGGTACGAGCATCGCGATGAAGAACGTCGACAAGTTCTCGTTCCTGATGCACGGCGAATAATTAAGACTGTTTCATTCACTGAGATATAAAGTTTGTGCCCTCGATCGCAGCCAGCGGTCGGGGGCACGATAGTAGTGCAAGTAGATGTATAAACTCATAGAACTCATACGCCGAATATATGTGGTGCTGCTGCTGCTTCTGATCGAGGCGGTGGCGCTGAACTTCTATGCCAACTCTTCGCACTACACCGAGGCCAAGATCCTCTCGCGCGCCAACACCGTGGCGGGGTGGATGCAGAACACCGTCTTCAACGTCAAGCACTACTTCACGCTTCGCAGCGAGAATGAGATGCTGGCCCAGCGCGTGGCCGAGCTGGAGAACACCCTCACACGCTACCGCGAGCGCGAAGAGCAGATCGAGACCGACACGATGACGATGTGGCAGATGGACTCGACGCTGATGGTGGGCCTCGCCGAGAGACGCTACACTACGGCCCGCGTGGTGGGCAACACCATCCACCACGATCGCAACTACCTGACGCTCAACCGAGGCCGTCAGGACGGTGTGGTGGCCGAGATGGCGGTCGTAACGCCCGACGGATGTATGGTGGGATATGTGATGGAGTGTTCGGACAACTATTCGGTCGTGATGTCGATCCTCAACACGGGCTTCCACACCAGCGGCAAGATTCGCGGCGACGAGCACTTCGGCTCGATAACGTGGAACGGCCACTCGCCCCACCGCGTGCAGATGACCGAGCTGACGAAGTACTCGGAGTTTGAGATCGGCGACGAGGTGATCGCCTCGGGACTCTCGCACTACTTCCCCGAGGGTGTGCGCATCGGATATGTCGAGAGCCGCACGGAGAACGAGAACCACACCTCGCTCGATGTGGAGTTGCGTCTGGCGGCCGATATGACGCGCCTGAGCAACGTGGTGCTGATCGAGAACAACAACATCGTTGAGATTACCTCACTTGAGGAGCTATCAAAGAAGGAGTAAAAATGCAAAAGAGTCTATTATATATCGCAGCCTTCGTGGTGCTGGTGCTGTTGCAGATCTTCCTGATCGACAACATCGCCCTGAGCGTCTATTTCCATCCGCTGGTGTATGTGGCCTTCGTCATTATGCTGCCGCTGGATATGAAGCCCGTATGGGTGCTGCTCTGCTCGACGCTGATGGGCCTTACGATCGACGCGCTGACGGGTATGGCGGGCATCAATGTGATGGCTACGGCCGCCGTAGGTTTCCTGCGCCCCGCGCTGCTGCACGCCGCCGTAGGCCGCTCGACAGATGCCACCGACACGATCCCCGCGCTGCACCGCCTCTCGACGAAGCACTTGGCGTGGTTTATCGTGCTGGTTGTGGTGCTGCACAGTGTGATCTACTTCTTTATGGAGTCGCTATCGCTGAGCAACGCCCTGCATACGCTCGTGCGTCTGGTGGTGAGCGATATCGTGGCCATCGCCCTTATCTGGTACATCATAAAACTCTTCACCGAAAAAATCATAACACGCTAACGCTATGGCAAGAAAGGAGGAATATACACGTCGCACGATACTACGCTATATCGTGCTGCTCATTTTCGGTGTCATAGCCTGTCGCGTGGCATACATCCAGCTCATCGACTCAAGCTACAAGACTTTGGCCGCAGGCAACGTGCTGCGCTACGAGGTGCAGTATGCCCCGCGTGGCGAGGTGCTGGATCGCAATGGCGAGTTTTTAGTGCAGTCGATGGAGTGCTACGACCTGATGGTCATCTACCGCGACCTGCCGAAGGAGGGATTCGATACGACGCTGCTCTGCTCGCTCATCGACCTGAGAGAGGAGCGAATGGTGCAGAAGCTCAAGGATGCGCGTATGAGCCCGCGAGCGCCCGTTCTGGTTACGAACTTCGTGAGCAAGGAGGCGAAGCTGCGCTTCGACGAGCATAATTTTCAGGGCTTCCACACCGTGCAGCGCAACGCCCGCCAATATCCGCGAAAGATCGGCGGCAACCTGCTCGGCAACTTGGGAGAGGTGAGCGAGAACGACATCAAACGCAGCGAGGGCGAGTACCGCGCGGGCGACTACATCGGCAAGAGCGGACTGGAACGCGCCTACGAGGAGTACCTGCGTGGCGACGATGGCGTGAATGTGCTCGAGAGGGATGCGCACGGCGCAATCAAGGGCTCCTATATGGAGGGTATGTACGACACGCTGCCCGTGCCCGGTCTGCGCATAACCTCGACGATCGATGCCCGTCTGCAAGCCTTCGCCGAGGAGCTGATGGAGGGCAAGGTGGGAGCTGTCGTGGCGATCGAGCCCTCGACGGGCGAGATTCTGGTGATGGCCTCCTCGCCCACGTTCGACCCCGATGATATGGTAGGCCGCCAGCGCGGTAACAACTATATGAAGATGCTGGGCGACAAGTATCGCCCGATGTTCAACCGCGCCGTGCAGTCGCGCTATCCGCCCGGATCGACCTTCAAGCTGGTGCAGGGCCTCATCGGATTGCAGGAGGGTACGCTCCGTCCCGAGAATGCCTACCCCTGCAATATGGGCTACCACTGGGGTAATGTGAAGATGGGCTGCCACGCTCACCCCTCGCCCCTCGACCTTAGAGCGGCCGTCGCACAGTCGTGCAACGCCTACTTCTGCTACGTCTTCCGCAACATCATCGAGAACCGCAAATTCAAGAACGTGAAGGAGGGTTTGGACGTGTGGGTTGATTACGTCAAGAGCTTCGGCTTCGGTCGCAAGCTCGACTCCGACTTCTTGGACGAGCAGGAGGGATATGTCCCCACCAGCGAGCGCTACGACCGCGTCTATCGCGGCTCGTGGAACGGCCACACCGTAATCTCGCTCTCGATCGGTCAGGGCGAGCTGGGTTGTACGCCCCTGCAGATGGCCAACTTGGCGGCTATCGTGGCCAACCGCGGTTACTACTACATCCCCCACATCGTCAAGGCTATCGAGGGACAGGACTCGATCGACCGCCGCTTCTACGAGCGCCAATACACGAAGGTCGAGTCGAAGCACTTCGAGCCCATCGTCGAGGGTATGTGGCGCGGTGTGAATATCCCGGGAGCGGGAACATCGTCGCGCGCCTACCTGCCCGGCTGGGATGTCTGCGGAAAGACGGGTACGGCACAGAACCCCAACGGCCGCGACCACTCTACGTTCCTCTCCTTCGCCCCGAAGGATAACCCGAAGATCGCCATCTCGGTGTATGTCGAGCACGGAGGCTTCGGAGCTTCGGCCGCGCTGCCCATCGCCAGCCTTCTGGAGGAGTTGTACCTGACGGACACCATCACCCGACCGGAGATGATCCAGCAGGTGAAGAATTTACCCTATTACCTACCCGAGAGATATAGATAATGCAACAGAACAACCAAATATCGCTCTTTGGCGGCGTCGATCGCGTGGCGGTGCTACTGTACCTGCTGTTGGTGGCTACGGGACTGCTCTGCATCACATCCGTCTCGTTCGAGGAGCCCGAGATCACGGAGTTCTTCTCCTTCTCGCGCTTCCACATCAAGCAGGCTATCTGGGCCGCTGCCGCATCGGTCGTGGCCATCGTGATCCTGCTGCTCGACTCGCGCTACTTCCATATGTACGCCTACTACGCCTACGCCCTCGGCGTGCTACTCATCTTCGGTACGATCGTGCTGCCCGAATCCATCGCCCCGACCTTCAACGGTGCCAAGGCGTGGTACAGCTTCGGCAGCTTCGCCGTACAACCCGTTGAGTTCACGAAGATTACCGTAGCGCTGGCCGTGGCGCGACTGATGAGTAACTATGACTACTCGATACGCAAAATCGGCGATATGGCCCACGTCGCGGCCATCATCCTGCTGCCGCTGGCTATCATCATCCTGCAGAACGATACGGGATCGGGCGTGGTGCTCTGCTCGTTTATCATCGTCCTCTACCGCGAGGGCCTGAACAACTGGATCTGCATCCCGCTCATTATGGTGGCCACGCTCTTCATCTTCTCGTTCCTCTTCACGCCGCTTATCCTGCTGCTCGTGCTGGTGCTGCTCTTCACGCTCTCGAGCGCGATGATGGTGGGACGCTGGCGCACGCACATCGTCTTCGTGGCGGGCGTGCTGCTCGCGGCGATGCTGCTCTACACTGTGGGCGAGGTGATAGGATGGGATTTGAGCGGATATAATGCTCTGGTGATATGCTCATTGGCGGGTGCGGCTCTGGCGGCCGTTTATGCCATCCGCAAGAACCTGACGCCGATATTCCTGTCGCTGCTGTTCTTCATCGGTTCGATGGTATTCGTGCCGACGGCCGACAAGATCTTCGAGTCGGTGCTGCAGCCCCACCAGAAGGAGCGAATACTGAGCTTCCTCGGTATCGTGAACGACCCGAAGGGTGCCGACTACAACGTAACGCAGGCCAAGATCGCCATCGGCTCGGGCGGTCTGGTGGGCAAGGGTTTTATGCAGGGTACGCAGAACCGCTATTTCGTTCCCGAGAAGGAGACCGACTTCATCTTCACAACCGTGGGCGAGGAGTGGGGCTTCGTGGGCTCGGCGGTGGTGCTGACGCTGCTCTGCGCTATGATTCTGCGACTTATGAAGATGGGCGAACGCCAGCAGGAGCCCTTCAGCCGAATCTACTGCTACTGCGTGGCCTCGGTGCTGCTCTTCCACGTTATGGTGAACGTGGGTATGAACGTGGGACTGATGCCCGTTATGGGTATCCCGCTACCGTTCCTGAGCTACGGCGGATCGTCGCTGGTGGCATTTACGATACTTGTCTTCATCGCCATACGCCTCGATGCCTCGCCCACGAAGGGCCTCTCGGCGCTGCAATAACTTAAAGGGGGCGTGCGTAGGCAAGCCAACGATGAGTGAATAAAATTTTACAAAATATGTTATACATTACTTATCTTATCACGGCGGCGGCCGTAGTGTGGTTCTCTATTCTGGCCTCGCGCTATATCGATATGATCGACCGCTCGACACGCATCTCGGGTGCATTCTTGGGCGGAGTGCTGCTCTCGGCCATCACGTCGCTGCCCGAGCTCTTTACCAGCATCTCGGCTACGGTGCTCATCGACAACCCCTCGCTCTGCATCGGTAACATTCTGGGTAGCAACCTCTTCAACTTCGCTATGCTGGCCGTTGTGATCCTCTTCTTCCTGAAGGGATTCTCCGCGGCGAAGCTCTCGCGCGGCCACAACTATGTGATGGTGTTCCTGATGCTGATGTATTTGGCGCTGGTGGTCAATTGGCAGTGGATGAACGACGATGCCATCATCTTCGGCTCCAACGACAACGCTTGGCTCTACCTCTCGCCCACGTCGATCGTGATCGTGGTGCTCTACGCTCTGACGGTCCGCTTCCTTGCGGGCGACGGAGGAGGAGAGAGCGAGGAGGGCGAGCCTGTAACGCTCTCGCTGCGCGCCATCGTGGTGCGATTCGTGCTGGCGAGCGTGGGAATCATCGTGGCGAGCGTCATCCTAACGTACGTTACCGACGACATCGCTACGGAACTCAACCTCGGCTCGGGTCTGGCCGGAGCGCTCTTCCTCGGCGTTGCGACATCGCTGCCGGAGGTTACATCGACAATCTCGCTCTTCCGTATGCGCAACTTCGACATCGCCTTCGGCAACATCGCCGGCAGCAACGTCTTCAACTACTTCGTGCTGACCATCGCCGATGTGCTCTATACGGGGGGCTCGGCATATAGCTTCGACGACGATAAGGTTGTGAACCTCACTGTTTTCGGACTGATTAGCTCGTTTACGGTCTATGTTATGCTCCGCACCCGCCGCCGCTGGCTCAAAGCCGCAATGGCCCTTGCCACCGCCGCCTGCTACTTAGCTTTCCTAAGTCTATAACATAAGTCTATAACAAGAAAAAAGGTTGCTCCCGAAGGGCAACCTTTTTTTGTCGTTAATAAATATGAATTTTAATCTTTTCATATGTCAAATTTCTTTTTTTTAATATTGTTCACTATTTTTGTATATCACTTAGGGTGATATATATTTATTAAATGATGAAAGTGTATCGCTTTTATCCCAAATAGGAATCTGGAAAATTCATAAGGCAGGGATTAAACGGCGACTCTTGTCATCTGTATTGGTATGCGTATTTTTCAATACTCCATACTATACAGGTGTGGAGTATTTGCATCCGTTTATTTTGCCAAGGTATTCCAGAACCTCTATTTGAATAAACGATCAGCTCCACACTTTCCTTTTATTATATTAACCAACTTATTTGGGGCATAAGTATAACATAGTTCTAATATGAGCGACAAGCCCATTGGACTAATGATAAAGGAGGAACTTGAACGGCAAGAACGTTCTGTAAGTTGGTTTGCGCGTCATCTTTCGTGCGATCGCTCCAATGTTTATCGAATATTCAACAAAAAGAATCTTGATGTGGAATTATTAATCAGGATTTCCACTATATTAAATCACGATTTCTTTGCCGACTTATCTACAAAAATAGGAAAAACCAACAATATATTGTAGCGAAAAATACAACATTAGTGTTGCATATTCATCAACACTCCGAAATAACATTCTACTCATCATCATTGTAACTTTGCAACAATAATCTTTAACTAAAAATACACAACAATGAGTAGATTAAAATTTTTATTGATTCTGGCAACAGCTTTATTTTCTTGCTCTTCTTTTGTGGGTTGTGAAAAGGACAACGATGGTACAGCATCTGGTGATTTTGCATCTCAAATCGAGGGAGTATATTCTGGACAATTGATGCTTAACAACAGTGTACTACAAGATGCGTATATCGTAACTGTAAGGAGAATTAAATCTACAGTTGTCGAGGTTTATGCAGATTTCTACAGTGATGGTTCTGAAAATTACAATGTTGAGTATATAAATGGCCAATATCACTTAAAAAGTGAAACTTCAGGTAGTGTAACTATTACGGTTGTCGGAAAGAATATTAATATTAGCTTCCTTAATAGTAATAAATCTATGACAACATATTTCGGAACACGAGACTAAATGTTATTTATAAACAAAAAAAGCCTGTCTTTTAGACAGGCTTTTTATTTCGCCCTAAAACTCTTTCAGTTCGCAGTAGAGGCGCTGGACGGGGAGGCCCATAACGTTGTAGAACGAGCCCTCGAGGCGCTCGATGCCGACGTAGCCGATCCACTCCTGAATGCCGTAGGCACCGGCCTTGTCGAAGGGGCGATAGCGATCGACATAATACTCAATCTCCTCAGCGTCAAGCACTCTGAAGCGCACCTTCGAACTTACAGAGAACGACTGCACCTTATCCTTCGAGCGCAGCGTCGTGCCCGTTACAACTTCGTGGTCGCGGCCCGAGAGCAGCGTGATCATAGCGATGGCCTCGGCGCGGTCGGCAGGCTTGCCGAGGATCTGGCCCTCGGCGATCACGACCGTATCGGCCGTCAGCAATATATCGCCCTCGCCCAGCGGCTCGGGGTAGGCCTCCGACTTCAGGCGCGAGAGATACTCGGCAACCTCGGCGGCGGGCAGCTCCGAAGGGAAACTCTCGTCGCACTCGAAGCGCGGCGCGAGCGTGAACTCAATATCGGCATCCTCAAGCAGTTGGCGGCGGCGCGGCGACTGCGAGGCAAGTATCAGGCGGTAATTCTTCAATTTATCGTGCAAAAGCATATCCCAGAAAATTTTGAATTTTGAATTTTGAATTTTGAATTACAAAAAACTACATCACATCAAAATCCAACAACGTATATTTCCCGATTCGGGCCTTGATATTATCCCCGGGCTTGACGGCTCCCACGCCTACGGGCGTACCTGTGTAGATCAGATCGCCGATGCGCAGCGTCATATATCGTGAGACGTTGGCGATGATCTGATCCACCGTGAAGAGCATATCGCCCGTGAAACCCTGCTGGCGCACCTCGCCGTTGAGCTCCATCTCGAAACGAAGGTTCTGCACATCGCCACCCAACTCCTTCAGCGGCACAAACTGATTCGACAGCGCGGCCGAGTGGTCGAAACCCTTGCACAGCTCCCACGGCAGGCCCTTCGCTATGGCCTCACGCTGGAGGTCGCGGGCCGTGAAGTCGATGCCGAGTCCCACCTCCTCGTAGCAGCGCGAGGCAAAACGCTCGTCGATGCACTTCGCCAAGCGTGTGATGCGAACGACCAACTCGCACTCATAGTGCACCTCATTGGAAAACGAGGGAATGTAGAAGGGGTCGTTGTTGCGCAGCAGCGCCGTGTCGGGCTTGAGGAAAAAGAGCGGCTCGGTGGGCAATTCGGCTCCGTCGTGCAGCTCGGCGGCGTGGTCGGCATAGTTGCGACCGATACAGATTATCTTCATTGTTTCTCAAATTTTTTTATTCTTACATTTACATATATCGCTGCCGCAACCAGCATCCCACAGGGAATCCAGCACAACAGCAGCACATACAACCCCTCGCTCGGCATAAGTGGCGCGAGCAGTGCCGAGGGCACACCTGCGAACATCGCGCTTGAAACGAAGCGGCCAAGTTTGTGGATGTCAATCTTCTCGCGTTTCTGTTTCGGCATCGTGTTATAGCCCGCCATCGTCTCGGGATAGTGGCGCAAAAGCAGGGCTATGAGGCACCAGACAGCGGCAAATATAACAGCACCCAAAAGCATACCTACAAAATCATCGACAACAAATTATTACAGAAGTTGCAGAGGTTGTGGGTCAGCATCGGAATCAAGATACTGCGGCTGCGTAGAGCGATATAAGCCAACGCATAACCGACTAGACCCGTTACGATAAACGAAGCTACACTGAACACCACCTCGCCACTCTGGAATGATAGCGAGTGTACCAGACCAAACCAAATACCATTGATTATGATGGCGGGATTAAGCGAGGGCCTGCCTCCCTCACGCAAGGCGCTGCACATCAATCCGAGCATTACACCGCGGCACATAACCTCCTCGTCGATGCCCGGCATTGAAATCTGGAATAGTAGTGTTTCGGCATCAAACTCCTTTTCGCCCAAAAGTCCTGCAAGAACATAGACAGAGAGAAGCCCGATGGCAACCTTTAATGCCGAGCGCAAACCCTCTTTATTCTGCTTGAGCGTGAAAAAATTGTTGTCAGCGAACTGACGGCGAAAGAGGAAATACAATATTACGCCACACGCGAGGCCAAACAATTTGCCGTTCCAATTCCAACTGCCATTAATAAAATGCAGCGAATCAAAAAGATATGGCAAAACGAGAGCAATGCTGTATAGGCAGTAGCACACAACGATGCTCAACACGCGCAGATAATTCTCGCGTGTGCGCTCCTTTATAAAAATAAGCAGGAGCGGCAGGATAATCGCCAGATGCAGCAGTGGGTTTAGTAATAGTTGAGCGTTTTGCATAACACAAATTAATTTTGAATTTTGAATTTTGGATTTTGAATTGTTTGCACGATGTCGGCTGCAAACCTATCGCTCGCTCCCGTGCCGCCAATGATTGCGCGCAACTCGTCAAAATCGGCTAACATCTTCTCGCGCTTCTCGCCACCCGGAAGTATCGAGCGCAGCTCGCGCTCGGCCTCATCGACCGAGGGGTGATAGACAACCATCTCACGAACGGCCTCGCGCCTCAGATTCAGATTCACAAGCGACACGAATGGAATGGTGAGCAGGTAGGGCTTCACCTTCTCGTACAACCACGGAATACCATACACGACCAGCTCGGGAATACCTATCAGCGCCGTCTCGAGCGTCGCCGTACCCGACGTAACCACCGCCGCCTCAGATATTTGAAGCAGCTCGTAGGTCTTGTCGCAGACAAACTTGACGGGCATATCCTTTGTGAAAATCTCGTACTGCTCACGGGCAATCCAACCCACACCCGCCACAACAAACTGCCGCTCGGGCATACGCTCCGCCAGCTCGGCCATAAATCGCAGGTTGGCCTTGATCTCGCTCACGCGGCTACCCGCCAGTAGAGCCACGATGGGACGCTCGTCCAGACCATTCTCCGCGCGGAACTGCGCCTCCTCGGGGGCGGCGGCGCAACGCTCGGCGATGGCATCCATAATGGGATTACCCTCGAAGTGCGGCTCGATGCCCTTCCCACGAAAATACTCCTTCTCGAAGGGGAAGATGATGTAGAGGCGATCGACAAACTTCTTCAGTGCCTTGACGCGATGCTCCTTCCACGCCCACACCTTGGGTGCGATGTAGTAGTGTACGGGGATGCCCTCGCCGTGGGCGAACTCGGCGATCTTGAGGTTGAAGCCCGGGTAGTCGATCAGAATCACCACGTCGGGTGCAAAGGCCTTGATGTCGCGGCAGCAGTCGCCCATCTGCCCAAGTATGGTGCGGATGTTGAGAGCCACCTGCACGAAGCCGAAGAACGACATCTCGCGGTAGTGCTTCACCAGATTCTCGCGGCCACCCACCTCGGCCATCATATCGCCACCCCAGAAGCGGAACTCGGCCTCGGGATCAGATTTACGGAGGCCACGCATTAAGTTTGAGCCGTGCAGATCGCCCGAAGGCTCACCGGCAATGATGTAGTATTTCATAATTATAATTCTATATCAACAGATTGGAAATCAGCATAATATCTTGCATTCTCGGCCACGAAACGCAACACACAATAGTCGGGATCGCTGACGCCCTGCGGGTAATACATCTCATCTCCCTCCTGCCACAGAGCCTCCCGCGAGGCAGCGTCGAAGCACACCTCCATCCGCCCGCGCAACATCACACCCTGAAACGTCGCCGCGTCGTAGAAATAGACCGAGGCCTTGTCGTTGGTGCGATAGCGGCCGACGCTCTGCGATGAGGTATTTGTCGAAAACCAAATCTCCTTCACGCCCTCCACGCGGCGCGGCGCAAACATAGCCTTGGCGCAGGGGTAGCCTCTCTCATCGACCGAGCAGAGAACGGCCGTAGGGCACGAGGTAATAAGTTTTTCAATACGATCTAACATAATATAATTTAATTACTTCACTACGAAAATCTCTACTTGAATTTTCTTTTGCAACTTTTTCCAAAAAGTTGCGCAAAAAGGCCGCAAGGCACAATTTGCGGGGTCGTCACGTCGTCGTCGGTAAAATGGATGCTTCGCACTTTTGAAGCAATCAAAAGGTCTCCATTTTTTAACCCTCCGCCGCCGCGTCGCCCTTTTTTCCGCAAATTCTGCAGTGCGGGTTTTATAACCCCCACCCCCTGCGGGGACTCCTCCTAAAACAGGGGGAGAGTTCTTATAAACTCCTCCCCTTACGAAGGGGAGGTGTCCGAAGGACGGAGGGGTTATTTCTTTTGCATTCTACATTTTTTCCAAGAGATCGGGCCTTAACGCCTTGGTGCGCTCAAAAGATTGCTCCTCCTGCCACTTCTCGATTTCGGCGAAGTTACCAGAGAGCAATACATCGGGCACGCGCCAGCCACGGAACTCCGCGGGGCGGGTATAGACGGGCGGTGCTAACAGGTCGTCCTGAAAACAATCCGTCAACGCCGAGGCCTCGTCGCCAATCGCACCCGGCAGCAGGCGCACGACCGAGTCGGTGATGATGCAGGCGGCCAGCTCGCCACCCGTCAAGACGTAGTCGCCGATCGAGATCTCGCGCGTTATGAGGTGCTCGCGGATGCGATGGTCGATACCCTTATAATGGCCGCAGAGAATAATAATATTCTCGCACATCGAGAGGCGATTGGCCTCGTGCTGGTTGTAGGTGATGCCGTCGGGCGAGGTGTAGATCACCTCGTCGTAGTGGCGCTCGGCCTGCAACTTCTCCACAAGCTCAAATACGGGCTCGCACTTCATCACCATTCCCGCCTCGCCACCGAAGGGGTAGTCGTCCGTAGTCTTGCGCTTGTCGTGGGCGTAGTCGTGCAGGTTGTGAATAACGATCTCAACTAAACCCTTCTCCTGCGCACGCTTCAGGATCGACTCGTTCAGAGGCGATGTGAGCAGTTCCGGCACAACGGTTATAATGTCTATTCTCATAGGTATCTGAATATTATATCTTTATCACTATTGGTATCGAGTTCGACCTCGCGCCCATCCATCAGCATATAGGCGCGATAGCCCATCTCGGTGAAGATCTTTATTATCTCGCGGCGCGTCTGGCCGTCGGTCTCGATCAGCACCGTCGGGTGGTGGCGCTCGATGAGTTCGCGCATCTGGGGAATCACCACGCGCTCGTAGCCCTCGATGTCGCACTTGATAAAATCCACGCGCTCCAGCGCCGCGAAGAGCTCGCTGCCGCGACGCATCTGAGCCGTAAAGCGTATCGCCCCACCCGAGAGCTTGCCCTCGCTGATGAAGTTGCGGCCCGTGCCGAAGTAACCCGCCTCGGCAACCGAGTCGTTGGCCATCTCGATGGTGTCGTCCTGCTCGCCCAAAGCGTAATTCATAAGGCTTACGTTCCTGCGTCCGCGCACATTGCGCTCCAGAACGGAGAAGATAACAGGCACAGGCTCAACGGCATAGACTCGCCCCTCGGCCCCTACGATGTCGGCCATCGGGCGGGTGTAGTAGCCGAGGTTTGCGCCGATGTCGATGGCGATATCGCCCCTGCGCAGCAGCTGCGGCAGGTGGTAGTTATATTCCAGCGCCCGCCCCCGTCGGCCGATGCCGAGTGCCCGCGTAAGGAAGAACAGGCGGCTCACGACGCGGAGGTAGCTCTCGAGCGAGAGCACCCGATAGAGCAGGCGATGCAAGAGTTTTCCCATTTTATTTATCTATTCTGTAAAACATTTTCTCCAAATCAAAGGTTACCACCTCCGAGGCCGCGAGCAGATCGACGCCGGCACTTCCGTCGCCACTCTCGAGCGCGGTGAAGGCCGCCTCGCCCTTCGGGGGCAGGGTAACGTAGATATTACGCAGGGTAGCGGCCGCAGCACCAATCTGCAACTGCACCTCACCTATCGGACGCGCATCGCGCACCACCACTCCGCCAAATCCGCCGCTGCGCGACTGCTCCACCTCGCCCGCCTCGGCCTCGACGTAAGAGTGAAAACGGCTGAAGTAACGTGGCGAGAGCTGGCTCTTCACGTTGCCCGTGTCGAAGTGTAGCATCAGTCGCTCGCCGCGCTGGTGGCATACGAGGTAGAATGTGCCGTTGTCGCAGACAAGGTTACGCTCCTCGGGGGCACTCGGTGTGGCGGGCAGAACGAAACGCTCGGCCGCGCGCTCGTAGCGCACCTCGCCCAACTTGCGGATTATATGCGTGCCCAGCACCGCCTCGCAGAGCCCCTCAACCGCGCTGTCGGCGGGTACCATCTCATCCGCCACGAAGAAGGTGGCGTTGCGCACCTTCACCTCGCCGATCTGCAACTCGGGCAGGATGCCCAACTGCACATATCCTTTGTCGAGGCCCGTGATGATGATCGAGTCGGCCACGATCTCCACACCCAACCGCTCGGCGGCGGCGCGTGAGACCATATTGGCGTAGCTGCAACCCGTATCGAAGATGAAATCCTCGCTCACCGCGCCCGCCTTGCCCCGCACGATAAGGTGTTCGCCGCGGCCCACACGACGACGCTCGACGGGGATCACAACATCCCCCTTCGGGCGCACCACCTCAACTCGCTCGCGCTCGGCGAGGGCTGACATCCATCGGTGGATCGATTTCAGCTCTCCACTCGATGCCTCGGCGGGCAGGGCCGCCATCAGCTGCTCGACCGTAGCCTTGCCCCCGAGATAATCCTCCGATGCGAGGTGGTTGATAAGGGCAAAATTCTGCATCGCAAAGATGGTTGCCGCGCCCAGCTGCTCGGTGTAATTTCCCAACTGGCCAATGGCGCGGTTGCTATCCTCGAATCGTCCCTCGCTATGGGCCACCAGCACATCGGCGAGTGTCCGAAGCGACTCCACCACCATCTCTCGCACGGCGGGCAGCTCGGCCGCGAGCGTAACGTAATCGGCGCTGTTGATCAGCTCCGCCACGCGGTTATTTGCCTGCTCGGGGGTGGGGTTTTGCGCCTCGGCGACAGTGCCGACAAGCAGCGCCGCAAGCATCAGTAGCAGACCTCGCATATTAATTCTTATAATTAACCTCGTCGTTCAAGACCTCAACCACGAAGGGGTTATACATCGACTCGTGGCCGATGGTGCTATCCTCGCCGTGGCCCGGGTAGATGCGTACATCGTCGCCCAAGGGGAGGATCTTGTCGATGATCGAGCGCATAATCCACGAATAATCGCCACCCGGCAGGTCCGTGCGGCCGATACTCTCGCGGAAGAGCGTGTCGCCCGTGAAGAGTACGCCCGACGTGGGCTCATACAGCGCAACGTGGCCGGGCGTGTGGCCCGGGGTGGGGATAACCTTCAGCTCGGTATGGCCGAACGAGATGGACTCCAATCCGTCCAGATCGATGTCGATCGTCTCGGGCATATCGCCGGCGCGAACACCGAACAACTCGGCACTCACCGAGGCGCCCTTGAGCAGGAACTCGTCCTTCGACGAGAGGGCGAAGCGCACGCCATACTTGCGTTGCAGGTGCTCCACGCCCATCAGGTGGTCGAAGTGGCCGTGGGTGTTGATCGCAAGCGTGGGCTTGAGGCCTCGCTCAGCGATGAACTTGTCGATGATCTCACACTCGCGCTCGCTCGACTCTCCTGCGTCGATGATGGCGGCCTCGAGTGTTGAGTCCCAAATGATATATGTATTCTCTTGGATGGGGTTGAAAACTAATCTTGCAATTTTCATTTTTTTAGGGGTTTACTTTATTTATGGTAATGGTCTTAATGGGTTTGGATCAATGGGTTTGGATCAATGGATTTCTGTCATCAAATAAAACTTTGCCGAGACATTGTAATTGACCACTATCTGCTCGAACTCCACATTGGGCTCGGCCTCCTCCACCGCCGAGTCCATCATCACGGCGTTGCTCATCATAAGGCGCTTGCCATAGACCGTCTCGGTCGTGGTGGTGTAGTCGTTGATCTCGTAGCAGGCACCAATCTGCTGCCCTACGGCCTCGGCCAACTCGCGGGCGCGCTGCTGGGCGTTCTGCATAGCCTTCGTGCGGGCCTCGGTGCGATACTCGTCGAGTTTTGACGATGTGGCGCGGGCTACATTGACATTCACCACGCCCACCTTCTCCAACTCATCAAAGACCTTTCTGACCTCGGCCGCCGAGCCGACCTTCAGCTCATACTGCGTGGCCGCCAGCGAGCCGCGACGACGGAAAAACTCACTCGACATACCCTGCACCGAGAGTTGCTTCTCGATGTCGATGTCGCACTTGTTCAGCGCGGCGAACATACTCTTGCGCTGCTGCTCGACAGTTACCTTGCCCTTCGTGTCGCTCTCGTCGAGTTTGATTGTGAGGTAAATCACATCGGGCGTAACCTTGATTTGCGCCGAGCCATTGACCGAAACGGTGGGGATGATCGGCTGCGCCTGCGCCTGCGCGAGGCGGGGATTCAACGTAAGTGCGAGGGCCAACGTAGCTATCGCTCCAATAAAAATCTTTTTCATAGCGTTTTCTGTTTTAAGGGTTTTTATTTATAAAACGCTTTGCCTGCAATTTCCTTGCACGCCTAAGGCGTGTTTTTTGAATTTTGCATTCTACATTCTACATTCCTCCATCTGCCGTCCACCACGCTCGAGAGCGGGAGTAGCAGGCGGTTGCAGAACACGCCTAAGGCGTGTTTTTTGTTACAACAAATTCTTTTCTTTGCAACTTTTTCCGAAAAAGTTGCGCAAAAAGGCCGCAAGGCACAATTTGCGGGGTCGTCGCGCCGTCGTCGGTAAAATGAATGCTTCGCACTTTTGAAGCAATCAAAAGGTCTCCATTTTTTAACCCTCCGCCGCCGCGCCGCCCTTTTTCCGCAAATTCTGCAGTGCGGTTTTTTATTTTTTTTGCGCGTCAGCCTCATTTTGAATTTTGAATTTTGAATTTTGCATTGTGAAACTATCGTTTCACCAGCTTTACCACATTCTCAACGTGATGCGTATGGGGGAACATATCGACGGGCTGCACAGCCACTACGCGATACATCCCATCCATCAGCTGTAGGTCGCGCGCCTGCGTGGCGGGGTTGCAGCTCACATATACGATTCGCTCGGGCGCGGCACGCAGTATCACATCGATCACACGCTCATCGACACCCGCACGCGGCGGATCCAAGATCACTACGTCGGGGTGGCCGTTGCGCGCCACGAAGTCGTCCGAGAGCACATCCTTCATATCGCCCGCGTAGAACGACGTGTTCTCGATGCCGTTCAGAGCCGAATTGACCTTCGCATCCTCGATCGCCTCGGGCACATACTCCACACCCACAACCTTCTTCGCGCGGCGGGCGCAGAAGTTGGCGATGGTTCCCGTACCCGTGTAGAGGTCGTACAATACCTCGTCGCCCTTTAGGTCAGCAAACTCTCGCGCCACCTTGTAGAGCTCGTAGGCCTGCTCCGAGTTGGTCTGGTAGAACGACTTGGGCCCGACCTTGAACTGCAGGCCCTCCATCTGCTCGATGATGTGATCCTTGCCCGCGTAGCAGACGTGCTCCAGATCGCCCACCGAGTCGTTCCACTTGGTATTGACGACGTAGAAGAGCGATGTAATCTGCGGGAATCGTTCTTTCAGCATATCCATCAGCGCCGTGATGCGATCGCGGTCATCCTCGTTGAAGATCACGATCACCATCACCTCGCCCGTCGAGGCGGTGCGGATGATGATGTTGCGCATCAGTCCCGCGTGCTCGCGGCAGTTGTGGAACGTGTAGCCGCGCTCGATGCAGAAGCGCTTGACGTAGTCGCGTATCTCGTTCGAGGGCTCGGCCTGAAGGTAGCACTTGTCGATGTTGAGCACCTTGTCGAAGCAGTTGGGGATGTGGAATCCGAGTGCGGGCTCGCGCTCGATGTCGCCGCCGGCAGCAATCTCCTCGTACGTTAGCCAACGCTTGTCGGCAAAGGTGAACTCCAACTTGTTGCGGTAGAAGGTCTGCTTGGCCGACCCCAGACAGGGCTGCACCTCGGGCAGCGCGATCTTGCCGATGCGGGTGAGCTGGTCCTTAACCTGCTCGGTCTTGAAGTGCAGCTGCTCCGCGTAGGGCAGATTCTGCCACTTGCAGCCGCCGCACACGCCAAAATGCTCGCAAAAGGGCTCCTCGCGCAGCGGCGAGCGCTTAACATAATTGACCACCACGCCCTCCATAAAGCGGCGGCGCTTGTTGCGTATCTGCACATCCACCACATCGCCCGGCACAGTCATCGGCACGAAGACCACCTGATCGTTGTAGCGGCCCATAGCCTTGCCCTCGGCGGCGAGGGTTGTGATCTCCAACGCCTCGATGAGGGGATAATTCTGTTTTTTACGTCTTGCCATTTTAATTCGATTTTGCACAAAGATACAAAGTTTTCTCTGTTTCGAGTCTAAACTCTAAAGAGTTTAACCCAAACAGCGGTCGCGGTTGTCGATGGCCCATTTGACGAGCGGCTCGATGTTGTCCATAAACGAGTGGCCCAGCTCCGTGAGGCTGTACTCCACGCGGGGCGGCACTTCGGGGTACGCCACGCGCGAGATGAGCGACATATCCTCCAGTCGGCGAAGCGTCTGCGTGAGCATCTTCTGCGAGATGTCGGGGATGGCGCGCTGCAGTTCCGAGAAGCGTTGCATCTGGTTGTGGCGCAGCGGGTAAAGCACCAGCAGCGACCACTTGTCGGCCGTCTTATCGAGAATATCTCGAATAGGGCAAAAATCCTCCTTTTTCATTTTTTTTGATATTTTTTTACGTTGTAATTTCCTATCGCTGAGCATTGGTTACCAAAAGGTAACTCTCTTACTTTCAAGTGCCTTCTTGCACAAAGCAAAATTGCAATGTATATTTGCTCTACAAAAGTAACAAACTTTCTTTTAGTAACCAACCAAATAAAACGAAATCGTATGAAACAGATTGAAAAAGTGGCCGAGGGTGCTGGTTATTCGTGCATCTCGGTAGGCAAGATGGCCGAGCTCTCGGAGCACGTTCTCACGTTGGGCCCCGAGGTACAGATCCCGGGTAAGGTATTTGCCGGCGCAGCGCTTGGCATCACGGGTGCCGAGTTCTCGTTCCAGAGTTTTCCCGTAGGCGCAGAGACAGGTTTTCTGCACACCCACCGCACTCACGAGGAGCTCTACTTCTTCCTCAAGGGCGAGGGCCAGATGCAGGTCGATGGCGAGATTATCCCCGTAGCGGAGGGTAGCGTCGTGAAGGTTGCACCCGCGCCCAAGCGTTCGGTGCGCAACGTCGGCAATGAGCCTTTGGTTATGCTCTGCATCCAGTACAAGGAGAACACCTTTACGGCTGAGGATGCTACGGATGGAGAGATTCTCGCAGAGCCCGTAGTGTGGTAGTGCAAAACTCACAAAATTAAGGAGTCTGTATTGCAAATACAGGCTCTTTTTTTGTATATTTGTAAAAACACCTTACAACTATGAAACACACATTCTCGTTACTTACGCTCTGCGTAGCACTCCTGTCGGCAGGTTGCTCGTCGAATGACGAGGGCTGGCAGTCGCTTCTGGATAGCGACCTCTCGCATTGGCGCGTCTATCAGAGCTACCAGCACACCAACGATTTTCGTGGCCGCGCGCCCGTCGATGAAAACGGCGAGAAGATTCCGCCCATTGGCTACGACAAGAATCTCTACGACCTCTTTACCGTTACCGAAGAGGCGGGCGAGCTCGTTCTGCGCGTGAGTGGCCAGACCTACGGCTGCGTTATCTCCAACCAGAGCTACCGCAACTACCATCTGCGCCTGCAAGTGAAGTTTGGTCAGAAGCGCTGGGAGCCCCGCTTGGAGAAGGCTCTCGACTCGGGCCTGCTGTACCACTCGGTGGGCGACGCGGGTGTCGATTATTGGCTCTCGTGGATGCGCTCGTTCGAGTTTCAGGTGATGCAGAGCGGCACGACGGAGGGCAACAGCGGTGACTTCTGGTCGATTGCGGGCTCGAAGGCCGACATCAAGATTTCACAGCCCGACCCCGAGAAGCGCACCTACTACTACGACCCCGAGGGCGAGTGGCTGACGGTCGGCAGTCGCGGCGTTACGAACTTCTGCGGCACGGAGGATCACAACTCACCCGATGGCGAGTGGACCACGCTGGAGCTTATTTGCTACGAGGGCCAGAGCCTTCACATCGTCAATGGCGAGGTGGTGATGGCGCTGAAGAACCTGCGCTATACGACCGAAGGCGGGGATGTGCCACTCGTTGAGGGCCGCCTGCAGCTGCAGAGCGAGGCCGGCGAGGTCTTCTACAAGGGAATCGAGATTCGCCCTCTGGAGCAGATGCCCGAGGAGTATGTGTCGTATTTTGAATAATTCAAAACCAATAATTACGTCATTCCACATTTTCACATCATCTTGCCTGACTGATACTATGGTAGCGCCTATGTGAAAATGATTGGAATCTACCTTTGTCGAAAATAGTTCGCTGATACCAAATTATTTTTCACGCAACTTTTTCCGAAAAAGTTGCACAAAAAGGCCGCAACCGACGCTGCGAGCGCGAGCAGAGGGAGCTTGCTCACTTTGCCGAGCCGCGAGGAGGAAAACTCCGTTAAGGCACAATTTGCGGGGTCGCCGCGCCGTCGTCGGTAAAATGGATGCTACGCACTTTTGAAGCAATCAAAAGGTCTCCATTTTTTAACCCTCCGCCGCCGCGCCGCCCTTTTTCCGCAAATTCTGCAGTGCGGATTTTTATTTTTTTTGCGCGTCAGCCTCATTTTGCATTTTGAATTTTGAATTTTGCATTAACAAAAAAGGTGTCCAATTAATCGGACACCTTTTTTGTTTAATCATCTAATGTTACTTGAACAGCTTGGGGGCAAACTCCTTCAGGCAGCGGCTCCAGGTGTGCCACTCGTGGTAGGTGCCCTCCGAGATGTACGACTCAACCTTCACGCCCATCTCCGTGAGCTGCTTGGTCATCGTAGCTGCCGCATCGACAAAAGCTTTCTCCTCGCTACCTGCGCCAAACCACAGCAGCTTCACCTTCTTATTAAAGGCTGCGGGGTCGGCGAAAGCGCCGTTGTAGGCCGTCTTCAGATCGACCTGCTGGCGGCCACCCATCATCAGCGCCGCCGAAAAGCCGCCGATGTAGGCGAACTTATCGGTGTTCGAGAGGGCGATATTCATCGTCTGGAAGCCACCCATCGAGAGGCCCGCCATAGCGCGGCTCTCGCGGTCCGATTTTGCACGGTAGTTCTTCTCCACCATCGGGATGATATCCTTGAAGTAGATCTCGCCCAGCGAGCCTGCGTCGGTCGAACGCTTGATGGCGCCCGTTGCGGGATCCTGCGTGTCGGTGTAGCCGCAATCCATCACCACGATCATCGGCACGGCCTTGCCCTCGGCAATCAGGTTATCCATAATGAAGTTCATACGGCCCTGCAAGCTCCAGCCACGCTCGTTCTCGCCCATACCGTGCAGCAGGTAGAATACGGGATACTCGCCCTTGCCCTCGTCGTAGCCCGCGGGGGTGTAGATGTAGGCACGACGCCACAGGCCCGTAACGCTCGACTTATACCACTGCTCGCGCACCACGCCGTGCGGAACATCCTTCGCGTCCATATAATCCTCGCCCGGGTAGGCAGCGTAGATACCGCTCGTGGGGCGGCTGTAACCGAAGTAGGCCACGCTGGCGGGGTCGTTCACCTGCACGCCATCGACCAAGAACCAGTAGTAGTGGAAGCCCGGCGTGAGGCCCTTGAGCTCGGCTGTCCAGTTGCCCTCGCCGTCATTGACCATATCGACGGGCTGAGCGGCGAAGCCATCGCCACCCTGCACCTGCACCTTCTTGGCGGTCTTTGAGGTGTAGCGCACGATGGCGCGCATATCGTTCGATACTTTGGGGTACTCGTTGCCCGGCACGTTCGAGATGGCCGAGCGGAACTCCTGAGCTGAGGCCGAAGCTGCGATGAGCAGCGCTACGGCCGAGAGAATCAATCGTTTCATATTTTCTGTTTTTATATTAATAATCAATTACATACGGCGCAGACGCACGGCCGTGCCGACGGCCGAGACCATAAACATACTCTTGTCCTTGCCCGACACCTCGCCGAAGTCCATCTTCAGGCCCACAACGGCATCGGCGCCTAACTTCTCAGCCTTCTCGCGCACGCGCTTCAGGGCCTCCTCATATACATCGTCCAGCTTGCGCTGATAGGTGCGCGACTTGCCACCGAATACGTCGGTTATCGAGGCGAACCAATCGGAGAAGATGTTGGTGCCGATAACCACATTGACCGATACTAACTGCAGGTACTCATCGATGCGAGCACCCTCGACGTTGTTTGTTGTTGTGATAATCATATTTTTGTGGGTTTTAATAGTTTTTTATTTTTTCATCTGCCGCCCACCACGCCTGAGAGCAGGAGTAGCAGGCGGTTGGGAAACACGCCTTAGGCGTGCCGCCCACCACGCCCGAGAGCAGGAGTAGCAGGTCGTTGCAAAACAGGCGTTACGCCTGTGGGTTTTAGTTGTTTTTTATTTATAAATAATCTATCATAAATTTTCTTTATGAACTCCTCCCCTTATGGAGGGGAGGTGTCCGAAGGACGGAGGGGTAAAACGGAAAATTAATTACGTCATCCCCCGACTTGCGGAGCAAGGCGATGGGGATCTCCTCTAAATAATCTGTATCAGCAAACGCCTTTTCTCAAAGGTAGATTCCAATCATTTTCACATAGACACTACCATAGTATCAGCAAAGCATTATGATGTGAAAATGTGGAATGACGTATTTATTAATTCTACATTTTGAATTTTGAATTTTGAATTTTGAATTCCTCCATCTGCCGCCCATCACGCCCGAGAGCGAGAGTAGCGTGCGGTTGGGGAACAGGCGTTACGCCTGCTACTCTTCCATTCGTGTAATCTTCGCACCGAGTGCATTCAGGCGGCCGTCAATATCCTTGTATCCGCGATCGATCTGCTCGATGTTCTGTATTATGCTCGTGCCCTCGGCACTCATCGCGGCGATCAGCAGCGCCACACCCGCACGAATATCGGGCGAGGTCATTCGCGTGGCACGCAGGCGCAGACGGTGGTCGTGGCCGATGACCGTTGCGCGGTGGGGATCGCAGAGGATTATCTGCGCACCCATATCGATCAGCTTATCGACGAAGAACAGGCGGCTCTCGAACATCTTCTGGTGAATCAGAACCGAGCCCTTGGCCTGCGTCGCCACGACCAGAAATATCGACAGCAGGTCGGGCGTGAGGCCCGGCCACGGCGCATCGGCGATGGTCATAATCGAGCCGTCGATGAAGCTCTCGATCGAGTAGTGATCCTGCTGCGGGATGTAGATGTCGTCGCCCCGCTGCTCGAAACGAATACCCATACGGGCAAACTGCGCGGGTATGATTCCCAGATTGTCGTACGAGACGTTCTTGATGGTCAGCTCCGACTGCGTCATTGCGGCCATACCGATGAAGCTGCCCACCTCGATCATATCGGGCAACATCGTATGCTCTGTGCCGCCTAACTTGCCGACGCCCTCGATCGTAAGCAGATTCGAGGCTATGCCCGAGATCTTCGCACCCATACGGTTCAGCATACGGCACAGCTGCTGGATGTAGGGCTCGCAGGCGGCGTTGTAGATGGTCGTGGTGCCCTCGGCCAGAACGGCCGCCATAATGATGTTGGCCGTGCCCGTTACCGAGGCCTCGTCGAGGAGCATATAGCAACCCTTCAGACGCTTGCACTCGACCGAGAAGAACTCGTCGGCCTGATCGAAGTTGAACGTGGCGCCTAACTTCTGGAAACCGAGGAAGTGGGTATCCAATCGGCGGCGGCCGATCTTGTCGCCCCCCGGCTTGGGCATATATCCCACGCCAAAGCGTGCCAGCAGCGGGCCGATCATCATCACCGAGCCGCGCAGACGGCGGCAGCGGCGGTGGTAGTCGTCGCTACGCAGGTAGTCGAGGTTTATCTCCGCCGCACGGAAGGCGTACGAGTCGCCGCCGAGGTGCTCGACCTCCACACCCATCGAGCGCAGCAGGTCGATGAGCTGGATGATGTCGAGAATCTGTGGCACGTTGTGCACAACGACGCGCTCGGACGTAAGCAGCGTAGCGCAGAGTATCTGTAATGCCTCGTTCTTCGCGCCCTGCGGAGTGAGGCTGCCTTGAAGGCGATGACCGCCTTCGACTTTGAAGATTGCCATAATATTTGGTTGTTATTCTGTTCTGTTTGGGCGGGCCTGCCGAGTGCCGACAAAAAGCCCATTATAATATAAATTTTACCAAAGATACGAAAATCGGCGAACTTGCCAAAAAAATGACTCGATATTGTGCGATTAGAATCATTTTTTATAAATTTGCGTACGGTTTTAGATTTATACGGAGAACATAAACCATTAAATACCTATTAACTATGAAGAAATTAATCTTTTCGGCTCTGGCTCTGACCATCGCTGTCAGCGCCTCAGCACAGCAGCCTCAGCAGCAGGACCCCAACCGTATGCGTCCCGGTATGACTGAGTTCTACACCCCCGTGCCCCCCATCGTAACCCCGGGCGACATTACCACCAACTCGGCTCCCTCGGATGCTATCGTTCTGTTCGACGGTAAGGACCTGAGCGCTTGGCAGAGCGCTAACGGCGGCCCCGCAGAGTGGGACGTACACGATGGCGTATTCACCGTAAATAAGAAGAAGGGCGACATCCAGACCCGCGAGTCATTCGAGAGCTTCCAGCTCCACATCGAGTGGTGCGTACCCGAGAACATCACCGGCGAGGGTCAGGCTCGTGGTAACAGCGGCGTATTCCTTCAGGGTCTTTACGAGGTTCAGATTCTCGATTGCTACAACAATCCCACCTACACCAACGGTCAGACGGGTAGTATCTACAAGCAGTCAACCCCCAAGGCAAACGCTATGCGCAAGCCCGGCGAGTGGAACGTTTATGACATCATCTACAACGCTCCCGTATTCCACGAGGACGGCTCATATCGCGTGCCTCCCACCGTTACGGTTATCCACAACGGCGTAGTGCTGCAGAACAATGTAGCGATCCGCGGTACCACCGAGTATATCGGTCATCCTCAGGTGAATATGCACGGCGCAGGCCCGATCAAGTTGCAGAGCCACGGCGACCCCTCGGAGCCTATCAGCTTCCGCAACATCTGGCTTCGTAAGTTGTAATAAACCGCTGCGAGCAAAATAAAAGGTGTCCCGTTTGGACACCTTTTTTATTTAATTCAAAATGCAAAATTCAAAATGCAGGCGTAACGCCTGTTCCCCAACCGCACGCTACTCTCGCTCTTGAGCGTGATGGGCGGCAGATGAAGGAATTCAAAATTAGGCTGGCGCACAAAAACAAAAAACCGCACTGCAGAATTTGCGGAAAAAGGGCGGCGCGTTGGCGGAGGGTTAAAAAATGGAGACCTTTTGATTGCTTCAAAAGTGCGTAGCATCCATTTTACCGACGCCGGCGCGGCGACCCCGCAAATTGTGCCTTAACGGAGTTTTCCTCCTCGCGGCTCGGCAAAGTGAGCAAGCTCCCTCTGCTCGCGCTCGCAGCGTCGGTTGCGGCCTTTTTGTGCAACTTTTTCGGAAAAAGTTGCGTGAAAAATAATTTGTATCAGCAAACTCTTTTTAACAAAGGTAGATTCCAACCATTTCCGCAGTGAATCTGATTTTGTATCAGGTTGCTAACCCTTGCGGAAATGTGGAATGACGTATTTATTAATTCTTCATTTTGAATTCCTTACGCCTGTCAAAATGTCTTTTTATGGCACAAATCCTCTGCCAATCTCTGCCAACAATGTGTTAAAATGTCCGATTACGACCTCTGGCAAAGGTTTTGCACCTCACAAGGCCGAAACAAACAACGAAAAAGACTATGAACATCAATTCACTTACCATCAAGGCTCAGGAGGCGCTGCAAGCCTCCGTACAGTTGGCCCGCGAGAAGGGTGCGCAGGCCGTCGAGCCGCAACATTTGCTCCTTACGCTTATCACGAAGGAGGACTCTCTGGCTGCCTACCTGCTTTCTCGCGTGGGTGTGAATGTGGCACTGCTGCGCAGCGAGGTCGAGGGCGCGGTGGATGCTCTGCCGAAGGTTTCGGGCGGCAATGGTGAGCAGTACTTCTCGACCGACACCTCGAAGACGATTCAGCGCGCTGTGGATTTCACCCGCACGTTCAACGATAAATTTGCCTCTGTCGAACACCTCCTACTCGGCCTTCAGGCTGAGCGTGGCGCGGCGAGCGATATGCTCAAGCGCGCTGGAGCGACGGAGAAGGAGCTTGTGGCCGCCATCCGCGACTTCCGCAAGGGCTCGACCGTCGATTCGCAGACCGCCGAGAAGGAGTTCAATGCGCTGGGCAAGTACGCCATCAACCTCAACGAGATGGCCCGCAGCGGCAAGCTCGACCCCGTCATCGGCCGCGACGAGGAGTGCCGCCGCGTGTTGCAGATTCTCTCGCGCCGAACGAAGAACAACCCCATCCTCGTGGGTGAGGCGGGCGTGGGTAAGACCGCCATCGCCGAGGGCATTGCCCACCGCATAGTCGATGGCGACGTGCCCGAGAACCTGCGCTCGAAGCAGATCTTCTCGCTCGATATGGGTGCGCTGATCGCGGGTGCGAAGTATCAGGGCGAGTTCGAGGAGCGACTGAAGGCCGTCGTGCAGGAGGTCATCGCCAGCGATGGCGAGATTCTGCTCTTCATCGACGAGATTCACACGCTCGTGGGTGCGGGCAAGTCGTCGGGAGCGATGGATGCCGCCAACATCCTCAAGCCAGCCCTTGCGCGTGGCGAGTTGCGCACCATCGGTGCCACGACGCTCGACGAGTACCAGAAATACTTCGAGCAGGACAAGGCCCTCGAGCGCCGTTTCCAGAAGGTTATGGTCGATGAGCCGACGACCGAGGATGCGATCTCGATTCTGCGTGGCCTGAAGGAGCGCTACGAGAGCCACCACAAGGTGCGCATCAAGGACGAGGCCATCATCGCCGCCGTCGAGCTCTCGCACCGCTACATCACTTCGCGCTTCCTGCCCGACAAGGCTATCGATCTGGTCGATGAGGCCGCCTCGCGTCTGCGTCTGGAGATGAACTCCGTGCCCGAGGAGATCGACACGCTCGATCGCCGCATCCGCCAGCTCGAAATCGAGCGCGAGGCCATCCGCCGCGAAGGCGACGAGCAGCGTGTCGCATCACTCACGCGCGAAGTTGAGGAGCTGCGCTCTAAGGAGTCGGCTCTGCGAGCCAAGTGGCAGGGCGAGAGGGATTTGTTGCAGAAGATTCAGCACGAGAAGGAGTCGATCGAGCGCCTGAAGGTCGAGGCCCAGCAGGCCGAGCGCGCAGGCGACTACGGCCGCGTGGCGGAGATTCGCTACGGCAAGATTGTAGAGGCCGAGCGCCAGATCAGCGCCCTGCAGGAGCAGCTCGATCTGACCACCTCGTCGGGCGAGGCGATGATCCGCGAGGAGGTAACCTCGCAGGATATTGCGGAGGTCGTTTCGCGTTGGACGGGCATTCCCGTGCAGCGTATGCTCTCATCCGAGCGCGAGAAGCTGCTGCGTATGGAGGATGAGCTGCATCGCCGCGTTGTGGGCCAGCAGCAGGCCATCGAGGTTATCTCGGATGCCGTGCGCCGCTCGCGCGCGGGACTGAGCGACGAGCGCCGTCCGATCGGTTCGTTCATCTTCCTCGGCACCACGGGTGTGGGTAAAACGGAGCTTGCGAAGGCGCTGGCGGAGTTCCTCTTCAACGACGACGGGATGCTCACGCGCATCGATATGAGCGAGTATCAGGAGCGCCACAGCGTCTCGCGTCTGGTGGGTGCGCCTCCGGGATATGTGGGTTATGACGAGGGTGGCCAGCTCACCGAGGCCGTTCGCCGCAAGCCCTACTCGGTGGTGCTGCTCGACGAGATCGAGAAGGCCCATCCCGATGTCTTCAACATCCTGTTGCAGGTGCTGGACGATGGCCGCCTAACGGACAACAAGGGCCGCACGGTAGATTTCCGCAACACGATAATCATTATGACCTCGAATATGGGCTCGCACCTTATTCAGGAGCGCTTCGCCTCGGCCTTTGCGGGCGATGGGCCTACGGAGGAGCTTGTCGAGCGCACGCGCGAGGAGGTTGTCGAGATGCTCAAGCAGCAGCTCAAGCCCGAGTTTGTGAACCGCATCGACGAGATTGTGATGTTCTCGCCGCTCACGCGCCGCGACATTGAGCATATTGTTGATATTCAGATGAGTATCATCGCCCGTATGCTCTCGCGCAACGGCCTGAAGCTGGAGTACACCGCCTCGGCCCGCGACCTTATAGCGCGTCTTGGCTACGATCCGCTCTACGGTGCGCGCCCCGTCAAGCGTGTGATCCAGCGCGAGGTGGTCAATGCCCTCTCGAAGCGAATCTTGGCGGGCGAGGTCGATCGTGAGAAGGTGATTAAAGTCGATGCCAACGGCGAGGAGATTGTCTTTTCTAATTAAAACAGTATAATGTCATTCCACATTTCCGCAAGGGTTAGCTCCCTGATACAAAATCAGGTACCCTGCGGAAATGATTGGAATGACTTATTTTTTGATTTTGAATTAAATCATTTTTCATATCTTTGCAGTCAAATAGGTTAGTTATGACACATATCAATCTTTCCGCCTCGCAGATCTCAGCTCTCGAGGCCAACGGCTGCACAGCCGAGGATTGGCAGCGCGTGATGGTCGCGCCTGCCTTCTCGCCCGAACACATCCGCAACGTCGCCTTCTCGGGCGATGTGCGTTTGGGCTGCTTCAACCGCTCATTCACTCTCGCGGGTGGCGTTTGTCGCCACGCGGGCATCCGCAACGCCACGCTGCACAATGTCGATGTGGCCGACGATTGCCTTATCGAGAACATCCACAACTACATAGCCAACTACCGCATCGGCCGCTCATCGATCATCCGCAACGTCAATCAGATCTACGTCGAGGGGCGCTCGTCGTTCGGCAATGGCGTGGCTGTGAATGTGCTGAACGAGACGGGCGGCCGCGAGGTCTATATCAACGACAAGCTCTCGGCGCAGATGGCCTACATTATGGCGCTCTACCGCCACCGCCCCGCGCTGAAGGCTCGCCTGAAGGAGATAACCGATTACTACACAGAGAAATACTCCTCCGCGGTCGGCACCATCGGCGAGGATGTACACATCACCAACGTCGGCCTGATGCGCGATGTTCGCGTGGGGGATTGCTGCACCATCAGCGGCGCGGCACGTCTGCGCAACTGCTCGCTGAACTCCAATGCGGCCGCGCCCATACACATCGGCGACGGCGTGATATGCGACGACGTGATCATCTCGAGCGGCTCGACCGTCGATGAGGGTGCTACGCTCGAGCGTTGCTTCGTGGGGCAGGCCTGCAAGATCGGCCACAACTACTCGGCCTCCGACTCGCTCTTCTTCAGCAACTGTCAGGGCGAGAATGGCGAGGCCTGCGCCATCTTCGCGGGGCCCTACACCGTAACGCACCACAAATCGACGCTGCTCATTGCGGGTATGTTCTCGTTTATGAATGCCGGCTCGGGCTCGAACCAGAGCAACCATATGTATAAGCTCGGCCCCATACATCAGGGCACGCTCGAGCGCGGAGCGAAGACAACGTCCAACTCCTACATCCTCTGGCCCGCCCGCGTGGGAGCCTTCTCGCTGGTTATGGGCCGCCACACAAGCCACTCCGACACCACCAATCTCCCCTTCTCGTACCTTATCGAGCAGAACAACACGACCTACTTGGCGCCGGGTGTGAACCTGCGCTCGGTGGGCACGATACGCGACGTGAAGAAGTGGCCCGTGCGCGATCATCGCAGCGACCCTAACCGACTGGACTGCATCAACTTCAACCTGCTGAGTCCCTACACCGTGCAGAAGATGCTCAAGGGCTTGGAGCTGCTGCGCAACCTGCGCTCGGCCAGCGGCGAGCTCTCGGATGAGTACTCGTTCCACAGCGCCAAGATCAAGAACTCGGCCCTGCGCAAGGGCATCGACTACTACCGCACGGCGGTGCATAAGTTTATGGGTAACTCCATCATCAAGCGTCTGGAGGGCGTGGCCCTGCCCGACGATGAGACCATCCGCCGCCACCTGCGCCCCACGACCGAGGTTGGACGGGGCGAGTGGGTTGATCTGTCGGGCCTTATCGCCCCGAAGAGCGAGGTCGATCGCGTGCTGGAGGCCATCGAGAGTGGCGAGTTGAATCGGCTCAGGTTGATAAATGCCGAGTGGCAGGTGATGCACGAGCGTTATTATGAGTATGAGTGGACGTGGGTCTTCGACCATATTGAGGAGTTCTATGGCATTGATCCCGAGAAGATTACGGCCGACGACGTAAGACGCATCGTCAATGAGTGGCGCGAGGCTGTCGTGGGGCTCGACAGGATGGTCTATGAGGATGCCCGCAAGGAGTTCTCGCTCGCCTCACGCACGGGCTTTGGTGCCGACGGCACGCGCGCCGAGAAGGATATGGACTTCGAGCAGGTGCGTGGCGACTTCGAGAGCAACCCCTTTGTGCGCGCCACGCTCGACCACATCGAGCAGAAGAGTGCCCTCGGCGAGGAGCTGCTTAATCGGCTGCCCGCTTAAGCAATGCAAAATTCAAAATGCAAAACAGGCCTTAGGCCTGAAAACAACCTCCCCCCACCCTGATCCGGGCGGGGGGAGCACAAAAAAACCGACCTATAAAGCACTCCACATCTCCCCTTAATGACAACAAGGAAAATCCACAAACCCCGTTTCGGGCAGATGCTTCGTACTTCTTCTTATCTTTGTGTTGCGCGCTCGCGCATTACACGAAGTTCCTTTTTCCAAGTTACGGCGCAGATGAGCGTTGCCACGACGCATCCCACCGTAAACATCCAGAACGTTACGCCCCAACCCAAGTCGGAGCCTGCCACCTGACCCACGACGATCTTCGACAGAAGCGCGTCGCCCAGCAGGTAACCAAACAATCCTACAAATCCCGCAGCCGTACCCGCCGCATTCTTCGGCACGAAGCTCAGCGCCTGAATGCCGATCAGCGCGATAGGGCCATAGACGGCAAATCCCGTCAGTCCGAGCGAGAAAAATACCACCATCGGGAGTGCCTCCTCGCCGCCAAACACCGCTGCCACAGCCTCAGCCTGCCAGTAGCAGAGGATTCCGATGAGCACCATCAACATATAGATCACATTGACCGGTGCGCAGCGACCTTGGAAGAAGCGCGACGAGAGCCATCCGCAGATGATCGTGCCGGGGATGCCCGCATACTCGAACAGCGAGAATGCCACGCGGCTCTCCGAGGCCGACATAATCTGCATATCCTGCAAGTAGGTAGGAGCCCAGTCGCTGATACCGTAGCGGATGAAATAGACAAACACGTTGGCTATGGCAATCATCCAAAGCAGGTGATTCTTAAACACATACTCCACAAACAGACGCTTGAACGGGATCGACGTCTCCTCGCCCTGGGCAGCCTTGCGGCTGGTGTAGTCCTGACGGTACTCCTCGATCGACGGAAGGCCGCAAGCCTCGGGTCTGTCGCGCAAAGTCCACCAGCAGAAGGCGGCAAACAGAATAGCCACCAACGAGGGGAAGATAAATGCCGCGCGCCAGCTCTCCGCGATGCCCATCGAGGCGAAAATCACGATTCCACCCGAAACCAGCAATCCGAGCGAGCCGCCGCCCACGTTGTGCGAGCAGTTCCAGATCGACATCTTGAAGCTGCGCTCGTTCTGCGAGAACCAATGCGCCATAATGCGTCCGCACGGGGGCCATCCCATACCCGAGAGCCATCCCACCATAAGCATAAAGGCGAACAGGATGCCGCCATTGACCGCGATCGACGTTGAGTAGGGAATCAATCCCACGGCAGCCATCACCGACGAGGCGATGATGAGTCCCACGACCAAGAACTTGCGGGCGTCGGAGTGATCCGACAGGCTACCCATCAGGAACTTACTGAAGGCGTAGGCGATGGGTATTCCGGCCATAGCAAATCCGGCCGTCTCCTTGTCGAGCAGGCCGTCGGCCATCATTCCGGGGGCTGCGAGCGATAGATTTTTGCGGACCAGATAGTAGGCTGCGTAGCCAAAAAATGCGCCAAGAAAAACCTTCAGTCGCATACGGCGATACTCGGCATCGACCTTGTCGGCCGCGATCTGCGGACGTGCCGCAGGCGGGTTGAAAAATTCGAGCATAGGCTTAATATTTTCCCGTTTGGGAATGTAAAATTAACAATTTATTTTCTATTTCTCGCACGTTAGCAAGGAATTTTTTTTCGTTTCGAAACAAAAATAATATTATTATAAAAGATTTTCAAGTTTTTACACCTTTTTTCGTACCTTTACCACCAAAACATAAATCCATCGAAATGAACATAAACGAACGACACGAATTCATCACTCGCCAGCTCGAGGCCAAGGGCCAAGTGAGCGTTACGGAGCTCTCGACGCTGCTCAACGTATCGGAGGTTACCATCCGCAAGGATCTCTCGATTCTCGAGAAGAACAACCTCCTCTACCGCGCCCACGGCAAGGCCATCAAGCTCAGCCCCTACATCAACGACCGCGACGTGAACGTCAAGGAGCATCAGTACCCCGCCGAGAAGACCGCCATCGCACGCGAAGCGGTGAAGCTCATCGAGCCCAACGACTCGATCATCATCGCCTCGGGAACAACCGTGCAGTACTTCGCCCGCGAGATCAACACCGACGAGACGGGGGGCCGCCTGACGGTCATCACCTCGGCGCTGAACGTGGCATCGGTGCTTTCGGCCAACCGCGACATCGAGGTCATACAGCTCGGTGGATTGGTGCGCAGCACATCGCTCTCGGCCGTGGGTTGCGATGCCGAGCGTCAGCTGGAAAACTTCGCCGGCAGCAAGCTCTTCATCGGCGTGGACGGACTCGACCCCGAGTATGGTCTCTCGACGACCAACCTTCTGGAGGCCAACCTGAACCGCGTGATGATCTCGGCGGCGGAGAAGATCATCGTGTTGTGCGATTCGTCGAAGTTCGGTCGTCGCGGCTTCAGCCGCATCTGCTCGGTCGATGACGTGGATCAGATCATCACCGACAGCGGCATCCCCGCCCACGTTCTGGAGGCCCTCGAGCAGCGCGGAATTGAAGTTACGATTGTTCAAGCGTAACTTCAATTCAAAATTCAAAATTCAAAATGCAAAATTCAAAATTGGGGAATTAATAAATTACGTCATTCCACATTTTCACATCATCTTGCCTAACTGATACTATGGTAGCGTCTATGTGAAAATGATTGGAATCTACCTTTGTCGAAAGGCGTTTGCTGATACAAATTATTTTTCACGCAACTTTTTCCGAAAAAGTTGCACAAAAAGGCCGCAAGGCACAATTTGCGGGGTCAGCGCGCCGTCGTCGGTAAAATGGATGCTACGCACTTTTGAAGCAATCAAAAGGTCTCCATTTTTTAACCCTCCGCCAACGCGCCGCCCTTCTTCCGCAAATTCTGCAGTGCGGTTTTTTTCCTCTGCCGCCCACAACGCTCGATAGTGAGGGTAGCAGGCGGTTGCAAAACACCCCTTAGGGGTGAATTTTGAATTTTGAATTTTTCTAACTACCTTTGCGATATTATGAGCGAATTTATTGTTTCGGCACGAAAATACCGCCCCGCGACATTCGAGTCGGTAGTGGGACAGCAGAGCATCACCTCGACGTTGAAAAACGCCATCGAGCGTGGTCAGTTGGCGCACGCCTACCTCTTCTGCGGGCCGCGCGGCGTGGGCAAGACCACCTGCGCGCGTATCTTCGCCAAGACAATCAACTGCCTGAGCCCCAACGGCTCGGAGGCCTGCAACGAGTGCGAATCGTGCCGCGCCTTCAACGAGGGACGCTCGCTCAACATCCACGAGCTGGATGCCGCCTCGAACAACTCGGTGGACGACATCCGCACTCTGATCGAGCAGGTGCGCATCCTCCCGCAGGTGGGACGCTACTCGCTCTTCATCATCGACGAGGTGCATATGCTCTCGCAGCAGGCTTTCAACGCCTTCCTCAAGACGCTGGAGGAGCCGCCGCGCCACGCCATCTTCATCCTCGCCACAACCGAGAAGCACAAAATCATACCCACCATCCTCTCGCGCTGTCAGGTCTATGACTTCAACCGCATCCGCGTCGAGGACTCGGTGCGTTACCTTAAATACATCGCCCAGAAGGAGGGCGTGCAGTTCGACGAGGAGTCGCTCAACCTCATAGCCCAGAAGGCCGACGGAGGTATGCGCGATGCGCTGTCGATGTTCGACAAGGCCGTCTCGTTCTGCAACTCCAACCTTCAGTACAAGGCTGTGGCGCAGACACTTAACGTGCTGGACTACGACACCTACTTCTCGATGGTCGATCTGCTCCTCGAAGGCGACTACACCGAGGCCCTCATCCGTTTCGACGAGGTGCTCTCGAAGGGATTTTCGGGCCAGACCTTTATGGCGGGCCTGAACCAACACCTGCGCGATCTGCTGCTGGCCAAGGGCCCCGCGATTTCGCTCATCGAGCTTACGGGCACGCTCATCGACCGCTACCGCTATCAGGCGGAGAAGTGCCCGACGGAGTTCCTCTTCGGAGCCATAGCGCTGCTCACCGAGGCGGACGGACGAATTAAGCAGTCGTCGAATCAACGACTGTTGGTGGAGCTGGGACTTATGAAGATCGCAAGTCTCGGCAAAAAAAAAAATGACGACATCCCTTTAGCGGATAACTACCCCCTTCCCGACCTTCCCACTTCGTTCACGCCCGTCGCTACTGCCGTGGGCGGAGCATCTGCGCCCGCACCAAAGGCCGCTGAGTCCCAGCGAGTTGCGCCCGCGCCCGTAGTGGAAAAGACGGTGGAAAGGGCGGCGGAGATAGTTGCGGAGAGGCCCGCGCCTGCACCTGCGCCGACACCCGCGCCCGCACCCGCGCCTGCGCCCAAGCCTACGACGGCACGCCGTTCGGCCTTGGCGGGATTCTCGATAACGAGCCTTATGGGGGCTGCGTCGGCGGCATCGGAGGCGGCCGAGGCGACCAACGCCGAGAGTGCCCGCACCGAGCAGCTGCACTACGACCCGCTCACCGAGCAGAAAATTGTGGCCCGCCGCGAGGAGGTCGTCGAGGCTATCCTGCACGAGCGCCCGCGCTTCATCGTGGCCTTCGAGAAGATGGCCGTCGAGGGGCACACCGTTCGCGTGGAGGTGCCCACGCAGCAGCTGCACGACGAGATTCTGCGCTCGAAGACCGAGGTGCTGCTCACCATAGCCCGCACGGCCGGCGTGGAGGGTATGATCGACCTCGAAGTGAAGGTGAATGAGCAGATTAAGGCCTCGCGCCCGATAAAATTGGAGGATCGTATTAAATATATGACCGAGCGCGCACCCCTATTGCTGGAGCTGAAAAAGGCGCTGGATATGGAGTATGAATAGCAGGCCTTAGGCCTGCTTCCCAACCGCCTGCTACTCCCGCTACTGAACGTGGTGGGCGGCGGATAGAGGAATACAAAATGCAGAATGCAAAATGCAAAATGAGGGACCCCTCCGTCCTTCGGACACCTCCCCTTATGAAGGGGAGGAGTTTATAAGAACTCTCCCCCTGTTTTAGGGGGAGTCCCCGTAGGGGGTGGGGGTTATAAAACCGCACTGCAGAATTTGCGGATGAAGGGCGGCGCGGCGGCGGAGGGTTAAAAAATGGAGACCTTTTGATTGCTTCAAAAGTGCGAAGCATTCATTTTACCGACGACGGCGCGGCGACCCCGCAAATTGTGCCTTGCGGCCTTTTTGCGCAACTTTTTCGGAAAAAGTTGCAAGGAAAAAAGTAGAGTAGAAAGAAGAAAACAACGAAAGATATTAACTAAAAAGATAAAACAATGGCAAGAAAGAATTTTGTAGAGGAGCTTGAGTGGCGCGGTATGATCCACACGATTATGCCCGGCACGAAGGAACAGCTCGACAAGGAGATGACAACAGCATACCTCGGCATCGACCCCACAGCCGACTCACTCCACATCGGCCACTTGGTGGGCGTGATGATCCTCAAGCACTTCCAGATGTGTGGCCACCGCCCCATCGCTCTGGTGGGTGGTGCTACGGGTATGATTGGCGACCCGAGCGGCAAGTCGCAGGAGCGCAACCTGCTGGACGAGGCTACGCTTCGCCACAATCAGGAGGCCATCAAGGCGCAGCTCTCGAAGCTCATCGACTTCGAGTCGGATGCCGAGAACAAGGCCCTGCTGGTCAATAACTACGACTGGATGAAGGAGTTCTCGTTCCTCGACTTCGCACGCGACATCGGCAAGTGCATCACCGTAAACTATATGATGGCCAAGGATTCGGTCAAGAAGCGTTTCTCGGGCGAGGGCGAGGGTATGTCCTTCACCGAGTTTACCTACCAGCTGCTGCAGGGCTACGACTTCCTCCACCTCTACCAGACTCTGGGCTGCAAGGTGCAGCTCGGCGGCGCCGACCAGTGGGGTAACATCACCACCGGTACGGAGCTTATCCGCCGCAAGCTCGGCTCGGAGAATGAGGCCTTCGCGCTGACCTGCCCCCTGATCACCAAGGCCGACGGCACGAAGTTCGGCAAGACCGAGAGCGGCAACGTATGGCTCGATCCCCGCTACACGTCGCCCTACAAGTTCTACCAGTTCTGGCTGAACGTGAGCGACGAGGATGCCAAGCGTTACATCAAGATCTTCACCCTTCTAGACCGCGAGACCATCGAGGCACTCATCGCACGCCACGAGGAGGCACCTCACCTGCGTGAGTTGCAAAAGACTCTGGCTAAGGAGATTACCACGATGATCCACTCGGCCGAGGAGTACGAGAAGGCTGTCGAGGCATCGCAGATTCTCTTCGGTGGCGCAACCTCTGAGGCGCTGCACCGTCTGGATGAGCAGACGCTGTTGCAGGTGTTCGAGGGCGTGCCGCAGTTCACCATCGCGAAGGATCAGCTGGGTTGCACGTTCGTCGATATGTGTGCCGAGCTGACGAAGGTATTCCCCTCGAAGGGCGAGTGCCGCAAGATGGTGCAGGGCGGCGGCGTGTCGCTCAATAAGGAGAAGGTCGCGGACGCTATGCGCCCCGTGACGGCGGAGGATCTTATCGCCGGCAAGTATATGATCGCACAGCGCGGCAAGAAGAACTACTACCTTATCATCGTTGAGTAATGTTGTACACGATTCGACTTCAGCAGATGGAGTTCCGCGCCTACCACGGCTGCTACGATCTGGAGCAGAAGGTGGGCAACCGCTTCGTGGTGGAGCTAAGGATAACCACCCCGCTGGGCGTTGTGGCCGATGAGGATGCTGTGGAGAAGGCGGTGAACTATCTGACGGTATATGAGCGCGTAAGGGAGGTGATGAAGGTTAAGTGCCGCACCATCGAGTGCGTTGCGCAGAACATCATCCGCGCCATCCGCGAGCTCTACCCCGAGATCGTGGAGGTGGAGTGCGAGGTCACGAAACTCGCCCCGCCCCTCGGCGGCAAAGTCGGCCGCGTGAGCGTCTGCCTGAAAGGCTAAATAAAAAGGTGTCCGAACGGGACACCTTTTTTATTTAATTCAAAATTCAAAATGCAAATATGGGGGTCAAAACTAAATGTTAAAAGTGTTAAAAGTCATAACCCTAATTATTAAGCAGTTAGCGAAAAAACGAAATGTCGCACCTTGTCTCATTTTTAGCTCGCGCGCCGTTTATTTGAACGGTCTCGAACGCTAAAATGTCTCATCGACCTCAAAAACACCCCGAAAATGCGACACAGATCGCAGAAAATACCCGAAAAAACCGCGTTACAGGCTATTGTGGCGCGGTTTTGTGTTTGTGCCGTACATTCAAACACTATCGTTTGAAAAACGTTCAAATGGATTTTTAAGGCCGTTTGTATAGCGCGTGGGTATGTTGTCTTTCCTTATGCCGTTTAATAGTGTAAAATGCTATTGGGTATTCATTTGGGTATTCATTTGGATATTCATTTGGGCGTGATTTGTAAGGACTTGCGCGATTTCCTAAAATGAACACTCAAAATGTGTTAGACTTACATTTAGACTTACATTTAGACTTACAATTGGGGTTACACTTTTTCGCAAAGAGTGTATTTCCTATTTGAGGGGTTTTTTATTGTTGGACGGTCAGTTGGACGGTCAGTTGGACGGTCAGTTGGACGGTCAGTTGCAAGCGCAAGATTTTGCAGAGTGGTGTTTTCCTATTTGAGTGGTTTTTTTGGAATGGGGGGACAAATGGGGGGACAAATGGGGGGACAACCGCGAGGCGCGCCGTTGGTTGTGCCCTAGTGCGAGATTTGCAACATTTATCCGCGCCTCGATCGAGCAGGGCGCGAGGGTGGAGAGGTGGCGGAACTTGTGCGCGCGCGTGAGGGTGTGGGTGTGAGTGGGTGCGCCATCAACATAGGTGTGAGGCCGACAATCGAAAAAAAACGATCCTCGAGCGAAAAAATATCGCCTAACCTATTGCATAATCGGTTTTTATAGTTACTTTTGCGATACCTAAATCGTTATACTATGATATTCTTCACGAAATTTCAATCACAATTTATAACCGCCTATGGTGTGGGTCGCGGAAACGCCCCAGCGCTGATAACGAGCGCAGGACACCTATGGGCGGTTCTTTATTTCCTAAATCGTTATGTTACACACGTCGAAAGGTCGCAAACTTGCGATCCCTGCGCTCATATCTGATGGCGCACAATTATCTCAGATTTTCAACTACAACGCCAACCCCGTTACATTCCGCACCATCGACGGCGCGTTGATGGTCAATGCTACGCAGATGGCTAAACCGTTTCAAAAAACGGTTTATGCGTGGTTGCGCCTTCCTTCTTCAAAGGCGTATATTTCCGCAGTTATTCAATCGAAAAACACTCAGAGCGTACCGCAATTATTACGCAACGGTCGGCGTAATCAATTAAATAAGAGAGAATTGAGACAAAGCAATTTGGTAATTACTCGCAAGGGCGGACGCAATGGCGGAGGTACTTATTTCCACGAAGATATAGCGATCGAGTTTGCCCGATGGCTCTCTCCTGCGTTTGCCGTATGGTGTAACGATCGTATTAAAGAGTTATTTAAGCAGAGTGTTGCACAGCCCCAACCCCAAGCGATAACCCTCGACGATGTGTTGAGCCGTTTGCGTGAGGCTACCGACCTGCTCACAGCCCTAAAGAGGGAGCGCGAAGAGCGCGAGCGATTGGAGGCTATTTTGTCGGGCATAAAGAGCCAAATCGACACCGCACAGGTGGCGCGTTTGCCTATCTCTACACCTACATTATTCTAACCCTTAACACTTTGATACTATGGAAAATACTAATAATAAAGATACGCGAGATTTTACGTTTGAGTTTGTTTCAAAACGAATTGAGGAGGATAATATCAACATACTGCCCGTTTTGGATTTTATTATAGGCGTCGAGGGTATGGACGGGTTGCACGATAAGTTAATGGACTTATATATTAGTTTCTCCGAGTTTATTTTAAGACGAGTGGATGCTGGGGCGGATGAGGTCGAAGACTATCCGTTGGGGCAGTCGTGGGCGTTATCGCTGGTGCGTCAATTTTGCGACGCATTAAAAGAGGCGCAAACCACACCCCCGACGGTAACGATAAAACGCCTAAAACCGTAATATGTTTACTTTTTGTGTGCCACCGCTATTTTTGGCGGTGGTTTTATTGTGTTAAATAGTTGGTAAGCAGTGTGTTATCGTTCAATATCTTTGTAACAAGCTGCAAATAATAGCAGTTTGGGCAGGGAATAGCCGTAGGTCTATAATGAGTTATTTTGCAGTATAATACACGTTATTTACATTTGTTTTTGAAATAACAAACTTTTGTATATGGACAAACAAACATTTATTGTATCGGATGAGAGCCTCAATACACACGGCTTTGTGATATTGACGGCTGGAATAGATTATGCGGACTTTGCGCGTAATCCTATTATGTACTATATGCACGACCGCGACAAGGGTGTTATCGGTCGTTGGGAAAACATCCGCGTAGATGGCTCAAACTTGCTAATGGATGCGGTATTTGATGACTCTACGGCATTTGGTCAGCAGATCAAAAAGCAGGTGGAAAACGGCTTTTTGCGTTGCGCGTCTATTGGTATCGACGCGCCCCAGATGGCAGATATAAACGGCGTTCAAACGGTTGTAAAATGCCGTTTGCGTGAGGTTTCTATCGTGGATATTCCTGCAAATCGTAGCGCGGTAAAGCTATTTGATAAGCAGGGCAAAGAGGTGTGGACGCTCGCGGAGTGGACGGGCTACAAGGCCGATCCGTTGCGCAAGAGGATTATAGCCTATTTGGGACTATCTGATCGTGCGGAGGATGCGGAGATCCTCGAAGCCCTCGAAATGCGCTCAAACAGCCCGAAAATGCCCGAAAATGCGGTGTCGCGTGCGATCTGCCTAAACCTTATCAGTAAAGACGATCGCGAGGAGTATATGGCAATGGCTCGCGCCAACATTCAGGCGTTCGATGAGTTGATCGCACGCAAGGAGGCCAGAGCAAAGGCGAGATTTGAGGAGGTATTTTTGAACGCTGCGCGTGAGGCTCGCGTGGATGCAACGCAAAGGGCGGTATATGAGGAGGTTGCGCAGTCGGGCGGTTATGCCCTGTGCGAGAAGATTATATCGCTTATTCCGAAACGTATTACCCTGCAATCGATCTTTGAATCGAAAGAGTATCGAGAGGGTTTGCCACCTCGTTCGGAGTGGGGTTTGAATGAGTATCGCAAGTATGCCCCCGAGGAGTTGCAAGACGATCCCGGGTTGTATATGTCGCTGATGGAGCGCGACGGCCAACATATACCGCTCACAGCGGAGAGCGTGGAATACTACCGCAAGCACAACCCCGAGTATTTGGCAAAGCACCCGAAAGAGTATGCCAGAGTAATGGCAGAAAGAAACGTAAAACATTAAAAACCTTAATTTTATGCTAAACAAAGAAATTTGGGTAAACCAACTGATGGAGAATTTTTACCCCGAGCGCAGTTTTTTGCGCAAGGTGTTGGATTTCTCCGAGCACGTCAATGCAAATAAATTGCATATCCCATCGTCGGGAATCGATCCCAAAGTGTTGATAAACAACACTACATACCCGATTAGTGTAGTAGGTCGAGAGGACGAAGATTGTGAGATCGCACTCGATAAATTCGAGACTGAGAACACACTTGTACGCCGTCCCGAGGCCATCGAGTACAGTTACGCGAAATTGGAGAGCGTGATCAGTCAGCACCGCAACACGTTGCAGGCACAGACAGCGCGCAAGGCGGTACACGCTTTTGCACCCTCCGAGAACAGCGCAGACACGCCCGTATTGACCACAACGGGAGAGGCTTATAACGGTCGCAAACGCTTGTGCGCTAATGATATTCTTGCGCTTAAAGAGCGTTTTGATGATGCGCTTATCCCGTTGGAGGATCGTTACATCATCCTTGCCCCGAAACACGTTTCCGATCTTCTGCACGAGGATTTGAAGTTGTTTAAGGAGATTACAGACCTTAAGAACGGCGAGCCGTTTAAGTTCGCGGGATTTGGCTTTTATGCGTTCCCCTATATGCCAACCTATCGAGAGGGTACAAAGGTGGCATACGGTGCGGATGCACTCGAGGGCGATATGTTTGCGAGTGTAGCATTTTATGGCCGTGAGGTTATGAAGGCAGACGGCGAGTTGTATATGTACTCTCTCGAGGATGATCCGCGCGAGCGTGGCACGATCGTAGGTTTTGACAAGCGATTTATTGCTATGCCTATCCGAAATAAGGGTATCGGCGCGATCGTAAGTGCTAAAGCGTAAAAATCAATAATATGACGAATATGAGAATCCCCAAGCGTCAATTTATGGGCGTAACGAAAGAACTTGAAGATCGTATTGCGTCAGATATGGAGGCGCTTATTGAGAGTAAAATAAGTAGGTAATTATGGCCGATATTCGAATAAATACGCCGTTGTGTGCGCGTAGTGTATGCCGAGTGTCAAATGGCTCTGTAAAAGCCAAATGATTACAGGTGCAAGTGATTATGTCAAATACAAATAAATCTTCAGTTTAGGCTGTAGTACCCCCCCCTGAATATGAGCGGAAACGCCCTAATGTGGGGATGTAGTAAATTTTTTCTTTGGATTGCCCGAGAGGGCGGTAACGCCCTCTCTTTTTTTTGGTTAGTTAAATTTCTTTGGAGCTATGGAGAACGGACAGAAAAAGCCATACAGAAAGCGTACACGATCGGCGGTTGGTGCTGATGGTACAAGTAGAACGGAGCGCATTGCACAACGCAATAGGGTGCTTGTGGCTCGTTGGTATTATTGGACGGAGTGCCGTCGCTTGCGATCCGATGACGCGATAAAGCGTTTGTGTGATGAGTTTTTTGTGGAATCTCGCACGGTAACGGGTGCAATCCTTGATGGGGACGAGTATTTCCGTGAACTACTTGACAATAAGGCAAGTAACAAGGATTTAAGCAAGGAATATAATAGTTTTAATTGGTCGTAATATGAGACTGACGGCACGAATTAAAAAGAAGATTCCCGAAAGTATTTCGGAATCTATCGAGGCCATCGAACGGCGTTATAATGTCGTTATAACACTTATCGATGAACGGGTGTATAATCGGGTTAAAACTGATATTCAAACCGCTGTTAGGGCGCGTTTCTGGTATTATAAAAACATTATAGGGTTGCAGAGTAATGATATTGTGGCCATCCTCGCGGATCGTGAGTTTTTGATAAAGACAAATACGATTGAGGCATATTTAAGGAGTTGCCAACACCTCAATATCGGAGTAACTGCCGATTTACGCCGATTATTCCCTATTTTTGATTGGTCGGGAGTATGCCCCCGATCAATCAAAGATAGAGCATTTGAGCCGATCAAAACGCGAGAGCAACGCAACGCAGAACGCGAGCGCGTTGTGGTGGCTCATTACTATTTTTATGGCGATTGTTTGGGCTTTGACGATGTAGATAGGGAGTATATGATCTGTTGCAGAGATTTCCACATTTCCCCCACGCAATTAGCGCAGATCGTTGCAGATAATAGCGACTATCTGGAGGCCCTACAAACACAACAAACAAGCGTAGAAGAATTGCGCCAGATGTACCCTATTTTCGCGTGGAGTTATCGCAACCCCTACGATGAGGCAGATTAAAGAAAATTGGCGTTTGTTCCGAAATCGAACATTTCGGAGGTGGTCAGCCTTGAGAAAATGCGCAATTTTTTGGAAATTGTTGTGTCGAAAAATTGACTTTTCGTTTTGCGTTTTTTGACTTTTCGTTTTGACGATTATACAAAATGCAAAATGAGGGACCCCTCCGTCCTTCGGACACCTCCCCTCCATAAGGGGAGGAGTTAATAAAAATAAAAAAACCGCACTGCAGAATTTGCGGAAAAAGGGCGGCGCGTCGGCGGAGGGTTAAAAAATGGAGACCTTTTGATTGCTTCAAAAGTGCGAAGCATCCATTTTACCGACGACGGCGCGCTGACCCCGCAAATTGTGCCTTGCGGCCTTTTTGTGCAACTTTTTCGGAAAAAGTTGCGTGAAAAATAATTTGGTATCAGCAAGCTGTTTTCACAAAGGTAGATTCCAATCATTTTCACATAGACGCTATCGTAGTATCAGCAAAGCATTATGATGTGAAAATGTGGAATGACGTAATTTCTTAATTCTACATTTTGAATTCTGCATTCTGCATTGCATCGGCCGTCGCAGGCCGATGCAGAACAGGCATTACGCCTGCTGGACAAACTCCAATAGGGCGGCGGCGCATTCGGCGGGTTGCTCGATGAAGCCCATATGTCCCGACTCGGCGAGCCAGCTCACCTTCGCCTGCGGGTGCGAGGCGACGATCGCCTCGGCGACCTCGAGGGGAATGTAGGGATCTTTCTTGCCCATTATAAAGAGCTGTGGCACAGACGATTTGCGCAACATCTCGTTCTGGTCGGCACGCTCCATCATACCGCCCAGCAGCGCCACGATGCCGTCGTCCTCGGTGATATGAACGCACTCGGTCAGATCGTCGATATAATCCTTCAGGCGGCGGCGATTTTGCTCGGCGAAGCCCGCCTCGGGAGCCACGCGCGCCAGCGCATCCTTCTTGCCCGCCTTGACGAGGTCGATCTCGCGCTGACGGTTCTCGCGCTTTAGGTCGGTATCGGGATTGGGGGTCGAGCTGAGCAGCACCAACCCATCCAGTCGCTCGGGGTAGAGTGCCGCGAAGGCCAACGTGATATATCCGCCCATCGAGTGGCCCACGAGCGTACATCGCTCAATATCAAGCGCATCGAGCATATCGCGCACCACGCCCGCCATCTGTTCCATCGTGTGCTTCTCGCCCAGCACCTGCGAGATTCCGTGGCCGGGGATATCGACCGTGATGACGCGCACGTCGCGCTTGAGCAGCGGCACAAAATCGTCCCAGACGTACATCGACTCCAAATATCCGTGCAGCAGCACGACGCACTTCTTCTCGCTCTGGCCCTCGGGCGCAGCACCCGAATCGGCTATATGAAGGGCCACAGAGCCCGCCATAAGAAATCGTTCCTTCATAGTTATAATTTTTGCTCAAATAATCTCTTGCTTTTCTTGCTCCCGACAGCCAACCTTGCGGCCGCTGGCCGCATCAACAGTTTCTGACCCACCCCCAACCCCCGCCTCAGGCAGGGGCTTTGGTCGCCGCCAAGCGGCTCCGAGTGGAGAGACCAAAAGCCATATAATTCGGGATTGTAAATATACGAAAAAATCAATCTCTATGCAAATCACCCTGCTTAGGGGCTCATATTCGGTGTTTTACAAACGGCGAACTGCGGCCGTTCGGGGTGCGATTTTTCGCCATCGGAGCTATTTTTTCGCTTTGGTGCGGCGAGTCGCAGGGCCGAAGAGTCTATTTCGTAATTTTGCTTAGAAAATTATATCAAACAATAACCCAAAAACAGACAAAATTATGAAAGCCGAAAAAGATTTCTTGCGCCTTATCGACCTCATTCAGGCTGGCCACACCCCCACACAGGCCGAGTGCGAGTATCTGCTCGCGTTCGACGAGCGCTCGCTCGAAGCATCCATCACCCGCGCCGTAGCCGATAGTATGGCTCGCCAGAAATTCAATAATAAAGGTCTGGTATTCGGACAGATAGGTGTCGAGATAGCACCCTGCCCGGGCCGCTGTAAGTTCTGCTCGTTCTCCGAGGATTTCACCTCGTTCGAGCCCTTCTCGATGAGCGACGAGGCACTCTACGCCGCCGCCGATAACTTCTGCTCGTCGGGCGAGTTGTTCGCCCTCGCGCTGATGGTTATGCACCACACGCCGTTCGAGCGCACGCTCGACGTGATCAGCAAGGTGCGCGCCCGCATCCCCGCCAAAACGCAGATTGTGGCCAACCTTGGCGACTTCAGCCGCACGCAGGCCGCCGAACTGAAGGCTGCAGGTGCCAACGGCGCCTACCACGTTTGGCGCTTGGGTGAGGGCTGCGACACGCAGTTCCCCGCGACGCAGCGCCTCTCGACCATCGAGAACATCAAGGCTGCGGGCCTCGACCTCTACTACTGCTGCGAGCCCATCGGTCCCGAGCACACCCCCGCGCAGATGGCCGAGATCATAATGAAGGGACTCGACTACGAGTGCTTCCAGCACGGAGCTATGCGCCGCGTGCCGCTGGCAGCCTCGCCGCTGGGACACTATGGTCAGATCAGCGAGTCGCGTCTGGCGCAGATTACGGCCGTCGTAACGCTCGTGGCGTTGCACAGCCCCGAGATTACCACTGTAGGTGTCCACGAGCCCAATAAGTTGGGCCTGATGTCGGGTGCTAACGCCATCTACGCCGAGACGGGTGCCAACCCCCGCGACACGGAGAAGGAGACGCTCGGAAATCGCGGTCTGGATATTGCTGCCTGCAAGCAGATGTATCTTGAGTGCGGATTCGATATTGCATAAAATATAAGGAGGGGACTTCAAATAATTTTCTCATTCTCGTGTGGGTTACCTCCGAAGGGCTGTCGTCAAAGGGCGATAGCCCTTTTCTAATTCTTTTCAACAAAGGTAGATTCTAATCATTTTCACATAGACACTATCATAGTATCAGTCGGGCAAGATGATGTGAAAATGTGGAATGACGTAGTTATTAATTTTGAATTAGAGCAAAATATTACTACATTTGAACATTAATTTGGCGTGGTATGTGCTGCTTGGATTGCGCGGCCGACTACGAGAAGCGTGAACGGAGAGATGAGAGCTATCAAATTGGTGTTTTGGTTGTGCGCGTTGGGCATTCTTTGCTCGGCGTGCAGCGTCACGCGCCGCCTGAGCGAGGGCGAGTACCTCGTGCAGCAGGTGAAGATCAGCACCGACCACACCGTCCCCAAGAGCGAGCGCATAACTGCCGCCGAATTAGAGCAATACGTCCGCCAGACACCCAACAAACACTTCCTCGGCACCAACTTCTACGTCTGGGCCTACAACTTGGCCAACCCCGCGAAGGACAACTGGTGGAACAACTTCAAACGCAAGGTGGGCGAGGAGCCCGTGCTGCTCGATATGGGCCTCACTGAGCGCAGCGCCGACAACCTTAAGACCTATATGAACTCGCGCGGCTACTACTCCTCGTCGGTCGATTATGCGGTCGATACCACCCGTCGTGCCCGCCGTGCCTACATCACCTACCGAACACATCAGGGCGAGCCCTACCGCATCAGAAGCCTGAAGTACGACTTCCGCGACAAGATAATCGCGCCCGTCATCGAGTCAGATACGGCGCAGTCGCTCATCCGCGTGGGTAACATCTTCGACATCACCGAGTTGGATCGTGAGCGCGAGCGCATCGCCGCCTACCTGAACGATCGCGGCTACTACAACTTCTCGGTCAATAACATCGAGTATCGTGTCGATACGCTCGGCGGCAACCGCGAGGTGGGCATCCGTATGATCGTCAGACGCAACACTACGGGCTACAACGAGCGCGGCGAGGCCATCGAGGAGGACAACCGCATCTACCGCATAACGGAGATCAACGTGCTGCCCGACTACGACCCCTCGGAGGATGAGCGAGCGCGCAGCGAGTCGATGAGCGACACGACCTACTACCGCGGTCTGAACATTATCTCCGCGGGCCGATCGAACGTGCGCCCCGCCGTACTGAGAGCCGCTATTCCGCTTTCGCCCAATAAGTTATACAGCGCTTCGGATGTCGATCGCACCTACAACGATATTATGTCGCTCGGCTACTTCAAGAGCGCCCGCATAGCCTTCGAGGAGCTGCCGCGAGGCGAGGATGACACGCTTGTTGTGAACTACGCCGGCGACGGCCGCGAGGCCTACTCGCCCGAAACGTTCGATGCCATCCGTGAGGGTTACCTGCGTTGCTACATCTTGGGCGCACCCACGCTCAAGCAGGGTTTCAATCTTGAGCTGGAGGGTAGCACCACGTCGAGCTTCTACGGCCTGTCGGCTACGGTGGGCTACCAGAACCGCAACCTGTTCCGCGGCGTGGAGACTCTAAATACCTCGGTAACATTCGGTTACGAATATATGAAGGCGCCGCACACCTCGCGTCGCCGCGCCAACGAGATCGGTCTCTCGGTCGGTTTGTCGTTTCCGCGATTTGTCGCTCCGTTCCGCATCTCGACGCGCAACGTGAATATGCCGCGCACGAGGGTGGAGCTGTCATACAATTTTCAGGATCGCCCCTACTACCAGCGCGACCTCTCGCGTGCGACGTGGACCTACTCGTGGCGTAGCCTGAATGGCCGTTACAGCTACCAGCTGCGACCGATCGACCTGAACTGGATCCACGTCGGATATATCGACGAGGGCTTCTTCTCCTCGCTCGAGAATGAGTACCTGCGCCAGAGTTACCTCACGCAGGCCATCGTCGGCCTCTCGGCATCATACACCTATAATAATCAGGGCAAAAACCCGCGCGGTAACGCCACGCTGATGCACCTGAATTTCGAGTCGTCGGGTAATCTATTGAACCTCTTCGAGCGTGCCCTCTCGCACAAGACCGAGGAGGGATATTATGAGATTTTGGGTGTGCGCTACTCGCAGTATGTGCGTGGCGATGTGAGCCTTAGCCGCCAGATTATGTTGGGCGAGAAGACCGCCATCGCGGGCCGCATCTTTGCGGGCGTGGGTGTGCCTTACGGCAACTCTACGGCGCTGCCTTTCGACCGTATGTTCTACGTCGGCGGTAGCAACAGTATGCGCGGCTGGACGCCCCGAACGCTCGGCCCCGGCAACACGCCCGAGCAGAATACGCCCTACCCCGTGCAGATGGGCGATATGCGATTGGAGGCCAATCTCGAGTTCCGCTTCCCGATCTGGGGTATGTTCAACGGTGCTACGTTCCTCGATCTGGGTAACGTGTGGTACTTGGGCGGCAAGCGCGCGCAGGTGCCCGAGGATGGCGTTTTCCACCTCGACAGATTCTATAAGCAGCTGGGCTTCAACACGGGCCTCGGCCTGCGTATCGACATCAAGTTCGTGATCCTGCGCCTCGACTGGGGCGTGCAGCTCCACTCGCCCAACCTCCCCGCCGGCGAGCGCTGGATCCAAGGCCTGAAGTGGAAGAGAACTGCTCTCAACTTTGGTGTTGGCTATCCGTTCTAAGAGTTATTTTATTGATAATCATTAGTTTTATATACTTTCTTTTTTATTAAAATAAAAGATAAGAAAGAAAAAAAGTATGTTATAAACATATTTCTCAGTCTCTTATTGAGTGTTGAAAAGTGGCGGAAAAGAGTTAATAAAATTGTTGAAAAATTGGTGATTCGGTGATGATAAGTATTGATAAGTTTTTGGGTGCGAAAACCGTCAAAATCGTAACTCGTTAGTAACGAATGGGGGTTGTGAATGACCAAATTTTTATGCTAAAAATTATTAAAAATTTTGAAGATAGTTATCATCCTTTTTCGAGCGGCGATTGTGGAGATTTTATAGGTGTTGAGATGTTGATTACGGATTTCGACAATTTTCTGTTTTTACTTTTTTATTTAATTATATTTTAATGTAAAAAAATAAAAATCAATAAAATAGAAAATTATAGCGGTGTAAAAAACTCTGTTGAAAAGTTGTCAATTGGTGTGGAAAAATTATTCTGAAAAAAGATATCAACACTATCAACAGCCCTTTATTTTTATTCTTTATTCTTATTATTTATAAATAAAGTAAAAAAATATAAAATCAATTTGTTGACAACAACCGGCCTTCGCGGAAAAAATTTTCGAACTCTCGGTGGTGCCGTCATTGCGAGGATGGCCGAATTTCGGGAGTGAGGGCGTGGGGGTGAGTCGGAATGCTGCCCGGGCGATGGAGGCTTGGGAGGTGTTTGAGCGGAGAGCACGAGGCGAGCGGAAAGAGGATTGTTTCAGGGCCGAGAAAGGGCCCTTTTTTTGGCTCTCGGGGGATGGGTGGTAAAACTCTTCGCAGGGTATATTTGATGCCGCAGAAAAGGCTAAAAAGTGAGCTTTAATTTTATTCCGAACAGCTCTTTATACCATATTATATTAGAATAATGCCAAAAAATTTCCGAAAAGAGATAAAAAGTTGTATTTTTGAAGTTGATTTTGCCGTATAATGCGCTCACGCGCCGAGGAGCAAAATCGAAACAAAAGTTGAAGACAAATAATTATATCAATATGGCAGAGAAAAATTTCAAGCGAGTACTCATAACATCGGCACTCCCCTATGCCAATGGCCCCGTACATATCGGCCACTTGGCGGGTGTTTACGTCCCCTCGGATATCTATGCGCGCTACCAGCGTCTGCGCGGGCGCGATGTAATCTCGGTTTGCGGCAGCGACGAGCACGGCGTGCCCATCACCATCAAAGCACGCAAGGAGGGTATCACCCCGCAGGATGTTGTCGATCGCTACCACGCCATCATCAAGGATGCGTTCCAGCGTCTTGGTATGTCGTTCGACATCTACTCGCGCACCTCATCGCCCACCCACCGCACAACGGCATCGGACTTCTTCCGCAAGCTCTACGACGAGGGTAAGTTCATCGAGCAGACCTCGGAGCAGTACTACGACGAGGAGGCCAAGACCTTCCTCGCCGACCGCTACATCGTCGGCACCTGCCCCCGCTGCCAGAGCGAGGGTGCGTATGGAGACCAGTGCGAGAAGTGCGGCTCGACGCTCTCGCCCGACGAGCTGATCAACCCCACGTCGAAGCTTTCGGGTTCTACTCCTGTGAAGAAACCAACAAAACATTGGTATCTTCCTTTGGATCAGTACGATGCGTTCCTGCGTGAGTGGATTTTGGAGGGCCACAAGGAGTGGAAATCCAACGTCTATGGCCAGTGTAAGTCGTGGCTCGATACGGGCCTGCAGCCGCGTGCCGTAAGTCGCGATCTGGATTGGGGTATCCCCGTGCCGGTCGAGGGCGAAGAGGGCAAGGTGTTGTATGTATGGTTCGACGCTCCGATTGGCTATATCTCTGCTACTAAGGATCTTACGCCCGATTGGGAGAAGTATTGGAAGGACGATCAGACCAAGATGGTACACTTCATCGGCAAGGACAACATCGTCTTCCACTGCATCGTCTTCCCCTCGATGCTGAAGGCTCACGGCGACTACATCCTGCCCGAGAACGTGCCCGCAAACGAGTTCCTCAATCTGGAGGGCGACAAGATCTCGACCTCGAAGAATTGGGCCGTTTGGTTGCACGAGTACCTCGATGACTTCCCCGGCAAGGAGGATGTGCTGCGCTATGTTTTGTGCGCCAATGCGCCCGAGACGAAGGATAACGACTTCACTTGGAAGGATTTTCAGGCTCGCAACAACAACGAGCTGGTAGCGATCCTCGGTAACTTCGTGAATCGCGCTCTGGTGCTGACGAAGAAATACTACGGCGGCGCCGTTCCCGAGTGTGGCGAACTGACTGATTATGACCGCGATACGATTGCCGAGATGGCAGGTATCAAGGCCTCATTGGAGTCAAACATCGAGAATTATCGTTTCCGCGAGGCACTGAAGGATGCAATGTCGGTTGCCCGCATCGGAAATAAATATCTGGCCGACACCGAGCCTTGGAAGGTCGTGAAGAGCGATCCCGAGCGCGTTAAGACCATTCTTAACATTGCGTTGCAGATTACGGCCAACATCACCATCGCCATCGAGCCCTTTATGCCCTTCTCGGCCGAGAAGATTCTGAAGATGCTCGCGATCGAGAAGCTTGGCTGGGACAACCTCGGCTCGATGAGTCTGATCGCTGCGGGCCACCAGATCGGCGAGCCTTCGCTCCTGTTCGAGAAGATCGAGGACGACGTTATTGAGAAGCAGCTCAAGCGTTTGGAGGAGATCAAGAAGGCCAATGCCGCAGCTGCCGCTGCCGAGCACGTAACGGAGCAGAAGGAGGAGTGTTCGTTCGACGATTTCCAGAAGATGGACATCCGCGTTTCTACGATTTTGGAGGCCGAGAAGATCGCCAAGACCAAGAAACTCCTGAAGCTGACCGTCGATACGGGCATCGACAAGCGCACCATCGTGTCGGGTATTGCCGAGCATTTCAAGCCCGAGGAGCTTGTCGGTAAGCAGGTTTTGGTGTTGGTGAACCTCGCTCCGCGCGAGATGAAGGGCGTAACGTCGCAGGGAATGATCCTGATGGCGGAGGATGCGAGCGGTAAGTTGGAGCTGCTCTCGCCCGAGAACAAGACCAATAATGGCGCTATTGTAGGCTAAAAAATTAACCATAAAAATCTTTGGCTATGAAAAATATTGATTGGAATAACATTGGTTTCGATTATATGCCGACCAATTGCAACGTCCGCGCATATTATAAGGACGGTGCTTGGAGCGAGTTGGAGTACACCGACAACGAGTATATCAATATGCATATGGCAACCACCTGCCTCCACTACGGTCTCGAGTGCTTCGAGGGCCTGAAGGCTTTTCGTGGTGCTGACGGCAAGGTGCGCCTGTTCCGTGCCGACGAGAATGGCCGCCGTATGGAGTCATCGGCTCGCAAGTTGTGCCTACCCGTGCCTCCCGTTGAGATGTTCGTTAAGGCGTGCTACGAGGTTGTCAAGCGCAACATCGAGTTCGTGCCTCCCTACGAGTCGGGCGCGTCGTTGTATCTGCGTCCCGTGCTGTTGGGAACGAAGGTTGGCATCGGCGTGAAGGCTTCACACGAGGCGATGTTCTTCGTCTTCTGCTCGCCCGTTGGGCCTTACTTCAAGGGTGGAATGAAGCCCATCAAGGTGATCATCGACCGTGTTCAGGATCGCGCTGCTCCACGTGGAACAGGCGACATTAAGGCGGGTGGAAACTATGCATCTTCCATATTCTCAGGCGAAAAGGCTCATCAGTTGGGTTACTCAAACGTGATGTATCTCGACGCTACGGAGCATAAATACATCGAGGAGTGCGGCGCTGCCAACTTCTTCGGAATCAAGGATGGCAAGTACATCACACCCAAGTCGCCCTCGATTTTGCCCTCGATCACCAATAAGAGCCTGCGCACGCTGGCCGAGGATATGGGCCTCAAGGTCGAGGAGCGTCCCGTTCCCGTCGAGGAGTTGGCTTCGTTCGAGGAGGCCGGCGCCTGCGGTACTGCGGCTGTGATCTCGCCCATCGGCTATGTTTTCGACATCGACACCGAGGAGAAGATAACCTATGGCGATGGCCAGACTGTCGGCAAGACCTGTCTTGCGCTTTATAATAAGTTGCAGGATATTCAGTATGGACGTGCGGAGGACAAATTCGGCTGGACAATTGAAATTATCTAATAATACTCTTTTGGCATCTGGCTCGATTTCGGGTTGCTCACATACGTCGAGTATGCTCCGCACCCTCAATCTTCGGCCAGCTTCAAAATAGTTATTATTATATTAATTTCTTCTGTTAAATGGAATTGCTCCACGTGGAACATAAATAAAAAGAGAGGCCGAAAGCCTCTCTTTTTTATTATATAATTTTGAATTTTGAATTGCATCAATCGCCGCCCACAGCTTTCCGAAATGGGAGTAGCGTGCGGTTGAGAAACAGGCGTTACGCCTGAATTTTGAATTTCTCTCTTTTATCTACCAAATTTAATCAACATCACATTAATATCTGCCGGACTCACACCCGGGATTCGTGATGCCTGACCGATGGTCTCGGGGCGGATTTTGCTCAGTTTCTGGCGCGCTTCGATCGTCAGCGCGTTCATCGCCATAAAATCAAACCCCGCGGGGATGGCGATATTCTCTAATCGGTGGAGCTTCTCGGCCAGCAATTTCTCGCGCTCGATGTAGCCCTTATACTTAATTTGTATCTCCGCCTGCTCGATCACCTCGGGCGTGATGTGGTTGCTTTCGACAAACCGTCGCACCTTCGGCAGCGCCTCGATAAGCTCCGCGAACGAAAATTCGTTGCGCGCAACGAGCGCGTAGAGCTTTCTACCCTGCTGCATCGGTGGCAAATTGCGCGATTTTAATAGCGTCTCAATTTCCGATATTTTGACACTCTGCTCGTGCGCAAACGAAATAAGCGATTCTACGAGCGATTTTTTTTCGGTGAAAATTTGCCATCTCGACTCCGAAATAAGTCCAATTTCGTGGCCAAGTGGCGTGAGTCGGAGGTCGGCATTATCCTGTCGGAGCAGGATTCGGTACTCGGCCCTCGAGGTGAACATACGGTACGGCTCATCGACACCCTTCGTCACCAGATCGTCAATCAGCACTCCGATGTAAGCTTCATCGCGCGCCAGCACAATAGGCTCCTTGCCGCGAAGCGTGCGGTGGGCGTTGATACCCGCGATGAGTCCCTGCGCGGCCGCCTCCTCGTAGCCCGTCGTGCCATTGACCTGACCGGCGAAGTAGAGGTTTTCGACGAGTTTGGTCTGAAGCGTGTGGCGCAGCTGCGTGGGCGGGAAGTAGTCGTACTCGATGGCGTAGCCCGGGCGATAGACGTGCACCTGCTCCAAGCCGCGTATCTGACGCAGCGCCGCGAGCTGCACCTCCTGCGGCAACGACGACGAGAACCCATTGAGATAGAACTCGTTACTCTCGCGCCCCTCGGGCTCAAGGAAGAGCTGGTGCTGCTCCTTGTCGGCGAAGGTGCGCAGCTTGTCCTCGATGCTCGGGCAGTAGCGCGGGCCGATGCCGTGAATCGTGCCGTTGAACAGCGGCGAGCGATCGAAACCATCGCGCAAAGTAGCGTGAACGGCCGCCGAGGTATAGACCAAATAACACGGCAACTGCTCCTTAACCGCCTCAGTATCATGCGAAAACGAAAATTTCGACGACTCCGCATCACCCTCCTGAATCTCCAACGCCGAGAAGTCCACCGAGCGGCCATCTATGCGTGCGGGCGTGCCTGTCTTCATACGTCCCACCTCGAAACCTATCTCGCGTAGTCTCTCCGTCAGGCCGTGCGAGGCGGCATCGCCGGCGCGACCGCCCTCGGCGCTACGCTCGCCGCAGTGCATCAATCCACCGAGGAAGGTGCCCGCAGTGAGGATGACGGCCTCGGCGCGGAACTCGACACCCATACGGGTGCGCACGCCCACGACACGGCGGCTCTCACCCTCGCCCTCGAAGCAGAGGTCGGTGGCCGCATCCTGCCAGATGAAGAGGTTTGGCGTCTGCTCCAACTCGCGTCGCCACAGCCGCGTGAAGAGCTCCTTGTCGCACTGCGCACGCGGGCTCCACATCGCCGCTCCCTTTGAGCGGTTGAGCATACGGAACTGGATGGTCGAGCGGTCGGTTATCTCGCCCATACGGCCGCCCAGAGCGTCAATCTCGCGCACGATCTGTCCCTTCGCTACGCCTCCGACAGCGGGGTTGCACGACATCGAGGCGATCTTCTGCACGTCCATCGTCAGCAGCAACGTGCGTGAGCCGAGGCGCGCCGCAGCCGAGGCCGCTTCGCAGCCCGCGTGGCCGGCGCCGATGACGATGATGTCGTAACGGTATAAATCTCTATTTGGTTGAATTACAGCCATTTCCTTTTGCGTTTTTACTCCTTTTCCACATCGAAGCACTCGGCCCAGAGTTTGAGATATTTATCCTCTTTGCGGTGCATCTGCTTCTCGGCGCGGGGGGTTTTGTCCTTCTGACCACACAAATGCAGCAGGCCGTGAACAACCACGCGCAGCATCTCCTGACGCGCCGTCGAGCCGTAGATGCGGGCGTTGTCGGCGACGGTCTCAACGTCGATGAATATGTCGCCACTCACCTGTCGTTTGCCTTTTAAGTCGCTGTAATCGAACGTGATAACATCGGTGAAGTAGTTGTGGCCGATGTAGTCGATATTCATCTGTCGGTGGACAGCCGACGAGCAGAAGATATATGTAACATCGCCCAGCGTGTAGCCCTCCTCCTCGGCAACCGAGCGCAGCCACGCGGCCACGCGGCGCTTCTGGCGCAGGCGATAGTTTGTGGAGTCGTTGTAATATCTTACCATACCTTTTTTATATAAATTTTCCTGCAACTTTTTCCAAAAAAGTTGCGCAAAAAGGCCGCAAATTCAGCAGTGCCTTTCGACAAAGGTAGATTCCAATCATTTTCACATAGCCGCTACCATAGTATCATTCAGGCAAAACGATGTGAAAATGTGGAATGACGTATTTATTAATTCTTCATTTTGCATTTTGCATTACTTCAAAAAAACGATAAAATTATTTCTTCTTGAAGCAATCCGCGGCGCGCATCGTCTCCTTGGGGTTGGGCGAGTAGATTCCGAAGACCATCTTATACTCGGTCTTCATCGTCGTCAGGTTCATCGAGGCGCCAATCACGCCCAGAGTGCCATTCTTTGCCACCTTTGCGTTCTTCTCGACCGAGACGCTGTCGAGGTTGGCATAGGAGGTGATATACTCGCCGTGCGCCACGAAAACGTCGTATTTGCCCGATATGCGGTTGCGTCGCACCTCCACCACCTTGCCATCGTAGATCGAGCGTACCGCCGCCCCCTTCGCGCCCGTTATCTCGGCCATATTGCCCTTATATTCCTTCACGCGGCCACCCACCACGGGCAGGTTCAGATTCGACGTTGAGCGCGAGAACGAAGCACCCTCGGTGTTACCCTTCGTCAGCTTGCGCAGCTCGTCGATGGCGGCATCGAGCCTCTCCTCGCTCTCGATCTTCTGCTTCAGGGCCGCCTGCTCGCGCTTCGAGAGCTGATTCATCGCCTGCTGTGCCGAGCGAACGTCGCTCTGCAACTTCGTGCGCTGCTGCTCGGCGCGTCGCTGCACGCCGTCTAGCTCCTCGCGGCGTGAGGCGAGCGAGGTCTGCTGCTCGGTGAGCGAGCGCGATAGCGAGTCGATGCTCTCCATACGCTCCTTGCGCAGGACCGCCACGGCGCGGATGTTGGCTATGCGGCGGGCCGCATCGGTGAAGCTCTCCGAGGCAAGGAGATATGTTATGTAGTTGTTTTGCTTGTAGTTACGATACGCCTCGCGCACCATCTCGGCGTAGTGCTCTTTTTCCGACTGCAGGCGCTCCGAGGTGGCCGTGATGAGTGAGTCGTTGTGGGTGATCTCGCGCTCGATCGTACCAATCTCGCGCTCGGTGCGCGTGAGAAGCTGGTTGCGGGTATTGATCTGGCGCGTTATGGAGCGCACGCGCTGCTGGGCAGTCGATTTATCCTTCTTGATTGAGTTGAGTTGCTTCTCGTCGTCGGCCAACTCCTTCTCCAACTGCTCGATGATGCGGCGCTGCTCGGCGATGCGGGCCTTCTCCTCGGCCGACTGCGACTGCGCATACGAGGCGGAAGATGCCGCAAAAAGCACCCCCAGCACAACGATAGATATGCGTAGTAATTTCTTCATTTATTCACTCCAAGCTCTCCTTCCGCCCACAGTTTGGCTCTCCTGCCCACAGTTTGGCTCTCCTTCGCCCACAGTTTGGCCCACAGTTTGGCCCACAGTTTGGCCCCTTGTTTGGCCCCTTTATTCAGCCCCTAACTCTTCCACTCGGCCCTTCTGGCCGCTCTTCGAGATGGCCATACGCTGCTCGATTCGTTTGGCATCGGCACCCGCCTCGAGCGCCCTGCGCCAATAGGTCTCGGCCATAAACTTCTCGCCCATAGCGTAGAGAATATCGCCATAGTGCAGCGGCAGCTCGGCGCTGCCCGTGCGGTCGAGCGAGAGTGCCTGCCGCATCTGCACGCGGGCCTCGTCCAAGCGGCCCATCATATATAGAATCCAAGCGTAGGTGTCGATGTAGGTGGAGTTGTTCTGCTCGAGCGTGGTGGCGCGCTTCGACATCTCGAGGGCGCGCTCCAAATCCTCGTTCTGCACGCTGAGGAAGTAGGCGTAGTTGTTGAGTACCAACACATTATCGCTCCACAGCGCGAGTGCATTGTCGTAGGCCTCGTAGCAGCGTTTCATTGCCGCCTTCTCGCTCAGGCGCACGGGGTAGGCCTTGACGGTGTCGGCCTTTTGTTTCTTTAGTCGGGCGCGGTCGGCTATGGCGTGGTAGGCATCGCCAATGTAGCCCCACAGCTCGCCTCGCAGCGTGTCGTTCTGCGCAAAGCGGAGGGCCTCGTTGAAGGTGGCGATTGCGCCGTGCAGGTCGCCCTTGATGTATTGGCGGTTGGCCTTGCGGATCTGGAATACGGCATCGTCAGGGAAGCGCTCCATCGAGCGGGCGAGGTAGTAATCCATCGAGTCGGTGCGGCCCAAGTACTCCTCAATATCCACGACGGCCATATAGTAATCCATTACGGGGGGCTCGTCCTTTAGGTGTCGCTTGAAAAGATCGAGTGCCAAGTCGAGTTGTCCGCCAGCTATGAGGTGGTTGGCGTAGAGGTCGATAACACCCTTATGGTCAGGATAATACATTATCAGCGTCGAGGCCATCGCCCCGAGCGCGTAGAAGTGTTCGGTGTAGAACTTGCGATCCTGCGTGAGTCGGTTGAAGAGCTCGATTTTTCTATCGAGCGGGTATCCGTCCTGCGCGTAGAGCGTGCGCAACGTACGGAGGTAGGCGTGCATATCGCGCTGGTGGGAGCAGAAGTCGGCGTAGATGGTCAGCGCCTCGATATTCGTCGAATCCATCCTCAGCGCCTGCTCTAACGTGATACGCGCCAGCGAGTCGCGCCCTGCGGCAGCGTAGGTCTCGCCGAGCGAGAGGACGTTGCTCTGCTCGTAGGGGGCGGCATCAACAATCTGCTTCGCCTCGTCGATGGCGCGATCCATCTGCCCCGTCGAGAGCAGGATGTGGCGCTTCAGATTGGCCAAGTAGGCTATCTTGCCGAAGCGCATATCGGCCGAGTCGAGAATCGCAAGGGCCGAGTAGGGCTGCTGCCGCTGCTGGTAAATGAGGGCCAAGATGCGGTAGTAGTCGGGGTTCTGACGGTCGATCTTCATCAGCCGCTGGTAGAGCGGGATGGCCTCCTCGTGGCGGCCCGTGATGACGAGCGCTTGCGCATAGATGGCTGCGTACCAACGGTTTGTCGTGTCGCTCAGGTAGGCCGTGCGGGCATCCTCGATAGTCTGCTCGTCGATCTGCGGCTGCTCCACCCCGTCGCGCGTAAGCTCATACAGCGCGGGAGCGTAGAGGCTGTCGATCTCAACTGCCTCGTTTAGCAGCGCCTGCGCCCCCGTGGTGTCGGAGTAGATGTAGCGGCGCTTGAGCGCATCGGTGTATTTGTAGAGGGCGCGCATCGAGTCGGCCACGACGAGTTCGGGCACACGCCTTACGGTGTCCTGCTCGGTGCGACTGCCTCGCCCCGAAAAGGTCGGCACAACGGCTCGCGCCACAATCCCGCTAAGGAGCGTGGTAGCGATGGCAACCATCACAACGAGCCGATATATCCGTTTCGAGGTCAAATTTTTTTGTTCTATTTCGGTCTAAAAGTGGCTCAATTACAAAGCCGAGTCGAACTGGTGCAGGAAGCGCACGTCGTTCTCGAAGTAGAGGCGCAGATCCTTCACGCCGTACTTCAGCATAGCGATACGCTCAACACCCATACCAAAGGCGAAGCCCGAGTACTTCTTCGAGTCTATGCCGCTGGCCTCCAAGACGTTGGGATCGACCATACCGCAACCCATAATCTCCAGCCAGCCCGTACCCTTACATACGTTGCAGCCCTTGCCGCCGCACAGGTTGCACGACACATCGACCTCAGCCGAGGGCTCGGTGAAGGGGAAGTACGAGGGGCGCATACGGATCGTGGCGGTCTCGCCGAAGAGCTCCTTTGCGAAGTAGAGGATCGACTGCTTCATATCTGCAAACGACACATTCTCATCGATATACAATCCCTCGACCTGATGGAAGATGCAGTGTGCGCGGTACGAGATGGCCTCGTTGCGGAACACGCGGCCCGGGCATACGATGCGGATGGGGGGCTGCTGGCGCTCCATCGAGCGCACCTGAATCGACGAGGTGTGGGTACGCAACAGCAAGTCCTTGACGTTGGGCTCGTTAGAAGCCTTCTCCACGAAGAACGTATCCTGCATATCGCGTGCTGGGTGCGAGAGGGGGAAGTTCAGAGCCGAGAAGACGTGCCAATCGTCCTCAATCTCAGGGCCTTCGGCTACGGTGTAGCCCAAGCGCGAGAAGATCTCGACAATCTGGTTCTTAACGATCGAGATGGGGTGGCGCGAGCCGTCCGCAGCGGCAGCTCCCGGGCGCGTCATATCGTCGATCGCCTCGCTCTTTATGGCCGATGTTTGCAGGCTGGCTTTCAGCTCGTTGATGCGGGCCTGCGCCGTCTGCTTCAGGGCGTTAATCTTCTGTCCCAGCTCGCGCTTCTGCTCGGCGGGAACACTCTTAAACTCCTCCATCAGGGCCGTCAGCTCGCCCTTCTTGCCGAGAATCTTGATACGAAACTCCTCAACCTCGGCTGCTGTGGTGGGCGCGAAAGCCTCGACACGCTTGAGAAGATCTTCGATTTTGTTGATCATTGCTATTTTGCTTTTTATATTATTTTCGATAATTTTGCGTTTGTATAGTATATATAACGTGCAAAGTTACGAAAAAATATGAAAACAGATCGTTTTTTTATACTATTTATATCTCTACTCTTCATCGCTGGCCTTGCCGAGGGCTTTGCGCAGGATGATGCTGCGGCCCTGCGCCGCCGCGATGTGCGTCGCGAGGAGCGTCTGCGACAGCAGCAGCCGGCACCCCCGCGCATCGACTCCGTGCTGCTCAGTGGCACTCTGAAGGAGGTTGCGGAGGATGGCCGCATAGCACTCACGCTCGAGGGTGGCGGTGCGCGCGGACTCTACCACATCGGCGTGATTAAGGCTCTGGAGGAGAACGACATACCCATCGACTACATATCGGGCACCTCGATGGGTGCCATCATCGGTGCGCTCTACGCCTCGGGTTACTCGGCCGACGAGATGGCCGCCATCGCCACGTCGGGCGACGTGGAGCAGTGGGTTACGGGCCGCATCGACGACCGCTATAAATTCTTCTACAACCAGCGCGAGAACACCCCCTCGATGTTCTCGGTCTATGCCAACATCCAGAGCGATACGCTCAGTAGTCGCCAGTCGCTCAATCTGGCTCTGCCTCACGCATTTATCAATACGGCGCAGATCGATATGGCTCTGATCGAACTCTTCTCTTCGGCCTCGGCTGCGGCCAATGACGACTTCGACAGACTGATGATCCCCTTCCGCGCCGTTGCGGCCGATGTGAATCGCCACGAGGCGGTGGTCTATCGAGATGGCGATCTGCCCTTTGCCGTTCGAGCCTCGATGTCGTACCCCGTTCTGTTCCGTCCCGTCACGGACGACAAGGGGCGCGTTCTGGTCGATGGCGGAGTCTATAACAACTTCCCGTGGCAACCGTTGGAGGAGGATTTTAAGCCCGATCTTATCATCGGCTCGCAGTGCCTCGACGGCAAGGAGCCCATTACCGAAAACTCCTCGGTCGAGAAGCAGGTGATGGCGCTCGTTACGCTACCCTCGGAATATACGCTGCCCGAAGGTCGTGGCGTGGTCATCCAGCGCAAGATCACATCGTCGCTGCTCGACTTCTCGGGTGGCGAGGCAACCATCGAGCAGGGCTACAACGACGCTATGGCCGCAATGCCATATCTTAAGGAGCGCATCAAGGCTCGCCGCTCGGCCGAGGAGGTGGAGCGCCGCCGTCGTGAGTTCCGCTCGCGTCAACCCGAGATGAACTTCTCGCAGATGGAGATCGACAGCCTGAACGAGCGTCAGGAGGATTATGCGCTGACGTTTATGAACTTCGAGCAGAAACGCAAGGACGAGGGAAGCGAGATTTCGTTCGACCAGATGCGCGAGCGATACTTCCTGCTGATGGCCACCAACGAGTTCAACTCCAACACCTTCCCGCGTGTAAAATACGACTCGGTGCGGGATGATTTCACCATCCAATTAAACCTCTCGACAAAGCCGGGCGTGCGCTTCAGCGTCGGCGGAAACATCTCCTCGACGGCCTTCAACCAAGCCTTTCTGGGGATGACCTATTTCCGCTTGGGGCGCAATGCCGTAACCTATACGACCGATCTGTTCGTGGGCCCCGTCTCGACGGTGCTGCGCGTGGGTGGCCGCACGGTCTTTGCGGGCCGCACGCCGACCTATTTAGACTACTCGATGCAGGGGTCGTGGCAGTCGAATCTGCGCGGCTCGTTCGGTAACGTTACGCCTGCCCGAAACACCATCTCGGCCCGCACGATCGAGACCTACGCACGATTGGCCTTCGGCATTGCCACAACACGCAAGAGCGTGCTCGAGCTATCGGGTAATGCGGGATATAATTTCTTCTCATACATAGATAGTTACGATGAGCCCGACAACCCCTCCACGCACGATGCCTACCGCTTCGTGGCGGGACGTGTGCAGTTCCAGCACTCGACACTCGACAAGCTGGAGTACCCCACGCACGGAGGTCGCTTCACGGCCTCGGTGATCGGCATCCACGGCCGCGACCGCTACGAGAATGCCGAGCTCCACGCCCAGAAGCGCTGGGAGCGCCATCGCCGCTCGTGGGTGGGCGCGAAGGTTAAGTGGGAGCACTACCCGAGCAACTGGAAGGATTGGTGGTTCTCGGTGGGCTACACGCTCGAGGCCGTCTATACCAACCACCCCCGCTTCGGCAACCCCTACGCCACGATCCTCACCACGCCGCGATTTGCCCCCACGCCGCACTCGCGTATGCTCTATATGCCTGAGTTCTACGCCAATCGCTACGCTGCGGCGGGTGTGATGCCGACGTTCCGCCTGCTGCCCAACTTCTACCTTCGCGGAGGTGTCTATGCGATGTTGCGCGACCCGTTGCAGAAGGATGATTATCTGCACTATATGAGCGATCTGTCGTTCCTCTATCACACCCCCATCGGGCCGGTGTCGCTGTCGCTGACCAAGTACAACTTCGACACGAAGAACAACCTCTACGTTATGTTCAACTTCGGCTACCCGATCTTCGGAAACAGAGGCCTGTTCTACTAAAAAAATAGTAAATCTCCCTTTAGGGAGAAAAAAGTCCCCGAAAATCTGCGTAAAGAGTTAATTTTTTGTAAATTTGCGGTGATTTTGCCCCACTGCGACCTCGCGGGCGTGTGATTAGCGCGGGCGGGCGAGCAGAAAATTGAGCAAACAACAAGCAAAAGCGAGAACTCAAACAAAAAAAACAATTACAAACAAAATAAAACAAAACCTAAATTATGGCTGATTTCATCTATCAGGAACCCTATCCCATTGAGAAGGATACCACCGAGTATGAACTCGTTACGAAAGATTATGTGAAGGTTGTCGAGTGCGACGGCCGCAAGATCCTCAAGGTCGATCCCAAGGGCCTCGAGCTGCTGTCAAAGCGCGCTTACAGCGACGTTTCGTTCTACCTGCGCCCCTCACACCTGCAGAAGCTGGCTAACATTCTGGAGGACGCTGAAGCTTCGGACAACGATAAGTTTGTGGCATACACTATGCTGCTGAATCAGGCCGTAGCTGCCGAGGGCGAGCTGCCCACCTGTCAGGATACCGGTACGGCCATCTGCATCGGCCACAAGGGCGAGGATGTTTACACCGGCGCCGACGATGCCGAGTGCATCGCTCGCGGTGTATATGAGACCTACAAGGAGCGCAACCTCCGCTACTCGCAGGTTGTTCCCTTCACGATGACCGACGAGAAGAACTCGGGCACGAACCTTCCCGCGCAGATCGACATCTACGCAGGTCATCCCGGCTCGATGGAGTACGAGTTCCTGTTCATCACCAAGGGTGGTGGCTCGGCCAACAAGACCTTCCTCTACCAGCAGACCAAGGCTCTGCTGAACGAGCAGTCGCTCGAGAAGTTCTTCCGCGAGCATCTGGCCGATCTGGGTACTTCGGCTTGTCCTCCCTACCACCTTGCAGTCTGCATCGGCGGTACGTCGGCCGAGATGTGTCTCTCGACCGTTAAGAAGGCTTCGGCCGGTTATCTGGATCACCTGCCCACGTCGGGTAACGAGGGTGGCCGCTGCTTCCGCGATCTGGAGTGGGAGGAGCGCATCACCAAGATGTGTCAGGAGATGGGTATGGGTGCCCAGTTTGGTGGCAAGTACTACGTTCACGACGTTCGCGTGATCCGCGCACCCCGCCACGCAGCCAGCTGCCCCGTAGCTATCGGCGTAAGCTGCTCGGCCGACCGTAACATCAAGGCCAAGATCACTCCCGAGGGTATCTTCGTGGAGAAGCTCGAGAAGAATCCTGCTCGCTTCCTGCCCGCCGAGGCTCCCGCAATGAGCCCCGCCGTAGATATCGACTTGGACGAGGGTATGGACAAGGTACGCGAGATTCTGACGCAGTACCCCATCAAGACCCGTCTTAACCTGAAGGGTACGCTCATCGTAGCGCGCGACATCGCCCACGCCCGCATCAAGCAGATGCTCGACGAGGGACAGCCTATGCCCGAGTACTTCAAGAATCACCCCGTATATTACGCTGGCCCTGCCAAGACTCCCAAGGGTATGGCATCGGGTTCGTTCGGCCCCACCACGGCAGGACGTATGGATCCCTACGTTGATCTGTTCCAGAAGGCTGGCGGCTCGATGGTGATGGTAGCGAAGGGTAACCGTTCGAAGGCCGTGACGGACGCTTGTCAGGCTAACGGTGGTTTCTACCTCGGCTCAATCGGTGGCCCCGCTGCCGTATTGGCTAAGCGTTCGATCAAGAGCGTTGAGGTGGTTGACTTCCCCGAGTTGGGTATGGAGGCTGTGCGCAAGATCTACGTTGAGGACTTCCCAGCATTCATCATCGTAGATGATAAGGGTAACGATTTCTTTGCCGACTTCGCCCATTAGTAGTCGTCTAACAAGGTAATTTCGGCGTTAAGTTCCTTTTGGTTGCTACGCTCGGCAAAGTGAGCAAGCTCCCTCTGCCCTCGCTTAAACGCAACCTTATGCTCGATTTCAAAATGCTCATTTACTTCGAGTAAACTCCGCTTTTGAAATCTTCGCAAGCCTTGAAATTCCTCTTGTTATACAACCACTAAAACTACAATACGAGATTGAGGGTGTTAAATCGACACCCTCAATTTTCTCTCTTTTGGGAGAACTTTTTGCTTTGCCGTGAAATAAATCACGGCAAAATTACGTTTTTGTTAAGGATAAACAACATATAAATGAGCTCATTCCTTAAACACATTCTACTCACCCTCGTGGCCGCCTTTTCGCTTACGATGGCGCGTGCCGAGGGCGATGTATCGTTCGAGATCAACACGCCGCTGATCGTAACGGCGGGCGAGATGTTCCGCGTGGAGTTCGTGCTCACCAACGGCACTCCCGACAGCGACTCGTTCCGCACGCCCTCGTTCGAGGGGCTGGAGGTGCTGGCGGGCCCCACAACGGCTACGGGCCACTCGTTCCAGTCGATAAATGGCGTCTCGAGCAGCAAATCGACCTACACGATAACCTACGTCGTGGTGGCGCAGACGGCCGGCAATATCACCATCGCACCCGCCGAGGTGAAGGTCGATGGCAAGCGTTACACCACCAAATCGACCCCCATCGAGGTTGTGGCGCAGAGCGCCCAGCGCGACGAGCAGGCCGCAACGGAGCAGGGCACAGCCGTGCAGAATCAGATTGCCGACGACGACATCCTGCTGCGACTGAACCTCTCGCGTCAGGAGGTCTATCAGGGCGAGCCGATACGTGCCTCGCTCACGCTCTACACGCGCGCCAGCATCGCAGGCTTCGAGGACGTCAAGCTCCCCTCGTTCAACGGTTTCTGGTCGCAGGAGCTGCCCACCGACGGCTACGCCGCAACGCGCCAGACGGTCGATGGCAAGGTCTATGATTCGCAGATCATCAAGGAGTATCTTCTCTATCCCCAGCAGTCGGGACAGCTCACGATCGAATCGACCGATTTGACGGCCGTCGCTCAGGTTGTGATGCGTTCGCGCCGCACGTTCGATCCCTTCTTCGGCGGTGGTGCCGAGGTCTATAACGTGCCGCGCAAGCTCTCGACGGGAGCGCTGACCATCAACGTGAAGCCCCTGCCCGCAGGTGCTCCCGCATCGTTCACGGGTGCTGTGGGATCCTTCACGATGGATACCGAGAATCCCCCGCAGATGCTCAAGGCCAACTCGGCCGCCTCGTACACCGTAACGATCAACGGTACGGGTAACCTTACCTTCCTGCAGGCCCCCAAGCTCTCGCTGCCCACATCGTTCGAGCTCTACGATGTGCGCTCTACGGAGTCGATCCGCACCACAACGGCCGGCACGTCGGGCTATCGCCGCTTCGAGTACCCCTTCATTGCGCGCTCGGAGGGCGACTACAACCTGCAACCCATCGAGTTCACATTCTTCAGCCCCGAGCGTGAGTCGTACGTTACGCTGCAGTCGGCACCCTTGACGCTGAGCATCTCCCCCGATGGCTCAGGCTCGTCATCTACGGCCCAGCAGCTCATCATCGGCTCATCGAAGGAGGGCGTGCGCCAGATCGGTAGCGACATCCGCTTCATCAAGATCGGCGAGCCGCGCCTCAGCTCGATCTCCGCGCCGCTGATGCTGAGCGGGACGTACTTTGTGCTCATCGCGCTTGTCATCGTGGCTACCGTTGTGGCCTACTTTATCCTGCGCCGCGTGATCCGCGACAGCAAGAATACGGTTCTTAGGCGCAACCGCCGCGCCAACAAGGTGGCAGTGCAACGCTTCCGCGTGGCCGAGAAGTATATGAACGAGCGCAACCGCCACTCCTTCTTCGAGGAGATGCTGTTGGCGCTGTGGGGCTATATGAGCGACAAGCTCAATATCCCCGTCTCGAGTCTGACGAAGGAGCGCATCCGCGAGGAGCTGCAACGTCGCGGCTGCTCTGCCGAGGTGGCACACCATTTCACCGACATCATCTCGCGTTGCGACGAGGCGCAGTACTCGCCCGTGGAGTCGGTGTCGATGGAGGAGGTCTATTCGGACGGAGTGAACATCATATCGCAAATCGAGTCGATTATTAAACGCTAAGCTATGAGACGATTTTTTATTATAATAGCTCTCCTCGCTCTCTCCGCCACTTTTGCTCAGGCGCAGACCGAGCAGCCGATGCCGACCGAGGCGCAGGAGCAGCAGGGGCAGCCACAGGAACAGCCACAGCAGGAGCAGCAGCCCCTCTTTACGATGAAACCCTCGCCCAACAACCCCGAGGCGTTGTGGGATGCGGCTGCGGCGGCCTACAATGCGGCCGACTACCTGACCGCCATCGAGTACTACACCACCATTCTGGACGGTGGTCGCCACTCGGCCGAGCTCTACTACAATCTGGCCAACGCCTACTTCAAGCGCGAGCAGGTGGGTGAGGCGCTGCTGAACTACAACCGCGCCCTGCGTCTGAAGCCCGCCGACGAGGATATTCGCCACAATCTGGCCTACGCCGAGCAATCGACCAAGGATAGCATCGAGCAGATCCCCGAGTTCTTCCTCTCGACGTGGATGCGTTCGGTGCGCAACCTTATGGGTGGCAATGCGTGGACCATTCTCTCGATTGTGATGCTGGCCCTCGCGCTCACGATGGCGCTTATCTATCTTCTGGCACAGCCCCTCACGATGCGTAAGGCGGGATTCTATTCGATGGCTGTCTTTGGCCTGCTCTTCATTATCACTACCTCCTTTGCGTGGAGTGCCCGGACGGAGACTACCGCCCGCCGCGAGGCTATCATTATGAGTTCGGCGGCCTCGATCAAGAGCTCACCCGACGGCAACGCGACCGAGCTTTTCGTGCTGCACGAGGGCACGAAGGTGCGCGTGGGCGAGGTTATGGAGAAGTGGGCCGAGGTGCGCATCGCCGATGGCCGCAAGGGCTGGATTGAGATTGATAGAATCGAAAGAATATAGTAAACTCTACGACCGTCATTGCTCCACATAAAGGAGCCGCCTGAAACGGCGACCGAAGCCCCTGCCTCGGGCGGGGGTGTGGGGGTGGGTCAGAAATTATTAATGCGGCCAGTGGCCGCAAGTTCAAGCGTAGATAAAGTTTTATTTATGTCGAAACTTTTGCAAGATGCCGTAGCGGAATTTGCGAAGCTCCCGGGCGTTGGTCGTCGCACGGCATTGCGCCTGTCGATGCACCTGCTGAAGATGGACGCGGAGGCTGTTGAGCAGATGACCTCGGCCATCGCGCGCTTCCGCCGCGAGGTGCGCCACTGCGAGGAGTGCAACAACCTGAGCGACGAGGCCCGCTGCCCGATATGCCAAAACCCCGAGCGCGACCGCTCGACGATTTGCGTTGTGGAGCAGGTGGGCGACTTGATGTCGATCGAGAATACGCGCCAATATCGCGGTCTGTACCACGTCTTGGGGGGCGTGATCTCGCCGATGCAAGGCGTTGGCCCGTCGGATTTGAAGATCGATATGCTCATCGAGAAGGTCGCTGCGGGAGAGGTGCGTGAGGTCATTCTGGCCATCTCAACCTCCATCGAGGGCGAGACCACACTCTTCTACATTATGAACCGCCTGAAGGCCTACCCCGACGTGCGTGTCTCGACCATCGCGCGCGGCATCGGCTTCGGTGACGAGCTGGAGTATGTCGATGAACTCACCATCACCCACGCCCTGCTCAATCGCCGCCCCGTTGAGGGGTAGTTATGTGAGAAATTCAAAATTCAAAATTCAAAATGCAAAATTAAGACCCCTCCGTCGCTACGCGACACCTCCCCTCCATAAGGGGAGGAGTTTGTAAATAAAAAACCGCACTGCAGAATTTGCGGAAGAAGGGCGGCGCGTTGGCGGAGGGTTAAAAAATGGAGACCTTTTGATTGCTTCAAAAGTGCGTAGCATCCATTTTACCGACGACGGCGCGACGACCCCGCAAATTGTGCCTTAACGGAGTTTTCCTCCTCGCGGCTCGGCAAAGTGAGCAAGCTCCCTCTGCTCGCGCTCGCAGCGTCGGTTGCGGCCTTTTTGTGCAACTTTTTCGGAAAAAGTTGCGTGAAAAATAATTTGGTATCAGCAAACTATTCTTACAAAGGTAGATTCCAATCATTTTCACATAGAAACGATTATAGTATCAGGCAAGTAAAACGATGTGAAAATGTGGAATGACGTAATTCTCATTTTGAATTTTGAATTAAAAAAAGGTGTCCGAACGGGACACCTTTTTTATTATTCCGCTACCGCGCTTAGGACCGCCTGCACGCCTAAGGCGTGTTTTGCAACGGCCTGCTGCTCTTGCTGTCGGCGGCATTGCGGTTTATTCCGTTACCGCACTTAGGACCGCTTGCATCTCTCCATTGCTTAGCAACAGCAGCAGCGAGCCATCCACCTCGTAGTGCGTTATGCGCTCCAGAAGCGCCGCAAATTCGCTCTCGAGGGCCTGATCGGGACACATCATCCGCGTCGTGCCGAGCGAGTCAAACGCGAGTGCGCCCGTCGGTGAGGTGGTATATCCGCCACTAAACTGGTTGCAGGCGCCGCGGCCTGCGAAGATTCCATCCTCGCCAAAGCTGAAGGTGAACTGCCCCTTCTCGAAGGTGTAGTCGCGCCCCATCATTCGCACCAGCTGCCACTGCTGCCCCTCTAAAGGCAGGTTATTCTTGCCCTTGCGGCAGGCGCAGCAGCCGCTTGTGAGCAGCAGCGCGAGAGCCGATATAGTAATACAAAATAGTGTTCTCATAGCCTTTCTCCTTCAATAATCGTTCCGCATTAGATAATACCCAGATTCTTCACGAAGATGTAGATGATCAGCAGCGGTGTGATGTATCTGAGCGTGAACCACAGCAGCGGGAACAGACGGCCGCGCAGCTTGCCGTGATTGGTCATCTGGTCGCGCAGGAACGAGGGTTTCATCTTCCACGTCACGAACAGGCAGGTGAACAGACCGCCGATGGGCATCAGGATGTTGGCCGTCGTGTAGTCGAAGATGTCGAAGAACGAAGTATCCTGAATATCAAGCACCTTGATGTCGAACACCCACAGCAGCGACAGCAGACACAGCGCCAGCGACAGAGCCGACGTGATGCGCGTAGCGGCCTTGCGCGAGAGGTTGTACTCCTCGAGGAAGTAGGCCGTCAGCACCTCGTGGAACGAGATTGTCGAGGTGAGCGAGGCCATAATCAGCAGGATGAAGAATACCGACGACCACACACCCGCCATAGGCATATCCTTGAAGATCTCGGGCAGCGTAACGAAGATCAGCGAAGCACCCTCCGAGGGCTCCAGACCTGCGCTGAAGACGGCGGGGAAGATCACCAATCCGGCCAGAACGGCCACCAAGAGCGTGAGCAGAGCCACGCTGAGCGAAGTGCCCGTAAGGTTGTTATCCTCCTTAAAATAAGAGGCATAGGTTACCATACATCCCATTCCCACCGAGAGCGAGAAGAAGGCCTGACCGATAGCCGTAAAGATGGTCTTGGCGGAGAATGCCTCGGCGAAGTTGGGCCTGAGGAAGAACTCGTAGCCGCCCTCGGCACCCGGCATAAACGCCACGCGGATGGCCATAATGACGAGGATGACGAACAGTGCGGGCATCATCACCTTCGAGGCCTTCTCGATACCCTTCTCCACGCCGCGGATGATGATCAGGTGCGTGAGCAGGATAAAGAGGAATGTATATAACACCTCGCGCCACGATGCTTGGAACGTAGCAAACTGCGTGGTGAAGCTCTCCGTCGAAGAGTAGAGCGAGCCTGTGAGCGATGAGAAGAAGTACTCGAGCGACCAGCCCGCCACGATGTAGTAATATCCCGAGATGAACATCGCGCCAATCACACCGCAGTAGCCCAGCCAACGCCAATTCTTCGCCAGCGAGCGGTAGCCGCCAACGGCATTCATCTTAGTCTGGCGGCCCACGGCGAACTCGCCGAGCATCACGGGAATACCCACCACAAAGACGCAGAGCAGATATACCAACATAAAGGCCGCACCACCGTGCTCACCCGCCATATAGGGGAAACGCCAAATACTTCCCAGACCGATAGCGCTGCCGGCCGCAACCAGAATAGCGCTCAACTTGCCTCCGAACGAGGCTCTTTTTTGCTGACTCATAACCAGATTTTTAACCTTATTTTCGGCAAATATACGCAAAAAATGATAAAGATGTTTATCAACAATTCAAAATCACGCCTAAGGCGTGTTTCCCAACGGCCTGCTACTCCTGCTCTCGGGCATTATGGGCGGCAGGCGGTGCAATGCAGAATGCAAAATGCAAAATGCAAAATTCAAAATGAGGCTGACGCGCAAAAAAAAATAAAAAACCGCACTGCAGAATTTGCGGAAAAAGGGCGGCGCGTTGGCGGAGGGTTAAAAAATGGAGACCTTTTGATTGCTTCAAAAGTGCGAAGCATTCATTTTACCGACGACGACGCGGCGACCCCGCAAATTGTGCCTTAACAAAGTTTTCCTCCTCGCGGCTCGGCAAAGTGAGCAAGCTCCCTCTGCTCGCGCTCGCAGCGTCGGTTGCGGCCTTTTTGTGCAACTTTTTCGGAAAAAGTTGCGTGAAAAATAATTTATTATCAGCAAACTTTTTTCACAAAGGTAGATTCCAATCATTTTCACATCGTACTGCCCGCCCCATCGCCTTGCTACGCAAGTCGGGGAAGGCGAAGGAATAAAAATCAGGAAAAAAGGGAAATTATTTCTAAATTTTGATCTATTTTTCGCATAGTGCAAAAGATTATAAATCAGATGTTGCCATCCCGAAAAGATTGAAAAACGAAATTTTCGGCACCAAAACAACCAAAAAGTATATCTTATCGACCAAAATCGAAAAAATGTTGCTCAAAAAATTGATTTTGCCAATCATAATTTATACATTTGTGTGGGAAATGTGGTGTTGCGACAATAATTAGCTGTAATCCGCCGCCACCCCTCCCGCAAAACCGAGAACCTAAAACTTGATATGCAGAGAGTTAAGATAGTTGTCATTGGCGCTGGCAACCGTACCAATAAATATATGGAGTATGCCAAAAGGCATCCCGAGCGTCTCGAGTTGGTGAGTGTTGTTGAGCCTGTCGAGATTCGTCGTCGAAATATGGCTGAGCGTTTCGGCCTGAAGATGGAGGATTGCTATGCCTCGATTGACGACTTCTTCGCCGCAAAGGTCGATGCCGACGCGGTGCTGATCGGCACACCCGAGGATAAACACTTCGAGCCTACGATGCGCTCGATCGATGCGGGCTACCACGTTCTGCTGGAGAAACCCATCGCGCAGACCAAGGAGGAGTGTTTGGCCATCCAACAAAACGCTCATCGTCAGGGCGTTGTGGTTGGCGTGTGCCACGTTCTGCGCTTCCATCCCTACTTTATGAAGATTAAGGAGGTTGTCGATTCAGGCGCTCTGGGCGAGATAATTTCGATCAACCACTACGCCGAGATCAACATCGACCGTATGACGCACAGCTACGTTCGCGGTCTGTGGAGTCAGTCGAAGAAGACCAACCCGATGCTGATTGCCAAGTGCTGCCACGACATCGACTTTTTGTTGTGGGTGGCCGGCTCGAAGTGTCGCCGCGTGAGTTCGTTCGGCTCGCTGCGCTGGTTCCGCGAGGAGCGCGCCCCCGAGGGTAGCGCCAAGCGTTGCATCGACTGCAGCGTGGAGAAGCAGTGCCCCTACTCGGCCGTGAATCTGTATAAGGAGCGCAAGGAGTGGATCCGCAACTTCGACGTGCCCGAGGGCCGAACGATCGACGACGTGATCGACGAGGAACTGCGCTCAGGCCGCTTTGGTCGCTGCGTGCACCACTGCGACAACGATGTTGTGGATAACCAGATTCTCAATATGGAGCTCGAGAACGGCACGCTTATCTCGTTCGTTGTCAATGCCTTCACGCGCAACGACTTCCGTGGCACACACATCAAGCTCACCCACGGCGAGATCGACGGCAACGAGACCACGCTCCGCGTGCGCCGCTTCCGCGACAACGAGGAGCAGGTGTTCGACTTCTCAGGCCTCTGCTCGCAGCCCTTCCACGCTGGTGCCGACCTGAACATCGTCGAGGAGTTCGTCAATAGCATCACCCGCTCGGCCAACGGCATCCTCAGCTCAACGATCGACTCCTCGATCGAGAGCCACGTTGTCTGCTACGAGGCCGAAACCAGCCGCCTCACCGGCCAAACCATCGAGATTAAGTAGGGAGCGTGCGCCAAGTGGTGGTGATAGAGTAGGAGACTACAACCTCTTTAATAGTAAATAGTTATGAAGAAGATGATCTTTGCAGCGGTGGCGCTGCTGATGTGGGTTAGTGCGAGTGCGCAGTTTCAGCGTACGCCCACGCCCAACGATAATCTGAAGTCGGTGGAGGTAAATGCCGACGGTAGTGTAACCTTCCGCATCTATGCCCCCAAGGCCGAGCAGGTGAGTCTCTCGGGCGATATTATGGCGCGCGGGCTGACCTTTACGAAGGCCGACAACGGCGTGTGGAGCGCAACGATGGAGAAGGCTACGCCGGGTGCCTATCGCTACACGTTCGTGGTGGATGGCGTTACGGTGTTTGACCCCAAGTTCAAGCGTCTGGGCGAGATTCGTCCCGTCGTGGAGATTGCTCCCGAGGGTGCTTTCTGGGCGCAGAAGGATGTTGAGCACGGTGCTGTGGCGCAGGTATATTACAAATCTTCGACGATGGGCACAACACGCCGTATGCACATCTGGACTCCCGCGGGTTACAACGCTTCGACCGACAAATTGCCCGTTCTGTATCTGATTCACGGCGGTGGCGACAACGACGCTGCGTGGCCCGGTGTGGGTAAGGCGGGCGACATCCTGGACAACCTTCTGGCCGAGGGCAAGATGGTGCCGATGGTTGTGGTAATGCCCGACGGCAGCATCTCGACCGAGAAGTTCCCCGACGAGCTGACCAAAGATATCATACCCTACATCGAGAAGAACTACCGCGTGAAGACCGATGCGGCCAACCGCGCGCTGGCAGGTCTGTCGATGGGTGGTTTGGAGACTCTGGATTCGTTTATGGCTCACCCCGATATGTTCGGCTACATCAACGTGATGAGCTCGGGCTGGTTCACCAACAACAAGGAGATGTACGAGAAGGGCGAGGCACGTCTGCGTGAGATCGCCGCAACGCTGAATAAGACCGCCAAGCTACTGCTCTTCACGCAGGGTGGCGAGGAGGATATCGCCTACGCCAACGGCAAGGAGATGCTCAAGGTATTCGACAAGTGCGGCATCAAGTACGAGTACAGCGAGATGCCGGGAGGACACAGCTGGCACGTTTGGCGCCACGATTTGCACAACTTGGCTCCGAGATTGTTTAAGTAACAGAATCCTTGTAGAGAAAGAAAAAGCCTGTCTGCGCGACAGGCTTTTTTATTTGAACAGTTACGAAATATCATTCACTCCCGACATCAAGATCGAGTCGGCACTCTGGTGCGGCACCTCGACAAACATATCTCGATCCGAGGGCCACTCCTTAACGCGCGTCATCGCGTCGCGTATCATTCGGCCTATGGAGTTGGTGAACGTCGCACCCTTATAGTGGCTCGTATTGGTCAGGAAAACAAACGAAATACCCTTCTCGCGCAGATCGATATAGGCGCACGTTCCCGACATCGAACCCGTGCGAACGAGCGAGCCGCTGCCTGCATTATATCGCGCCCAGCCCAACGCATAGTCGCCCTTGCGCGTGATGTTCTTCATCTGGGCAACACTCTCGGCCGAGAGCACATCCGGCACACCCGGCTTGCCGTCGATCGAGGCCACCAGACGCATCAACTCAACCGACGAGGCAACCCACGCTCCCGCACCTTGCAAGCCTCGGATATTGTGGCCGCCATACTCGCGCAGACGCTTTTCGCCCGAGCCGTCGTAGGACTCGATGCCCTCGTCGTCGTTGCCGTAGTAACGCACCTCGCCCGGGTAACGCTCCTCGTAGTAGTTGCGCGCGATGTGCATATCGTAACACCCTGCGGGCCAGAGGATATGAGTCTGAATATACGTCTCGTACTCCATTCCCGACACCTGCTCAATCACGCGCGAGAGCGCCAGATAACCCACATTCGAGTATTGCGCCGGCCCACCCGGAGCACAACGCAGTCGCAGGCCGAGCTGGAAGGCGATCATCTCGTCGGCTGTGGGCGTAGTGTCCATATCCTTCCACTTCATAACATCGGCCACGCGGAACATCACGTCGCCCATACTGCGGCTGAAGCCCGATGTGTGGTTCAGCAGGTGGCGAACAGTAATGTTGTGGGCGCGCTTGTCGCGGATCTCGCTCAGGTGCGACAGGATTCCCTCGGGGCCGAAAACCTTGCTGTCGAGCGTGAGAAGGCCCTCGTCGCAGAGCTTCATAATGCCTGCGGCGGTGATGAGCTTCGATGCCGATGCGATGCGGTAGATGTCGCCCACCTCGGCCTCGCGCTCGCGCTCCTTGTCGGCCCAGCCGAAGCCCTTGCCGTAGATCAGGTGCTCGTCCTGCATCACAGCCAGCGAGGCGCCCTGAATGCCGTTGCGCTGCATCCAGCGCTCGATGTAGCGCTCCATACGCTCCATCTCGGGAAGGTCGGAGAAGGCATTAAGCAACGAGTCGTTGAGGTGGTAGCCCTGCTCCTCCTCTTCGGCAGATGAAATGACAGCGGTGCCACCCAATCCGCGGCGCAAGAATATCACGCCGCCGATGAGCAACACCGTCAAAATCATTAATATCGTCCTCCTCATTCGCTCGAATTAACTCCCGCTCGCCGCGGGCATAAACTACTTAATAAAACGCAAAATTACGGAATATATTGTACATCCACAACTTCTTGCGCCCAATAAATTGCAACCGTTCGTCCCGCCAAAGGTTTTTCGGGTATGGAATTTGCGGCGGGAGGGGTGATAAATCGTTTCTGTTATGTATTGGTTATGGTATTTACTTATTGGTTTGGCGGCCGGCTGGATCGCCAACCTTATCGTCAAGGGTAGCAGCTCGGGGCTCGTAATCAACCTCTTCGTGGGACTCTTGGGCGGATGGATCGGCGGATGGCTGGCCGAGAAGATGGGCTGGATGCCCGTCGGGACGTGGGGCGCATTGATCGCCTCAGTGTTGGGTGCGGTGATTTTGCTGTTGGTGGTGTCGCTCTTCACTCGTCGCCGCAGAGCCGAGGAGTAACGCTCGGCGGGGCCCCGATTTTTTCGGTTGATAGTTTTATATTACAAAATTTTATCATATCTTTGCATCGCTAAGCGTGGCGATGCTGTTGTGCCGCGCGCTAAGTGCAGGGCCCATAGCTCAGTCGGTTAGAGCAGCGGACTCATAATCCGAAGGTCGTGGGATCATGCCCCTCTGGGCCCACCCAAAGAGAAGCACTTGCTTGCGGGCAGGTGCTTTTTTGTTTATTACCAACCTATTAATCCTCAAAACTATGAAACCGTCACTTCGCCTTCTTCTCACCATCTCACTCCTTCTTCACATCTTCACCGCCTCGGCCGCAGAGCCCCTCGCACCAAAGGTCGAGAAGGATGCAGCATATTGGCGCACGATGGCCGATGGGATGGTGCGTTCGCTCATCGATAAGTTTTGGGGTGCGAGTTTCGAGGGTTACAGCGACCGCTACTACTTCAACTACGGTAGCAACCTCTCGAATATGACCACCGAGCACTACTGGCCGCAGGCGCACGCTATGGATGTTGTGATCGACGCCTACCTGCGCACAGGCAACAAGGAGTATCTCGCGCTATATCCGTTGTGGTGGGAGGGAGTTCCGCGATTCAACTTCTCGGGCCGCGAGGAGGATCCGTGGTGGAATGTTTATGTAGATGATATGGAGTGGATTGCGCTCACACAGATTCGTATGTTCGAGAGTTCGTCCGAGCAGAAGTATTATGCCAAGGCGCGACAGATCTTCGATCAGTGGATATGGCCAACGTGGGGCCCCGAGGATGAGGGGCCGTGGTACGGAGGCATAACTTGGAAGACTGATGTCGGGAAATCGAAAAATGCCTGCTCGAACGGTCCTGCCGCCATCATCGCCGCCCGACTCTACAACTTCTACGACAAGGCTGGCGCTCAGAGTGGCAAGCCCCGTGAGGAGTACCTCGCCGAGGCGAAAAAGATATATGCGTGGCTGAAAAAGACGCTCTTCGACACCACGACGGGTGCCGTGGCCGACAATATCGCGGCCAACGGCAAGATCAACCGCGACTGGATCTTTACTTACAATCAGGGTACGTTCCTTGGGGCGGCGCACGAGTTATACAAGATTACGGGCGAGGAGCAGTACCTCGCCGATGCGGTGCTGGCGGCTCGCCACGTCGTGGAGCGTATGTCCACAAATCGCGGTGCGCTGACGGATGCGACCAGCGGCGACGGAGGCCTGTTTCACGGAATCTTCTTCCGCTATTTTGTTAAGCTCATCAACGACAAATCGCTCGATAAGGCCACCCGCCGACAGTTCCACGACTACCTGACGCACTTGGCAACCGTGATGGTCGACAACGGCATCAATCACTCGACGATGCTCTACGGCGGCAGCTGGTGGCAGGCCCCTGCAAGCGATGCCGAGGTGGGCCTCACGCCCCACGTTACGGGGTGTATGCTGATGGAGGCGATGTGCGTACTCGAGCCGTTGGAGTAGTTTTAGTAAGAATATTGCTATAACAATAAAAAGAGCCTGTCCACGACTTGTTGGGCAGGCTCTTTTTATTCGGGTAAGCTACCTGAGAACTTTTTCAAATATGCAGGCTTTTTATACGCTATTTCATCTTCTGTCCTTCGATATCCCTCACGCAACGCACCGTATATGCCTCGTGCGGGAAGGCCATCGGGAGCACATCGGCTCCATTATTGCTGAAATCGAGATGCCACACCGCTCCCTCCGATCCGCCGTGGCGCAGAGTCCAATATTTGCCATAAACCTCGCGTCCGGCAGCCTCGGCATCTTGAAAGCGGATACCCGCCGCCGGAAGGAAGATACGCTGAACGTCAGTACTATAAGGCTGAGGGCCAGAGAACCACATTCCCTGCTGTCCCGTATCGGGATGTTTAACAAACTTCGAATGGTGCTCCACGAGGTTGTAGAAATCGTACAACTCGGGCACGCGCCACCCCTCGGGGCACGGGTCGTTATCCTTATTCTTGAAGATAATGCCGTCATCGGTGAAGTTATTCCACAACTTCATATCGTTCGTGGTCCAGTTGAAAGTCGCATTATCGCTCTTTGCATAGAAAGTATTAGGGTGTTTGCGTGCCTCGGCAGGGGTAACCGGCGCAGGCGTTATCTCGGCCTGAGTCTTGTCGGGATTAACATTGCCTTGCTCGACCCTATAAGGCCCATTGTAACCCTGTCCGTGCTTTCTGCCCCACTGATATAGCTTTCCATAGGGGAAATCGGTGGCGTGGTAACCACAATTCACCGGAGCCCACAATATCCCACCGATAAGGATTCCTCCTCCGTGGTTGATGCCATATTCGTCGATATAATCCAACCCTGACTCCTGCTGAATATTCTCACCGTGGTCGGGTTTTTCTGTGGGTGCGGGCGAACTTTGCTTTGGCTGATTTGCCTGATTCGCCTGCACAGCAGGTTGTGCGCTCTGCTGGGGTTGCTCATCGTTCTGGGAGTTTTTGTTCACGCCATCCTTAATGGCATTGGTAATCTCCTCCTTTACGGCATTCTCTACTGCCTTGCCGAGCTTCTTCAAGAAACTTTGTGCCTCGACGGGAGCTGAAAACAATGCGACTCCAAGCACCAACAACAATATCTTTTTCATAATTTTAATGTGTGTGATTTGCAAATCGAGATCCTCTTCCAATGCAAAGATACTATTTTTCAGAAAAACAGCTACTCCTTAGCCCTGCGTGAAGCGATATTTTTTTGCTTAATGGGTACTTTTTCGCTCACACTTTTTTGTAGTTCGCATTTTTATCGCTTACTTTGTGAAAACTATACTCATACGACTATGCAAAAATCTAAAGTTTACTTCACCGACTTCCGCACCAAGGCTCACGGTGCCGGACTCCCCAAGAAACTTCAGAAGCTGATCCGCAAGGCCGGCATCGGCGAGATTGATATGGATGGCAAGTTCGTGGCCATCAAGATTCACTTTGGCGAGCTGGGCAACATCAGCTACCTGCGCCCGAACTACGCGCGCGCCGTGGTGGACGTTGTGAAGGAGCTGGGCGGCAAGCCCTTCCTTACCGACTGCAACACGATGTACCCCGGCAGCCGCAAGAACGCCCTCGAGCACCTCTACTGCGCGTGGGAGAACGGCTTTACGCCCCTGACGGTGGGTTGCCCGATTCTGATCGGCGACGGACTGAAGGGTACGGACGACATCGAGGTTCCCGTCGTGGGTGGCGAGTATGTGAAGGCCGCCAAGATCGGTCGCGCCGTTATGGATGCCGACATCTTCATCAGTCTGAGCCACTTCAAGGGTCACGAGATGACGGGCTTCGGCGGTGCAATCAAGAATATCGGTATGGGTTGCGGCTCGCGCGCGGGTAAGACCGAGCAGCATAGCGGTGGCCAGCCCCAGATCGACGAGGAGATGTGTCGCGGCTGTAAGCTCTGTCAGGCGCAGTGCGCCAATGGCGGATTGGAGTTCGACGTGGCAACACGCAAGATGAAGGTCAATTACACCAACTGTGTAGGATGCGGCCGCTGCTTGGGCGCTTGTAACTTCGATGCCATCAGCTTCGAGAACGAGCAGGCCCCGACGATGCTCAACCGCCGTATGGCCGAGTATGCGAAGGCCGTGGTGGATGGTCGCCCGCAGTTCCACATCTCGATCGTGGTGGACATCTCGCCCAATTGCGACTGCCACGCCGAGAACGATGCCCCGATCCTGCCCGACATCGGTATGTTCGCATCGACCGACGCTCTGGCTCTCGATCAGGCCTGCGCCGACGCTTGTCTGGCCGCTACGCCCCTGCCCGGCAGCCAGCTCTACGACCACATCCACGCCGAGGGCTTCTGCGACCACCACGACCACTTCAAAAACTCAACTCCCGAGTCGGAGTGGCGCTCGTGCCTCGAGCACGCCGAAAAAATCGGCCTCGGCTCACGCGACTACGAACTTATAAAGTACGACACGAAATAGCCTTAGTGGCGTAGAATATACCGCTTTAACAGCACGACAGAGGAGTGCAAAATGCGAATCGCTAATTTTTGATTTTGCATTTTGCATTCTTTTTGTTATATTTGCACGTCAAAGTGCCCCGCCGCAAGCGGAAGGGCCGATTGTGGAACTAATTTGGAGAACTGTATGGATGATGGTTACGGGTGCACGCATAGCGGCTGTGTCGTATCTCAATACGATACCATTCATCTATGGTATTCAGCACGAAGGTAATCTTCGCGCCGACCTTTTGTTGGCGCCTCCCGCAGGCTGCTACGAGAACTACATCTCGGGCGCAGCCGACATCACCCTGATGCCCTCGGCGATGGTTCCAACGCTCAAATCAACCAACATCATCACCGACTACTGCATTGGCTCTTCGGGCCGTGTGCGCACCGTTGCGCTCTTCTCGAATGTGCCCGTCGCTCAGGTGCGTCGCGTATTCCTCGACGCCCACTCGCGCACGTCGGTACAGCTGGTCGGCTACTTGGCCGCCAACCTGTGGCACATCACACCCGAGTGGTACGACCTTCGGGACTACTCGCAGGTGGCCTTCGCACAGAAGGAGGATGCCTTCCTGCTGATCGGCGACAAGGTCTTCGACCACGAGGGGCTGTTCAACTACTCGTACGATCTCGCGGATGAGTGGAACCGCCTGACGGGTATGCCCTTCGCCTTCGCGGTGTGGGTGGCTCGCAAGGGCACCTCGTACGAGCATATCGACGCGCTGCAGCGTGCGCTCACCTTCGGTGTAGAGTCGATATGGGAGGCGGTCGTTGAGCACGGCTTTGATAAGAAGCCCTACAACGCTTATGAGTATCTGACGCAAAACATAGATTTCGTATTCAACGCCGAGAAGCACTCGGCGCTGCAAAAGTTCTGGGATGCGGGACTCAAGATCGAGCCCCGATCCAATCCGGGCTGAAGAGGGTAGCCGCCCCCACGGGGACGGATGACTCTCGCCGAGAGTGTGTTGCTCGCCTCGGCTGCCAGAAATCAAGGAGTTCAACCCGTAAAATTTGCAGACAATGCTTACCATCTATCTCAAGCAATACAACAAGATCATACGCAACGCCGAGCCCGAATTGCTGGACAATCTGGGCTATGACGACATTTTGTGGTTAGACCTGCTCTCGCCCACGATCAAGGAGCAGAAGGCCGTCGAGAACTTTATGGAGGAGAGCCTCCAGACGCGCCAGCAGGTCGAGGAGATTGAGTCAACGTCGAAGTACTCGGAGAATGAGAATTCGATAATCTCCAACACCAACTTCTTCATCCCCAAGTCCGACGGCTCGTTCGACGTCGAGCCCGTGTCGTTCATCATCTCCAACGAGGGTGTGCTCGTGTCGCAGCGTACGGCCGAGTCGCGCACCTTCCGCGAGGCGGAGAAGCGACTGCAGATGAACTATCGCGGCTACTCGACCGGCTACCACATCTTCATCTCGCTACTCGAGGTACGCATCGACTTCGATGCCGACCTTGTGGAGCTTGTGGCCAAGCAGGTTGCCAAGCTGAGCAAGGACATCAATACGGAGGACACCATCGACAAGGAGGTTATCCACCGTATTAACCTGTTGCAGGAGAGCACGATGGTCCTTAGAGAGAACTTCTTCGACCGCCAGCGTATCCTGTCGAACATCCTCCGTAGCGAGCGCTTCCCGAACGATATCTATCCCCGTCTGCAGTTGATGATCAAGGACGTGAACTCACTGATCAACCACGCCGACTTCAGCTCGCAGCGTCTGGACTACATACAGGATTCTGCCCTCGGCCTGATCAACATCGAGCAGAACGAGATCGTGAAGATCTTCTCGGTGGCGGCGGTTATCTTCCTGCCCGCAACGCTCATCGCGAGTGTCTATGGTATGAACTTCCACCTGATGCCCGAGCTGGATTGGGTGTGGAACGTAGGGGGCGTTACGCTGCCGCTGGGTTATATGTTTGCCATCCTGCTGATGATTCTGGCCTCGGGACTGACGATTTGGTACTTCCGATACAAGAAGTGGTTATAAAAGAAAATGCCTAACAAGGCTCTTTTGGTGTCTGGCTTGCGTGCGAAATGCTCACATACGCCTCAGTATGCTCCGCTTTCGCCCACTGCGACCAGCCTCAAAATAGCTCTTGTTATGCAATTCCTTAAAATAGAAAAGGTTATCCGAGTTTGGATAGCCTTTTTTATTAATGCAAAATAGGACAGATACGCGTAGGAAAAGAAAAACCGCACTGCAGAATTTGCGGAAGAAGGGCGGCGCGTCGGCGGAGGGTTAAAAAATGGAGACCTTTTGATTGCTTCAAAAGTGCGTAGCATTCATTTTACCGACGACGGCGCGACGACCCCGCAAATTGTGCCGTGCGGCCTTTTTGTGCAACTTTTTCGGAAAAAGTTGCGTGAAAAATAATTTGTATCAGCAAACTATTTTCAACAAAGGTAGATTCCAATCATTTCCGCAGTGCATCTGATTTTGTATCAGGCTGCTAACCCTTGCGGAAATGTGGAATGACGTATTTATTAATTCTACATTTTGAATTTTGAATTTTGCATTGCACCGCCTGCCGTCCACCGCGCTCATAAGAAAGAGTAGCAGACGGTTGAGAAACACCCCTTAGGGGTGCCGCCCATCACGTTCCAAAGCGGGAATAGCAGGCGGATGCAAAACACCCCTTAGGGGTGTATTTCATTTTCATCTCCTCGTTCAGCTCCGCCGTGTCGATCAGTATGGCGACCTCGATGGCGTGGCCGAAGTCGGTGTTGAGTACCGCGCCGAACGACTGCATCTGCCGCGAGAGCCGCATATATGCCTGAAGCATAGGCGGTAGGCGTTCACCACGCGAGCGCAACAGATCCTGCAGCAGGGCGTAGTTCTCCTCATAACTCCACAGCGTGAACATATCGGGCAGCGGCTCGCGCTCGAGCTCCCAGCGGGGCTGCAGCAGCGACTGCCGCGCTGGATGAAATTTTTCCAAAAAGCGAAGTATCAGCTCCCGCGCCAAAGCGTCATACAGAGGCGGGATGGTAACCTTCCCGAAGAGGTAGCGCACCCCACGCTCGCGCCCCACAATCAGCCCCAACGCCTGCCACAGCGCATCCATCGCAAAGAGCGAATGACGCACCCCCTCGCCCGCGCTCTCGCGCACGACAAACGAGCGGCCGAGTTCGATGGCCGAGGGCAGCACCAAGCGCCGAAACTTATCGCTCGGACGGAAGTAATGCAGCGACGAGATGTGCCGCTCGTCGCCGTGTCGGCCTACGATGTAGCGGTAGCCGCCGACAATCTGCTCGTGTTGCAAATCCCACGCAATGAGTTGGTTATAGCCGTCGGAGGCTATGTCGTCAGCGTCGATGTCCACCTCGCGGCCCACGCCGCCCCCCGCTGCGCGGAAGGCCCGCTCGCGCAGTCGTCCCACCTCCCACATCAGCTGTGGCGACTCGCCCCCGCGAAAGGTGTAGAGCGCGAGCGAGCCGCGATGCGACAGCATCAGCGGGCGGCGATGACGCAGCTCCCTCATAAGGAGCGCGAAGGTGGATGTGGTTTGAAAAGTCATTTGTTAATAAAATCTCGGAAAATATTTACAATATTTTTGCTAAAAGCAGTAACTTTACACCCAAATATACTTTTGCGCTACGAATATGTCTTTAGACAACACCACATACCACATTCCCGTGCTTCTGGAGGAGGCTATCCGCGAGATGGCCATCCGCCCCGACGGCACCTATTGCGACCTTACGTTCGGCGGTGGCGGACACTCGCGCCACATCCTCTCACAGATAGGCGAGAAGGGCCAGCTCTACTCCTTCGATCAGGACCGCGACACGCTCCAGAACGCCCCCGACGATGAGCGTTTTCACTACGTCGAGAGCAATTTCCGCTTCCTGCGCGGGGCGTTGCGCCTAAGGGGCGTTACCGAGGTCGATGGCATCTTGGCCGATCTGGGAGTCTCGTCACACCACTTCGATGAGCTGGGGCGCGGCTTCTCGTTTCGTGGCGATGCGCCGCTCGATATGCGTATGAATCAGAGGGGTGGCCGCACGGCAGCCGATGTGGTCAATTCGTACGACGCCGAGCAGCTCGGCCGCATCCTGCGCGAGTATGGCGAGCTGGACACGACGTGGAAGATCGCCGCGTGCATCGTGCGCGAGCGCGAGAAGGCCCCCATCACCACAACCTCGCAGCTGGTCGAGGCCGTTGCCCCCTGCACCCCAAAGCGCGACGAGAAGAAGTTTCTGACGAAACTCTTTCAGGCGCTGCGCATCGAGGTCAATGGCGAGATGGAGGCGCTGAAGATGGCCCTCGAGCAGTCGCTCAAAGTGCTGCGCCCGGGGGGACGACTGGTGGTGATTTCGTACCACTCGTTAGAGGATCGACTGGTGAAGAATTTTATGCGTAGCGGAAACTTCGAGGGCAAGGTCGAGCAGGACTTCTTCGGTCGTGCCACAGCCCCCTTCGAGGTCATAACGCGCAAGGCTATCGTGCCCTCGGCCGAGGAGGTGGAGCGCAATCCACGCTCGCGCTCGGCCAAGATGCGTGTAGCAGAAAAGAGATAAGAGAATGAGGCCCACAAACGACGATTTCAACCCCGTAACCGAGGAGGAGTTGCGCCGACAGCAGGAGGACGAGGAGTTCCGCCGCCGCGTGCGCAGCGAGGTGCGTCGTATCCAGAGCGGCGAGGCCGACGAGGATATTGAGCGCGACCGCGAGGCGGAGGCCGAGGCCGAAGCGGCCGAGCAGCACCGCGAGCGCAAGCGTCGTTCGCGCCTGAGCTGGCAGCTTATCTCGGGCTCGATTCTGACGAGTCAGGGTGTGAGGGACATCTATCGCTACTTGGCCGTCATTGCGGTGATGTCGTTCCTGAGCATTGCGGTGATGTTCGCCACGCTGTATGCCGATCTGCGCTTTTCGCAGGTCGAGCGCGACGTGCAGCTGCTGCGCGAGCGGTCGATACGTCTGCAGGAGGAGCTGCATCAAAACTCCACCCATCAGGCCGTGCGCGAGGAGCTGGCCCGACGGGGTATCGACCTGCGCGATCCCGAGCGCACCAAAACAGTTGTAGATAATTAACCGATTTTCCGCCCCGACGGGGCACGCGATATGGCAAAGAAAAAGGGTGATAACGACATCCGATCGGATATGTTCTTTCGGGCGAAGATTATGTACATAGTCTTCTTCCTGATTGCTCTGTGCGTGGTTGGGCGTCTGGTGTGGGTGATGATGCCCTCGGGCGAGACGGCCTACAACGCCGCCCGACTGGAGAATCGCATCTTCTTACGCGATACAATTATCTCGCGCCGAGGGGCAATCTTGGCGCGCGATGGCGAGCCACTGGCCACCTCGATTCTGCGCTACCGCATCGACTTCGATATGGGTAGCGAGGGCTTCGACGACGATGAGGTTTTTCGCGAGAATGCCGACTCGCTGTCGAAACTCTTGGCGGGATTTTTCAAGGATCGCACCTCGGCGGAGTATCGCCGCCGCCTGATCTCAGAGCGCGAGCGCAACTTCAAGCGAGTCTATTCACACGACTCCATAGTCAAGCGCAGCAGCGACCTTATAACCCTTCTGGTCGATCTTATGCGCGACGATGCCTTTCAGGTGCTGAAGGTCGATACGGCCGTTCGCAACCACCGCCCCGTGCAGATTCTGCCCCGCGCGGTCGATTTCAACGAGTGGCAGGAGCTGAGTACATACCCCATCCTGAACGGCAATATGGGCGTTACGTTCAAGAAGCATATCATCGACGAGCGCGTCTATCCCTACGGCGAGCTGGGCCGCCGCACCATCGGCCTTATCTCGGGCAACCTGAGCGAGGAGGATATGGCCAAGGCGCGCGGTCAGTACGGTATCGAGGCGGTCTATGCCGATTTTTTGCGCGGCGAGAATGGCCGCACGCTGCGTCAGCGCATCGCTCCGGGATTCTCGGCGGCGGTGCATAGCGACGAGAATATCGCCGCCTCGGATGGCGAGGATGTTCTGACCACGATCGACGTAGAGATTCAGCACGCCGTGGATGAGATTCTGCGCCGACAGCTTGTCGATCAGGAGGCCATCTGGGGAACGACGATGGTAATGGAGGTCTCGACGGGCGATATTCTTGCGATGGTCAATCTGGGCGAGACAGCGCCCCAGAGCGGCATCTATTACGAGAAGGAGAACTACGCCCTCTCGCGCCGCATCGAGCCCGGCTCGACCTTCAAGCTCGCCTCGATGTTGGCCTTAGTGGAGGATCTCGGGCTGCCCATCACGACCGAGTATGACACGCACAACGGCCGAATGGTGAGAATCAGCGGCGCGGATGTGCAGGACGACCACCCCATTGGCGGGATGATCGATATGCGCACGGCCTTTGCACAGTCGTCGAATGTCTATTTCGCCGATGCCATCTACCGCAACTACAACGACGACAAGCAGCGATATGTCGATTTCCTGACCAACCGCCTCCACCTCGGTGGCGACGTGGGATTGGGCGAATTGGGCGAGCGCCAGAGCTACATCCCCGACCCGAGCAACAAGAATCAGTGGTGGGCCCCCTCACTCCCCAATCTCGGCTACGGCTACGCCATCGAGATGCCCCCCATCCGCATCCTCACGCTCTACAACGCGGTGGCTAACGGCGGACGTATGGTAGCGCCCCGACTGGTGAGGGAGATTCGTCGTGGCGACGAGGTTGTGGAGGAGTTTCCCACGCGCGTCATCGACGAGAAGATATGCTCCGACGCAACGCTCGCGCTGGTTCGGGAGTGTTTGGAGGAGACCGCCCGAACGGGTACGACAAAGACCTTCTTCCGCGATACGCTCTCCTTCCGCGTCGGCTCAAAGACCGGTACGGCAAAGGTGGCGCAGAATGGCGCCGGTGGCGGTGCGCGATACAGCGAGGGCTACTATATGGGTTCGCTGGTGGCATACTTTCCGGCCGACAACCCCAAATATACGGTTATGACCTCGATCTTTACGCAGAGCGCCCGCAAGGGTAGCATCTACGGTGCGCAGCTGGCAGGCCCCGTTGTGAGGGATGTGGTGAACTACATCTTCTACCGCGACAAGGATTGGCACCGCACAATCACCCCGTCGGCCCAGAAGCAGGTGCCCACCTCGATCAAGGGCGGCAACATCGCCCAGATAAGGCGCGTGGCGGATAAGTTCTCGCCCCGCATATCCTTTACCGACCGCGAGGGGTGGGGCGTGGCGACGATGGATACGCTGCTCAACGTCAATGTCAGCACCATCGAGCACGAAAACCTTATGCCCAACGTGGTGGGTATGGGCCTGAAGGATGCGCTCTACATTCTGGAGAGTCGCGGCCTTAGGGTGCACTTCTCAGGTCGAGGCACGGTACGAACGCAGAGCATCGCCGTCGGGCGCAAGATTGCCGAGGGCGAGAGCGTAACCATAACACTGAAATAGAATGAAACATTTAAGCGAAATACTATCCTCCACGGAGGTGCGGTCGTTCACCGCATCGGCCGACCCCGAAATTACGGGCCTTACGTTCGATTCGCGCGAAGTCAAGGCGGGCGACTGCTTCTTTGCTCTGCGCGGCACGCAGGTCGATGGCCACGACTACATCGAGCGCGCCGTCGAGGCGGGTGCTGCGGCTGTGGTGTGCGAGCAGCTGCCCGAGCGCCTGAGCGATGATGTGTGCTACGTTGTGGTGGAGAACTCGTCGGCGGCTATGGCCGACATCGCCGCCGCCTACTACGATCACCCCTCGCGCGAGCTGCGTCTGGTGGGCGTTACGGGCACAAACGGCAAGACCACCATCGCAACGCTGCTCTACGACCTCTTTCGCGCGTTGGGCTACCGCGTGGGATTGATCTCGACGGTGGTCTATCGAATCGACCGCAGGGAGATACCCTCAACCCACACCACACCCGACGCCCTGCGTCTGCAGGCTATGCTGCGCGAGATGGTCGATTGCGGCTGCGAGTACTGCTTTATGGAGGTCTCGTCGCACTCGCTCGTGCAGGATCGTGTGCGAGGGCTGGAGTTCTGCGGTGCGGGCTTCACGAACCTCACGCACGACCATTTGGACTATCACGGCACCTTCAAGGAGTATATCCGTGCCAAGAAGCTGCTCTTCGACCGCCTGCCGAAGCGGGCCTTTGCCGTCGTGAACGCCGACGACCGCAATGGTGAGGTCGTGGTGCAGAACTGCCGCGCCCGCGTGGCGACATACTCGCTGCGACAGATGGCCACCTACCACTGCAAGGTGCTGGAGATGCTCTTCGACGGTATGCTGCTGCGCCTGAACGAGAGGGAGCTGTGGGTAGGGATGATAGGCCGCTTTAATGCCTACAATCTGGCCTGCGTCTATGGCATTGCGATGGAGCTGGGTGCGCACAGCGACGAGGTGCTCTGCGCGATGAGTGCCCTGCACTCGGTGAGCGGTCGCTTCGAACCTCTGCGCTCGGAAACGGGGCTTACCGCCATTGTCGATTATGCCCACACGCCCGATGCGTTGCAGAACGTGATCGACACGATCAACGACATCCGCACCCCCCAGCAGCGACTCATCGTAGTGTGCGGTTGCGGCGGCGACCGCGACTCCACGAAGCGCCCCGAGATGGGAGCGATAGCCTCGCGCGAGGCCGATGTTGCTGTTCTCACGTCGGATAATCCGCGCACCGAGGATCCCGAGCAGATCCTCGACCAGATGATGGCGGGCGTCGAGCCGCAGTCGCAGACGCTGCGCATCACCGACCGCTCGCAGGCAATCCGTACGGCCGTTATGCTGGCTCAGGCGGGCGATATAATCCTCGTTGCGGGCAAGGGCCACGAGACCTACCAGATCGTCGGGCGCGAGAAGCTGCACTTCGACGATAGAGAGGAGTTGCAACGAGCCTTTGCAGAACTTAAAAAATAATGTTATCAATTTTGAATTGCATCGAATGCCGCCCACCACGCTCGACAGCAGGGTTAGCAGGCGGTTGGAAAACACGCCTTATGCCTGAATTTTGAATTTTGAATTGCATCAATCGCCGCCCACAACGCTCGACAGCGGGGGTAGCAGGCGGTTGGGAAACACGCCTTATGCCTGAATTTTGAATTTTGAATTGCATCGAATGCCGCCCACCACGCTCGACAGCAGGGTTAGCTGGCGGATGCAAAACACCCCTTAGGGGTGCGGTTGGGAAACAGGCGTTACGCCTGAATTTTGAATTTTGAATTTTGAATTGCATCGAATGCCGCCCACCACTTTCTGAAACGAGAGTAGCGTGCGGTTGATAAACAGGCGTTACGCCTGAATTTTGAATTAATTTATGTTATATCCGATTTTTCAGTTTCTTGATGAACACTATGACCTGCCGGGAGCGGGCGTGTTCCAATACATCTCGTTCCGTTCGGCTGTGGCGGTGATTCTGGCGCTGCTGATTACGATCCTCTTCGGGCGCACCATCATCCGCGCCCTGCAACGCCACCAGATCGGCGAGGAGATACGCGATCTGGGCCTCGAGGGGCAACTCTCGAAGCGCGGCACGCCGACGATGGGCGGCGTGATAATCCTGCTGGCTGTGCTGCTGCCCATCGTGCTGCTCGGCCGACTGGATAATGTCTATGTGCAGCTGATGATAATCTCGACCGTATGGCTCGGCGTGCTGGGTTTTCTGGACGACTACATCAAGACCTTCCGCCACAACAAGGATGGATTGAAGGGTAAGTTCAAGATCGTCGGTCAGGTCGGTCTGGGCGTTATCGTGGGTACGGTGATGTGCTTTTCGCAGGATGTGGTGATCCGCGAGAAGGTCTCTTCGCCCGAGGTCATCTCCGTTTCGCAGACGGGCTACGCCACCGTCGAGCAGCCCGCCTCGGTGGAGCTGAGCCCCACGGCGCAGAAGACCACCAAGACGACCATCCCCTTCGTCAAGGACAACGAGTTCGACTACGGCTGGCTGGTGGGCGGCAACGACTTTTTGACGTGGCTGCTCTATATCGCCGTTGCGATCTTCGTCGTTACGGCCGTCTCGAACGGCGCCAACCTTACGGACGGATTGGATGGTCTGCTGACGACCGTCTCCGTGCCGATAATGCTGGTGCTGGGAGCGTTGGCCTACCTCTCGGGGCACATCATCTACGCCGACTACCTCAACATTATGTATATCCCCGAGTCGGCCGAGCTGGTTGTCTTTGCGGCGGCGATGTGCGGTGCGCTGCTCGGATTTCTGTGGTATAACTCATTCCCTGCGCAGATATTTATGGGCGATACGGGCTCGCTCTCGATCGGCGGCATCATCGCCGTCTTCGCACTCTGCATCCGCAAGGAGCTGCTGCTGCCGCTGATGTGCGGAATCTTCCTCGCGGAGGCCGTATCGGTGATGGTGCAGGTGGGATGGTTCAAATACACAAAGCGTAAGTATGGCGAGGGCCGTCGCGTGCTGCTGATGTCGCCTCTGCATCACCACTATCAGAAAAAGGGCCTGTTCGAGACCAAGATCGTGATGCGATTCTTCATCGTCTCGATTCTACTCTGCGCCCTGACGCTCGTAACACTCAAGATTCGTTAATTATGAAGAAGATAGTCATTTTAGGCGGCGGAATCAGCGGTTATGGCTCTGCCGTATTGGCCAAGAAGAAGGGCTTTGATGTATTCCTCTCGGACGCAGGTCGCGTGGCGGAGCGCTATGCGAAGGTGCTCGACGAGTGGGGCGTAGATTGGGAGCAGGGCTCTCACACGATGGAGCGCATCCTCGCAGCCGACCTTGTCATCAAGTCGCCCGGCATCCCCGAGAAGGCCGAGGTCGTCAAGGCCCTGCGCGAGAAGGGCACACCCATCATCTCGGAGATGGAGTTCGCGGCGAAGTATATGGGCCGCGCCCGCACCATCTGCATCACGGGCTCGAACGGCAAGACCACCACAACGTCGCTCATCTACAAGATCCTCAGCGACGCGGGCTTCAACGTGGCTCTGGGCGGCAACATCGGCGAGAGCTTCGCCTATCAGGTCGCTACTGCCGAGTATGATTGGTATGTGTTGGAGCTCAGCTCGTTCCAATTAGACGGGATGTACGACTTCCGCGCCGATGTGGCCGTTCTGATGAACATCACGCCCGACCATCTGGATCGTTACGACTACTCGTTCGAGAAGTATGCCGCCTCGAAGATGCGCATCGTGCAGAATCAGCACTCGCTGAGTTACTTCGTCTATTCGGCCGACGACGAGGCCATCGCCCGACAGATTGCCCTCCATCCCGAGATGCGTCAGCGTCAGCTCCCCTTTGCCGCCCGCACGGCCATCGCAAGCGCGGCGGGAGATGGATTTTATGCAGGTGAGGAATTTTCGGCCCGCGTGGGAGATCGAGAACTTACGATCGACTGTAAGCGGATGAAAATCAAGGGTCTCCACAACGCCTATAACGCTATGGCGGCGGCATTGGCCGCCCTTGCCGCAGGGGTTGAGCCTACGCAGGTGGAGCGTTCGATATACGACTTTACGCCCGTCGAGCATCGTCTGGAGCCTGCGGGCGAAAAGGACGGCGTGGAGTGGATCAACGACTCGAAGGCGACGAACGTCGATTCGGTGTGGTACGCCCTGCAGAGTATGACGCGCCCGACGGTGTGGATCGCAGGCGGAACGGACAAGGGCAACGACTACGAGCCGCTGAAGGCTTTTGCCCGCGAGAAGGTGAAGGCGCTTGTCTGTATGGGCCTTGACAACGAGAAGTTGGTGCGCGAATTTACGGGCGTTGTGCCCGAGGTGGTGAGCTGCTCGTCGCTCGATGAGGCTATGCGTGAGGCCCAGAAGTGTGCCTCGGAGGGAGATACGGTGCTGCTCTCGCCCGCCTGTGCGAGCTTCGACCTGTTCAAGAACTATGAGCAGCGAGGCGAATTGTTCAAGCAGTGGGTTGAGGAGAATGTAATTCAAAATTCAAAATTCAAAATTCAAAATTGAGTTGGTAGATTATAGCAAATATGTGCGTCGTGAGGGTGTGCAGCCCGAGGCCGCAGAACATAACGCAGAGCCTAACGCCGAGCAGTCGTCGGAGCCGATGGAGCAGCCGCGCGACGGGGGACTCGTCGATGTGGTGAAGCGTCTGTTCGGTGGCGATCGTGTGCTGTGGATCATCATCATTGCGCTGATGATCGTCTCGGTGCTGGTGGTCTATTCATCGACCGCCAAGATGGCCTATATGCCCTCGTCGGCTACCTCGCCCGCCGAGTTCCTGCGCACGCAGCTGTCGCTGCTGGCTCTGTGCGTTGTGGGAATCTTCATCACCCACCGCATCAACAGCAACTTCTACCGCCGCTGGACCTACCTCTTCTTCTGGCTCTCGATACTGCTCACCGCCGCGACCTACGTCGTCGGCAACGCCTCGATCAACGGTGCCGCCCGCTGGATCAACATCGCGGGCTTCCAGTTCCAGCCCTCGGAGGTGCTGAAGGTTACGATGGTGATGTATCTGGCGCGCGTTCTGGCCGATCGGCAGTCGTCGATTGCCACGATGCAGATCGTGCCGAGTATGAAGTTCTGGACGTGGCGCAAGAATGCCAAGCAGCGCCGCATCTGGCGCGAGGGCGGATTGCCGATATTCCTGCCTATCGTGCTGGCCTGTATGGTCATTATGCCGGCGCACACCTCATCGGCCATTCTGGTCTTTGGAATCTCGATTGCGATGCTCTTCATCTGCCGCGTCAGCCGCCGCGAGATTGGGCGTGTGCTGCTGTGGGCGATGGTGGGCGCGGCGCTGGTCGGCATAATGGGACTCGGCCGCAGCCATACGGCCGGAGGACGCATCTCGACGTGGATTGAGGTGTGGACCGAGGATCGCACAACGATCGACGTGCAGGAGCTGAGCGACACCGAGCGCTCGATGATAGCCATCCACAACGGTGGAGTGATGGGGCGTGGCGCGGGCCAGAGTGCCGCCCGCGTGGAGATGACGCACCCCGAGAGCGACTACGCCTTCGCTTTCTTCATCGAGGAGTACGGCATCGTCATTGCGTTGCTGCTGATGGCGCTCTACCTCTGGATATTCTACCGCGCCATCGAGATATTCCACCACTGCCCCAAGAAGTTCCCTTCGATGATGTCGCTCGGATTGGCGATGCTCATCACGGGGCAGGCGCTGCTGCACATTATGGTTACGGTCAATATCCTGCCCGAGACGGGACAGCCCCTGCCGATGATCTCGCGCGGAGGCTCGTCGCTGTTGTTCACCTCGGTGGCGTTGGGCCTGATCCTGAGCGTCAGCCGACAGAACATCGAGGGTTCGTATCATAAAGAGGAGGAGTAAAAATCAACACTATGAAATACCTATCAATCATCCTTGCACTTGCGCTTGCGGCCTGCTCGTCCGCCGAGCCCGTAGCCGAGCCGCTGACGCTGCTCATCGGCACCTACACCGATGCCACGAGCGAGGGCATCTACCGCACCGAGTTCAACCCCGCAACGGGCACCTTCTCCGAGGCGGAGCTCGTCATCAAGGTCGATAACCCGTCGTACCTCGCCCTCGAGGGCGATATGCTCTACGCCGTGAGCGAGGGTGACCGCGACGAGAACTCGGCTCTCAACGCCTTCCGCTACGACGCGGCGACGGACAGCTACACGCTCCTCTCGCGCCAGCCCACACGCGGCGCGTCGCCCTGCTACGTCGCCCTGCACAAGGGCTACGCCTATACGGCCAACTATACGGGCGGCTCGCTGACGCGATTTGCCATTATGGAGGATGGCTCACTGGGCGAAGGTGTGGAGCAGGAGTACGAGCTCAAGGATGGCCGTGCGTCGCACATCCACGGCATCTTCCCCGCACCCGATGGGGAGTCGATCTTCGTTACGGATCTGGGCCGCAGCGAGATTTTCCGCATCGTCGCACCCGACAGCGAGATCTTCAGAACGGAGCTTACCGCCGGCGCAGGCCCGCGCCATATGGCCTTCTCGAAGGATGGCCGTACGGCCTACGCGCTGAACGAATTGGCGGGAACGGTGTCGGTATTTGACATCGAGGCCGAGGGCCTTCGCCTCAAGCAGGAGATCGCATCCGACAGCGTGGGCGGTGGCGGCTGTGCCGACATTCACCTCTCGGCAGACGGTCGTTTCCTCTATGCGAGCAACCGCCTGAAGGAGGATGGAATCTCGACCTTCAGCGTTGCAGGGGACGGCACGCTGCAAAAGATTGGCTACACACTGACGGGCATCCACCCGCGCAACTTCACGCTCACGCCCGATGGGGAGTATGTGCTGGTTGCCGTGCGCGATAGCGACCGCGTGGAGGTATATCGTAGGGAGAGCCGCACGGGAGAACTTGAGGCTACGGGCGAGAGCCTCAGCCTGAGCCACCCCGTATGCCTGAAATGGATTAAATAAACAATGCTATGGATCAAGTAAGATTGGATAAATACCTCTGGGCTGTGCGTGTCTTCAAGACGCGCTCGGATGCAGCCGACGCCATCCGCAACAACCGCGTGCTGGTGAACGATGCCTACGCCAAACCCTCGCGCGAGGTGAAGCAGGGCGATGTGATCTCGGTCAAGAAGATGCCCGTAACGTATCAGTATAAGGTGCTGGAGCTGGTCTCAAGCCGTCAGGGAGCGAAGAACGTGCCAACCTTCTGCCTCAACATCACCCCACAGGAGGAGCTGGACAAGCTGCTGACCCCGCGCGAGACGATCTTCGTCTTCCGCGAGCGCGGCACCGGCCGCCCCACCAAGAAGGAGCGCCGCGAGATCGACGCCCTGATGGACGGGATGTTCTACGACGAGGAGGAATAAAAAAGGTGTCCTTTGCGGCACCTTTTTTTAATGCAAAATTCACCCCTAAGGGGTGTTTTACAACCGCACGCCTAAGGCGTGTTTTACAACCGACTGCTAACCCTGCTGTCGAGCGTGGTGGGCGGTGGAGGGACGGCGGAGGGAAGAATTCAAGATTTTTTCGGCGCTGGGATGTTACATTTTGAAGTACCGAACGTATTATATGTGGAAGTCGCGCGGAGCGGCTGTGCAAACGGATGAATAGTCAAGATCTAAACCAAGAGTTTCTCGCACTTAAGGACTCGGCATATCGCTATGCCGCAAGTCTGCTGCACGACCGTGCAGAGGCCGAGGATCTGGTGCAGGATCTCTACGAGAGGCTCTGGCGACGGCGGCTATTGATTCGGCAGAGCGGATTTCGGCAGCTCGTGATGACCTCCACGCGCAATATGGCCATCGACCGTCTGCGTCATCGTCAGCGCATCGGCCACACCCTCCCGCTCGAGAGTGCCGAGCCCCCGGCCGAGCCCCTGAGCGATGCGCCCTCGGCTGAGGAGCTGAGCCGCCACGTCGGCCGCATCATAGCCTCGCTGCCCGAGCGAGAACGCGAGGTGGTTCATCTGCGCGAGGTCGAGGGGATGACATTCGACGAGATAGCCGCACTGACGGGCACAACGCCAACGGCCGTGCGTATGGCGGCTTCGCGAGGCAAAGCAAAACTGAGAGAGGAACTTAACAAAATTTTAGATTATGGATCATAACCGCATCAATCGTGAGAAGCTCATCGACGAGGCCCTCGGCCTTCACTTCGAGCGCGAGCGCGAGCAGCGCGTAGCCGTTACGCTTCACTCTTCGGCCCGCCACAGTTGGCAGTGGGCCACGGCAGTGGTGTGTGCCGTAGTGGTGGCGGTGGTGATATGGGCCGAGCGTCCCAAGGTGTGGGGCGAGGTCAATGGCCGCGAGATATACTCGCTCGAGGAGGCGCAGTACTACGCCCAGCGTATGTTGGACGATATGAAGGTCGAGGAGCTGCAGCCGCAGGAGGATGTCCTCCGCACTATCTTCACGTTGGACTAACAGATTGAAAATCACTCAACTTTTTTAGATATGAAACACTCTTTTCTTAAAATCTTTCTGGCGCTGGCGCTCGTCGTAGCGTGCGCCGATCGGGCTCAGGCGCAGCTGACGCTGGGCGTTAACGGAATCGAATTCTTGGGCGAGAAGGACTCGCTCACGCTGCAAGGCGAGCAGCGAACGGTGCAGGCCTCGGCCATCGCGTGGGTATATCGCCACCCCACACGCTTCGCCATAGGTCGCCGCTCCTTCACGACAATCCCGATGGTCGAGCTGGGCTGGAATTCGCTCTCGGGAGTCGATTACGGCCTCTACGCCCCCGAGCAGGCGGGATTTCTCGATCTTAGCAACTGGCGCTCGACGCAGGTCTCTGTAAACTTCTTCAGCTTCGGGGCCTTCGACCGCCAGCGCAACATCGGCATCACGATGGGCCTCGGACTGAGGGCCAACAACTACCGCCTCGATAGCTCGCTCTCGCTCACCAAGCAGGGCGGCCTGCTCACGCCCTACGCCATAGCGGACGTTAGCTCGCGTGGCGTGAAGAAGAGCAAGTTCAATGTGGCGGCGGTGCATCTGCCCGTCGAGGTGATGTTTGGCCATCCCAACCGATTTGCCTTCTCGGTGGGCGGCTATGTCGATATGGTGATGAACTCGCACACGAAGATAAAGTACAACGGCGGCAAGAAGGATAAGGAGCACAACCTGCCCGTGAACTTCCTGCAGGCGGGCGTGAAGGCACGCTTTACCTTTAGATGGTTCTCCATCTATGCCGAGTATCAGCCCACGCAGCTCTTCAAGTCGGGCCGAGGCCCCGAGGCGCAGCAGTGGACCATAGGTATTGGATTCTAAAAAGTGTAGGCTATGAAACGATTTTTCAGAATATGCCTTCTCGCGCTCGCACTCTTATCGGCGCCTGCGGCACAGGCACAGACGAAGGACTTTTTGCAGTGGTTCCAGACAATCAAACACCGCATCGAGCGCTACTCGGCCGATGATGTCGAGGGGGCCGAGACGATGCAGTTCCCTGCCGAGCTGCTGCACACGCTCACGCCCGAGTCGCGCCGCCACGACAACAACAATCTACTGGGGCGCGTGCAGGTGATCTACCAGATGAAGTTTTCGCTCGATAAGACGACGCAGAAGAGTTTGTACGATAGCGTGAAACGCTGGGCTACATACGCCCGCCCGAAGATCTACGAGTCGCGGATGGCCATCAGCGGTGAGACGACGATTGATGTTCTGGAGGCCACGCGCCGCCGCCCGAAAGATCCTGCCGAGTTCTTGGTCTTCATCAGCGGCCGCGGCAAGGGCGTGGTGTACGACATCGTGGGCTACATCACCCTCAGCGACATCACATCGATGCTCGCCCCCGAACTCCAACGCACCGAGATAGATAGTCCCCTCCAGCCCTAAGGGGTGTTTCCCAACCGCCTGCTAACCCCGCTCTTGAACGTGATGGGCGGCATTCGGAGCAATTCAAAATGCAAAATGCAGGCGTAACGCCTGTTTTACAGCCGCCTGCTACTCCTGCTTTCGGGCGTGGTGGGCGGCAGTCGATGCAATGCAGAATGCAAAATGCAAAATTCAAAATGCAGAATTAATAAATACGTCATTCCACATTTTCACATCATAATGCTTTGCTGATACTATGGTAGCGCCTATGTGGAAATGATTGGAATCTACCTTTGTAAGAATAGTTTGCTGATACATCTATTCTCTACGCGCGTCAGCCTCATTTTGCATTCTGCATTCTGCATTAACAAAAAACTCGGACCTTGCGAAGTCCGAGTTTTTTGTTTATACCAGTCGGCGGATGATCTGGTCGCGGTCGCCGGTGAGGAAGTCGATCAACGGGATCTCGATCATCGTGTAGGCTCCGGGCTGCTGGCGCAGTACGGCGCGAGCGCCTGCCACCAAGATCTGGCTCGTCAGGCCGGGGTTGTCGATACTCATATTGAACTCGAAGCGCTGGTTCTGCGTCTTGCCCGACACGCCCTTGCGCACCATATTCACGCCGTGGCCCATATCGAGCAGCGCATCGACGCTCTCGACCTGCTTGACGTGTGTCTCGTCGTGGATGAAGTAGGCATCGGTCTTGATTGCCTCGGCAACCTTATCGAAGTCGTAACCCTCCTCCAGTTCGATGTAAACCATACGGCGGTGGAGTCCCGTACCTACGGGGATGGTCATCGACAGAGCCGCCTTCACGCCCTCGATAGCCTTCACCGCTACGGTGTGGCCCATACTCATACCGGGGCCGAAGTTTGTGTAGGTGATACCCTGCGGAGCGCATACCTCCAGCAACGCACGCACCACCGAGTCGCTACCCGGATCCCAGCCTGCCGAGATCAGCGCCGCAGCGCCATTCTCGCGTGCTACGGCATCCAGACGACGTCGCTGGTCGGCGATGCCCGTATGTATATCGAAGCTATCGACGGTCGAAATGCCCAGCTTCAGGGCTGCCTCGGCGCTCTGCTCAACCAGACGCGAGGGTGTGCAGAGGATGGCAACATCGACTCTCTCCAACTGCTCCAACGAGCTCACAACGGGATACTTCGACTCGCCTGCCGTCGCTACTGACGAGGCGCGGCGCACGATACCCGCAATCTCAAAATCGGCTGCGGCCTCCAGAGCCTCAACCACATACTTACCAATATTGCCGTAACCCACGACGGCTGCTCTGATCTTATTCATAGTGGTGAATAATTTATGTTGTTTCTTACAGCGCAAAGATAATAGTTTTTGGTAGCGACGTGCATCGTTTGTCCGATTTTTTTTGCGCAAGGGTTGAAAATGTTTTTAGGGAGAGAGTGTTGGATTTGATTTTAGGATTGGCCACGCTATGCTCCGCTGCCGCGTCGCACCGCGTGCCCTTTCCCTTCCGCTCGCCGCGAGGGCCCTGCCAAAGAGTGATTCGAACGGCGCAGCCGAAGCGGGGCCAGATAAAAAGCCCCTCCCTTTGTCAAAGGGAGGGGACAGAGGGGAGGGAATGTCAATACCTCTCTCTCCCGCCAAATGAAGCCTCCCCGCCGTCTTGGTTGAGAGGGATTGGCCACGCTATGCTCGCTTCCGCGTCGCACCGCGTGCCCTTTCCCCTCAGTTCGCTGTTGGGCTCTTGCCAAAGGGAAATTCGAACGGCGCAGCCGAAGCGGGGCCAGATAAAAAGCCCCTCCCTTTGCCAAAGGGAAGGGACAGAGGGGAGGGAATGTCAATACCTCTCTCTCCCGCCAAATGAAGCCTCCCCGCCGTCTTGGTTGAGAGGGATTGGCCACGCTATGCTCGCTTCCGCGTCGCACCGCGTGCCCTTTCCCCTCAGTTCGCTGTTGGGCTCTTGCCAAAGGGAAATTCGAACGGCGCAGCCGAAGCGGGGCCAGATAAAAAGCCCCTCCCTTTGCCAAAGGGAAGGGACAGAGGGGAGGGAATGTCAATACCTCTCTCTCCCGCCAAATGAAGCCTCCCCACAGTCTTGGTTGAGAGGGATTGGCCACGCTATGCTCGCTGCCGCATCGCACCGCGCGCCCTTTCCCCGGTGGGGAGGCTTCAAAAGAAAAGAATATGTCCTTGAAAAGGATTTTTTGCAATAAAGGCACCCTAACAAATAAATTTGTGGGTGCCTTTATAACAAAAAACTCCTGCGTAAAACGCAGGAGCTACATATTCTTTTCATTTTTGGCGGAGAGAGAGGCTCCAGAACTTACAGAATCATAGAAAATCATAAAATTTCAATTCGCTGTAAATTAAGCGTTTATAAAATTGTTAAATTCATTGAAACTCATAGGGTGCATTTTGATATATGAAAAATTGGGTGTAATTTTGGGTGTAACTTTTTAACGCACCCAATTTATGAACATTAAAAGAAACATCATTTTTGCCTTGGAGAGCCGTAAGAAAAACGGTGTTCCCGTCATTGAGAACGTCCCCATCCGAATGAGAGTTATTTTTGCGAGCCATCGTATCGAGTTTACGACAGGCTATCGCATTGATGCTGCTAAATGGGATGCAGACAAACAACGAGTGAAGAACGGCTGCACAAACAAACTCAAGCAGAGTGCTTCGGATATCAATACCGACCTGCTTCGTTACTATACCATAATGCAGGAGGTATTCAAGGAGTATGAGGTAAAAGATATTATGCCTACTCCGCAAGAAATCAAAGATTCGTTTAACAACAAAGTAAACCCAACCGAGGAGGCACAGGAAGAGCAGAAAGGTTTCTGGGAGATATTCAATGAGTTTGTTTCCGAATGTGGCAAGCAGAATAATTGGACTGATTCGACATACGAAAAGTTTGCAGCCGTTAAGAACCATATCAAGGAGTTCAGGGCTGAACCTACCTTTGTCTATTTTGATGAAGAGGGCTTGAACAACTATGTTGATTTTCTCCGCAAAACAAAGGATATGCGAAACAGCACCATCGGCAAGCAGTTGGGATTTCTCAAATGGTTTATCCGTTGGGCTTTCAAAAAGGGCTATCATCAGAATATTGCATTCGAAACATTCAAACCCAAATTGAAGAATACTCCGAAGAAAGTTATCTTCCTAACTTGGGATGAGTTGAACAAATTAAAGGCTTGCAATATTCCACAGAATAAGCAATATCTTGAACGAGTGCGTGATGTGTTCTTGTTTTGCTGCTTTACGGGATTGAGATATTCCGATGTCTATAATCTTCGCACAAGCGATGTTAAGGCTGACCACATAGAGATTACCACCGTCAAGACTGCCGATAGTTTGGTTATTGAGTTGAATAACCATAGCAAGGCAATCCTCGAAAAGTACAAAGATGTACATTTTGAGGGAAACAAGGTGTTGCCCGTTATCAGCAATCAGAAGATGAACGATTACCTGAAAGAGTTGGGCGAGTTGGCAGAGATAAATGAGCCGATTAGAGAGACTTATTACAAGGGTAATCAACGCATTGATGAGGTTACACCTAAATATGCACTACTTGGTACACACGCAGGGCGACGCACATTTATATGTAATGCCTTGGCTCTCGGTATTCCTGCACAGGTGGTAATGAAATGGACGGGACACAGCGACTACAAAGCGATGAAACCTTACATTGATATAGCCGATGACATTAAGGCTAATGCAATGAGTAGATTTAATCAATTGTAGTGTAACTATATTATACAATGAGTAAAACGAAACTATTAACAAAACTCTCGGCAGTGCTGAGATAAATATAAATAGCCTATGACCCAAATAACAGACTTCATACCGCAGTATCAAGAGGTAAATGTTATCTTCTCTCGTTTTCTTGAATCTGAAAAGTTCGGCTTTGAGGAGCAGAAAAACATTACCCACTTCTACAACCGATATAAGGATGTAAAACTCTTTGAGAAGATGATCTTCGATATTATCTTCTCAAAGGATAGCCGTAGGGAGAAGATGCTACTATCAAGCATCAAGTTTGAGATTGACCGCAATATCACCATATACGAGACAGGCAGACGCTACTTCGATGAAATAGAAATGGAAAATGTCAATGATGATGCAGCAGTCAAGTACCTCGAAGAGATAGAAGCACAAGTGAGAGTTACCAACCAATGCGGAGCAGAGTTCTTGAAGGTTGCAGCATTATGGGAGAACTGTTTTAATCTGCACGGCATAGACCACGAATCTTGGGAAAAATACGATTCTCTTTTGGAAAAGCATCATACAGAAATAGAAAGACTAAATGAGCTCTACCGCAAACATAAGGCGGTAATGGAGGAGGCGAAAGAGTATGAGGAGAATATGTTCAGACCAATCTATGAGCTGAGCAAAATATTCCTCTCCATTATTCAAAAGTATATGCACGTAGAGGGCGAGCAACCGCAATCCAACATCAAGCAAATGCAGGTAGAGCACCAAAAGCAGATACAGGAGGTCAAGCAATCATACGAAGCGGAACATCGTAAACAATCGTTTTCAGCCGATGGGGCGGTCTGCTCCCTCAAAGAGGACAAAGAGGGAAGATTTGACCTTAGAATCGATGGCGTTTCGCATCACTCTTGGTTCAGACGTAAGAAAGATGAGTTTATGGAAGCATTGGGACTACCGACAAGTAGAAGACAAAATCGAGGGTTGAAACTCTAAAATACTCATCAAGTCGTAATAATTTGCCCATACAAGGCTCTTTATTACGACTTTTTATTTGCAATAAATAATTGATGGTTAACACATTATCGCTGTATACTTTTATGGTATATTGAAAATTTGAAATACTTTTTTCGGA
>SUZL01000020.1 GCA_015059925.1 Rikenellaceae bacterium
GAGTCCTATTCTGGGCACAAAAAAAGCAGACAGAAAAGTCTGCTTTTTTTATGCCCAATGGGCAACCATATTTACATTCCCTCCAAACCTCCCTTTGTTAAAGGGAGGCTATAAATCTTTTATACATTATTCTGGTTACGCTATTTAGAGCAAGGTTTTAGTCTGCTTTTTTATGCCCAATGGGCAACTATATTTACATTCCCTCCAAACCTCCCTTTGATAAAGGGAGGCTATAAATCTTTTATACATTATTCTGGTTACGCTATTTAGAGCAAGGTTTTAGTCTGCTTTTTTTGGTGTCCGTTGGAGAATATATTTTGGAAATAAGATAAAATTTTCGTATATTTGGGAACGAACAATCCTAATTTCATTTTCTGGCTGGGGAGATTTTGAGTTATTAATCTAAATTTTATAGCTTATGAAAACGAAACTCGTTACCTTAGGCCTCGTGGCTGCAATGCTCCTCTCTTTCGAGGTGCAATCTCAAGAACGCCCTCAGGGCCAAATGCCACAGCGCCCTCAAACTCAGTCTGTTGAGGAGCGTACGGCCGAAATGACCAAGCAGATGGCCGATCGTTTGAATCTCGATGCCAAGCAACTCAAGTCCGTTGAGAAGATCAACCTCAAGTATTTCCGTGTCGTACAGGCCAACACCCCCGGAGCTGGTGGTGGCGGAGCTGCTATGGGCGGCCGTCCCGGTGGCGGTATGCGCGGTGGCGGCGGAGGTGCTGCTATGGGTGATATGGGCGGCGGAATGGGCGGCCCTGGTGGAGGTATGGGCGGAATGGGTGGCGGCATCGCCAGTCCCGGAGGCTCGTTTGGCAATGCTCCATCACAGCGTACTCCCGCCGATATGGAGGCGGCACGCGAGCGTGCAGCGGAGACACGTCGCAAGAGTTTGGAGAAGCTGCTCAGCCCCGAGCAGTATCAGACGTGGAGCGTAATGGAGCAGGAGAGAGTTAAGGCCGAGCAGGAGCGTATGCAGCAGCGTCGTGAGGCTATGCAGCAGCGTGGTCAGCAGGGAGCTCCACAGAGTGGGCAACGACCTACACGTCTGCAATAAACAAAATAAGGTGTCCCGAAGGACACCTTATTTTGTTTTACAACTCTACTCCGTCCAGCGGGCTGAGGCGATTGCGCGGGGTTGGAGCGTGAGGGTGAACTCGCGTTTTGCGCCCTGCACCACAACCTGTTGCACTTCGTTCGTATGGTTGGCCGCAACAACGGCGAGCGAAGAGTCGGGATTGACAAAGCCGACCATCTCAACGCCCTCGGGCAATGACTCCGTAGAGGCCACGCGCCACGCATCGGCCTTGATGACCTTCGAGCAGTGGGCGATGTTGTAGTAGTGGCTCTTGCGGTCGAGCGAGTCGTAAGAGTAACTTTCAGACGAGATCTCAATCGCGCCAAAGCAGGTTCGGCAGCCGCCCGGACGGTTGGGTGCGCCCTCGTCGTCGAGGATCAGATTCCACAGCGTCACGCCGCGGCCGTAGCGCTTGAGCGTGCCGATGAAGATCGAGCTGAAGTCCGTCAGCAGGCACTTGTTGAAGTCGTAGTTCCACGTTCCGATCGAGGCCTCGGTGAAGAAGATCTCCTTGTCGGGGTAGGCCTCGTGGATGCGGTCGAGCTCCGTCACGCGGCCGCCGTAGTTGTGCCACGCCGAGCCGTCGATATACTTCGCAGCCTCCTTGTCGGCCAGAATGTGGAGCGGGTAGCCCTGCTGGTCGGCGATGTTGTCGTAGTTGTAGTTGTGGTCGAAGGCCCAGATCTTCGTCTCGATGCCGTTGCGCTCGAACTCGGGGCCGAGGTGGTCGCGGATGAAGTCGCGCTGCTGCTCCCAACCCATATAGAGCGACATCGAATTACCGCGATTGAGCGGCTCGTTCTGCACCGTGATGGCGTAGATGGGGATACCCTCGGCCTCCATCTCGCCCACCCAGCGCACGAAGTACTCGGCGTAGTCGTCGTAGTAGCGGGGATTGAGGCGGCCGGCGGTCCAGCTGTCGAAGGGCTTGTCGTCGTAGTCGCCAATCTTCATCCACTTGGGACACGACCACGGCGAGCCGACGATGCGGATCGCGGGGTTGATCTCGAGGATGCGTTTGAGGATGGGCAACAGGTCGCGGCGGTCGTACTCGTGCAGCTCGAAGAACTCTATTCCCTCACGATCGCAGCAGGTGTACTCGTCCAGCGAGAAGTCCGACGCGCCGATCGAGATGCGAATGAAGTTCATTCCCATCTCGTCGGGCGAGAAACATTCGTGCAGGATGCGCTCACGATCCTCTTCGCTCATCTTGAGCAGATTGTAGCAGGTTGAGCCCGTGATGGCTGCACCAAAGCCATAGACTGGCTGGAGCTTCTCGTCGGTCTGCATCTGGAAATAGTTCCCTTCCGCAGTGCCCTTGCGCGTGTGCTTCAGGTCGAACGATGCGAAACGCCACTGCACCTCGCCCGTGCCCGTAGTCTGATAATTCTCTACCTCGCCGCCGCAGCCGACAGCCAAAAGTGCAACAAGCGTGGCACACGCCAAGCGCGCACCCATCAAAATCTTCTTCATAATGGTATAGTTTGGATTACTCTACATTTTGTGGTTCGGGGCGAGCTACGTCGCACACCTTCTTCAGGCCGCGCTCCTCGGCCAGACGCTCCATCAGCGCGTAGGCCTCGTCGTAGTCGTTGCGAATCTGCCCATCGAGGATGGCATTCTTAATCACCTCCTTGATCTCGCCGATGGCCGAGCAGGGTTGCAAGGCGTAGCACTTCATAATGATGTCGCCCGTGATGGGTGGCTGGAAGTTACGCACGCGGTCGCGCTCCTCCAGATCCTTCATCTTGGCACGCACCAGCTCGAAATTCTTCAGATAGCGCTTCACCTTGGCATCGATGCCCGAGGTGATGTCGGCCTCGCACAGGATCATCAGCGACTCCACGTCGTCGCCCGCCTCGAACAGCAGACGTCTTACGGCCGAGTCGGTAACCATATCCTCCGAGAGAATTATCGGGCGCAGATGCAGATAGACCATCTTCTGCACGAACTTCATACGCTCGTTCATCGGCAGCTTCAGTCGGCGGAAAACGTCGCGCACCATCTTCGAGCCGACAACCTCGTGCTGGTGGAAGGTCCAGCCCACCTTGCGGTCGTAGGCTTTGGTCAGCGGCTTGGCAATATCGTGCAGAACGGCCGCCCAGCGTAGCCACAGATCGTCGCTGCGGCGGGCTACGTTGTCCAGCACCTTGAGCGTGTGGCGGAAGTTATCCTTGTGAGCGTGGTTGCCCACTCGCTCCACACCGCACAGGCGCTCCATCTCGGGGAAGATCAGCTCCAGCAGCCCCGTCAGGTGCAGCAAATCGAAGCCGATCGAGGGTACGGGCGCGAGGACTATCTTGTTAAGTTCCACTGCGATACGCTCCTTCGATACGATCTTTATCCGCTCGCGGTTGCGACGGATGGCGTCGAACGTCTCCTCCTCGATGTCAAATCCGAGCTGCGTGGCGAATCGTATGGCGCGCATCATTCGCAACGGATCGTCCGAGAATGTGATGTCGGGATCGCACGGCGTGCGGATGATGCAATCCTCCAGATCGAACATCCCCTCGAAGGGATCGACCAGCTCGCCAAAGCGGTCGCCATTCAGGCACCACGCCATAGCGTTGATCGTGAAGTCGCGGCGGCGCTGATCATCCTCCAGCGTGCCGGGCTCGACGTGCGGCTTGCGCGAGTCCTGCGAGTAGGACTCCTTGCGTGCCCCGACAAACTCGACCTCCGTACCGCCGGCGCGCACCATAGCCGTTCCGAAGGTCTTGAATACAGAGACCTTGCCCCTCACCTCGCGGCCCAATGCCTCGGCCACCTCGATGCCGCTGCCCACAACCACAACGTCAATATCGGTCGAGGGGCGACGCAGGTAGTAGTCGCGCACATATCCGCCCACGACGTAGGCCTCCACACCCAAGCGATCGACTATTGCCGAGATCTTCTCAAAGACGGGGTTTTGCAGCGGGGGTATTATCTCTTTCATCTGTAATTATTTAAGCGATGACAGAAGGCATCGGCGATACATCTGCACCGTATTCTCCAATCCGTAGTAGAGCGCATCGGCGATGAGCGCGTGGCCGATCGACACCTCGTCGCACCAAGGTATGCGCTCGGCAAAGTAGCTTAGATTCTCAAGGCTCAGGTCGTGGCCTGCGTTGAGTCCCAAGCCCACGCGACGAGCCGCCTCGGCCGCCTCGACGTAGGGGGCGATGGCCGCCTCGCGGTCGGCAGTGTAGCCTGCGGCGAAGGCCTCGGTGTAGAGCTCTACGCGCTGTGCGCCGCACTCTACGGCCGCCTCGACCATCTCGACTTTCGGATCGACGAAGATAGAGGTGCGGATTCCTGCATCGTTAAAGCGTGAGCATATATCCTTCAGATACTCTCGGTTGCGAATGGTGTCCCAGCCTGCGTTCGAGGTGATTGCATCCTCGGCATCGGGAACGAGCGTAACCTGCGCCGGACGCACCTCCATCACAAGATCGATGAACGAGGGGATGGGGTTACCCTCGATATTGAGTTCGGTCGCGATAACGGCCTTTAGGTCGCGCACATCTTGATAGCGGATGTGTCGCGCATCGGGGCGCGGATGCACCGTGATACCCTCCGAGCCGAAACGCTCGATGTCGAGCGCCGCGCGTACTACGTTGGGCACATCGCCGCCGCGCGAATTGCGCAGAACGGCAATCTTATTTACATTAACACTCAGTTTTGTCATAAAATAGTTATCTTTGCATATTAATATGCTGTTACGACGTTGTAAAGTTACTTATTTTTTTTCGACCGAGAATGAAAATTATACTTTTTTCCCGTCCTCAGATCGCACATACGGCCGAAGATATGGGCCGTTTGCTGCCGCTCGTCGAGCGTTACGGCTTCGATTATGCGATAAATCAGGAGTTTGCAGAGGCCATCGAGCAGCTGCTGGGCATCACCATTCCGCGTGACAAAATCTACGCCGATGCGACAGGCCCCCAGCCCGCCGATAGCGTTATGGTCTGCTGTGGTGGCGACGGAACGCTGCTGGAGGGTATCCATCGCCTGAGCGACCGCTCGATTCCCGTTGCGGGAGTCAATTTCGGCCACTTGGGATTTCTCACCTCCGCTACGCGCGAGGATGTGGAGCAGCTCTTCGACGATATTGCCAACCACCGCCTTCAGATCCAGCCCCGCACGATGCTCGAAATCGAGGGCATTGGCGAGGCGGGCCGCACGGTCTCGGCTCTGAATGAGGTGGCCGTGCAGCGTCTCGAGGCGACGATGATCAAGGTCGAGGCGAAGGTCAATTCGCAGCGCGTGGCGCAATATAATGGCGATGGTGTAATCCTCTCAACCCCAACGGGATCGACGGCCTACTCGCTCAGCGCCGGAGGCCCTATCGTGGCCCCCGAGTGCGGCTGTTTTCTGCTCACGCCGCTGGCCCCCCACAACTTCGGTATGCGCCCCGTCGTGGTGCCCGACTCGGCCGAGGTGGAGCTGACGATACATACACGCCACGGCAGCGCAATGCTCGCGGTGGATAACCGTTCGTACCGCATCGGCGACGGCGAGCGCATCGTCGTAAGACGTGCCCGCCAGCAGATTTTATTGGCCGTGCAGCACAATATATCATTTTACGAGACGTTACATAGTAAAATGATGTGGGATGTCGATATCCGAAATTAGCCTTTCGGTGGCGGGTTTCGGCCGAAGATACCTTACTTTATAGAGAAAAAGAGGATTTTTCTTTAGAATCCCGTTAAAATTGTCTATATTTGCGGGTTATATGAACGAAAATAAGAAAATACCACAGCACGTGGCCATCATTATGGATGGCAATGGACGATGGGCCAAGCAGCGAGGTAAGGATCGCAGCGAGGGCCATTTTGCCGGTATGATGGCCCTGCGCGATACGGTCAAGGCCGCTGCCGAGATGGGCGTTAAGTACCTGACAGTCTATGCCTTCTCGACCGAGAATTGGGGCCGTCCGCAGGCCGAGGTCGAGGCCTTGATGCAGCTCGTGTGCAAGGGCGTGGAGATGAATACTCCGGAGCTTCGCGAGCGTGGCGTTCGTGTCGAGGTGATCGGTGCGAGGGAGCGTTTCAGCTCTGAGGTTAATGCCGCTCTGGATCGCATCATCTCATCTACGGCTTCGGGCCAGAGGATGACGTTGGTGCTGGCGCTCAACTACTCATCGCGTAGCGAGCTGACGGCGGCCGTGCAGCGTTTGGCACGTCGTGTGGCCGAGGGGGAGATACGGGCGGAGCAGATCGACGAGCAGATGATCTCGCAGTCGCTCTACACAGCCTCGATGCCCGATCCCGACCTTATCATTCGCACCAGCGGAGAGTGCCGATTGAGTAATTTTCTTATGTGGCAGGCGTCGTATGCGGAGTTTTACTTCACACCCACGCTCTGGCCCGACTTTGGTGAGGAGCAGCTGCGCGAGGCGGTGGAGGCCTTCGGCGCACGCGACCGTCGCTATGGATTGGTTAAGTAATAGAATTATTGAGATATAATGAAATTCGTAAGTAAATTTTTTGTCGTTCTTGTGGCGAGTCTCTCTATGGTGGCTCTGCAGGCGACAGCCCAAAATACCAACGAAGATGCCTCTCGTGAAGTGAGCACCGAGCAGCAGCAGGAGGCTAAGGAGAAGGGAGCAAAGGAGAAGATCGAGCAGCCCGACTCGCTGCCCCCGTTCGATGAGAATGCTCCTATGATGCAGTCCACGGCTCAGCGCAAGCGCTACTTCATCCGCAAGGTCAATATCCACGGCGTGAAGCACCTGAACGAGGGTATGGTACGTTCGGCTGCGGGTTTGATTCCGGGCGACACGATCTTCCTGCCGAGCACATTCATCTCGAACTCAATCTCGCGTCTGTGGAATCAGCGCTACTTCTCGGATGTGAAGGTGGGTGCTACGATCGATGGCGACAGCGTCGATATTGAGCTGATCCTTCAGGAGCGCCCCCGCGTATATAGCTGGGATTTCCGTGGCGAGGGCATCTCTCGCAGCAAGGCCAACGACCTGCGTGAGAAGCTGGCTCTGCGTCCCAACACCGAGCTCTCGGATTATGTGATCGACCGCAACGAGAAGCTCATCAAGAAGGAGTTCATCGGCAAGGGCTTCCGCAATGTGGAGGTACACACCGAGATCACCAACGACACCACGATCAATAATGCCGTAAACGTTGTCTTCCGCATCGATCGCAACGCGCGCGTGAAGGTGGGCAAGATCACCTTTGCGGGCAACGAGAACTTTACCGAGAAGCGTCTGCGCCGTACCTTCAAGAAGACTCACCAGAAGTCGGTAAACTTCTTCCAGAGCCGCAAGCTCAAGGAGGAGGATTATGCCGAGGATAAGAATCTGTTGCTCGATTTCTATAACTCGCGCGGTTATCGTAATGCTACCATCCTCACGGATTCGATCTACGACATCGACGAGGAGACGATCGGCATACACCTCGATATCTCGGAGGGCGATAAGTTCTACATCCGCGACGTGCGCTGGGTGGGTAACTCGGTCTATCCGACCGAATATCTGAATCAGCTCTTCGGTGTGAGCAAGGGCGATATGTACGACAAGAAGTCGATGCACAAGCGTCTGGGCGTGGGCCGCGAGGTCGATCCCGAGCAGACCTCCGTATCGAGCCTCTATCAGAACAACGGTTACCTGATGTCGCAGGTTGAGCCCAAGGAGATTGTCGTGGGCAAGGACTCGGTCGATATGGAGATCCAGATCTTCGAGGGTAAGCCCTTTACCATCAACGAGGTAGGCATCACGGGTAACGAGCGCGTGAACGACGAGGTTATCCGCCGCGAGCTTACGGTCTATCCCGGTATTCTCTACAACCGCTCGATGTTGATGTACACGCTGCGTCAGCTCTCGCAGATGGGCCACTTCGATCCCGAGCAGATTATGCCCGACATCCAGCCCGTGAGCGACGAGTTGGTGAACGTGAACTTCCCTCTGGTCGAGCAGGCCAGCGACCAGTTCAATCTGGCCGGAGGTTGGGGTGCAGGCTCGTTCGTAGGATCGGTGGGTATCACGCTGAACAACATCTCGACGCGCAACTTCTTCAAGAAGGGAACGTGGCGACCTTACCCCTCGGGCCAGAACCAGAAGTTCTCGGTTGCGGGACAGACCAACGGTACCTACTATAAGGCTATCTCGGCCAGCTTCACCGATCCGTGGGTGGGTGGCCGCAAGCCCAACTCGCTCTCGATCTCGGCTCACTGGTCGGAGCAGAACAACGCCTACTACATCTGGCAGGATGCGACGATGCACTTCCGTACGCTCGGTATCGCGGCAGGTATAGGTAAGCGTCTGAATTGGCCCGACCCGAACTTTACGCTCTACGCCCAGCTGCAATATACGCGCTATGCGCTGAAGAACTGGAACTACTTCATTATGAGCAACGGTGCGGCTAACGACATCTCGCTCAAGCTGGCCTTCGGCCGCTCGACCGTCGATCAGCCCATCTATCCCCGTTCGGGTTCGGAGTTCTCTGTTACGATGACCATCACGCCTCCCTACTCGCTCTGGGACGGCCGCGACTACGCCGACGAGGATCTGCCCGAACAGAAGCGTTACCAGTGGATCGAGTACCACCGCTGGCAGCTCAAGGGCCGCTGGTATCAGTCGCTTACGAACAACGGTAATCTGGTCTTGATGTTGGGTGCCGAGATGGGATTCTTGGGCCACTACGACAAGAACAAGCAGTCGCCCTTCGAGCGCTTCGAGGTCGGAGGTGATGGTATGAGCGGATATACGATCTATGGTGTCGATATTATCGGCTTGCGTGGTTACGACGATGGCGAGTTGGACCCCATCGGCAGCAACTACTCGAACGCCTATAATAAATATACGATGGAGTTGCGTTACCCCGTCATCCTCAAGCCGCAGTCGCAGATCTACGTTCTGGGATTCCTCGAGGGTGGTAGCGGTTTCAAGTCGTGGAAGGAGTTCTCACCCTTCAAGATCAAGCGTTCGGCCGGTCTGGGTGTGCGTCTCTACCTCCCGATCGTAGGTTTGCTCGGTATCGACTGGGGTTGGGGATTCGACGCCCCGATGGGCAGCACCAAGCGTAGCGGTAGCCAATTCCACTTCACAATGGGCCAGTCGTTCTAATAGCGGACGGCCTACCGATGGCAGAAAATTTGAAGATAAATGCGTATATTTGTGTTTAACATTAAATTGATTACGACTATGAAACGACTTATTTTAACCATTGCTCTTGTGTTGGGCCTCTCTGTAGCGGCCTCGGCACAGAACTACGCCGTAGTGAATAGCGAGAAGATCTTTAAGTCGATCGAAGCATACAACGCCGCCATCACCCAGCTCGACGAGCTGGCCGATGGCTATCAGAAGCAGGTGGACGAGAAGTTCGCCGAGGTGGAGCGCCTCTACAACGCCTATATGGCTCGCCGCTCGACGCTCTCGGCCGCATCGCAGCAGGCCAACGAGGAGAACATCCTTAAAAAGGAGCAGGAGGCGACCGAGTTTCAGGAGTCGTTGTTCGGCACGGAGGGCGAGCTGATGAAAAAGCGTCTGGAGCTGATCCAGCCCATCCAGAAGCGCGTCTTCGAGGCTATCGACAAGTATGCCCAGCAGAAGGGTTACGATATGGTGATCGACATCTCGCAGAATGCCACGATGCTCTACTACTCGGATCGCGTGGATCACACCGACGAGATTATCGAGAGTTTGAAATAGATAAAACACAATAATTACACACATAAAAAATTATGAAAAAAGTATTGAAACTAACCCTTGCGGTAGTATGCGTGATGTTCACTTCATCACTTTTCGCACAGAAGATTGGCTACATTGACACACAGAACGTGTTTGCCTCTATGCAGGAGACTAAAGATGCTTATGCTCAGCTCGAGACCTATGCAAAGGATTTGCAGGCACAGGCCGAGGCCATTCAGGTAGAGTACAATAACAAGTATCAGGAGTATCAGACTTCGGCATCGACTATGACCGACGCCGTACGTCAGCTCAAGGAGAAGGAGCTCACCGATCTTATCACCCGTATTCAGGAGTTCCAGCAGGTAGCACAGCAGGAGCTGCAGACCAAGGAGAACGAGCTCACCGCCCCCATCTATGAGAAGATGCAGACTGCAATTAACGAGGTAGCGAAGGCTGGCGGCTATGCGTTGATCCTCCCTGTTGGTGCGTTGATCTATTTCGACGAGGCAACCGTTAAGGACATCGCTCCCGAGGTTAAGACTAAGTTGGGTGTATCGGCTACTGCCACTCCCGCACAGTAAAGAAAATCTTTAACAAGCTGATTTCGGCGTTTGAAACCCCTCTTGTTAAACAATTTCTAAAAATAAGGTGCTGACTTTTTGGGTCAGCACCTTTTGTTTTACCTCGGCGGCGTTGCGAAAGAGTGAAAAAAATTGTATCTTCGCAGTAGTAACCTAAAATTTGAATTGTTATGTATTCGCTTCGCACACTCCTTTCGACTCTGCTTGTGCTTCTGGCCATCAATACCGTCGCGGCTCAAGCCCCCGCCTCACTGCCCCGCACCATCGCTTCGGGCCCCTTCGATGCGGGACATATTCAGGGCATAGCGGTCGATGCCGAGCACAAATATATCTACTACTCCTACACCACGATGCTCATCAAGACCGACTTCGAGGGGCGCATCATCGGCTCGGTTACGGGCCTGCTGGGCCACTTGGGCGATCTGGATTTCAACGCCGAGGATGGCCGCGTCTATGGCTCGCTGGAGTATAAGAACGACGCCATCGGTCAGGGAATCCTCCGTATGGCGAAGCGCTCGTCGGAGATTACCAACGCCTTCTACATCGCTATCTTCGACGTGGATCGCATCACGCGCGAGGGTATGGACGCCGAGCGCGACGGAATTATGACGACGGTCTATCTGCCCACCGTGCTCGACGACTACCTCGCAATGGTCGATACACAGTCGGGCCGCAAGCCCCACCGATTGGGCTGCAGCGGAATAGATGGCGTTGCGTTTGGCCCGAAGATGGGCCGCACCGACGGCCGACAGATGCTGACGGTGGCCTATGGCGTGTATAGCGACCGCGACCGCGAGGATAATGACTATCAGGTGCTTCTGCAATATGACGTGAGGAAGTGGCACCGCTACGAGCGCCCGCTCTCGCAGGGGAATATGCACCGCGAGGGCCCTGCACGCCCTGCGGCGCAGTACTTCATCCCGACGGGAAACACCACCTACGGCGTTCAGAATCTGGAGTATGATGAGGAGCGCGGCCTCTGGCTTATGGCCGTATATGCCGGCACGAAGCCCTCGCTGCCCAACTACACGCTCTTCGCGGCTGACGCATCGGCTCGCCCTGTGAAGCAGCGTTTGCAGGGTATTCCCTATATAAATAAAGGTAAGGTCGTACCTCTGGCCGAGCTGGGACTTCGTGATGCGAAGACGGGTATTCGCGGCTGGCGCTTTGGCGTAGGCTCGACGGGAATGGTGGCGCTCGGGGATGGTTATTACTACCTCTCGCACAACTATAAGGTCGATGCAGGGCAGGGCAGCAATCTGCGTTTGTATCGTTTCACGCCCGAGCAGGAGCAACCCTTCACCGAGATAAAGTAGTATGGATCGAGCCGGAGCCATAGCCGAGATCGAGTGGTATCGCAACCTTCTGGATCGTCGTCTGCGCGATTGGGGCCGTCATCTCAAGCGCGAGGCGCGCGAACGCCTGATGAGCAAGATCGAGCGCGTGCAGGCGTGTGAGGATCTGCAATTCAAGCAGTACGACGAGGGCTACTACATCGGTCAGCTGGACGAGGATGGTCTGCGCCACGGCTACGGCATCTATACCCGCACCACCGATAAGCGCGACCGCTGGACTATGCAGGCGGGCGAGTGGGTTGAGGAGCGTCCGACGGGCTCGCACACGCTCTACGAGGCCGACTGCCCCGACGAGTTGCACTACGTCGCATCGCTCTACTTCCGAGGTCGCAGGCGCGAGCGCGGCATCGTGCAGATCACGATCTCGAGCCGAGGAGTTGATCTGGAGAATCGCAAATATCGCCGCTGGGAGCGTTTCTCGCTCTCGACGATGGCCGTTGGCGGCCTGATGATCTACATCTTCCTGCTGGCCCTGACGCGCAACGCGAAGATCGGACTCTTCGTTGTTGCGGGAGTCTTTATCTTTTATCTTTTGGGATTTGTGCGCGGTCGAAGATAGGCTATAGGCCCTTGCGGGCCACGATCCACGCCAATGTGTTATACGTCGCAAGCACCGCTGCACGCATAAATCGCGGCAGGGCATTCAGTGCGCGCACCTTTCTCTCTATTCGCTTCGATAAGCGGTTGTAGGCGAAGAACTCCAGCGCACGGCGAGCCGCCTTGCTGTCTCCTCCTGCGCTCTGCAACAGTGCCTTACCCAGAGCCACACGCGCAACATACTCGTTGCTCATTTCACTCTCACGCTCATCGTACAGCTCCTCCAGCGAGAAACGTGTCTGCTCGCCCCGAAACGAGGCTGCCGAGCGGTTTGAGGCCGCGCGCGAGTAGAGGACAAGCTCCTTGGGCGAGTATGCTATTTTTGTCGCGCGAGCCACCTTTGTCCAGAGGTATTGATCCTCGCCCATTCGCATCCCCTCGGGAAAACCGCCAAGTCGCAGCACAAGGTCGCGTCGCAGAATCGTGGCCGAGGGAATCAGCACATACCCCCGCATCGACTCCGCGAAGAAATCGACCACGCCCTCCTCCGCGGGGTGCGCCGGTATGACCTGCCTGCGCCCATCATCCACGCGAAAGGCCGTGCCGAAGGCTTCGCAGTCGGGGTGGCGCCTAAGCATACGCTCGAAGTTGAGCAGGTAGTCGGGGTGCCACAGATCGTCGGCATCCATCAGCGCCACCCACTCGCCCTTGGCCTCGGCGATGGCGCGGTTGCGCGCTGCGCTCACGCCCGCGTTGCGCTGACGAACAAGGCGCACGGCGGGGTAGGCCATACGTTCGACGATGGCGGCACTCTGATCCGTCGATCCATCATCCACCACAATCACCTCGCGCGGCTGCAGGCTCTGCGCCATTATGGAGTGTAGCGTAAGCTCGATGTCGGCCTGCTTGTTGTAGAGCGGGATGATGACCGAGAGAGTATCTAATTCTCTTCCTTGCTGCATATATTGCAAATGTAACGATATTTTTGTAGTTTTGCAATAGAGCAAAATCTAAAGCAATGCGCCTTTCGGAGAAAATAATTTCGGCCCTGCGTAACTCGTTCGATACGCTACTTTTCTTTGCGACGATGGCCGTGAAGGAGGATTTTCGTAACCACGTCGCCCGTGCGGGAGCTTGCGATATGTGCCCCTCGCGCCGCGTGGCGATCCTCGGCAATGGCCCTTCGCTGGGGGAGCAGCTGCCGTGCCTGATCGAGCGTAGGGAGTGGGAGCAGACCGACGTGATGGCGGTCAATTTCTTTGCCCTTAGCGAGGAGTTCTTGGTGCTCCGCCCCAAATACTACGTTATCTCCGATCCGATGTTCTTCCGTCGGTCGGGCCGCTCGGAGCGCGTCGAGAACCTCTATCGCGCTCTTGCCGAGAAGGTTAAGTGGCCGATGACGCTCTACGTTCAGTACTACAACCCCGAACGGTTCGACTACGCCGAGGCCATCGGCCACAATCCGATGATCCGCATTGTACCGTTCCATACAACCGTCTTTCACGGTTTCCGCAGCGTCGAGTTCTGGTGCTATCGTCGCGGCTTGGGCTCGGGAAACTTCGGCACGGTGGTGCAGAATGGCGAGTTCATAGCTATGCTGCTCGGCTACCGCACCATCGACCTCTATGGCGTGGATCATACTCTGCTCGAGGGACTTACGGTCGATGACGAGAATTGTCTCTGCCGCATCCAGAGCCACTACTACGACTCCGCACCAAAACCTCCCACGCCCATCTACGTCAATGCCACGCAGCCGCCACGTCCCTACACGATGTCGTCGTATCTGGCCGAGACGGCCGAGCTTTTTCGCGGCCACGAGGTGCTGCGCGACTATGCTGAGGCGCAGGGCGTGAGGATTCTAAATCGCACGCGAGGCTCGATGATCGATGCCTACGAGCGCGAGCCGCTTCCCTAAACACCGCTTATCCCAACAAAAACCCCCAGCCCGAGGGCTGAGGGAGGTAGTATCTGTATGTCGGCATCCGCGGTTGTCCGACAAAGTTACTCTGTGCCAACATCTTCGGCCCGTCGCCCATCCTTGTTGAAGTCGAGCGACGTGCCGTTGGCGAGTTGCAGACGATAGCCGTCGTTCAATCGCTCGATCATCGTTACGCCCTCGTTGGGGAAGTTCGCGCGCAGGTATTCGCCCATCGGCGCGGGCAGCATATCGACGGGCACGCTCCCTCTCTTCATCACAATCTGCGAGCAGTCGCCGCTGCCGCCATCGAAGGCCACCTCGTTGCCATCGGAGAAATAGACCGTATATTTCTCGGCCGAGGGCGAGCGTCTGTCCAACTCCACCGAGATCACCTTCGCTGCGGGGAAGTAGCGCTCGACAAACTCCTGCGAGCGTTTGGGGAGTTTCGAGAATGCAACCTTGTGGGGCATAGCCACAGCCGTGAGCGTGAGCGCCGTGAGCGCAAGTAAAAGAATCTTTTTCATAATCATCATTGGTTTTGCCCGTTCGGTGCAAAAGGTGTTCCAAAGAGATATGCCAAGAAATAAAAGAGGGTGCTAACCGAAAGTTAGCACCCTTAAGAGTTTTTAGTATGGTGAGAATATTACTTCTCGGGACGCATCACAACCTTCACGAGGTTGCCATCGGCGAGAATCTGCTTCGCCAGAGCCTTCACGTCGTCAGCCGTTACGCTGTTTACGGCGTCGAGGTACTCCTTAACGAAGTCGATGTCGTACTTGTAGTAGTTGTAGATAGCCTGACTCCACCACGAGTTCTGCTCGATAGACTTCGTGTAGTTCTTGTTCTCGTACTCGCGAGTCTTATCCATATCCTCCTTGAGCGGGCCCTCGGCTGCTATCTTTTGCAGCTCGGCCACAACGATAGCCATCAACTCATCGGCCATCTGGTCGTTGGTGTCGAACTGAATCTGTGCAACATACTCGTTGGTGCGGGGCGAGAGCGAAACGCGAACGCCTACACCGTACGTTCCACCCTTCTCCTCGCGGATTGACTTCAAGTAGCGGTTGTCGAGAGCGGTGGTGAGGTAGTTGGCTACCATCATATTCTTCATCGACATCTTCAGTGCGCCCGTGTAGGCGTAGAATACCGATACCTTGGGCTGCTCCATCTTGGTGCGGAAGTCGTTGGTAACGCCACCCTTTGCGTAGGTAACCTTATCGTCTGTATATACGTTGCCGGGCTTCGATGCGGTGGGCAGCGAGCCGATGTACTTCTCTACCAGAGGCTTCAACTGCTCCTCGCTCATATTACCGATGAAGGTGAAGCGGAAGTCGGCAGCGTTCGAGTACAGACGCTTGTGGATTGCGGGCATATGATCGAGCTTGATCGACTGCAGAAGCTCCGTGGTGAGCTGCTGACGACGGTAGTTGTCGCCATAGAGCGACTTCTGTACGTTCTGCGAGAAGATAAAGTCGGGGCTTGCGCTCTGGTTGGCAAGGATCGAGTTATACTGATTCATCAGCGTGGTGAAGTCATCCTCAGAGAAGCGGGGAGCGGTGAACTGCAGATAGAGCAGCTGGAACATCGTCTCCGCATCCTTCAGCGCAGCATTGGCCGTTACGACGTGCTCGTATGAGCTTACGCCCAGACCTGCATTTACGGTCTTGCCCGAGAGCTGCTTGCGCAGGTCGCTTGCCGAGAACTTCGAGATACCCGACATTCCCATCACGCCACCCAGCATCTGTGCCGAGTAGTACATATCGTCCGCAAATACGGCAGCACCACCGTCCGAGATAGCCTCCACGCCGATATTGTCGGCCTGATAGGGGGTCTGCTTGATTACGACCTTGATACCATTCTCCAGAGTCCACTCCGTGAAGCCCAACGACTCGTTCTTAACGGTCTTGGCAACCTTCGAGCCCTTCAGCACGCTCTCGTCAGAGATCAGCGGCTCCTTCACGACGTTATCCTCGAAAGGCTCAACCTCGGCGGCTACGGCCTCCTTCAGTGCGCCAACCAGCTCAGCCTCGGTGGGAACAGCTACGCCCTCCTTCTCGGGTGAGTTGGCAACGATAACCACATTCTTCATCGGATCGTACAACTGCTTAACCGTTGCGTTGATCATATCGCACGTGATCATCTCCACGATCTGCTTATCCAACTGATACTCCGTCTCGGCATCGTAGATGGGTGTGCCGGTGCGGAAGTTGGCCAGATACTGATTTGCAAAACGTGAGTGGCGACGATCCTCGCGGCTGTTGTACTGCGACTCGATGCCAGAGAGGATGTTGTTCTTGGCGCGCTCCCACTCGCCCTCGGTGAAGCCGTGGCGGCGCATACGCTCCATCTCGGTCAAGAGGGCCTTGTAACCCTCCACGATCTTACCATCGCGCGTTACGACCTGACCAATCGTGAGCTCCAGCGTGGGGATGATACCCATCGATGTTGCGGGCTCGAAAACGGCCTGAATGAAGGGAGCATCGGGCTTGCGGGCAATGTCCGACAGACGCTCGTTAATCATCTCGGTGATGTACGATTTGAGAATGTTGGTCATCTCGTACAACATCGTGTTGTTCATCTCCTTGGGCATAGCCTGCGACTTGTACATAATCATTAGGCTCGACTGCTGCATCTCGGGATCGGCGAAGATGCTCACGATGGGCTCCTCGTTGTCGGGAACTACGATAACCTCCTTCTTGGCTGCGTCGGCAGCGGCGGCGGGGATGTCGGCCATAATCGACTTGATCTTCTGCTCGACCTTATCAACGTCAATGTCGCCAACTACGACAACAGCCTGATAGTCGGGGCGATACCACTTCGTGTAGAAAGCCTCCAGATCGCTGTGATCGAAGCCCTCCAAACCCTCCAGATAACCGATCAGGTTGCGGTGCTCGTACAGAGTGCCCTTACCGATGGCCTTGATCATCTCAATCTGCGAGCGCCACTGAGCGCCATCGCGCGTACGCAGCTCCTCCTTGATAACGCCACGCTCCGAGTCGATCTCCTTCGGATCGAGCGTGATGAAGTGCGACCAGTCGTGCAGAATCATCAGCGTCGAATCAACCACGCTCTCGCGAGCGACGGGAACGTCGGTCATATAGTACTGCGTGTAGTCCCACGAGGTACCTGCATTGAGGTTGGCACCGAACTTAACGCCGATCTTCTCCAGATACTCGATCAGCGACTTGCCCGGGTAGTTCTTCGTACCGTTGAAGGCCATATGCTCGAGAAAGTGAGCCAGACCCTGCTGGTTGTCGTTCTCCTGAATGGCACCTACATCGTGCAGGATGTAGAACTCGGCCATACCCTTGGGTTTCTCGTTGTGGCGGATGTAGTAAGTCAATCCGTTGGGCAGCACACCCTTTCTTACGGCGGGGTCGGCGGGCAGCGGCTGCTGCATTGCCTCCATCTGCGCCTGTGCTGCGAAGGTTACGCCCAGCACTGCGGCCATAACCAAAAGCAAAAATCTTTTCATACGTTGTAAGTTTTTAACTCGTTTTATTCTTTCGTTTCTTCGTTGTCGTCTCTCGCTGCGGCCTGTTCGACCACCTCCGCGGCCTGTTCCTCCGCGCTCTGTTCCTCTGCGGGTTGCTCCTCTGCGGCCTGCTCCTTCGGTTTTTTGTGGATGCACGAGCCGGCAACCAATCCGATGAGCATACCCAGTCCCATTCCGATGTTCATTCTGCCCAGCAGCAGCGAACCCACGGCAGCACCTGCGGCAAGACCGATCACCATACCCAGCGCCATATAGGTCTCCACGACCTCCACCTTGGTGTGTTGCTTGGCCTCGTCCATCAGCACCTCGTCCTCGCTCTTCTTCGGGCCATCGTCGCCCTCGAGTGCGCTCTCGTCAATAAACGGATTTTTAAGTTTCATATTGTTATTCTCTGCGGGCCGCTCGATGGCCGCCCTCTATATTAGTCGCAAAAAATCTCTGCACGCTACAAATTTAATCCATTATTTTTATTCGCGCGGCAATTTTCCACTCTTTTTTAATTCCACGCGTGCGCCCGCGCGTGAAGCGCGAAGCAGAAAAGACGAAAAAATATGATAATTTATCGAAATATTTTACTCTTGCCTTAACAACCATAATAAAATATCGCTATATTTGTGATAGAATAAAACAACGACTTAAAAACGATAATAATTATGAACGTTAGCAATGTAATGGCAGATCTCGAGCGCAAGCACCCCGGTGAGAGCGAGTATCTGCAGGCAGTACGCGAAGTGCTGGAGTCTATTGAGGAGGTTTACAACGATCATCCCGAATTCGAGCGTGCGAAGATAGTTGAGCGTATGGTCGAGCCCGACCGCATCATCACCTTCCGTGTAACGTGGGTCGATGACAAGGGCGAGATCCAGACCAACCTCGGTTATCGTGTTCAGTTCAACAGCGCCATCGGCCCCTACAAGGGAGGTATCCGTTTCCACGCCGCTGTGAACCCCTCTATGTTGAAATTCCTCGGTTTCGAGCAGACCTTCAAGAATGCGCTTACGACGCTCCCGATGGGTGGCGCAAAGGGTGGTTCGGATTTCAGCCCCAAGGGTAAGTCTGACGCCGAGATTATGCGTTTCTGTCAGGCCTTTATGCTTGAGTTGTGGCAGAACATCGGTCCCGATACCGACGTTCCCGCAGGCGACGTGGGCGTAGGTGGCCGCGAGATAGGATATATGTATGGTATGTATAAGAAGCTCGCCCGCGAGTATAACACAGGCGTGCTGACGGGCAAGGGTCTGACGTGGGGCGGCTCGCTCGTGCGTCCCGAGGCTACGGGCTATGGTGCGTTGTACTTCGTTGAGCATATGTTGCATCAGGCCGGCAAGTCGATCGAGGGCAAGACGGTTGCCATCTCTGGCTTCGGTAACGTGGCTTGGGGTGCAGCGCAGAAGGCTACGGAGCTCGGCGCGAAGGTTATCGCCATCTCTGGTCCCGACGGCGTTATCCACAACCCCAACGGTATGACTCCCGAGAAGATCGACTATATGTTGGAGCTCCGCGCCTCAAACCGCGATATCGTAGCTCCCTTTGCCGAGCGTTTCCCCGACTCGACCTTCATCCCCGGCAAGAAGGCGTGGAGCATCAAGTGCGACATCGCGCTGCCCTGCGCATTCCAGAACGAGCTGACGGGTGCCGATGCCGAGGAGCTTCTGGCAAACGGAACGTGGTGCGCAGCCGAGGTGTCGAATATGGGTTGTACGCCCGAGGCTATCGCGGCCTTCCAGAAGGCGGGTATCCTGTTCGCTCCCGGTAAGGCTGTGAATGCGGGTGGCGTGGCTACCTCTGGTCTGGAGATGACGCAGAACGCGCAGCACCTCTCTTGGTCGGCCGAGGAGGTTGATAAGAAGCTGCACTACATTATGTCGCAGATTCACAATGCTTGCGTAACTTATGGCGAGCAGCCCGATGGCTACATCAACTACGTCAAGGGTGCCAACATCGCCGGATTTATGAAGGTGGCGCAGGCAATGCTTGAGCAGGGCGTCATATAATAGAAATCGCCTAACAAGGCTCTTTTGGCGTCTGGCTTGCGTGCGAAATGCTCACATACGCCTTAGTATGCTCCGCTTTCGCTCACCGCGACCAGCCTCAAAATAGCTCTTGTTATACAATTTCTTCCAAAATAAAAGGAGCCTGTCTGCTATGTGCGGACAGGCTCTTTTCGTTAAAAGTCAAGCAACTTATATTTCTGTCGTGTGGCCGTCATCGAGATCTTCTCCTGAAAATGCCACCACTCCTTGACATAGGGCCTCAGGCCGACGGCATCCATAATCTCCAGCAGCAACTTTCTGTTCTCAGCGGCCTCGCGCGAGATCAAACCCTCGCTCACCAATCCATCGACGTAGGCCTTATATCGCGCAAGCTCCAAATCGTTATCCTCGCCCACCCAAGCCTCGCGGCCAAAGTGGTCGAACCCCGCACCCATATCGAGCGGACGGCCTTCGGAATCAACGATCGTCAGATCGACCGCCACGCCGTAGTTGTGTCGGCCTCCGCGCTGGCCATCGGCAACATAGATCTGCAACGGTGTCCCCTCCACCGCCTTGCGCATCCGTCGCTGCACGCTGATCGGTCGCGCCGCATCGTATATCAGCAGCGAGTGCCCCGCCTTTCGCTCGCGCAGCAGCCTCTGTGCCTGCACCACCTTCTGCGCGAAGTGGGGTAGGAGGTAGGCCGTCGTAAGCGAGCCGTACATATTCTCGCCCACGAAGTTATCCTCCGTGGCGTACTTCAGCTCAACGCCGATCTCGCCATCGAGACTCTGCACATCGACAAGCCCGTAGTCGCGCATCCGCGCATCGAAATCGACCTCCTGCGCCGCCACCCCGAGGGCGATCGTCAGCAGCGCCATTGCCAAAACCATTACTCGTGCCATTTCGTATAGGGATTTTTCAGCAGTTGCGAATTGTAGTAACGCACATCGCCCGTAACCTCCTCGCCGAGCCACGCCGGTCGCTCGAACTCCTCGTCGGCCGACGCAAGCTCCACCTCGGCCATCACCAAGCCCTCGTTCTCGCCGTAGAAGCAATCCACCTCGAAGGTGTGGCCCCCGACGGGAGCCAAGTGGCGGCGCTTCTGGATCGTGCCCGGGCTGTGGCGCAGCAGCTCGCGCGCCTCGGCGAGCGGAATCTCGTACTCCCACTCGTCGCGCTCGAGTCCCGCGCTGTCGCTCCGTCCTTTTATTGTGAGGTAGCCGCGATCATCGCGCGTGCGAACGCGGAACGTCAGGTCCACGCCGCTACCGATGTAGCCCTGCTCAATCTGAGTCGATGAAACCACGTCGGGCATAAAGTCGCCCCGCACGAGAAATTTTCTCTCAATCTCCTTTGCCATCGTTTTCGTTTTGTCGTTTTCGTAATGTTTGCCTTTGGGTAAAGGCGTTAATCAAGTAAAGATACTATTTACCGCACGAAAAACCAAACTTTGGTGCAAAAATCGGGCGATTTTGGGGGTTCTATATATAATATAAACATAGGTATAAATGAGAAAAATGGGGTATTTTGTAAAAAATGTGAAAAAAATACTTGAAAAAGTTTGCACGTCTCAAAATTATGCCTACCTTTGCATCCGCAATCAGGAAATAAGTTCTTACAAATCGAAGCAAAGAGTTGCGAACCGAAAGGCGAGCAGCAGCTTCAAAAAAGAAACTTAAAAAAAAGTTTGCAAAAAGTTCTTGAAAAATTTGGAGGTTACAGAAAAAGGTTTTACCTTTGCAACCGATTTCCGCCTCAAATTGGAAGCGGAGTTTTTCAAACGGTTCTTTGATTTACTGGTTATATAATTGAGAGAAAATGTAGTATTTATCTGTCAATTCCTTTAAAGGAAGAGAAGTAGTCAGGACTCTAACAATACATTATAATTTTTTACAATGGAGAGTTTGATCCTGGCTCAGGATGAACGCTAGCGGCAGGCTTAACACATGCAAGTCGAGGGGCAGCGGGAAAGTTGCTTGCAACTTTTGCCGGCGACCGGCGCACGGGTGCG
>SUZL01000021.1 GCA_015059925.1 Rikenellaceae bacterium
AGTTGTACATCAATGCAAATCACGCAAGTATGTAGAAATCAGAACAGTTGCCAACTCATTACCTCGTTCTTAAACTTTCCGCATAAACTTTTTATTCTTAGCGGATTATGAGATTATTCCAAAAATAAGCACTATTTCGTAAATTTGGATAATTTTTAAGTTCATAGCATAATGAACAGCCGTTATATTATAAATGGAGATGTGAGGAAAATTAAGGAAAATATATAAAAACCAAAGGCTATGTTTACCAAAGAAGATTTACAGCAAATCGAGCAGCACGGTTTGAGTGTGGCTCAAGTGGAGCAGCAGATCGAAAATTTCCGTCAGGGTTTCCCCTACCTGAAGATTGTGCGCGCAGCCGCCGCAGGCGATGGCGTGCTGGTACTCGACGAGGAGGCCATAGCGCGTGCCGAGGCTCGTTATGAGGCTGCGGCCTCGACCTCGAAGGTGGTTAAGTTTGTGCCCGCATCGGGTGCTGCGACGCGAATGTTCAAGGAGCTATTCGAGTATGTGAACGACGACAAGCGCACGCCCGGCATCGATAAGTTGCTCGACAATATTGAGCGCTTCGCCTTCTGGCCCGAGCTCTCGACCTACATTATGCCCGATTCGCCCGACGAGGAGATCGTCGAGTCGATCGTAAAGACAGGTCTTAACTACGGCTCGAAGCCCAAAGGTCTTGTAACGTTCCACTCCTACCCCGAGGGTAACCGCAAGGCCGTCGAGGAGCATCTGGTTGAGGGTGCGCTCTATGCACGTTCGGGCGACGAGGTGTTTATCCACTTCACCGTCTCGGCCGAGCATATGGGCGGCTTCTGGGATGTGCTGGGCGCTACGCAGCCCTACTACGAGGAGCGCTTTGGTGTTAAATATAATGTGTCGTTCTCGGTGCAGAAGCCCTCGACCGATACCATCGCTGTCAATCCCGACAACACGCCGTTCCGCACCGACGAGGGCAAGCTACTCTTCCGTCCTGCAGGGCACGGCGCGCTGATTGAGAATCTGAACGACATCGATGCCGACATCATCTTCGTCAAGAATATTGACAACGTAACCACCGACGAGCGTCGTGGCGATACCGTTAAATATAAAAAGGCGCTGGCTGGCGTTCTGCTTGAGTTGCAGGCGCAGGCGTTCGAGTATCTGAAGGCTTTGGAGGCAGGCGAGGCCGATTTTGAGTCGGTTGCCCGCTTCGTTGAGGAGCGTTTGTGTGTAAAATTGCCCGCTGATTGCTGTGCCGAGACGCTGAAGGCGGTGCTCAACCGTCCCATCCGCGTATGCGGCGTGGTGCGCAATCAGGGCGAGCCGGGTGGCGGCCCCTTCTGGGTTGATGGTGGCGACGGCACGGAGTCGTTGCAGATTGCCGAGTCGAGCCAGATCGCTCCCGAGGATATGCACCTGATGAAGTCGGCTACGCACTTCAACCCCGTAGATTTGGTCTGCGGCGTGAAGAGCGTGAGCGGCGAGAAGTTCGACCTGACCAAATATACCGACCCCTCAACGGGCTTCATCTCGTCGAAGTCGAGCGGTGGCCGCGATCTGCGTGCGCAGGAGCTGCCCGGATTGTGGAACGGTGCGATGGCTAAGTGGAATACGGTACTTGTCGAGGTGCCCATCACCACCTTCTCTCCCGTAAAGGTTGTGCAGGATCTGTTGCGTCCCGAACACCAACCGATGTAGAAAAACGTCTAACAAGGTGCTTTCTTCGTTATACTCGGCCTCGAAATCCTCATTTACGCCTGAGTAAACTGCGGTTTCTCGGCCATCGCAAGCCTTGAAAGCCACTTGTTATACGATTTCTTACGATGTGATAGTAGCAATATAGAGAAACGTTGTCCCGACTTAACGGTTGGGGCAACTTTTTTTTATGATACTATATTATATTGTATCCAAAGCGCTCTCATCTCTATGCGAAATTTTTGATATTATGCAAAATTGTTCGATATTTATGTCATAACGATGTTTTCAGCCCAAATGGTCAATTAGGTGTATAATGTATGTATTTTTTTAGATTTAGGGGTAAAAAAGTGGGTCTAAATTTTGGATGTGTGAATAAGTTATCCTAACTTTGTAAGGAAATTTTACTTTGCGTAAAGTGTTGTGTCGCCATTGGGAATATAAATGACATATTTGTCGCATAAAGGTCAATCCGAACAGAAAAAAACTAAAACTAACATAATGAACTAATATGGCAAATTCAAAACTTCAAGAACTTACCGACCGCCTTTTTCAAGAGGGCTTGGAGAAGGGTCGCGCTGAGGCCGACAATTTAGTGGCTGAGGCGAAGAGCAAAGCTCAGCAGATCGTGGCTGAAGCTGAGGCAAAGGCCGCTGCTATCGTAGCTGAGGCTGAGGCAAAGGCTGCCGATATGGAGAAGAATGCAATGACCGAGATCTCGCTGGCTGGCAAGCAGGCTGTGGCAAAGATCAAGTCTGAGATCGAGACTCTGGTTGTGGCTAAATCGACCGGCGCTGCCGTTAAGAGTGCAAATCTCGATCCTTCATTTATCAAGGATATGTTGTTGGCCGTAGCCAAGGGCTGGAACAACGGTGCTAAGGCTGAGTTGTCGGCTCTGCTGCCCGAGGCCAAGAAGGCCGAGTTGGGCGAGGCTATCGAGGCTTCGGCAAAGGCTCTGCTCGCCGAGGGTGTCGAGGTAGGCTTCTCGGCCGATGTGAAGAGTGGCTTCAAGGTAGGCGAGAAGGGTGGCGGATACTACATCTCGTTCTCTGACGAGAGCGTCGAGGCTCTGCTCGGCGGTTATCTGCGCGAAAAAGTTGCTCAACTCCTCTTTAAGGCTTAAATCTAATGTTCGAGAAGAATTATTATTGTCTGGTAGCCGGATTGCGCGAGTATGCGCTCGATAGCGATACCAAGGGCTTCGATGCACGCGAGATCATCGCTGAGATTCTCGAAGAGGTCTCGTCGGGCGATGCCGAGGCGGTGCGTCTGCTCTATGGCTACTACGACTGCGAAAACATCATAGCTCTGCGTGCCGGACGCTCTGCTTACAATCCTCTGGGAAATATCCCCGCCGAGGAGCTTGAGCAGGAGTTGGCCTCGCCCAAAGCCTTGCCCAAGGCAATGGCTCAGGTGCTGAAGGACTACGCCGCAATGGAGAGCGAGGAGACCGAGGGCGTGGATCTCTCGCTCGGCTTCGAGCGCGCGCTTTTGACCGCCTACTACGAGGAGTGCGCCCGTTCAAAGTCGCGCTTCGTGCGTCAGTGGGCCGAGTTCGACCGTACGCTGCGCAACGTGACGGCGGCAGCGGTGGCTCGCTCGATGGATCGTCGCGTGGATAGCGTAACGGTCGGCAAGGGTGATGTTGTGGCGCAGTTGCAGCGTTCGTCGGCTGCGGACTTTGGTCTGCGCGGCGAGCTGACCTATGTGGACGCCGTTCTGGCGGCTGTGAACGACGAACAGAATATGATCGAGAAGGAGCACAAGATCGATCTGATCCGCTGGGAGCACGCGGGCGAGTTGGCTTCGTCGGACTACTTTAACATCAATGCTATACTCTCATATCTGGTCAAGATTAATATCGTGGCACGCTGGTCGCAGCTCGATCCCAAGCGCGGTCGCGCAATGCTGGATCGTATTATGGCTGAGCTGGATAGCAAGGAACTGATAAAATAAACAATAAAAACTACATAAATGAAAACTTTAGGACGTGTAAACGGTATCATCTCAAACATCGTGATCGTTAAGGCCGACGGTGCGGTGGGGCAGAATGAGATCTGCTATGTATATTGCGGTGATGTCCGAATGATGGCCGAGGTCATCAAGGTCATAGGCGACGACGCCTATGTGCAGGTGTACGATAGTACGCGTGGCTTGAAGATCGGCGATAAGGTGGAGTTCCTCGGTCATATGCTTGAGGCTACTCTGGCGCCGGGTCTGCTCTCGCGTAACTACGACGGTCTGCAGAACGACTTGGAGCGTATGGATGGTCTGTTCATCGAGCGTGGCTCGATCACCGACCCCATCGACTTCGATAGTGAGTGGGATTTCACCCCTCTGGCCAAGGTGGGTGATAAGGTTACGGCAGGCCACTGGCTCGGACAGGTTAAGGAGCAGTGGGTTGACCACAAGATTATGGTGCCCTTCATTATGCAGGGTTCATATACGGTGAAGAGCGTTGTCGCAGCCGGCAAATATAAGGTTACCGACACTGTGGCTGTGCTGGCCGACAAGGATGGCAACGAGTATAATGTAACGATGGTGCAGCGTTGGCCCGTTAAGCAGGCCGTGCGTTGCTATACGGAGAAGCCGCGTCCCTCGCGCGTTATGGAGACGGGTGTTCGTGCTATCGATACGTTCAACCCGCTGGCCGAGGGTGGTACGGGATTTATCCCCGGCCCGTTCGGTGCAGGTAAGACGGTGCTTCAGCACGCCATCTCTAAGCAGGCCGAGGCTGACGTAATCATCATCGTAGCGTGCGGTGAGCGTGCTAACGAGGTTGTGGAGATCTTCGCCGAGTTCCCCGAGCTGATCGACTCGCGTACGGGCCACAAGCTGATGGAGCGTACGATCATTATCTGTAACACCTCGAATATGCCCGTGGCTGCGCGTGAGGCGTCGGTTTATACGGGTATGACCATCGGTGAGTACTACCGTGCGATGGGTTTGAAGGTGCTGGTAATGGCCGACTCTACTTCACGTTGGGCGCAGGCTCTGCGTGAGATGTCGAACCGTCTGGAGGAGCTTCCCGGTCAGGATGCGTTCCCGATGGACCTCTCGGCTATTATCTCAAACTTCTACGCTCGCGCAGGTTTGGTGAAGCTCTATAACGGCCAGACAGGATCAGTTACCTTCCTCGGTACGGTATCGCCCGCGGGTGGTAACCTCAAGGAGCCCGTTACCGAGTCTACGAAGAAGGCAGCACGTTGTTTCTACGCACTCTCGCAGGGCCGTGCCGACTCGAAGCGTTATCCCGCTATCGACCCGCTGGATTCGTACTCGAAGTATCTGGAGTACCCCGAGGTAGCGTCGTATCTCGACGAGCACATCGGCAAGGGCTGGGTTAGCGAGGTGTACGAGGGTAAGACCATCGTGCAGCGCGGTAAGGAGGCCAACGACCAGATCAACATCCTCGGTGATGATGGTGTGCCTTTGGAGTATCACGAGCGTTTCTGGAAGTCGGAGCTTCTGGACTTCGTGATTCTGCAGCAGGATGCCTTCGATGATATCGATGCCAACTGCCCCATCGAGCGCCAGAAGATGATGTACGAGATGGTGCTTGACGTGTGCCACAAGTCGTTCGAGTTTACCGATTTCGAGGCGTGCTCGCGCTTCTTCAAGGGTTTGATCAACCTCTTCCGTCAGATGAACTACTCGGAGTGGAAGAGCGACAAGTTCTACGAGTATAAGAGCCAGATCGAGCAGGTACTTAATAATCAACTCTCAAAATAGGTGAGCAATGACAACACGAGCATTTCAAAAAGTATATACTAAGATTGATAATATCACCAAGGCCACCATTACGTTGCGCGCCACGGGCGTAGGTAACGATGAGTTGGCAACCGTCGGCGGCAAGCTGGCGCAGGTGGTAAAGATTATGGGCGAGAACGTTACCTTGCAGGTATTCGCCGGCACCGAGGGTCTTGCGACCAACTCGGAGGTGGTATTCCACGGCGAGGCTCCCAAGTTGCGCGTGTCGGACAATCTGGCAGGCCGCTTCTTCAACGCCTATGGCGAGCCTCTGGAGGGTGGTGAGCCCATCGAGGGTGAGGAGCGCGAGATCGGTGGCCCGACGGTGAATCCGTTCCGCCGTCTGCAGCCCTCGGAGCTTATCGCTACGGGTATCGCAGGTATTGACCTTAACAACACCATCGTGTCGGGTCAGAAGATCCCCTTCTTCGCCGATCCCGATCAGCCCTACAACGCCGTTATGGCCAACGTGGCACTGCGTGCCAAGGCCGACAAGATCATCCTCGGCGGTATGGGTCTTACCAACGATGACTTCCTCTACTTTAAGCAGGTATTCGAGAACGCAGGTGCGTTGGACCGTATCGTGTCGTTCGTAAATACTACGGAGAATCCCCCCGTTGAGCGTCTGCTCGTGCCCGATATGGCACTGACGGCTGCGGAGTACTTCGCCGTAGATAAGGGCGAGAAGGTGCTGGTGCTTTTGACCGATATGACCTTGTACGCCGATGCTCTGGCTATCGTGTCGAACCGTATGGACCAGATCCCCTCGAAGGACTCTATGCCCGGTTCGCTCTACTCGGATTTGGCGAAGATCTACGAGAAGGCTGTGCAGCTGCCTAACGGTGGTTCAATCACCATTATCGCCGTTACGACGCTGTCGGGTGGTGATATTACCCACGCTATTCCCGATAATACGGGTTACATCACCGAGGGTCAGCTCTTCTTGCGTAACGACTCGGATACGGGTAAGGTTATCGTTGATCCCTTCCGTTCGCTGTCGCGTCTGAAGCAGCTCGTTATCGGTAAGAAGACTCGCGAGGATCATCCTCAGGTGATGAATGCCTGCGTGCGTCTGTATGCCGATGCAGCCAATGCGAAGACCAAGCTCGAGAATGGTTTCGATCTGTCGGATTACGACGAGCGCGCACTGAAGTTTGCTCACGACTACTCGGAGAAGCTTCTTGCAATCGACGTAAATATCGAGATCGAGCAGATGCTCGACACGGCGTGGTCGCTCTTCGGTAAGTACTTCTCGCAGGAGGAGGTAGCTATCAAGGCCGAGCTTATCGCCAAGTACTGGAAAGCATAAGTGTGCCAAGTAGAAAAATAAACGTCTATGGCAATTAAATTTCAATATAACAAAACTTCGCTGGGCGAACTCGGTAAGCAGCTCAAGATGCGTCGTGCGGCCCTCCCTACCATCAAGAGTAAGGAGTCGGCTCTGCGTTCCGAGGTGAAGAAGGCGAAGGATACCGCACGCGACTACCAGAGTCGTATGGAGGCACTTAGTGCCGAGTACGACTATATGGCTGCGCTGTGGGGCGAGTTCGATCCTACGCTTGTCAGGATTGCGGACGTAGTCCTCAAGGAGCAGAAGATCGCAGGCGTGAGAACCCCGCTGCTCGAGGATATATGCTTCGAGGAGAAGGAGTACGACCTGTTCTCGTCGCCGGTGTGGTATGCCGACGGAGTCGATCTGCTCAAGCGATTGGCACGTCTGGGCGTCGAGTGTGAGGTTTACAACCGTAAGATGGAGCTGCTGGACTACGCACGTCGTAAGACCACGCAGAAGGTGAACCTCTACGAGAAGGTCCAGATCCCCGGTTACGAGGAGGCCATCCGTAAGATCAAACGATTTATGGAGGATGAGGAGAATCTCTCGAAGTCGGCACAAAAGATTGTTAAAACTCGTCAACAGCAGGCTGCGGAGGGGTCTAAGTTATGATAGTAAGAATGTCACGTTACGACTTTGTGTTGCTGGCAACGCAGAGTGATGATTTTATCGCCCGCCTTCGTGAGTTGGGCTTGGTGGACATTACCACTACAGGCTGGGAGCCTTCGGAGCAGGATCGTCAGTTGCTAACGCAGATTGACCACTATCGCAAGGCTGTTGAGTCTCTTCAGGCCTTTGCCTCTTCGGAGGAGTATGTCGCCGCTGCGCAGAGCTATGCGTCGGGCAGCGAGGCGTATGAGGCCTATATGGATCTGCGTCAGCAGAAGACCGCATTGCAGGGTGAGATAGCCCGTCTGGAGAAGCTCGCCGAGGAGTTGAAGCCTTGGGGAGAGTTTGAGGGTGATGCGCGCGAGCGCCTTGCCGAGCAGGGTGTGGTGCTTCGCTACTATGTTGCGCAGGCTTCCGCGTTCGATGCTCACGCGGCGGAGTGGGGTGCCGATCTTACTATTGTGGAGATTGGCCGCGACTCGTCGTCGGTATATTTCGTCGTAGTTGCTACGCCGGGTGCCGAGGTGGCAATCGATGCGCAGGAGGTTAAGGCTCCTACGATGGATAGCCGTGCCGCTCTGGCGGAGGCTGATAAGTGCCGCGAGCAGATCACCTCGCTCAACGCCGGTCTCTCGGCTTGTGCTGCGAGCGTTGAGGCTGTCGAGCAGGAGCTGGATAAGCTGACACAGCAGTTGCAGAATGTAAAGATTCACGGAACAGCTTCGGAGGCTGCCGACGGTCGTCTGGTAGTTCTGGAGGGCTGGGCCGAGGAGGATAAGTCGCAGGAGGTGGATAAGCTATTGGATGAGTATTCGGGCGTGATCTACCTTAAGCGCAATCCTACACCCGAGGATGACACCCCCGTAAAGCTCAAGAACAACCGTTTTGCGCGTCTGTTCGAGCTGATCGGTGCGATGTACGCCCTGCCCAAGTATGGTACGATGGATCTCACGCCATTCTTCGCTCCGTTCTATATGCTCTTCTTTGCGATCTGCTTGAACGATGCAGGTTATGGTGCTATTCTGTTGTTGGCTGGTATTGTACTCCTTAAGAAGGGTGGTGCTGCACTCAAGCAGGCTTCGTGGCTTACGATCTTCTGCGGTGGTGCTACTACGCTGTTTGGCCTTTATACGGGTTCGCTCTTCGGTATGAGTATCCCCGATATGTTGGGCTATGAGAGTATCGCTCAGTCGCCGTTCCTCGACTTCCAGAATCAGTTCTTCTCGTTGGCACTGGCGTTGGGTGTTGTGCAGATCCTGTTCGGTATGCTGCTCAATATCTGCCTGCAAACCAAGCTCTTCGGCTTTACCTCTACGTTCGGACTTTTGGGATGGTTCATCATCCTCTTGTCGGGCTGTGTGGCCGTTGGTCTGCCGATGCTTAATGAGAATTTGACCATCCCGTGGTTCAGCTCGTCGTCGCCTGCCTTCTATGTAGCGATGGGCGTGGGTGCCGTGCTGATGCTCTTGCTCAATAACATAAAGCGCAACCCGATCATCAACTTTGGTTCGGGTCTGTGGGATGCCTATAACAACATTACGGGATTGCTCAGCGACGTGCTGTCGTACATCCGTCTGTTCGCCATCGGTCTTTCGGGTGGTGTGCTGGCGCAGGTGTTCAACTCGCTCGCTCTGGGACTCACGGGTCTGGACGCAGGTATCGAGTCGTTCGGCGTAGGTACTGTTTTCCAGATCATTGGAGCTGCGGCGATCCTGTTGGTTGGTCACGGCATCAACCTCTTTATGTCGGCTATCTCTTCGTTCGTTCATCCTATGCGATTGACCTTCGTGGAGTTCTATAAAAATGCAGGCTTCGAGATGACAACACGCTCTTTCGAGCCTCTTACAAGTGAAAAGAAATAAATAACAAAAGTAAAATTTAATAAAACTAAACGATTATGAATTCAACAGCATTGATTTTGGCCTACATCGGCGTAGTATTTATGGTAGGCTTGGCAGGTATCGCATCAGCTATCGGTACTTCAATCTGCGGTCAGACTGCAGTAGGCGCAATGAAGAAGAACAGCGGCGCGTTCGGTAGTTATATGATCCTTTCGGCTTTGCCCGGTTCACAGGGTCTCTACGGCTTCGTATGTTTCTTTATGGTTCAGGGTCTTTTGACCGCTGACATCACTATGTTCCAGGCTTCGGCTGTATTTGGTGCAGGTCTGTTGGTAGGTCTGGTAAACCTGATGGCTGCTTACTATCAGGCAAAGGTTTGTGCTAACGGTATCGCTGCTATCGGTAACGGTAACGACGTTATGGGTAAGACCCTTATCCTCGCTGCGTTCCCCGAGTTGTACGCAATTTTGACCGTTGCTGCTACCTTCCTTATCTCTAACGCAGTAGCTTAATAAATCTGTCTTACAGGGCTATTTCGTCATCTGCCTTGCTTGCAAAATCCTCACATACGTCAAGTATGCTGCGGTTTTGCAATCTGCGAGCAGCTCCAAAATAGCTCCTGTCATACAAATTTATTATCTTGGTAGGAGTTTTCTCCGAATTACCAAAAGAGAAAAAGGTTATCCCGAATGTGGGGTAACCTTTTTTTGTTATGTGTGGTTGGATGTGGATGCGACCGCGTGATGGTCAATATACACAACAAAAAAGCCTCTCAAAACTGAGAGGCTTCTTGTTGGGCTACCAGGATTCGAACCTGGAATGACAGGACCAGAATCTGTAGTGTTACCATTACACCATAGCCCAATCTTATGTTGTGTCGTTTTTTGACAATGCAAAAGTAGAATATAATTTCTATTCTGCAAAGAAAAATTTAATTTTTTTTATTTTTTCACATCCTTTTCCACTATTTTTGCTCTGCAAACCCCTCGGAAGGGGCTTTTCGGGGGACGAGAAATTGCATCGGAGGGCCCTTTCTGTCAAAAAAACGAAAACAACGATAAGATGAGCATTAAATATAGACTTATTCTGATGAACCTGCTCCAATACGGAGTTTGGGGCGCCTACCTCACCTCGATGGGCAGCTACTTGGCCTCATCGGCACTTGCCGAGTATATCGGTTACTTCTACGCTATGCAGGGCATCGTGTCGCTCTTTATGCCGGCGCTGGTGGGCATCGTGGCCGACCGCTGGGTGCCAGCGCAGCGATTGCTCGGTGTGTGTCATCTCTTGGCGGCGCTCTTTATCGGTGGGGCGTGGCTCTACACCACCCTGCCCGATGGCAGGGCGTGGCCGCTATTTGCACTATATAGCCTAAGCGTGATGTTCTATATGCCGACCATCGCGCTCTCTTATTCGGTGGCCTACAATGCGTTGGAGAGTCGTGGAGAGGATCCCGTGCGGAGCTTCCCGCCGATCCGCGTCTGGGGTACGGTGGGTTTTATCGTGGCGATGCTCGTCTGCGACTTTGCGGGGTGGCAACTGTCGAGTGCGCAGTTCCTCTTCTCGGCCGTAATAGGCCTCACGCTCGGCCTCTACTGTTTTACGCTGCCCGAGTGCCCGACGCTGAGTGGCTCGAGCCGCAAGAACCTTAGTGAGGCGCTGGGACTTCGTGCGCTGTCGCTCTTCCGCGAGCGACGTATGGCCATCTTCTTCATCTTCTCGATGTTGCTCGGCGTCTCGTTGCAGATTACCAACGGCTTTGCCAACCCCTTCATCACCGCCTTTAAGGATGTGCCCGAATATGCCTCTACGTTCGGTGCGAATCACGCCAATGCGCTCATCTCGCTCTCGCAGATCTCCGAGACGTTGTGCATACTGCTCATTCCCTTTGCGCTCCGGCGTTTCGGTATTAAGTACGTGATGCTCATCTCGATGTTGGCGTGGGTGCTGCGCTTCGGACTCTTTGGCGTGGGTAACCCGGGTGGGGGAGTGTGGATGTTCCTGCTCTCGATGATTATATATGGTATTGCGTTCGACTTCTTCAATATCTCGGGTTCGCTCTATGTCAATGAGCAGACCGACGACGAGATTCGCTCCTCGGCGCAGGGGCTCTATATGATGATGACCAACGGCATAGGCGCAACGATAGGAACCCTCGGCGCGCAGGCTGTAGTCAATCACTTTGTTTACAGTCGCACCGAAGGTATGGCCCAAATCGAGGGTTGGCAGACGGCGTGGCTCATCTTTGCAGTCTATGCACTCGTGGTGGCCGTCGCCTTCTTATTGCTATTTCGTGAGGGCAAGCCCTCAAAACGTTAATTTACGAACCAAGCCAGAGCAAAGACGATTCCGGCCTGCCAGTTGATCGCCACCTCGTTGTGTGAGTAGCTCTCCTGCTCGTCCACCCAGTCGGTTGCCGAGTGGCCTCCGCCTACGATGTAGCCCGGCCACGGAGCCTCGATGCCGTCAGCTCCCGAACGGCGGTCGTGCGGATGCATCGGGGGATTGTGGCCCACGCCCGTAACGTAAGAGCGGTCGTAGTAGTTGCGGCCGAAGATGTGCGAAATGGCGTTGAGTGCAGTATTCTTGTACTCGGGTTTGTCGTTGAGTCGTGAAGCGACGTATAGGTTGAGCGCCTGACGCGCTACGGTGCCGTTGCAACCCCAGTAGTAGCGGTCGAGCGGTCGGCCGTAGATGTCGTTGTAAGAGGCCTCCGCCAGAGCGTCGGCTACGGCGATGATGTTCTTCTTGATCGTGGCCTCGATCTCGGCATCCTTACCCGTGCGCTCGGAGAGGGCGTAGCGGAACATTGCCGAGTTGCTCACATCGCCCCAATCCCAATTCGAATCCACCTCGCAATTCATATCGCGGGCCATCTGCTCAAAATCCTTCAGGTAGAGCTCCTCGCCCGTTGTCTCCCACATCTCGGCAGCGGCCCAGATGCGATCGTCCTTGTCGCCCGTCTGGTAGCCTCCCGTCTTGAAGTCGCCCTGCACGAAAGGCTCCTCGGGAGCGGTGCGCAGCATAGAGTAGCTGTGGCGAGCCGCTGCAAGACACTTATCGGCATACTCTTTATCGTAAGGCGCAAAGGCGCGAGCGGCCTGAGCCAGCATCGCAACATAGTCGGCCGTAGCGGCTGATGACCACTGCGTGAAGTAACGCTTCTGCGTATCCTCCGAGGCCATAATGAAGCCCGCGAAGTTGGTCGCCGTCAGCTTGTGCGACACGCGGCCCGAGCCGTCGGGGTAGGCCATCTTCAGCAGCCAGTCGATCTCCCACTTCATCTCCTTGAGGTACTCGGGGTAGGCGGGAGCGGTCTCCGGCAGGCCGAGCGTTACGCTCTGTAGCTGGGGCTGGAAGCTCTCCCAAGCCCAGAAGAGCAGGTTGGTGGTGATGCCCGCATTGACAACATACTTGCCATAGTCGCCTGCATCGTGCCAGCCGCCCGTGCCGTCGTGCTGGTGGCCTTTGTTGCCGATGTAGTCCTCATATCCATCCTCGGCGTGGCAGGCATCCTGATGGTAGCGTATGCCGTTGTAGGTGTAATCGACCTCGCAGCCGCAGCGCCACAGATAGAAGGCGCGCATCGTGGCGGCGTAAGCCTCGTTGTAGGCATCGTCGGCGATGGTGAAGTTGCGAGAGCGGCCGACGGCGGGAATCTCGATGTAGAACTCTCCGCTCTTGTCGAGAGCCGAGAAGTCGGCTATGCGGGCACTCTGCTCAACATCCTGCTGCGTGCGCAGCTCGCCGAGCGTGCCCTTGAATACCACGCGGCCGTTGTCGGCGCGACGCACGCGGAACTGCTCGGCCTCGGGCGCGAGTATCGTTGCCTGCTTTTGTGATTGGGGCTGGTAGCCCAATGAGTTGAATCGGATTTGGTCGGTTTGTGTAGTCTCGGGAGCGGGTGAGCAGGCCGAGAGCAGAATCGACACCAAGAGGTAAATGGAAAGTTGTTTCATCGTTAGTGTGTATTAGATGGTTAGTCGATTACAAATATAAGAAAATATGTGTCAAATCGTGCAGTCGTGCGGCAAAATATCTACTCACCCGCGATAATCATATCCATCTCTCTGTCAAAGGCTTCTGTGGGCAGGCTCTCGCGCAGCTGACAACTGTGGCAGACGCCGATGCAGAATGCCCGAAAACCCTCGCGGGCGAGGTAGCGGTCGTAGTAGCCCCGTCCGCGTCCGAGTCGCTCGCCCGAGCGGGTGAAGGCCACGCCCGGCACGACCATAAGGTCGATTTCGTCGGCGCGGACGGCCCTTTCGCCTTGCGGCTCGCGGATGCCGAACGCACCGTCGCAAATCTCCTCTGGCGAGTAGTCGTAGAACTCCATCAACGACTCTTCGGGGCTGCTGGCGGTTATGCGCGGCAAGGCCACGCGGCAGTCGAGCGAGGCGACCAAAGGGAAAATATTGATCTCGTCGGGAAGTGGGCTGAAGAGCGCTACGACCTCGGCCCGACGCTCTTTTATGATGCGCCTGAGCTGCTCCACGACGCGCTCGGCTTCGGCCTTGCGAACATCGGCCGGAAGCGCCAGAATGGCCTGTTTTACCTCTCGGCGTATGGTCTTCTTATCCATAAGTCAATCTATTTTTGGGTTTATTTGTAAAATAAAGGGCCTCGGAGTTGTTATTCCGCAAACAATTATTATCTTTGCATTAATATTTGGGGCGCTATGTGCCGATTGATTTTTGGAAAAACAATTTCACAAACAAAAATAAACAAAATCTTTTTATTATGAGCTGTTTTTTATGTAATTCATCTCTTGGAAAGAAGCTGGTGATGAGTGTAACGGGCTGTGCCCTTGTCCTCTTCCTGCTCTTCCATATGTCAATGAACCTCGTGGCTCTCATTAGCGCCGAGGCTTACAATGCGGTTTGTGCATTCCTTGGAGCCAACTGGTATGCCGTAGTGGCTACCGTGGGTTTGGCTGCTCTGGTAGTGTTGCACTTCGTTTATGCGTTGATCCTTACGATCGACAACTATCGCGCTCGCGGTAAGCAGCGTTATGCCGTAACGGTTAATGAGCCGGGCGTAGAGTGGGCATCGAAGAATATGCTCCTGCTGGGTGTAATCGTTGTTCTGGGTCTGCTGTTGCACCTTTGCCACTTCTGGTCAAAGATGATGTTCGTTGAGCTTATGGGTCAGCACGAGAACGCGCTGGGCCTCGCTCCCACCGATGGTGCTGCTCTTATCGAGTACACCTTCTCGAACCCCATTAACGTAGTCCTCTACATCGTATGGCTGGCTGCCCTGTGGTTGCACCTTAACCACGGCGTATGGTCAATGTTCCAGACCGTAGGTTGGGCTAACGACATCTGGTATCCCCGTCTTAAGTGCGCAGCTAAGGTAGTATCTACGCTGGTTATCTTGGGCTTTGCAGCAGTTGTTGTAGCATTCTTTGTTTGCAGCCTGTAATCAACATCAATCAGAACAATTAAAAACAGACAAATATGGCTTTAAAGTTAGATTCAAAGACTCCTGCCGGTGAGTTGGCTCAAAAATGGAGCAACCACAAGGCGGCTATTAAGGTTGTCAGCCCCGCTAACAAGCGCAAGCTCGACATCATCGTCGTAGGTACTGGTCTGGGTGGTGCGTCTGCAGCTGCTTCACTCGGTGAGCTGGGTTACAACGTGAAGATATTCTGCATTCAGGATTCACCCCGCCGTGCGCACTCTATCGCAGCACAGGGTGGTATCAATGCAGCAAAGAACTACCAGAACGATAACGACTCGGTGTATCGTCTCTTCTACGATACCATCAAGGGTGGCGACTATCGCGCACGCGAGGCTAACGTATATCGTCTGGCCGAGGTGTCAAACCTCATCATCGACCAGTGCGTAGCTCAGGGTGTTCCCTTCGCTCGCGAGTACGGCGGTCTGTTGGCTAACCGTTCGTTCGGTGGTGCTCAGGTATCGCGTACCTTCTATGCTCGTGGCCAGACCGGTCAGCAGCTCCTCTTGGGTGCTTACGCAGCACTGAACAAGGAGATCGCCGCAGGTTCGGTAAAGAGCTACCCCCGTCACGAGATGTTGGACATCGTTGTTGAGGATGGCGAGGCTAAAGGTATCATCGCTCGTAACCTCGTTACGGGTGAGATCGAGCGTCACGGTGCTCACGCCGTAGTTATCGCTACGGGTGGTTACGGTAACGTATTCTTCCTCTCAACCAACGCCATGGGTTCAAACGGCTCGGCAGCATTCCAGTGCTACCGCAAGGGCGCAGGTTTTGCTAACCCCTGCTTTACGCAGATTCACCCCACCTGTATTCCTATCCACGGTACGCAGCAGTCGAAGCTGACGCTGATGTCGGAGTCATTGCGTAACGATGGTCGTATCTGGGTTCCCAAGAAGAAGGAGGATGTTGAGGCTATCCGCTCAGGCAAGAAGATGCCGTCGGATATCGCTGAGGCTGACCGCGACTACTACTTGGAGCGTCGTTATCCCGCCTTCGGTAACCTTGTTCCCCGTGACGTTGCATCACGCGCTGCTAAGGAGCGTTGCGACGCAGGCTTCGGTGTGAACGAGACCGGATTGGCAGTATTCCTCGATTTCAAGACCGCTATCGAGCGTCTGGGTAAGGATACCATCAAGCAGCGTTACGGCAACCTGTTCGATATGTACGAGGAGATCACCGACGTGAACCCCTACGAGCAGCCGATGCAGATCTTCCCCGCCGTTCACTACACGATGGGTGGTATCTGGGTTGATTACAACCTGATGACTACGATCCCCGGTCTGTACGCTATCGGTGAGGCTAACTTCTCTGATCACGGTGCTAACCGTCTGGGTGCTTCGGCTCTGATGCAGGGTCTGGCCGACGGTTACTTCGTACTTCCCTACACCATTGGTGACTATCTCTCGAAGAAGATTCAGGCTCCCAAGGTATCGACCGATACCCCCGCATTTGCTGAGGCTGAGAAGGGTGTTAAGGAGAAGATCGAGAAGCTGCTTTCGATCAACGGTAAGCAGTCGGTAGATGATATCCACAAGCGTCTGGGTAACATTATGTGGGACAACGTAGGTATGGCCCGCACGAAGGAGTCGCTCGAGAAGGCTATCAAGGAGATTCAGGCTCTGCGCAAGGAGTTCTGGGCTGATGTTAAGGTTGTTGGTACGGCCGATTCATTCAACGTTGAGCTGGAGAAGGCGTTGCGTTTGGTTGACTATCTGGAGTTGGGTGAGCTGATGGCTCGTGACGCTCTGAACCGTGAGGAGTCTTGCGGTGGTCACTTCCGCTCGGAGCACCAGACCGAGGATGGCGAGGCATTGCGTCACGACGACAAGTTCGCTTATGCTGCCGTTTGGGAGTATAAGGGTATGGACGTAGAGCCCGAGATGACCAAGGAGGTTCTCGACTACGAGTTTGTACACCGCGCACAGCGTAACTATAAGGACTAATTTTTTGACGTTGAACTTTAATAACAATTAGACAATGGATTTCAAATTAAAGATATGGCGTCAAAAGGACGCTAAATCACAGGGTGCGTTCGAGACCTACGAGGTTAAGAACATCTCTGCCGACACCTCGTTCCTCGAGATGCTCGACATCTTGAACAATGATCTGGTACACGCTGGCAAGGAGCCCGTAGCATTCGACCACGACTGCCGCGAGGGTATCTGCGGTATGTGCTCACTGCACATCAATGGCCACGCTCACGGTCCTTCACAGGCCGTTACGACCTGCCAGATGTATATGCGTAAGTTCAAGGATGGCTCTACCATCACCATCGAGCCTTGGCGCTCGGCTGCCTTCCCCGTAATCAAGGACCTCGTAGTAAACCGTGGTGCTTACGATGAGATTCTTCAGGCTGGTGGCTACGTTTCAGTTCGTACCAACTCAGTGCCCGACGGTAATGCTATTCCTATTCCGAAGGCTGACGCTGACGAGTCAATGGACGCAGCTGCTTGCGTAGGTTGTGGTGCTTGTGCCGCTACTTGTAAGAACGGTTCGGCTATGTTGTTCGTGGCTGCTCGCGTATCTTCACTCGCAAAGTTGCCTCAGGGCCGCGTTGAGGGTGCTCGCCGTGCAAAGGCGATGGTTGCTAAGATGGACGAGCTCGGCTTCGGTAACTGTACCAACACCGGTGCTTGTCAGGCACAGTGCCCCAAGCAGATCTCTATCGCTCACATCGCTCGCTTGAACCGCGAGTTCTTGGCAGCGAAGTTCCAAGACTAAGTGAAGTGGTCTAATAAGGTAATTTCGGCGTTACGCTCATCCTCGAAATCCTCACATACGACGAGTATGCTGTGGTTTCTCGGATTTCGCAAGCCTTGAAATTCCACTTATTATACAACTTCCATATATAAGAGAGTGCTAACCTCACACAAGGGTTGGCACTCTTTTTATTTATATATATAAGGAGATTTGAGCAAAAAAATGTAAATTTGCGTTATGAGCAACCGCGAGGATATTCTCCGTGAGCAGGTGGCGGCGTTGCCACTCGAGCCGGGCGTCTACCAGTTTCTGGATCGCAACGGCGAGATTATCTATGTCGGTAAGGCTAAGTCGCTGAAGAGGCGCGTGTCGTCGTATTTCGTCAAGAACAAGGATCATACTCCGAAAGTGCGCGTGCTGGTCAAGCAGATCTGCGCCATCCGCCACATTGTCGTGGGTAGCGAGCAGGATGCGCTGCTGCTGGAGAACTCGCTTATCAAAACCCATAAGCCGCGCTACAACATCCTCCTCAAGGATGATAAGACCTACCCGTGGATTGTGCTCCGCCGCGAGCCCTTCCCGCGCGTGGAATCGACGCGACAGCTGCGCCACGACGGTTCGCAATACTTCGGGCCCTACGGCTCGATCTCGATGCAACGCTCGGTGCTGGAGTTCATCCGCGAGGTTGTCCCCTTGAGAACGTGCAAACTGAACCTCTCGCTGCAGGCCATTGCTCGCGGCAAGTATGGCGTCTGTCTGCAATATCATATCGGCAACTGCAAAGGCCCTTGCATTGGGGCGCAGAGCGAGGAGGAGTATGCCGAGCTGGTCGATATGGTTAGGTCGGTGCTGAAGGGCGATCTAAGGCCCGTAAGAAGCTATCTGGAGCAGAATATGCGCCAGTCGGCCGAGGAGCTTCGCTTCGAGGCGGCGCAGCGTTTTAAGCAGCGTCTGGATGCGCTGGAGAACTACCAGAGCCGCTCGGTAATCGTGAGCGCCAAGATTGTCGATTGCGACATCTTCTCGCTGCTGGAGGATGACGACGTGGCCTACTGCAACTTCATCCGCCTGCGCCACGGCTCGATCGTGGCCCTGCATACGGTGCGCCTGACAACGGGTGCCGACTCCACACGCGAGGATATGCTCTCGATGGCGATTCAGTACGTTGTCGAGAACATCTCGCACGACCTCTCACGCGAGGTTATCGTGCCTTTTATGCCCTCGGCAGCGATTCTGTTCGACAAGGTTGTCTTCACCGTGCCCAAGCGTGGCGAGAAGGCCGAATTGCTGGAGTTCTCGCTCAAGAGCGCCCGAATCTATCGTGCCGAGCAGATGAAAAATCTCGAAATCAAGAACCCCGAACGCCATACCGAACGCCTGATGAACGCTATGCAGCGCGAGCTCAGACTCGACCGCCAGCCGCGACATATCGAGTGTTTCGACAACTCTAACTTGCAGGGTACTAATCCCGTAGCTTCGTGCGTGGTGTTCCGCGACGGCAAGCCCTCACGCAAGGAGTATCGCCACTTCAACGTCAAGACCGTTGTCGGGCCCGATGATTTTGCCTCGATGCGCGAGATTGTCTATCGCCGCTATTCGCGTCTTCTGGAGGAGCAGTCCGAGCTGCCCGACCTGATCATCGTCGATGGTGGCAAGGGTCAGCTTTCGAGTGCCTACGAGGTGCTCTGTGCCCTCGGAATTGAGGATCAAGTGCCCATCGTAGGCCTTGCCAAGCGTATAGAGGAGGTATTCTATCCCAACGATCCTATGCCGTACTACCTGAGCCGCACGGGCGAGCCGCTGAAGGTTGTATGCCACATCCGCGATGAGGCGCACCGCTTCGGCATCACGTTCCATCGCCAGAAGCGCAGCCTCGCCTTCATCAATAGCGAATTGGAGCAGATCCCCGGCATCGGCACAAAGAGTCTGAATGCTCTGCTAAAACATTTCCGCACAGTCTCGAAGGTGCGCGAGGCTACGTTGGAGCAGCTCACGGAGGTAGTGGGGGAGAGCCGTGCCCGCAAGATTATAGAGTATTTTAACCCAAAATAATAACCCGATGAAAAGAACAATTCTAACATTACTGCTCGCTGTGGCCGCCACGATCGGTGCCTCGGCGCAGACTCTTACGCTGGATGACATCTACATCCGCGATCCCTACATTCTGCCCGTCGAGAAGGAGGGTGTATATTATATGTATGCCTCTTCGCCCACGACCGAAAATGGCCAGACCTACGGTGGTATGATGGCCTACAAGAGCCGCGACCTGAAGACGTGGGAGGGCCCCGTGAGGGTATTCGACGTGCCACGCGATAATTGGATTACGGGCACGGTGTGGGCTCCCGAGGTGCATAAGTATAAGGGTAAGTACTACCTCTTCGGAACGCTCAATAGCGACATCAAGTGGAAGGCTACGGAGAAGGGCCACCCCGCATTTCTGCATCGTGCAACGCAGATCTTCTGGTCGAAGAGTCCCGAGGGTCCGTTTCTTCCCTTCGAGAGCAAACAGCCCCATACGCCGCTGGGCGAGATGTGCCTCGACGGAACACTCTGGGTGGAAGATGGCGTACCCTATATGATCTACTGCCACGAGTGGGTGGAGATGGGCGACGGCACGATGGAACTCGTTGAGCTGAAGAAGGATCTCTCGGCTACGGTGGGCCAGCCTATGCGTTTGTTCTGCGCCTCGGCGGCAGAGTGGTCAACGGGATCACCTCGCTCGGATGGCACGCGCACGTACGTTACCGATGGCTGCTACCTCTACCGCACCAAGACGGGTAAGCTGCTGATGATCTGGTCGAGCTTCAAGAATGGCGACTACGCTATCGGTATCGCTGAATCGACGACGGGCAAGGTCATCGGCCCGTGGCGTCAGCAGGCTGAGCCTCTGTTCGATAAGCACGGCGGCCACGGAATGATCTTCCGCACGTTCGACGGCCGTTTGTGCGTTGTGCTCCACGCCCCGAACTCCCCTGCCGGCAAGGAGCGCGCCCATATCTTCGAGATCGAGGATCTGGGCCACACCCTCCGCCTGAAAGGCGAAATTTCAAGGTAAATATCGGCGATTCATTGCTTAACCTCCCGCCACGAATGTGGCGGGAGGTTTTTTGTTTTTATGTGTAATGTTTTTTGTGGATTGGTATTCTAATAAACTCAAAATCAGCGAGTTGCGTTTTAGATTTTGCGGAGGTCTATTTAAGACCTGAAAAC
>SUZL01000008.1 GCA_015059925.1 Rikenellaceae bacterium
TAAAAGTATCGAGCGAAACATTGGAAAGAGAGACATTAAGGCACACCATCACAACAGCTAACACGACAACTCCAACAAGAGCTGTCAATGAGAGTATTATACTTAGGTTTTTCTTCATCTTTTTTATATATAATGATTTGCGATTCTTTCTTAATACTGGTGCAGATGTAAATCTTAGAAATTGTGTTGCACATGGGTTGTGGACCCCTCAGCATTTTCTTGATAACGGTGCTTATTTGTGGTGGATTGCTTTGAAAATGTACTTTTGTGAAGATGAGATATTTCTCAATAGCACAGAATGATAATATTGTTGTGGAACTAAATAGTATTGTTCTTTCTACATTATAAATTGCTTTAAAAATCGGGATTTGGCAAATTATAAGCAAAAATTAAGGAGAAAGACGCCATAACCATCTCAATACATACTCAGTTAGCAACCCTATCTTATCTCAAAATTATACTTTTGGCAGAGCTTGTCGTACTCGTCAATAGTTAGTTTACCGAGTGTATCATCTGCAATTGACGGTTCAACATTGTATCTAAAACAATATTGCCCGGAGATGTGTAGTCGGTTCTTGCAGCAGAGTTTTATTTCGTTTTCATCAACATTTGTAAGCTCAGCAGCAGAGCGGATAGACCTCGCAATTGCCACTAACTCTCCGGCAGCGTTAAAGATTAGTATCTGCGGTTGTTTCTCTGACATATTGAGTTGTTTTAATTCTCTCACAAAGTTAGTGATATTTTCCCCAAGTGAGTCCCGTGGCAACAACTAAAATTAAATACCCACCTCGCATACTTGGAAAAATACTGGAGAATAGTGAGATGAGCCAAGGTCAATAGAGTGGGTATTTATTTTGCGCATCGTTGCAACCGCCTGATGCTTTGAGAGTTGTCGTTATTAGTTCATTCCCTGGTGGGAGGTGGCAATCTTCTCTCTTTGCCTATACTTTACCCTCTGGCGAATATGAGCCATCTTTCGTGTGGAGATATACTTTCGTTTGACATCACACAAGTCGTCATACTCTTTGAGTGTCAGATTGTCCAAGTCGTCCATATCCAATAGGATATCAGGGTGCAGTTGGCGGTAATAATATGCTCCCGAACGGACCGATTTGCCTGTGCAACAATTGTGTATTGCCGATTTGTTTTCGTGCGTCAACTCGGCAGCACAGTGCAGCGACCGAACAATCGCCACTAACACCCTTGCGCCATTGAATATAAGCACCTTGCACGGCCTTCTAAATTTACTCCTTCTCATTTGCGTTGTGATTTAATAGTTTAGACTATTATTAGAGTAGGAGTATTTTGGGCTTTTGGTTGGCAGCTACTTACATACCCTAATAAGTATCGCAAAGATTACCGTCTGTTACAACTTTATTACCATCAGCTATCATCGTTTATCACTGTTTATCAAATATTTGGGCCTTATTTGAGCCTCAAATTTGTAAGGCTCTTATTATCAATAACTTTAACATTCTGCATCGGAAAGTAAATTTGCTTACCAATAACAAACGATGATAAAACATTTTATCACAAAGCGCTCAAAATGAGCGCTTTTTTTGTTCTTGGTGATAAAACCATTTGTTACTGTTTATCATCGTTACGCAATATTCTTTCGCCCTATTTCACCCTCAACCGAACAAACCTTAATAGTTGTAAATAGAACTGTTGTCGGAAATGTTTAGAGCATTCTGCAATCCAAGACAAATCGCTGCAATTCCGACTTTTCTTTTATAAAAAAAGCAGGCGACCATTGGGGACTATCCTCTTTGGGAAAAGTACAGTACAAACATTTGTAACACTCGACACATCAATGCGATACACAAATTAAAGTGAAACGATTTTGCAAACAAAACCGTCTATCGCTTCTCTGAACAGAAATTCAGGAATAAAACGAGGACAACCACACAACACCTATAATATCATCATAACCGATACCAAGCAGAGACAACACCACTGCTTTTTTTGTGTCGTTGTCCAACCTTTTCGGGCGCAAGTCCCTACTCTTTCAATGAAGCGACCTTAATCGCACAGACTTACATTTATGTTTAACCAATAAAACCAAGAACTATGGAAGTATTAACTATTGAACACAGCGCTTTTCAGCAGTTGATTAGCAAAATTGATGCAATGGATGAGTTCATCCGCAAAGCCAAGTTAGAGCAGCAAAGTTCCCTCGACGATGATTGGGTCGATGGGCAAGCGGTATGCGAGTATCTCTGCATCTGCGACAAAACCTTGCAACGCCTACGCAGTGCCGGCAAAATCACTTACAGCACCATCGGCAACAAGTATTACTATCAGATTGCTGAGATTAAGCGATGCTTGCGTGCTCACACAATCAAGAGTAGCGAGGAGATGCTGCAAAACTTAATCGCCCACAAGCGAAATAGCAAAGCGAAGGCGAGTGCTAATGTTCAGTAAACCGTAGAGAGATGGCTACAAATAGAGGCCATCTCTCTTCGATTTTGTCAATTCAAAAATTATTCGTAAATTTGTCGTAAGCAACTGTAGTTCTGAAGTTTGTATGGCAAAAGTCGGACTCGAAAACGACACCTTGAAACAACCCAAGTGTCCCTCGAATTGGGAGTATAGTACTGGGCAAAGGCAATTGCTTGATATACAGAGTGGGGAGCAGATGGACAGAGTCTCGTTTTCCGCTCAGCGCACAGCGATAATCTTTCGATTATCGCTTTTTTTGTGTGTTTCGTGGAAGGATTTGCGAGAAATACCCGTGAATGCGGGCTCGACTCTCGCTCCCCGCTTTTGTTTATAGAGATAAAACCATTTTAAGATGACCGAGAAAGAGAAGATGTTGCGTCAGATGTTGTATGATGCAAACAACGATACGAATCTTATCGAGGAGCGCAAGGCGGCCAAAGACCTTTGCTACGATTTCAACCACCTGCGTCCATCGGATACCATTGGTCAGCAGCGTATTATGCGTCGGCTGTTGGGTAAGACGGCGGGCGATAGTTTCTCGATCGTAGCCCCCTTCTGGTGCGACTATGGCTACAATATTGAGATTGGCGAGAACTTCTTTGCCAACCACAGCACGGTGATTCTTGACGGAGTGAAGGTGAAGTTCGGCAACAATGTCTTCATCGCCCCCAACTGCGGTTTTCACACCGCAGGACATCCCATCGATGCCGAGCGCAGAAATCAGGGGCTGGAGTACGCCTATCCAATCACCGTTGGCGACAATGTGTGGATTGGTGCGGGCGTGCAGGTTATGCCGGGCGTTACGATCGGCTCGAATGTCGTCATCGGTGGCGGCTCGGTGGTGGTGAGGGACATCCCGTCGAATGTTGTTGCGGTGGGCAACCCCTGCCGCGTGGTGCGTCCGATTACCGACGAGGACAAACTCAAATCGTGGGATCGGGAGTAGGGCAGCGTCAAGATAGGGAGAGAAAAAGTTTCGGCTTTTTCTCTTTTTTGTTTTTTAATTATGCTTAACTTTGTGAAAACGACTAATACTACATATTATGACACCACAAGAGTTTATCCTAAAGTTTCGTGAGGCCTTTGGTGAGGCCGCGCCGCTGCCCATTGCGTTTTGGTATGACGACACCGCAGCTAACCCCGAGAGCCGAGTGCCTCGCTGTATGATTGGAGCCATTCGTAAGGTATGCAATGGCAATAAACTGACGCTCACATCCGAGAATGTGCAGTGTCCGGGAGGTGCGCTCTACGCAGCTTTTCGTCCTATGCCCGAGCAGGTAGCCTTCTTTGTATCGTAGATAGAGCGTTACAAGCAGACGCCCGAGCAGATGTATGCCTATGTCGAGAGCCTCGGAATCGAGATGACCGACAAACCCTATCTCAACTTTGTGTGTATCGACCAGTTGTCAGACTGGGAGGGCATTGAAGCGGTGGTATTCTTCGCCACGCCCGATATTTTGTCGGGACTTTGCACTTGGGCTCTTTTCGACAATGATGCAGAGGATGCCATTGTTACGAAGTTTGCCTCGGGCTGTGCCGCAGTCATTACGTTTGCCTCGGTAGAGAATCGTAAGGGCGGCCGTAGTTGTTTTCTCGGGATGTTCGACCCCTCGGCACGCCCCCTCGTTCCGAAGAACGAACTGTCGTTTGCCATCCCGATGAGCCGCTTTAAGGAGATGCTGACGACGATGCCCGACTCGGCTCTATATCAGAAGGCCTTCTCGGTCGTTCGCCGTAGAATAAACGGGGAGATAGGATAAATTATTTATGGCTTGCAACGCTGATTTTGTCCAACCCTTCAGAATTTCACGCCCCCTTACGCGCCTATTATTTTGTTACATATTTTTCCATTCAGCAAAATATCGTTACTTTTGTTATTATAAATACACATTAGTTATGAAAAGGTATTTCAAATTTTTATTTGTATCGATGTTGGTTATGTCGATGCAAGGCTGTTCCAAAGATTTGGTAATTACGGATGAACCAAATGCTCCCGAGGAGAATGAGTCGGTTCAATTACGATTGACGGGAAATGTAGCCTATATGACTCCCGAAACACGACTTAATGCAAATGGGTTCGTGAATAACGACTTATTTGGTGTATATACAACTACGGGCAAAATGGGGTCAAATAAAAAAGCTGATCCGGAAAATGCAAAGTACATATATAAGGACGGGAATATTGAGGCCGCTGACGAGAGCAATGCGATTTATTGGGAGAATAATAAATCTATGAAGATTTATGCATATTACCCGTACGTGATTACCGCTAACGCTGGAGAAAAGACGGCTCATCTTTTTACAATAAAAACAAATCAATCTACTGCAAAAGATTATTATTTGAGCGATTTCTTGAGAGCCGAAAGTGATGCGATCGAGAAGACATCAGATCCTGTGAATCTGACATTCTATCATTTAATGAGTAAGGTGTCAGTAACGATAGATCACGACAGTTCGATTACAGATGCAGATTTTAATTCAATGACAAAGGAACTAACTATTGAAGGTGTGGCAAATTCAGGAAAGATTAACCTTATATCAAGGTCTGTGGAAGAGCCTACGGGAGACGCTAAAACAATTACTGCACTCGCCAATGGCAACACTTTCTCTGCAATAATCTTCCCTCAAAACAGAGAAGATGTAAAATTCCGCTTGAAACTTGGTGATGATTACTATTCATCTACGATTGATATTGCCTATGAAAGTGGAAAAGAATATAAATATACTTTCACCGTGACCAAAAACGAGGGTGCACTGACGCTTAAAAGCACTGAAATTGAAGGATGGAGCGATGGCGGCTCGATTGATGGAGGGAAAATGAGTAAAGACACAACTGCAAACTAATACAACTATTCTCTCACAAAAGAATAGCTTAAAAGACTATATTGTTCCGCTTAACTTCGGTTGGGCGGAATTTTTTATTGTGCTTGAACATAATCTGCCGTTTTTTAGGTTTCCTGTTTCTGAGGATGCGAATCATAAAAAAAAGAAGATTTGCCAAAATACGCTAAACATAGTGTTCTGCATATTGTTGGCAAATCTTAGAAAACAGGTAAAAATACCCTATAATTTACTTTCTGTAAATAATGACTTCGAGGGTAAGTGTAAGGTTGTTCCTAAACGAGGCAGAAGGTGCTTACCCACTTTGTCGAGTGTAGCAACCAAAAGAAACTTAACTCCGAAATCACCTTGTCAGACAATTTTTATTTAGGCATAGCCGTAAGGTTCCAGCCCGCACGATAGTTGTGCTTAACCATCTCCTCAGCAAACTGCTTTGCATTGATAGGATCGGTGTAGGTCTTCTTGAAGGTGGGGTGACCGTCGTGTACCTCGAAGCCGTCCTCGACCATAATACGCAAGGTCTCGTCGGCGCCGATGTTCGTGAAGCGCATATTCTCGCCATCCCAATCCAGAATCTTGTGCAGACCCTGCAGACGAACCGCCAATACACCCATTACAACCATCTCGTTGAAAGGACCTGCCTCCGAGAAGTCAGAGTTGGTCTTTACGCGGCTGTTCTTATCCTCCTTACAAGCGCGGATCCAATCCTTACCGTGTGAGAGCTCGCAGTGGCGCGCACGCTTGGGAGTCTCGGGCTTACGACCAGAGAGCAGATAGGGGTTACGGCCATAGCTACCGCATACGAGGATATCCTTCGTACCGTAGAAGATGGCTCCGCCACCGCCGTCGTTGAGGTTCTTTCCGGGCTCCAGACCAGCCGGACGAGGAGGCGTCAGACCACCGTCATACCAAGTGATTGTTACCTCGGGCAACTTCACGTTGTGGATGCTGCCACGCTCGGGATAAACCAGTGTAACCATCTGTGCCTGAGGAGCGCAGTCGTTCAGCAGAGCGGTTGATGAACCCTGTACCTTCGTGGGATAGCCCAGATTCAGAGCCTTGAATACGGGGTGCAGAACGTGGCAAGCCATATCGCCGAGTGCGCCCGTACCGAAATCCCACCAACCACGCCAGTTCCAAGGCTGGTAGAGCTGGTTGTAAGGACGATACTTTGCCGGGCCGAGGAAGAGATCCCACTTCAGGGTCTCGGGGATAGCGTGCTCCTCCTTGGGAGTCATCAGGCCCTGCGGCCAGATAGGACGGTCGGTGAAGGCATCAACGCGGGTAACCTCGCCGATCTCACCATTCCAGATCCAGTTACATACGGTCTCAACGCCCTCGGCCGATGAGCCCTGATTACCCATCTGGGTAGCCACGTTATACTTAGCAGCCAACTTGGTCAAAAGACGAGACTCATACACAGAGTGCGTCAGCGGCTTCTCGGTGTAGGCGTGCTTGCCCATCTCGATACCTGCTGCGGTGATGATTGCGTGAGTGTGGTCGGCCGTAGCACACATAATTGCGTCGAACTCGTTGCCGATCTTGTCATACATCTCGCGCCAGTCGTAGAAACGCTTAGCCTTGGGGTAGCGCTCGAAGATAGCCTTCGAGTAGTTCCAGTCGGTATCGCACAATGCTACGATATTCTCCTCCTGCAAATCGCTCAGAACGCTCGCACCGCGACCACCGATACCGATACCTGCGATGTTGAGCTTGTCCGACGGAGCCTTGTGTCCAAAGGCTGCACCCATTACGTTGTTAGGCACAACTGTCATTGCTGCCAGACCTGCGCTTGAGGCCTTCAAAAAGTCAGCTCTTGAAATTTTCTTTGACATTGTTATGAAGTTTTAAGTTTGTAGGATATTGTCTGAAAAGTAGTATTTTTAGTTGTACTTTTTCACCCTCTACAAAGATATAAATTTTTTTTCAATTGCAAAACTATCAATAGTGATAGTTGATGCGCATCGTAAATAAATTTACTTTTGCACCCGAAATTAATCCGTAAACAACTATGCGAAAACTGTTTTCAACCATATTTGCCGTGGTCGCCGTGGCCGCTATTCCCTCTTTTGCTCTGGCCGACGAGCGCCCCGCGCAGCAGAGTCCCGATAGTGTATCACTCGTTGGCAGCATCGACGATGTTACGATCATCGCCCGCCAGCCCAAGCAGCACTTCGGTCTAAGGCAGCAGCCCATCTCGTCGAGCGTTTTGGGCGAGGAGCAGCTGCAGCGCGAGAGAGTATTCTCGCTGAAGGATCTCTCGGCCGTAATGCCCAACTTCTATCAGCCCGACTACGGCTCGAAGATGACCTCGTCGATCTACGTTCGCGGCTTCGGTGCGCGTATCGACCAGCCCGTCATCGGCCTTACCGTCGATGGCGTGCCATACCTTAATAAAAATAATTACGACTTCGATATGTTGGACGTCGTTCGCGCCGAGCTTCTGCGCGGCCCGCAGAGTACGCTCTATGGCCGTAACACGATGGGCGGACAGATGAATCTCTACACCCTCTCGCCGATGAATTATCGCGGCTTGCGTGGCTCGGTGGAGTATGGCTCGGGCAATACGCTGCGTGCCAAGGCGTCGTACTACGGCCGCTCCAAGAGCGGTAAGTTCGGCTACTCGGTGGGTGGCTACTACAACCGCACCGACGGATTCTTCGACAACGCCTTTGATGGTAGCGATGTCGATTGGGGCCAGAGCAGCGGTGCTCGTCTGCGTCTTGTGGGCGATCTGGGCCGAGGCTGGGAGATCGACAACTCGGCTTCGTTCGGCTATAACGACGAGGGCGGCTACGCCTACGCGCTCTACGATGCGGCGACGGATCGCGTGAATGATGTAAATTACAACTCGCCCAGCGGATATATGCGCTACTCGTTCAGCGACGGACTGATGCTCACGCACGTTGGCGATGAGTATAAGTTCAGCTCTACGACCAGCTACCAGTTTATGCACGATAAGATGCGTATGGATAACGACCTCACGCCCGCCTCGCTCTTCACACTCGAGCAGGAGCAGCACGAGCACGCCTTCACCGAGGATATCGTACTGCGCACGGTGGACGAGTCGCGCCGCTGGAAGTGGCTCACGGGAGCTTACGGCTTCTACAAGAAGGTCAATATGGGTGCGCCCGTAACCATCCTGCAGGACGGCATCAACAACCTGATTCTGGGCAATATGCCCGATATGCTCAAGTCGCTGTTGGAGTTCGACCGCGATCACCTGCTTGTCGATAGCAACTTCGATCTGCAGACCTACGGCCTTGCCCTCTACCACGAGTCTTCGCTCTCGGCGGGCGATAGATGGCGCTTTACCGCAGGCCTTCGACTCGACTACGAGGCCTCGACGATGGACTACGACAACTACTCTTCGATCGGCTACAAGATGGGCTCAATGCGCCCGGGTATGCCGCCGATGATCCCCGACTTCCGTCAGGTCGAGGTTCCCTTCAAGGGCCGCGAGGAGATGGATTATCTGGAGCTTCTGCCCAAGTTTGCCATCAACTTCTCAACCGGCGCGGGCGATTTGTACGCCACCGTTACGCGCGGATATAAGGCGGGAGGTTTCAATACGCAGATCTTCTCCGACATCCTTCAGGAGAAGGTTAAGGGAGCGCTTATGGCCGATGCAATGTCGGCAATGGGCCGTCCCTCGGCACCCGCTGAAGGAGGCGATGCGTCGATTACGACCTACGACCCCGAGTATAGCTGGAATTACGAGGTGGGTGGCCACCTTGAGTTTGCCGAGAAGCGCCTCCGCTGGGACTTCGCAGCCTTCTGGATCGAGTGCCGCGACCAGCAGCTGACGGTCTTCCCCGATGGCCTTACGACGGGCCGTATGATGTCCAATGCAGGTAAGTCGCGTAGCCGCGGCTTCGAGACTACGCTCGAGTGGCGTCGCCGCGATGCCCACCGAGGATTGTCTGTTGTAGGTAATTACGGCTACACACACGCCAAGTTCGTCGAGTTCAACGACGGCGTGAACGATTATGCCGACAACTACCTCCCCTATGCACCCCAGCACACCGCATCGCTCTCGGCATCATATCGTTTCGATGTTGGCGGAGGCTTCTTGCGCCATATCGATCTGGATGCCTCTTGGCAGGGCGCGGGCAAGATCTATTGGAACGAGGCGAACACCCTTGAGCAGGATTTCTACTCGCAGCTCTCGGCTTCGGTAACGCTCCACGCGCGCAACGTCTCGCTCTCGCTCTGGGGCCGCAACCTCACCGACACCGACTTTTACACCTTCTACTTCAAGTCGATGACCAACAACTTCTACAACCACGGCAAACCCTGCCGTATCGGTGCAACACTCAATTTCGCATTCTAATAATATAAATAGGTATAAAAAAAGTCTGCCCCGCAAGGAGCAGACTTTTTTGTTATGTCATTGCGATGAGTAGACTTTTTTGTTGTGTCATTGTGATGAGCAGACATTTTTGTTGTGTCATTGCGAGGAGCGTAGCGACGTGGCAATCTCGACGGCCATATTGCCCATTCACAAAGGAAGATTACCACGTCCGTATTTCTTTCACGAAATACTCCCTCGCAATGACGCATAAAAAAAAAGGGCCACCCCGTAGGGCAGCCCTTCGTTATTTAGTTCGATAGCCGAATTAGTCGAGAATCGTAACCTTGATGTTGCGGAACCATACATCGTCACCGTGATCCTGGAAGCCGATGTAACCCTCGTGGTTCTCGCCACCGCAGTTGTTCAAAAGCTCGAACGCAACGGGCCACTTCTCCTGAGAGAACTTCGATGCCTGGAGCATCTCAGTCCACTGGGGAGTCCACAAGTGGTACTCTACAACGGGCTCGTCGTTCTGGTAGTGAACAACAGTACCCTTGTAAACCATAATCTTAACCTTGTTCCACTCGCCTGCGGGCTTAGCGTTCTGGGGCTTAGCGGGGATCATATCGTAGAGTGAGGTTGACATACGGTTGCCATCCTTACCCAAACGAGCATCGGGGTGATTCTCGTTATCCAACACCTGGCACTCGGGAGCCGAGATGTAGATAGGCTCATACTCGCCCTTGTCGTTCTTTACCTCCTGAGCCAGGTAGAAGATACCAGAGTTACCACCCTTAGAAACCTTCCACTCGAGCTCCAACTCGAAGTTCTTAAACTTCTGTGCAGCGAAGATCAAGTCGCCACCGTCGCCAGTCTGTGCCTCGCCACCGCCTGAGCCGTTGAACTTGATGCAACCATCCTCGATGGTCCAACGAGCGGGAACGTGATCCTTACCATAACCTCTCCATCCGTCGAAGCTTGTACCGTCGAACAATACAACAACGTTCTCGTTCTCCTCAGCGGGAGCCTCAGCCTTCTTGGCACCGTTGCCACCGCAGCTTGCAAGCATAGATACCATAGCGGCCATCATCAATACTTTTTTCATTGTCTGTTAAATTTATAAGTTATTTACTAATTATCTGGGCATATTGGGCAACGACCAGCCATCACGATAGTTGTGCTTGATCATCTCCGCAACGAACTCGCGTGCGTTGATCGGATCGGTGTACTTCGTGGTGAATGTGGGATGACCGTTGGTTACCGAGAAGCTGTCCTCGGTGATGATACGGATCGTCTCGTTGTCCTTGATGTTGGTGAACTGCATATTCTCGCCGTCCCACTCCAGAGTCTTGTGCAAGCTCTGCATACGAACAGCCAATACACCCATCACTACCATCTCGTTGAAGGGACCTGCCTCCGAGAAGTCAGAGTTGGTCTTCACGCGTGAAGCCTTGTTCTCCTTACAAGCGCGAACCCAATCCATCTCGTGTGAGAGCTCGACGTGGCGCGCACGCTTGGGTGAGTTGGGCTTACGACCTGATACGAGGTAGGGCTCAGCACCGTAGCAACCGCAGATGAGGATATCCTTCGTACCGTAGAAGATAGCGCCACCACCCTGTACGTTGAGGTTCTTGCCGGGCTCCAATCCCTCCGGACGAGGAGGTACCAGACCGCCATCATACCAAGTAATTGTTACCTCGGGCAACTTCACATTGTGGATGCTGCCGCGCTCGGGGTAAACGAGCTTAACCATCTGAGCCTGAGGAGCGCAGTCGGTCAAAAGGGTAGTCGATGAACCCTCAACCTTCGTGGGATAGCCCAAGTTCAGGGCCTTGAATACGGGGTGGAGGATGTGGCAAGCCATATCACCCAATGCACCTGTACCGAAGTCCCACCAGCCACGCCAGTTCCAAGGCTGATAGATCTCGTTGTAAGGACGATACTTAGCAGGACCGAGGAAGAGATCCCAGTTCAGTGTCTCGGGGATCTTGTGAGTCTCGGTGGGAACCATCAAGCCCTGAGGCCAGATAGGACGGTCGGTGAAGGCATCCACGCGGGTAACCTCGCCGATCTCGCCGTTCCAGATCCAGTTACATACGGTCTCAACGCCTACGCCCGATGATCCTTGGTTACCCATCTGAGTAGCCACGCCGGTCTTAGCTGCGAGCTTGGTCAAAAGACGAGACTCGTAAACTGAGTGAGCAAGGGGCTTCTGGCAGTAGATGTGCTTGCCGAGCTCCATTGCGTGAGCCGATACGAGTGCGTGCGTATGGTCGGGAGTTGCGCAGATCACTGCATCGATCTGGTCAGCAGCCTTATCATACATCTCGCGCCAGTCCCAGAAGCGCTGAGCCTTGGGGAACTCCTCGAAAACAGCCTTTGCGTAATTCCAGTCGGTATCACACAAAGCCACGATGTTCTCCGAGTTCTTCACGCCATTGATGTTTGAGTGGCCCATACCACCAATACCTACGGCTGCGATATTCAACTTGTCAGACGGCGCCTTGTGACCAAAGGCTGCTCCCATTACGTTGTTAGGCACAACGGTCATTGCTGCCAGACCTGCACCTGAGGCCTTCAAAAAGTCAGCTCTTGAGATTTTCTTTGACATTGTTGTAATTTTTTAGGTTAATAAATATGTTAATTATAAAAGTTATGTTCCAAAACTAATTTTTATTGCTTCAGCCCTCTATTCTCGGCCCTCGGCCTACTTGACGATTACCCTGACTCTATCGATGTTAGGAATCTGTACATACGACGCGGTTTGGGCTCTGCCTCGTCGCTCGGCATATACTTTTACCGTGGGGAAATATACCCCTGCGCGGTCGTAGCTGATTGAAGTCTCAAACGTAACGCGTGCCCCATCGGCGCTGTATGTCGCCTGCGATAGATCCACTGGTAGCGTGTATTGCTTGCTGTCATCTATGCACCAGTCGGCTTTGACCACCTTGCCCGTATCCTCGGGAACCTCTACCTCTACACGAATTGTTACCTCCTCTGCGACCTTAACCCTCGCGCTCCGCTCCCCGTTGATGGTTGCGTGTGGCACGGGCTGTATTCCACCGCGATCGCCACCGTCGGAGGTGAGTATCACCTGACCATCCTTTATCTCATAAGAGGATGTCGGCGAAGGCTCAATGCCTCGCTCCACCCAGTCGCTCACGTCGAGCAGGGCCTGATAGAGCGTCGAGTAATAATCGACTACCTGCGTCGGATCGTCCTCCTCGCCGTGCGTGCAGCGGTCGGTGTACCATAGACGGAAATTGTCGTCAGCGGCATCACCCAAATGTTCCTTCACTCGGTTACGGTACCAGTCTCCTTGCCAAGCAAAAGCCTCGCGATCCCACACCGAGCAGCAGAGAATCATCTTGCCGTTGAACTTACCCGTCGGAAGACAACCTCCTGCGCCTCTTGTGAATATCGGGCCTAACAGCATCGGGCGTTGCGGATAAATTGGTTCTCCATCCTCTCCTCGGAACTGATTCCATACATAGAAATCCTCTGTGGGCATTTGATGACGGTAGAATGTCTCCACCGCGAGCCAGTCGCTATTATCTACCTGCACCTTGTCGCCGACGCTCAGCTTTGATAACAACTGCTGGTCATTGACCGATGCGAATGTTACATATCTGCCCTTTGCCCCAGTTATCTGCAGCTGTGAGCCCTTGCCTTTACCGCTGAGCAAAATCAACTCGCCGCCCAGCGTTACCATATCTACCTCGCAGTCTATTTCGCAAGCAATAGGCTTCTCCTTAATATCGGTGCCCATACTTGCCCACGCGCGATCTGCTGTACCTCGTTCCTCCTCCGAAATCGGAGCAACCAATCCGAGTTGCTCAGCCTCTCGCTGACCTATGATGCGTGTTACAACGGCCTTCTGCTGTATATGGTCTCGTTGCAGGGATGCGGGATTGGCATAACCCAAATATCCGGGCTTGTTCCAGAAGTCATCCTTGAAGTATGCTGAGTCCATCGACACGATGCTACGATAGAGTACCATAAAACCGTGAGCATCCATATTTTTCCATCCATACCACGCACGAATGGGGAATCCCATACGCGTTACCTCTTGTAGCACCTCTCTCTGCTCGGCGTTCAGCGTAGCGTAAGGATCTCCGCTGCCGCCGGGCTCCAATGCATCCACAATGTCGCCCATCTTGTCGCGTAGCACGCGCAGAGCATACATACGGGCGGCAAACACATTGGGAATGGCGTGCGGCGAACCTAATACATACGGCACCGCTCCGTCCCACACCCCCTCGGTGGATTCCATTCCACCTACCGTGCGATAAGCGCCACCACTGCCTCCGTAGCAATAGCCGTAGGGACGCTCGCAATCGTAGATCAGTTGTGCTATGTGGCGCGAAAACTCCGCACAAGCAGCATTGGCTCGGTAGGCGCCAATCGAGGCATCTCTACGACCTGAGGGATCGTTGAAATCCAATGTTCCGCCCTCGTTTGTCTCCACGAAGTAGGCTCCGTTCGCAATGGCGTGTACGATGGGGTTGTACTCCGCGGGGTAAGCCTGAGCCGACGTCTCGCTGTCGGGGAAAGGCGTGATATACTGGAAGAAACGATTGGTATAATCTCTTTTCTTCAGTGGATAGTAGAACGAAAATCGGGTGCCATCATCAAAACCGCCGTGAATATAACGGCACTTGATGGGCTCCATAATTACACTATCAATATCCACAAACGGATTCTTGAACTGCACATCTTGGCAGGCAAAGTCGAATTGCTCCCCCGTCAAGTTCTTGTTGTCCGCGCACGCTGTAAGAATACAGATGCACAAGACGTAAATCATATGCAGTGCCTTTATCCTCATTGTTTTTCCAATATGACCACTATCGCGGGTGGCCCACATTCTTGTTTAGTATCGTACCGAGGGCAGCGCCAGCACGTTGTAAAGGCTTCGCTCGGCACATTTCATCGGCGGGAACGAGAAGCAACGTACCTCGATGAAGATATCCTTCACGCCCGTCTCTATACCTTTTTTTATAATGCTATCGAAATCTATGCGTCCGCTCTCGCAGGTGTTACGCTCGTCGTGCAGATGCAGGAGTATTATTCGCTTGCCGTACTTTTTCAGCAGCTCCATCACATCGACTCCCGCCTCGAGTGCCTCCCAAGTGTCAATCTGGAAGAATACCTTATCCTCGTCGCATCGCTCGGCAATGATCTCGAAGATCGATTTTTCGCTATTCTCCTGCGTCTTGGCCTCCGCACCCTGCGTGTTGCCAACTTTCTGCACCTCCTGCACCTCGGCCTCCGCTCCCGCTTGGGCCTGTCCACTCGAGGGTTGCAGGCTCTTGCGCTTTCTGAAGGCTGCGGCGTCGGGGTGGTAGCAGAATTGCATCTTCCTATCGGCTGTCCAGCGACCTATGTTGTTGAAGTATTCGGCATAGGTTTCGATATCCTCGTCGGTGGGGTAGTCGGCTATGCGCGAAGAGGTTATGTATTGGCATCCGAGTCGTGAGTGAGTGTCGAGCGCCTTGCTCCACCACTGATAGTTGGGATCGTTTTCATCATTCATAACGACCTTCTCCGCGCCCTCGACGACCTCTTCCGTTACTGCTCCTGCGCCTTCTTCCTTTACTGCACCTACGGCCTCACTTTTTACAACTCCATCAGCCACTTCATTTACAGTATTCGTGGCCCCTTCCTTTACAACCCCCTCGGCCCCATTGTCTGCACCCGTGATTTCCTTATCTACTCCTTCTGCCCCCTTACCTGCACTCGTGCCCCCTTTGTCTGGCCCCTTGGTTGGCCCCTTGGTTGGCCTCTTGGTTGGCCTCTTGTCTGGCCCCTCGTAGAGGTGGTTGAGGTGGGCGGCGGTTATTCGGAGTCCGGCCTCGTCGGCTAATGCCTTGAATGCCTCGGCACTCATTCCGTGTACCTTGCCGCCGTAGTAGAGTCCTGTCTCGAGTGTGGTGTATCCCATCCGAGCTAACTCCTGCAACGTACCTTTGGGCTGGTCGTAGATGTCGGCATCGACCGTCAGCAGATGTATTCCGACATCGGTCTTGATGTTGCTCAACGCCTCATCCACCGCCTCGGTGAACGATGTTGCGGCGTGCTTGAGTCCAATTATCGACTGCGCCACCTCGATTAGCGAGGATAACCCCTGCTTGAAGAATCCGAGTCTGTCCATATCGGGCTTTTCGTTACTGCCGGAGGACTACTCCTCGGACTTGGGCATAAAGCGACGCATAATCTCCAGCTCCTCGTCGGTGCTCTCCGACACTCCGAAGTTCACCTCGTGCTCCTCCTCAACGAGGTAGTCGCCCGGGTTGGGGTTGTCGGGGTTCTCGTCGGTCTGCTCACCGCTCTTGGGCGCTGACTTTTCGGCCTTTGCCTCCGACTTCGTATCCTCGGTCTCGTCGGCAGCCTCCTCTGCGGGCTCCTCTGGCTCTGTCGGGGTAGGCTCGTTGTCGTCGTTGTCGCTCTGGGCAGCCTCCTGCTCACCCTTCTGCTCTGCCTCCTTCTCAGCCTCACTCTTCTGCTCAGCCTCCTTCTTCTGGCGGGCCTCCTCTGCGGCCTTCTCTTGTGCCTCCTTCTCGGCCTTCTGCTTTGCCTCCTGCTCCTCTCGCTCGCGCGCAGCAGCCTTCTCGGCCTCTACTTTGGCCTGATACTCAGCCTCATCCTTTGCGCGACGCTTCTCGATACGCTCGGCGATGCCGATACCGTACTCATAGAGAACGTAGCAGGGAACGAAGATCAAACACTGGCTGATAATATCGGGCGGCGTGATGATGGCCGCAAATACCAGCAATGCCACGGCAGCCACCTTGCGATACTGACGCATTCCGTCCGAAGAGACGATTCCCATCGTCGCGAGCAGACGGATAAGCAGCGGCAGCTGGAACGCAACAGCGGCGGCGAACGAAACGCTTATGACGGTTGTCATAAACGAGCTCACGTCGATGATGTTGCTGATCTGGTCGCTAACCTGATAGTTACCGAGGAAGTTAATCGCCAAGGGCGAGATGATGTAGTAACCGAATAACAATCCCATCACAAACCAGATGGGTGTCTCCAGAACGTAGCGTATGCTACGCTTGCGCTGGTGGGGCGGCAGTGCGGGCTTGACGAACAACCATAGCTCCCAGATAAGATAGGGGAATGCAATGATGAATGCGCCCACGACCGAACTCTTGATGTGCAAGAGGAACTGACCTGCCATCTTGTTGTTGAACAACTCCACATTCTCGGGGTTGATGTCCAACGCCTCGGTACCCAAAACCTTCGCCAGCCAAGCAAAGAATTGGTTGGTTGGGAATGTTTCGCGGATGGGGGCAAATACAATATCCAACACAATACCCTTCATCGAGAAGAGTACTATGAAAAGCAGTGTAAAAGTGATGGCTACGCGGACAAGAATTTTGCGCACCTCGTCGAGGTGTTCGCCAAATGTCATCTCCGCTTCGTCGTGTGTGGGCTGGTTACTCATCAGTTGCGTGGGCTAATCGATTGGTTATCCTACTTCTCCTCCTCTTTCTTCTCCTCGGGCTTCTTGTCCTCGTCGATGGTTGTAGCGGTATTCATCGCATCCTTGAACTCGCGGATACCACGACCTGCGCCACGCATCAACTCGGGCAACTTCTTACCACCAAAAAGGATCAATACTACAACTACTACAAGCAGAAGCTCCTGGGTGCCAATGCCACCGATAAACATAAAATTCATAAGGCTCTTTATTTTTTAATTTATTAATAATTTTTTAGTGTATTTTCAACTCGAAAGTTACGAACAATATTCCATTTATACAACTTTGCGGCGGAATTTTTATTCATTTCGGGCCGTTTTGCGCTCTTTGACCAAATGTTATATCCTTGTGCATCAATCTTTTCCGCAATCGAGCTCGCGGCAGATTAATCATCCTCCACTTAGCGCAATCCACCCTATAAAACGACGCGACGATCATATTATTATGACCGCCGCGTCGAATCTCTCGCCCGAAGAATATCTATCGCAGATAATCCTCGAAATAGTTGGTAATCTTATTATAAAGGTGTAAAGCGTCGCGTCCATAGACATTATGCTCGGCCGTGGGGTAGGGCATATAGTCGATCGAGTGGATGTTGTTGCGCACGCACTCCTGCACGAACGAGAGCGAGTGCTGCCATACCACTACATTATCCACCGCGCCCTGACAGATCAAGAGCTTGCCCTTCAGGTTTGTCGCCTTGTTGATCAGGCTCGTCAGCTCAAATCCCTCGGGGTTGTTCTGCGTGTTGTCCATATATCGCTCGCCGTACATAATCTCGTACCACTTCCAGTCGATTACGGGGCCGCCCGCAACGCCTACCTTGAATACGTCGGGGTAGTTGGTAATCAGCGAGATGGTCATAAATCCGCCATACGACCAGCCGTGTACGCCGATGCGATCCTTATCCACCCACTCGTGCGACATCAGCCACTTCATACCCTCCATCTGGTCGGCCATCTCGGCCTGACCGCACTGGCGGTTGATAGCCTTCTCGAACTCGGCTCCGCGATTCGACGTTCCGCGGTTGTCCATCACGAATACTACATAGCCGCGCTGTGCCATATACATCTCCCAGCGACGCAACTGCGCGAGGTAGGTGTTCTGCACCATCTGCGAGTGGGGGCCGCCATAGACGTAGAGGATTACGGGATACTTCTTCGCGGGGTCGAAGTCGAGGGGCTTGATCAGGCGGTAGTAGTTGTCGTACTTGCCGTCGGCACTCTTCACCGTGCCGATCGTGATCTCCGAGTAGTTGTAACCTGCGGTGGGATCCTCGGCGCGGAAGAGCTCGCGTGCGGGCTTGAGGTCGGTGCGGCCCAGCTCCACAACGCGGGGAACGTGGAGCGACGAGTATGTATCGAGGAAGTAACGGCCGCTCTTGCTCACCGCCACCGTGTGCCAACCCTCGGCCTTCGTCAGGCGCGTCTGCTTGCCCGTTGCAATCTCAACGCGGAAGAGGTGGTTGTCGATGGGCGACACCTCGGCCGAGGTGTAATAGACGTGCTTTGCATCCTGCGCAACGTACGCCACGCTTGCGTCGGTCTTTGTTAGGCGCTCGATCTGGCCCTCGTCGTTGCAGAGGTAGAGATTCCAGTAGCCGTCGCGGTTGTCCGTGGCGTAGATGAAACGTGTGGGGTCGCTCTCGAGGAATACCAGCGGATGCTGCGGCTCCACCCAGCGGTCGTTGTGCTCGGTGAGAATCTGCTTGAGCATCTGGCCCGTCGAGGCGCTGTATGAGTTGAGGTGTACGTTGTGCTGCGCACGATCCAATACCTGAATGTAGATGCGCTGCGAATCGGGCGACCAAGTGATGTTCGTCAGGTAACGCTCCTCGTCGAAATCCGTTACGTTCAGATAGATGGTCTTGCCCGTAGCAATATCATATACGCCCAGCGAGACGTGCTCCGAGGCCATTCCGTTCATCGGGTACTTGATGCTCTTCAGCTCGCCCGTGCGGGTCTGAATGTCGAGCAGCGGGAAGTCCGTTACGCGCGACTCGTCCTTACGATAGAAAGCGAGCTTTGTAGCGTCGGGCGAGAAGAATATTCCGCCCGAGATTCCGAACTCATTACGGCTTACGGTCTGGCCGCAGACGATGTTGGGATCGTCGTATGATGTTACGGCAATCTCCTTCTGTCCGTCAAACAGATAGAGATTGTTCTTCTTCGTGTAGGCATACAGGCCGCCCTTGCCGCTCTGGCGCGTGAGGTTCTCGCCACCGGTGGGGATCTGCGAGCGTGAGGTGATCTGCTTTGTCTTCAGGTCGATTACGGTGCGCTGGTTGTGAGCCGTTACTACCAGCGAGCCATCCTCCTCGAACGAATAGGCGGGCATTGTCTTGAAGTTGGTCGCGAGCAGCTGGTTGAGCTCCTCTACGGTGATGAGCGTGCGCTTCTTTGCCGTGCGAGCATCGTACGCGATGAGTGCGTTCTGCTCTACGGTGGCGTATGAGTCGCTCGCGCCTACCCAACGTACGGGGTACGATTTGGGCGTTAGGTCGCGGTTCAACACGGCATCCTCGATCGAGAGGAGTCGTCGCTCGGTTTGTGCCGTTACAGAAAGGGTAGTCATAAGTACCAATGTAACTAATGTGGTAAGTATTCGCTTCATTGTTATCGGGTTTGTAATTATTTTTCCGAAGGCGAAAGTAAAGAATTTTATTTACATAACCGCAAATTTGCGCTTGGAAATGAATTTTTCTGCCGATTTTTTTGCGAATACGAAAAATATGCCTACATTTGCACACCCAATTCGAGATTGGAGCCCAGATGGCGGAATCGGTAGACGCGCTGGTCTCAAACACCAGTAGGTTCACCCCTGTGCCGGTTCGACCCCGGCTCTGGGTACGAAGAGAAGTTCGAGAGGACTTCTCTTTTTTTATTTATTTCGCTTGCTTAAGGGGTGAAGTTCCGAATAAAATACTTATCTTTACACACCTTAATAATTTCGTCTTATGCAGGAGAGAGTAAAAGTAATTTGTCAGAATACATCCACCGTGCTCGAGGTCGAGATGGGCTCGACGCTGCTCGATGTGCTGGGCCAGCTCCCCATCGAGGCCCCCTATCCGATCTTGGCGGCCTATGTGAATAATTCGCTCCGCGAGCTTAATATGCGCATTTTCAAGCCTATGACCGTGCGCTATATCGACATCACCCACTTCGAGGGCTACCGCGTCTATCAGCGCACCATCACGTTCATCCTCCAGAAGGCGATGTACGATCTCTACGGCAACCGCAAGTTTCACGTTCGCCACTCTCTGGGCCGAGGCCTCTACTGCGAGTTTGCCGACTCGGAGCCTACGGCCGAGGAGCTCAAGGCTCTGCGCGAGCGTATGCAGCAGATTATCGACGCTCGCTACACGATCACCCGTCGCCGTATGCTGACGGCCGAGATCAACGACATCTACGAGCGCTACGGTCTCGACGATAAGATCGAGCTGCTGAACACCCGCCCGCGTCTTTACAGCGATATGTACACGCTCGACAATACGGTGGGTTACTTCTACGGTGCGCTCACTCCCGATACGGGTTACATCCATCTGTTCGATGTTCGTCCCTACTACAAGGGTTTCCATATCGCTCTGCCCACACGTCTTGATCCCTCGCAGCTCGACCTGAAGGTGCATTGGAACAAGATGTCGGACGTCTTCCACGAGTACCACCAGTGGGTTGATATTATGGGCGTTCCCACGATTGGCTGCCTGAATAAGCGCTTGATTGATGGCGATATGAGCGAGCTGATAAAGATTGCCGAGGCCTTCCACGAGAAGAAGATCGCCGCTATGGCCGACCAGATCAAGGCTGCCCACGACGAGCGTGGCGCAAGCGTTGTGCTGATCTCAGGCCCTTCGTCGAGTGGCAAGACCACCACATCGAAGCGTCTGGGTGTGCAGTTGCGCATCTTGGGACTCGATCCGGTGCTGATCTCGCTCGACGACTACTTCGTTGATCGCGATCGCACGCCCAAGGATGAGAATGGCGAGTACGACTTCGAGGCTCTGGAGGCTATCGATCTCGATCTTCTGAATAGCGATCTTAGGCGCCTTACGGCAGGCGAGAGTGTCGAGGTGCCGCGCTACGACTTTATCACCGGCACGCGCCAGTGGCACGATACTCCTCTGAAGCTCAATTCGCGCTCGATACTCATTATGGAGGGTATCCACGCTCTCAATCCGCGTCTTACGCCCAGTATTCCGCGCGAGAAGAAGTTCTGCATCTACGCTTCGTGTCTTACATCCGTAGCGATGGATAACCTCACGCGAATCCCCACCACCGACAACCGCCTCCTGCGCCGCATCACACGCGACTACGCAACCCGCGGTGCCAATGCGCTGGCTACGTTGCAGCGCTGGCCGAGTGTTCGCCGAGGCGAGGAGCGCCACATCTTCCCCTATCAGGAGAATGCCGATGTGATCTTCAACACCTCGCTCTTCTACGAGCTTATGGTCTTGCGCCCGAAGGTCGAGCCCATCCTGCGCGAGGTGCCCGACACGGAGCCCGAGTATGGCGAGGCAAAACGATTGCTGCGCTTCCTCGACAACTTCATTCCGCTATATACGGACGAGATTCCGCCCACCTCAATTCTGCGCGAATTTGTCGGCGGCAGCAGTTTCAAGTATTAATTCAAAATTCAGAATTCAAAATTCAAAATTCCTCAGAATTCCAAATTGCATTTTAGGGAAGGCAAGTAAACCCCGAAAACTAACAAAACAAAATAAAATAGAAGAAAAATGTTTGACAAATTTATGAATCGCCACATTGGCGTTACCAATTCGGAGGACCTCGGCCAGATGCTGAAGGTCATCGGTGTGGAGTCTGTCGAGGAGCTTATCTCGCAGGTCATTCCCGCTTCGATTCGTCTAAAAAAACCGCTCGCGCTGCCCGAGGGTATGAGCGAGTACGAGTTCACGGCTCACGTTGCATCGCTCGCGGCGAAGAACCGCCAGCTGCGCTCGTTCATCGGTATGGGTTACTACCCGACGGCCGTTCCCGCCGTTGTCAGCCGCAACGTATTCGAGAACCCCGCGTGGTACACCTCATACACCCCCTATCAGGCCGAGATCTCGCAGGGCCGTCTGGAGGCACTCCTTAATTTCCAGACCGCCATCCTCTCGCTCACGGGTATGCAGATCGCCAACTGCTCACTTTTGGACGAGGCTACGGCCGCAGCCGAGGCTATGCTTATGATGTACGCTCTGCGTTCGCGCGAGGCCGTCAAGCAGGGCCGCAACCAGCTCTTCGTCGATAAGGATATCTTCCCGCAGACGCTCGACGTGCTGCTCACCCGCAGCGAGCCCTTCGGCATCGAGCTTATCATCGACGACTACTCATCGTACGAGTTCACGGGTATGGAGTTCGGCGCACTTGTGCAGTACCCCTCGGCTTCGGGTGCTGTGCGCGACTACGCCGCCTTCGCGGAGAAGGCTCACGCCGCAGGCGCATTGGTGGCTGCCGCTGCCGACATCCTCTCGTTGGCCATCCTTACACCTCCCGCCGAGTGGGGTGCCGACATCGCCGTAGGCTCAACGCAGCGTCTGGGCTGCCCGATGGGCTTCGGTGGTCCGAGCGCAGGTTATATGGCCTGCCGCGAGGCTTACAAGCGCAACATTCCCGGCCGTATCATCGGCGTATCGGTCGATCGTCTGGGCAATAAGGCGCTGCGTATGTCGCTCCAGATGCGCGAGCAGCATATCAAGCGCGAGAAGGCCACCTCGAACATCTGCACCGCTTCGGCGCTGATGGCTTCGATGGCCGGTTTCTACTGTATCTATAACGGCCCCAAGGGCGTTCGTCGTGCCGCTTTGACGGCTCACACGTCGGCCGTTGCCGTTAAGGATGCGCTGGAGGCTTTGGGCTATAAGGTTACCAATAAGTTCATCTTCGATACCGTTGAGGTCGAGGCCGAGGCTGCCGTCGTGCAGGATATCGCTCTGGCTGCGGGCTTCAACTTCTACTACCCCTCTGAGGGTCTGGTGCGCCTCTCGTGCGACGAGGTTACCACCGAGGCCGAGGTCGAGGCTGTTGTGGCTGTTTTTGCCGAGGCTAAGGGCCGCAAGCCCAAGTCGGTGAAGGTCGCCGACGAGATTCTGCTTCCTACGGCAGTTCTCCGCTCAACGCCCATCCTCGAGGAGCCTGTCTTTAACAAGTATCACTCGGAGAGCGATATGATGCGTTATATCAAGCAGTTGGAGCTGCGCGACATCTCGCTTGCCAACTCGATGATTTCATTGGGCTCTTGCACGATGAAGCTCAACGCTGCCGCCATTATGCAGCCGCTGTCGCTCGCCGGCTTCCAGAATATGCACCCCTTCGCTCCCGCCGATCAGAGTGAGGGTTACACCGAGCTTATCGCCGAGCTGGAGAAGGATCTGGCAACGATCACAGGCTTTGCCGGCTGCTCACTCCAGCCCAATTCGGGCGCTGCGGGCGAGTACACGGGCCTGATGGTTATCCGCGCCTACCACCAGAGTCGCGGTCAGGGCTATCGTAACATCATCCTCATCCCCGCCTCGGCTCACGGCACCAACCCCGCTTCGGCAGCTATGGCAGGTATGAAGATTGTAACGGTTGCTTGCGACCAGAACGGAAACATCGACGTTGAGGATCTTAAGGCCAAGGCCGAGGAGCACTCATCGGAGTTGTGCGGTCTGATGGTTACCTACCCCTCGACTCACGGCGTATTCGAGAGCCGCATCCGCGAGATCGTAGATGCCGTACACGACGCTGGCGGTCAGGTATATATGGACGGTGCGAATATGAACGCACAGGTTGGCCTTACCAACCCCGGCTATATCGGTGCCGACGTTTGCCACCTGAATCTGCATAAGACCTTCGCAATGCCTCACGGCGGCGGTGGTCCGGGTGTAGGCCCGATCTGCGTTGCGGAGCATCTGACACCCTTCCTCCCTTCACACTCGGTGATGACTACGGGCGGCGAGGATGGTATCACGGCTGTCGCTTCATCGCCTTGGGGCTCGGCAATGTTGCTGCCCATCACCTACGGCTACATCAAGATGCTCGGCGAGGAGGGCTTGCGCCACGCTACGGAGATGGCTATCGTCAATGCCAACTATATGTCGTCGGCTCTGAAGAATGAGTACCGCACCTTCTACTCGGGCGAGACAGGCCGCGTAGGCCACGAGATGATCCTCGACCTTACGAACTTCAAGAAGGATTACGGCATCGATTGCGGCGACATCGCTCACCGCTTGATGGACTACGGCTTCCACGCCCCCACGCTCTCATTCCCCGTGCACGAAACCTTGATGGTCGAGCCTACGGAGTCGGAGCCCAAGGCCGAGATGGATCGCTTTATGGAGGCACTCGTTCAGATCAAGCGCGAGTGCGAGGCTGCTGCCGCATCGGGTGATAAGGATAACGTGGTGGTAAATGCTCCCCATACAGCCGTAGAGCTTGCTGGCGAGTGGTCACACCCCTACTCTCGTATGGAGGCCGCCTTCCCGCTCGATTGGGTTCGCACCTCGAAGTTCTTCCCCTACGTTACCAAGATTGATAATGGCTACGGTGATCGCAACTTGGTTTGCTGTAATGTAGACTAAATAGCCTCGTTAAACAAATTTTTGGATGGCTTCCAAAATAAATAAGACAGCCTGCTCCTTTCGGGGCAGGCTGTTGTTGTGTTGGAGGATAATTTTACTCCTCTTTAATTCTGATAATCATATTGGAGATGATTGCGGCCAAACCTCCTGTGGTGATACCCGATGAGAAGATGTTTTTGATCGTCTCGGGGAACTGCATCAGAATATCGGGATACAACTCCACGCCAAGACCCATACTGAAACTGATGGCGATCACCAGCGTAGCCTTGCGGTCGATCTTCTGCGAGGCGATGATCTTCACTCCTGCCGAGGCTACCGTGCCGAACATAAGCAGGGTGGCACCACCCAGTACGGGGTCGGGCATAAACGAGAATACCACACCGATGATAGGGAAGAATCCCAGCAACACGAGGAAGAGAGCGATAAAGTAACCCACATATCTGCTCGCTACGCCTGTGAGCTGTATCATACCGTTGTTTTGAGCGAAAATCGAGTTGGGGAACGAGTTGAGCACACCTGCAAGGAACGAGTTCACACCATCGGCAAGGATGCCGCCCTGCGCACGCTTGAGGAACTTCTCGCCCTCGACGGGCTCTTCCGAGATAAGCGAATTGGCCGTAATATCACCATATGCCTCGATAGCTGTAATGACATACACTATCGCGAAGGCCAATATGGCTGATATGTTGAATGATACGCCATACTTGAACGGTAGCGGAATGTTGAAGAGTGAATATTGTGGCATATTGCCAAAATCCACCATCCCGCACAAATACGCTACTGCATAGCCTACAACGATACCGATAATAATCGAGCCCATACGCAGGTAACGATTTGAGCTGCGGTTGAAAAAGACGATGAGCAATAGCACCAGCGCCGCAATGCCAAGATTCTGGAACGAGCCGAAAGTGCCGTTGTCGATTGCCGCTGTGCCGCCACCACACGAGGTGATGCCGACCTTAATGAGGCTTATGCCGATAAGCGTAACCACAATGCCCGATACGAGTGGGGTAATGATCTTCATCGCATATTTGAGTATGCGGCTGATGAATACCTCGGCCAGTGCCCCGACCATAGTTGCTCCGAAGATTGCAGGCAAGCCTCCGATTGCTCCTGCCATAATGATGGGGCTGATGAACGAAAAACTTGTGCCCTGCACACATAGCAATCCGCATCCTACACCACCCAGACGCTTGCACTGAATAAAGGTGGCGATACCCGATACGAACAACGACATCGAGACCAAAAAACTCGTTGTCTCAACATCAAACCCCAGCGCACCCGAGATAATCAGGGGCGGTGTTATGATCGCCACAAATATTGCCAAAAGATGCTGCAATGCAGCAAAGAGCGCGTCTTTCAGCGGCGGACGATCCTCCAATCCGTATATAAGGCCGTTTTTCATCTCTATTTAAGTTTTATTGTGCAGTTATCCAGACTCTCTATGATGGCCAACGACTCCACGTGTATGCCTCGTCCACGCAACTCTGCGCCTCCGCTCTGAAATCCCTTCTCGATAAGGAAACCCATTCCCTCCAACGTGGCACCTGCTTGGTTGATCAGGTCGATGATTCCTATGGCAGCATTTCCGTTGGCAAGAAAATCGTCAATAAATAGTACTCTATCATCCTTTGAGAGGTAATCTCCGCTGACACATACCGAGTACGATCTGTTTTTTGTAAAAGAGAACACCTTGGTCTCCAGCATATTCTCCATTGTGCTTGGTGTTTTCTTCTTTGCGAAGAGCACCGGAACGTTAAGATAGGCTCCCACCATAATTGCCGGAGCAATACCGCTGGCCTCAATCGTGATAACCTTGTTGATGTTATGATTTGAGAATCGTCTGACGAGTTCTTGAGCCATTTCGTGCATCAATATGGGATCCATCTGATGGTTGATGAAGTTATCTACCTTCAAAATGCCTCCCGGAAAGCATTTTCCGTCGCTCAGGATGCGCTCTTTTAGTTGCTTCATAGTCTATTCATTTATTCAGTTTGTATGTGGAATCTCCGTTTTGGAACAGAAACGCATACAAATATACTATTTATTCTAATACGATATATCGAGATTGCGCGATTAACTTTTGTAATGTTGGAAATTTACTCGAAAAACAAATTTTTCATTTCTAAATTTGGTAACTCTCCGCGAAGTGTGTATCTTTGTATGATTCAAACAAAACGAATTGAACTAAAACCAAAGAAATATGAAAGTAGAAAACGCAAAAATGGTGTCGGTACACTACACTCTGACCGTTGATGGCCAGATTGCCGACCAGTCACGCGAGGGCCAGCCCCTGCAGTTCATCTGCGGTACGGGTATGCTCCTGCCCAAGTTCGAGGGCGCTATCATCGGCAAGGAGCCCGGTGAGAAGGTGTCGTTCACGCTCGCTCCCGCCGACGGCTACGGCGAGATCATCCCCGAGGCAGTTGTCGATCTTCCCAAGTCGATCTTTATGATCGACGGCAAGGTTGCCGATAACCTGCTTGTGGTTGGTAATCAGATCCCTATGAGCGACGCTCAGGGCAACCGTATGCTCGGTACCGTTAAGGAGGTAGCTGAGCAGACCGTTAAGATGGACTTCAACCACCCGATGGCCGGCAAGACCTTGAACTTCGATGTTGAGGTTGTCGAGGTACGCGACGTAACCCCCGAGGATCTGGCATCACAGGGCGGCTGCAACTGCGGTTGTTCGGGCGACTGCGAGAGCGGTTGCGAGGGTGGCAAGTGCGGCGAGAGCCACGACGAGGGCTGCGACTGCTGCCACTAATCTGCTGTAGGAAATTTTTAGGGCCCGCCTGACCGAGAGTCGGGCGGCCTTTTTTATTGATATGCACACAATTGCCGATATTGTCGATGCCGTAGCTTCGCCCTATGCCGAGTGGCGTACGCTGCGCGATGTAAAACCCGAGATGCGCGATGGACGGCCCGTATATGTTACGGGCAATGCCGCTGTGTCGTTTCGCGTTGAGCACGAGGGCCGACTGAAGATGCTCAAGTGCTACACGCGCCCCAATGCGCGTCTGGGCGCAATCTATGGCGAGCAGTTCCATCCGCGCGAGCTCACCGTTCGCAACATCGTGGGGCGCGCGGCAATGGTTGATTGTCTTTTGACTGACTACATCGAGGGCCGCACTCTCGACGAGGCTTTGGCCTCGGCGCAAACGGTCGAGGAGTGTCAATTTCTGGCACAAGGTTTCGACCGTCTTGCTGCGGAGATTCTCCGCTCGGGGCGGGCGCACGGCGACCTGAAACCCGAGAATATAATCGTGGGCGAGGATGGTCGCCAGCACGCCATCGATTGGGATGCCGCCTTCGTCGAGCGCTTTGCGGGCGAGGAGGCTCTCGAGATCGGTACGGCAGCGTATCAGCATCCCGAGCGCGGGGTGGAGATGTATGATGAGCATATCGACGACTACTCTATTGCGATGATCTCCACACTGTTGCACTTGGCAGCGGTCGATTGTGCGGTTGTGGAGCATTACAGAAAATATCACGAGCCGCCGATGCTGCCTCTCGACATCCGTCGTGGAGCGACGCAACTTATCGACAAGGCGAAGGAGGAGTTCGCCCGCCGAGGCTGGGCGCGTCAGTACCGTGTGGCGGAGATGTTGCGCTCGCCTTACGCGCGACTGTTCCGTCTGCGTGAGGTTTTTGTTCCGAGGCCGATGACAACTTCTGACACAGCGCCCACGCTCGATGTGGAGTGGGGCTGGTGGGGTTGTCGTCAGGGCGATGGGTGGGCTATTCAGCCGCTCTATGACTCTGGTTTTGAGCCCTCGGAGGGTGTGGCGCTGATGGTGCTGGGTGGGTATAGCCACTATGTTGCCGTTGAGGATGGCCGCACGCTGATGAGTATGGGCAAAGGCGATGATGCCCGATCGGTGCGCGACGGCGTGGCTCGCTTAAGGCGCGCCGATGGACGGGAGCAAACAATCGCTGTGGAGGAGTTGATTAATTCGTCGAAATAATCTATATTTGCGTTTGTAAACCATCGCGATATGTATTCTCAAGAGATCACACGCACCCATCGTTCGGCCTTTGTGCTGGTACTCGACCGTTCGGCTTCGATGCAGCAGCAGGTACGCTTTGGCGAGCTTCTGATGAGCAAGGCCGAGGCGGTAGCCTACACGGCCAATGCCCTGCTGACGGAGCTTATCGACCGCTCGCGCCGTACGGATGGCCTGCGCGACTACTACGACGTGGCCGTTGTGGGGTATTGCAACGACGAAGTGGAGATGCTCCTGTGTGAGGATGGCTTTCTCTCGATTGAGCGGTTGGCTGCGCGCGAGCCTAAGATGAGTCGCTTGGCCATTGAGCGTCAGCGCTCGGACGGCAGCTCGGCCATCGAGGAGCACCACCAATACCGCTGGATCGAGCCGCGTGCCGAGGGTACTACGCCGATGTATGAGGCGCTGCTCCGCGTGCGCGATATGCTGCGGGAGTGGTGCGAGAAGGAGGCGAATAGGGAGAGCTTCCCGCCCGTAGTGATTCACATCACCGATGGCGAGGCCTCGGATTGCGACGATCGCGAATTGCGCGATGTCTGCTCCGAAGTGCGCCGTGTGGCCACACGCGATGGTAATGTGCTGCTGCTCAATATCCATATCTCAACGGACTCTACACTCGAATCGATCATCTTCCCGATGGCCGACGAATTGCGGTCGGCCGGACGTTATGCGCGTCTTTTGGCCGAGTGTTCGAGCGTTATGCCTACGGCTTTCGATGGCCCGATCTCGCAACTGAAGGGCGTGGGCGCGGTGCCGCCGTATTTCGGTATGGGATATAATGCCAGCATCATAGAGTTGCTCTCGATCATAAATATCGGTTCACGCAGTATCACAAATATGCAATAGTATGGCTACGATCTCCGACCTGCGCAGTGCGCTAACCCATCCGCGAACACATTTCCGTTCGCTCGGCCGTCTGAGGTGGAATGGTGGGGAGATTGTGCGCTCGACACTCTTTGCCGAGGCGGTGGTGGAGTGCGACGGCGAGCGATTGAGATTGTGTATGCCGCTTGCGTCGCTGTCGCTCGCTCGTGTGGAGCGATTTATGCCACAGAAACGTCATCTGCTCTCGACGAGCGTGCCCGAGCTGAGGCTGCTGCGCGGAGAGATGGCCACCGAAAGGGGCGATGCGGTCGATATTTTGTGTGAGCGCGTGCCCGATGCACTCCCGATGGCGGATGCGGTGGCGAGCGTGAATGATAATGAGGAGGCCTCGGCTCTGATCGGAGCGCTCGATGCGTTGCAGGCGCGACTGCGCGCGGCCGATGTGTCGCACAACAACGTGCGTGAGCAGAACCTGCTGCTCGATGCCGAGGGTGAGGCGCATTTGGTGCGTTGGTACTACGCAACCGTTGGCACGGGAGGCGACGATGAGGCCTTCGAGGAGCTGCGTCGGAAGATTGCTTCGGCGGCCGATGGGTTGAGCGTGGGGGATGTGGCCGATGGCTACGATGCTCTGCCGCGACTCGATGGACACCTAAGCGTAAGACCTATACGCGAGGGCTTGGCTGCGGTGGAGGATGAGTCGGGATGGGGATTTGTCGATAGCGAGAATCGCAGCGTCGTACCATCTGTATATCTGTGGGTTAATGATTTCCGCGAAGGTCGTGCTGAGGTGGAGACGGCTAAGGGTATGGGCCTGATTGACAAGGCGGGCCGATACATCATCGAGCCGCGATATGAGGTTGTCGAGTATGATTCACGAAGCGGTCGTTCGATGGCTCGGCAGCGGGAGGAGTGGATTGAATTTGATTACTCGGGTCAGAGATTGGTCGAGGAGGAGACAGTATGAAAAGAGTGTTAATAGCTCTGCTCGCGCTGGCTTTTGCGGCGTGCGGGCAGCAATCAAAAGTGGATATGCAACAGAAATATGAGGACAGGTTGGTGCGCCTGTCAAAGATCGAGGTCTATGAGGAGTATTTGGACGACTACCTCTCGTTCGTTGGCGAGGTGGGACGCACATCGGTAGAGCAGGAGGAGGGTGTCTTGACACTCTTCAGCGTGCAGGAGAAGGAGCGTCCCTGCCACATCACCATACTTGAGATCTATGCCGACCGCGCGGCCTACGAGCACCACATCGCAACGCCCCATTTCCAGAAGTATAAGCAGGGTACGCTGCATATGGTCAAGTCGTTGGAGCTGTGTGATGGCAAGGCTCTTGTGCCTGATATGTTGATTAAAAATAAATAAAATATAAAGATTATGGAAAGAACAAAATGCTTAATTATCGGTAGCGGCCCGGCAGGATTCACAGCCGCAATTTACACCTCGCGTGCCAACCTCTCGCCCATCGTGTACGAGGGTATCGAGCCCGGAGGTCAGCTTACGACAACCACCGAGATCGAGAACTTCCCCGGCTACCCAGAGGGTATCGGCGGTACGGAGATGATGGCGCAGCTCAAGCAGCAGGCGCAGCGTTTCGGTGCGGATGTGCGTTTCGGTGTTGTTACCGACCTTGACCTCGATGTGCGCCCCTTCGTGGCGACGATCGACGGCGAAAAGAAGATTGAGGCCGATGCTGTGATCGTGGCAACGGGTGCTTCGGCGAAGTATTTGGGTTTGGAGTCGGAGATGAAGTACAGAGGTCAGGGCGTGAGCGCCTGCGCAACGTGCGACGGCTTCTTCTACCGCAAGCAGGATGTTGCCGTTGTGGGCGGTGGCGATACGGCTTGTGAGGAGGCAACCTACCTCGCGTCGATCTGTAAGCAAGTCTACCTGATTGTCCGAAAACCTTTCTTGCGCGCATCGAAGGCTATGCAGGAGCGAGTGTTCAACACGCCGAATATCAAGGTGTTGTTCGAGTATAATACGGTCGAGGTGTTGGGCGATGAGGATGGCGTTACGGGCGCTCGTCTGCGCCACTCGTCGGGCGAGGAGCTGACGATCGATATTATGGGCTTCTTCCTCGCTATCGGTCATCACCCCAATACCGAGCTCTTCAAGGGTAAGCTGGAGCTCGACGAGGAGGGTTACATCAAGACCATCCCCGGTACGTCGAAGACCAACATCGAGGGCGTGTTCGCTGCGGGCGACGTGAAGGATCCCCACTACCGTCAGGCTATCACGGCCGCAGGATCGGGCTGCATCGCGGCGCTGGATTGTGAGCGTTATCTGTTGAGCCGATAATGTCGATTGCCGTAACCATACTCGGCTCCTCGTCGGCCAAGCCCTCGTCGATGGGACACCCCTCGGCGCAGGTGGTGAACATCAACGAGCAGTACTTCCTCGTCGATGCGGGGGAGGGTGTGCAACGCCAGATGGCACGATGTGGCATCTCGGCGCTGAAGTTGCGCGCGGTCTTTATCTCGCATCTGCACGGAGACCATCTCTATGGTCTGTTCCCGTTGCTCTCGACGCTCGGACTGTATGGCCGCCGAACGCCGCTCAGGATCTATGCTCCGCGACCTTTCGGGGAGATGTTGGAGGCGTTCCTGCGCCTGTGTGAGAGCGATTTGCCATATACGCCCGAGTGGGTGGAGGTCGATACTACGAAGCACCAGATCATCTTCGAGAACGACACGACCGAGGTGTGGTCGCTGCCGCTTCGCCATCGTGTGCCGACGGCAGGGTATCTGTTTCGCCAGAAGGAGCCTGCGCTCAATGTGAAAAAATTTGCGATCGAGCGATATGGACTGAGTGTGCAACAGATCGTGCAGGCCAAGCGAGGCGAGGATGTGGCGCTGGAGAGTGGCGAGGTGCTCGGCAATGAGTCGATCACCTATCGTCCTTATGGAGCGCTTTCGTATGCCTACTGCTCCGATACGAACTACTCGGCACGACTTGCCCGAATGGTCGAGGGGGTTGATCTGCTCTACCACGAGGCCACCTATGCGGCCGATATGCGAAAGATAGCCAAGGAGCGTGGCCACGCCACTACGGCCGATGCCGCGAAGGTGGCGCAGATGGCGGGTGCGGGACGGCTGATCATAGGCCACTTCTCGACGCGCTACCGCGACCTTGAGCCTCTGCTGAAGGAGGCACAGGAGATATTCCCCGCAACGGAGCTTGCCCGCGAGGGAGAGACATTTGTGATTGAACCAAATCCCCGAAAACAATGACAAAAGCCGAGATACAATTTGTGCGTTCGCTCGCCGATAAGCGCGTGCGCGATGAGGAGCGATTGTTTGTGGCCGAGGGCGATAAGCTCATCGGCGAGATCTTACAATCGGGACTCAGGGTGCGTAGCCTCTATGCCGTTGAGGGCCACTTCGAGGGCCGTGCCGAGTGCGTTACGGCCAAGGAGATGGAGCGTCTTACGCAACTCAAGACGGCCTCGACGTCGCTGGCCGTTGTGGAGCAGCCGCGCCACAAAAAGCCCTTTGCGGCATCGGCCGAGCGATTGTCGATAGCACTCGATGGCGTGCAGAATCCCGGAAATTTGGGAACTATCATACGCCTTGCCGACTGGTTTGGCGTGGAGGATATCTACTGCTCGGAGGATACGGCCGACTGCTTCAATCCCAAGGTGGTGCAGGCTACGATGGGGGCAATACTGCGCGTTAGGGTGCATTACCTGCCGCTCGCGGAGTTTCTGCGTCGCTCGGCCGAGAGCGGGGTGGCGGTGTATGGCACGATGCTCGACGGCGAGGATATCTACGGCGCTGAGCTGCGGCAGTCGGGCCTTATCGTGATGGGTAACGAGGGCCGAGGCGTAAGTGCGGCGTGTGCCGAGAGTTTCACGCACAGACTTCTGATTCCCGCTTACCCGCCTGAGCGTCAGGGCTCGGAGTCGCTTAATGTGGCGATGGCGACGGGAATCGTGTGTGCCGAGTTTCGACGACGGGCAAGGGGGTAAAATAGCTCTTGTTATGCAATTTTTTGAGAATAAAGGGGTGTCCAAAATTATTTTGGGCACTTTTTTTTGTATCGGTGGCATCAAAATCGTCAGAATCAGCTAATAATTGGAAATTATTAGTATATTTGCTGTTTGAAATAGTATGAAATTATTATGTCGGATTCGAGACTCAAGATAGGAATTACGCAAGGCGACACCAACGGAGTGGGTTGGGAGGTGATTCTCCGCACCTTCGCCGATCAGCGTATGACGGAGATTTTTACCCCCGTGATCTACGGATCGCACAAGGCAGCAAAGGCCTATATGGCGCTGCTCGGCGGGGAGGATTATACGGTGCAGTTTAACATCATCTCGTCGGCGGCAGAGGCCCGCGCGGCGAAGGTGAACCTCATAGATACGGGCGACGTTGATCCCAAGCCCGGAGTGGCCTCGGCTGAGGGTGGTCGTGCTGCCGTTGAGGCGCTGGAGCGCGCGGTGGCTGACCTGAAGGATGGTGCGATTGACGCTATGGTGACGGCTCCGATCGACAAGGAGTCGGCGCAGAGCGAGACGTTCCGCTTCACGGGACACACTGAGTTTATGGCCGCACATCTGGAGGGCGAGCCGATGATGATTATGTGCAGCGAGCGCCTGCGCGTGGGTTTGGTTACGATCCATATCCCCGTTGCGGAGGTCAGCCGCAGCCTCACGAAGGAGAAGATCGTCGCATCGCTCACGACGCTGCGCCAGACACTCAAGGAGGACTTCGGCGTCGTTGAGCCCCGCATCGCCGTTCTCTCGCTCAACCCCCACGCGGGTGAGGGCGGTCTGCTCGGCGAGGAGGAGCAGGCGATCATCAAGCCCGCCATCGAGGAGGCTTTCGCAGATGGAGTGTTGGCATTTGGCCCCTTCCCCTCGGATGGATTGTTCGGCGGTGGCGGGTATGCCAAGTATGACGCGGTGCTGGCTATGTACCACGATCAGGGATTGATCCCCTTCAAGACACTCTCGCCCGAGGGTGTGAACTTTACGGCAGGCCTGTCGGCCGTGCGCACTTCGCCCGATCACGGCACGGCGTACGACATTGCGGGCAAGGGTGTGGCCGATGCGCAGTCGATGCGAAACGCTATCTATGCCGCTATCGACATCGTGCGTTGCCGCGAGCAGTGGGCCGAGTGGACGGAGAATCCGTTGCAGCACTTCGAGCGCGACAAGGGCCGCGATGTGTCGGTGAAGGATCTCAAGCTACCCGAGCAGACGGAGGAGTAGTTGGGACAGTGCAGAATGCAAAATTCAGAATGCAAATGAGGGGCGCATTTTGAGCGGAGCAGGAGCAAGAAGAGTCAAAAGCGATAAGAGACAGGGACGATAAATGGAATAAAATTATGCTGGATCAGGGATTTACACGTCGAACGAAGGGTAATCTCGCGTTGTGGATTGCGGTTGCGCTGTTGTCGGTCGTAGGGCTTGGCGCAAATGTCTATAAGAGCAACACGGGCGAGGAGCTGCAGTGGGCATCGGTCATTGGCGAGGTGGCGATATTTCTGGCAGCAGGATATTTTATCTACGACAATCTTTGCAACAAGCGCAAGGAGCGAGAGTAATTTTTAACCCAAAAAGCGGGAGCGTATGAAGCGTGAGACGGTATGGAAGGTGAATATGGTGCTGTGGAGCATAACGCTCGTGGTGTCGGTGGTTGGCATAGGTTTGTGGGTTAGGGAATACCTGACGATGGGGGAGGCCGATTGGGCACCGATATTTTTCTTCCTATGCTCTTCGTTTAGCGCCGTTGTGTGGATGATAGTCTATCGCCGCGAAAAGAGAAAAGAAAAACAATAAAAAATGAGATTCCCATCGCCACTCGCTACGCTTGTGCCGGGTGGGCGTTTTGAGGGAGTTCGAGTAAATTTTGAATTAATAGAATCGGACGATGTATTCCGTCTCGTAATTGTGGAAGCGTCGGAGGATTCAAAACATAAAACTTAAATAACGCTATGATTAAAATCACTTTTCCCGATGGCAACGTCAAGGAGTTTGCCGCAGGGACAACTGCTTACCAAGTAGCCGAGAGCATCAGCCCTCGTTTAGCTGCCGACTGTCTGGCCGCTTCGGTAAATGACGAGACTGTCGATATGAGCCGCTCAATCGACACTGACGCAACAATCAAGTTCTACAAGTGGGACGATGCGGAGGGCAAGCACGCCTTCTGGCACACCTCATCACACCTGCTGGCCGAGGCCTTGCAGGCGCTCTATCCGGGCATCAAGTTCGGTATCGGTCCCGCTATCGAGAACGGTTTTTATTACGATGTAGATTCTCCCACACCCATCACCGAGGGCGACCTGCCTGCAATCGAGAAGAAGATGCAGGAGCTGGCTCGCCAGAAGGAGGTGCTGGTACGCTCGGAGGTGTCGAAGGCCGAGGCGCTGAAGACCTTTACCGAGAAGGGCGATCAATATAAGGTGGAGCTGATTCAGGATCTGGAGGATGGCACCATCTCATTCTATACCAATGGCGATTTCACCGACTTGTGCCGCGGCCCGCATATCCCCAATACGGGTGTTATCAAGGCCGTGAAGCTCACCTCGGTGGCTGGTGCTTACTGGCGCGGAAACGAGAAGAACAAGATGCTGACGCGTATCTATGGCGTATCGTTCCCCAAGAAGTCGATGCTCGACGAGTATCTCGTAATGATCGAGGAGGCCAAGAAGCGCGACCACCGCAAGCTGGGTAAGGATCTCGAGCTCTTTATGTTCTCACAGCGCGTAGGTCAGGGCCTGCCGATGTGGCTTCCGAAGGGTGCCGAGCTGCGCGACCGTCTGGAGCGCTTCCTGCGCCAGATTCAGAAGGATTATGGCTATCAGCAGGTTATCACGCCGCACATCGGTAACAAGGATCTCTACGTTACCTCGGGCCACTATGCAAAGTATGGCAAGGATTCGTTCCAGCCCATCCACACGCCGTTCGAGGGCGAGGAGTATCTGCTGAAGCCGATGAACTGCCCCCACCACTGCGAGATCTACCGCTCGAAGCCCCGCTCGTACAAGGATCTGCCCGTACGTCTGGCCGAGTTTGGTACTGTTTATCGTTACGAGCAGTCGGGCGAGTTGCACGGCCTGACGCGCGTGCGTAGCTTTACGCAGGATGATGCACACCTCTTCGTGCGTCCCGACCAGTTGCTGGAGGAGTTCGAGAAGGTTATCGACATCGTGCTCTACATCTTCCGCACGCTGAAGTTCGACAACTACACCGCACAGATCTCACTGCGCGATCCCAACAATACGGAGAAGTATATCGGCTCGGACGAGAATTGGGAGAAGGCCGAGGGCGCTATCATTCAGGCTTGCCGCGAGAAGGGCTTGAACACCACCGTTGAGCTTGGCGAGGCGGCGTTCTATGGCCCCAAGCTGGACTTTATGGTGAAGGATGCGCTGGGCCGCAGCTGGCAGCTCGGTACGATTCAGGTGGATTACAACCTGCCCGAGCGTTTCGACCTTACATACAAGGGCAACGACGATAAGCTGCACCGCCCGATTATGATTCACCGTGCGCCGTTCGGCTCGATGGAGCGCTTCGTGGCCGTTCTGCTGGAGCATACGGCAGGTAAGTTCCCCTTGTGGCTCACGCCCGATCAGGCCGTTATCCTGCCCATCTCGGAGAAGTTCAACGACTACGCTAACGAGGTGGCTAAGCGATTGGCAAAGGATGACGTGCGTGTGCAGGTGGACGAGCGTAACGAGAAGATCGGCCGCAAGATCCGCGATAATGAGCTCAAGCGTATCCCGTTCCTGCTCATCGTCGGCGAGAAGGAGGCCGCCGAGGGTAAGGTGTCGGTTCGCGTGCAGGGCGAGGGCGACAAGGGCGCGATGAGCGTCGAGGAGTTCGCAGCACACATCAACTCGCTCGTGAAGGCTGAGACTGAAGCAAATAAGATGGAGTAAGACTCCGAAAATAACATAAGTTAAACGAACAAGTAACTAATTTGGCAATTACACAAAAACCTTTTCCGCCCCGTCCGATGAACGGCGGAAACAAGCCTCAGCAGGGGATGCGAGGCCGTCGCGTAGAGAAAGAGAATCCCAACCGTATCAATGGCGAGATTACGGCACCTATGGTGCGTCTCGTTGGCGAAAACGTAGAGCCCAACTTGGTGGTGCCCATCAAGCAGGCGTTGGCTATGGCCGAGGAGATGGAGTTGGATCTGATCGAGATCTCGCCCAAGGCCGAGCCGCCCGTGTGCCGCATTGCCGACTATCAGAAGTTCCTCTACCAGCAGAAGCGTAAGGCCAAGGAGATCAAGGCTAAGCAGGTGAAGGTGGTTGTGAAGGAGATTCGTTTCGGCCCGCAGACCGATGACCACGACTACAACTTCAAACTCAAGCACGCCGAGAACTTCATCAAGGAGGGTGCCAAGGTTAAGGCCTCGGTATTCTTCCGCGGTCGCTCGATCGTCTTCAAGGAGCAGGGCGAGATTTTGCTGCTGCGCTTTGCAACCGATCTGGAGGAGATCGCTAAGGTGGAGCTTATGCCCAAGCTCGACGGCAAGAAGATGAATATGATCCTCGCCCCGAAGAGCAAGAAGTAGGGGGTGTAATATCTTTATCCGTTTTCGGGGGTTGGTGAGCCGACTCCCGAATCGGATTTTTTTGTGTTTAGATGAATTTTTCCGAGAAGATATTTTCCATCGGCTCCGACGAGGAGTTCGAGGCTGTGGCGTTGGCGTTGTTCAGATGTCAGGCTGAGCGGTGTGCTCCGTATCGAGAGTATATCGAGCTGTTGGGAGTTGATCCCGAGGCGGTTGCGAGCGTGGAGGAGATTCCGTTCCTCCCGATCGAGCTCTTCAAGCTGCGCGATGTATATTGCGGTGAGCGTGAGCCCGAGAAGGTCTTTACCTCGAGCAGCACGACGGGACAGACGCCCTCGCGCCATCTGATGCAGTCGCTCGCGCTGTATGAGCGGGCCTTCACGACGGCATTTGAGCATTTCTACGGTGCGGCCGAGGGGTGGAGCATCTACGGACTGCTGCCCAACTACCTCCAAAGGGAGGGTTCGTCGCTCGTCTATATGGTCGATCGACTCATCGAACGCTGCGGCTCGGGAGGGTTCTATCTGCACGATTATGAGCGACTTCTGTCCGATATGGCCGCCGACGAAAAGCCCAAGATTCTGCTCGGCGTGAGCTATGCCCTGTGGGATCTGGCCGAGCGCTATGCGCCGCGATTGGAGAATACGATCGTGATGGAGACGGGCGGAATGAAGGGCCGCCGCGAGGAGCTGCCGAAGGCGGAGTTTCACAAGATTCTCTGCGAGGGCTTCGGCGTGGAGCGGATTCATTCGGAGTACGGTATGGCCGAGCTTACGTCGCAGGCCTACTCGTCGGGCGAGGGCGTGTTCCGCACGCCACGCTGGATGCGAGTGATGGTGCGCGATGTGAATAATCCTCTGAAAATGCTTCCTGCGGGGGCGCGTGGTGCGATAAACATCATCGATTTGGCCAACCTCTCGTCGTGCGCGTTCGTCGCAACGCAGGATGTGGGGCAGTGCTTCGAGGGTGGAGAGTTTCGCATCGATGGCCGTCTGTCGGGAGCGGAAGTGAGAGGATGTAATCTATTAATACAGTAGCGATTATGCGAAGAGTAGCCTTTGTGCCCATACGTTTGAACAGTCAGCGCGTCGAGGGTAAGAATCTGCGCGAGTTGGGAGGTCGTCCGCTGATGGCGTACCTGCTGGAGAGTTTGGCGGCGGCGCGGAACATCGATAAAGTCTATGTCTATTGCAGCAATCCCGCCATTGTGGAGTATCTGCCCGAGGGTGTGGAGTGGTTGCAGCGCGACGAGCGTCTGGATCAGAACACGACTCTCGGCGAGGAGATCTACGATGCCTTCACGCGCGAGGTCGAGGCCGATATTTATATTCTCGCCCACGCGACTTCGCCCTTTATCCGCACCGCGACAATCGAGCAGGCCGTTCGGAGTGTGGAGAGTGGTGAGTACGACTCGGCCTTTAGTGCCGAGCGGGTGCAGACCTTCGCGTGGTGGCAGGGCCGACCGCTCAATTATTCGTTGCAGCACGTTCCGCGAACGCAGGATCTCGAGCCTCTGTATGTCGAGACCTCGGCCTTTTTCGTCTTTCGGGCGGAGGTGTGGCGCGAGCAGCATCGACGTATAGGTCAGAGGCCGTATATGGCTGTTACTGATCGAATTGAGAGTATGGATATTGATAATCCTGATGATTTTTTGTTGGCGGAGGCGATAGTAACGGCCGGGCTAAATAAGAAATAGTCTAACAAGGCTCTTTTGGCGTCTGGCTTGACCGCGAAATCCTCACATACGCCTGAGTATGCTGCGGTTCCTCGGTCGGCGACCAGCCTCAAAATAGCTCTTGTTATACAATTTCTGAAAAAAAGTGGGTGTCCTTTCGGGGCACCCATATTTTATTTGGCTGTATAGACAACTTTTTTCGTCTCAAAAAACTCCTCCTCGAAAAACTCCGAGATGGCTATCTCCCTCCACTTCATCTTGGTGGCCGCGAGCTCCTCCCTCAGATCGCCGCCCTTGAGGTAGAGGATTCCGTTGGGGAGCGTGCCCCGCTGGCCGCGCTCGATCTTCGACCAAATCCACTTCACAAACTGCGGCATCTCGGTAACGGCACGCGAGATGACGTAGTCGAATCGCTCGGGAATCTGCTCTACGCGCGTATGACGCGCGTCTATATTAGTAATGCCCGCACCCTCGCATACGCCCTTCACTACGGTGATCTTCTTGCCGATCGAGTCGGCCGAGACGAACTGCACCTCGGGGAACATAATCGCAAGCGGCACACTCGGAAAGCCGCCGCCGCATCCGACATCCAACACCCTCGCACCAGCCTCGAATTGGCATACGCGGGCGATGGCGAGCGAGTGCAGAACGTGGCGCAGATACAACTGGTCGAAGTCCTTGCGCGAGATGACGTTGATCTTCGAGTTCCAGTCGGCGTAGAGTGCGTAGAGCGCCTCGTACTGCTCCTTCTGGCGTGGGGTGAGCGTGGGGAAGTATTTTTCGATTAGGGAGATCATAGCGTTTTTCGGGTTTTATTTCACGTTATTCTTCTGCTCGGCCGTTGAGAGCAGACCGCAGGCGGCCTTGATGTCCTCGCCGCGTGAGGCGCGGATCGTAGTCTGTATTCCCTTGACTGTCAACGTGTCGCGGAAGGCTCGCATACGCTCGTCTGAGGGCGAGAAGTAGGGCGAGTCGGGAATCTTGTGGAAACGGATGAGGTTGATGCGGCACTTGATGCCGTCCAGCAGGCGGCACAACTCCTTGATATGCGCGGGCGAGTCGTTCAGCCCCTCCATCACGATATACTCGAACGAGACGCGGCGCTGGCCCGTAAAGTCGTAGCGGCGCAGGGTGTCGCACACCTCGCGTATGGGGTAGGCATTCTCGATGGGCATAATCTCGCGGCGCTCCTCGTGGAAGGGGTTGTGCAGGCTGATGGCAAGATGCACCTTCGACTCCTGCAGGAAGCGATCTAGCTCGCGGCCGACGCCTGCCGTTGAGAGCGTTACGCGCGTGGGCGACCAGCCCATACCCCAATCCGAGGTGATGATCTTCAAGGCGCGCAGCACGTTGTCGATGTTGTCCAGCGGCTCGCCCATACCCATAAATACAAGGTTCGTAAGGCGATCTGACTCGGGGATTGAGAGCACTTGGTTGATTATCTCCGTGGTCGAGAGCGAGTGTTGCAGCCCCTGACGGCCCGTAGCGCAGAAGCGGCAACCCATACGGCAACCCGCCTGCGACGATACGCAGAGCGTGGCGCGGTCGCCATCGGGGATGTAGGCCGACTCGATGTACTCACCCTGCAAGGTGCGGAACAGGTACTTCTTTGTGCCATCGACAGAGCAGCTCTCCTTGAGTGGAGGGGTGAGCCCCAACGAGTAATTCTCGCTCAGAGCGGCACGCGCGGCCTTCGAGAGATTGGTCATCTGATCAATATCGCGCACGCGCTGCGTGTAGAGCCAACGCGCAATCTGCCCCGCCGCAAAACGGGGTAGAGAGTTGGAGGCGCAGAGGTTGCCGAGTTCGTCGAGAGTAAGGCCGTAAAGGCTCGGTTTTGGGCTCTGTAACATAGCAAAAATCTAACTACTGCAACAAAAGTAAAAAAAAAATGAAGATTTTTCTTCGATGTGCATTATTTTTTGGAATTTTATCATTATATTTGCCCAAACAACTGCGGGTATGCCCCTTTTGTCCCCAACTTAGAACGAACAAATTAAATTAAAAATAAAAAACTACAACAGTATGCAGATTAAAAAATCACCTAAGGCTGACCTTCAGAATTTCAAAGGTCTGTTCCTTGAGATCGGTCTGATTATCTCGTTGTTGATCACCATCGGCGCATTCCTTTACGCTCCGAAGGAGTATCGTATCGAGCAGGTCGATTTGCAGTACGCCCCCATCGAGGAGGAGATTACCGAGATTACCCGTAACGAGCAGAAGCCGCCTGAGGCTCCCAAGAAGATCGAGATCAAGGTCTTCAACGACATTCTCGACATCGTTACCAACGACTCTAAGATTACCACCGAGATCTCATTCTTCGACGAGTTGAGCGAGGATATGGAGATCGAGACTACCGTAGTTGAGGTAGAGGAGGAGGTGATCGAGGAGGATCAGCCCTTCATCAAGGTAGAGAAGATGCCTACCTTCCGTGGTGGTGATTTGAACAACTTCCGTAACTGGGTTCAGGGTCGTCTTCGTTACCCCCAGATCGCACAGGAGAATGGTATCTCTGGTCGTGTAACCCTTTCGTTCGTTGTTGAGCGTGATGGTACCGTAACCAACATTCAGGTTCTCCAGTCTCCCGACCGTTCACTCGCTGAGGAGGCTACCCGCGTGGTAGGTAACTCACCCAAGTGGGAGCCGGGTATGCAGAGCAACAAGCCCGTACGTGTAAAGTACACCTTGCCTGTAGTATTCACCATTCAGAACTAATCGTTAGTATCTAATACAGAGTATCCCGTACCCTTTCGATGCGGGATACTTTTTTTATCTATATAGGTATGGTAAAAACCAAGAGTGATAAGAACGCCCCGCAGCCCGAGGAGCAGGATCTGCGCCAACGCGCCGTGGTGGTAGCTGTCATTCGTGATGGACAACCCGTCGAGCAGGCCGAGGAGTTCCTCTCCGAGTTGGAGTTTCTGGCCGAGACGGCCGATATTGTTACCGTGCGCCGTTTCACGCAGCGCCTGCCGCAGCCCTCGTCGCGTATCTACGTCGGCCCGGGTAAGCTGGAGGAGATTGCGGCATACTGCGCCGAGAATGAGATCGACGTTGTGATCTTCGACGACGAGCTCTCGCCCTCGCAGACGCGCAACATCGAGAAGGTGATGCCCTGCCGCCTGCTGGACCGCACGCGACTGATCCTCGACATCTTTATGGCCCGCGCCCGTACGGCCTACGCCAAGACGCAGGTGCAGCTGGCGCAGTATGAGTATATGTTGCCCCGATTGGCGGGTATGTGGACTCACCTCGAGCGTCAGCGAGGAGGTACGGGTACGCGAGGCGGAGCCGGTGAGCGCGAGATCGAGACCGACCGCCGTATCGTGCGTAACCGCATCTCGAAGCTCAAGGAGGAGCTCACGAAGATTGATCGCCAGATGGCCGTTCAGCGCTCGAACCGAGGTTCGATGGTGCGCGTGGCGCTGGTGGGATATACCAACGTGGGAAAATCGACGCTGATGAATCTGGTATCGAAGAGCGAGGTCTTTGCCGAGAACAAACTCTTTGCTACGCTCGACACGACCGTGCGAAAGGTTGTCTTCGACAATCTGCCTTTCCTGCTATCCGATACGGTTGGATTTATCCGCAAGTTGCCTACGGAGCTTATCGAGTCGTTCAAATCGACACTCGACGAGGTGCGCGAGGCCGACCTGCTGATTCACGTCGTGGATATTTCGCACCCCAACTTCGAGGAGCAGATCGACGTAGTGAAGCAGACGTTGCAGGATATTGGCGTGGGCGACAAACCCGTATATCTGGTATTCAACAAGATCGACGCATACACATACGTCAAGAAGGATGAGGATGATCTGACGCCCGCCACACGCCGCAATATGTCGCTCGAGGATCTGAAGAAGAGCTGGATTGCGAAGGCCAATACGCCCTGCATCTTCATCTCGGCCGTAGAACGACTCAACATCGAGAAGCTGCGCTCGGATCTGTATGGTATGGTTCGTGAGATACACGCTGGGCGTTATCCGTTTAACAATTTCCTTTATTAACAATAAAAACCTAAGGTGCAATGGTACACATCTTGAACAAGGAGAATACGATTCTCAATAAGTTTCTGGCCCAGATCCGCGACCGCGAGGTGCAGACCGACTCGATGCGTTTTCGTCGAAACTTGGAGCGCATAGGCGAGGTGATGGCCTACGAGATTTCGCGCACGCTCGACTACCGCACAACGACCGTGGAGACGCCGCTGGGCGAGGCTACGGTGGAGATGATTGGCGATAAGATTGTGTTGGCAACGATCCTGCGCGCGGGACTGCCACTGCATCAGGGTTTTATGAACTATTATGACGATGCAGAGAGTGTCTTCGTGGCGGCCTATCGCAAGAGCTCGAAGGATGGCTCGTTCAAGGTGAAGGTGGAGTATGTCTCAAGCTGCGACCTCGAAGGCAAGACGCTCATTCTGGTCGATCCGATGCTGGCTACGGGTACATCGCTCGTGTTGGCTTACGAGGCACTCATTGCCAAGGGTGGCGAGCCCCAGCATACGCACGTTGCGTCGGTTATCGCCAGCGAGCAGGGTGTCGATTACGCCCTGAGGCACCTCCCTTCACGCAAGACCACGCTGTGGGTGGCGGCCGTAGATGCCGAGCTTACCTCGCGCGCCTACATCGTGCCCGGAATTGGTGATGCGGGTGATCTCTCCTTCGGCGAAAAACTGTAAAAATCGTATAACAAGGTGATTAAAAATAAAAAGAGTCTGTCGGCGTAATGCACGACAGGCTCTTTTTTTATCATTACTTTTTGTATCTACTCCTTCACGCTGACCGAGCGTGTGGCGGGATCGAAGCGGACGATTCCCGTTGTGAAGAGGCGTTCGATGTGGCCGCTGCGAACCATCTCCTCGGTGGGGAGGATGTGCAGATGCGGGGGCGAGATGAGGGCTATCGAGTCGCACAGCTCCAAAGCAATATCGAGCTCGTGCGTCGAGAAGAGGATGCACTTCCGCTCCTCGTGTGCCAAGCGGCGCAGGAGTGTGCATAGCTCGTAGCGGTTGGGCATATCGAGAAAGGCCGTAGGTTCGTCGAGCAGGATGATGGAGGTCTGCTGCGCCAGAGCGCGGGCAATCATAATGCGCTGGCACTCGCCATCCGACATACTATCCATCGTGCGGTCGGCGTAGTCGCTCATCCCCACCGAGGCGAGAGCCTCGCCAACAATCGCCTCATCCTGAGGCTGTATGCGGCCAATCCAATTGGTGTAGGGGGCGCGACCGAGCGCCACTACGTCGCGGCAACGCAGATTCGTGATACGCACCTTGTCCGTCGTAACCAGAGCCACCGTCTTGGCCATCTCCGTAGGCGAAAGCTCCTCGATGCGCTTGCCGCAGAGGATGATCTCGCCTCGCTGCTTTGGCCCAAGTGCCGCTATGGCGCGCAGAAGCGTACTCTTGCCCGTGCCGTTGCGGCCCACGAGTGCCGTAAGGCCACCCGAAGGAATCTCGCCCGAGAGCGAGTCGATAAGCGTCAGCGAGCCATAGCCGAGGGTTAGGTTTTCAAAACGTATCATAGTTAGACGATATTTTTATTGCGGATGACAACCCACACCACGATGGGGATTCCGAGCAGGGCCGTTATGGTATTGACGGGCAGCGTCAGCATCTTCGAGACGATGTTGCACAGCAACAGTGCAACGGCGCCCGTCATTGCCGAGGCGGGCATCAGCGTGCGGTGGTCGGCCTCGCGGAAGAGGATGCGGGCGACGTGCGGTATGGCCAAGCCGATAAATCCGATAGGGCCGCAGAAGGCCGTAACGGTTCCCGCCAGCAGGGTTGTCGAGAGCAGTATCAGCGTGCGCGTGCGCTGGATGTTGGCACCCATCGTGCGGGCGTACTCCTCGCCCATCAGCAGCAGGTTGAGCGGCTTGATGGCTGCAACCGATATGGTAAGACCTGCGATGACGGCCGGTGCTACAAGGGCGAGTTGCGCCGAGGTTACATCGCCCAGCGAGCCCATAGTCCAGATAACGAAGCTCTTGAGGGCCTCTTCGGCGCTCAGGTATTGGAGAATCTGAACGATGGCGCTCACGCCCGAGCTGACCATCATACCCAAAATCAGGATCACCATAATATCCTTTATCCTGCGGCTGACGGCCGCCACAACAGTCAGAATCGCGGCTGCGCCCACCCACGCGGCACCTGCCGTGCCGAGCGACGAAAAGGTCGAGGTGCTGGCAATGCCGAGCAGCGGTGCGCCGAGGATGAAGATAGCCACGCCGAGGCTCGCGCCCGAGCTTACGCCCAAGACGTAGGGGCCAGCCAGCGGATTGCGGAACAGCGTCTGCATCTGCAGGCCACTCACCGCGAGGGCCGCACCCGCGAGGATCGCCACGATGGCCTTCATCAGGCGTATGTCGAGGATGATTTTGCGCGTTATGGGGTCGCAGTCGCCTCCCGTCAGGGCGGCCCACACATCGCCGATGGCGATGCCGACCGAGCCGACCATAATGTCGATGGCCAGCAGCAGTGCGATCGCTATTGCGAGCACGGTGAAGAGTATGGCGGAGCGTTGTCTCATTATCTTGAGCGAATATCTTGGTGTAGGGTTTGCAGGATGGCTTTGCCGCGTCGGGCGAGCTCCTCGCTCTGGCCCTCGGATGCGATTACGGCATCGCGCGTGCAGTCATACACAACGTAGCCGTCGGCATCGATCACACCGAAAGCGTTGTTATACGACCAGAAGGCGTGGTGGGGAATCGCGGGGTTGAAGATGTCGCGACTGAAGATGTTGTCGCTATCGCTAAGCCCCATCTGCGAGAGTAGCGTAGCCTCCAAATCGGCCTGCGAGCAGAAGGTATCTACGACCTGCGGCCCGCCTTTCAGCGCACCGCCCGTCCAGATCATCGGGATGCGTTGGCGCTCGAGCGAGCCCGTAGTGAGCCTCTCGGGGTAGGGCATACCGTGATCGGCAATCAGGATTATGAGCATATCATCCCACGCGGGCGACTCTCGCCAGCGGTCGATCATCGCGCCCACGCAGTGGTCGGTGTAGGCAACCGAGTTGAGAATCTTGTTCTCGAAAGCCTCGTAGGGCACATCAAAGGGCTCGTGCGAGCTCAGAGTAAGCAGCGTAGCGAAGAAAGGCTTCTCCTCGGCCGAGAGGCGCAGCACCTCGTCGGCGAAGTAGGGGCAGACAACATCGTCGGCATAGCCCCACTCGTTTGTCGGGGCGTCGAAGTGCATCTGCGCCTTGTCGGTGATTCGCTCCACGCCCGTGCCGTAGAGGTAGGAGATGGTGTTGGTGAAGTTGGCATCGCCGCCATACATAAAACTCGTCGCGTAGCCAGCGCTCCGAAGCGAGCGAGCTATCGAGGGGAGCGTATGGGCCTTCTTGGGGTACTTCATAACCGAGACAACGGGGTGGGCGGGGTAGCCGCTCATAACGGCCACCGTGCCGCGATCGGTGCGGTAGGAGTTGGCAAACATATTCTCGAACCATAGGCCTTCGCTCTTTATGCGTTGCAGGTTGGGGGCTACGGCCTTGCCATCTATAGTCTCGTCGAGAACCGTGCGGCCCAGACTCTCCAGCATTATCAGCACCACGTTGGGGCGATCGGTCTTGAGCAGCTGCTCAGTCTGTGCGGGGGCGTCGGTCGAGAGCGTGGAGAAGATCTCGGCGCACTCCTCGACAGAGAAGTAGCGGTAGTCGTCGGCCTTAAGCTCGGAGCGGGCGGCTGACGAGAGGAACGAGAAGATGGGGTTGGTGGCAGCCTGATTCAGGAACATATTGTCGCTGAAATAGACCTTGCTCACGTTGGCCGGTGCGGTATCCACGCCGCCACGAATGGCCAAAAAGAGCAGACCTCCCGTCAGCAGCAGCGCAAGCGTGGAGCCGATGCGGGCATTGAGGCTCTGCTTCACCCTACGGTAGATCTTCGTTATGGGGCACCACGCGGCGTAGAGCAGCGCGGCATAGATGACAAAGAGCAGTGTTGTCGGCCACACGTCGCCCCACGTCAGGCTGGCGGCAGCCTCCTTCGGGGTGGCCAGATAGGGTAGGATGGTGCTGTCGAGGCGGAAGTCCCAATGACGGAATAGCCCCATATCGACCGCAACGAGCAGCGACAGAAGGATGGCCATAACGGCAAAATAGCCCTTCAGCAGGCGGCTCATCACCTGCTCCGAGATGGGAACCCACACCGCAAGGAGCATCACAAGCCACGGCAATGCGGTAACGTAGGCCGCAACGGTGGAGTCGAGCAGAAGTCCGTTAGCGAGAACGCCCCACAGCTCCGATGCCGAGGCCTCGGCCGCGCGAGAGGAGTACCACGCCAGAAACAGTGGCTTCTGCAGTGCCATAAGCACTACGGACGAAAGGTAGAGGGCGGCCGTTAGGAGTATCTTGCGTAACATTTTTCCGTGTTGTGAAATCGATCGTACAAAGATAGTTATTTTCAATAAAAAAGACTACCCATCGGGGGTAGTCTCTTACTTTTACTGTCAAGATAGACCAAATGTGAGTCGCTTTGCTGCTTAGTAGCTCATCGTAACCTCCATCTCCTTGGCCTGATCAATCATCTTCTGAAGCTCCGACTCGCTCGGTACGCGGTTTACCAGATTCTTCTCGGCATTGACCTCCTCCATCTTCTTCTGAAGGTTGGCAGCTACGCGGTGGCGGAACTCCTTGACGGTATCAACGCCAGCAGCCTCCAACAACTCGGCGAACTGGGGGCCTACGCCCTTGATGCGGAACAGGTCGGCGTGATTGGTCCAGCGGAGGATCAACTTCTCGCTGATCTCGGTCTTCTCGGCCATCTCCTTGCGTCCCTTAGCCGTTGCGCACGCTGCGAGCAGATCCTCGGGAGTCTTAACGCCAGCAGCCTCCAATTTAGCAGCATAAGCCTCGCCTATGCCCTCGATGTCGATAATTTTGTATGCCATATTCTTTACAATTAAGTGGTTTATAATCTGTTTCAATCCCAAATATAGACATTTTTTAGATAAAATCCCATTTTTTGCGACAAAATAATCTATTTCTTCGGCGACTTGTCGTTTCGGGCATTATTATTAACTTTGTGGGCGTAAAGTGAAAGCTATGGAACGACACATCGATATAAACTCATTCGACTATCCGCTGCCCGACGAGCGAATTGCCAAATTCCCGCTCGAGAATCGCAGCGACTCAAAACTGCTCGTCTATCGCAACGGCTCAATCTCTCAGAGTCGCTTCGGAGCGCTGGCCGACCATCTGCCCGAGGGCTCGCTGCTGGTATTCAACAACACGAAGGTTATTCGCGCGCGCGTGATAATGCATAAAGAGTCGGGGGCACGCATCGAGGTATTCTGCCTCGAGCCGTCGGCACCGGCCGACTACGAGCGAGCCTTCGCCGTCAAAGGCGAGTGCGAGTGGAGCTGCATTGTGGGAAATCTGAAGAAGTGGAAGTCGGGGTATGTCTATATCGATTTCGATTACGAGGGTACGCCCGGCCGTCTGCGCGCCTTGATTAAGGAGCGCGGCGAGCGAGAGCATATAGTGCGATTTGAGTGGGATGTGGATTTGACTTTCGGCCAACTTCTGGAGCATTTGGGACGTATTCCCATCCCGCCATATCTCAACCGCGAGAGCGAGCAGATCGACCTTGTGCGCTACCAGACCGTCTATTCAAAGTTTGAGGGGTCGGTGGCAGCGCCGACTGCGGGCCTGCACTTTACCGATGAGTTGATCGCCCAGATGCGCGAGCGCGGATACGGTTTCGAGGAGGTTACGTTGCACGTCGGAGCGGGTACGTTCCTGCCCGTGAAGAGCGACAATGCCGCCGAGCATCCGATGCACACCGAGCACTTCGAGGTGCGTCTCTCGACGCTGGAGAACCTGCTCAGGCACGAGGGGCAGATTACGGCCGTCGGAACGACCTCGGTAAGAACGCTCGAGTCGCTGCCCGTATTGGCGTGGCGCGTGCGTCAGGGGGGCGATGCGGACGTGGATCGCGTGATTGGACAGTGGGAGAGTTACGATCTGTCCGAAGATTATACGGGGCGTGAGGTGCTGGAGGATTTAATCGGATATATGCGAGCGAAGGGGCTGGAGCGACTGAAGGCCGCAACGCAGATTATGATTACGCCGCTCGGATTTCGGTTCCGCATCGTAAGGCGCATCATCACCAACTTCCATCAGCCCAAATCGACGTTGCTGCTGTTGGTGTCGGCATATATTGGCGAGGAGAATTGGCGAGGGATGTATGATTATGCGTTGGAGCACGATTTTCGGTTCCTCTCTTATGGAGATTCTTCATTACTTATTTGTGATAAATAAAAAAGGCTGCATTGAGCAGCCTTTTTTATTTCACATAAATGATATTCGACACCGACCTCTCGCCCCTATGGTCGAAGAGTTTGTTATCGCAGGGGTAGTTCACAACGCCGTTGTCGGCTGCGCCCTTGATCCAGAGTGTGGTTGAGCCTCCGCCATCGAGGTTGAGGGCATCCTCCGCACCCAACACGCGCACCAAGTAGGCCAACTCGGGAATACTCATTCCTGCGGCATTACCCTCCGAGCGGCCATCGACCGTCAGCAGCACTACCGTGCCATCGACCTTGGTGAAGATAGCACTGCGGGGGTGGCGCGTGGTAATGAAATCCTCTCGGCAACTGCTCCAGTCGCTCTGCTCGCCATCCTCCATAAGCATCGGGCCCGAGGCTAAGACCGTACCCTTGCGCTGGGTGTAGCCCTGCTCGATCTCGCGGCTCCAAGCGATAAGCTCGACCTTGCCTCGCTTCTCGCGCACGGCTCCCGTAACGCGGGTGTTGAACTCGCTTTCGGTCGTGGCGTCGATAACCTTGTCATCGACCTTGTAGAAGCAGACCGAATTGCCCTTCTTCATATCGTAGAACGAGCCGTTGATGGCGGCCACGGCTCCGTGCGAGGTGGCCTGCTCGCTGGTCTTGATCATACCCGCATTGCCGGCGATGCCCACGCGACGCTTGGCCGAGGGTGCGATCTCGACGAGCGAGATGGACTGCGTGCTGCCGTAGAGCTCCTTGATCTGTGCCTGCTTGAGTGTAATGCCCACCGCTGTGGTGCTCTCGCGCCAGTCGGCTCGCACTATTCTAAGCGAGTCGTTCTGCGCCACTGCGAGCGAAAGGGTAAATAGCGCAAGCAGTAGCGTGAAGATACACCGTTTCATAGCTACTCCTCGACGATGCTAACCGAGAGAATCAGATCGCCCGGGCGGATGTCGTCGATCACGTCCAAGCCCTCGACAACCTTGCCGAAGCAGGTGTGAACGCCATCCAGATGCTGTGTGTTCTGGCGGTTGTGGCAGATGAAGAACTGCGAGCCGCCCGTATCCTTGCCGCGATGAGCCATCGACATCACGCCGCGATCGTGGTACTGACGCTCGGCCGAAGTCTCGCAGGGGATGGTGTAGCCCGGGCCACCTGCGCCGTTGCCGATCGGGCAGCCGCCCTGAATCACGAACGAGGGAATGACGCGGTGGAAGGTCAGGCCATCATAGAAGCGGCTCTCGGCCAGCTTGATGAAGTTCTGGGCGGTGATGGGAGTCTCTTCGGTGTAGAGCTCGGCCTTCATATCGCCTTTCTCGGTAGAGATGATTGCGTATTTCATAATATTTTCTTTGTGTTATTGTTTTCAAATAGCATATTATTTCTCTTTTACGGGGCCGAAAACATCCTTTACGGCCTCCAGCCAGCCGTAGCCCCAGTAGCGGTCGGGCAACAGGTAGCTGCCTTCAACCCACTCGTTCCACGCGTTGATCATAACAAACTTCGGCTGCTCGGGATGATCGTCGGCGTATCGCTTGGCCTCGAGGAGGAAGTTCTTGAACGCCTCGGGTGAGTGGTTGAAACGTGTAACGTCGTTCTCGCCCTTTGCGGGGAATCGGGGTGTGTCGTCCCAGCCGATAGATACGGTGGGGAATACGGGAATATCCATATAGCTGTCCCATCCGTTGCGGTAGTCGATGGCATTCTGGCCGTGACGCATATAGTCGGGATCGAAGCCACCCATATTATATAATGCCCAGCTGTCGGGCTTGAGGAACATTCTGTTATCGACGTTCGCCTTTGTGCCCTCGTTGAGCGGGAAGCCGCCGCCGTCCATCATCATATAGTGCATATCGGGGAAACCAGCCTTGCGAACCTCGCTGCGCATATACTCCATAGCCTCTACGGCAGCCTCCTTGGTGCCGAAGCTCTTGATGAAGTTGTCGGTGCTGAAGATTGCGAAGACGGGGCAGCCGTCAATCTTCGTGTAGTTGGGACGCTTGAAATACTGGTTAATGACTCTATCGACAATCTTGGGGAAGTCGTTGGGGTCGATTGCTCCGTGCCACAGGATCGACTCATCGTCCTGCCACTTGTGGTAGTTCCAGTAGTTGTGCTTGACGTCGTGGTTGGCCCACATAATGAAGAACTCCATCTTCTCATTCGACGGGGCCTTCAAGAAACCGTCGTTCAGGGCGCTCTCAAGATAGGGGTAGTGGTCGAACCAGTACCAATCGTAAACGAACGTATTGACGCCATACTCCAGCGCTGTCTGAATCCACTTCTCGACAACCACGGGGTCGTTGTCCATCTCGTAGCCCCACAGAGGCTGCTTGGGCTGGTAGTGTCCCGGGAAACGGGGGTCGCCCTTCTGGATAACCTCCCACTCGCCGATGCCCTGCTCCCAGTTGGTGCGGCCTAATGAATCGTCGTGGCACGAGGGCCATATAAATGCGCATACGCGATAATCGTCCGCGACAGGGGCAGCGGGCTTTGTGTTGCAGCCATAGGCAAAAGCTAAGATGACTGCACAAAAAATCAAAATACCTTTTTTCATATCTGTTTGTTTTTACGGTTTCTCGAACAAAAATACGAATTTTATCGTGAACCCCAAAATATATTTTATGCGATAATGATAGCTAAAAGTGCCTTTTTTTTATAAAAATGGAAATATAAATGCCTTTTTTGTGATGTTGTAAAAGAAAAAATACTATCTTTGCATAAAATATCGAAGAGATCTCGTATGAAAAAAATTCTTATTGTAGGTGCAGGCGGCCAGATTGGATCGGAGCTTACCGGTTATCTGCGTGGTATCTATGGCGACTCGAATGTTATTGCGGCCGACCTTAGACACAATGAGGCGTTGTCCGGCGACGGCCCCTTCATTCAGATGGATGCCTTAGATCGTGATCGATTTGCCTATGCCGTACATAAGAATGGCGTGGACACCATCTTCAACCTCGTGGCGCTGCTCTCGGCAACGGGCGAGAAGAACCCCCAGCTGGCGTGGAACATCAATATGGGCGCGCTGAACAACTCGCTCGAGATTGCACGCGAGTATGGCTGTTCGCTCTTTACCCCCTCTTCGATTGGTGCCTTCGGTGGCGACTTCCCGCGCAACAACACTCCGCAGGATGTGGTGATGCAGCCCGATACGATGTATGGCGTATGTAAGGTTACGGGCGAGTTGCTCTCGAATTACTACTACACCCGCTACGGCGTGGATACCCGCTCGGTGCGTTTCCCGGGAATCATCTCGAACGTAACGCTGCCCGGTGGCGGTACGACGGATTACGCCGTTGAGATCTATTACGCAGCCGTGAAGGGCGAGAAGTTTGTCTGCCCGGTGCGTGATGTTTATATGGATATGATGTATATGCCCGACGCGCTGCGCGCTATGGCCGAGTTGATGGAGGCTGACCCCAACAAGTTGCGCCACCGCAATAGCTTCAACATCGCGTCGATGAGTTTTACACCCGATATTATTTATAATGAGATTCGTAAGCGCATCCCCGATTTTAGGATGACTTACCGTATCGACCCCGTCAAGCAGAACATCGCCGAGAGCTGGCCCAACAGTCTCGATGATTCGTGCGCCCGTGAGGAGTGGGGTTGGAAGCCGCAGTGGGATCTCTCGTCGATGACCGACGATATGCTGGCGGCTATCAGAAAAAAGAATCTTTAGCGATAAAGATAATTGTAATAGTTGAGTGAGGCAAGGGTTCCCTTCGGGGAGCCCTTGCTGATTATATAGGTCTGTAATTATCTTATGCTGCGGTTTTGGCGTGTCGCAAGCCTTTTGAAATCCCTTTTGTTATACGACTTCGGTAGGAGGGGAGGGCTGCTTCGCAGATTTTGTGAGATGGGGTGAGATGATGGTAAAAATATTATTAATCGGTGGGGATGATAAAAATAGACGAAAAAATAGTAGTTTTATCTATTAAAAATTGTATTTTTGTAAACAGCTCAATCAAAAAAAACAGCGATATGAAAAAACTGCTCGCCATCATCGTCCTTGCGTTTCTGGCCGTGGGAGCTTCGGCACAGAACCTTCAATTCCATTACGATCTGGGACGCGGCATCTACAACGAATTGGACAAGACGGCCGATTCGTATGGCCGTCCGACGCTCACCACAACCGTCGAAATGTTCCGTGCCGACTCGTTCGGTAGCACATTCTTCTTCATCGACTTGGACTATTCGTCGGGTGTGAAGGGTGCATATTGGGAGCTTGCGCGCGAACTCTGCTTCTGGCAGGATAGCAAGCTCAATTGGCTCTCGGCACACCTCGAGTACAACGGTGGAATGAGCAACGCGGCGGGGTCGTACAACGACAGCTGGCTGGCGGGTGCGACATACTCGGGCCACTCGAAGGATTTCAGCAAGACGTGGTCAATCTCGTTGATGTATAAGTATATCCCCCACACGGTTAGTGCCGCAGGAGAGAGCGAGGAGCACAACTTCCAGCTGACGGGTGTCTGGGGATTGAACTTCGCCAAGGGTTGGTGCACCTTCTCTGGCTTTATCGATTTCTGGCGCGAGCATCGTGCTTGGCAGAACACTTCGCACATCCTTCTGGCCGAGCCGCAGTTCTGGGTGAATCTGAACAATATCAAGGGCTGGGACAATGTGCATCTGAGCATCGGTAGCGAGGTTGAGGTTTCGAACAACTTCGTGGCCAAGGGATTCTATGCCATCCCCACGCTTGCGGCCAAGTGGACTTTCTGATAATATCTAAAACTTACAAATATGCTTAAAAAACTTTTTGGATTCGATGAGAAGGTAACCACCGTTCGCACCGAGATTTTGGCGGGCGTAACAACCTTCCTGACGATGTCTTACATCCTTGCCGTTAACCCCGGAATGTTCAGCCAGCTGGAGGGTATGACGGCGGGTGCGGTGTTCACCGCTACGGCGCTGGCCGCGATTGTTGGTTCGTTGGCGATGGCCCTTTGGGGAAAAATGCCATTCGGATTGGCTCCCGGTATGGGTCTTAACGCATTTTTCGTCTATACCGTATGTATGGGTATGGGCTACTCGTGGCAGTTTGCGCTGACGGCGGTATTTATCGAGGGATTGATATTTATACTGCTCACGCTCACCAACTTGCGTGAGGCCATAGTGAACGCCATCCCCGCCTCGCTGAAGAATGCAATAGGCGCGGGTATCGGACTCTTCATCGCCTTTATCGGTCTGCAGAATGCGGGTATTATCATCAATAACGACTCCACGCTCGTAACGCTCGGCCAGATCACGTCGGGTGCGCCGCTGCTGGCGATGATCGGTCTGGTAATCACGGGCCTGCTGACGGTGAAGAACGTGCGTGGCGGTCTGCTGATCGGTATTTTGGCAACGACCGTGATCGGTATTCCGATGGGCCTGACGGACTATAACGGTGTGCTGTCGATGCCGCACTCGTTGTCGGATATAGCCTTCCAGTTTGAGTGGGAGAATATCTTTACGCTCGATATGGTTGTAGTGGTCTTTACGTTCCTCTTTATCGATATGTTCGATACGATCGGAACGTTGGTGGGTGTCTGCACCAAGGCCAATATGATCGGCCCCGATGGTCGTATTCCGCGCGTGAAGCAGGCATTTATGGCCGACGCTATCGCCACTACGGTAGGCGCGTGCCTCGGAACTTCAACCACGACGACATACGTCGAGAGCGCATCGGGTGTGGCGCAGGGTGGCCGCTCGGGTTTGACGGCTTTTGCCGTTGCCTGCTGCTTCGCTATCGCACTCTTCTTCTCGCCCCTGTTCCTCGCCATTCCTTCGGCAGCGACGGCCCCCGTGCTGATTATCGTGGGGTTGTTTATGCTCAGCCCCATTAAGAATATCGCGCTCGAGGATTATGCCGAGTCGATCCCCGCCTTTATCACCATCGTGATGATGCCGATGGCATACTCGATCTCGGACGGTATTCTGATCGGTATGATTACATACGTTGTACTCAATATGTTGTGCGGCAACTTCAAGCGCATTACGCCGACGATGTATGTGCTGGCCGTACTCTTCATTCTGAAGTACATCTTCATTTAAGGGATTATAATAGTCGTAGAATAGGGAGGGTGCTTGATAAATTTCGTAGCACCCTCTTTTTTTTGATTTATATCAAGTGTGGAGAGCCGATAATGTCGTATCTTTGTAAAAAGCGAACTCTCAAATCATTATGCTATGAGAAAATATCTACTATGCCTATTCTTGCTTGCGCTCTCTGCGGTCGTGTCGGCGCAGGAGCCTGCATCGAGTGATGGTGATCGCTCGACGAAGGAGGAGAAGAACCGCAACGTGATGCTCAACGCATCGAATTCGAATCAGCCGCGACAGATCTCGATCGGTCTGCCCGAGGGCGAGGCGGTCGATATCTTCGAGGATGGCACGCCTGTGTCGTACCTCTTTTGGCCCGACTACCCCTACTATTCGTGGCGTGGCGGAGTGAGCACGGCCGAGCAGTCGCTGCTCTCGCTCTCGGAGAGTGCGTTGCAGTATGGTCAATGTAAGTATGTGCTTTCATCGACGAGCGTGCGAGCGGGCAGGGAGTTTCGCGGGCTGGCCAATTATACGTTCGATATATATGGCAAGCAGATTGTCGATGTCAATATCTCGGGCCCGATAGGGCGCGGATGGGGCTACTCGGCCGGTTCGTATCAGGGATTCGATCCGGGCAGTAACCGCCTCGATGCGATGGATATACAGGATCGAATACAGATCTACAAGGTAGGTCTTAACAAGCTATTTGCCGAGGGTCGCGGCGAGTTCAGCCTGAATTATAAGTTTGCGCGTCGTACCTCGATAAGCGACAATACGGGACTCTTCTACTTCAACGGCGAGGATGGTAGCGTCGATCAGTATGGCGATTTCGATCTGGGACACGATCAACTGTTGCCCGACTACACCTTCATCGACTACTACAGCATCCGTGACGGAGAGATGACACGTCGCTCGCTGCGCGATGCCGCAACGTCGGACAACCATCAGCTGACGCTCAACTTCGACTACCAATTTGACAATGGTAACCGCCTCAGCGTTAGCAGTAAGTGGAAGGATGCGGTAGATAACTCGATAATGTTGAAGTTGGCGGGCCTGCATCGAGTGGGCGCAGAGGATGGCTACACGATGGAGGACGGAACGCCGTACGAGGGTATGGTACAGGATCGATATATGCTCTACTTCGAGGGTGCCGAGCGCAGCTCGATGACTACAGCCACGCTGACGGGCCGCAGCGCCAATGAGCGACACGATTGGCGATTGGGGGCAAACCTCTGGTTCAACCGCGCCCGAATCTATGCCAATAGCTGGATTACTCCTCACGAGGGCGCGGCGTCGCCACGCAAACTATTGCAGGGCGGGGAGTCGGGCTCGATCTACAATGAGGGTAGCGAGTATTACGACGGCAATGAGAATCGTATAGCGCTCTTCGCATCGGACGATTGGACCATCTCGGAGAGATTGTGGCTCTCGCTGGGTGTGCGTTTGGAGTGGATGCACCAGAGGGGCGATGCGGCCATCGCCTTTACCGAAGATGGACAGCTGATCGAGCCGGCCAATGTGCGTGGATATAAGTTTAGTTTGAAGCAGGCGAAGATCAACGAGTTTGGAACGTACGACTGGTTCAACCCCTCATATACGCTCAATGCGCGCTACTCGATTATAGATGGTTTCGGATTGGTGGGCGAGTATGTGGGAGTGCGTCAGCGTCCTAACCTTCAGGATTTTGCAGGCCCGTTTATGCCCAAGATGGATGCCATCAACGTGAATATGGTGCGTGCGGGAATCTATTGGAACAATCCGTGGATTGAGCTTACGTCGCAGTTTACCTACATCGGCCAGACCAACTTCAAGTATCGTGATCAGTTCACAAACCCCAACGATGCCAGCGAGACGGTGATTCTGCCCATCGTCTATGATGTGGCTACGCTGGGATGGACCACCGATTTGGTGCTTACGCCCTTCGAGGGTTTCTCGTTTCACGGACTTTTCACCTACCAAGATCCAAAGTACAAGAACTTCTCGTTCCAGCCCGTATTTAGCGATGGCGCGGGGCAGAAGTACGACTTCAACGACAGCAACGTGATTGGAATGTCGAAGGTAATCGTGGAACTTGATCCCTCGTACCAGATCGATCGCTGGCGTTTCTGGATGAGCCTGCGCTATCAGAGCAAGCAGTACATTAATCGCACTAACTCGCTATATTTCAAGGGCCGATGGGAGACTTTCGGCGGTGTGGACTTCGAGCTGAGTCGTAGTGTGAAGTTCTCGCTCAACGTGATCAACATCCTCAATCAGAAGGGTGCGAGCGGCTCGATCGCGGCGGCCGACCTACTCACCGATGTGGAGCAGTACAAGCGTGGGTATCTGATGTCGGGACAGTATATTCGTCCATTTACCGTGGAGCTGGCTACATCGATAAAGTTCTAAAACGGAAACTATTTGTAGATCAAAAATAGTGTTTATTAAGTCAAATGAGAGGAAGTTGTCTAACAAGGTGATTTTTGCGTTACGCTCGCCCTCAAATGCTCATTTACGCCTCAGTAAACTGCGCATTTTAGGGCTTCGCAAGCCTTAAAATCCCTCCTGTTATACAACTCCAAACGAAAGGGGCTGTCGCAACATAATTTGTTGGACAATCCCTTTCGTCGTTTTAGGGCGAAAAATAGTTTTGCCGTTTGAGGAAAAAAATGTATTTTTGTAGAAATATATTATAACCTAACTTCATTAGCTGAAAAATTATGAAATCAACACTTTTGTCAATCGTGGCGATGCTCTTTGCTGTGGCATCGTTTGCACAGCCTCGTGCGGAGTATCCACGTCCGCAGTTCGAGCGCGCAGATTGGGTGAACCTTAATGGAGAGTGGAGCTTCACGCTCGATTTGGCCAATACGGGTGCCGAGCGCGACTACTACAATAGCAAGGGCTTCGATCAGAAGATTTTAGTTCCGTTCGCTCCCGAGAGCGACCTGTCGGGCATCGGCCACAAGGAGTTCATCAACGCCGTATGGTATCAGCGCACCATCCAGATGCCCAAGGCGTGGGAGGGTAAGCGCGTGAAACTCAACTTCGGCGCTGTGTATTACGAGTCGGAGGTATATATCGACGGTGAGTTTGTGGGTCGCCACTATGGTGGTTCGGATTCGTTCGCGTACGACATTACCGACTTCGTAGCCGATGGCAAGGAGCATAATCTGGTGCTTCACGCCGTGAGCGACGTTCGCGGTGCGGAGCAGCCCGCAGGTAAGCAGTCGTCGCGCCTGAACTCTTACGGTTGCTTCTACACCCGCACGACGGGTATCTGGCAGACCGTATGGATGGAGGCTGTCGATGCGATGGGATTGGAGCGCGTGCAGGTGCTGACCGACATCGACCAGAACCAGATCGTGGTAACGCCCACGTTCTACGGCGTTCAGGGCGGCAACAAGTTCTCAATCACGGTTAAGGATGGAGAGAAGGTCGTATCGAAGGTCGAGACCGGAGCCGTTCAGGGCCTGCCCGTTGTGGTGCCCGTGAAGAAGGTGAAGTTGTGGAGCCCCGAGTCGCCTTTCCTCTACGATGTGGTGTATGAGGTGAAGGATGCGGCAGGCAATGTGATTGACAAGATCGATGCTTATGTGGGTATGCGCAAGGTGCATATCGACGGCACGAAGATATATCTGAACAACAAGCCCTACTACCAGCGTCTGGTGCTGGATCAGGGTTTCTACCCCGATGGTGTGTGGACTGCACCCTCGGATGAGGCTCTGAAGCAGGATATTCTGCTCTCGAAGCAGGCCGGCTTCAACGGTGCGCGTCTGCACCAGAAGGTATTTGAGGAGCGTTTCCACTATTGGGCCGACAAGCTCGGTTACCTCGTGTGGGGCGAGATGGCATCGTGGGGTAAGGACTCATCGAAGGTGGCTTCGGCGCGTAACTTCATCCCCGAGTGGATCAACATCGTAACGCGCGACCGCAATCACCCCGCGCTGATCATCTGGACTCCGTTCAACGAGGAGTGGGAGGTGCCCGACAATGAGATGGGCCGTTTCCTGACCGACGTCTATAACATCACCCGCCAGTTGGATCCCTCACGTCCCGTGAATACCATCAGCGGCGGATTGTACGCACCCTCTGACTTCTGCACAACGCACAGCTACGAGCAGGATGGCGACAAGCTGCGCACGAAGCTCTTCAACGGTGAGGAGTTCTACCAGCCGCAGGGCCCCCGCAAGAAGGATGCTCCGCGTGCGATGCAGTTCCTCTACTACGACGGCAAGGTGCCCTACATCATCGACGAGTTTGGCGGTATCAAGTGTGCCGAGGCCAACCCCTCTAAGGAGAATGCTTGGGGTTATGGCAATGCCGCCGTAACGAAGGAGGACTTCTACAAGCGTCTGGAGTCGCAGGTGAAGGCCATTACCGACCACAGCGATAAGATTTGCGGATTCTGCTATACGCAGATTACGGACGTGGAGCAGGAGCAGAATGGCGTTTACTACTTCAACCGCGAGTCGAAGTACGATATGGAGCGTGTTCGCAAGATCTTCCAGATGAAGGCCGAGGGCTACGAGCAGTAGGAGAATGGTGAAAGTATCAAAATCTAAAAAACGATAAACAAATGAAGAAATTAGTTTTGGCAGTTGTGGCCCTTATGGTGTGGGCCGGTGCGATGGCTCAGTTGCCTCGCGCAGAGTACCCTCGTCCGCAGATGGAGCGTGCCGAGTGGGTTAATCTGAATGGTGAGTGGACCTATACGCTCGACCTCGTAAAGACGGGTTGGGAGCGTAACCTTATGCAGAGCAAGGGTTTCGATGATAAGATCATCGTGCCGTTCGCTCCCGAGAGTAAGCTCTCGGGCGTGGAGCATAAGGAGTTCATCCCCTGCATCTGGTATCAGCGCGATATTACTATCCCCGCTGCGTGGAGCGGCAAGGATGTGGTGCTGAACTTCGGTGCTGTATATTATGAGTCGGAGATCTATGTCGATGGTCAGTTCGTCGATCGTCACTTCGGTGGCTCGGACTCTTTCTCGGTGGATATCACCAAGTTCGTAGAGCCGGGTAAGACTCACTCGCTGGTGGTAAGCGCATCGAGCGACCTGCGCTCGGGCCGTCAGTCGGCCGGTAAGCAGTCGTTGCGTCACGGCTCGTTCGAGTGTATGTACACCCGCACCACAGGTATCTGGCAGACGGTATGGATGGAGGCAGTTGCTCCGACGGGCTTGAAGCGCGTTAAGTACACTACCGACATCGACCGTAGCGCCGTTACGATGGAGCTGACGATGCGTCGTGGCTCGGTGGGCGACGTGCTGACGATCAACGTGAAGGATGGCGCAAAGGTTGTCGCTACCGATACCGCTCCCGTAGCTTCGGGCTCGGTGGTTACGCTGCCCATCAAGAAGGCTAAGCTGTGGGCTCCCGGATCTCCGTTCCTCTACGATGTGGAGTTTATACTGAAGAATGCCGAGGGTCAGGTGATCGATAAGGTAACCTCGTACTTCGGTATGCGTAAGATCCACACCGTAGGCAACAAGATTTACTTGAACAACGAGCCCTTCTACCAGCGTCTGGTTCTCGATCAGGGCTTCTATCCCGACGGAATCTGGACTGCTCCCTCGGATGCAGCTCTGAAGCAGGATATTGAGCTCTCGATGGCGGCAGGTTTCAATGGCGCACGTCTGCACCAGAAGGTATTTGAGGAGCGTTTCCACTACTGGGCCGACAAGCTCGGTTACCTGACTTGGGGCGAGGCTCCCAGCTGGGGATTCGATGCCAACAACATCGAGTCGGCGCGTAACTACATCGCCGAGTGGCGCAACGTGGTTGTACGCGATATGAACCACCCCTCGATCATCACTTGGACTCCGTTCAACGAGCAGTTCTGGCCCGATGAGACCGAGTTCCCCCGCTTCCAGGCCGACATCTACACAATCACCAAGCAGCTCGATCCCTCACGTCCGATCAACACCGTCAGCGGTGGTGTGCAGACCGTTACGGACATCTGGACCGAGCACCACTACGAGCAGGATCCCGAGAAGCTGCGCCAGATCGTGTTCAACGATGGCAAGATGTTCACCCGTAAGCCCGATATTCAGGCACGTCCTCGCGGAAACATCGGTTTCAATCGCGGTGTGCTGAACGATCCCTTCACCTTCCCCGTATATAACGGCGAGATTCCCTATATCCTCGACGAGTTCGGCGGTATCAAGTGTATGGAGGCTAACCCCGCCGAGGGCGATGCTTGGGGTTATGGCGACGCTGCCAAGACCAAGGAGGACTTCTACAAGCGTCTGGAGGCTCAGGTTCGCGTCCTGGTCGAGATGAGCGACAAGATGTGGGGCTTCTGCTACACGCAGCTCACGGACGTTGAGCAGGAGCAGAACGGCGTATATTACTACGACCGTGGTGTTAAGTATGATATGGAGCGCGTACGCAAGATCTTCCAGATGGAGCTGCCCCAGAAATAGAGACGATATGAGAAAGATATTTTGTGCATTAGCCGCTGCGGCCCTTATGGCGGGCTGCGGCGGTGAGGCTTCGAAGGCGGAGTCGGCACTGCAGCTGATGAAGGCTGAGGATTTTCAGGCTACGATCGACGGCAAGAAGGTTGATCTCTACACCCTTACCAACGGCACGATCACGATGCAGGTAACCAACTTCGGTGGCCGCGTGGTGTCGCTCTGGACCCCCGACCGCGAGGGTAATATGGAGGATATCGTGCTGGGTTACGATAAGTTGGATCGCTATGTGAACAACACGGGCGAGCGCTTCCTCGGAGCGCCCGTAGGTCGCGTTGCAAACCGTATCAATGAGGGTAAGTTCGAGCTCGACGGCGTTAAGTATCAGGTGCCGCAGAATAGCAACGGCCACGCCCTGCACGGCGGCAACAAGGGTATTGATATGGTTGTGTGGGATGTGGATTATGTGGCCGACAACGCCATTACGCTCGTTCTGCACTCGAAGGATGGCGAGGATGGCTTCCCCGGCAACCTCGATATTAAGATGACCTACACGCTTACCGACGAGAATGAGTTTGAGGTAACGTATCACGCCACGACCGACAAGAAGACCATCGTGAACCTCTCGCACCACTCGTTCTTCAACCTTCTGGGTGAGGGTAATGGCCCTATCACGGATCACGTTCTGACCATCAAGTCGAGCAACATCACTCCGACGGATGCGGGCCTTATCCCTACGGGTGAGCTTCAGCCCGTTGATGGCACTCCGTTCGACTTCCGCGAGCCCCACGCCATCGGAGAGCGCATCGGTGCGGATGACGTGCAGCTCAAAAATGGCGGTGGCTACGATATGAACTGGGTACTCGACAGGGAGGATAATGGTCAGGTGATGACCATCGCATCGGTGTATGAGCCGACGACGGGCCGTTGTATGGACGTTGCGACGGATCAGGTGGCACTGCAGTTCTATAGCGGCAACTTCTTCAACGGCAAGTACGCAGGCAAGTACGGCAAGGCTATCAAGTATCGTGAGTCGCTGGCTCTGGAGACGCAGAAGCACCCCGACGCCATCAACCACGACGGCTTCCCCTCGATCGTGCTGAACCCCGACGAGGTCTATACCCACGTCTGCATCTACAAATTCTACACTAAATAGAAACCTTAAAACCAACTAAAACTATGGATATCAAATTGATTCGTGAGAAGTTTGCCGAGCATTTCGGCTCGGCAGGCGAGCTCTATACCTCTCCCGGCCGTATCAACCTTATCGGCGAGCACACCGACTACAACGGCGGTTTCGTATTCCCCGGCGCTATCGACAAGGCTATGGTGGCCGAGATCAAACCCAACGGAACGGATAAGATTCGTGCCTACTCGGTCGATCTTAAGGATTATGCCGAGTTTGGTCTGAATGAGGAGGATAAGCCCGCTGCATCGTGGGCCTGCTACATCTTCGGCGTGGCACGCGAGATTCAGAAGCGCGGCTTCAAGGTTGAGGGCTTCGATACCGCATTTGCGGGCGATGTGCCTCTGGGTGCCGGTATGTCATCTTCGGCAGCGTTGGAATCGACCTTTGCGTTTGCGCTGAACCACATCTACAACGAGGATAAGATCGAGAAGTTCGAGCTGGCCCGCATCGGCCAATCGACTGAGCATAACTACTGCGGCGTGAAGTGCGGTATTATGGATCAGTTCGCATCGGTACACGGCAAGAAGGGTAACCTGATGCGTCTGGACTGCCTCTCATCGGAGTTTGCTTACTTCCCCTTTGATCCCGAGAAGTTCGGCTATCGTCTGGTGCTGCTCGACTCGGTCGTTAAGCACGAGTTGGTAGGCTCGCCCTACAACAGGCGCCGCGAGTCGTGCGAGCGCGTAGCTGCCATCCTCGGCCAGCAGACACTGCGTGGCGCTACGATGGAGCAGCTCGATGCCGTGAAGGATCAGATCTCGGAGGAGGATTATATGCGTGCGCGCTATGTCATCGGCGAGGAGCGTCGCGTGTTGGACGTATGTGCCGCTCTGGAGGCTGGCGATCTGGAGACCGTAGGTGAGCGTATGTATGAGACTCACTGGGGTATGTCGAAGGATTATGAGGTTAGCTGCGAGGAGCTCGACCTGTTGGCAACCATTGCCAAGGAGTGCGGTGTTACGGGTTCGCGTATTATGGGTGGCGGCTTCGGAGGCTGCACCATCAACCTCGTGAAGGCTGAGCTCTACGATGCGTTCATCGCAACGGCTAAGGAGAAGTTCGCTGCCGCATATGGCCACGAGCCTAAGGTTTACGACGTTGTGATTTCGGACGGCGCTCGTAAGTTGGAGATCTAAACAAAAAGAAAAACAACCGCTATGAAACGATTTTTAATGGCTTTGGTGGCCGTCGGCTTCGCATTGAGTGCCTCGGCCAAGATCGAACTGCCCGCCATTCTGTGCGACAATATGGTCTTGCAGCAGAACGCGGAGGTAAATCTGTGGGGTAAGGCTACGCCTAACTCTAAGGTTACGATCACCACGTCGTGGGCACCGCTGCGTCGCGTGCAGACTACGGCCGACAAGGATGGTCGCTGGCTGGCGAAGGTCGATACGCCGGCCGCTACGTTCGAGCCGCAGACGGTGAAGATCAGCGATGGCGAGGCGGTGACGCTTCATAATGTGCTGATTGGCGACGTGTGGGTATGCTCGGGCCAGAGTAATATGGAGATGCCCGTCAAGGGTTTCGATCGCCAGCCCGTGGAGAACTCGCTCGATTACATCCTCTCGGCTTCGCAGATGGAGAACAAGATCCGTATGTTTGAGGTTGAGCGCGCCCGTTCGTTCGAGGATCTGGACGACTGCAAGGGCCAGTGGCAGGTGGCTGCGCCCGCAAGCGTGGCGGAGATGTCGGCAACGGCATACTTCTTTGCCTACAACCTTGCAATGGGTGTCGATATTCCCATCGGAATTATCAACACCAGCTGGGGCGGTACGCGCGTAGAGTCGTGGATGCCGCAGTCGGCATTGGAGGATATCCTGTCGAAGGAGCAGATCGAGCATAAGAAGACCGTTCACTCGATCAAGCCTACGGAGCTCTACTGCGGTATGATTGCCCCGATTCGCAACTTCTCGGCACGAGGTTTTCTCTGGTATCAGGGTTGCTCAAATCTGGGCGATAACGACCACTACGACACGATGATGGCCCGTATGGTCGAGCAGTGGCGCAAGGATTGGGGCGACGAGCAGAATGCGATGCCCTTCTACTACGTTATGATTGCACCCTACATCTACGATGGGTCGAGCGATACGGCATATCCTCTCTTTGTCGAGAATCAGGTGCGTGCCCTAGAGAAGATTCCTAACTCGGGTATGGCCGCAACGACCGACATCGGCGAGGAGCGTTGCATCCACCCCGCACAGAAGTTTGAGGTGGGACAGCGTCTGGCTGCTCTGGCGCTTCAGCAGACCTACGGTCAGTTGGGCTTCGAGCCTAAGGCTCCGCAGATGGCCGCTTACAGTATCAAAGATGGCAAAGCTGTCATCACGCTCAGCAACTGCGAGTTGGGCCTCACGCCTTGGTATGGCGAGGCTGTCGAGGGTTTTGAGATTGCGGGAGCCGACAAGGTCTTCCACAAGGCCGAGGCAACAATCACTGCTCGTCAGGAGGTAACTGTCTCAAGCCCTGAGGTTAAGCAGCCCGTAGCTGTGCGTTACTCGTTCCGTAACTTCGCGCCAGGTAACCTGAAGAACGTGTATGGAATTCCTGCCGTGCCGTTCCGTACTGACGACTGGAATGATGTAAAATAAGAAAAGAAATCGTCTAACAAGGCTCTTTTGGCGTCTGGCTTGCGTGCGAAATCCTCACATACGTCTGAGTATGCTGCGGTTTCGCCCACTGCGACCAGCCTCAAAATAGCTCTTGTTATACAATTTCAGAGGTGTGAATCTATAATTCGGGAACCTGCCTGTATATAGTTGGCGGGTTCTCGTTTTTTTTGCGGAGCGGGTCGCGCGTTTTGTGAAGTGGGGTGGTGCGGCGGCGAAAAAATTGGAGAAAAAGAGTTTTTATTCGCCAAAAAACATAATAATTGCGTTTTAGTGTCGTTAGATGAAAAAAAATGTGTAATTTTGCACGATTATTACCCTGCATAGCAGTAGTATAAGGTTTGAATATGAAACAAAATCTCAATTATATCGTGGCTCTGATCGCTGTGGTGGTGGCTTTTTGCAGCTGCTCGAACATCCAGCGAGTGATCAATACGGGTGATGCCGAGTTGATCTTCGACAGAGCTATGGTCTATTATAACGCTGAGAAGTGGTCGAAGGCCGCAACCCTGTTCGAGACCTGCGCCCCGTACTACAACAACACGATGAAGGAGGATACGCTCGCCTTCTATATGGCGCGCTGTCGCTTCAAGGATGGCGACTACTCCACCTCGTCGATGATGTTTGACGAGTTCCGCCGCAGTTTCGGTCGTTCGGCATTTATCGAGAGCGCCGAGGCGATGTACGCCATCAGCCTCTACAATATGTGCCCCGGCCCCGAGCGCGATCAGTCGAGAACGAGTCAGGCCATCATCGCAATCTCGGAGTTTATGTCGCACTATCCCGAGAGTGAGCAGCTCTCGCTCTTCAGCGAGATGACTGACGATCTGACGTGGCGTCTGCACGAGAAGTCGTTCATCAATGCCTACACATACTACAAGATCGAGCGTTACAACTCGGCAATCATCGCCTTCCGCAACGCCCTGAAGCAGTATCCCGACTCGCACCGACGCGAGGATCTGATGTACTACACCGTGATGTCGGCCTACAAGTATGCCGACAACTCGGCCGAGGATAAGCAGCTGGATCGTTTTATGGAGACGCTCGATGCCTACTACACCTTCGTGATGGAGTTCCCCGAGTCGAAGTACAAAAAAGAGGTCGATGAGGTGTCGGAGGTGGCCAAGCGATTCATCGATATGAATCAGGTGGAGGAGTAAGACTCCCACGACGCAAGAAGAGTAACAACGAAAATTACACATAAAGATGGAGATCAAGAAGAACATTCCCAACAACACCATTACCCGCAAATTGGTCGATCTTGACAAGGATACGGGTAACATCTACGAGAGCATCAACATCATCGCTCGTCGCGCAAATCAGATCTCGACCGAGCTTAAGGCCGAGCTTAACCGCAAGCTGTCGGACTTCTCGTCGCCCACCGACACTATGGAGGAGACCTTCGAGAACCGCGAGCAGATTGAGATTTCGCGCTACTACGAGCGTCTGCCCAAGCCGGTGATCATCGCTACCGAGGAGTTCCTCGACGATGAGATCTACTACCGCAACGGCGATAAGTAGTTGCGAGGGGGGGGGAGAACAGATAAGCGCCCCCGATGCGTAGAGAAGCGAATAATAGTATTCTCAAAAAATCCTTTTAATCGAATATGTTGAAGGGAAAACATATTATCTTAGGAATTACGGGTAGCATAGCCGCTTATAAGTCGGCTGTGCTTTGCCGTTTATTGGTCAGTGCTGGAGCCGAGGTCAAGGTGGTGATGACACCCCTTGCCAAGCAGTTCATCACGCCGCTTACGATGGCCACACTTTCGCAAAATCCCATCCTCGTCGATTTCTTCAATCCCGAGAATGGCGAGTGGAACTCGCACGTCAAGTTGGGCGAGTGGGCCGACCTGTATCTTATCGCCCCCGCAACGGCCAATACGATGGCCAAGATGGCAACGGGCGTGGCCGATAATCTGCTGCTGACGACCTACCTCTCGGCACGTTGCCCCGTAGCCGTTGCGCCTGCGATGGATCTGGATATGTATGCCCACACCGCAACGCAGCGCAATATGGAGCAGTTGCAGCGTGATGGTGTGCATATCATCGAGCCGGGATCGGGATTTCTGGCGAGCGGACTCTCGGGCAAGGGCCGTATGGCCGAGCCGCAGGATATTGTGGAGGCTGTGAAGGCGCTCTTTGGCGAAAAAAAAAAGAGCTTAGAGGGTAAGCACTTTATCGTTACGGCAGGTGCTACGATCGAACCGATCGACCCCGTAAGATTCATCTCAAACCACTCGTCGGGCAAGATGGGCTACGCCGTAGCGGAGGCTCTCGCCGAGCGCGGAGCGCGGGTAACGCTCGTGAGCGGACGTACGGCACTCGATGCGCCGAAGGGTGTGGAGAGGGTTGATGTACTCTCGGCCGAGGAGATGTATGAGGCTTGTGTTGAGCGATTTGTAGCGTCGGATGGCGCTGTGATGTGCGCTGCGGTGGCCGACTATACGCCTCGATCGGTGGCCGACGAGAAGCTCAAGAAGAGCGACGACGATCTGTCGATCGAACTCAAGCGCACGAAGGATATTGCCGCCACGTTGGGCGCCGAGAAGGGCGACCGCGTATTGGTCGGCTTTGCGATGGAGACGCAGAATGAGATGGAGAATGCGCAGTCGAAGCTGAAGCGAAAGAATTTCGACTTCATCGTGCTGAACTCACTGCGCGAGGCGGGTGCCGGCTTTCGTGGCGACACGAATGTCGTAACGCTCATCGACGAGGCGGGCGCGGAGGAGCTGCCGCTGATGTCGAAGCGCGATGTGGCCGACCGCATTGTAGATAAAATCGAAAAATTGATATAAAGATGTTGCGACGACTCTCGATAGAGAATTATGCGTTGATCGATAAGCTCGATCTGGAACTCGACGCCCACCTCAATATCATCACGGGTGAGACGGGTGCGGGTAAGTCGATCCTGCTCGGTGCGTTGGGGCTGCTGCTCGGCAATAAGAACGAGGGTGGCACGATCCGCGACGAGGGGCGAAACTGCATTATCGAGGGTGTGTTCGATGTGGAGGGCTACGGGCTGGAGCCGCTCTTTGAGGAGACGGATCTTGACTACGAGCCGCAGACGGTCATCCGTCGCGTTATCTCTGCGTCGGGCAAGAGTCGCGCATTTGTGAATGATATGCCCGTGCAGCTCAGCGCGTTGCGCGAGCTTGGTGTAAGACTTATTGATATTCACTCCCAGCACCGAAATATGATCCTCTCCGACGAAGCATTCCGCACGTCGGCTCTCGATACGCTGGCCGATGCTGTGCCGACGGTGGAGGAGTACCGCGCGATTTACTCGCAATTGCAGGCCGCAAAACGCGACTTGGAGCAGATGGTGGCCGAGGCCGAGTCGCTCAAACGCGACGAGGAGTGGCTGCGTTATCAGGTCGAGGAGTTCGAGGCTGCCGCGCTCAAGGCGGGCGAATTGGCCGAGGCTGAGGCGGAGCTTGCCGTATTGGAGAATGCCGACCAGATTGGCGAGGCGCTCGTAACGTTGCGCAACATCCTCGATGCCGACGAGGTGGGTGTGCTGGAGCAGCTGGCGGCAGGCGAGAGCGCCATTGCGCACGTCAGCGCTAACTACCCCTCGGGCGAGCAGGTGTGCGAGCGTCTGTGCTCGGTTGTGGCCGAGCTGAAGGATCTGGGGCAGTTGGTGGCCGACGACAGCGAGCGCATCGAGGCCGACCCCGAGCGACTGCAGCGCCTGACCGATAGGGTGAATCTTATATACTCGCTGTGCCAGAAGCACCGCGTGAAGGATCTGGATGAGTTGCTGGCCGTAGGCGAGCGTCTGGCGGAGCAGCTCTCGGCAATCACGCATAGCGACGAGAGAATCGACGAGCAGCGCGAGAAGATTGCTGCGCTAAAGCAGAAGGCCGAGCGTCTGGCCGAGAAGATTCACACGCTGCGCGTGAAGGCATCGGCGAAGATGTCGAAGAGCGTCGTTCAGATGCTTGTGCAGCTCGGTATGGCCGAGGCGCGCTTCGAGGTGGAGGTGGAGCCTACGCAGGAGCTGACGCAGTCGGGAGCGGATCGCATACGTTATATGTTCTCGGCAAATGGTCGCTTGGCGCCGCAGCCCGTCGAGAAGATCGCTTCGGGCGGTGAGATCTCTCGCGTGATGCTATCGCTCAAGGCTCTGCTGGCCGAGAAGTCGAAGTTGCCGACGATCATCTTCGACGAGATCGATACGGGCGTTTCGGGCCGCATTGCCGATGCTATGGGCGAGATTATCAATGCGCTGGGCGAGAATATGCAGGTGGTGGCAATTACCCATCTGCCGCAGGTGGCATCGAAGGGCGAGGCACACTTCGTTGTGTATAAGCACGATAGCCGCACCAACCTTACGCGCCTTGGCGATGAGGAGCGTGTAACGGAGATTGCCAAGATGTTGTCGGGTAGTGAGATCTCGTCGGCGGCACTCTCGCAGGCGCGTCTGCTGCTGGGTGTAGAGCCTAAGACAACGCTTTTTTAGAATCTGATTGGCCACACTAATAAAGAGCAACCAATACCCTAAATAATATGAAAAACCTAATTATCCTCTTTGCTGCCATTGGCTCACTTATGCTATGTGGCGGATGCAGTGACAATCAACTTTTGCGAAACGATCTGAAGCGCGCACTCGACGTTGCCGTCGAGCACGAGAAGGCGCAGGCTGAGTATATGCTCGATCGCGAGGGCGAGTTGCCCAAGACCTTCGAGAAGGGCGAACTTGTAACGGCCAACATCCGTTGGTGGACGAGCGGTTTCTTCCCCGGCTCGCTGTGGCTGCTCTATGAGCATACGGGCGACGGGCAGCTGCGCGAGTATGCCGAGCACTTCACATCACGTCTGGAGTCGCTGAAGGATTATCGTGGCACGCACGATCTGGGCTTTATGGTCTTCTGCTCGTACGGTAATGGCTACCGCCTGACGGGAAACGAGGCCTACAAGGAGATCATCAACGAGGCTTCGGCCTCGCTCGCAACGCGATTTAATCCGACCGTAGGTGCTATCCGCTCGTGGAATACGGGCCGTAAGGAGAATCCCGAATTGGACTATATCGTCATCATCGACAATATGATGAACCTCGAGATGTTGGAGTGGAGCGGTTATAGCGACATCGCCCGCCGTCACGCCGACACCACGCTGAAGAATCACTTCCGCGAGGATAACAGCTCTTACCACGTTGTAACCTATAACGAGCTTACGGGCGAGGTTACCGACAAGCGCACGGCGCAGGGCTTGGCCGATGAATCGGCGTGGGCACGCGGTCAGGTGTGGGGCTTGTATGGCTACACGATGATGTATCGCGTAACGGGTGAGAAACGCTACTTGGATCAGGCAGTGAAGATTGCCGACTATGTGATTCCGCGCCTTCCCGAAGATGCCATCCCCAACTGGGATTTCGATGCCGAGCAGCAGATGAAGGATTCGTCGGCGGGCTCGATTATGGCTTCGGCACTGATTGAACTTTACGGCTTGACCGACAACGAGTTGTACCTCACAACAGCCGAGCGTCAGCTCCGCTCGCTCTGCTCGGAGGCTTACCTCGCGCCCGTGGGAGAGAATGGTAACTTTGTTTTGCGTCACGGTACGGGACATCTTCCCGCCGGAACGGAGGTGGATGTGCCGCTGACCTATGGCGACTACTACTTTATCGAGGCTGCGATGCGTTACCTCGCTTTGTAGGATAGCATAGATAGATTGAGAGGGCCTACCGCAGTGCGCGGTAGGCCCTTTTTGTGTACATACAGACCAAAAAGTGAATTTTGTTCTATTGTTCTTTTTGTTCCATAAATAGGGCATTTGGCCGCAATGGGTGTGCAGGGAGTAGAGCGGAGTGGTCGATAAGTACACTCGCACGAGGAAATCATCGTCCGATTTAGTAAATTTGCATAGCTGAAAAACGTAAAAAGTATAATATGGCTATGGATTTTCTGTTTATTGGTGGAATTGGAGGCAGTGAGCTGTTGCTCATTGTTTTTGTCCTTTTGTTGCTCTTTGGCGGCAAGAAACTGCCCGAGCTGATGAAGGGATTGGGGCGCGGAATACGCGATTTCAAGGATGCTGTCAGTAGCGAAACCGAGCAGATCAAGGAGGTGATAGAGGATAAGTAATGAAACTTGTGATCAATCCCCGATATGCCCATCTGGAAGGATTCGTGCGCGGACTGCATCGTAATTTCGAGTCGATGCCCTATGAGCGCGTCTTGCGCAACATCCGTAACGATGTGCGCGAGGTTAGTGTCGCAGGCGAGCATCTGGTGGTGAAGAGTTTTCGCCACCTCTCGCTCGTCAATCGCGCGGTCTATGGTCGCTTAAGGTCGAGTAAGTCGATGCGCGCCTTCAGCCACGCCGAGCGGCTCGCCCTGCTCGGCATAGGTACGCCCGAACCTGTTGCGGCGGTCGATTTCTGGGAGAGGGGATTGCTGGCGGGGAGTTATTTTGTCTCGGCCTACTCCGACTATCGCTCGATGGAGGAGATTCGCGGGCGCGAGGTGGAGACGATAAAGCCGCTGCTGGATGCGCTGACCGAGTTTTTGATTCGCCTGCACGATCGGGGCGTGGTGCATCACGACCTCAATATCTCCAATATCCTCTATCGGGAGCTGTGGCCGGGCGAGTACGATTTTCAGCTTATCGACATCAATCGAATGGATTTCAAACGGCCGCTTACCTCGCGCGAGCGGTTGGCCAATATGAGTAAATTCGAGTGCAGCCCCGATGCCTATTTCTACATCTTGGGGCGGTATGCCGACCTGAAGAGCCGCGATAGCGACCTGTTCAAGTTGCAGGGTATGGTGCAGCGTCTTATGGAGGTGGAACGGCGACGAATGAAAGATAATTGCAAGAGTATTTTGAAAAGGTAGATGAATAAATTTACTTGTGTGATTGTTATATTGGTTGCATTATTACAGGGGTGTGTCGAGTACCACCCCTACGATATGCATATCTCTGGTTCAAAGCAGGTAAACGCTATCAACATCACACGCATCGAAGAGGCGTGCCACCGCAGGCAGCAGATACGTTTTGCCGTTGTGAGCGATTCGCAACGCTGGTACGATGAGCTGGAGGATGCGGTGGAGGATATTTGCGAGCGCGACGATATAGATTTTGTGATTCACGCGGGCGATCTGACCGATTGGGGCCTAAGGAGCGAGTATGAGATGCAACGCGATATATTGAATCGCTTGGATGTGCCGTATGTGTGCCTGATTGGCAACCACGACTGTCTGGGTACGGGAAAGAGGCTGTATGAGGAGATTTTCGGGCCGATGGACTTCGCCTTTACGGCTGGTGATGTGAGATTTATATGCCTTAACACCAACGCGCTGGAGTTTGACGAGCAGGAGCCGGTGCCCAATCTCGGATTTATGACCTATGAGCAGCACGCCTTCCCCGTGCAGGCCCGCCGAACGGTGGTGGCGATGCACGCCTATCCGCTTTGCGATCAGTTTCGTAATGACGAGGAGTTTCAGCAGCGACTGCGGCTCTTTCCCAATCTGCAATTCTGCGTTCACGGCCACGGCCACCGCTACCGCGAGGAGGATATCTTCGGCGATGGGGTGATCTACTACGAGTGCGCCAATGTCGAGAGCGAGGAGTATCTGGTATTTACAATTAACGACAAAGGGTATGAGTGCGAAAGAGTTTTTTATTAGTCTGTTTACGCTTGCGCTCATTGCCTTTCCCTCGGCGGCTGCGGCTCGCGGGGGCAATCGCGGAGGCGACTACCGCGAGAATTTGCAATATGAGGGGTGGGCGCGACTGATCCCGACACACGTAAAATTGCAGTATGCCGGCGGTATGGGACTGCTCTCGGCGGGCGTGGGCTGGGACTACGGCAAGCGTGCCGAGTGGGAGACCGATCTGTTGTGGGGAGTGCTGCCTGCGCGCTATGCCGATGAGGCGCGAATGACCTTTACGCTTCGGCAGAACTACATTCCGTGGAGCGTGCGCATCGGACGAAGGGTTGATCTTGAGCCGCTGACGTGCGCGATGTACGTCAATGTGATCTCTGGTAATGAGTTCTGGAATCGTGAACCCGGGCGATACCCGCACGGCGAGAACGGATATTACTGCTTCTCCTCGCGAACGCGCGTGCATCTGAGCGTGGGGCAACGCCTGACGTTGCAGACACCAAATGCGGGAGCGATCAGGAGTCTGTCGCTCTACTACGAGTTTGGCGTGAATGATTTGATGCTGATCTCGAAGTTCAATAATAGCACGTTGGCCCTCTCCGACATAGTTCACTTCTCTGTCGGGGCCAAGATGCATATCTTCAAATAGGCTATTGCTCGGCGGGGGCTTTGTAATCCTTGCGAAGCGATATTCGCTCGGCCGTGGGGAAATCCGCGGGTACGGGTTGCGTAACCTTGCCCGTAGCTGCCCACTCCACACCGCGCAGCAGCAGCGTCTGGAAACCTACGCACTGCATCGCGGGGTTATTCTTGGCCGAGGGGCCGCAGTGGCCCAGCATCAGGTGGAAGATGCGAGCCTTGCCATAATCAACCGTAAATACCAATGGCTCCTCGCGGCCTGAGCCGCCCTTCGAGGCGTCGGCATAGCCCGAGTAGAGCAGATCCTTGATGTTGGCGGGGCCACGCATACGGTCGTACATCTCGTCGCGGGCGTGCATCCAATTGTCGGGCAGGCCCTTGGTGATGGGGTGGTCGGCCTTGCGGCAGTGCATCGGGTACTCGCGCTCGGAGCCGTGCGAGCCGCCCGGGCCCTTGCTTCGGTCGAGCGTGGGGCGGCCATCGACAAGGTAGTAGTAGGGGCCTGATCGCTCATCACGATTCTCCCAGCCTCCGAGAGCGATAATGCGATTAAACTCCTCCCACTCGGCAAAGGCATTGTCGGCCGCGTGGTAGATCACAACGCCTCCTCCCTTACGCACAAACTCAAGGAATGCCTCGTCGGTCTTTGCGGGCCAGCGGTCGCCATTATAATCCAGCACTACGACGTCGTACTTGCTAAAATCGGGCGCAAACGAGCTCATATCGCCACCTGCGGGGGCGGTCAGCGTGATGTCGGCCTCGGCAAGGCCGGAGTTGTTGATGATCTGTTGCAGCACGAGGTGGCTCACCTGCCAATTGTGGTTGTTCTGCCCCGATACGATAAGCGCCTTGATGGGCTTGCGTGAGTAGGTGGGAGCGATTGCCACCACCGCGAGGAGAGCGAGAAGGAGAAAAATTCGTTTCATAAGATTGTATTATTTCTACAAAGTTAATTTTTTTCTCCCTTAATTAAAAAAATAGGGTGCCAATTTTGGCACCCTATCGTTATCTTTCGGTCGGATTACATCATACCACCCATACCGCCGCCGCCCTGAGGCATTGCAGGCATTACGGGAGTCTCTGACTTCTTGTCAGCCAACACGCACTCCGTTGTGAGGAACATCGAAGCGATCGATGCGGCGTTCTCCAACGCTACGCGCGATACCTTCGTGGGGTCGATGATACCCGCTGCAAGCATATCCTCGTAACGATCCTCGCGAGCGTTGTAGCCCATCGTGCCCTCACACTCCTTAACCTTGTTCACAACTACCGAGCCCTCGCCACCAGCGTTGGCAACGATCTGGCGCAGAGGCTCCTCGATAGCGCGCTTAACGATCTGGATACCGGTGGTCTCGTCCTCGTTGGCGCCCTTGAGATTCTCCAGCGCGGCAACGGCGCGGATGTAGGCTACGCCACCACCCGGCACGATACCCTCCTCAACCGCAGCACGCGTTGCGGCCAGAGCATCGTCCACGCGATCCTTCTTCTCCTTCATCTCAACCTCGGTAGCTGCACCAACGTAGAGTACGGCAACTCCGCCCGAGAGCTTCGCCAGACGCTCCTGCAACTTCTCGCGGTCGTAGTCCGACTTGGCGTTATCCAAGCTTGCGCGGATCTGTGCGATACGAGCCGAGATAGCCTCCTTCTCGCCGCAGCCGTCAACGATAACGGTGGTCTCCTTGTTCATCGAAACCTTCTCGGCAGAGCCCAACAACTCGATGGTAGCATCCTCGAGCTTCATACCCTTGTCGCCCGAGATAACCGTACCGCCGGTGAGGATTGCGATATCCTCCAGCATATCCTTGCGACGATCGCCAAAGCCCGGAGCCTTGCAAGCTGCAACCTTCAGCGTGCCGCGCAACTTATTCACTACAAGAGCCGACAGAGCCTCACCATCGACATCCTCGGCGATGATCAGCAGCGAGCGGTTGTTCTGTGCGATAGGCTCCAGAACGCCCATAATCTCCTTCATCGTTGAGATCTTCTTGTCGGTGATCAGGATCATAGGCTTCTCCAACTCGGCCGACATCTTCTCCGTATCGGTCATAAAGTAGGGTGAGATGTAGCCGCGATCGAACTGCATACCCTCAACAACATCGACGTGAGTCTCGGTACCCTTGGCCTCCTCAACGGTGATGACGCCCTCGTTGTTCACCTTTGCCATAGCCTCGGCGATGAGCTTGCCGATAGCGTGGTCGTTGTTGGCCGAGATGGTAGCTACCTGCTCGATCTTCGAGATGTCGTTGCCTACCTCCTGTGAGAGCTCGCGCAACTGCTCAACAACAACGCCTACGGCCTTGTCCATACCGCGCTTCAGATCCATCGGGTTGGCACCTGCCGTTACGTTCTTCAAACCTACGCCGATCAGCGCCTGTGCCAATACGGTTGCGGTGGTGGTACCATCACCCGCGTCGTCGTTGGTCTTCGATGCTACCTCCTTGACCATCTGTGCGCCCATATTGGCGAACTGGTTCTCGAGCTCGATCTCCTTGGCTACGGTTACACCGTCCTTGGTGATCTGGGGTGCGCCGAACTTCTTCTCGATAATCACGTTGCGACCCTTGGGACCGAGCGTTACCTTTACGGCATTTGCCAATGCATCAACGCCCTCCTTCAGAAGGTCGCGTGCCTCTACATTATATTTAATCTCTTTTGCTGCCATTTTAGTAATGTTTAGTTTGTGAAAGGATTAATAAACAGCCAGAATATCGTTCTGACGCATAATCAGGTAATCAACGCCGTCGATGTTGAGCTCCGTGCCGGCGAACTTGCCGTAGAGAACGGTGTCGCCCTCCTTAACCTCCATCTTGATCTCGGCGGTGCCGGGGCCTACGGCCACTACCTTACCCACGAGGGGCTTCTCCTTAGCTGTGTCGGGAATGAACAGACCACCTGCGGTCTTCTCCTCTGCCGGATTGGGCAATACCAATACGCGGTCTGAAAGCGGTTTGATTGTCATAGTCTCTTTATGTTTTAGTTTGTTAATTGTTTTCTGTTTGGTTTTCTCGCGCCTTTTCGGGGCGACGCTACATTATGAGCAACAGATGTGCCAAACCCGATTTGGCATATAATTATGACACATCGCTCCTCGCGGGGTGTCATTTTGTCAGTCGGAGGACATAATTTCTGCCTAAAGGTGAGTATTCTGCCACACAAGACGTAAAGTTTGCAAAATTATTTTTAATTTTATCCGATTTTTGCGATTAAATATGAAAAAACTACTTATACTCCCATTTTTTATGCTTTTTGCGATGCTGTGGAGCGCTTCGGCCCAGAGCATCGATTTTGATGCCGTGGCTTCGCATCCGCGTCTGATAATTAAGCAGGGCGACATCGGCGCAATCAACTCTCGTCGCACGCAATCCGCGGCGGCTCGCCTTACGCACGATCGCATTGTGGCCGAGGCTGAGCGCATCATAGGAGAGGCAACGCTGGAGTACGCCCTGAAGGGCGATCGCCTGACGGAGCTGACGGATGAGTTGCTGCGAAGGGTATTTTATCTCTCGTATGCCTACCTTACGACCGACGATAGTCGCTACGCATCGCGTGCCGAGCGCGAGATGCTTGCGGTGAGCGGCTGGGAGGAGTGGAATGAGCGTAATCTGGAGGATCTCTCGCAGCTTACTCTCGCTCTGGCAGTCGGATACGACTGGCTCTATCGCGCGCTGCCCGTTCATTCGCGCAGTATCATCGGTACGGCCATCTACGAGAAGTCTTTGCAGAAGGTGGAGGGAGTATCGTTCGAGGGCGAGAATGCTATGGCGGCCGTGGGTATGATCTACGGCGCGCTGGCTACGCTGGAGCGTGCGCCCGAGTTCTGCCGCGCTATGGTGGAGCGTTGTGCGGCGGCTATGCCGTCGTTGCTCGAACGCTATGCCGACGATGGGGCATTCCAGACCGATGCCGAGCATTGGCAACGAAATACGGAGGCTACGGTTCTGCTGGCGGCGGCTCTGGAGTCGGCCGTAGGTAACGATATGGGTGCTTCGTCGCACAGAGGATTTATGCTCTCGTCGTTGCTGATGACCAATCTGGTAGCTCCGTCGGGCAAGACCTTCAACTTCTATGGTGTTGGCGAGAGGGCCGTTGCAGAGCCTGTGAAATATTGGTTTATAGGCCACAATCAGCAGCCGTGGCTGGCCAGCGCCGATGAGCAGTTGGCCGCCGAGGGGCAGATCAGAGAGGATTATCAGCTGCCGCTCTATATGTTCTTCTCCTCATCGCTCGATATGAACAAGAGCGCAAAACGACGCGAGAACAATTGGCTCAACGACGGCTCGATGCCGCTCTACATCTATCGTAGCGGCTGGGAGAGCAAGAGCGATACCTACTTCGCAATCAAGGGTGGCGAGGCCTCGGCCGAGAGCAAGCGGGCCGATGCGGGAGCATTTGTCTATGAGCGCGATGGCGTGCGCTGGGCCACACTCGACGGCGAGCCCTACAACACCATCTCGTTCAATGGCGACTATCTCGGCTCTGCGGGCCGTTCGACAATCCGCGAGGTGCAACTCTCGGCGCGTCGTCACGGAGTCATTGCCGACCTTACGCCGAAGTATGCCAAGCGCGCCTCGAAGGTTGAGCGCACGGCGGTGATTGACAAGAATGACTTCCTCACCATAACCGACCACATCGAGAACGGCTCACAGGCCTCGACCATCGAGTGGTCGATCGTAACCGACGCTGCAGCCGAGGTTACGGCGCCCAATACGATTGTGCTGCGCAAGGATGGCAAGAGCCTCTTCCTGCGTGTGCGTACGCGCCTTGCGGCCGATGCCAAGGTGTGGGAGTCGGAGGGTGGCCTGAGACGTGTGGGCTTTGTGATGGATATGCGCTCGGGTGCCGTGGCCGACATCGAAGTGTCGCTCACGGGTGAGCGCGCGAAGGGTATCTCGCTGCCGAAACTCAATATCCTGCGTAAACTCCGTAAGTAATTGAAATTGACGATGAGATCGAATTCAGCCCCACAGTCGGTGAATTTTGCCGACACTAAGCCCCACTACGAACTGCTCGACGGCCTGCGTGGTGTGGCGGCATTGCTGGTACTGGTGTATCACATCTTCGAGGGCTTTGCCTTTGCCGAGTCGGTCAATGGCGAGGGCGGCGGCCTTATCACGACGCTCAATCACGGCCATATTGCCGTCGATTTCTTCTTCATCCTCTCGGGTTTTGTGATCAGCTACGCCTACGATGAGCGTTGGGGACGAATGACGATCGGAGGCTTCTTCAAGCGTCGTCTGATACGCCTGCAACCGATGATTGTGCTGGGTGCGGCAATTGGCGCGGCGGCATTCTTCGCGGGAGGCTTCGAGCGTTGGGACGGTAGCGTAGCGCCCGTGCAGTGGGTGATGGTGGCGATGTTGCTGTCGATGTTTATGATCCCCGCCCTGCCCGGCTGTCAGTACGAGGTGCGCGGCAATGGCGAGATGTTTCCGCTGAACGGCCCTGCGTGGTCGCTATTTTTCGAGTATATCGGCAATATCCTCTATGCACTCTTCATCCGTCGTCTCTCGACTCGCGCGCTGGCGTGGCTGACAGCGGCGTTGGGCGTGCTGCACGCGTGGTTTTTTGTCGGGAATCTCTCGGGCTACGATAGTGTGGGCGTGGGGTGGACCATCGACGCGGTGAACTTCTGGGGCGGCGTGGTGCGTATGCTCTTCCCCTTTACGATGGGTATGCTCGTGGCGCGTACCTTCTCGCCGCGTAAAATCAAGGGGGCGTTCTGGATCTGCTCGGCTATATTGATGGCGGTCTTTGCTGTGCCCTACATCGCGTCGTCGGGCAAGCCGAGCCTTAATAGCCTCTACGAGGTTGTCTGCATAGCGATCGTTTTTCCCGCGGTGGTGTGGATAGGTGCCTCGGGCCGTGGCGAGGGTGTGTCGGGGCGTATAAACAGTCTCTTGGGAGAGTTGTCGTATCCGCTCTATATCGTTCACTATCCGATAATGTATCTCTTCTATGCGTGGCTTATCGAGAACCGCTATTATACGCTGGGACAGACGCTCGGCGTGTCGGCGTTGGTCGTAGGCTCGAGTATCCTGTTGGCCTACGCCTGCCTGAAGCTCTATGACGAGCCCGTAAGACGATGGCTTGCCGCGAGGTTTGTCGGAAATCAGAAGCGAAATTAGATATGACGCAGGGCTGTGGCCTTGCGTTTTTTGTGGGATTGGCTACTGCGCAAACCTGCGTTCGCTCCGCTTAACGCCTTTCCCCTCTGCTCGCCGCAGGGGCACCGTCAAAGGTGGAAAAGCCATTACTTGCAATGCTTTCTTTGTTATGTATCTCCATTCAAACACGTTTGAGGTGATACAAAACAAAGAAAGTCGCACAATTTACATTGTACGACTTTTCTACCTTTGGGTGGAAGATGGGATTCGAACCCACGACCTTCGGAACCACAATCCGTCACTCTAACCGACTGAGCTACATCCACCATATCGATTTGATCTCTCAAATCGGTGTGCAAATATAGATGGTTTCGCTCGTTTTTCCAAATAAAAACCGAAAAATATTGATAAAAGATGATTTTTTCGCATATCTATGGCGGTAACGGCGCAGCTGTGCGAGAAAATTCGTATATTGTGAAAACATTAAAATCGGAATAATATGAGATACGGAATTCTTCTTATTGCAATCGTGCTTGGTTTGGCGTCGTGCGCTCCGACGCGGACGATGCGCGTGAAGTATCGTTCGCTCGATGTGGAGACGTTCGAGAAGTATATCGCGCGCGAGAATGTGCTTTTGGTTGATGTGCGCACCGCCGAGGAGTTTGCCGCAGGGCATATCGTGGGCGTGGATGATAATCTGGATGTGCGCAGCGCTACCTTCTTTAACGACTACCAGCGTCTGCCGAAGGATCGCCCCATTGCGGTATATTGCCGAGGCGGCGGCCGCAGCAAGCAGGTGGCGGGCGTGTTGGCCGGCAACGGGTATAATGTTGTCGAGCTCAGCGGAGGCTACAATAGTTGGGTTGAGGCCGGAAAGGCTACCGAGAAATAAAAAAAAGCTGCCCGTACAGGCAGCTTTTTTTATAGGAGAATCCCTTATACAAAAGGATACTTCACAACCTCGGCCTTCAACAGGCGGTCGCGGATAACAACCGCTACGGTGGTACCTACGGCGGCATACTCCGTCTTAACGTAGCCCAGCGCGATGCCGACCTTCAGCATAGGCGACATCGTACCCGACGTTACGCAGCCGATCTCCTCACCCTCAAGGTTAGCGAGCTTGTAGCCGTGGCGCGGAATACCACGATCGATCATCTTCAGACCTACCAGCTTGCGCTGTACGCCCTCGGCCTTCTGCTTTGCCAAGAAGTCGCGGTCGATGAAATCCTTGCCCTCGACAAACTTCGTAACCCAGCCAAGACCTGCTTCGAGCGGTGATGTCGTGTCGTCAATATCGTTGCCATACAGCGCAAAGCCCTTCTCCAGTCGCAGCGTGTCGCGCGCACCCAGACCGATGTTCTTCAGTCCGAACTCCTCGCCAGCCTTCCACATAGCCTCCCAGATGGTGTCGGCATCCTTGTTGTACATATAGATCTCGCAGCCGCCCGAGCCGGTGTAGCCCGTAGCCGAGAGGATAACCTCGCAGCCGGCAAGCTTGCACATCTTGAAAGTGTAGTAAACCATATCCTCAACGGGCTCGTCGCACATCTTCTGCACGAGCTTCATTGCCAGCGGGCCCTGAATGGCGAGCTGTGCGATGCGATCCGATGCGTTCTCAAGCTCAACGCCGGGCTTCATTCCGAACTTCTCGCCCTCGGCGCAGATGTGTGCCCAGTCCTTGTCGGTGTTGGCTGCATTGACGCAGAGCATATATTTCGTGTCGCTGAACTTGTAGATCAGAATATCGTCCACGATACCGCCTCGGCCGTTGGGCATCGTTGCGTACTGCACCTTGCCGTCGAAGAGCTTCGCTACGTCGTTCGATGCGATGTGCTGCAACAGATCGAGAGCCTTCTCGCCCTTAATCCAGATCTCGCCCATATGGCTTACGTCGAATACACCGCACTTCTCGCGCACGGTCATATGCTCGTCGTTAATGCCCGAGAACTCGATGGGCATATTATATCCCGCAAACTCGGCCATCTTGGCGCCTGCGGCGATGTGATACTTAGTAAAAGCTGTAGTTTTCATTGCGTTATGTTTTAAGATTCCTATTTCTCGTTGCGTTTGATACCCAAGCGCGGGCAGCGCGTAAAGGGCTTCGTGCGATCGAACAGGTAGCGATACGTCGTGTGCATCTTGTGGCGCGTAGCGCAGACGTAGGACTGGATCATACGGTTCATCACGGGGTTGAAGTCGCCGATCCACGCAAACTCTACGGTCTTGTAGCTGTTGCGGTCGGTGCGGATGTAGGTCTCGTAGATGTACTGGATCATACCCGACTCCACGCCCTTACCCTGAAACTCGGGCGTTACGGCGAAGATAATACCGAAGATTCGGTCGCACGATCGGCGCACCTTCAGCTCCCACATCAGTCGCAGCTTGTTCCACAGATTCAATTTGCCGTTGAACTTGCCGATGATGCGGTTGATGTCGGGCACCATAATGAAGAATCCGACGGGCTCGTTGTTGAAGTAGGTGAAGAAGATGATGTTGGGATCGACGATGGCCTTCAGGCTCTGCATAATCTTCTGCGCCTCCTCCTTGGGCATAGGCTTAACGCCCGTGAACAGCGACCACGCCTTGTTGTAGATGATGCGGAAATCCTCGGCTACCTCCTCCAGATTGCGGCCCTTGATGTTGGCAAAGCTGTAGCCCGGGGTGTTGTGCAGACGCTTTGCGCGGTCGTGGATCGACTGGTTGATGTCGTCGTCATAGACACGCCACAGGTAGGTGTTCTGGTTAAAGTAGTTCTGGAAACCGTAGTTCTCGAACAGCTCCTTGTAGTAGGGCGGGTTGTAGGGGTTGGCGTAGAGGGGCTGGAACTCGTAACCCTCGACCAAGAGTCCCCACCACGAGTCGCGCGGACCGAAGTTTACGGGGCCATCCATAGCCTCCATACCTCGGCTTATGAGCCACATACGCGAAGCCTCGAAGAGCTGGTTTGCAAGCTCCTGATCGTTGATCGCCTCGAAGAAGCCGCAGCCGCCCGTAGGCTGCTCGTATGAGTAGGCGTGCTCGTTGTCGTAGAATGCTGCGATGCGGCCCACCACCTCGCCCTCGGCGTTGTAGGCAACCCAGCGGATGGCCTCGCCGTCGGAGTAGAGTTTATTTTTGGCGGGATCGAATACCGCTCTAATATCGTCATCGAGTGGGCATACCCAATTGCGGTTGCCCTTGTAAAGACGCTTCGGAAGGGCGATGAACTCCTCCTCCAACGCCTTGGTTGTAACCTCTCGCAGAGTGTATTTGCTGTTGCTCATATCTTTGATTATGTTTTAGGCGAATTAAATCTTTCAAAGATACAAAAAAATGAAGAAAAATGCCTTGTGTCGCAGGTTTTTTATCCCGCACGGTTGCTAATTTGGATAAATACCTCTACCTTTAGTCGCCCGATTCTCTTTGTTGGGCAATAGAAAAACGATTGAAGAGTATGAAAGAGATCTTTCTGAACGCCTTTGGCGCTGTCAAGCGCTGGCTTGCGGGACTATCGTTCCGCACGGGCGTTATCGTGCTCTCGTCGTGCGTTTTGTTCTACATTCTTTCGTTTGCGGCATTGGCCCTGCCCGTTAGTGCGGCCCTGCGTGGAGCGCTCTGGTTCGTGCTGTTCGGATGCGCCAAGACGGCCCAGTATGGCGGACTGCTCATTCTGGGTGTCGAGGGTGTGAAACGTGTTAAAAAGTGGTTTGGCCGCGAGTGATTCTATTTGATTTCGCGCTCGGGATTCTTCTTTAGAAATGCCTCCCACGACGATGATCCTTTGGCCGCCTTCTTGCCGCCGCCCAAGCCCTTGACGCGCTTGGGGCCCATAGCCTCGCTGATGGGTGTGCGGGCCGTGAAGTAATGACACATCGCAACGGCCATACCGTCGGTGGCATCCAATCGGCGGGGCATATACTCCACCTTGAGCATACGTTTGACGATGGCCGCCACCTGCTCCTTCGAGGCCGAGCCGCTGCCCGCGATGGCCTGCTTGATGCGCGAGGGGGCATACTCGAAGACCTCCTTCTGGCGGTGTAGCGCCGCAGCCATAGCTACGCCCTGCGCACGTCCCAACTTGAGCATACTCTGCACGTTAGTGCCAAAGAATGGCGACTCGAGGGCCACCTCGCGAGGCTCGTAGTCGTCGATGAGTTTGCCCACGCGCTCGAAGATATAGTGCAGCTTGCGGTAGGGATCGCTCATCGTGTGCAGGTCGATATCGCCCATAACGACCGAGCGCATCGTTCGCCCCTCGATCTCGATGATGCCGTAGCCCATATAGTTCGTGCCCGGGTCGATGCCCATTATGCGATATGTTTCGGTTTTCTCTGCCATACTTATGCAAAAGTAAAAAAAAAAGAGTGTCCGACAAAACTCGGACACTCTATTATCGGATGATCAATGATAATTACTTCAGCAACTCACCCATCTTCTCCACAACCTGCTCACCGCGCAAGCCCTTGGCGATGATCTGGCCCGTTGAGCAATCAACGAGGAAGTTGGCGGGGATTGAGTTCACGGCGTAGTCGTGGCGTGCCTTGTTGTCCCAATAGTTTACGGCACTAACGTGCAACCAGTCGAGATCCTTCTCCTCGATAGCCTTCAACCACGGCTCACGAGCGCGGTCGAACGATACACCATAGATCTCGAAACCCTTGCTGTGGAATTGCTTGTAAGCATCAACCAAGTAGGGAACCTCGCGCATACAGGGACCGCACCACGATGCCCAGAAGTCGATCAGGACGTACTTGTTCTTCTTGTTCTCAACGACGCTCTTCAGCGTGAGAACCTTGCCGTCGGGAGTTAAGGTCTGGGGCTGATCGCCGGTGCCTACCTCCGTGATGTCGATGTAGGGGTTGCCGGGCATAACCTTCAGCGCCTGCTCGGCCGATGACTTCATATTGGCAAAACCCTCCTGTGCCTCGGCGGGGATCAGCGCGATAGCGTCGATAACCTGCTGGGGCTCGAAAGCGTAGTAGTTGTTACGCAGGATGTTCTGGCTCAAAAGGTTGCCACCATTGTCCATAATTGCGGCATAGAGCGCTGCGTAGTACTCGGCCTCGAGTGCTGCGTTGTCGGCACCCTCACCCATCTTCGCCTCAATAGCGGCCAGCTTGTCATTCACGGCGTTCATCGCGTCGTTCAACGCGCCACCTACGGCCTTGAACGAGGGACGCTCGCCAGCAACCTCCTCGATAGCGATCTGGCCGGGCTCAACGAAGAGCTCGGTGTAGAACTCGGGGCGCTCGGCACCTGCATCCTTAACCACAACATAAGCCGAGTAGGGCTGCTCGGCTACGCCCTTCAAAGAGAAAGCGTTACCGGCCACAGCAACCGAATCAACAGTCTGCAACTCACCCTCCTTCTCAACCTGCAGGTAAGCGTACTTGCCCGCAAACTTATCCGACTCACCCGTGATGGTGTAAGCCGCCTTATTGCCGCAACCTACCATCGTGGCAGCTGCCAGCGCGATACAAAGAATCTTTTTCATTTTTTTCTATTTTTTGTGAATTACTATTTCTTAATCTCCTTCTCCAGAGCCGCCACGCGACGCTGCAAATCGGGCAGAGTCTTAAATACGGCAAACGAGCGGTGGAAGTTCATACCTGGCAGCGCGGGTGTTCCCAGACGTATCTCGCCATCGGGCACATCCTTATCCAGACCCGACTGCGAGCCGATCATTACGCGGTTGCCGATGGTGGTGTGGTCGGCGATGCCCACCTGACCTGCGAGGAAGCAGTTGTGGCCCACCTTCGATGAGCCTGCAATACCTGTCTGTGCCGACGATACGGTGTTCTCGCCAATCTCGACGTTGTGGCCGATCTGGATCAGGTTGTCCAGCTTCACTCCCTTGCGGATAATCGTCGAGTCGGTCTTGGCGCGGTCGATGCAGGTGTTGGCACCGATCTCCACGTTGTCCTCGATGATTACGTTACCCAGCTGCGGAATCTTGTCGAACGTACCGTCGGGCTTGGGCAGGAATCCGAAACCATCGGCTCCGATGACAGCACCTGCGTGGATGATGCAGTTTGCACCCACGCGGCAACCCTCGTAGATCTTCACTCCGGGGTGGAGTGTCGTGCCAGCGCCAATCTTCACGCCGTCGCCCACATATACCTGCGGATAGATCTTCGCGCCAGCCTCCACGACAGCGCCCGCCTCGATAACGGCGAAGTCGCCGACGTAGCAATCCTCCGCTACGGTAGCCTTCTCCGAGATTGAGGCCAAGCGGCTGATGCCCTTCTTCTGGGGCTTCATAGCGTTATACATCTCCAGCAACTTCAGTACGGCAGCGCCCACGTCGGGGAGCTTGATAAGTGTGGCCGCAACCTCCTGCTTAGGCTCGAAGTCGTTGCTAACCAATACGATCGACGCCTCGGTAGAGTAGATATACTGTTCGTATTTGGGGTTTGAGAGATAGGTCAGCGCACCCTTCTTGCCACCCTCGATCGACGATACGGTGTGAACGGCTGCGTTCTTGTCTCCCACGATTGTGCCGCCCAGAAGGCCGGCAATCATTTCTGCAGTAAATTCCATTTTTTGAATGTTTTATCTTAGGTTTGTATTTTCTATAAGCAGTGCTAACCCGCAAATATATGAACATTTACGCGATTTCACAACCCCGAGGGCGCTAATCGGACAAAAAAACCGCAGAAATAACTTCTGCGGCTGAGTTTTAATCTTCCAAATACTCCTTGAGTTGTATCTTCGCTGGCATCATCGGCCCCACGTCGCGGCCAAAGGCGAGCAGTTCCCTGACGGTCGAGGAGCTCACATCCATCAGCTCGGCCGGAGTGAATAGCAACACGGTCTCCAGCTCGGGCGCAAAGCGGCGATTGGTCTGCGCCATCGTGCGTTCATACTCGAAATCGAGCGTGTTGCGAACACCTCGGATGATGGCCGAGGCTCCGACCTTGTGTGCAACGTCGATGGTGAGCGAGCGGTAGCTGATGCACTCCACGCGACTCTCGTCGGCGTAGAGATCCTTGATCAGGCGCAGACGCTGCGTCGGGTTTAGGAGCGATTGCTTGCTTACGTTCTCGCCTACGGCGATAACAACGCGATCGAAGAGGCGGAGTGCCTGCTCGACGATGACTTCGTGGCCTCGGGTGAAGGGGTCGAACGACCCGGGGAAGATAGCAGTTTTCATATTGGGTTAAATATTCTCAAGTTCTTGCGCTATGCGTTCGCCGATGATTGCCATATAGGCCCTGCCATCGACGTGCGCCATAGCCGTTATGCCTTGCCACGAGAGTTGCAACACCTCGTCGGCCGAGGTTAGATCGCTCCTCCGTAGGCGGCGTTTCTCAACGGGCAGTCCCGCCTTGCGGGCGGCACGCTCCAAGAGGTTGGCCTCGAGCGAGTCGCACTCGGCCATTATGACTGTCGTGCCCACGACGATAGCCAGCGGTCGCGTCGGCTCACTCTCCAGCTCCTCGCCACGCACAAGCAGCGCCGTGTGATAGCCTCGGCGGCGGGCAACGGCGTCGGCCAATTGACGTGTGGCGATCGAGGCCGAGGTGGGGTAGTCGGCCATCGGGAGCTGAATAGGCAGGGTTATAGCCTCGGGCCTGAGGCTGCGCATCGCATAGCCGCTATATATCGACGGCTCGTCGCACTCCAGCGAGTAACTTCCCGACGCGTAGCACTTTAGGATGACTCTTGTCGAGACGCGGCGCGATAGGCGCGAGCGTATCAGAAGGCTCTCGATCTGCTCGTCAAGTCGTACAGCAGAGAGTCGTGGACGAAGGCCAAAGAGCTCCTCGGCTCGGCGCGTGATCACGCCGATGTGGGCCGCAAGGTGGCGCGCACGATAGTCGAGCGTGTGAATCTCCTGATAGAGATACAAACCCTCCATCGCTCGCCACTCGACGATCTGCCCATCGGCAACCATATATCGCTCCGCTACGGCCATCCTACTGCATAAAAATCTTCAACAACAGCTCGCGCAACAGCTCGCCGTCGTTCATTCCGCCCGTATCTATACCCTTGCTCTTGCCGTCGTACTCGCGCAGCAGTCCCAATACGGTGAAGACCTTGCGGTTGGGCCAGCGCGTGGATTGTTGTGAGAGCTCGCGCACGGCGTAGGGGTTGCTCTTCTTGAGGATTCGCATCAATTCGCCCTCCGACGGCATAGGCTGGCCTTTGTGCTTTGAGAGCCAACGCAGGTAGTTGATGATGAACATATCGCGGAAGAGCGAGTAGAGTGCCATCACCGTAACGAGCAGCGGATTATCCTTCGGGTTGCGGGCGAAGTGGTCGGCAATGCGCATCGCACGCTCCACGTCCCACACCGCCACGGCGTTGCACAGCTCGAAGTTGTTGAACTCCTTCGAGATACCTACGTTCTGCTCGATGTGCTGGTCGGTGATGCTCTTTGTGCCGACGGGTAGGGCCAGCATCAGCTTGTCGATCTCGCTCGATAGCTTCGCCACGTCGCAACCCAAGTGGTCGGTCAGCATCTGCACCGCTTTGGGGGCAATGCCGAGCCCCTTGCGCTGGATGAACTGCGTCAGCCAAGGCCCAATCTCGTAGTCGCGCGGACGCACCGACTCGAACACGACGCCCTCCTTCTGGCACTGCTTGTAGAGCGCCGAGCGTTTGTCTAACGTCTTCTCCTTGTGGCAGATGATCAGAATGGTTGAGGGTTGCGGCTTGGAGGTGTAGTGGGTGAGCTTCTCGATCTGGCGCAGCTGCTGTGCCTCCTTGAGGATTATGACCTCGTGCGAGCCCATCATAGGCATCTGTCGGCAGAGATTGACCACTTGCCCCGCGTCGCTATCCTTGCCATAGACCGTAATCTGGTTGAATGACTGCTCGGCGGGCGTGAGGATCGACGATGAGAGCTGCTCGCAGAGCGCGTCGATGAAGTAACTCTCCTCGCCCATCAGCAGATATATGGGTGCAAATCGCCGTGCCGCAATCTCGGCCCTCAGGGCCTCGAATGCAGCTACGCTATCCTTGAATTTAAGGGTGCTCTTTGCCATTTCGTAGGGTTTTTATATTATCTCTTTGGTTAGTCGCAACACGCGCTCGGTCGAATCCTTGAGGCGGAAGCGGTCGTCGATACGTCGTCCCACCAGCCACGCTATCTCGCCCGCCGAGAGCAGCACGAACTGTCGGTTCTTCTCGGGTATCGATACCTTAGCATCGATCAGATAGTCGCTCACCTTCTTGCGGCCTGTCATACCGAACGGGATGAAGCTGTCGCCCTCGCTCCAGCGGCGCAGCTCGAGGGGGTATTGCAGCGCATCGGCATCGAGCAGAGCCACGTTATCGGGGACGTTGAACGAGGCGATGTTGTCGATGTAGCACTCCTCGAGGTATATCACCGAGTTGCCGCAGTAGGCGCGGCGCTGTCCCTGCACAACCGATACGCAGCAGGGATCCTCCTGCTCGATGGGAGCGATGAGGATGTTGCCGCGATCGACATAGGCGACGTGGCTGCGCGAGTAGAATCGCTTGCCCGAAGAGGCCGTTTGCAGAGCCTTGCACAATCCATCGGCCGTATCGCCCTTGAAGCCGAAGCGCGAGTTGAGAATCTCGTAGATCGCAAAGTCGCGCGAGGTGGTGTCGTGTATGCGGTCGGTGTGGAGCGTGTAGATTCCATCCTGCGAGGTGAGTGCCTCGACGCAGATGTTCTCGATGGCGTTGTCGATAAAGTGCTGGGCCGACATCAGTCGCTCGATGTTGCGGTGCATAATGAACGGAAAGCGCGGGTTGATTTCGCGGATGCGGGGCGTGAGTCCGAGGCGGATCTTGTTGCGCAGATACTTTGTCGATTTGTTCGACGAGTCCTCGCGGTAGGGGATGTGTCGCTGCATCGCATACTCCATAATCTGCTTGCGCGTGGCGAAGAGCAGCGGTCTTACGATCCGTCCCACCTGCTTGTGTATGCCCGTCAGGCCGCGCAGGCCTGTGCCACGCAGCAGGTTGATGAAGAAGGTCTCGATCGAGTCGTCGATGTGGTGCGCAACGGCGATTACCGTGTAGCCGTGCTGCTCGCACAGCTCGTTGAACCACGCATAGCGCAGGCGGCGGGCCGCCATCTCCATCGACTCGCCCGTGAGCTCCATCTCGCCCGTGGTGTCGAAACGACGGTTGTGGCACTCGATGCCGTACTTGCGGGCGTGCTCCTGCACGAGTATCTCGTCCTCGTCGCTCTCCTTTCCTCGCAGCCCGAAGTTGCAGTGCGCCACGCCCACCGTGTAGCCGCTATTGACGCAGAGCGACATCAGCACCATCGAATCGACTCCGCCCGAGACGGTGAGCAGAATCTTATCCTGACGGGTGAACAGCTCGTGGCGAGCGACATATTCCTGAAACTTTTCTAACAGCATTTTATAGTATGTTTACCTCGGCCTCGATGCCGATTCCGAACTTTTCCAGCACCCTCTGCTGCACATACTCGGCCAGCGCGACGACCTCCTTGCCCGTCGCACTGCCGTGATTGACCAGCACCAGCGCCTGACGGTCGTGAACGCCCACGCACCCCGAGCGGTAGCCCTTCAGCCCCGCCTGATCGATGAGCCAGCCTGCGGCGAGCTTCGACTTCGTAGGGTCGGCCGCGGGGTAGAGCGGCATATTCTCGTTTGCGGCCTTCAGCTGCTCGGCTATCGCCTTATCGACGATGGGGTTCTTGAAGAAACTGCCCGCATTGCCCTGAACGGCCGTGTTGGGGAGCTTGCTACGGCGGATTGCGCAGACCGCATCGCGGATGTTGCGCAGCGTAGCCTCGCCGCGACTCTCCACCTCGCGCTTTAGGTCGCCATAACCCAAGTTGGGCTGTGGCGTGCGCGATAGTTTGAACTCTACGGAGGTTATCACCACCCGCCCGCGCAGCTCGCCTTTGAAGATGCTGTCGCGGTAGGCGAAGTGGCACTCGGCGTTGAGGAGCGTGAGGTGTCGGCGCTGCTCCACATCGAAGTAGTGAACGCGGTGGATAACGTCCTTTGCCTCGGCTCCGTAGGCTCCGATATTCTGTACGGGTGCGGCACCCACCGTGCCGGGTATGAGCGAGAGATTCTCCGCTCCCCACAGCTCGTGCTCGACACACCACTCCACGAAGCGATCCCAATCCGTGCCGGCCTCGGCCTCGACAAGAACGCTGCTTTCGCTGCAATCGTCGATGATGCGAATCTGCTGCCCCGCGGGGTGCAGCAATGTGCCCTCGTAGCGACGGGTGAAGAGGATGTTGTTACCCCCTCCCAACACATACCACTTCGCGGGTGCGTCTGCCTCGGCGAAGATCTCGTCGAGATCCTCCCTGCGGTCGAACTCTATGATTTGATCGGCCCGCTCCTCGACGTGAAAGCTGTTCAGGTCGCGGAGCGGATGATCGGTGAAAATTTTAATCATTGCAAAAATTATTTCTTCTCGGCATCGATCTGCTCAAGCAGAGTCTTTACGGCTGCCTCCAGCTGCTCGTCGCGGCCGGTGATAACCACCTCGGGCGAGTTGGCAACCTTCACGTCGGGCTCCAGCTGATCGTTCTCAAGATATGTGCCGTCGGCCTTGCGGTAACCGACAACGGGAATACCAAATACGAGTGAGGGATCCTGCAGACGCTCCCACGATACGCTGGTCATAGTTCCCGGTACGGGCATACCGACGATCTTGCCGATGCCTTTGTATTTATATACCCAAGGTGTTCCGTGAGCGTTCGAGTAGTTGGCCTCGCCCGTGATCATAATCGAAGCCTTGTTCCAGCGTCGTGAGGGCATATCGCAAGCCTCCTTGCCGCGAACTACCTGCGTTAAGTACTTCTCGCCACTGAACAGAATCTCAATATCCTCGTGCATACGGCCACCGCCGTTGAAGCGGGTGTCGATTACGATACCCTCGCAGTGGTTGTACTTACCCAGAATGTCGGCATACATCGTGCGGAAGCTGCCATCGGCCATCGACTCGATGTGAACATAACCCAGACGACCGCCCGAGAGACGCTCCACGTCGGCCGCACGCTGCTTAACCCAACGCTTGTAGAGAAGCTGCGTAAGGCGGCTCTGCGTGATGGGCAGGATAACCTCCTCCCAGCGCTCCTTGGTCGAGGGACGATACACCGTAACGAGCGTGCGCTTGCCCTGACGGCGGTTAAGTGCGGGGTAGAAATCGGTGTTGCGGCCAATCTTCACGCCGTCGATCGACTCGATCACGTCGCCGGCCTTAACCTTCGACGAAGCCTTGTCGAACGGGCCACCTGCAACAACCTCCTCGACGAGCAGACCATCCACGTCGCTGTTGAGGTTGATCAAAAGGCCCAGATCGGCCGTCTGATCGTCGCTCGTGGTGGTGGGGTGGGTGTAGCGACCTCCCGTATGTGATACGTTCAGCTCGCCCAACCACTCGCTCAGCATCTCGGCGAAGTCGTAGTTGTTGTCGATGTGGGGCAGGAAACGCTGGTAGTTGTCGCGCATTGCATCCCAATCGACGCCGTGCATATCCTTGTGGTAGAAGCGAGCCTTCTCCTGACGATATACGCGGTCGAACATATAGTCGCGCTCGGCCTTCGAGTCGAGCATCATATCGGCACGAACCGTGATGGGGGTGGGGTTGCCCGCGCCACCCTTGAACTTCTTCATCTGGCCGCCCAAGAGGAACATATTCTCCATCTTCTTGTCCCACGCAAGCGAGCCACCGCCTACGCCACGCTGCGTAGCCTTGTTCTCGCGTGAGCGAAGATCCATCTCCCACATATCGTTGCGGCCCTCGTAAGAGATGATGTAGTAGAGCTTGTCGCCCTCCTTGTTCAGGGCGTAGCTGCTCAGCGCACCCGAATTGGGAGTGAGGCGCACGATGCGATCCTCGATATTCTCCAGCTCGATGACGATGGGCTTCGCGGCGGGCTTCTCGGCCTTGTCGGCCTTCTTCTCGTCATCCTTGCCCTCCTTCTTATCGGCCTCGGCCTTCTTCTCAGCCTCCTCAGCCTTCTTCTTGGCCTCCTTGTAGATCTCGTACTCCTCCTTGCTCATCTGCGCAACCTCGTAAGCCTCGCGGTTCAGGTAGATGATCATCACGTCGTACTCCGAGCCCCACGATGCGTGGCTGCGCATACCGTAGCGGTCGGTCGAGAAGAGCAGTGCATTGCCATCCAAAACCCACTCGGGCGACTCGTCGAAGTAACCCGTATTGGTCAGGTTGTGAATCTTGCCACCCTCGGCGCTCACGATACCGATGTCAGAGTAGGGGTCGTGCTGGTTGCCCGTGTAGCTCACGGCGAACCACTTGCCGTCGGGTGACCAGTGGTAATCCATCGAGCCGGTGGTCGAGTAGTGCTGCTCGCCGGTGGTGATCTGGCGCACCTTGCCCGAGGCCATATCCATAACCATCAGTCGGTCGCGGTTCTCGACGAAGGCCAACTCCTTGCCGTCGGGCGAGAACTTGGGTGCCGTGCGGTCGATTCTGTCGCCCTTGAAGAGGGGTTTTTCGTCAATCAGCGTAGCGTTGGGGAAGTTAGGATCATCCTCGCGTGAGATTGATGCGAGGTAGATGTTCCAATATCCGTCGCGCTCCGATGCGTAGGCCAGAGTGCGGTTGTCGGCACCGAACGAGGGCGACGACTCCGACTCGGCGGTCTTGGTGATCTGCTTTGTTGTGGCGTAATCGACAGCCGTAACGAATACCTCACCGCGCGAAATGAAGGCAATCTGCTTGCCGTCGGGCGAGAGGGTGCTGCCGCTGCCGCCACTGACGTTGAGCAGCTGCGACTTGTTGGTCGGTGAGTCGAGCGTGATATTTACCGCGAGCTTCTTGGCCTGCGAGCCTGCGGCCATAGTGTAGATCTCGCCGTTGTAGCCGAAACAGAGCATTCCGTTCGAGGCCATCGAGAGGAAACGTACGGGGTGGGTGTTGAACTTTGTTACCTGCTTGGCATTCTTGCCGTCTGCATCCATCGACCATACGTTGTATGTTCCGCCGCGCTCGCTCAGAAAGTAGATGCTCTTCTCATCGGTCGAGAAGATCGGGTTGCGATCCTCGCCAGCCCAGTCGGTGAGCTGCGTATGCTTGTGCGACGAGGTGTCGTAGAGCCAGATGTCGCGTGTGATTGACGAGGTGTGGTGCTTGCGGAAATCATCCTCGCCACCCTTGCGATCCTGATACAGGAAGCGCTTGCCGTCGCGGCTGAAGTCAATCAGTTGCGCGGGTGTTGCCAGAACGCGCTCGGGGCGACCGCCCTCAACGCTCACGGCGTATAGCTCGCCCATCGAAGCCTTGGGGAAGAGAGCACTTGCGGCGGGATCGGAGATCGCGGCGCCGTAGTAGATCTTCTTGCCATCGTTCGAGAAGGCGTAGGGCTCCTCCTTCGAAGAGTGAGTGGTAAGGCGTGTAGGCTCGCCACCCGTTACGGGAACGGTGAAAATATCGAAGTTGCCGTAGCGGTCGCTGGCATAGGCCAGAGTCTTTGAGTCGGGCGACCATACGGGCAGGGTGTTGTGGCACTCGGTGGTGGTGAGGCGTGTGGCCTGACCTCCTGCGGTGGGTACAACGTAGATGCTACCCTGATATGTGAACGCAATCTTCTCACCGTCGGGCGAGATTGCGGGATAACGCATCCACAGCGGCTCGGCGTGGGCTGCGATTGCGGCGAAAAGGGCCGCCAAGAGGAGTGTAAAGTGTCTCATATTTGTGTGGTTTTGTATTAATTGCAGTTGTGTTTGGGCTAAAAAAAGTCGCTATATGCGACAAAGTTAGAAAATATCTCTGGAAAAATCTAACGAATGAAGGAAAATAATGATGGCGGCACTGGTGTTCAATGACTTATGAGGACTTATGATGAAAGCCCCGCCGATGCAAAAGTGCAAGGAAATGAAAGGTAATGGGGGCGGACGGTTTTCAAATCATTACCCGATAACGAGGTGAGTTTATAGGTCGTTGGAGTTTATTTCTACTCTCTGCCATATTCTGCATAACAATGTACAACTCGCTGATAACTAATTTTGTAACCAAAAAAGAATTGGATTATGCGAAGTACATTTAAGGTGCTGTTCTATGTGAACGGAAGCAAAGAGAAAAATGGTATTGTTCCTATTATGGGGCGAGTTACAATCAACGGTTCAGTGGCACAATTCAGTTGCAAACTGACTATCGCAAAAACGATGTGGGATGCCAAAGGCAATCGGGCAAAGGGTAAGAGCAAAGAATCGAGAGACATCAATTTAGCTTTGGATAATATCAAGGCTCAAATCATCAAGCATTATCAGCGCATCTCGGATAGAGAAGCCTATGTTACTGCCGAAATGGTACGCAATGCCTATCAAGGTATCGGGACAGAGTATGAAACATTGCTCGGAGCATTTGATAAAGACAACGATAGTTTCAAGAAGCGTATCGGCATTGACCGCGCTGCAAGTTCCTACAAGGTGCGTGTAAGGTCACGAAACCATTTGGCAGCATTCATCAAGAAATGCTACAAGCGTAGTGATATTTCCATGCTTGAACTTACTCCCGATTTTATCAAGGAGTATGAAATTTATCTCTCTACTGATGCAGGACTACATAATGGCAGTGTGTGGTCGCATTGTATGTGGCTGAAAACAATCGTGGCTAAAGCACATTACAACGGACTGACACCAAGAAATCCGTTTGCTCAGTATCGGGTTAATCAAAATATCAAGGAGCGTCAATACTTGACCGAAGATGAAATCAAGGCTGTAATGACACACGAATTTACAGATAAGAAGTTGGCTTATATCCGAGACTTGTTCGTATTTGCAAGTTTTACAGCCTTGTCATTCGTGGATATTAAGGAACTGACTACCGATGATATTGTAGAAATAAACGGTGAGAAGTGGATTCTATCCAAGCGACACAAAACAAAGGTCAATTTCCAAGTGAAGCTATTGGATATTCCATTACAGATCATCAAGCGATATGAGAGATTTCAAGAGGACAAACTCGTATTCCCAAATCTCAACTATTGGAATATCTGTAAACCGCTGAAAAAGATGATAAAAGAGTGCGGTATCTCAAAGGATATTTCCTTCCACTGCACTCGCCATGGGTTCGCGACATTGGCTCTCAGTAAGGGCGTTCCCATTGAGAGTGTAAGCCGAGTATTGGGGCATACGAACATTACCACGACACAGAAGTATGCCAAGATTACCACCGAGAAAATAGACAAGGATTTGACGATGTTCGGCAACAGACTTAATCAATCTTTTAGTGAAATTTCAATAGCAATGTAACTATGGAACGAGCAATTATAACAATCAGCGAAAATGG
>SUZL01000022.1 GCA_015059925.1 Rikenellaceae bacterium
AGGCGCCTTCTACTGCAGGTGCACCTACCTTAACCTGACCGTCGTTGTCTACAAGCAGGACTTTGTCGAAGCTCACTGACGACTCTACGTCGCCCTGAAGACGGTGAACATAGAGCTTACGACCCTTCTCAGCCTTGAACTGCTGACCTGCGATCTCTACTATAACGTACATTATTCTTGAAAAATAAATTACATTTTGCCGAAATTCGGCCTGCAAATATACAAAAAATATTCTCATTCCAACCATAAACACACTTTTTTTTCGACTTTTCCGCATTTGGCACATTTTTAGAGTCTTCATCGCGGCAAACCAACGACTTATGAGCAGAGGAAAAATCGTAATATATTCGCCCTGCAGCCTCCTCGCGGGCGTGATGACGGAGATCGTGGGCGGAGTGGCATCGAGGGTGGTATGTTGTCAGTCGATAGAGCAGACCGTTGCCACCTGTCAGCGCGAGGAGCCCGACCTTGTGATAATACTCTCGATAAAACCTTTTTTGAATGGCTCGGGGCTGATTGCCGAGATTCGTCAGCGCGACAAACGGCGTCCGCCGATATATGTGGTGTCGTGGCAGCAGGCCGAGAATGTGGTGCTGAGCCTTTTGGAGTGCGGTGTGGATCAATACTTCACCTTTCCGATCTGCATCGGACGGCTGCGCAACAAAGCGGCGGAGGAGCTAAAACATCGTTATGAATAGCGTGATCACGATATACTGCCTGACACTCTGCACCTTGTCGATTGCGCTACTTCGACTATCGCGGCGGCGACGCTCGTCGGGGCGGGAGATTGCGCGGATGCAATACTCGCGGCAGCTTACGGCACTTCTGTTGCAAGAGCCTGACGATATTGAGAAGGTGGCAATTCGGGCGCATAATGCGCGTGAGCGGATGGCGCTCACGGAGGCTATATACACGATTATGAGCCATAGCTATGGGTGTGATATTCAGCTACTACGCCACGTTGCCGAGTGCAACCACCTACCGCAGATGCTCTGTCGTCGCACACGATGGGCGCGCGGAGCAAGGCGGGCACGACTGTTGATGTTGCAGAGTGCCATACCTGCCGCCGAGAACGCGACCGAGGAGCTGAGACGCTACCTTAACAGCCGCGACAGCGACGTGCGCATAAGCGCCCTGCTGGCGACGCTTGCCGCAACGCCCACGATGGCCATACGCACCATATCGGCGCTTGAGTATGAGCTCTCGCCATTCGACCTTGCGCGCATCATCTCGCTGCTAAGGCGAGGGCTGCTCCCCATCGCCTACGAGCCGCTGCTGGCCGACGGCAACAACAATCTGCAGATGTTAGGTATGGCCATAGTGCGGAGCTTCGGGATTGAGATTGCGGAGAAGCGGCTGCACCAGATCATAACCTCGGAACGGAATCCCGCCATCGTGAGTCAGGCCATCTATACCCTATCCTCGCTTGGGCGGCCACTCGGCCACACACGCATACGCGAGCGTTTGGCTGCGATGCCATCGTCGGAGCGGAAGGCGTTGTGTCGCCACCTCTCGGTCGAGGGTTATTCGCTCGGGGCCGTGCGCGGGATCTTCACCGAGCAGGAGAGCGACTATGCCGAAGTATTGATTAACTCCTATAAACGGGCTCTGGCCCGAAGCTGAATATGACCTTATCGGACTCTATTTCACTGCTATTGCTTGCGTTTTTGTCGGTCGCTACACTGCGCCAGATCATCCTCGCGGAGCGCGCCACAAGGCGGCAGGCGCTGCTGACGGATGATGTGGCGGGTTGCTGCGAGTCGGTGGGATTTGTCGGCTGCTCGATAATATGCACGGGCGTGAGCGAGATGGGGCAGATCAGGGATCTGCTCTCGGAGGAGTATGACCGCTATGAGGTGGTCGTGGTGCTGGACTCCACGCTGCAGTCGGAGGCGTTTAGGGAGATCGTGGCGCACTTTCGGATGATCAGGGTGAACGACACGCAGACGGGTGAGCTGCCATCGGCCTCCATCGCCGCGCTCTACCGTTCGCGCCAGCGATCTTTCCGCCGACTTATCCTGATTGATCGTCGGGCCTCGACACCATACGACGATCTGGATGCGGCACTGAGTGTTGCATCCTACGGTTACCTCTTCCCCATCGGCCACAATACGCGGCTCTGCCCACGCGCCATCGAGAGCGTGGTGATCGCACTTGCCGAGCCTGCGAACAGCGGCGTTGAGATGCTACACTCCGTAGCGAGCGGCAGTTACATCTTCCAGCGCGAGGCCATAATTCGTCGCGGGGGATTCTCGCCCCGAATGTTGCGCCGCACAACACCTTTTCGGCGGATTAGCACACACCTGCCGCTGACCTTCCGCACGGACGATGGCGAGGGGAAAAATTTATTTCGCTGCGCAATACTTTTCTGCGTCGGTATGACGTTACTAATTACGGAGGGCATCCTGCTCGGCTGGGGCATTGCGGCGGCAACGGCGGCAACCGTAGGGTTTATCGTGGCGGCGGCACGCTACGCGGCGAGGCTCAATGTGCCGACAAATTGTTCGGTTAGGATGCGATTATGTCATATAAAGCGAATAATTGGAATTTTTCGCCCTGCAAAGTTTATTATTTGATTATTTTTTGGTAAATTTACGAAGATTATAAAACCCACCATAAATGACGGCACAAGACCAGCTACAAATGATCGCCCATATCCGCGAACACCTCTTGCCGCAATGCTTCAATGCGGCAGTCAAGGCGGGCGACGCAATAATGAAGATTTACAAAAACCACGACGACTACGACATATCGCTCAAGAGCGACCACACCCCCATCACCATAGCCGATCGCGTGGCACACAACACCATCAAGGAGTCGTTAGGCCCTACGCGAATACCCGTACTGAGCGAGGAGGGACGCGAGATGCTCTTTGACGAGAGACGCAACTGGGAGCTTTTCCTTCTGGTTGATCCGCTCGATGGCACGGTGGAGTTCATCAAGGGTAACAACGAATTTACGGTAAACATCGCCTTGCTGGCCGACAATGAGTGTGTCGGATCGGTGCTGTATGTACCTTATCTCAAGAAGATGTACGTCGCAGCCAAAGGCAAGGGCGCATACCTGATTCGCAACATCGAGCCAACCGCCAACCCCTCATACGAGGGCAAGCAGATTGAGTCGATGCTGGAGCGTTTGCCCCTGCCATCGGCACGACACGATGGTTTCCGAGTGGCCGTGTCGCGCTCGCACCAGACACCAGAGACGATGGAGCGCGTGGCTCAGATGCGCGAGTTGCATCCCGATATGGAGCTTGTCGAGCAGGGAAGTTCGTATAAGTTCTGCCTGCTGGCCGAGGGCGAGGTCGATTACTACATCCGCACCACCAACACCTACGAGTGGGATACGGCAGCGGGCGAGTTGATACTCGCCGAGGCGGGTGGACGGACACTCTCCTACCCCGATGGCAAGCCGCTCGAGTACAACAAGTCCGACTTGCGCAATCCGTGGTTTGAGGCTCACGGAGCTTACATAGAGTAAAGATCAAGAGGTTGTCCTGCAAGTAAATTAAGGACAACCTCTTTTTTGAAGTCGTATAACAAGAGTGATTTCAAGGCCCGCGATAGCCGAAAAACCGCAGTTTACTTCAGCGTAAATGAGGATTTTGAGGCTGAGTGTAACGCCGAAAGCACCTTGTTAGACGGCTTTAATCTATTTTTATGCATAAGTATTCCCCGTTTCGCAAAAAAATAGATACCTTTGGCACAAAATAACTATCAACCTCAAACCCGTATGAAAAAGACTCGATTAATTTTAACACTTGCGATTATGACACTCTCATTATCGATTTTTAGCGCCTGCCGCAGCGAAACTCCCGAGGTGGAGGCCGCAGCGACGGAGCCCGCACCCTGGATCATAGATAGATTTGACGATATTAAAGTCCTGCGCTACGAGGTGCCGGGCTTCGAGAAGCTGCCCCTGCAGCAGAAGGTGCTGATCTACTATCTGGCACAGGCTACCAAGGCCGGCCGCGATATTCTCTACGATCAGAACTTCAAGTACAACCTCACCGTTCGCCGCGCTCTGGAGACCATCTACAACAAGTACGACGGCGACCGCTCGGAGGCGGAGTTCGTAGCAATGGAGAAGTATCTTAAGAAGGTGTGGTTTGCCAACGGTATTCACCACCACTACTCGAACGACAAGTTCCGTCCCGAGTTCACGCGCGCGTGGTTCGAGCAGATGCTTGCAAAGTACATCGATCAGCAGAGCCTGCCCATCGAGAGCGACCTGTTGTGCGACGTTATTTTCGACCCCGCGCTCTACGCAAAGCGTCTTAACCAGACGGACGGCGTGGATATGGTTGTGGAGTCGGCCTGCAACTACTACGAGGGCGTAACGATGAAGGAGGTGGAGGATTTCTACGCCGCAATGCGCGACGAGAACGACCCCACGCCCATCTCGTACGGTCTGAACTCGAAGCTCGTGAAGGGCAAGGATGGTAAGATCGTTGAGCAGACGTGGAAGCTGGGAGGAATGTACTCGGCTGCCATCGAGCAGATTGTATATTGGCTGGAGAAGGCTGCACAGGTAGCCGAGGAGCCGCAGAAGAGTATCATCAACACGCTGGTGAACTACTACCGCACGGGTAACCTGCGCGAGTTCGACCGCTACAACATCCTCTGGGTGGGCGACAACGAGTCGAATGTCGATTTCGTGAACGGCTTTATCGAGGATTATGGCGATCCCCTCGGCCGCAAGGCTTCGTGGGAGGGTACGGTGAACTTCATCGACAGCACCGCCTGCCGTCGTACGCAGATCCTCTCGGCCAACGCACAGTGGTTTGAGGATAATGCTCCGATCGACCCGAAGTTCCGCAAGAAGGAGGTGAAGGGCGTATCGGCAAAGGTTATCACCGTGGCGATGCTGGGTGGCGACTGCTTCCCCTCAACGCCGATCGGCATCAACCTGCCCAACGCCGACTGGATTCGTAAGGAGTACGGCTCGAAGTCGGTAACCATCGACAACATCACATACGCCTACGACAAGGCGGCTCAGGGCAACGGCTTCAACGAGGAGTTTATGCTCCGCGCGGAGGATCGTGAGCGCATCGCAAAGTATGGCAAGCTCTCGGACGACCTGCACACCGACCTGCACGAGTGCTTGGGCCACGGCTCGGGCCAGCTGGCCGAGGGCGTGAAGGGTGGCGAGCTGAAGAGCTACACCTCGACGCTGGAGGAGACACGCGCCGACCTATTCGGATTGTACTATCTGGGCGACGAGAAGATGGTGGAGATCGGCCTGATCCCCTCGCTCGACGTTGCGAAGGCGCAGTATGCCGACTATATTATGAATGGTATGATGACGCAGTTCTCGCGCATCGAGCTGGGCAAGGATGTCGAGGAGGCGCATATGCGCAACCGCAAGCTCATTGCCGAGTGGTGCTACGAGAAGGGTAAGAAGGATAATGTCATAGAGTGGGTTAAGCAGGATGGCAAGTCGTACATCGTGGTGAATGACTTTGACGCTCTGCGCCGTCTGTTCGGCGAGCTGCTGAAGGAGGTTCAGCGCATCAAATCGACGGGCGACTACGAGGCGGGCCGCCGTCTGGTGGAGGATTACGCCGTGAAGATCGACTACGACCTGCACAAGGAGGTGCTGGAGCGCTATGCGAAGCTCAATCTGGAGCCTTACAGCGGTTTCGTGAATCCCGACTACGAGCTGGTGGAGAAGGATGGCGAGATTGTCGATGTGAAGATCGTCTATAAGAGCGACTTCACGGAGCAGATGCTCCACTACTCGACCGAGTGGTCGTTCCTGCCCTCGATCAACTAATCGAGCGCGACGGCCAGCGGCACTGCATTAACGGCCAAAAGTAGAAGAGCCCTCCCTCGTGGAGGGCTTTTTTTATTCGTGCGGAGGACTTTTTTCGCTATCGGGTGTTTTTATCGCGGTATGAAATTTTTAATTCCGATATAATTATATAACTTTGCCGCAGTTTTATAACACAAACTAATGAAAACCTTCCATAAAGTAAGTGATCTAAGGCAGGAGCTCGCACAGCTCGATGCTCGTGGCATTGGTTTCGTACCTACGATGGGTGCGTTGCACGCAGGACACCGCTCGCTGGTGGAGAAGGCACGCAAGGAGTGCCAGACAGTTGTGGTGAGTGTCTTTGTAAACCCCACACAGTTTAACGACAAGAACGATCTGAAGCACTACCCCCGCACCCCCGAGGCTGACGCCGCCGTGCTGGAGGCTGCAGGCGCCGACTACGTTCTGATGCCCTCGGTCGAGGAGATCTACCCCGAACCCGACACCCGTCAATTCGACTTCGGCGAGGTGGACAAGGTGATGGAGGGCGCTACCCGTCCGGGCCACTTCAACGGCGTGGCGCAGGTGGTGAGCCGTCTGTTCGACATCGTATCGCCCGCCAAGGCATATTTCGGCGAGAAGGATTTTCAGCAGATCGCTGTAATCAAGGCTATGGTGCGCCAGCTGGGACTCAAGGTGGAGATTGTCGAGTGCCCCATCATCCGCGACGAGGATGGCCTCGCGCTCTCATCACGCAACACGCTCCTTACACCTGAGCATCGCGCCGCGGCACCTCATATCTACGAGGTTCTGTCGCAGTGCGCCACAAAATCGGCGGAGCTATCGCCCGCGGAACTCACAGCGTGGGTTACAGAGGAGGTGGAGAAGAATCCCCTGCTGAAGGTTATCTACTTCCAAGCTGTGGATGCGCTTTCGATGCAGCAGGTTGCATCGTGGGAGGAGAGCCCACGCGTACAGGGTTGCATCGCGGTGCAGGCCGGAGATATTAGATTGATTGATAACGTAAAAATCAAATAACGAGATGATGATCGAAGTACTTAAATCGAAGATTCACCGCGTAAGAGTTACGCAGGCAAATCTGAACTACGTCGGCAGTATCACCATCGACGAGGATTTGATGGATGCCGCAAATATGATCGAGGGCGAGAAGGTGCAGATCCTCGACATCAACAACGGCGAGCGTCTGGAGACCTACATCATCAAGGGCGAGCGCGGCAGCGGAGCAATATGCCTCAACGGTGCGGCGGCCCGCAAGGTTGCGGTCGATGATCTGGTGATTATCGTGTCGTATGCGCTGATGGATTTCGAGGAGGCAAAGCAGTTCCGCCCCTCGGTGATCTTCCCCGACTCGGCCACGAATCGCCTTGTGAAGTAAAATGTAATAACAAAAAACCAAAGGCAGGCCGCAAAGGTCTGCCTTTGATTTTATAATAAATAGAAATGGAGACATTGTTAATCATATCGGCCATCGTGTGCGGTCTTATCGGTATCATCGGATCGGTCGTGCCCATACTGCCCGGCCCCGCGCTCTCGTTCGTGGGTTTGTTGTGCGCATACCTTAGCGACAGCTCGTCAATCACGACGGGGATGCTCTGGATGTGGGGCGCGATAACGGCTGTGGTGAGCATTATGGATTACGTCCTGCCGGGGTACTTCAGCAAGGTCTTTGGCGGCTCGAAGGCGGGTATCACGGGCGCAACGCTGGGAGTCTTTGCGGGTCTGTTTATGGGCCCGATAGGTATTATACTCGGCCCCTTCGCGGGCGCTGTGATAGGCGAGATGCTCAACCAACACCGCACGCTCGACGAGGCCGTCAAGGTGGGCTTCGGATCGCTCCTATCGTTCATCGTGGGCACGGGACTAAAGCTCGTTGTGGCAGGAATGATGATGTACTACATCGCGCAAGACCTTGCCGGTCGCATCGAGTGGCCGTGGTAAGATCGGCGTAGGCAAGGTGCGTAGGGAAAACAAAAGCAGACTATTCCGGATGGATAGTCTGCTTTTTTATTACTCACACAAAAAAAAGCAGGTTACCCAAATGGATAACCTGCCATATTTATACCCTCGAAAGGATATAACGCGAGCTATTTTGGGGATTGCCGAAGGATAAAAAAAGCAGGCCACCTCAAAAGAGATAGCCTACCTATTATTTGCCCACTAAAAATGGAGCTTAACGAGGGAATTACAAGGCTTGCGCACTTCGGAAAACCGCAGTTTACTCGGCGTAAATGAGGATTTACGAAGAAGCGTAACGCAGTAATTACCCGTTAAATACATTTTTAGATTGCGCCGGTGTCGGTCAAGATCTGATTAACCTTACGAACAGCTGCAGCCGAAGCCTCGAACTGAGCCTGCTCCTCCTTGTTAAGGTCGATCTTAACGATCTTCTCGATACCCTTGCGACCGATAACGGCGGGAACACCGATCATAATGTCATCCTGACCATACTCGCCCTGAAGGTAGCAGCTGCAGGGGATAACGCGCTTCTGATCGCCCAGAACTGACTCAACTACAGATGCTGCAGCAGCACCGGGAGCGTACCAAGCTGAAGTGCCGAGAAGACCGGTGAGAGTAGCACCACCTACCATAGTGTCGGCAGCAACCTGCTGGAGCTTCTTCTTTGAGATGAACTGTGAAGCGGGAACGCCCTTGATGGTAGCCTTTGAGATCAAAGGAATCATCGTGGTATCGCCGTGGCCACCGATAACCATACCGTCAACATCGTGGATGTTAGCGTTGGCAGCCTTAGCCAAGTAGCAGCGGAAACGTGAAGAGTCCAGAGCACCACCCATACCGATTACGCGGTTCTTGGGAAGGCCGGTTGACTTCAGCGTCAGGTAAGCCATCGTGTCCATAGGGTTAGAAACGATAACGAAGATAGCGCGAGGCGAGTGAGCCAAAGCCTGCGATACTACGCTCTTAACGATGTTTGCGTTGGTGCCGATGAGCTCCTCGCGAGTCATACCGGGCTTGCGGGGAATACCTGAGGTTACAACCACAACGTCAGAGTTTGCGGTCTTCTTGTAGTCGTTGGTGCAGCCTACCAACTTAACCTTTGAGTCGGTGGTAGCAGCAGCCTGATACATATCGAGCATCTTACCCTCAGAGAGGCCCTCCTTGATGTCGATCAAAACTACCTCGTCGGCTACGTTGCGAGCAGCCAATACGTTAGCACAAGTTGCGCCAACCATACCGGCGCCGATAACTGTTACTTTTGACATAATTTTCTCTTTGTTTTATATGATTTAGAAATTTGCAAATTATCCGATCAGCTCGGCATAAGCCTCGGGCGTGAGCAGAGCATCGTACTCGGCGGGATCCGACATCTTAACCTTGATCATCCAGCCCTCGCCATAGGGATCAGAGTTTACCAGCGCGGGATCGGCATCAACAGCGTCGTTGAACTCAACAACCTCGCCACCTACGGGGATGAAGGCATCGCTCACGGTCTTAACAGCCTCGATCGAGCCGAACACCTCACCTGCAGCCAAGGTCTCGCCAACGGTGGGAACGTCAACGAAGACGATGTCGCCCAACTGGCTCTGTGCAAAATCGGTAATACCTACATAGGCGAACTCGCCCTCGACACGACACCACTCGTGGTCGTTCGAATACTTCAAATTAGAAGGAATGTTCATAATTGTATGTTTTTAATTGTCTGATTATAATCTGCACAATAATTCACACAAAGATAGCAGTATTTTCTTTAAGACAAAGCATTTTTGTTAAGTTTTTAACAGCGGCAGCGTAAAAAAAGCCAATATTTTCATTATCGGCTACCTACAGCTCCACAAGCGGCTTCCCCGCGCCGATAGTAAACTCGACCTCCTTGAAGAGATATTCGTGCCGCTCGCGCCGCTCGTTCTCGATTATGAGCGCACCCGTAGGCCGCACCCCCATAATCGTGCCGCGAAAACGGCGACCACTGGGCAGAGCGTACCAATCGAGCATACCGAGGCGGTAGAGGCGGCTGTGGTAATCCTGCTGCAACTGCTCCTCGTCGCCCGAGCGGAGCTGCTCGTAGCGGGCCATAATGGCCTCGGCAAGTCGGTCGAGCACCTCGTCAAGATCGAACTCGAAGTGGCGCAGCTGTACCATCGAGACGGGGTTGGGCAGATCGCTCGAGAAGTCGCGCTGATTGACGTTCAGGCCGATACCCACAACGGTTCGTGCGAGCGACGAGCCCTGCAACTTATGCTCGATGAGGATGCCCGCCAGCTTGCGATCGCCAACGTATATGTCGTTCGTCCACTTGATCTTGGCCCCGATGCCGTAACCGTCGAGCATATCCACCACGCCCAACGCCACAGCCTCCGAGAGCAGAAACTGATGGGCGGGGGCGAGGAACGTCGGCTCGAGCACGAGCGAGAAGGTGAGGTTCTGCCCCACTTCGCTCTCCCACCGATGGCCACGCTGGCCTCGGCCAGAGGTCTGGCTCCGGGCAAGGATAACGTCGCCCTCGGTGTATCGGGCAAGGGCTGCCTCGTCGTTGGTGGAGGCTAAAGTGGGAAATCGGTATATCATCCTGTAAATGACTACTTAAAAAGACGGGGAACGAACATCGTAAGGTAGTTACGCCAATTCTTCCATGTGTGGCCGCCCTCGGTCTCGTGGTACTCGCACTTATAGCCATTATCGACCAATTTCTTCAGAAAATCCTTATTATTCTTCACAAGAAAATCGGCATTGCCGCACGCTATCCAATAGAGTTTGGGAGCTTTCTTGAACTGAACGGCCAGCTTAGCATCCAGATCCTGATAGATGTAGCTGTTGCGGTCGCCCTGCGGAGCTACGATAGCAGCCGACAAGGGGCATACATAGTCGAACAGATCTGGATAGTTGGCCGAGATGTAGATCGTGTGGAAGCCTCCCATCGACAGACCTGCCAGAGCGCGGTGGGCCTTATCCTTATATACATTGTAGTTGCTCTCGATGAACTCCACCACGTCCAAGAAGCTCTCCTCAAACTGGCCGTCCATATTGCCCGGCACCATAAGCTGCGGACGATGACGGCTTGCAGGGGCATCACCGGGCGAGGCCTGCTGGCTCATATTTGAGTTCGTAACAACGACGATCATCTTCTCGGCTTCGCCCGAAGCGATCAGATTGTCGAGCACCTGCGGCACGCGACCACCGTCGATCCAAGCATTCTCGTCGCCACCGATACCGTGCATAATGTAGAGCACGGGGTACTTCGTGCGACGATCAGCGGCGTTGTAACCCGCTGGGGTATAGACACTCATACGGCGCTGCGCCATCTTGGCGCGAGGCGAGGGATACCACACCTTCGCCACATTGCCGTGAGGTACATCCTGCACATCGAACAGATCGCCGTGGCCGCCACCGATGATGAAGTAGTTGATCAGGTTGGCCACGTCGCGGTTCTGATAGACGTTGTTGGGATCGACCACGCGAACGCCATCAATATAGAGGTTATAGGTGTAGAAATCGGACTCCAGCGGAGCTGTGGTGATGCTAAATACACCCTCGGCACTCTTGGCAAGCGAGGTGCGGGTCGTGGAGTAGGTTCTCTCTCCGGCCTTCACTTCGCGTGCAGGGAGAAAATCTCCCTCGAGCTCAATCTTTGCCACGTTGGGGGCGTTAAAGGTGAAGGTTACCGAGTTATCGGCATTGATCGTAGGGTTCTCGGCACCACCGCCGCCCATCGAAATCTCCTGTGCCTGAAGCGTAAAGGCTGCGCACGCGCATACCAAAAGAGTAAGTAGTTTTTTCATAGGTCTATTAGTTTAATTAAAATTTTTCTGTCGCTTTGGGCCGAGGATCGGGCCTCGGCAATACATAATTATGCTACAATTGTCCTTCAAAGTTAACAAAATATGCTTAAATTAGGAGTAACAATGACAAAAATTAATACCTTTGTGGCGAATTACACAACTTATTAGGTAGTTAGATTATATGAAAGTTTACAAATTTGGAGGTGCCTCGGTGCGAAATGCCGACGGCGTGCGTAACCTCAGACACATTGTCGAGGGGGAGGAGAATCTGTTTATCATCGTGTCGGCTATGGGCAAGACAACCAACGCCTTGGAGCGTGTCTTCGGCCATATGCAGAAGGCAGAGAAAGAGGCCGCAAACGAGGAGATAAAACAGATTCAGGCCTATCACGCCGAGATCATCGACGATCTGTGGGGCGAGCACACCGACATAAACGAGGTAACGCTCCTGTTTGGTCAGCTGCGCAACATCGTGAACGACATCGTATATCGCAAGGCAGATGCCGAGCTGTGGTACGACACGATCGTGGCGTACGGAGAGTTGATCTCGACGACAATCATATCGAAATACCTGAATCACACAAATATACGCAACCGCTGGATCGATATGCGTACCACGTTCCTTACAAACCAGCGCCACAAGGATGCCAACGTCGATATCAAGGCTTCGAAGCATCGTCTGCGCGCTGCGCTGGAGAATACGGGCGTGGGCGTGTTCGTAGGTCAGGGTTTCATCGGCGGCGCTCCCGACGGCACGACAACCACACTCGGCCGCGAGGGTTCGGACTACTCGGCTGCCGTTGTGGCCAACATCTTGGGTGCGGAGTCAATGTCGGTATGGAAGGATGTGGATGGCGTGCTGAATGCCGATCCCAAGATCTTCAAGGATGCCGTCAAGATCGACGCGCTGAACTACCTCGACACCATCGAGCTGGCATACAGCGGTGCGCAGATTATCCACCCCAAGACAATCAAGCCCTTGCAGAACAAGAACATTCCGCTCTATGTTCGTCCCTTTGGCGATAAGTCGAAGCCGGGCACGATGATCTGTGGCGAAGTGGAGCACGCGACGATGCCGATTATGATCTACAAGCGCGATCAGGTGCTGCTGGTTATCCGCTCGAAGGATTTCTCGTTCGTGATGGAGGAGAAGTTTGGCGTGGTGTTCCAGCTGCTGGATCAGTACCGCATAAAGACTCACCTTATCAACAACTCGGCTGTCGATTTGGGCCTCTGCGTCGATGCCTCGTGGCATATTGACGACCTGATTGCGGCGCTCGAGGAGGAGGATTTCATCGTCGAGAAGACCGAGGACGTAGGTCTGCTCACAATTCGCAACTACACCAAGGAGCTGAGTGACAGATATATTCACAGCCAGCAGGCTATCATCCGTCAGGTCAATCCCGAGTCGGTGCGTGCCGTGCTGAAGGATGCGAAGTTTTAATCACGTCATACGATAAAGAAAGCCTGTCTGCGCGTTGCAGACAGGCTTTTTTGTTTGGGCATATGTGCATTTCACGCACAAGCCAGATGCCGAAAGAGCCTCGTCGGACGATTCCGCCCATTAGAAGTCCTTACCCTCGAAGACAGCACCCTTCGACACAGCTCCACCGCCGTGCTCCTTCGGTTTGGAGTTGAAGGCGTAGCTTATCGAGAGCATTATGTTCGGGTAGCGCGGTCGAACGTGCGTGGTAGAGTTCAGCGTGGGCGAGATACGGTAGTTGTCGTATCGTGCCGTGCGGAAGATGTCGTGGAAGACGAGCGATGCCGACATTCGGCTCTTGAAGAGCTGCTGGCGCAACGCCAAGTCGAAGTAACAATAGGCATCCTCGCGGCCCTGCGTAAGAACGGTGGGGCCGATGAAGTTGGCATCGAACTGCAGACGGGTGTTCTTACCGAGCGTGAAGTTGTTCATCATCATTGCCGTATAACCCGTATTCGACGAGTCGGTGCAACCCTCATAGTCGGCCGAGAACATATAGTCGAACAGGCTGGCGTTGATGGTCATATTCCACCAGCGCGTTGCCTTGACGTGGGCACTCATCTCAACACCCCAAGTGCGGTCGTTACCCGCATTGATGAGCGAGTCGAGCGTTACGCCCGGTTTGTGAGCCACGCGGATGTTCTCTCTCACGCCCTTGCGGTGGCGGTAGTAACCCGTAACCGAGATGGTGTTCTCCTCGGCAATAGTCTTGCGGTAACCAACCTCGGCCGAGTGGATATACTCAGGTTTGATGTCGGGGTTACCCGTCTTCATCGTATAGTAATCCTCGTAGGTGATGTATGGCTCCAACTGCCAGATACCCGGGCGGCTGGTGCGGTAAGAGTAGCCCGCCGAGAAGACATTATTGCCCGGCGCAGCATAAGAGAGGTGTGCCGAGGGGTAGAGTTCCGTACGCTTGATGTAGCGGTGGCGGTTCTTCTCCTCCTGCACCTCGATATCCATCCAGTCGATGGTGTGGTCGGCACGCAAGCCAGCCTCCAGAGAGAGGTTGCCGAACTTGTCGGTCAGCATAGCGTAGGCCGAGTGAATCTGACGACGATAGTAGAAGGGGGCGTAGAGGTCATCGCGGTTGAAGAACTGCTGCTTGCCGTTGTCCCACTCGCGGAAGGTGTAGTCGCCGTGCTCGCTATATGAGGTGAACTGATAGCCAAGGTCGATACGGCCGCTGGGGCGATAGTTGATGTTGTAGTTCAGCGTAGCGTCCGAGTCCCAATGGTGCTCCTTCTCATAGCCGCGCGTACCCTCGTGGCGCACGCCGCTGAAGTCGAACATATTACTCTCGGTGTACTCTATCGAATATCCATCGTAACGCATTCGGCCAACGAACGAGATCTTGTCGCCGCGCTCGTTGAGCAGCCACTCATAATCGGCCGAGAGCTGCGTCAGATGGCGCTCCAGCTCGTAGCGGTCCTTACTATTATAGTGATTGACAACGAAATCATCGTCGCCCACGCCCTTGCGATAATCATCGTAGAGCATATCTCCGCCTCGCGTGGTCTTCAACACACCGGCCTGAAACTCGAGCAGGAGGTTGTGGTTATTCTTGTTGAACTCCCAGCCCACGCGACCGACGTAGGTTCCGTTGATACTCATACGCGTACCATCGGCTACGGACTTGGTCTGCTCGCCTCCGACATCAATTATCTTAACCTGATCGAAATCACTCTCGCCGCGAATCTCCGAGCCCGTTCCGCCTACATACCAGCGACTTGCGCCCTTGCGGTAGTTCAGAAGCAAATCGACATTCCACGTCTCGATGGTCGAACCCGACACATTGACCGAGCCGCTGAAGCCCTCCTCCTTGAGTTGCTTGGTGATGACGTTGATGATACCCGCATCGCCCTCGGTCTTATAGCGAGCCGACGGGGTGGTAATAATCTCAATATTCTCGATCGTCGAGGCGGGAATCTGTTGCAAGGTCAGTGCACTCTCCTTGCCATCGACATATACCAAAAAGCCCGAACTTCCGCGGAACGATACTCCTCCCTGATCATCCACGCGCACCGAAGGCGACATACGCAACACGTCGGCTGCCGTACCGCCCGCCGTCGAGAGCGACGAATTGCCGCTGATGGTCTGGCGGTCGAGTTTATAGACGATCTTACTCTTCTCGCCCGTAACGACTACCTCCTCCAATCCTGTCTCGGCCATCTGCAGAGCGATTGTGCCCACATCGACGGTGTTGCCGTGCGAGAAGGTAATAGGGTCGCTGATATAGGCCTGATAGCCGACAAGCATAATGGTCAGCACGAACTCGCCATCGCGCACGCGATCGATCGTGAACTCACCTCCACGCACCGAAGTCGAGGCGATGTTGTTGTTTTCGACATCGGTAACCACCACATCGGCAAAGTCGATAGCCTCGCCCGTTGTGGCATCCACGACGCGACCTTTAAGCGAAGGGCCGCCCTGCGCAAAGAGTGATGCGGTGCAGAGCGTGGCAACGAGTAGGAGTAAAAGTTTTTTCATAGTCGTTAGTTAGTTTTCTTGCGATAGTAGGGTCCAAATAGGACAACATAATGACAAAGTTAATAAAGATATTTAATTATATCAACGCTTTAGCCACAAAAAAAGAGATTGTCCGCAATCAAATCAGACAATCCCTTAAAACTTCACCCTTTGCGGGAGTTATCGGCCCATCATAGCGGCCACCTCATCGCGTGTAGGAGCTGCGGGCTGTGCGCCCATTCGCGTAACGCTTATTGCTGCCGCAACGCTCGCCTCACGGGCTGCATCCTTGAGGCTTCGGCCCTCGGCAATCATCGTAGCCAATACGCCGTTGTAGGTATCGCCTGCCGCCGTTGTATCCACCGCCTCGACCCGCGTGGCCTCGACGAAGGTGAACTCCTGCCCATCGTAAACGAGCGAGCCGTCGCCTCCGAGTGTAATGATAACGCATTGCGGGCCTCGGTCGAGGATAGCCTTGGCAGCTTCGCGGGCCGACTCCAAATCCCTAACCTCGATGCCCGACAGGCGCGAAGCCTCGCTGCGGTTAGGCGTAATGAGGTAGAGCGAGCGCATCAGCTCCGCGGGCAGCGGCTCGTCGGGCGCAGGTGCGGGGTTCAGCACCACCCTAACGCCAGCCTCGGCAGCCATCCGCGCGGCGTAGGTTACCGTTTCGATGGGTGATTCGAGCTGCATCAACACAACATCGGCCGCCGAAATCTCCTCACGGGCAGCATCGACATCCGCGGTCGAGAGGTGCATATTTGCACCCGAAGCCACGACGATGCAGTTCTCAGCCTTGGCATCGATCGTAATCAGCGCCACACCCGACGGATGCAGTGGATCGACCGAGAGGTAGTCGAGCACGATACCCTCCTTCGAGAGCGACAAGCGCACACGCTCGCCATAGAGATCATCGCCCGTCTTGGCCACAAAGACCACTCGATTGCCGTAACGGGCCGCAGCAACGGCCTGATTGGCCCCCTTGCCGCCCGCATTCATCATAAACTCGCCACCCAGAACAGTCTCGCCGCCAGCGGGCAAGTGCGAGGTCTTGACGACCATATCGGTGTTTGTGCTACCTATGACTACGATACTTTTCATTAAATAATATCGAATGCAATCTCCATCATATTCGTGAACGAGGTCTGTCGCTGCTCGGCCGATGAGGCCTCGCCCGTAACGAGCGAATCGGAGATGGTGCAGATGCAGAGCGCCTCGTTGCCACTACGCGCAGCATTCATATAGAGCGCCGCGGCCTCCATCTCAACGGCCAGAACACCCATCTTCTGCCACTCGTGCCAGCCCTCGCCCTCGCCATAGAAGACATCGCTCGAGAGGATGTTACCCACTCTATAACGTATGCCCATCGACTCGGCCTTCTCAACGGCCGCGCGTGCCAGCTGGAAGTCGGCAATCGGGGCGAACGTACCGGGCAGGCCATACTGCGCCGCGTAGTTCGAGTCGGTGCAGGCACCCATACCGATCACAACATCGCCAATGCGAAGGTCAGGATGGTAGGCTCCGGCCGAGCCTGTGCGGATGATGCGCTTAACGCCGTAGAAGTTAAAGAGTTCGTAGGTGTAGATGCCGATCGAGGGGATACCCATTCCGTGGCCCTGCACCGAGACACGCTTGCCCTTATACGTTCCCGTATAGCCCAACATTCCGCGCACGGCGTTGTACTGCACGGGATTCTCGAGGAAGGTCTCGGCCATAAATTTGGCTCGCAGCGGGTCGCCCGCCATAATCACGCGATCGGCGATCTCGCCCTCGCGGGCACCGATATGGGGAGTGGGAAGTGTAGCCATTGCTAAAAATCTTTACAGGTTATTCTTCTCAATATCTTTGAAATAGCGGTAGGTATTAACCTTCAGCTCGCCTACCGAGCCCTCGTCGCAAACCAAGATTCCCTTGGGGTGCATCTGCAGAGCCGTGATGGTCCAAGCGTGCGAGACAGCGCCCTCTACGCACTGCTGTACGGCGCGAGCCTTCTTATGGCCGAGCGCCAGCACCAGCACCTGCTTGGCGGCGCAAACGGTACCCACGCCAACTGTCAAGGCCAGCTTGGGAACTTTATTTACGTCGTTGTCGAAGAAGCGTGAATTGACGATGATCGTATCCTCGGTGAGAGTCTTCACGCGAGTACGCGAGTTGAGCGACGAGAAGGGCTCGTTGAAGGCCAAGTGGCCATCCTCACCCACGCCTCCGATGAAGAGGTCGATACCGCCCGCAGCCTCGATCTTGCGCTCGTAGGCATCGCACTCGGCCTGCAGGTCGGCGGCGTTGCCATTGAGGATATTGACATTCTCGGCCTTGATGTCGATGTGCGAGAAGAAGTTATTCCACATAAACGAGTGGTAGCTCTCGGGGTGCTCCTCCGCAAGGCCAACGTACTCGTCCATATTGAAGGTGATGACGTTAGCGAACGACACCTTTCCCTCTTTGTAGAGGTTGATCAGCTCGGCATACATACCCAGCGGTGTCGATCCCGTAGGCAGGCCCAGCACAAAGGGCTCGTTGCAGAGGTTAGCTTTTGCGTTGATCTGAGCAGCCACATAGTTTGCCGCCCAGCGACCGGCCTCGGCCGATGTGTTTTCGATAATTACTCTCATTTTATATTCTTTTTTATATCTTCATTTTAACAAATACCTCAATTGCCTGATACTCCGCCATACCCAAAAGATCGTACAGGCGGGCCGTATTCTGCGTACGCTCCTCGGCACGCTGCCAGAACTCGCGCGAATCCTCGCCCGGGAAGGGGACGATGTCCTTCTGCGAGAGGTGGCGATAGATGGCGTGGCGTTTCTTGATAAGCTCGTCGGGGCTCAACGGAACGGCCATATCGACCATACCGATCTCCCACTCCATCCACGCTCCGCGATAGAGCCAGATGACACACTCGTCGAGCCACTTCTCGCCCTTGTCGCGCAGGCGATAGATCGCCTCCATAACAGCCTCCGTACATACGCGGTGGGTGCCGTGAGGATCGGCCAGATCGCCCGCAAGATAGATCTGGTGGGGCTTGACCTGCTGCAGAAGCTCGGTGATGATCTCAATATCACGATCCGTGCGCTCGCCCTTCTTGATGCCGCCCGTCTCGTAGAAGGGCAGATTGAGGAAGTGGGCGTTGGTGTCGGCATTCAGGCCAAACGAACGTACCGCAGCGCGCGCCTCGGCACGGCGTATCGCGCCCTTGATATTGAGAAGCTCGCGCGGCTCGGGCTCGCCCTTCTTCTTCGAGGCGATGATGGCGCCAATCTCGGCCACGCGGTCGCCATAGCCCAGCTCGCGCGCCGTGTCGATGTGCTGCATCACAACATCGTCGTGAACAGCCACGTTACCCGACGTCTCGTAGGCGACGTGAACGTCGTGGCCCTGCTCGACGAGTCGGATGAACGTACCACCCATCGAGATCACATCGTCGTCGGGGTGCGGCGAGAAGACAATCACGCGCTTGGGATAGGGCATCGAGGGCACGGGACGAGTCGAGTCGTCGGCATTGGGTTTGCCGCCCGGCCAGCCCGTAATGGTATGCTGAAGGTCGTTGAAGACCTTGATATTTACTTTGTCGTAGCTCACTCCGACAGCCTCCAGCAACTCGCCGAGCGAGTTCTCGAGATAGTCGTTGTAGGTGAGTTTCAGGATGGGCTTTTTCACCATCTCGCACAACCACACCACCGCCTTGCGCACCATACGCGGAGTCCAATCGCAGGGGCCTACGAGCCAAGGAGCCTTCTTGACGGTGAGCATCTCGGCAGCGGGGGCATCCACAACGGCCTCGATGGCGGGATGGTTCTGCAACAGTGTGGCGGGAATCAGGCGCGAGGGCTCGCCCTCGACAACCTTATGGATCACATCGGCCTTATCCTCGCCCCACGCCATAAGGATGATGCGCTTCGCGCTCATAACGGTACTCAGGCCCATCGTGATGGCCATACGCGGCGTATTCTCGCCGCCGTAGAAGTTCGAGGCCTGCACCTTGCGCGACTGATACGAGAGCTGCACCATTCGCGTAACAGACTTGGCGTATGAGCCCGCCTCGTTGAATCCGATCTGGCCCTGCTCACCCATACCGATAACCATTAGGTCGATGTTGCGGGCACGGCGATCGTAGTCGGCGCAATACTTCGACACCTTCGACAGCGAGATCTCGCTATCGATAAGGTGGATGTTTTCGGGGAGAATATCAATCTTATCCAACAGATCCTCCTTGATGCGGTGGCTGCGGCTCTGCACCGCCCCGCTCTTGATGGGATAGAACTCGTCGAGGCTATAGACCTCCACATTCTTAAACGACACCTCGCCCGCCTCGTATCGGCGCACCAGCTCGCGATAGACGCCCAGCGGCGTACGGCCCGTCGTAAGGCCGAGAACGAAGTTCCTTTCCGACTTTGACTGATGCTCGTCGATGGCATCAATGATCTGCTGTGCGACGTAGGCCACACCCTCGCGCTCGGCGGCATAGACCGATGCGGGAATCTTCTCAAATCGATGGATAATATCCTTAGGAGTACCTTCGAGAATCAATCCACCATCCTGCGGCAATGAATACTTGCTCATAATAAATATATTAGTAGAGTTACATTTTCAATTCAAAAGGGCACAAGCCCTACTGAAAAGCAAATTTACAAAATTATTTTCTATTTTTGGAATAATCTCATAATCCGCTAAGAATAAAAAGTTTATGCGGAAAGTTCAAGAACGAGGTAATGAGTTGGCAACTGTTCTGATTTCTACATATTTGCGTGATTTGCATTGATGTACAAC
>SUZL01000009.1 GCA_015059925.1 Rikenellaceae bacterium
ATCTTTTTTGGTTACAAAATTAGCTATCAGCGAGTTGTACATTGTTATGCAGAATATGGCAGAGAGTAGAAATAGACTCCAACGACCTATAACCTTACCTCGTTATCGGGTAATGATTTGAAAACCGCTCGCCCTCATTACCTTTCATTTCCTTGCACTTTCGCATCGGCGAGGCTTTCATCATAAGTCTTCATAAGTCACTGAACACCAGTGCCACCATCATTATTTCCCCTCATTCGTTAGATTTTTCAAGAGATAAAGTATATTTTTGTAATAATAGCCACAGAATGGCTGGTGCGGAAATGAAAAATATAAACCTTAAGAATATGAACCTCAAAACATTTTTGCTTGTTGTGGCATTTGCGGGCTCGGGTTTTACACTGCGGGCAGAGCAGACTGAGCAACCTAAGCAGTCGGAGAAATCGGAGAAGATAATTACGGTTAATACCAAGCAAGTGGGGGCCCAGATCAAGCCTACGATGTGGGGTCTCTTCTTCGAGGATATCAACTACGCGGCCGATGGCGGCATCTATGCCGAGCTGGTGAAGAACCGCTCGTTTGAGTTCCATCCCGACCACTATATGGGTTGGAGCGTGTTCGGCAATGTCGAGCTGCGCAACGACGGCCCCTTCGAGCGCAACCCCCACTATGTTCGTCTGGGCAGCAGTGGCCACGCGGCAAAGTGGACAGGTCTGCAGAACGAGGGTTTCTTCGGCATTGGTCTTAAGCGCGATGCCGACTACCGCTTCTCTGTTTGGGCGCGTGTTCCCGACGGCAAGGCTGCCAAGCTAATAGTTCAGTTTATCGATCAATCATCGCAGCAGGAGCATCAGGAGTTTGCGCAGCAGGTCATCTCCATCGACTCGCGCGAGTGGCGTCAATATGAGGTGGTGATGCGCTCGCCACAGACGATCGACAACGCTCAGTTGCGATTGTTCTTGGTCGATGAGCGTATGCAGACGGGAGGCAACTGTACGCTCGATCTTGAGCATATATCTCTCTTTCCGACAGACACTTGGATGGGCGAGCGCAACGGCCTTAGGCGCGATCTTGTGCAGGCGCTATACGACCTTCAGCCCGGTATTTTCCGTTTCCCGGGCGGCTGCATCGTCGAAGGAGCCGACATCGAGACGCGCTATCAGTGGAAAAACACCGTTGGGCCGGTGGAGAACCGTCCGCTGAACGAGAATCGCTGGGAGTACACCTTCAACTACCGCTTCGCGCCCGACTACTTCCAGTCGGGAGGTCTCGGATTCTATGAGTATTTCCTCCTCGCCGAGCAGATTGGCGCCGAGCCGCTGCCCGTGCTGAATGTGGGTATGGCGTGCCAATTCCAGAATTGGGAGCAGGAGAGTGCCCACGTCCCCGCTACGGCCGAGGAGCTGCGGCCGTTTATCGACGATTGCATCGACCTTGTGGAGTTTGCCAATGGCGGCGTTGATACCAAGTGGGGCGCGGTGCGTGCCCAGATGGGACACCCCGAGCCGTTCAATATGAAGTACCTCGCCATCGGCAACGAGCAGTGGGGCGAGTTCTACTTCGAGCGCCTGAAGTTCTTCGTTGAGGCTATGCGCAAGGCGCATCCCGAGATTGTGATCATCGGCTCGTCGGGTCCCGACTCCGAGGGCGAGAACTTCGATTTAGGCTGGGCAGCGATGCGCGAGCAGGGGGCCGATCTGGTCGATGAGCACTACTACCGTCCTGTGGATTGGTTCCAGAAGAGTATGTATCGCTACGACGACTATCCGCGCACAGGCCCTGCGGTCTTTGCGGGCGAGTATGCCTGCCACGATGCGGGCAAGAAGTGGAACCACGCGGGCGCGTCGATCTACGAGGCGGCATTTATGACCACGCTCGAGCGCAACGCCGACATCGTGCATATGACGGCCTACGCTCCGCTGTTTGCCCACGTCAAAGGGTGGCAGTGGCGTCCCGATTTGATTTGGTTTGACAATCTGCGTGTTGCTCGATCGGTGAGCTACTACGTTCAGCAGATGTATGCGCGTAATAGGGGAACGCACGTTGTGCCCATTGAGATGGAGCGCACGCCCGTTGGCGAGGATGGCATCTTCGCAAGCGCTGTGTGGGACGATGCGGCGAAGGAGTGGATCGTGAAGGTGGTGAACACCTCGACTGAGGCGCAAGCGATAAAGATTATGTTCGACGGCGTGACGCAACTCGCCGATCGCGGCACGGTGCAGCGATTGGATTGTAGTGATTACGAACTCGACAACACGGTCGAGGAGCCTCTTGCGATAGTCCCGAACGAGAGTACAATCCTCTCCGTGCAGAACACCATCGCAGAGACTCTGCCCGCAAAGTGTTTCTCGCTCTACCGCGTCAAGGCCAAGTAGATTTTATCTCTTCACGAATCGCTGATACACCTGCCACGCCTCGTCGATGGCGGGCTCGGTGGCGGTAGGCGCAAAAATCTCATATTGGAGGCTCTTCGAGAAGGGTTTCCAATTGCCGCAGACGTGGCCGTCGTGTACTATGATGGGTTGGAATATGCCACTATTGTTGTGGGCACGATGGCGATGTTCGGCAGCAAGAACCACGTCGCGGCTCTTGTAGCTAATCAGATACTCATCGTAGGGCGCGACAAGGAGTGTTCGCCCCGATCGGTAGCCTCGGGTGCGAGAGGAGGTGTGCATCAGGAAGTTGCGCCCCTGCAATCGTAACGGTTGCAACTCCTCGCCGAGCAGCGTTATCGCACGTCGGCAATCCGACACGTTGAGTCCCGACCACCAGACAAAATCCTCGAACGTAGCCGGCGAACGGCTCACGAAGTACTTTCGAGCCAGCAGACGTAATGCCTCATCACGCTCCAAAGGTGCGCGCTGAGGTATTTTATTGGCCGTAAGAGAGTAAGTTGCCTTCGAGGGGTGGAGATTGCCGCTGCACAATAGACCGCTCAGCTCGGCCATACGAATGTGGTACGATAGTCGATGATCATCCATCCGAATATCGCGCTCGGCCAGAGCCTCGACAAAATCCTCCTTCGTAACACTTCCCTTATCGGCTGCCGTCTGCGCCAAAATCGAAGCTATGGGGTCGTGCTCGGCAGACGAAATCTCAATCCCGCCCGCTCGCATCCAACCCTGAATCACGGCAATCGCCTTGGGCGCACATAGTTGCAACAACCACTGGTAATCCTCGGCCGAGACCAGCTGCCAAGTGCCGCGCATCAGATGCAGGCGCACAATCTCGCCATTGTCGAATGCGCGCTCGAACGCGGCCATCGATGGGCTTTTGGTTCGCATAGCCACCGCCCAGCGCATCATCCGATACTCCTGAGCCTGCATCGCACCCAAATATCGAACAACCTCCGTCGGTGTCGCACACTGCGGCGAAACGAGTTGCTGCCCCAGCAGACGTGTCGCAATAGGATTCATTATCGTTTGAGTGGCATTACCGTGAGCATATAGTAGGCGCCTTGGGCGTTGGCGCCGACGGTGTAGTGGGGGCGGCCGTGGATGATGTCAACGCCGAACGAGTGGACGTGGCCTGCCACCGAAGCCAGCAGGTTGGGAGCTGTGGTGGCCAGATCGTAGAACTCGTAATCGGTGGCCGAGTGTCCCTCTGCGGGCCACTGCTCGCGGCGCTCGATCTTGTAGTTCTTGTCCGTCGCAGCGCCCCACTCGGGGTGGCCGATGCCGAAGCTCACCGAGCGTCCGAGAGCGTAGAAGGGGATATGGTGCAGCAGGATAAATGGCTTGCCGCTCTTCACCTCGGTGGCCAGCATATCGCGCTGGCGGGCCTTTATAACATAGTCAGAATCATCAACAAAGAGCAATCTTACGCCCTTCAGATCCACCCCGTAGAGGTCGGGATCGTGCTCGCCAAAGAGCGGTCGCAGGCGCTCTTCGCGCCACTTTTCGCGCAGTGCCTCGCCGCTACCCTCCATACCTTCGTAGTGCCAATCGTGGTTGCCGCAGGTGTAATAATAGGGTATGGCGACCGTGTCGAGCACCTCCTTAATCCACTCGACACCTCGCTCCGAGGGGTAGCTGATGATGTCGCCCAGCATAGCAATAGCATCCGCGCCTCGGCTTTGAGCAAGGCGTATGGTATTTACGAACGACTCCTCGGGTGTAGTGGGCGCACCCGTCTGGAAATGTTTTACCGAGTGGTAGGCACCCGCCATACGGGCGCTATACTCGCTGAAAGGCTCCTCGCGCTCGTCGCTCATCCAGAGGTGGGTATCGGCAAAAACCATCAGTCGCAGCGTGTCGCTCACCTCCGATGAGTAGATGTTGATATTGGGCCCCGTCGATGAGAATATCACCTCGGGCGTAGCCTTCGTCTGCTTGCGCTCGGGGCGCACCTGTGGCAGCACCACATACAACACGCCGGCCGTAAGCAACAGCAGGGTTAGCAGTAGCAATAATGTGATTCGTCTCATCGTTATCTACGGCTTTGGGGATTCTCGTGCTGGCGGATAAAACGCAACAGCAGGGCGTAGGCGGGATCGCACATATTGTGTCCGTAGCCGTCCAACTCGTAGAGCGTAGCGTCGGGGTGCTTGACGAGCTTGAAGACGCGCAGCATATAGGCATTCTCCTCGTAGCGGCCGAGCATCTCCATCTCACGATCGCCCGTAATCATCAGGAATGGAGCCGAGTCGGCGCGAACGTGGAACAAGGGTGCGAGCTCATCCACAACGGGTTGCGTGTTGGCAATGCCGCGTGAGCGACGCTCCTCGAAGTGGGTGATGGCCTGACCGCTGAAAGGAATAACGCCCTTGAGCGAGTTGGCGTCGATGCCGTAGCGCTCCAGACGCGCTTTCTCCAGACCGACCATACTTACCAGGTAGCCGCCGGCCGAGTGGCCCGAGATGTAGATCTTCTTGCTGCTGCCACCGTACTGCTCGATATTCTTGAATGTCCACGCAACGGCTGCGGCAGCGTCATCGACGCAGTCGGTAACCTTCACATTGGGCGAGAAGCGGTAGCCCACGCCTACGACAACATACTGACCATTGAGCAGCGCTGCGGGAATCTCGCGCTTGCCACCCGTCAGTCCGCCACCGTGAAACCATACGATAACGGGTGCGTCGGTCGCGCCCTCGGGCGTAGCGATGTCGATGCGGCACATCGTTTTTGCGTAGTCGTTGTCCGCACGGTAGATGATGTCGCGGCTGTACTTATACTCGGCAGCCGAGAGCGTTGTGGCGCATACGAGGGCCACGATAAGCAGGAAAAATCTCTTCATAGTATTAGGCTTTTTTTAGTGTTTTCAAAAAGTCGGGGTTGCGCTCCCACAGCGCGGCCGTGGCGAACCACAACTCGCGCGCCTCGGTCTGTGGCGTGGGGCGTTCGCTGCGGCAGTCGGCCATATAGGCCTCATCGGCAGGGTGCTGGTCGGCCGAAAACTCCTCCATCCACGCCTTGTGGCGCGTGCGCAGCTCTCGCAGGGCGTCGCGGTCGATACCGCCCGTGCGACGGAACGTGGTCCAGAGCGTGAGTAGGTGATACTCAGGTGTTTTGGGCGAGAGGTTGAACATCGCCTCCTCCAAGCAGTCGTAATCTTCGAGATCAACATAGCAGAAGGCCAGCATCACGCTGACGCTCATATGATCCTCCTCGTCCAGCGCCGCGAGGCTCTCCCACAACGCTACGGCCATCTCCACCTCGCCGATGGCCATCTGGTCGGCGGCGGCCGAGTAGAGCAACTCCATTGCCGAGCGTGTCGGGGCGTGGTTCCAGTCGAGCGAAAGCTCTTCGTCGCCGATCCTATCTAATAGAGCCTGCACCGCATCGAAACGCATCTGAGCGGCCTCGGGCCAGTTGCTTGGCTCGAGTTCCCTGCTTCGGCGGGCGATCTGGCTGAGTCCATCGATCTGCCAAAGGCCCGATGGGGTGGGGGATAGTTTTATCTTAATCATTCTGCAAAGGCTTTGTGTTTTTGATCTTTACCCACATCGCAATGGTGAGCGCGACGGTCGCCACACCGCCCAAAATGTAGGCTGCGGTGCGGTTCTCCATACCGAAGAATTGGTCGGAGATAAAGACGAAGCTCGAGCAGATGTAGGTCATAAAGATGGCGGGCAAGAGCGCCACCCACATATTGTAACCCTCGCGACGGTGATAGACCACGATGGTCCACAGCACGACCGTCGCCAAGGCCTGATTGGTCCACGAGAAGTAACGCCACACCACATCGAAGTCGATGAAGTTGAGCACAAGGCCGATGGCGAAGATCGGTATGCAGATCATCAGTCGCTTGGGAATAGAGCGCTGCTCGATATGCAGCGAGTCGGCCACGATGAGGCGTGCTGAGCGGAAGGCCGTGTCGCCCGAGGTGATGGGGGCGGCAACAACTCCTAAGACGGCCAAAACGCCTCCCACGACGCCGAGCGTCGAGGTCGAGATGGTATTCACCACCCACGCGGCACTATTGCCGTGCTCGGCAAGGGCTACGGCCAACTTATCGGGTCCGTGGAAGAATGCCATTGCGATGGCGGCCCATATAAGGGCAATGATCGACTCGGTGATCATCGCGCCGTAGAATACCGAGCGGCAGTCGCCCTCGCTCTTGATGCAGCGCGCCATCAGCGGCGACTGCGTGGCGTGGAAGCCTGAGATTGCACCGCAGGCGATGGTGATAAAGAGCGTCGGCACGATGGGCAACGCCTCGGCGTTGGGCTGGTAGTTGCGCAGCGTCGAGAGCGAAAGCTCGGGCACCGAGTAGTCGCCAAAGAGGATGACGCCCGCCAATCCGATAGCCATAAATATCAGCGCAGCACCGAACAGCGGATAGAGCTTTCCGATGATCTTGTCGATGGGCAGCAGCGTGGCGACGAAGTAATAGACGATGATGATTCCGATCCACCACCAATACGACACCGAGGGTATCATCTCGCCCAAGATCGAGGCGGGCGAGCGCAGGAACACCACTCCCACCAGAATGAGCAGGATGATCGAGAAGATGCGCATAAACTGCAACGTAGCGCGGCCCATATATCGGCCCACGATCTCCGATATGCTGAGGCCATCGTTGCGCACCAGCATCACGCCCGAGAGGAAGTCGTGCATCGCACCCATAAATATTCCGCCGAGTGTAATCCACAGAAAGGCCACAGGGCCGAAGCAGGCACCCATAATAGCTCCGAAGATGGGGCCGATGCCGGCGATGTTGAGCAGTTGGATAAGGAACGTGCGCCAGCGCGACATCGGGACGTAATCCACACCGTCGTAGAGGCTCTGCGAGGGAACGGCCCGCTTGGGATCGATTTTGCATACCCGTTCGAGGTAGCTGCCGTGAGCAAAGTAGGCCACAACGAGCAGCACGAGGCAGACAAGGAAGGTAATCATAGTGAAGTCTATTTTTGTTTCTTGATTTTTCGTAACATTATGGCCGTCAGGATGGCCGTCGCTACAGCAGCGATAAGGTAGGCCACCGCGTGGTTACCCAAGTGGATCATATGTTTGGCCACGAAGACGTAGCTCACGCACACGAAGGTCATAAACATTGCGGGCAGGAGCGTAATAATGTACGGCTTGCGCTTCTGCGCCAGATAGGCCGTAATGGCCCACAGCGTAATCACAGCCAGCACCTGATTTGTCCACGCCATCGTGTTCCACGCAATCTGGAACGGCACTAAAAATACGAATGCCAAACCTCCGGCGAACAGCGGCAGCGAGACATACACACGCTTGCGCAGCGACACCTGCTCGATACCCATAAAGTCCGCCACGATCAGTCGTGCCGAACGGAAGGCCGTATCGCCCGAGGTGATTGCGCTGGCCACGATGCCGACAACGATCACAATGGCAACGGCCTCGCCGAAGATCGAGGTTGCGATCTCGTCAATCATCACGGCCGCCTGACCGCCCGTCTGGGCGATATGGGCATTCAACCCCTCGACACCGCCCCAGAAGGCCATCGCCATAGCGGCCCAAATCAGCGCTATCACGCCCTCCAGCAGCATTGTGCCGAAGAATACGGGGCGACACTCGCTCTCGCTACGCAGACAGCGTGCCATCATCGGCGACTGCGTGGCGTGGAAACCCGAAATCGCACCGCACGAGATTGTTGCGCAGAGCATCGGTATGACGGGAAAATCCTCCGCACCTAACTTCATATTGGCGAGCGACGTAAGTTCGGGAATCTGATATTTGTCCGCGCCGAAGAGCAGCACCACCAAAACGCCGAAGGCCGTAAATAGCACGGTAATACCGAACAGAGGGTAGAGCTTTCCGATAATCTTGTCGATGGGCAGCAGCGTGGCTATGACGTAGTAGCAGAGGATGATGGCTATAAGCGCCACCACCAGCCACGAATACTCGTCGAAGATGGCAAACGCAGGGATGTTGAGTGCCGAGTCGCTCATACGCGCGGCGATGAGCTTCGCGGGCTGCGACATAAATACGGCTCCCACCACAACCATCAGAAATACCGAAAAGGCACGCATAAAGAGTCGTGTGCGCTCGCCCAAATACTCGGCCACAATCTCAGGCAGGCTGCGGCCGGCGCTTTTGGTCGAGATTACGCCCGCCACGAAGTCGTGCACCGAACCGATGAGGATACATCCGACGGTGATCCATACAAAAGCTACGGGGCCGTATGCCGCGCCGAGCAGCGCGCCGAAGAAGGGGCCCAGACCGGCAATGTTAAGCATCTGGATCATAAAGGTTTTCCACATCGGCATAGGTATATAATCCACTCCGTCGAAGTGCGAGCGGCTGGGAGGGGTGGCCTTGGGATCGATGTCGCAAATGCGCTCCAGCGTGCGGCCGTATGTAAAGTAGGCGGCCACGAGTAGTGTCAGGCATACGAGAAAAGTAATCATATCGCTAACATTTTTCGGGTTTCTTCGGTGGCCCTCTGGCGGTTTTTTCTTCGTTGCGGGCCGTTGCGATGGCCCTCGCGCAGGGGGCTTTTCACTGCGAATTTAGTAAAAATCCCCAAAAAAATCACTTTTCTCGGCCGAAGATGGTGTAACTTTCAAAATTTTTACGATATTTGCACCCGAAATAAGTCGCCACAGGACTTACTCGCTGAATTAGCTCAGTGGTAGAGCACTTCACTCGTAATGAAGGGGTCCCGAGTTCAAGTCTCGGATTCAGCTCTGAAAAAGGGAAACGGTAGCATTTGCTGCCGTTTTTCTTTTTATAACTCGGTCGCGGCCAGAACTCGGAACCCCCGAAGTCTCCCTTTTTCAAAGGGAGATTTAGAGGGAATGTAAATATAGTCCCCGCGGGATGCGCCAGCATCCCCGAGTTCAAGTCTCGGATTCAGCTCTGAAAATCAGATTGTTACAAAAGTGGCCGACTTTTTTTATTTTCGCATTTTGGCCCAAAAAAGCCTATTCAGGGGGCTAAAACAGCCGTTTTGACCCATTTTTTGTCCCACTTTTCAGATTGAACCATAAAGGATTTATACCGCATAACCTTATACGGGCACAAGAAAAAGATACCGAAGGCATATCAATCTCTGCCCTACTCTGGAGTGAGAATCTGGCAACTCCTATAGATCACACGAATAAATTACAACCCCTGAATATCCCTTAGGTCGATGAGCTTATTCACGATGGCGTAGATCGTGAGACCTGCGGGCGAGTGAATCTGCAATTTTGATGAGAGGTTGCGGCGATGCGTGGTGATGGTATGCACCGAGAGGTTCAGGCTATCGGCAATCTCCTTATTCGACATTCCCTTTGCTATACATACAATTATCTCCTTCTCACGAACACTCAATACCTCCGCCCGTGCCGCATCCGACGCCTCAACCTCGGCTGGTGGCAATGTGAGTCCGTTTTCACGCACTCGCTGCTCCAGCTCCTCAACGGCAGGCACAAACAGCGCATCCTCGACCTGACAATGAGAGTTAAGATCCTGCTCACAGTTGATTATATCGAAGAGCACCGAGTTGAGCATATCGTTACTTCGCTCGGGATAGTAACTGATGATAATATCCTTTAACTCATTGAGTTTAGGGCCTATGTTATTGTGGTGATCCGAGAACGAGCGAATCGTATATATGCCACAGATACGCCCCTTGAGCAGATCCTCCACATACGAAAAGACCTCCTCATTTTCATACTCCATATGGCGGCGTACCTCGGTTACATACTCATCATAAAAACGCAGTATCAGCAACGCCACATCGTCAGCTCCCGAACAGTCGATGGCCTCTATCAGGCGGCGGCGTATCGAGGGCAGATTATAGTCGAGAAAATAGTTGTGGGCACGCTTCAGGTACTCTATGAGCGAGGCAAGCGACAGCGCCCGATAGTCGGCCCCCTTGCCGCTGATAAAATTGGCCACAACCAAGAACGTAGCCGTATCAACGCCCTGCGTCTCGCATATCTCCTTCACGCTTTTGTCGCCGAAACCCAACGAGATACCAAAGCGACTCATCACCATAAGCAGAGATGAGTTGTCGCGAATAAGGCTTCGCATCTTATCCGAAGGGTAATATCTTGTCAAATCGGAGGACATCTATTTCTAAAGAAATTGCACAGGCAAAGTTACGCCAAACCTAACCCCGAATCAATACTTAAAAATAGTGATTTGCCACGCCACGGCATCCCTAAAATTACGCAATTTTGAGTATTGTCCCCATTGCACTCTCTTAATATTTTTGCAAGTGGTAAAATAGTGTTTTACGAGTATGTATAATAAATAAAGAAGACAATATGAAGAGATTTTTACTGACCCTTATGCTTGGTACAGCGCTCTCATTTGCGACCTATGCCCAGCAGAGCGAGGCTCCCTCGAATAACGAGGTGCAGACCACACAATCAAGCGAAAAACCCTCACGCCTGACAATCGGCGGTTATGGCGAGGCCGTATATACCCGCAACTTCTTTAGCGACAAATATCTGCGTTACACCGACGCCGGGACCTATAAGGACGATAAGAGCCACGGTCGCTTCGACCTGCCGCACGTTGTGCTGTGGCTGGGTTATGATTTCGGACGCGGCTGGTCACTCGGCACGGAGATAGAGTTTGAGCACGGCGGCACGGAGAGTGCCGTCGAGATCGAGGAAGAGGAGGCCGGAGAGTACGAATCGGAGGTCGAGCGCGGCGGTGAGGTTGCGTTGGAGCAGTTCTGGATCAACAAGGCGTGGCTCGGCGGCAAGATCAACCTCAAGATGGGCCACATCATAGTTCCCGTCGGCGCTACCAATATGTACCATATGCCCACCGAGTTCTTCACCAACTACCGTCCTGAGGGCGAGAGCACCATTATGCCCTGCACTTGGCACGAGACGGGCGTAAGCCTTTGGGGTGAAGTGGGCAAGTGGCGCTATGAAGTTATGCTCTTGCCGGGTCTTGACTCGGATCGCTTCGGCCGCCAGACGTGGGTGGCAGGTGGCGCAGGCAGCCCCTACGAGTTCAAGATTGCCAACTCATACGCAGGAGCCTTCCGTGTGGACAATTTTTCAGTGAAGGGACTTCGCCTTTCGTTGAGTGGATACGTCGGAAACTCTTTTAGAAATACGCTGAGCGTTACGGCTAACGATAAGTATAAGGATGTGAAGGGCACGGTGGCCATCGGCTCTTTCGACTTCTGCTACGATGCTCACGACCTGATCGTTCGCGGTAACTTCGACTATGGCCATCTGACTGACTCGGAGCTTATCACCAAATACAATATGTCGATGCGTAACGACTCTCCCTCGCCCAAGCAGGCCATCGGCTCTGATGCTATCTCGGCAGGCGTGGAGGCGGGTTACGACCTCTTCGGAATTGGCGATAACGCCAAGTTAAACGGCCAGAGCCTCTATCTGTTCGGCCGCTACGAGTATTACGACTCGATGTATAAGACCGAGGGCACGATTCAGGATTCGGCGTGGTGTGGCCGTCAGCGCGTGGCCGTAGGTTTGAACTATCGCCCCATCAGCGACATCGTCATCAAGGCGGAGTATAGCATCGGACTTCTGGACAAAGCCTTCAACAACGAGCCTTCGTTCTCGATCGGCATTGCCTACTCGGGCCTTTTCAAGCGTTAATTACTCAATATCCGTTAGACGGGGCGATGCAGCCGAAGAAAATACCCAATTTTTGAGTATTGCCACGCCACTGCCGACCGAGTAATTTTGCAACAGAATTTTATTAAGTATTAACAATAAAACAACAGACAAGATGAAAAAGAGTTTGAAATTTCTCTCTTATTTTGCATTCAGCGCTATGCTCTCGCTGGGCCTCGGCGCTTGTAGCGACGATGAGAGTGGCATAGTTCCAACACCCACGCCCGAGCCCGAGGGCCCGACGAAGGAGGAGTCATTCAAGGCTGCCATTGCGCCCTACATCGACAATACGGTCGTTGCCACCTATAAGGGTATGGCCGACAATGCAATCCTGATGGCCGATGCCTGCGCCGACATCTACGAGGCATTCTCTGCAGGCGAGCTTACGACCGATTTGGTCAAGGCTGCTGGTGCGCACTGGAACGCTTGCCGCGACTATTGGGAGAAGAGTGAGGCATTCCTCTACGGTGCTGCCGCCGATTACAATATTGATCCCCATATCGATTCGTGGCCTCTGGACAAGAACGCTATGGATCAGCTGCTGGCAAACATCCGTGCCGGTCAGGCGTGGGATGTAGCCAATCTGGGTTATGGTCTTCTGGGTTTCCACGCCGTTGAGTATATGCTCTTCGAACTGAGCGAGGATGGCGAGAGCTCACTTCCCCACAATGTGAACTACACCGAGGAGGAGCTCATCTACCTCTGCGCCGTTGCGGAGGATCTGCGCGATCAGTGCATCCTTCTGGAGGCTTCGTGGGCAGGTGTTGATAATGTCACGCCCGAGAAACTCGCGCTGATGGAGGCTGCCGAGCTGGAGCCTTCGTTCGACTACGGCTGGAGTATGAAGAATGCTGGTCAGGGCGGTAGTCGCTACAAGAATTTCCAGGAGGCAGCCGAGGATTTGGTGCAGGGTTGCATCGACATCGCCGACGAGGTGGGCAACACCAAGATTGGTCGCCCCGCCAACGGCTCATCCGAGGAGGATCGCAACTACATCGAGTCACCATATAGCCTCAATTCGATCAACGACTTTGTGGGCAATATCATCAGCATACAGAATGCTTACGAGGGTAGCCTTGCAGGCGACGCATCGGTAAGCGACTACATTAAGTCTGTGAATCCCGATTTGGACACTCAAGTTAAAAACCAGATACAGGCCTGCATTGCAGCCATTCAAAAAATTCCTGAACCATTTGCAAAGAGCGCATCAGGCGCGGAGGCTGACAACGCCGTGACGGTCGTAGGTACCGATTTGGTTGATATCCTTGAGAGTGTAATGGCCGAGTTGTCGAAGTATTAATTGCGGTGACAAGGCACCGACTTGTAGGCGAGACTTTCGGTTCTCGCCCGAGTCGGTTTATAACAAAAAATGACTATGAAAAAGATTAATTGCTTGATTTTAGCTGCACTAAGCTCTTTTGCAGTAGCTTGTAGCGACGACTCTACCGTAGAGCCCGTACCCGCGCCCGAACCCGAACAGCCCGAAGTTGTCGAGCTCCCCGACTGGTACTACACGGGTGGCGAGTTGGGAACAACTCACCTTGCAACGTTCAACGCTCTGGAGCAACCCACTGCATCGGTCGAGAACGCTGGCATGTACCAATCGTTCAAGAATGGTGAGGCACTTTTTGAGAAGCCCTTTATGAGTAATACGGAGGGTGTACGTTCAGGTTTGGGTCCCGTGTATATCCGTACCTCTTGTATTCACTGTCACCCGGGCTATGGCCACGGAAAGCGCATCGAGGCAGGCGCATTCAACACCAACGAGATTGGCAATGGTAACCTGCTTGTTGTATATAACAAGGATACCGAGGCTTATGTGCCTTGGCTTGCAGGTATGCCGCAGAGCCATGCTGTAGCACCCTTCAAGGCTCCCGTCGATGAGAGCAAGATTATGGTGCAGTGGTTGGACTACACCGACGAGTGGGGCAACAAGTTCCCCGACGGCGAGACCTACTCTCTGCAGTACCCCGAGGTTACGATGCCCGAGGATGCAATCTATGTATATAATCAGGGTTACGATCAACTGGGCAACTATGGTGTTAAGTTGGAATCTACCATCGGCATCTATGGCACAGGTCTTTTGGATGCTATTCCCGACGAGGATATTGTTGCCGAGTGGCGCAAGCAGGAGCAGGATGGCTATATGCCCAATGGTCTGAATACCGCCTACTTCGAGAATGGCGAGTGGAAGAGCTATTACGCCAATACCGCACAGGGCGGCGACGGCACGAAGTACATCCGCCGTTACACCTACGCAATGAGCCGTGGCCCGTTGCAGGATGGTGCCGGTGCTAACGCGTTATGGAACATTACCAACGCTACACGCAGCGACCGTCGTTTCCACTACCTCGATGCGGCTGGCACCTACGCTCTATACTCATCAAAGGATCCCGACGTGCAGGCTGGCTTCGAGGAGTATATCGCAGCCGTAGATCCCAACAAGGAGTACCCCGAGTTCTGGGAGGGCACATTGGAGGAGCGCATCTACGCCTACCTCACTTCGAAAAACCTCCCCGTAGAGGTTACCGACGAGGAGTACACCGACCTGATGGTTTGGCACCGCGGTTTGGCTGTCCCCGCAGCGCGTAATGTGAATGATGAGGATGTGCTGCGTGGCCGCGAGCTCTTCGATGAGATCGGTTGCGCCTACTGCCATCGTCCCTCGTGGACTACGGGCAATGACGATGTACGCGATCCCGCCCGCTTCTTTGAGGGTAATGAGCTGCCTCGCTACCCGAATCAGAAGATCTGGCCCTATACCGATATGGTACAGCACAAGCTCCATATGGAGAACGACATCCGTACCGGCTGGTGCCGCACAACTCCGCTTTGGGGACGCGGCTTGCATCAGAAGGTTACGGGCTCTGCGACGGCTGACCGCCTGCACGACTGTCGTGCCCGCACCACAATGGAGGCTATTATGTGGCACGGTAACGCCAAGAGCGACGCTCGTAAGAGTGTCGAGGCTTTCCGCTCACTCTCAAAGGAGGATCGTGATGCTATCGTGAAGTTTATTGACGCTATTTAATAACTAACTATGCCCGCCACCACCCGCAAGGGAGTGGTGGCTTTTTATAGGATAATGGAGAGACGCAGATTACGAACATTGGCATTTTCATCACTGGGACTTATCACAGCGATTATGATGGTCGCCACCGTTGTGGAGAAGCAGCACGGTAGCGACTTTGTGCGCGAGTATATCTATGGCGCGTGGTGGATGGTTGCGCTGTGGGGCGCTTCGGCTAATCTCTCGCTATTTTACGCCATAAAACAACGCCTCCACAAACGCCTGATTACCTTTGCTCTGCATCTCTCGTTCCTGCTTATTTTGGCAGGAGCAGGTGTAACCTATCTGTTCGGCATTCAAGGCCGTCTGCATCTTCGCGTAGGCGAGAACGCGACGGGAGAGTTTGCCTTCTCGGATGGGCAGACGCAGCAATTTCCCTTCTTGATTCAGCTCAAAGAGTTCGAGCTTCGGTACTACGATGGAACGTTTGCGCCGATGGATTATGTAAGCCATATAGAGGTTTTAGACGGTACGCAAACCCACGAGGGCGTAATTTCGATGAATAACATCTTCCGCTATCGTGGTTACCGTTTCTATCAGTCGGGCTACGACCATGACGCGCAAGGTACGACGCTCTCTATTTCGTACGATCCCTACGGCATCGGTATCACTTATACGGGTTATGCGATGCTGCTCATTACGATGATCGCCTTCTTCTTTCAGCGAGGCTCTACATTCCGTCATCTGCTCCGCCATCCGGCCCTTCGACGTGGATTGCTGGCCGTGGCGGTGCTTGCCTCTGCGCTCAACGCCTCGGCCGCTCCCCAAACCCTGCCGCGCGAAGTGGCCGCAGAGTTTGGCAATCTGCACATCTACTACAACGACCGCATCTGCCCCCTGCAAACCCTTGCACGTGACTTTACAGCCAAACTATACGGCAAAACCTCCTACGAAGGCCTTACGGCCGAGCAGGTACTCACGGGCTGGTTTTTCTTCTACGATGACTGGAAGCACGAACCGATGATTAAAATCAAGGGCTCGGCGGTACAGGAACTGCTGCAAATCGAGGGGCAGTATGCTGCCCTGACGGATTTTACCGACAAGGATGGCTATCGAATAGACGAGGCTCTGCAATCGGGCAATGACGCTCTGCGTCGCAATGCCGAGAGTGCCAACGAGAAATTCAATCTTGTTAGTATGCTCTGCACGGGGAGCCTACTGAAGATATATCCCTACAACGAGCTCGACAGTGAGCAGACGGTGTGGTACTCGCTGGCGGATCAACTTCCCCGCACAATGCCTTACGAGCAGTGGCTGTTCATCGGTAATAGCCTGAATTTAGTGGCCGAGCAGGTGGCACGACGCGACTACGCCGAAGTTGTCAATCTGCTCCAGAAGATACGCCTCTACCAGATCCGCGAGGCCGCCGAGGGACTCCCCTCCGAGCGACTCTTCCGCGCCGAACAACTCTATAATGAGTCGAACTACAATCGCCCGCTGGCGATGGCTTGTCTAACGTTAGGCATAATATGTTTTATGCTCTTTATTATGTGCGATGGCGTAAAAAGGCAAATGCGATGGCTCCGTCTTACGTTGCTTGCCATTGTGGGGTGCATTGCAGCCTATCTTACGTCCCACATCGCCCTGCGCTGGATGGTAAGCGGCCACGTTCCACTCTCCAACGGCTTCGAAACGATGCAGTTTATGGCGTGGTGCAGCGTGGTGCTGACACTTCTCTTCGCCGGCCGATTCCGCCTTGCTCTACCTTTCGGACTGCTACTCTGCGGTTTTACGATGCTGGTGGCAATGATGGGCGAGGCGACACCCCAAATTACGCAGCTTATGCCCGTGTTGCAATCTCCACTACTGAGCATACACGTTGTCGTGATTATGATTGCCTACACGCTCTTGGCCTTTACGATGCTTAATGGCCTAACAGCCCTTATCATTCGCCGTACACGCCCCGAGGCCGAGCAGGAGATCGAATCGCTCTACGTCCTCAGCCGACTTATGCTCTATCCGGCAGTCTTTCTGCTGGCGGCGGGAATCTTTATCGGAGCTGTATGGGCCAATGTGTCGTGGGGCCGCTATTGGGGTTGGGATCCGAAGGAGGTGTGGGCACTCATCACGATGATGGTCTATGCCTCGGCACTTCATTCGCAGTCGCTCAGCTACTTCCGCCGCCCAATCTTCTTTCATAGGTTCTGCATCGTGGCCTTTCTAACGGTGATCGTTACCTACTTTGGCGTAAACTTCCTGCTCGGCGGAATGCATAGCTACGCATAAGAGTGTCCTACAATAATATATTCCATCCACACTCAACCACTCCACAAATCACCCCTCCCCATAAATGATTTGGAAAAGTGTTTTCTTTTGCTGTTTTCTGCCGTTTTTCTTTTTATAACTCGGTCGCGGCCAGAACTCGGGACCCCCGAAGTCTCCCTTTTTCAAAGGGAGATTTAGGAAGAGTAAAAAAACAGGAACCCCCTCGGGGATTCCTGCCGGAATTATGAGTTGCTTATGGTTGGTAATTTCATTATTTCATAGTAACTGATATAGGTTTATTCGTATTATCCACCTTCACTCGCTTGGTATCCATACCGATATAACTAAACTTTAGGGTTTCGCCCTCTGACATCGAAATCGAGAATCTGCCCTCGGCATCGGTTACCACGCCGCGCTCGTCAGAGCCATCGACTTGCACAACAACACCCACAAATGGTTCGCCCTTGGCATCTACTACCTGACCGCTAACATTCTCGGAAGCATCTGCCACGGCAGCGAAGACTACGGGCAACGTAAATTTCACTCTCACCTTTTTGCCGTCCTGCTCGCCTGCGGTCCACTCGCGGGGTGAAGAGTTGAACACGCGCTCGACCTCGTCGGCGAGGATTTTGTCGGGCGAAGCCATCAGCTGATACGATGAGAGTGAGCCATCGGCCTCGACAACGAATGAGAATACCACGCGGCCCGAGATACCCTTTTCGATTGCCTCGGCGGGATACTGCACGTTGTTCTGCATCCAACTCTGGAACAACATCAAATCGCCATTACGGAATTTTGGCATCTTTTCGGCTTTGATATAAGGAGGATTCTGCTGCTGTACATCTTTTTCCATTTGTTTGAAAGCCTTCTCGGCCTGAGCAAACTGCTTTTCCGCTTGTTTGAAATCTTTATCAGCTTTCGCAAATTGCTTTTCTGCCTGCTCGAACTCCTTCATCTTCTGCTTGAACTCCTTAATCTTCTGCTGAAACTCGGGATTATTCTGCTCGAGCTCTTTCATCTGCTGCTCAAACTCGGGTATTCTTTTCTCAAAATCCTTCATCTTCTGCGCGAACTCCTTCGTCTGCGCCTCCAATTCATCCTTCGTCGTTACATAAATAGTTCCTACGCCATCGAGTTTCACAATCTTCATCTCACCGATTTCCTCCGAGGGGATGGTCTTCAGCGTCTCGTAGGGCACATCCTTGCCATTGACTTTGACTTTCATCTCGCCACCTTCGCCTGCATTGTCAATCTGGATGGCAGTCATCTTGGTGTTGTCGTTGTTACCCAAAATAGTAATCGTGCTACTCTGCGTTCTTGTCCCACCTTTATCTTGTTCGTCGGCGAATACAATCACCTTATCCTTGACAGGATTGTCTAAAACGGCCGTCTGGCCATCCTTTTTCAGGGTAATCACAATCAAGCCCTCCTTAACATCCTCTGCCGTGATATTCAAGTCGAGTTCGGCGGCATACTCCTTGGCCTTGTCCCCCTTGAATACCGACATATTGCCGATGGTGTTGGGGTCGAGCAGATTCATCTCGTCGTAGGAAACGACTTTTCCGTCGATAACAACAAGGGGATTAGGCTTTTCTTCGTCTTGCAGGTTTGCGGAATTTTCCGTAACTTTGTCTTGCAACTCGCGGGGTACATAAACAGTTGTGGCAAACGCGCTGAGCGCAACGGCCACCATAGGCACGACCAGCAACGCCTTGGTTGCAGCCCACCTCGATGAAGTTTTCTTACACATCATAGTGATTCGATTTTTAAGGTTACTGTGATTCAGGCAGTTGGCAACGGAGTGGAGTCTTGAGCCAACTGCTCTTTTTATTAATAGCATTTGATAAGTCTTGGCATCTACGCCATCGCGCAGCACAGCGTCGTCGGCCTGATACTCGTGCAGCGACTGCAACTCTCTACGCAGCAGCCACATAGCGGGGTTAAACCACCAGAGGCACAACGCCAGATCGACAGCCATCACGTCCCACGAATGGTGCAGGCGGATGTGGGCCAGCTCGTGCGAGAGGATCATACGGCGGTACTCCTGCACATCGCTCTGCGAGGCGACGATATGGCCAAACCAGCTGAAGGGCGAGGAGAGTTGGCTCACCACGGTGAGGGTTACATCCTCCTCGATGACGCTCATCTCGCCGCTATGGATCAGGCGCCACACCGAGTAGATTCCCACCGCCAAGCGCACCAGCATAAAAGCCACGCCGAGGATAAAGACCACGACGGCCAGATCCTTCAGCAGCGAAACGTAGTCGATACCGACCTCGACGGCCTCGGCTACGGCAAACTCCTCAAGGCCGAGGGGCTCCGCGATGGGCACGGGGTCGTACTCGCGGATGATCTTTAGGCGGCAGAGCGGCAGCACGGCCGAGAGAACGACAGAGCCGAGCAGCAGGACGCGGTTAAGGCGGTGGAGAGTCTCGTTGCTCATCGCCACCTTATATATAAGATAGAGGGCCGCCAGACAGAGGGCCGACTCAGCGAGATATACTAAAAAATCAAACATAAACGGCGTGTTTTTGCGGGTTTTACGGGCGCAGGCTTCTGCGGGTGTCTCGTGGCTTTCGTTGCGGGTAGGGGCTGCGGCAGGGACGCGGGCGGCGATTATTGATTATTTACCTTGCGGATAAGCTCCTCCAGCTCCTCGACCGAGATCTTGTCCTCCTCGATAAGGGCCGAGACCACCTGCTTGTATGAGTTCTCGAAGTAGCGCGTAACCACGTTGCCGAGCACGCCCTTCGAGTACTGCTGCTGCGAGATGGCGGGGAAGTAACGATAGGTGTTGCCGAAGACCTCGTGGCCGATGAAGCCCTTGGTCTCGAGCGTGCGCACCATCGTCGAGATGGTGTTGAAGTGCGGCTTGGGATCGTCGTAGAGCAACAGAACGTCCTTGACGAACATCGCTCCGTGCTGCCAGAAGTGCTGCATCAGCTCCTCCTCTTTGTTGGTTAATTTCTGCATTGTCATAGTCTATCGGGGTTTTGTTTTTACAAAGGTAACTAAAAATTTTTCACTTGCAACTATTTTTAGTAGTTTTTTAACTAAAATTTTTCGTTCACGTGTTTTTTTGTGGAGATTTTGGGTTTGTGGGAGGCATTATGAGCGAGGCGGGCGCAAAAAAAAGACGCTACTCTTGCGGTGAGCAAAAAAAAGACGCTGCCCTTGCGATGGGCAAAAAAAGACGCAGCCCTTGCGGACCGCGTCTTGCGCTTAAATCTCAATCCCGTTGCTTAGTTAGCGGGGAACTCGGTGGGAGCCTCCATATTGGGGATGTCGCTCTGGGGCATAGCCTCGGTTGCCGTAGCATTAACGTGCTCCATCAAGGCCTCGGCATCCTGCTGCAAAGCACCACCTACCGACGTAGAGCCATCCTTCATTGAGATGGTAGCTACAAGGCTCAACACTACGACCAGAGTGGCCAAAGTCCAAGTGGTCTTCTCGAGAATGTTTGCTGACTCACGAACACCCATAACCTGATTTGCAGCGCCGAAGTTGGCAGCCATACCGCTCTTGGGGTTCTGCACCAAGATGGCCAAAATGAGGATGATGCTCGCAACGAGAATCAATACGATACAAATTGAATACAACATAATTTTATACTGTTTTTTAATTGTTACTATCTATGTTCGCGATAATCTGTGCAAAGTAAACACTTTTTTCGGGATTTAGCAAACTTAATTTGCGATAAGTTTCTTTTGCCATATCTTTCAGCCCCTGAGCGAGGTACACCTCGGCGAGCTCTTCGCTCACCATATCCTCCTCATCGTCAATGTCGGCAGAGGTCGTTATCTCCTGCTCGACCTCACCCTCTTCGGCCACTATTCGGCGGGGTTCGGTACGCAGAAAACGGTCGATAATATCCTCCGACGACAGGAATGTAAGGCGCTCAACATCAATCGATTTAACCTCCAAATGCGGCACTTCGTAGAGCGCTTTCAGGCTCTCCACCGAAGCCTCCTCACCCGCCGCGTCGCTCGCGCTCTCGGGCTGCCAGCGCTCCGTGCGGAGCAGGCTCTCGATGGCCTCCTGAGCTATCTCAATAGTGCCGTCAGCGGCCTCGATATTTTTTTGAAAATTTTTTCCCATATCACTACCAATTTGCTGCCGAAGCCATAAAAATGTCGGTTACGATCTGATCGACAATCTCCTGATCCAAATCGGATTGAATATCGGTCAGCAGCTGCTGCGAGTCGTAATCGGCAAACTGCGAGAAGGTCTGCGAGAAGGACGCGTTGGGGTCAATCTTGTTGGTGAACTCCACGCGCACGGTTATCGTCAGTCGGTTGAGCTGCGCATAATTGTCGCTCGAAACCGAAGCTGTGGTCGAGCTATAACCCGTAATCTCGCCCTCGAAAGCGAAGTCGCCATCCTCATCGACCATCTGCAATTTGGTCTGGCGCAGAAACTTGTCGCGCAGCGCCTCGGTCAGCATCGTACTGAGCGTGGGCGACACCATCGGGGCGTTGTTCGGAAAGTAGGCCACGCTGAAGGTCTTGGCCGCCTCGGGGATACTCGCGCCGGAGAATGAGTAGCCTCCGCGCATAAAGATACATCCGCTCGAAACGAGGCCCACAACGATGAGCGCGAGAGCCACAAGTTTTGTCGATATATTTCTGAATATCTGCATCTTGCTATAATTTGCGTTAAATATCGTCATCCGTAATTCCCAACTCCTTGATGCGGCGGTAGAGCGTGCGCTCCGACATAAAGAGCTGACGCGCAGCATCGCGCCTACGACCGTTGTTGCTACGCAGAGCCGCGATAATCTGCTCGCGCTGCATATCGGCCTTCGTGAGCTCCTTGTGCGTAACCTCCTCCACGACCTCGCTCTCGGCATAGTCGGCATTGCTCACCGCCGAAGGATGCACCACCGAAGATGAGGGCAGAAATCCAATTACGTCCGCCTTTGGAGCGGTATGCACAGCCCCTGCCGAGTGCATCAACTCGCTGAGCATACGCTTCAGGTCGTTGATGTCGCTACGCATATCGAAGAGTATCTTATACAACAGCTCGCGCTCCGACGAGAAATCCTCGCTCGCAGCCCCCTTGCCGCCGATGGTCATCGTGGTAGAGGTGTTGTAGGCAGGCGTAAGGTACGACTGGAGTACATCGGCCGTAATTGTTCGGCTACGCTCCAGCGCCGAGATCTGCTCGGCCACGTTCTTCAGCTGGCGCACATTGCCTCGCCAATAGTGGCTCTGCAGAAGCTGTCGCGCACCCTCATCGAGCTGCACTGCCGGCATCTTATACTGCACCGCCACATCGGATGCAAACTTACGGAACAGCAGAGGAATATCCTCCGGTCGCTCACGCAGGGCGGGCACGGTGATGGGCACGGTGTTGAGTCGATAGTAGAGATCCTCGCGGAAGCGGCCCGACTCGATAGCGCTCTGCAGATCGTTGTTCGTGGCGGCCACGACTCTGACGTTGGTCTTCTGCACACGCGCCGAGCCTACACGCATAAACTCGCCCGACTGCAGCACGCGCAACAATCGCACCTGCGTCGAGAGGGGCAGCTCGCCCACCTCGTCGAGAAAGATTGTGCCACCGTCGGCCTCCTCGAAATATCCCTTGCGGGCCTCCGTAGCGCCCGTGAACGAGCCCTTCTCGTGGCCGAAGAGTTCCGAGTCGATAGTACCCTCGGGGATAGCTCCGCAATTCACCGCAACATACTTGGCGTGCTTGCGAGCCGAGTAGGCGTGGATTATCTGCGGGAAGAACTCCTTACCCACACCGCTCTCACCCGTAACGAGCACCGACAGATCGGTGGGCGCCACGCGCAGAGCCACGCTCAGGGCGCGATTCATCGCATCGGAGTTGCCGATGATACCGAATCGCTGTTTTACCGACATTATATCTACCTCTGCCATCTTCTAATTCTCGTTGGGCGTAATATAATCCAAATCGGGGTTGCGCACACCCTGCTCGGCCGAAGCGGGAACCTCGTCGTAGATCTGCTCATCGCGCAGATCCTCGTAGAGGTATTGCTGGTTGCGCCAGTCGTTATATAATCCGTATGCCAGCGCAAGCATAGCAACCACCGCGGCAGCAATAGCGATCTTGATGATCAAATCGCTCTTTCCGCTCTTGCGCATTGGCGCGACCGCACGGCCAACGCCCTTTCGCCCCTTGCCGTAACGCAGCCCCTTGACATAATCGTTCTGCTCGCGGGGAGCCGCTCTGCGCTGACGCGGAGTCTCAATCTCCTGCTCGGGCTTCTGCTCAACCTCCACTCTCTGCTCAACCTGCTTCTCGGGTGCGGGAGCGGCCTGCGGCTCAGCCTCCTTGCGGGGAGCAACAGAGATCTCTATCTCCTCATCCTGCTCCACCGTAGTCTCCACCTGCGCTACACGACGTGCAGCCTCGCGCTCGGCCAACTTGGCTGCGACATTGCCGTCGAGATTCTCTCCCTTAACCGAGGGGTTGTATGTAAATTGGAGCGTTCCGTTAGCTCCATTGCGCAACTCGCCAAAGCCACTCAGGGCGCATACGCCGCTCTTCTCGAGGCTCTCCTTCACCTCAAACACAAAGCGATCGACCACTCCTGCAGCCTCCAGCTGCGACACGCCATTACGCTCCACAAGCGAACGCAACACGCCGTCGTCGGCCTTTATCAAATTGGAAAATAGCACCGTCCGTCCCGCCTCCTTAACGATAAACGCACCGAGGTTAGGCACAACCAAACGCTTGTTATGCTCCAGATATTTTGAAATCAATTCTACAATCATCTTCTCACAATGTAAATTTGGGGTAAAATTACTATTTTTTTTCTAAATAGAAAAATGTAGATTTCCCCGTAGCTACATTTTGTACAAATTTCAACTCTCTAAATCATAAAAACAAAAAGGGCTGTCGCAACATAACCTGTTGGACAGCCCTTTTTGTGTGGTTGAGATGATTATTTCTCGATGGTGTACGAGCCGGCGGTGTACTTCTTTGAGGTGGTCTCGCCGGGGAGGGTTACCGTTGCGGTTGAGCCCTCGGGGATGGTGAAATTCCAGATCCACTTATCGCCCTCGTAGCGCCAAGCACTCTTGATAAGGCCTGCTGCTGAGTTGTACTCGGCCGTGATGTGGCCCAGACGCTTGTCGGGCAGGGGACGCATCACGATGTGCTTGAAGCCCGGCTGTGCGGGATCGGCAGCGATACCTGCGGCGCTCTCCCAGATCCACTCGCATACACAACCGTAAGCGTAGTGATTGAAGCTGTTCATACCGCGCGGGCCCATACCCTTATCAACCATATATGAGTTCCAACGCTCCCAGATTGTCGTTGCGCCGTTATCTACGGAGTAGAGCCAGCTGGGGTTCTTACGCTGGAAGAGAAGCTCGTAGGCGATATCCTCCATACCGTTCTCTGTAAGCGTAGCCATCAGGATCGACGTACCCAAGAAACCAGTCTGCAAGCAGTTGTCGTGGTCGGCGAAGTTCTGGCGCAGGCGTGCGATCATATCCTCCTTAGCCTTGCCATCGACCAGCTTATTCTTCAGGGCAAACAGCGCGGGAGTCTGCATCGTATTCAGGATAGCGGTCTTGAACGTGCCGTCGGCATTGAGGAAATTCTTCTTGATGTACTCCTTGCCATCCTCGGCGATCTGCTCGTAGCGAGCCACATCACGGCCCGTAGCCTTTGCCATATCGGCCATCATCGTAGCGTCGATAACCCAATACGAAGCACTCAGGTAGTTCCAATAGGTGATAGCCTCGGGCATAATCTTGCCGTTAGCGACGTGCAGGCCGCCACAGGTCTCCAGAGGCTCGTAGCTGAGCCAGTCGGCCCACTGGTAGTTGCCGTTCTCGGCAACGAGCGACTCGTGGTTATACTTGGTCTCGTAGATGTGGTTCAGGAAGAGGTTCATCGACTCCCAATTCTCGTCGATGATCTGCTTGTCGCCAAACTGCTTCCAAACAGTCCAAGGCACGATGATACCTGCATCGGCCCAACCCAGACGCATCTTCTCGTTACCATACTGAGCGTAGGGAGCAACACCGGGGAAGCCGCCCAACTCGTTCTGGCTGTCGCGCATATCGCGCATCCACTTGTGGAAGAATGACTCGGTATTGGCGAAGAACGTACCCGTCTCGGCAAATACCTGCGTATCGGCCGTCCAGCCCAGACGCTCGTTACGCTGCGGGCAGTCGGTAGGAACAGAGAGGTAGTTCGAGAGCTGACCCCAATAGGTGTTCGAGATGAGCTTATTGATGCTCTCGTCGCCCGTCGTGATATTACCGATCTCAAGATTCTCGGCAATAGAGGTTACGGGGATCGAGTGGATCGACTTGATGGTTACCTCGTCGGTAGCCGTAATAGAAACGTAGCGGTAGCCGAAGAAGGTGGTGCGGGGGTAGTACGATACATACTTCTCGCCAGCGCCGAACGTGTAAGTCAGGATCATACCCGAGTCGGCCATACGCAGATTCTCGCGGTGAACACTACCCTCGGGGCCATCCATACCGCGTGAGCGAGCGCCATTACCGTCGTTGAGAAGCTCACCGGGCAGGCACGTCAGCACGGTACCCTCCTTTGCCTTGAACTCGAATGAGGGAACGGCAGCACTGTTCTGGCCGAAATCGACTACCAGAGTCTCGCCAGCCTTGACAACGATCGGCTCGCCCGCAGCAAAACGCTGTGCAACAACAACCTTACCGGCCTCATTCTCCTTTGCACCCTCGACATCCTTCCAAGTGTAGGCCTCAACGGGTGAGAGCGTCAAATCCTCGCGCAGGTAGATCTCCGCACCGTTAGAGGGGAGAATCTCGCCATTGAACTCGGTGTTGAGCTCGGGTTTCGAGAGGATCTCCACAGTCTCATAACCCATCTTCTCGCGTGCGTCGTACTCCTCGCCATCGAAGATTGCAGAGTGCTTAACGGGACCTGCTACGCCAGCCTTCCAATTCTCAAGATCGGTTCCGTAGAGCTTCTTCGAGCCATCGGCGTAGGTCAGCTCCAGAACGGCACGGAATGCGGGCTTCTTGCCGTACATACCGTTGCGGGTAGAAGTCGTAACGATCTTGTCGGCCCACCAGCCGGGGGTAACCTGTGCCGAGAGGACGTTCTCAGCGCCAGAGCCTGTGTTGATGGCCTCGGTGATGTCGTAGGTGAACGAACGGCGAGTCTTGCGAACGTCGGTAAAGCCGGGCTTTAGGAACTCGTTGCCTACGGGCTTGCCGTTCACATAGATCTCGTAAACACCCAAACTCGTGGTCATCCACTTGGCCGCAACAACCTTCTGCTCGTTCTTAACCGTCGAGAGGAACCAGCTTGCGCCATCGGCTGCGCGGTCGCCCTCGGGACGGCTCTTTAGAACGGGGGCATTGGCTGCCGAGATCCACTGCGATGACTCCCACGCCGAAGAGTCCAATGCATCGGTGCGCACGCCCACCTCGGTGGCCGAATTAGATGCGCATCCCACACCAAAAGCGACAACGAGAGCTGCCGCGATGGCGGTCAAAAGAGAAAGTTTTTTAATCATAATCGTATGTTTTAGTTAGATTTAGTCGATTTTGCCGCACAAAGCGGGGTAATGTATAACAAAATTAGGCATAAGAGGGCGATTTAGCAAATTTATTATCTAAAAATCTTCTTTCGCACAAGACTCGAGCCGACCAAAATGAGGATGTTTTCTGACCAAATGGGATAACATCACAAAATTTGAGTATATTTGCAGAAGTTTTATGCAATGAAAAACAGGAATCTATGAGCCAACTTATCATACCTCACCACTACCAAGCCGCGCTGAGCCTTCAGCAGACTGAGATTGCCATCAAGCAGATCAAGGATTTCTTCTTGACCAACATCTCGACCGAGTTGCGTCTGCGCCGTGTTACGGCGCCGCTGTTCGTGCTCAAGGGGCTCGGTATGAACGACGATTTGAGCGGCACGGAGCGCCCCGTAACCTTCCCCATCAAGGATATGGATGAGGCCGAGGCCGAGGTGGTTCACTCGCTGGCCAAGTGGAAGCGCGTAACGCTGGCCGAGTATCAAGTAGAGAATGGCTACGGCATCATCACCGATATGAACGCCATCCGCGCCGACGAGGAGCTGGATAACCTCCACTCGCTGTATGTCGATCAGTGGGATTGGGAGCGTGTGATGCCCGAGGATTGCCGCACGGTGGAGTATCTCAAGCGCATCGTTGAGCGCATCTACGGCGCTATCCTGCGCACCGAATATCACATCTGCGAGACCTACCCGCAGATCAAACCCTTCCTGCCCGAGCAGATCACATTCATCCACTCGGAGGAGCTTCTGCAGCGCTACCCCACGCTCTCGGCCAAGGAGCGCGAGGATGCCATCTGCAAGGAGTATGGTGCGGTGTTTATCATCGGCATCGGCTCGGAGTTGTCGAATGGCGAGAAGCACGACAACCGCGCCCCCGACTACGACGACTACTCGACCATATCGGACACGTCGGGATTGGCCGGCTTGAATGGCGACCTGCTGATATGGTACCCCATCTTGGAGCGTTCGATCGAGCTCTCGTCGATGGGAATCCGTGTAAACCGCGAGGCGCTGGAGCGTCAGCTCGCCGCAAGCGGCAAGGAGGAGCGCAAGAGCCTCTACTTCCATCGCCGCCTGATCGAGGGCTCGCTGCCGCAGTCAATAGGCGGAGGTATCGGCCAGAGCCGCCTCTGTATGGTGCTGCTCCACAAGGCCCACGTCGGCGAAACCCAATCGAGCATCTGGCCCGAGCAGATGCGCGACGAGTGTCGCAAAGTAGGAATGACGTTGATATAATAAAAGTTGATACAAAGAAAAAAGGCTGTCCCGCGGGACAGCCTTTTTCGTTTACTGCACGTTGTAACCCGTGATTACGATCTTCGGGGTTGTGCCGCGCGTATCCTCGTCCTTGAATCGGAACGAGACGCTCTTCTGCTCGCCCGGCAAGAGCGAGAAGTAGTTGTCGGAGTAGAATACGGGCAGAATCTGGTCGCCATCCTCCTCGCCGAGAAGATTGATGCGTACCATCAGCGCGGGTGTCTGCGAGTTGTTCTTAAGCACCACCGTGCCGCTCCACGTCTTTGCATCGGCCTTGTCGCAAGCCACGCTCTGCTCCAGCTCAACCTTCGGCATCTGGCGGATAGCCTGATAGTTGCCATCCTCGGTGCCTCGGATATAGAAGTTGTCCGACACGACCTTATCGCCCTCCATAAGCCACAGCTTTACGAAGTGTGCCGACGAAAGCGATGCGGGGAACTCCAGCTTGAAGGGACGATGGGTAGTATCCTCCTCGCTACTGAGGTCGGCCTGCTTCTCCCACACGACCTTTCCATCCATATTAATAAGTTGTGCCTTGGCTACCAACGCGGGGTGCGAGCCGGCGCTGTAATTTACGATCTCGACCTCGTCGGTTGTGGGATTCCACTGGATGTGCAGCGGCTCGTTGGCCTTCTTCGATCCGAAGTAGGCGGCCGTAGGCTCGAAGTAGTAGTCGTAGGTCTGCCATACCATCGAGGGCCACGCGGGATGCGTCATCCACAGCAACAGGCCCTTGCGGTTCAGGCTGCGCGACTCGAACATAGCGCGATAGCCGTCGTAGTTTACCCACTGTGCAAGCTCGGTGAACTCCTTGGCGCTCTGCGGCTCACCGAAGCCCTTGGCGATGATGGCGTTGAACGACGATCCGCCCTGTGCGCCCTCCATCGTGTAGTCGTGCTGGCCCCACTTGTTGCTCTGCGGCCAGAGATCCTCCTCCTTCAGCGTGCGAGCCAAGCTCTCGAAGTTCATCACGTTGGGCATACCGCGCTCGCTATGGAACTTATCCTTGCCATTCTCGAGCGTGAAGTACTCCTTCGGGGGCAGGGCGCGGTAGGGGCCGTGGCCCGTTACCACCTCGTCGGCAGAGCTTGAGATGTAGTGTATGCCGGGGTGCTCGGCCCTCACGATGCGGCGCAGCGCCTTGTCGATAATCTCGGGCGGGAAGCCCTCGTTACGACCGCAGTAGAGACCGATTGAGGCGTGGCTGCGGATGCGGCGAACGTAATCCTCCGCATTGGCGATGAACATCTCGTTATCGTAGGGGTTCGGACCATCTACGGGGTTAGCCAGCCAGAAGTCCTGCCAGATCATAATGCCGTGGCGGTCGCAAGCCTCGTAGAGCTCCTCGTCGCCGATCTGGCCTACCCAGTTACGCATCATCGTGAAGTTCATATTGGCGTGGTGCTCGACAGCGATGTCGTACTCGCGGCCGCGATAGTTGAGGTTGTTCTCGCCGAAGCCCCAGTTACCGCCTCGGCCGATGAAACGACGGCCATTGACAAAGAGCGTCAGGATGCCGCCATTCTCGTTGAACTCCATCTCGCGAACGCCCACCTTGAACTCCTTGCTGTCCGACTCCTTGCCATCGACCACGAACGCAAACTCGGCATCGTAGAGATAGGGATCGCCATAGCCTCGCGGCCACCAGAGTTTCAACTGCTGATCTTTGAGCTGCGCATACTTCGAGGGATCGAAACGTACCACGCGCTTCTCACCCGCTGCGAGCGAAACCTCCTGCTCGAAGGCAATCTCACCAATCGAGCCCTTCAGCACGCCCTTGACGGGAGCCTCGGCGTGGTTCTGCACGAAGATCTCGGGCGTAAGCGTTGCCGTCAAAGAGGGCTTTGCAAGAGAGGTCTGCACGAAGGGATCCTGCAACGTAACGTCGCCCGACGAGGTGAGATATACATCGTTGTAAATACCGATATTTCGGCCTCGGATGGTCGAGATCCAATCCCAGCCGATTGAGGCGTGGAATGTGGGGTTGTCGGCTCCGAGGATACCGCCGTTAAGGTCGGTGTTGTACTCATACTTCTCCTTGATGGCGCCGATGTGGGCATTCTTCTCGATCTCGACAGCCAAGACATTCTTGCCAGCCTTCACAAGATCGGTAACATCGTACTTGCCACGAATGAAAGCGCCCTCGATGCGGCCTACCTTCTTGCCATTAAGGAAGATATTAGCCTTCCAGTTCAATCCGTCGAAATTCAGGAACACGCGCTCGCGGGCAAAACCCTCGGGCAGGCTGAACTCGTTGCGATACCAGAAGTTAGAGTTGAAGAACGACTCCGAGATCTGGAAGATATTATCGGCATAGTTGGGGTTGGGCACTGCACCCACATTCTTGTATGTGGTCAGCACCGTACCCGGCACCGTAGCCACGATCCAATCCTTGGCGTCGAAGCCCTCCGATGCGATCGCCTCGCCCGAAGCCTCAACCTCCGACGAGCGTTGCAGCGTCCAGCCGCCACCCGTCAGCGCATACTTCGCACCCTCGGCCGCAGGCTGCGCCTTAGGCTTGGCCACAAGGCCTCCGCGGCCCCAGACCTCAACCTCGCTGAGGATGTAATTCTTCTCGCCGCCATTCATCAGAACGCGGACATAGCGGGCCTTGCCCTTGCAGTCGATCTCATCTACCGAGCCATTGGCTGCGGGGAGCGCGGCGAGTTTACGCCACGTCTTGCCGTCATCCGAGGTCTGAATCTCGCCCTCGGCGGCGCGGCTGATCCAATGCAAGCGAATCTTGTCGAACGTAGAGTGGCTGCCAAGATCGACCATAACCCACTCCTCGCCCGCCGAGGCGCTCATCCACGCGCTGGTGAAGTGCTTCGAGGGAAGGAATCCCACCTGCTCGCCACCGCAGAAGAAGTCGAGAGCCGTGAATGTCCACTCGACAGCGCCCGCCATCTTCATCGCAAAGCGGTAGTAGGAATACTGTGCCACGTTCTTCAGCGCGATCTGCTCCTCGAGCGTGCGGGTGTGATACTCGATACGCTCGGTCTGCTTGTTGGGGTCGGTCTGCACGACGTGGCGACCGGCGCGACCGGGAAGGCCACTACCCTCCAATGCGCCAAGCTCAATCCACTCCGAGCCATCGTTCGAGCCCATAAGTGCAATGCGGTAGCCACCGCCCGTTCTCTTATCGTCGTAGGCAACAGTTCCTGCGAAGGTGATGCGATCGACCTTCTCGGCCCAATTCTTCAGGCCATACTGCATATACACCTCCTCGCCCTTGAGCGTATTTTTCGAGAAGGGGCCGCCGTCCAACGTCCACTCCCTTTCGCGCAGGCGCACCTCGCCCTCGTGGGTTGTGAAGTGTAGATATTGTGGCTCCTCCGCGGTAACCACACCATCGGTAATGAGCTGCGAAGTGAGGTTGTAGTCGTAGCTCGACGAGTGGTAGGCCGTGCGGCGCAGGGCGATGTTGCGATAGGTCTCGGCATCGGGCACAAGCTCGGGCGAGGGATCCTCGGCCGGAGAGCCCGGGTAGAGGCCGATGCCTCGGGTGTAGTAGTCAGATCGCTCCGCCCACTCTGCCTGCCGACTGCGGCAAGCCGAGCAGAGAGCGACAACCAGCACCACCAAAAGGGTGTAGTGTAAGGAATGTCTCATAACAGGTTGTATTAGTATGGTTTAATAGTTCGTTAAAATCCGAAGAAGCAGCTGATGTAGAGCATACAGTGATCCTCCACCTCGGCCGAGCGGGCATCGTGGTAGCGCAGATTGGGCGCAATCTTCACCCACTTGCAGGGGAGAATCTCCACGCCGGCCATATATGTCGTCTCGTCCTTTGCGATGTTCCAATCATCCTTCGACCAGAGGTTGTCGTATCGCGCAAAGGCATTCACGCGGCCACCCAGCTTGACGGTGGTGTAGAACGACACGCCCGCGAGATTGTGATCCTTGACGTTGCAGTAGTTCTGCATCGCGTTGAACTCGCCCGCGATCGAGAATAGCTCGTGCTTATAGCCTGCGAAGAGGGCGTAGTTGTAGATGTCCTTCAGCCCGTCGGCCCCGCCCTCGTTGATCGAGCCGTAGAGTCGCAGCGTCAAATCCTGCACGGGGTTCAGCGTCAATCCCACGCCATATTGCAGCCCGTCGTTGATCTGAATCTTCTTATAGCCCTCGCCATTGACTATAATCACATCGCCCGAGAGCCAGTCCGTAAACTTATACGAGGCCGAGAGTCCAAGATCGGCGCTGCTGCCGAACTTGTAGAAATCCTGAAACACCATCTTCATATAGCGGTAGCCCCAGAAGGCCTCCTGCACCTTAAAACTCGTCGTCGAGATAAGGCCGCCGTTGAGCGTCAGGCGGTTGTGTTTCCAGCTCACCTGCGCATTCTTGATGTAGGCGATACGCTCCAGATCCTCTACGTCGCCCGAACGACCGATGTCCATCACCGCCTTGAATTGCAAGCCGTTAGGCATATCGTACTGATAACCGAAGTAGCTGCGATCCATCGCAAAACCGCGCGTATCGTTGGCAGAGCCGAAGCCCGTGTGGAAGTTACCGAAGACGTTGATGATAGCCTTGCCGCGTGGCTGCTCATCACTCTGCGCCGAGGCCGCGTGCAGCGCCAGCAGACTAAGGCCGAGAGTAAGAAGTATCTTTAATCGCGTCATAGTAGTTTTTATAGGTCGTAAAAAATAGTTGTTAAAGTTACGAATTAATATTTTAGATTTAATACCTAACTGACAAATTTCTATTTTTTTTGTTATGTTGGCAATAAAATCTTATCTTTGTGTAGTTCAAAAAAAACGTAAAATTATGAAATTAGCAGTTCCTACAAGAGATGGCCACGTCGATGACCACTTCGGCCATTGCGACCACTATACGATTTACACAATCGAGGATAAAAAGATCCTCTCACGCGAGACCCTACCCTCACCGCAGGGTTGCGGATGCAAGTCGGGCATCGCCGCCGACCTGCAGCAGATAGGCGTAGAGGTTATGCTGGCAGGCAGTATGGGCGATGGCGCTCGCGCAAAGCTCGAGGCACACAACATAAAGGTCATTAGAGGCTGCAAGGGCGATATTGACGCTGTTGTCAATGGCTACCTTCTGGGCTTCATCCTCGACTCGGGCGAGGGTTGCAGTGCCCACGGCGAGGGCCACGAGTGTCCGGGACATTAATCTGGCGCGGAATTTGTAACTATCGACAAAAACAATTTTATTATGGCAACAAAGTTTTATAAGTGCCGCCATTGCGGCAATGTGATCGAGAAAGTGGTGGATTCGGGTGTCAAGGTGGTATGCTGCGGCGAGCAGATGGAGGAGCTTGTGCCCAACACCTCGGACGGCAGCGGCGAGAAGCACGTTCCCGTCGTCAAGCGCTTGGATGATTGCAAGATCGAGGTTAAGGTGGGTAGCGTGGCGCACCCTATGACCGAGGAGCATCACATCGCGTTTATCTACGTCGAGACCGAGCACGGGGGTATCCGCATCAATCTGAAGGATCGTCCCGAAGCCGTTGTCTGCACCTGCACGGATCGTGCAGTAGCTGTGTATGAGTATTGCAACCTGCACGGATTGTGGAAGACGGAGCTCTAAAGGCTCATTAAAAATAACATTGTGCAACGATTCAGGTCGTGCGACTCCGCTCGCACGGCCTTATTTGTTTGTGCGTCGGGAAGGAGACTGTCATTTTATGCAGCAAAAACGCCAAACGGAGATAATTTTTGCCCAATGATGGCATTTTTTGGCAGATAATGTATATATTTGTGAGTGAAAATAACTTGGGGCAATATGAGCTGTCGAAAACCAACGCTCGCGATCGTATGCCCCGACGTTTTTTTTGAAATTTATATTAACCAAATAAAACTAAAACTATGAAGAAGACAATTTCTACTTTGATGCTTGTTGCTCTGGCTACCACAGGCGCTATGGCACAGGCTAAGCCCGCTGAGGATGGCTACAAGTTCACCGTTGTGAAGGAGAACCCCATCACCCCGATCAAGAATCAGGCAAGCTCTGGTACCTGCTGGTCATACTCATCAATCTCGTTCCTCGAGTCAGAGGCTATCAAGAAGGGCGCACCGAAGGATATCGATCTGGCAGAGATGTTCCCCGTATGGCACGGCTACTCGGATAAGGCTGAGAAGTATGTTCGTCTGGATGGCTTCCTTAACTTCGCACAGGGTAGCTCGTTTGGCGATGTACTCTATACGCTCAAGCACTACGGTATGCTTCCCCAGAAGGAGCTCGAGGGTTTGAACTACGGTGAGCCCCTGAATAAGCACGCCGAGATGGAGGCTGCTATGAAGGCTTACGTCAATGTAATCAAGACCAAGCCCAACCGCACCCTTTCAACGGCTTGGCACAAGGGTCTGGAGGGTATTCTGGAGGCATATCTGGGCGAGATTCCCGAGACCTTCACCTACGAGGGCAAGCAGTACACTCCCCAGTCATTTGCGAAGGATTATCTGAAGCTCAACGCTGACGACTACGTTTCAATCACCTCGTTCACTCACCACCCCTTCTACTCACAGTTCGCTATCGAGGTTCCCGACAACTGGCGCTGGGATCTCTCGTACAACCTTCCTTTGGATGAGATGATGCAGATCTTCGACTACGCTATCGAGAACGGCTACACCGTAGCTTGGGCATCGGACGTTAGCGAGGCTGGTTTCAACCGTCAGGGCTTGGGTATCGTTCCCGACGTTGAGGGCAACCGCAAGGAGGCTGGCTCGGATGAGGCTCGTTGGATCGGTGTATCGGCAGAGCAGCAGAACGCTATCCTTAACAACCAGAACGCCCCCGGCAAGGAGCTTAAGATCACTCAGGAGATGCGTCAGGTAGGCTACGACAACAAGACCACGACCGACGACCACGGTATGCACATCTACGGTATTGCGAAGGATCAGAACGGCACGAAGTACTATATGGTAAAGAACTCTTGGGGCGAGTCAGGCAAGTACAAGGGTATCTGGTACGTATCGGAAGCTTTCGTTCAGTACAAGACTATGAACATCGTAGTTAACAAGAACGCCATCCCCGCTGCTATCCGTCAGAAGATGGGTTTGTAATCAACACTCAACCTTAGTTAGGTATGAAGAAGATATTTTTAATGGCCGCTATGCTCTGTGCTTGCGTGGCGGCTTCGGCACAGTACAAGTACGAGTTTACGGATGTGAAGGTAAATCCCGCCACGCCCGTTAAGAATCAGGCCAACACGGGTACCTGCTGGTGTTTTGCTACGGTATCGTTCCTCGAGTCGGAGCTCCTGCGCACGGGCAAGGGCGAGTACGACCTCTCGGAGATGTTTATCGTTCGTAACAACTACATCCGCCGTATGAACGACAACTACCTGCGTCGTGGCCGCGGCAACGTAAGTCAGGGTAGTATCGCCCATATGAACATCTGGGTGATGGATAACGTAGGTCTTATGCCCGAGTCGGCATACGACGGTATCAACTACGACTCGCCGACGCACAACCACGGCGATCTGGCAAAGTGGGTTAAGACGGTGAGCGACGCTGCCGTTGAGATGCGCAAGCCTCTGCCCGCCGAGATCACCAATGGCGTTTTGGATGCTTATCTGGGTGAGGTCCCCGAGACCTTTACCTATAATGGCAAGGAGTACACCGCCAAGAGCTTCGCCGAGAGCTTGGGCCTCAAGGCCGAAGACTACGTTGAGCTGACCAGCTTCACGCACCACCCCTTCTACGAGCTTATTCCCGTAGAGATCCCCGACAACTGGGACCACGCGATGATGTATAACCTCCCGCTGGACGAGTTTATGAAGGTTATAGACAACGCTATCAATACGGGCTATACGGTGGCTTGGGATGGCGACGTGAGCGAGTCGGGCTACGCCTTCCAGCACCACGTTGCTGTGAATACGGACGAGGATCTGCGCAAGGCCGAGACCCTCACGGCAAAGGCTGTTGAGAAGCCCGTAACGCAGCAGAGCCGTCAGGCTTCGTTCGAGACCTTCACGACGACGGATGATCACTTGGAGCATATCGTCGGCATTGCGAAGGATCAGGACGGCGTGAAGTACTACAAGGTGAAGAACTCGTGGGGCACGCAGCGCAATGGCACGGGCTACCACTACTTCTCGGAGGAGTACGTCAAGGGCAAGACCATCTCGATCTTGGTTCACAAGAACTCAATCCCCAAGGATCTGCGCACAAAACTTGGAATCAAGTAAGATACCTTATATATTTAATAAAAGAGTCTGTCTGCATTTGCCGATAGACTCTTTTTTTTGTCGAAAAGTGTTGAGTGGGGTAGAGGTTTTTTGTAAATTTGCCGATGGAATGAAAATTTGCAAGCGATGAGACTTTACGATGTGATACGAAAATATCTTTTGCCGATTGTGGCTCTGGCAGGTGCGGTGCTGTTTGTTGCGGCGTGCGGCGAGCAGCGCGTGGGGCTGGAGGAGTTCTCGCAGAAGGATTATGCGCCGCGCTATGCGGTGGGCTTCGAGATCGTGGGGGCCGAGGGGCGCGCCAGCACCATCCTCCTTTCGCACAACCCGTGGCAGGGGGCCGAGGATGTTCAGACGGCGCTCTTTATTGCCCGCGAGGGCGAGCAGCCGCCCGCAGGCTTCGCGGGGCAGGTGTTGCGTGAGCGTGCCGAGCGTATTGTATGTATGTCCTCGACGCACGTCGCGCTGCTCGATGCCGTTGGTGCTGTGCAGAGCGTGGTGGGCGTGTCGGGCATCGACTTCGTAACCAACGAGTATGTAAAGGCCAACCGCGACAAGGTGCGCGATGTGGGTTACGACAACAGTGTCGATTACGAGATGGTCGTAGCGCTCGACCCCGATGTGGTGTTGCTCTACGGCGTGACGGGCGCAAGTTCGATGGAGTCGAAGCTCCGCGAGTTGGGGATTCCCTTCGCCTACATCGGCGAGTACGTCGAGGAGGTGCCGCTCGGCAAGACCGAGTGGATGGTGGCCATCGGCGAGATTGTCGGTCGCCGTACGGAGGCCGAGCAGCTCTTCAACCAAATCCCTGAGCGCTATGATGCGCTGCGCGAGATGGCGGCAGCGGCCGCAACGCCCAAGCCCAAAGTTATGATCAACACCCCCTACGCCGATTCGTGGTTTATGGCCTCGGCGACGAGTTATGTCGCGCGACTGATTGCCGACGCGGGTGGCGACTACATTTATAAGAAAAATACCTTGAACTCCTCGCTGCCGATCGATTTGGAGGAGGCTGCATTGCTGGCATCTCAGGCCGATGTCTGGATCAATGCGGGTAGCGTCGCTACGCTGGAGGATATGCGCGCCGAGTACCCCAAGTTTGCCGATATGCGTTGCGTTGAGCAGGGCCAGATCTTCAACTTCGATCGACGGATGAGCCCGCGCGGCGGCAACGACTATTGGGAGTCGGGCGTGGTGCGGCCCGATGTGGTGCTGCGCGACTTGATAAAGATTTTCCATCCCGAGTTGATGGAGGGCGAAGAGTTTTTTTATTACAGAAAATTGGAATAGCATATGGATTTGACCTATCGCGCCGAGGATTTCACTCGCACCATCACCGTTGCCGACTACATCGAGCGTTTCCGCGATGCCGAGCGTTTTGCCGCCTGCTGCCGCGAGTGCGGCAATTACAATCGTAGTTGGTGCTGCCCGCCGTTTGACTTCGACGTGGAGCTGCGACTGCGCGGGTATAAGAATCTGTTGCTCATAGCAACTGTAATAACCCCCTGCTCGCAGGGCCTTCCCCTTACCGAGTCGCGCACGCTGTTGCGCCCCGAGCGGGTGCGACTGAATAATCGACTGCATCAACTCGAACTCGAGCATCAGGCTTTGGCCGCCTCCTATGTTGGTAGCTGCCTCTACTGTCCCGAGGGCAGCTGTACGCGCCCATCGGGAGGCGAGTGCCGCCACCCGGAGTTGGTACGTCCATCGCTCGAGGCCTACGGCTTCGATATTGGTCGCACGACGAGCGAATTATTCGGTCTGGAACTGAAGTGGGGTAGCGAGGGCCGAATGCCCGAGCGATTTGTGCTTGTCTGCGGGCTTTTCCATAACGCGCTGAGCGTAGAATGGTAGTCCTCCCTTTATATATTATATATAGGTGTGCCGTGAAATAATATTTTTTCAACTTTTTCGCAAAAAAATGTTTCATTTACTTTTTTCTTAAGGAAAGAGTAATTATATTTGCACTCGATTTTCCGACTTTGACGTTTGAAGCGGACAATCGCCGTTCTTTGAATGTGCTTAAGTAGGGCACTAAATTGCGAAAATGAGGGCGAAATCAAAAAAAATCTCCCGAAAATTTGCAAATATAAAAAATATCCCTACCTTTGCATCCCGTAAACGGTTGAAATGCCGATGTAGCTCAGTTGGCCAGAGCACGTGATTTGTAATCTCGGGGTCGTGGGTTCGAATCCCTCCATCGGCTCCAAATTATGGAGAGAGCTCTGCAAAAGAGTCCAACTGTTGAAAATATTGGGAAGATACCAGAGTGGCCAAATGGGGCAGACTGTAAATCTGCTGGCGTACGCCTTCGGTGGTTCGAATCCATCTCTTCCCACTTGCCGAACCGGTCGGGGTTGCAAACGTCTGATGAGGACAATGATAAGCTGCCTTGATGCGGTTTGTTTTTGCGGAAGTAGCTCAGTTGATAGAGCATTAGCCTTCCAAGCTAAGGGTCGCGAGTTTGAGCCTCGTCTTCCGCTCACTAAACGGTAACACGATTTCCGATTTACACAACGTAATAGGATCGAGTGTTACTCGTTTGTATGTAAAGCAACATTGAAAAGAAATTTTTAAAAAACTTAATACTTATAATACTATGGCAAAAGAAAAATTTGACCGTTCGAAACCGCACGTGAACATCGGTACTATCGGACACGTTGACCACGGTAAGACCACTCTTACCGCTGCTATCACCACCGTTCTTGCTAAGAATGGTTTGTCAGAGCTTCGTTCATTCGACTCAATCGACAACGCACCCGAGGAGAAGGAGCGTGGTATCACCATTAACACCGCTCACGTTGAGTATCAGACCGCTGGTCGTCACTATGCTCACGTTGACTGCCCGGGCCACGCCGACTACGTTAAGAACATGGTAACCGGTGCTGCTCAGATGGATGGCGCTATCTTGGTAGTTGCTGCAACTGACGGTCCTATGCCCCAGACCAACGAGCACGTTCTGCTTGCAAAGCAGGTAAACGTTCCCCGTATCGTTGTATTCTTGAACAAGTGCGATATGGTTGACGACGCTGAGATGCTTGACCTGGTTGAGATGGAGGTTCGCGATCTTTTGGCTAAGTATGACTTCGATGAGGATTGCCCCATCATCCGCGGTTCTGCACTCGGTGGCTTGAACGGCGAGCCCCAGTGGGAGGAGAAGATTATGGAGTTGATGAACTCAGTTGATGAGTATATTCCCATTCCTCCTCGTGAGAATGAGAAGCCTTTCTTGATGCCTGTTGAGGACGTATTCTCAATCACCGGTCGTGGTACCGTTGTAACTGGCCGTATCGAGACTGGTATCATCCACGTAGGTGATCCCGTTGAGATCATCGGTTTGGGAGAGAAGACCTTGACCTCTACTTGTACCGGTGTGGAGATGTTCCGCAAGCTGCTCGACGAGGGTGAGGCAGGTGATAACGTAGGTCTGTTGATGCGTGGTATCGATAAGAAGGAGGTTAAGCGCGGTATGGTTGTCGCTAAGCCCGGTTCTATCAAGCCCCACACCAAGTTCACCGCTGAGGTGTATATCCTGAAGAAGGAGGAGGGTGGTCGTCACACTCCGTTCCACAACAAGTATCGTCCCCAGTTCTACCTCCGTACGATGGACGTAACCGGCGAGATTGCTCTGCCCGATGGCGTAGATATGGTAATGCCCGGTGACCACGTAACCATCACCGTAACGTTGATCTATCCCGTTGCTTTGAACGAGGGTCTTCGTTTCGCAATCCGTGAGGGTGGTCGTACCGTAGGTGCTGGTCAGGTACTCGCAATCGTTGAGTAATTTCAACACAAAACATAGAGAGGGGTAACCCCAAGTTTCCCCTCTCACTTTTAGGAGCATAGTTCAAGGGTAGAATAGCGGTCTCCAAAACCGTTGATGGGAGTTCGAATCTCTCTGCTCCTGCAAATTAAAAAGAGAAACACAATTATGTTTAATTACGTTAAAGAGTCTTATAACGAGCTCGTTAATAAGGTGGCGTGGCCATCATTCCCGCAGTTGCAGAGTTCGACAGTTGTCGTAATGGTCGCTTCGGCGATTTTTGCTATTGTGGTGCTGTTGATGGACATCTCATTCGAGAACATTATGGCCGCTATTTATAAGACGTTGGGAAATCTTGGTCGTTAATTTCTAATTAATACTGAGACGATGAGCGATATTAAAAAGGAGTGGTATGTCGTCCGCGCAATAGGTGGCAAGGAGCATAAGGTCAAGGAGTACATCGAGGCCGAGATCCGCCACAACAATCTTGAGGACTACATTTCACAGGTGCTTATTCCCACAGAGAAGGTTTACACTATTCGCAACGGAAAGAAGATCTCAAAGGAGAAGGTCTCTTATCCGGGTTATGTGTTGGTGGAGGCAGCCTTCGTTGGACAGATTCCAATCATTATTCGCAATACCCCAAATGTACTCGGTTTCCTTGGTGATACTAAGGAAGACGGACGCCAGATGAAGGCAACACCGCTACGTCCACAAGAGGTGAGTCGTATTCTGGGTCGTGTTGATGAGCTGAGTACGCAAGAGGAAGAGAACGCAGTTCCTTTCGTTGTTGGCGAGACCGTCAAGGTTACAGACGGTCCTTTCTCAAGCTTCCAAGGTACTATTGAGTCAGTCGATGACGAGCGTAAGAAACTTACGGTCTCTGTGAAAATTTTTGGTCGCAAGACTCCTATGGAGTTGAGCTTTACACAAGTTGAAAAAGAATAATTAACCAAGGAAAATTATGGCAAAAGAGGTTGCTGCATTTATTAAATTGCAGATCAAAGGTGGTGCTGCCAATCCTTCACCCCCGGTGGGTCCTGCGTTGGGTTCAAAGGGAGTCAATATTATGGACTTCTGCAAGCAGTTCAACGCACGCACCCAGGACAAGGCGGGAAAGGTTCTTCCAGTCATCATTACAGTTTACACAGATAAGTCGTTTGACTTTGTTGTTAAACAGCCACCAGTAGCCATTCAGCTTAAGGAAGCAGCTAAGGTTAAGGCCGGTTCTGCCCAGCCCAACCGTTCTAAGGTTGGTGAGGTAACCTGGGATCAGGTTAAGGCGATTGCCGAGGACAAGATGCCCGATATGAACTGCTTTACCGTTGAAGCTGCTATGCGTATGATTGCTGGTACTGCACGCAGTATGGGTATCAACGTAGTTGGTGAATTTCCTAATTTGTAATTAAGTATTACCAGAATGAGTAAATTGACAAAAAATCAAAAGGCAGCCTACGCCAAGGTTGAGCCCCACAAGGCATACAAATTGTCTGAGGCAGCATCTCTTCTGAAGGAAATTACCTTTACGAAATTTGATGCTTCAGTCGATATTGACGTGCGTCTGGGTGTTGATCCTCGTAAGGCGAACCAGATGGTTCGTGGCGTGGTAACTCTGCCCCACGGTACGGGTAAGACCGTTCGTGTGTTGGTATTGTGTACCCCCGACAAGGAGGCTGAGGCTCAGGCGGCTGGTGCCGACTATGTAGGTTTGGATGAGTATGTAGATAAGATCAAGGGCGGTTGGACCGACGTAGATGTTATCATCTGTACTCCCAACGTTATGGGTAAGGTAGGTGCGCTTGGTCGTATCCTGGGTCCCCGTGGTTTGATGCCCAACCCCAAGACCGGTACCGTAACTATGGATATCGCAAAGGCCGTTACTGAGGTAAAGGCTGGTAAGATCGACTTCAAGGTTGATAAGTATGGTATCATCCACACTTCGGTTGGTAAGGTATCTTTCACTCCCGAGCAGATCATCGACAATGCTAAGGAGGTTGTGAACACTATCATCAAGTTGAAGCCCGCAGCTGCTAAGGGTACTTACGTATTGAGCATCTATCTCTCTACGACTATGAGCCCGGGTATTCAGGTTGATCCCAAATCAGTAGAAACGAAGTAAAAGAAGGAGGATATAAGATGACAAGAGAAGAAAAGTTGGCCGTTATCAACGGTCTTGCCGAGCAGCTCAACGAGTACCCTCACTTCTACATTACCAACATCGAGGCCCTGAATGCCGAGCAGACTGCAAAGCTGCGTCGCAAGTGCTTTGAGAACAACATCAAGCTCGTAGTAGTAAAGAATACGTTGTTCGGTAAGGCTCTGGAGAAGGTAGAGAAGGCCGAGGCTGATTTGGTAGGCGTATTGGAGGGTTCTACCTCTGTTATGTTCGCCGAGACGGGTAAGGCACCCGCCGTTGTAATCAAGGAGTTCCGCAAGTCGTGCGACAAGCCCGTATTGAAGGCTGCGTATGTTGAGGGCTGCGTTTACGTAGGCGACAACCAGTTGGAGACGCTTTGCAACATCAAGAGCCGCGAGGAGCTTATCGGCGACATCGTTGGATTGCTTCAGTCACCGGCCAAGAATGTTATTTCTGCATTGCAGGGTAATGCAGGTCAGAAGATTGCCGGCATAGTGAAGGCACTCGAAGAAAGAAACAACTAATCACAAACAACAAAAACAAAAAACTTAAAAAAATTATACAACTATGGCAGATATTAAGGTATTGGCAGAGGAGTTGGTAAACTTGACTGTTAAGGAGGTAAACGAGTTGGCTACTATCCTCAAGGAGGAGTACGGTATTGAGCCCGCTGCTGCAGCTGTTGCAGTTGCTGCACCCGCCGCTGCTGGCGAGGCTGCTGCTGCTGAGAAGACTTCATTCGATGTAGTTTTGAAGAGCGCAGGTCAGGCTAAGCTCCAGGTTATTAAGGCCGTTAAGGAGGCTGCTGGTCTCTCATTGGGTGATGCAAAGGCATTGGTTGATGCTGCTCCCAAGGCTGTTAAGGAGGGTGTATCTAAGGAGGAGGCTGAGGCTCTCAAGTCTGCTCTCGAGGATGCAGGTGCTGAGGTTGAGATTAAGTAGTCCACTGCTTATACATTTTCAGACAACTCAGGTATAGAGTTTACACCGGTGTAAGCTCTATACCTTTTCTGGTCTAAATGTCGGGAGTGCCGATTGAGCTGTGCCCGACGTTTGGAATTTTTGTATGCTCTCAATGTGTAAATTCTTTACGCTGAGGGCATTAGCCGGATAGATTATAGCCGGCTTTTTTGGGGTGCGCACCCCGTGAGTACTCACACTTCAACAAAACTGATTTAAGATGTCCGCATCAACAAAACAACAAAGAATTAGCTTCTCTACAGTGAAGAACAGGGTTCCCTACCCCGACTTGCTGGAGGTACAGCTTAAATCATTCCGCGATTTCTTTCAGATGGACACCACGGCCGAGAATCGTAAGAACGAGGGCCTCTACAAGGTGTTCCAGGAGAATTTCCCCATCACCGATACCCGCAACAACTTTGTTCTTGAGTTCATCGACTACTATATCGATCCGCCCCGCTACTCGATCGAGGAGTGCTTGGAGCGCGGCCTGACGTATAGTGTGCCCCTGAAGGCGAAGCTCAAGCTCTATTGCACCGACGACGAGCACGAGGATTTCGGCGTAGTAGTTCAGGATGTGTACTTCGGTACGATTCCCTATATGACCGATCGTGGTACGTTCGTATTCAACGGCGCCGAGCGCGTTGTGGTATCGCAGTTGCACCGTTCACCCGGTGTATTCTTCGGCCAGAGTATGCACACCAACGGTACGAAGCTCTACTCGGCACGTATCATCCCCTTCAAGGGTTCGTGGATCGAGTTCGCTACCGACATCAACAACGTGATGTATGCCTACATCGACCGTAAGAAGAAGTTGCCCGTAACTACTCTGCTGCGCGCAATCGGTTTTGAGACCGACCAGCAGATCCTCGAGATTTTCGACCTTGCCGACGAGATCAAGGTTACGAAGACCAACCTGAAGAAGGCCGTAGGCCGCAAGTTGGCTGCGCGAGTTCTCTCGTCTTGGGTTGAGGACTTCGTAGATGAGGATACGGGTGAGGTGGTATCTATCGAGCGTAACAACGTCATCGTTGACCGCGAGGTGGAGCTCACCGAGGATCACATTGACGCTATTATCGAGAGCGGTACGAAGACCATTCTGCTTCACAAGGAGAATGCTTCGGGCATCGACTTCTCGATCATCTATAACACCTTGCAGAAGGATCCCTGTAACTCAGAGCGTGAGGCAGTTAATTACATCTACCGCCAGCTGCGTGCTTCGGAGGCTCCCGATGATGCTACGGCTCGCGACGTAATCGACAAGCTCTTCTTCTCTGACAAGCGTTACGATCTGGGACAGGTTGGTCGTTACCGTATCAACACCAAGCTCAGCTTGGATATCGACCCCGCAACGCGCATCCTTACCCGCGAGGATATCATTGAGATTATCAAGTATCTGATCCAGCTGATCAACTCAAAGGCCGAGGTGGATGATATCGACCACCTCTCGAACCGTCGTGTTCGCACCGTTGGTGAGCAGTTGGCCAACCAGTTCTCGGTAGGTTTCGTGCGTATGGCGCGTACCATCCGCGAGCGTATGAACGTGCGTGATAACGAGGTATTTACCCCCGTTGATCTGATCAACGCCAAGACTCTGTCGAGCGTTGTCAATTCGTTCTTCGGTACCAGCCAGCTCTCGCAGTTTATGGACCAGATCAACCCTCTGGCCGAGATCACCCACAAGCGCCGTCTGTCGGCTCTGGGTCCCGGCGGTCTGTCGCGTGATCGCGCAGGCTTTGAGGTGCGAGATGTACACTATACGCACTACGGCCGTCTGTGCCCCATCGAGTCGCCTGAGGGACCGAACATCGGTCTTATCTCGTCGCTCTGCGTATATGCTAAGATTTCGGATATGGGATTCATTGAGACCCCCTACCGCTCGGTTGAGAATGGTAAGGTCAATATGGATAACAGCCAGATTAAATACTACTCGGCAGAGGCTGAGGATGGCCACATCGTGGCGCAGTCGAACGAGCCGGTTGATGACGAGGGTAACTTCCTCAACCCCGACCGTATCAAGGCCCGCGAGGGTGCCGACTTCCCCGTAATTACGGCTAACGAGGTTACGTTGATGGACGTAGCTCCCAACCAGATTGCCTCTATCGCAGCGAGCTTGATTCCCTTCCTCGAGCACGATGATGCTAACCGTGCGTTGATGGGTTCTAATATGATGCGTCAGGCAGTACCCCTTGTAACCTGTGAGGCTCCTATCGTCGGTACGGGTATCGAGAAGGATATGATCACCGATAGCCGCATCCAGATCGTTGCCGAGGGCGACGGCGAGGTTGTCTTTGCCGACGCTACCAAGATTCAGATCAAGTACGAGCGTACGCGCGAGCAGATCATCTGCTCATTCCAGCCCGAGGTTACCACCTACGAGCTGCCCCGCTTCCGCCGCACTAACCAGAATACCACCGTTACGCTGAAACCTACCGTTCTCACGGGCGACCACGTTGTTAAGGGCCAGATCCTTACGCAGGGTTACTCGACCGAGAATGGCGAGTTGGCTCTGGGCCGTAACCTGAAGGTTGCGTTTATGCCCTGGAAGGGTTACAACTTCGAGGATGCAATCGTTATCTCGGAGCGTATCCAGCGCGAGGATATCTTCACCTCGGTACACGTCGATGAGTATATTATGGAGGTGCGCGACACCAAGCGCGGTGTAGAGGAGCTCACCTCGGATATCCCCAACGTGAGCGAGGATGCTACGAAGGATTTGGATGCCAATGGTATCATTCGCATCGGTGCTACGGTTAATCCGGGCGACATCCTCATCGGTAAGATCACCCCGAAGGGTGAGAGCGATCCCTCACCCGAGGAGAAGCTCTTGCGTGCCATCTTCGGCGACAAGGCTGGCGATGTGAAGGATGCTTCGCTCAAGGCGCAGCCTTCGCTGCACGGTGTTGTTATCGACACCAAGCTCTACAGCCACGCACAGAAGGAGGGCAAGAAGAGCAAGGCTCAGGAGCGCGCACAGCTCGAGCAGATCGACCAGAAGTTCGCTCAGGAGGTTGCCGAGCTGACCAAGATTTTGGTATCGAAGCTCTGGCAGCTGGTTGAGGGTAAGGTTGTTGCCAACCTCTCGGATTACTTCGGCGTTGAGCTCTACGCTCCCGGCACGAAGTTCACGCAGAAGATGTTGGAGGACATCGCTACACGCGATGTTGATGAGAAGACGGGCGTTATGGCCGGCTACTTGAACCTCGGCACCTGCCTCTGGACGGGCGACAAGGCAACGGACGAGCTTATCGAGACTACTATTAATAATTATACTATCGAGTGGAAGAAGGCTGATGCCCGCATCAAGCGCGAGAAGTACAACCTCACCAACGGTGATGAGTTGCCCACCTCGGGTGTTATCCAGATGGCCAAGGTCTATATCGCCAAGAAGCGTAAGCTCAAGGTTGGTGATAAGATGGCAGGTCGCCACGGTAACAAGGGTATCGTAGCGAAGATCGTTCGCGACGAGGATATGCCCTTCTTGGAGGATGGTACCATCGTTGATATTTGCCTTAACCCGCTGGGTGTGCCCTCACGAATGAACCTCGGTCAGATCTACGAGACCGTTCTGGGCTGGGCAGGTAAGGAGCTGGGCTTGAAGTTCGCTACGCCTATCTTCGACGGTGCTTCGCTCGAGCAGATCAACGAGTACACGGCTCAGGCAGGCGTACCTCGCAGTGGTCGTACCTACCTCTACGATGGTGGTACGGGCGAGAAGTTCGACCAGCCCGCTACGGTCGGTGTGATCTATATGCTTAAGCTGGGCCATATGATCGACGATAAGATGCACGCTCGTTCAATCGGTCCCTACTCGCTCATTACGCAGCAGCCTCTTGGAGGTAAGGCACAGTTTGGTGGTCAGCGATTCGGAGAGATGGAGGTTTGGGCATTGGAGGGCTTCGGCGCCGCCAATATCCTTCAGGAGATCCTCACGATCAAGTCTGACGACGTGATGGGCCGTGCCAAGGCTTACGAGGCTATCGTTAAGGGTGATAACCTGCCGCGTCCGGGTGTTCCCGAGGCAATGAACGTGCTGCTGCACGAGTTGCGCGGTCTGGCTCTGTCGGTTAAACTCGAATAATAATAAAGTAGGTATAATAACGTAAAGAAATTGTATTATGTCAATCAAAGATAATAAGCAACAACGCGGTTACAGCCACATTTCGATCGGTCTGGCCTCTCCCGAGGAGATTCTGGCTCAGTCGAGCGGCGAGGTGCTGAAGCCCGAGACGATCAACTATCGTACCTACAAGCCCGAGCGCGACGGTCTGTTCTGCGAGCGCATCTTCGGTCCTGTGAAGGACTACGAGTGCCATTGCGGTAAGTACAAGCGTATCCGTTACAAGGGTATCGTCTGCGACCGTTGCGGTGTGGAGGTAACAGAGAAGAAGGTTCGCCGCGAGCGTATGGGCCACATCTCACTCGTTGTGCCCGTCGTTCACATCTGGTACTTCCGTTCGCTCCCCTCAAAGATCGGTTACCTGCTGGGTATCCCGACCAAGAAGCTGGAGTCGATTATCTACTATGAGCGTTACGTGGTTCTCAACGCCGGTGCTGCTGCCGAGCAGGGCATCGAGCGTCTGCAGACCTTGGCCGAGAAGGAGTATCTGGACGTGCTGGCAGCACTGCCCGCAGGCAATCAGGCTCTCTCGGACGACGATCCCAATAAGTTCGTTGCCAAGATGGGTGGCGAGGCTATCTATGAGCTGTTGCAGAAGGTCGATCTCGACTCTATGTCATACGCTCTGCGCGACAGAGCTTCGAAGGAGACTTCGCAGCAGCGTAAGAGCGAGGCTCTGAAGCAGTTGAACGTCATCGAGTCGTTCCGCGCATCGGGTGGTCAGAACAAGCCCGAGTGGATGGTTCTGAACGTGATTCCCGTCATTCCTCCCGAGCTTCGTCCTCTGGTGCCGCTGGATGGTGGCCGTTTCGCAACGTCGGACTTGAACGACCTCTACCGTCGTGTTATCATCCGTAACAACCGACTCAAGCGCCTTATCGAGATCAAGGCTCCCGAGGTGATCCTCCGTAACGAGAAGCGTATGTTGCAGGAGGCTGTCGATTCACTCTTCGACAACTCACGCAAGAGCAACGCCGTTAAGAACGAGAGCAACCGCCCGCTCAAGTCGTTGTCGGACTCGCTGAAGGGTAAGCAGGGCCGCTTCCGTCAGAACCTTCTGGGTAAGCGTGTCGATTACTCGGCTCGTTCGGTTATCGTCGTTGGTCCCGAGCTTAAGATGCACGAGATGGGTATTCCCAAAGATATGGCTGCCGAGCTTTACAAGCCTTTCGTTATCCGCAAGCTCATCGAGCGCGGTATCGTTAAGACCGTTAAGTCGGCAAAGAAGATCATCGATCGCAAGGATCCCGTTATCTGGGGTATTCTCGAGAACGTGATCAAGGGCCACCCCGTACTTATGAACCGTGCTCCGACCCTTCACCGATTGGGTATTCAGGCCTTCCAGCCTAAGCTGATCGAGGGTAAGGCAATGCAGCTCCACCCGTTGGCTTGTACGGCGTTCAACGCCGACTTCGACGGTGACCAGATGGCGGTGCACCTCCCGCTGGGTAATGCCGCAATTCTGGAGGCACAGCTGCTGATGCTCGGTTCGCACAACGTCCTCAATCCCGCTAACGGTGCGCCTATTACCGTGCCTTCGCAGGATATGGTACTCGGCCTTTACTACATCACCAAGCCCCGTCCGGGTGCTAAGGGTGAGGGACTGGTATTCTACGGTCCCGAGGAGGCTATCATCGCCTACAACGAGAAGCGTGCCGACCTTCACGCAACGGTTAAGTGCGTGCTGCGCGACGTGGACGATCGTGGCGAGGAGTTCGAGGAGCTGAAGGAGACCACCATCGGCCGTATCCTCTTCAATCAGGTTGTACCTGAGGAGGTTGGCTACATCAACACCGTGCTGACGAAGAAGTCATTGCGCGACATCATCGCCGTTGTGTTGAAGAAGGCAGGTGCCGACAAGGTTGCCAAGTTCTTGGACGACATCAAGAATATGGGTTACCGTATGGCATTCCAGGGTGGTCTGTCGTTTAACCTCGACGCTGTGGTTATCCCCTCATCGAAGCAGGATCTGGTTCAGGAGGGTTACGATAAGGCTGACGCTATTATGGAGGACTATAATATGGGTCTTATCACCAACAACGAGCGTTACAACCAGATCATCGACGTCTGGACAAACATTAATAATAAGCTTACCAAGCAGGTAATCGACACTCTGGTCAAGGATCAGGACGGTTTCAACCCCGTATATATGATGCTTGATTCAGGAGCGCGTGGTTCGAAGGAGCAGATTCGTCAGCTTTCTGGTATGCGAGGCCTTATGGCTAAGCCCCAGAAGTCTGGTGTCGAGGGTGGTCAGCAGGTTATCGAGAACCCGATTCTCTCGAACTTTAAGGAGGGCCTTTCGGTGCTTGAGTACTTTATCTCAACGCACGGTGCTCGTAAGGGTTTGGCGGATACCGCACTTAAGACTGCCGATGCAGGTTACCTGACACGTCGTTTGGTCGATGTAGCACAGGATGTTATCATCAACGAGGACGACTGCGGTACGTTGCGTGGTCTGACGGCTACGGCCATCAAGCGTAACGATGACGTGGTGCAGACTCTCTACGATCGCATCTTGGGCCGCACGGCGCTGAACGATATTATTCACCCCATCACGGGCGATGTGATCTGCCGCGCAGGCGAGGAGATCACCGAGGAGGTAGCCAAGGCTATCGACGAGTCGCCGCTGGAGTCGGTAGAGATCCGTTCGGTACTCACTTGCGAGGCGCGTCACGGCGTGTGTGCAAAGTGCTACGGACGTAATCTTGCTACGGCTCGTATGGTGCAGAAGGGTGAGGTTGTGGGCGTTATCGCCGCACAGTCTATCGGTGAGCCGGGTACCCAGCTGACACTGCGTACGTTCCACGTCGGTGGTGTTGCGGGTGGCTCTACGGTTGAGACCAACGTAGTATCTAAATATGAGGGTCGTCTGGAGATCGACGAGTTGCGTACGATCAAGGGCAAGAACGCCGCAGGCGAGCCCATCGACATCGTCATCTCACGTCAGTCGGAGATACGCATCGTAGATCCCAAGACCGAGATCGTACTCTACTCCCACGCATTGCCTTACGCCGCAACGCTCTTTATGGCCGACGGCGCAATGGTTAAGAAGGGTGATTTGATCTGCGAGTGGGATCCCTACAACGCAGTTATCATCGCCGAGACCGACGGTAAGATCGCTTACGAGAGCATCATCGAGGGTGTAACCTATCGTGATGAGCGCGACGAGCAGACCGGTCTGTCGGAGAAGGTTGTTATCGAGTCGAAGGATCGTACCAAGAACCCCGTTATCCACATCGTGAATAAGGAGGGTGAGGACGTTAAGGCATACAACTTGCCCGTTACGGCACACATTATGGTTAAGGACAACGCCAAGATCAAGGCCGGCGACATCCTGATCAAGATCCCTCGTGCCGTAGGTAAGGGCGGTGGCGATATCACCGGAGGTCTGCCGCGTGTTACCGAGCTCTTCGAGGCTCGTAACCCGTCTAATCCCGCTATCGTATCGGAGATCGACGGTGAGGTAACGTTCGGTAAGATCAAGCGTGGTAACCGCGAGGTTGTCATCACTTCGAAGCAGGGCGACGTTATGAAGTATCTCGTGCCTCTGTCGCGCCAGATCGTGGTGCAGGAGAACGACTACGTTAAGGCAGGTATGCCTCTGTCGGATGGTGCCATCACGCCGAGCGACATCCTGCGCATCCTCGGACCTACGAAGGTACAGGAGTACATCGTGAACGAGGTTCAGGAGGTGTACCGTATGCAGGGTGTGAAGATCAACGACAAGCACTTCGAGGTTATCGTACGCCAGATGATGAGCAAGGTTAAGATCGAGGATCCGGGTGATTCACGCTTCTTCGAGGATCAGATCGTCGATAAGTGGGAGTTTATGGATGTGAACGACGAGCTCTACGACAAGGTTGTTGTCGAGGATGCCGGCGACTCACAGAACGTACAGCCCGGCCAGATCATCTCGCTGCGTAAGCTGCGCGACGAGAACTCATCGCTCAAGCGTCGTGATCTGAAGCCTGTCAAGGTTCGAGACATCGTTCCCGCCACCTCTAATCAGGTACTTCAGGGTATTACGCGTGCCGCGCTGCAGACTTCGAGCTTCATCTCGGCTGCATCGTTCCAGGAGACCACCAAGGTACTCAACGAGGCTGCAATTCAGGGTAAGGTCGATCCGTTGGCTAACCTGAAGGAGAACGTAATCTGCGGACACCTGATCCCCGGTGGTACAGGTCTGCGCGACTACGACAACCTGATCGTTGGTCTTAAGGCCGACGTTGAGGGCCTCGCACAAGCTGAGTAAATAGAAGATACTCTATAATGAAAAACCGCTATCCCGCGTGGGTGGCGGTTTTTTTGTTATGATTAAAAGTATTTTATTATATTTGTAAAAATAGACATTGATATGTGGCGCATATTGTTGAAAATCGTTGTGGCACTTTTAGCCATATTGCTCGTTTTCGCCCTTTTTGTTGTTGCGAAAGCGTGGTGGAGTAATCGACAACCGCTCGTAGCAGAGGACTATTATCTGGCAACTGTCAGTGGAGGTGAACTTGAGAGGCGATATACTGAACGAGGCGAGTACGAAATATCGAAATTAGCATTCGACGTAGCGGATGATACTATGAGGAGTATCTATGTATGGATGCCACAGAATGTGGCACCCTCGCCGCGTCCGATAATTATCATCGTAAATGGCAGTAATGCAATTGCTTCGCGTTGTGAGCCCTTCTTTGAGCGCCTTGCATCGTGGGGATTTGTGGTAGTCGGCAATGACGATCCTATGGCAGGTCGTGGAGACTCCACCTCCCGAACGTTAGATTTTCTGCTTGCTGCAGCCGAGGATGCCGAGCATTCCCTCTATGGCCTGATTGATACATCTAAGATAGGCATTGCAGGTTATTCGCAGGGTGGCGCGGGTGCATTGCGTGCTGCTACGGAGTTTGCTAACAGTTCCCGCTATACAACGCTCTTTACCTGTAGTGCTGCCAGCCAACTCCTCTCACAGAATCTCGGTTGGGCCTACGATCCCGCAAAGGTACAAATCCCTTATTTTATGGTCGCTGGCACAGGTGTGAGCGATGCGGGCGATGGTAAGCCGGACGGCTGGGTAGGTGTAGCACCCCTTACTTCGCTTGAGGAGAATTATGCAGTTGTGCCCGAAGGCGTTGAGCGCGTGATGGCTCGCCGTGTTGATGCCGAGCACGAGGATATGATGGCTTGTTCGGATGCTTATTTGACTGCTTGGATGTTGTATCGCTTGTGTGGCGATGAGCAGGCTGCGCAGGCTTTTGTTGGCGATACTGCCGAGATTCGTCATAACGAGTTATGGCAGGATGTAAAATCGAATATGTGGGAATAAAAACACCCGCCGAGCAAATTAATTGTAGTTTTACCCTACGATTTTTGAATAATTACTTATCTTTGTAGTCGGTGTGTCCGAAAAGACCTCTTTTGGCTCTATAGTTCAAGGGATAGAACAAAGGTTTCCTAAACCTTAGATTCGCGTTCGAGTCGCGGTGGAGCTACAAGTTTTGTTGATGCGATTATGAGAGTATTTAGAAGTGTAAAAGACCTCGGTCCGCTGGACGTAGCCCTGAAGGAGGCTATGGAGATCAAGGCCGATCGTTATAAATATCAGGAGCTTGGCCGCAATAAGACCGCGCTGCTGATTTTCTTTAATAATAGCCTGCGTACGCGCCTCTCGACGCAGAAGGCGGCGATGAATCTGGGTATGAACGTCATCGTGCTGGATGTCAATCAGGGTGCGTGGAAGCTCGAAACGGAGCGAGGCGTTGTGATGGATGGCGACAAAAGCGAGCATCTGCTGGAGGCCATTCCCGTTATGGCGAGCTACTGCGACGTGATCGGTGTTCGTTCGTTTGCCCGCTTTGAGAGCCGCGAGGACGACTACAACGAGAAGATTCTGGAGCAGTTTATCCAGTATTCGGGCAAGCCCGTCTTCTTTATGGAGAGCGCGACGGTGCATCCCTTGCAGTCGTTTGCCGACCTGATTACCATCGAGGAGTATAAGGAGCGCCAGCACCCGAAGGTTGTGCTGACGTGGGCTCCCCACCCGAAGGCTCTGCCGCAGGCGGTGCCCAACTCGTTTGCCGAGTGGATGAATGCGGCCGATGTCGATTTCGTGGTTACTCACCCCGAGGGCTATGAGCTTGATCCGCAGTTTGTTGGCGACGCTCGCGTGGAGTACGACCAGATGAAGGCCTTCGAGGGAGCCGATTTCATCTACGCCAAGAATTGGAGCTGCCCGGGCGTTACACGCCCCGAGGATTACGGCAAGGTGCTGTCGAAGGATATGAGCTGGACGGTGAGCGACAGGCAGATGGCCGTAACGAACAACGCCCACTTTATGCACTGCCTGCCCGTGCGCCGCAATATGATCGTAACGGACGATGTGATCGAGTCGCCGCGCTCGCTTGTCATCCCCGAGGCCGCCAATCGCGAGATCTCGGCAACGGTGGTGCTCAAACGAATGTTGGAAGCATTGAAATAGAAACAAAAAAACCTGCCCTGAAGGCAGGTTTTTTTGTTTTATCATCTCGGCTACTCGTCGTAGCTCGAATTATCCCAGCAGTGCGTGCAGAGCTCCTCTTTCTTCAATCCGATGGCCTCCACCAGATCGTCCAGACGCTGGAACTTGAGCGAGGTGAGCTGCAGGTGGCGACACATCACATCGACCATCTCCTTGTGCTTGGCCGAGTCGGGGTTGGCGTACTCCTCGAATACGGAGTCGGGGATGTTGTCCGTGCCCTCCATATCGCGGATGATGCGGCGTGCGTACAGATCGTAGGTGCTGCGCGAGGTCGAGAAATTCAGGAAGCGGCAGGGGAAGATCAGCGGCGGGCAGGCGATACGCATATGAATCTCCTTAACGCCCTCGTCCAGCAGCTTCACGACATTGTCCTTGAGCTGCGTTCCGCGCACGATGCTGTCGTCCATAAATACGATCTTCTGATTGTTGGTGAACTTGCTGTTGGGCAGCAACTTCATCTTCGCCACCAGATCGCGCATCTTCTGATTCTGCGGCATAAAGCTGCGCGGCCACGTCGGCGTGTACTTCACAAAGGGGCGCTTGTAGGGAATACCCTTCTCGTTCGAGTAGCCGATGGCGTGGCCGACACCCGAGTCGGGAATACCCGCCGCGAAGTCGGGATCGATGTCGTTATCGCGGCGTGCCATAGCAGCACCACAGCGGTAGCGGCAATCCTCGACGTTGATACCCTCGTACCAAGCCGATGGGTAGCCATAATATACCCACAGGAACGAGCACACCTGCTTGCGGTTGCCCGGAGGCGTGATCTGACGCACTCCGTCGGCCGTGATCTGCACAACCTCACCCGGGCCCAGATCGCGTACCAGATCGTAACCTAAATTATCGAATGACGAGCTCTCGCTCGCGCATACATATCCCTTGTCGTTCTTGCCGATGGTGATGGGCGTACGACCGAAACGGTCGCGCGCGGCATAGATGGCGTGGTCGGTCAGAATCAGCATCGAACACGAGCCCTTGATCTTGCGCTGCACGATGTCGATGCCGTCCTTGATCGATTTACCCAATCCGATCAGGATTGCCACCAACTCCGTAGCGTTGATCTTCGACTCGGATAGCTCGGCAAAGTGGTGGCGCTCCTCCAGCAGCTCGGCCGTAAGCTCCTCCAGATTGTCGATGCGGGCCACCGTAACTACGGCGTAACGTCCGACGTGTGAGGTGATTGTGATGGGCTGCGACTCGCTGTCGGAGATTACTCCAACGCCCATATTCGAATTCTCGAAACGGGGTAACTCGCCCTCGAACTTGTTGCGGAAATAGCCGTCCTCCAACGAGTGGATCGAACGTACGAACTTACCATCCTTAACAAAAGCCATACCCGCACGCTTCGTACCCAAGTGCGAGTGGTAGTCGGTGCCATAGAAGACCTCATTGACACATTCGTTGCGCGACACGCAACCGAAAAAGCCTGACATATAAAGTTGTTTTTAGTGGTGAAACAACCGCCCGAGCCACAAAGCATAGTGCGAGAGGCTCGGTACGCGAGCGCAAATATATAAAAAAAGTAGCGAAGCGCGAAGCGTATCTCGGACCAAATTAGTATATTTGTACAGAGAATCACCAAAAACAATCTGATATGAAAAAATTTACGCTCTTCGCTCTTCTCGCGCTTTTGGGCTCATTGCAGTGCGTGGCGCAGCCTGCGGTAAATGTTAAAAAGTATGGCGCTGAGCCACTTCGCTTCTCCTCGGTCGAGGAGTGGGAGCAGGTGCATCGCCCCGTTATAATGAACTTCTTCGAGCGCGAGGTATATGGTCGTATGCCGCAAAAGCAGGTGCCGATGGAGTTTGACGTAATCTCCGAGAAGGCGGGCGCTCTGAGCGGCAAGGCCATCCGCAAGGAGGTGGCAATCCGTCTGGAGGGTATGTATGCCCCGATTTTGGTGCTGATGTATATCCCCGCCGATGCTAAGGGGCCTGTGCCGGCGTTCTTCGGTATGAACTTCAAGGGCAACCACCAGATCAATGCCGATCCCGAGATCACCATCTCGGTCAATGCCCCGAAGAAGGAGGAACTGGGCAGCGATCCCGAGCGCGGTGCTGCTTCGAGCCGCTGGCCGCTGGAGATGTTGATGGATAATGGCTACGCGCTGGTTACGATCTATCGTGGCGATGTCGATCCCGACTTCGACGATGGCTTCCGCAACGGCATCCACCCGCTCTTCCACGGCGAGGGTACTCCCGCAGCCGACGAGTGGGGCACCATTGGCGCGTGGGCGTGGGGCCTTAGCCGCGTGATGGATTATCTGGAGACTGACAGCAAGATCGATAGCAAGAAGGTCGCCGTTATCGGCCACTCGCGTCTGGGCAAGACCTCGCTCTGGGCAGGCGCTGCCGATCCCCGCTTTGCAATCGTTATCTCCAACGACTCGGGCTGTGGCGGTGCGGCACTCTCGATCCGCAAGCAGGGCGAGACCGTTGAGGCTATCAACAAATCGTTCCCCCACTGGTTCTGCGACAACTATAACAAATACCGCAACAACGAGGAGGCTCTCTTCGTTGATCAGCAGGGACTTATCGCACTTGTCGCACCACGTCCCATCTATGTTGCCAGCGCCGTTGAGGATACTTGGGCCGACCCCGAGGGCGAGTATCTCTCGGCTGTTGCCGCTTCGCCCGTCTATGAGCTCTACGGCAAGAAGGGCCTCACGGGTCCGATGCCCGCAGTGGATAGCCCCAAGGCCGAGGGCGATGTTGCCTACCATATCCGCAAGGGCGGCCACGACATCAATCTCTACGATTGGACACAATATGTCAAATTCGCCGACAAGTACTTCAAATAGTCCTTGTTATCCAATTTTTGAGCAGGAAGAAAATTCTGCATTCTGCATTTTGAATTTTGCATTATAAAAAAAGGTGTTCGCCAGCCGAACACCTTTTTTATTTTATTTGCCAAACACCTTTAGCGGAATCTTCGCCAGATGGATCGAAGCGTTGGTCGAGTCGTGCATCGAGTAGTAGCTCACCCACAGCTCGTCGCCTACGACCAGGAATCCCGGATAGCTCGTGTCGCCTCCCGAGGGCAGCACCAGCGTCTGCTCGAATCGGCCATCCTTATTACCCAAGAACAACGAAGTCTTTGCATTCGCGCCGAGCAACGTGCGACCTCCCGCCACGATATGCTCGTCGTCGAGTACGATGAAGTCGGGGCCTCCGAGGAACGTGCCCATCTTCTTCCACTCCCAATTAGTATAAGGTGCCTCGCTCGCAGCCCATACGCTCTCCTTGTCGCCCTGCTCGCGGCGAACGATAATCGCCATACGGCCGTCCTTAAGGAAGCGGATGGTAGCCTCGTTGGGGAAGTTGTCGATCTCGAACGACTTGATATGCTTGTAGTTGATGCCGTCGGTGGTAGAGTAGAGGTAGAGCGGAGTCTGTCCCTGCTCGTTGCGGCCGTAGCTCACCGTGTAACCCACGCCATTGTGCCACGTTACGCGCCACAGCCAATCGCGCTCGGTGCGGTAGCGCTCGTCGATATTGACGGGCTGCGGAGTGGTGAAGTTGCGACCGTCTGATGAGAACATAACGTGCGGCTGACTGCCCACCAGCACCTTGTCGCGGTAGATCGAGCCGCCGATAATCACCATCAGTCGTCCGTCGGGCGTCGTCGAGAACTTCGGGTCGCGCAGGTCGTATCCTGCCTTGCCGATTGCGGGCAGCGCCTCCCACTTCTGGCCATCCTTCGAGTGCAGGATGCGAATCTTGCCCTCGGCGTTGCCGTTCTTGTCGAAGATGTGGGTCTCGCCCTCGCGGAAGGTGATGTAGTACTCGCCCTTGAACTTCTCGATCGAGGTGAATGCGTTGTGCATACCGTTGTCCCAAATCTTCTCTACGCTGAATGAGATCTCCTGCGCACGCACGCCGATAGTCGCAATGGCCGCAGCGAGGCAAATCATAATTATACGTTTGAGGTTCATAGTTATAAATTTTAAGTTAAGATTGTAAGTTTGCTATAAATGTATTACAAAGATACACTTTTTATCGTAAAAATAAGTAGAATACCGTATGTTCTTCGATAAATCGCAACGAAATTTTTATGCACTCGAAATATGCAGTTTCGGGTAAAAATGCGCATTAATATGCAGAAAAATGCAACATTTATGAGTAAAATGTTTGTGTTATTAATAAATTTTAGTAATTTTGCAACAGAATTAATTAATAAAACTCTACGATTATGAACACGTCAGTTAAAGAGTACGTCGAGCAATTTATGGCCGACGTGGTGGCTAAGAACCCCAATGAGCCTGAGTTCCATCAGGCGGTTCGCGAGGTTGTTGAGAGTGTAGCACCCTACATATTGGAGAATCCCCAGCTTGTCAAGATGAAGATTCTGGAGCGTATCGTCGAGCCCGAGCGCGTTATTATGTTCCGCGTTCCGTGGGTTGCCGACAATGGCGAGATTATGATCAACAAGGGTTACCGCGTTCAGATGAACAGCGCCATCGGTCCCTACAAGGGCGGTATCCGTTTCCACGCGAGTGTGAACCTGAGCATCCTGAAGTTCCTCGCCTTCGAGCAGACCTTCAAGAACTCACTCACCACGCTGCCTATGGGTGGCGGTAAGGGCGGCTCGGATTTCAACCCCAAGGGCAAGTCCGATATGGAGATTATGCGCTTCTGCCAGAGCTTCGTAACGGAGCTTTATCGCCACATTGGTCCCGACACCGACGTTCCCGCAGGTGATATTGGCGTGGGCGGCCGCGAGGTTGGCTATATGTTCGGCCAGTACAAGCGTCTGCAGAACGAGTTTACGGGCACCTATACGGGTAAGGGTATCACCTTCGGTGGTTCGATTATGCGTCCCGAGGCTACGGGTTACGGTGCTTGCTACTTCGGTCAGGCTATGCTCGCTACCAAGGGCGACTCTTACGCTGGCAAGGTTGTTGCCATCTCGGGTTCGGGTAACGTGGCACAGTTCGCCGCCGAGAAGGCTCTCTCGCTCGGAGCAAAGGTCGTTACTATGTCGGATTCAAACGGATACATCTACGATCCCGATGGCATCGACGAGCAGAAGTTGCAGTACATCTTCGAGCTTAAGAATATGTTGCGTGGCCGCATCCGCGAGTACGCCGTTAAGTATCCTTCGGCACAGTACTTCGAGGGCGAGCGCCCGTGGGGTGTAAAGTGCGACATTGCAATGCCTTGTGCAACGCAGAACGAGCTCAATGGCGAGCAGGCAGCTGCGTTGGTGGCCAACGGATGTATGTGTGTTGTCGAGGGTGCAAATATGCCCTCTACGCCCGAGGCTATCGAGGTCTTCCAGAAGGCCAAGATCCTCTACTCTCCCGGTAAGGCATCGAACGCCGGTGGTGTTGCAACCTCAGGTCTGGAGATGACTCAGAACTCGATGCGTCTGAAGTGGAGCGCCGAGGAGGTAGATGGCAAGTTGCAGGAGATTATGAAGAAGATTCACGCCGTGTGTGTTGAATATGGTACCGAGCCTGACGGCTACGTCAATTATGTCAAGGGAGCCAATATCGCAGGCTTTATGACCGTAGCGGAGGCTATGCTGGCACAGGGTATCGTATAGCGACACGTTTACGGTTCGTTAGGTTAAATAATTTTGCTGGATTTGCGGCATCTCGACGAGTACGAGATGCCGTAAATCGTTTTTTTATTTCTACCTTTGTCCATTATAACGCTTTCTTAGGATGAAACAGAGCTGGAAACCCGGAACGATGATATATCCGCTGCCCGCCGTGCTGGTGAGCTGCGGCGAGAGCGAGCAGGAGTATAACCTCTTTACGGTGGCTTGGACGGGCACGGTTTGCACCAACCCGCCGATGTGCTACATCTCCGTTAGGCCCGAGCGCCATTCGTACGAGATTATCAAGCGTACGGGCGAGTTTGTCATAAACCTTACGACGGCCTCGCTGGCGCGCGCAACGGATTGGTGTGGCGTGCGTTCGGGACGCGATTACGATAAGTTCTCGGAGATGGGCCTAAGAGCCGAGCCTGCGGCTGTTGTCAAGGCTCCCGTTGTGGCTGAATCGCCCGTGTCGATTGAGTGTCGGGTGAGGCAGGTGATCGAGCTCGGCTCGCACGATATGTTCTTAGCGGATGTTGTGAATGTGCTTGTGGATGAGGAGTATATAAATCCTGAGACGGGCAAGCTGGAGCTGGAGCGCGCCGAGATTATCACCTACTCGCACGGCGAGTATTTCCGTCTGGGCGAGATGATTGGGCACTTCGGCTGGTCGGTAAGAAAGAAGAAAAAACGACACCCCTCAAGGAGTGGCAAATAGCGAAATGAAAGTTTGAATATCACTTCGGCCGACATTGCTGGCGCAAATGTTTGGCTGACAGTGATATTTTTTCTATATTTGCAGTAATATATTGACCTCAGTGTCGTTATATGTAGCGGAATTTTACAATAGAGATATAACCATAAACTCAGAGTTTTGAAGATGAGAAAATTAACAATTCTTTTGCTCGCGCTCCTCGGCCTTACGTTTGTTGCCGAGGCGCAAACCCAGCAAGAGTTGCTCGAGGCCTATCGCAACGGCTCACTCACGCAGTCGCAGATGGGTGCCGCAAGGCAGCAGCAGCGTGGCGTGACGGTACAGCGCTCACGTCAGGTAAACAGCGCCGCCACGGCAAATAATCCTCAGGGATCGCAGAGTCTTCAGAATCAGCAGGCAGGACAAGCAGCACAGGGTGTGCAGGGCCTTCAGAATGGTCAGAACCCTCAGAACCCGCTCACTCCTCAATACAATAGCGGATATTACGATATCAATGGCCGCTATATCCCCGGTATTCGATATACGCAGGATAAGGATGGTGTCTATCGCTTCGATCCTACCGATCCCCGCTATAAGATCCTTATGCAGCAGCAGGATCGCAAGTTCGATCCCCGTCGTGGCCAGCTTATGATTCAGGCTGACTCGCTCAAGCGCGACTCGCTGCTCTTCCTTATGCCCGAGATGAACGACCTGATGACGGGCGCCACGCAGCGTCCCCGAATCTTCGGTCACGATATGTTCTCGAGCGGTCGTCTTACCTTCGAGCCTAACCTTAGCCTTGCTACGCCCGATAACTATGTCTTGGGCGCTGGCGATGAGATTATCATCGACGTATGGGGCAATTCGCAGATGACCGAGCAGGCTACCGTCACCCCCGACGGAAAGGTCTTTGTACCCAATGTCGGCCCGATCAACGTTGGCGGATTTACCGTTGCCGAGGCAACCAAGCGTCTGCGTAGCTCGCTCGCAACGATATATGAGGGCTTGCGTGATGGCTCGGTGCAGATGAAGATTTCACTCAGCACCATTCGCAGTATTCAGGTTAATGTGATGGGCGAGGTTGCAGCCTCGGGTACATATACCGTACCTTCGCTTGCAACGCTCTTCCACGTTCTCTACCTTGCCGGTGGCGTGAACGATCTGGGAACGATGCGTAGCATCAAGGTCTATCGCGGAGGCTCACTCTTCTCGGAGGTCGATGTCTATGACTTTATCCTCAATGGCAATAGCGGCGGTGATGTGGCTCTGCGCGATGGCGACCTGATTACGATTTCGCCTTATGGCAAGTTGGTTGAGGTATCGGGCGAGGTTAAGCGTCCGATGTTCTACGAGATGCGCACGGGCGAGACCGTTGCCGATCTGCTTGGATTTGCGGGAGGCTTTACAAACGATGCAAACCAGCGATTGGTGAGCGTTACGCGCCGTCAGGGTGGCGAGTATCGTTCGTTCACGGTCGATAGCGATAATTTCGAGACTTTTGCATTGGAGGATGGCGACGTGGTGTCGATTGCGGGTAGCATCGATCGCTATGAGAATCGCGTCGAGGTGCAGGGTGCCGTTTATCGTGAGGGCTATTACGCCATCGACGACAAGACCCGCACCGTGAAGCAGCTTATCGAGCGTGCCGATGGCCTGCGCGATGATGCCTATATGGCTCGTGCGGTGCTCTACCGCGAGAAGCAGGATTGGACGATGGAGGCTCTCTCGATCGACCTTGAGGGTTTGATGGCCGGCCGCGTGCAGGATATTACGCTCCGCACCAACGATCTGCTCTACATCCCCTCGGTTTCGGATATGCAGGAGGATTATACCGTTACGGTCTTCGGATCTGTTTCGCGTCCCGACACATATCCCTTTGCCGAGAATATGACCGTCGAGGATCTGATTGTGGCGGCGGGTGGTCTGTTGGAGTCGGCTTCGACGGCCAATATCACCGTAACGCGCCGTATCAAGCAGCCCAAGAGTATGGCTATCAGCGAGACGCTGTTCGATACCTTCACCGTCGAGCTTAACGATGACCTGAAGGTCGATGGCAACAGCTTCGTGCTGCAGCCCTTCGATCAGGTCTATGTACGCCGTTCGCCCGTCTATATCACCCAGAGTAGTGTTACAGTTCAGGGCGAGGTTGCCTTCGAAGGAAATTATCCCCTCTCACGCCGCAATATGCGCCTGTCGGAGGTGATTGCAGCCGCAGGGGGCACGAATACAGGCGCATTTATCGAGGGTGCATATCTTTTGCGCCAGATGACCGAGGAGGAGCAGCAGCAGAATGAGGCTCTGCGCGATATGATCGATAAGCAGGCAGGCTCGGAGCGCGATTCGCTCAGTATGGTCGGCATTGACATCTCAAATGTCTATACGGTCGGTATCGATATGGCCGAGGCGTTGGCCCGTCCGGGATCGGATGCCGATGTGGTGTTGCGCGACAAGGATGTCATTATGGTCCCCGAGTATAATGGAACAGTTCGCGTTATGGGTGCAGTGCTCTATCCCAACTCGGTTACTTATAAGGATGGTAAATCCCTGCGATACTATGTTAAGTCGGCAGGTGGTTTCGATAACCGCGCTCGCAAAGGCCGTGCTTTTGTGATCTATATGAACGGAATGGTTGATTCGGGCCTCTCGGCCAAGATTCGTCCGGGATGTATCGTCATTATCCCGAGTAAGATGGCCAAGGAGCCTGTTAACTGGAGTCAGGTTGTTCAGATGCTCTCTTCGACAGCTTCGATGGGTGCTGTGGTAATTTCGGCTATCAACCTTGCAAAATAGTAGTAGCTATGAATCAGTTGCAAAATCAGATAAACAATATCCCCGAGGAGAAGGAGATCGATTTGGTTGAGTTGATCCGCCTGATGTGGCTTAATCGTTGGCTTGTGATTAAGATCACGGGCGTAATGATGCTGCTCGGCCTTATGGTGGCGCTCTTTAGCAAGAAGGAGTACACCGCTTCGTGCGATATCGTGTTGCAGTCATCGTCGGGATCAACCTCGTCGAGTATGAGTTCTTTGGCGGCGTTGGCAGGCATAAACATCGGCCAGATGCAGAATAGCGTCCGCGCCCTCTCGCCGTATGTATATGAGAACATCCTCAATAGTACGTCATATCGCAAGGAGTTGATGTATACGGTTATGGACTTCGAGAAGGCCGACCGTCCCGTTAGCTTCTATGAATATTTCACCAGCGAGGAGTTCAACAAACCCGGCGTGATGGATTATGTGAAGAAATATACCATCGGCCTGCCGGGAGTAATCATCGGAGCAATACGAGGTCCGCAGCCCGAATCTGAGGTGTCAGCCATAGAGGAGGGGTCAGCCATCGAGACGCTAACCTCCGAGGAGGCAAGTTGCGTTAGTCTGTTGAGCAAGGCGGTCGTAATCACTCTCGACGACAAGAAAGGCTATATCACTATCACCGCCAATATGCCCGAGCCTGTTGCTGCGGCGCAGTTAGCGCAGGCGGCATTTGATATTCTGCAGAAGTATATAACCAAGTTCAAGATCGAGAAGGTCCAGTCGGATCTGGACTTCGTGCAGGAGCGCTACGACGAGGCCAAGCGTAACTTCGAGGAGGTGCAGGCACGCCGAGCAAAGCTGCGCGATGCCAATATGAATACTACGCGTTACTCGGCTCTGGCCGAGTTGGAGAAGCTCGATGCCGAGTATGCACTCCGTCAGGGCGTCTATAACTCTTTGGCGCAGCGTGTCGAGCAGGCTAAGATAAACGTTAAGGAGACTACCCCCGTGCTGACGGTTATTAACCCTGTAACCGTTCCTCGCCAGAAGAGTAAGCCTCGCCGTGCGATGATTCTCTTCGCCTTCACCTTCTTGGGTGCTGTGGCGGGTATGGGTACGGTGCTGGTGCTGCCCACCGTTGCTGAGATTACGGGCAAGGAGGCGCTTAAACGCTTTATCAAGACCCTTCCCGAGGAGGATGCTGTGGCAAAATTGGCATAAATAACCGAGAATAGAGAGTATTATGCACGTATATTTATATGTTGCGGTTCTGCCGTTTCTGGTGGCTGCCATAGCGGTACTGATCATCCAGCCCTATCTGGTTAAGATTGCGCACTTGAAGAACATCGTCGATAATCCCAATGCGCGCAAGCTTAACAAGGTCCCTGTGCCCGTCTTGGGCGGTGTGGGCGTATTCTTTGGCTTGATGCTCAGCCTCAGCGCCACGGGATATTATCTGCCCTCGATCGGCCTGAAGTTCGAGCTGGTCATCGCTATGCTCATTATGCTCTACACCGGCGTGGGCGACGATATTCTGGATCTCTCGCCGAGGCTTCGCTTTGCGATGCAGATCTTCGTTGTGGGTATTATGATGTTTATGGGTAATGTCTATATCAACGACTTCCACGGCTTGTGGGAGGTCTATAAGCTCCCCAAGATCATCGCTGGCGCCCTCACGCTCGTCTCGGCCGTCGGAATCATCAACGCAATCAACCTTATCGACGGCGTGGATGGCCTCTGCTCGGGATATTGTATGTTCGCCTCGCTGATGTTCGGTATCTGCTTCTTCCAGATGCACGATCTGCCTTATTGCGTTCTGGCCTTCGCAACGCTCGGAGCGCTGATGCCCTTTATGTTGCATAACGTCTTCGGCCGCAGATATAAGATGTTTATGGGCGATGGCGGCTCGCTTGTGCTGGGATACATCTGCTCGCTCTTCGTGATGCGCGTCATCCAGTCGGGCTACGACGTAGTTACCGGCTCGACGATCAGCTTTACGCTCGCCGTTATGGCTGTTCCCGTCTTTGATACGCTGCGAGTTATGACGGCCCGCATCGTCAATGGCCGTTCGCCCTTCAGCCCCGATAAGACGCACCTGCACCATATGTTCATCGCGCTGGGCTGCAGCCACGTCATCACTTCGGTCTGCGTCATCTCGCTCAATGCGCTGATCGTGCTGCTGTGGTATGTTTGCACGCTACTCGACGTAGCCCCCGAGACGCAGATGTACATTACCATTGTTGCCGGATTGTTAGCTACTTCAGGACTCTATTACACAGTCGAATATATTCAGAAACACCATCCCTCGACCTACCTCGCCTTGCAGGCCTTTGTCGATCGTCATAGCATCCGCCGCACGGGCATCCTGCTCTCGTTGCAGCGTCTGCTCGATCGCGGCGGCGACGAGCAAGCAGAGCAGAGAGAGCCGATGGATTAATTTGTAAAAGGTTAAGAGAATCTATGCCAAACATATCAGAACGAGCCATCCGTATGCCCGCTTCGCCTATCCGCAAGCTGGTGCCATTGGCCGATGCGGCCAAACGTCGTGGAGTGAAAATCTACCACCTCAATATCGGTCAGCCCGACCTGCCCACGCCGCAGGAGGGATTGGATGCGCTCTCGAAAATCGACCGCAAACTGCTGGAATATAGCCCCAGCGACGGCTTCCTGTCGCTGCGCGAGAAGCTTGTGGGCTACTACGACCAGTACCAGATAAAGCTCTCGCCCGACGATATCATCATCACTACGGGCGGCTCGGAGGCCGTGCTGTTTGCCTTTATGTCGTGCCTCAATCCGGGCGATGAGATCATCGTTCCCGAGCCCGCCTATGCCAACTATATGGCCTTCGCTATCTCGGCCGGAGCAGTCATCCGCACCGTCTCGACCTCTATCGAGGAGGGCTTCTCGCTGCCGAAGGTCGAGCAGTTCGAGGAGCTGATCAACGAGCGCACGCGCGGAATCCTGATCTGCAACCCCAACAACCCCACGGGCTACCTCTATACGCGCAAGGAGATGAACCGCATCCGCGATCTGGTCAAAAAGTACGACCTGTTCCTCTTCTCCGACGAGGTCTATCGTGAGTTTATCTATACCGGCTCGCCCTATATCTCGGCGTGCCATCTGGAGGGTATCGAGCAGAATGTGGTGCTGATTGACTCTGTCTCGAAGCGTTACTCGGAGTGCGGTATCCGCATCGGTGCGCTCATCACGAAGAACCACGAGCTGCGCAAGGCCGTTATGAAGTTCTGTCAGGCGCGCCTCAGCCCGCCGCTCATTGGCCAGATCGTAGCCGAGGCCTCGTTAGACGTGTCGCGCAAATATATGATCCGCACCTACGAGGAGTATATCGAGCGCCGCAACTGCCTGATCGACGGCCTGAACAAGATCCCCGGAGTCTATTCACCCATCCCGATGGGCGCGTTCTATACGGTTGCACGCCTGCCCATCGACGATAGCGACAAGTTCTGCGCGTGGTGCCTCTCGGAGTTTGAGTACGAGGGCGAGACCGTTATGATGGCCCCCGCGTCGGGCTTCTACACCGATCCGCAGAAGGGTCGCAACGAGGTGCGTATCGCCTACGTTCTCAGAAAGGAGGATTTGCGCCGAGCCCTCTTTATTTTGGGCAAGGCACTCGAAGCCTACCCGGGAAGAGTGGAGTAAAATTGCCTAACAAGGCTCTTTTGGCGTCTGGCCCCTACTCGAAATCCTCATTTGCGCCCAGCAAACTGCGGTTTCTCGGGCGGCGACCAGCCTCAAAATAGCTCTTGTTATACAATTTTAATATAATAAGGTATAAAAATACAAGTAGCCTGTCCTGCAAATCGGGACAGGCTTTTTGTTTTCCCCGCCAAGAGTTTGTTTTTCCAGCGAAAAGTCGTAAATTTGTATAATATCGTGTCGGGACGTAATATATCGCCGCTGTCCGACGTTCTTTAGGCTGAACCTTAAAACTCTTTATATATGGAAAAATATATCCTTTCGCTCGATCAGGGAACGAGTAGTTCGCGAGCGATTGTATTCGACCACAAGGGCCATATTCGTTCTATGGCACAGCGTGAGTTCACCCAGATCTTCCCCCGTTCGGGTTGGGTGGAGCATAATCCCCACGAGATTTGGTCGTCGCAGGCATCGGTCATCGCCGAGGCCATCACCTCGATAGGTATCGACGGCTCTAACATCGCAGGTATCGGCATTACCAACCAGCGCGAGACCACCATCGTGTGGGACAGCGAGACCGAGGAGCCTATCTACAACGCCATCGTTTGGCAGGATCGCCGCACCTCGGAGTATTGCGACCAGCTCAAGGCCGAGGGCAAGACCGAGTTCATCCGCGAGCGTACGGGCCTTATCATCGACGCCTACTTCAGCGCCACGAAGGTGAAGTGGATCTTGGACAACGTCCCCGGCGCAAGGGAGCGTGCCCAGAAGGGTAAGCTGATGTTCGGTACGGTCGATACTTGGCTCATCTGGCGCCTAACGCGCGGCGAAAAGCACGTTACCGATGTAAGTAACGCCTCGCGCACGATGCTCTTCAATATCCACACCCTGAAGTGGGACGAAGAGCTGCTCGCCCTGTTCGATATTCCCCTCTCGATGATGCCCGAGGTGCGCTCGTCGAGCGAGGTATATGGCCATACGAAGACCACGATCTTCGCCCACCGCGTACCCATCGCAGGTATCGCGGGCGATCAGCAGGCGGCCCTCTTTGGCCAGATGTGCGTTGAGCCAGGTGCGGTGAAGAACACCTACGGCACGGGTTGCTTCCTTCTGATGAATAGCGGCGAGAAGCCCATCGACTCGAAAAATAATCTGCTGACCACCATCGCATGGAAGATTGGCGATAAGGTGAACTACGCCCTCGAGGGTAGCATCTTCGTCGGCGGCTCGGTTGTGCAGTGGTTGCGCGACGGCTTGGGCGTGATTCGCTCCTCGGGCGAGGTTGAGGCTCTGGCAGCGAGCGTGCCCGATACGGCTGGCGTCTATTTCGTTCCTGCGCTGACGGGACTCGCAGCCCCCTATTGGGATCAGTACGCACGCGGCAGCATCAGCGGCATCAGTCGCGGCACGACGGCGGCACACATCGCCCGCGCTGCGTTGGAGGGTATCGCCTACCAGACCTACGACATTGTCGATGCTATGCAGCGCGACTCGGGCATCAAGCTCCACGAGCTGAAGGTCGATGGCGGTGCGGCCCGCAATAACCTGCTGATGCAGTTCCAGTCGGATATCCTCTCTACGCGCGTTATCCGTCCCGAGGTAACGGAGACTACGGCTCTCGGAGCGGCCTATCTGGCAGGTCTGGCAGTCGGTTTCTGGGGCAGTCTCGACGAGATCAAGCAGCAGTGGCAGGCCGAGCGCATCTTCGAGCCTATGGCCGAAGCGGAGGAGGTCGGACAGAAGATCGAGGGATGGCACGACGCCGTTCGTCGCACGTTGAAGAGCTATTAACCTAAAACAAAAGAGATATGGAGACACCTTTTTTTACACAATGCCTATTTGAGTTTATCGGCACGCTGGTGCTGATTCTGTTGGGTGATGGTGTGGTAGCCAACAACACCCTGAAGGGGACGAAAGGAAACAACGGCGGCTGGATCGTGATCACCATCGCGTGGGGCTTGGCCGTTATGTGCGGTGTGCTGATCGCAGGCCCCTATACGGGCGCTCACCTCAGCCCTGCCGTTACGTTGGGCTTTGCCGTAGCGGGCACATTCCCGTGGGCACACGTCGTAGGATACGTCGTGGCTCAGATGCTGGGTGCGTTCTGCGGTGCTACGATTGTCTATTACTTCTACAAGGATCACTTCGACATTACCGACGATCCGACCACGAAGCTCGGTATCTTCTGTACCATTCCCGCCATCGAGAACAAGGGACGCAACTTCTTCTGCGAGGTTGTGGCTACGATGCTCCTGATCTTCGTGATTCTGGCCATCGGTAACTCGGAGAACACCCCCGCCGTAGGTATGGGCGCTCTGGGTAGCTTCCCCACAGCTATGCTGATTATGGTGGTCGGTATGTCGCTTGGCGGTACGACGGGTTATGCCCTGAATCCCGCGCGTGACCTCGGCCCCCGTATCGCTCACGCTCTGCTCCCGATCAAGGGCAAGGGCTCAAGCGGCTGGGGCTATAGCTGGGTACCTCTCTTCGGCCCGCTGGTAGGCGCAGCGTTGGCAGCATTGGCTTATGGTGCTGTTTACAACTTCTAATGCAACTTTTTTATTGTAAATTGTTTGCAAGTGAAAATAAATTTCGTACCTTTGTCGCGCTGAAAAGTATTTAATTCAAAAACATTACAAACAATGAAGAAAGGTATTCACCCCGAAAATTATCGTTTGGTGGCGTTCAAGGATATGTCGAACGACCACGTGTTTTTGTGCCGGTCCGCCGTTTCGACAAAAGAGACCATCGAAGTGAACGGCGAAACCTATCCTGTATACAAGATGGAAATCTCTAACACATCTCACCCCTTCTACACCGGTAAGATGAAGTTGGTTGATACCGCAGGTCGTGTGGATAAGTTTATGAGCCGCTACGCAAAGCGCTACGATAAGAAGAACAAGTAATCCAAGGATTTACTTCGTAAGAGTGTCCGATCCCAAAGGGTCGGACACTTTTTTTGTCTCTCCACCTCAAACCGATCATCTCCCCTCTCCAAACCAATCTTCCATCCCTCCCCTAAACAAAAAAAGACTGTCCCGAAGGACAGCCCTTTTTGTTGTAAAGATTTGTTTAGAAAAACAATCCTACGCCTAACTGGAACGTATTTATCTGATTCTCACCCTTTGTCGAGAGTCCCAGCACCTCGCTTCGCTTGAACGAGCCGTTGTAGCGGGCCGAGACGGTGAATTTCCAGATCTGCACCTCCGCACCTGCGGCGTAGCCCACCGTCGGACGCTTGATCTCCCAATCGCCAATGGGGGAGTCAGTCTCGGTCATCACGCAGAACGTTGGACCAACCTGAAGTGCGATAAGCCCGAGTAGCTTATATTGCAGCAATACGGGAATATCCAATTTGTTGAGCTTGAGGTTTGTAGCCGAGCTTCCTTCGACGTCGAACTTGTTGTGTGAGTAGATCACCTCGGGATGAATACCCAGATTTCCGAAGCTCAATTCGCCCTGAAGACCGGCAAACCAACCCGTACTCGAGTCCAGCTTAAAGTCCTTCAGCTCGCTGCGAAGGTTGTTCGACTGGTAATCCATACCGGCCTTAATACCAAACTTGAACTTGGGCAGCAGCCCGTTAGCCTGAGTCTGCGCAAAGGTGCAAAGCAGGGCGCAAAGCAAAAATAGTCGTTTCATAATTATAGTGTGTTGTTGTTAGTTATCTTCCGCGTGAGCCGCTTGAGCGCGATCCTGTCGAGCTGCTCCCACTGTTGCCGCGGCTCGATGTAGAGCCCGTGCCGCGATTGGCCGATGATGAGCTCTGCTGCTGCGGGCGTACGCTCGTGCCCTGCGACTGCTGATTGTTGCGGCGCGAGCCCTGTCCCGTAGCGGCGGGGTGCTGCGCGTTGTTCGTACCTCTCTGCGGAGGGTTGTTGTAGGCGGGAGGCGTTGCTTGGCCGTAGCCTTGCTGCGTATTGTTATTGCGCGCGGGAGGTGCAGCCTGAGGCTGCTGTGTGGGTATGCGACGCGGCGCGTAGCTGTTGTTATGCTGCGGACGGCCACCCTGCATATCGACAATCGTAGGCTGCGTGTACACGCCCTTGTAGATCTTGTAGCGCGAGCGGTGCTGACGGTTGTAGTTCCACGGGTTGTGGCGGTTGATCACCACCTTGTAGTATCGGTGCAGGTCGGTTGGGAAGCCGCGTCTCGGAGGCAGTACGCGAGCCGATACCCAACGACCGTAGTTGGGGTAGTAGAAGAGCGCCCGCTCCACGTCGTAGTAGAAGTTGAAGTCGGGGAAGTAGTAGTACATAGCATAGTCGTAGCCGGCAGGGCCCCACGAGGGCTGGATCGAGATGTTTACGATGCTCGACCGATGCAGATTGTTTTTTGATGGGGTGTTGTAGTATCCGACGCTGCACGATGAGAGTGCGGCGGCCAATGCCACCATAAAGATTAATCGTTTCATAGCAGTCTGCATTTATTGGTTAAACCTATGTTTGCACTTTTTCCTTGCGGGCCGACGGTGGGCTGTCTCCTCTTCTGAAGGCAACCTCTTCGCACCTCTTCTTTCGCCCGACTACCTCTTTGCTCCCTTTGCTCCCTTTGCTCCCTTTGCGCCTTTCGCGCCGCCGAGCGAGTAGTTGAAGATGTTCTCCTTGTAGCTTGTGGTCTTGAACGATGAGTCGCGCTTGCGCTCGAAGGCGATGTTGATCAGTCGCTCAACCAACTCGTCGAAGCCGACACCTGTGGCCTCCCATAAATAAAACGATAAAGAGCCGGGAATAGTATTTATCTCATTGACATAAATCTGCTGATCCTTCTCGTCAATCATAAAGTCGATGCGCGCCACGCCGTCGCACGCCAATGCCTTGAAGGTCTCGACGGCCTTCGTGCGGATGAACTCGGTCTGCTGCTCGGGCAGTCGGGCGGGTATCTCTCTTACCGTAGAGTGCATACCGCGCGACTCCTTCACGCCGCCTTTTGCGCCCTTCGCGCCGCCACCGAGATACTTATCCTCGTAGCTGAGGATCTCGCCGCTACGAATCGGAGCCTCGCACACCGATGCCTCGCACTCGTAGTAATTGCCCAGCACAGAGCAGTTTATCTCCTTGAGCTGCTCCACCAGATGCTCGACGATGATACGCTTCGAGTACGAAATGGCATTCTCGGTCGCCTCCTTGAGTTCCTCGCGGTTATGTACGGCCTTGATGCCGACGCTCGAACCCGAGTCGGCGGGCTTCACGATTACGGGGTAGCCCAGCTGCTGCTCCACGCGCTCGATGGTTGCCGCCTCGCGGTCGAACCACTCCTTATCGGAGAACCAGACGTAGTCGATTACGGGGATTCCGCTCTGTGCGAGTATCATCTTCATCGTGATCTTGTCCATACCGTTTGCCGAGGCCAGCACGTTGCAACCCGCGTAGGGTATGCCCGTCATCTCGATCGTACCCTGAAACGATCCATCCTCGCAGTTTGTGCCGTGCAGCGCAGGCAGGATCACGTCGATCGTCGCCACAATGTCGCTGCCAAACAGCGGCTTACGCACGCGGTAGAGGTGGTTGTCGCCATAGATGGGACGTAGATACACCTGCTCGCACTTCTCCAGCAGACGCTCCATATCCTTGTAGTTCTGGCTCTGGCGCAGCTCCTCGCCCGTGTACCAGTGGCCCTGCTTGGTGATATATATCGGGGTTATGTCGTACTTTGCGGTGTCGATGGCCTCCATAGCCTGAATTGCTGTCAGCACTGAGATCTCGTTCTCGACCGAGCGGCCGCCGAAGATTACGCCAACATTGATTTTCGTCTTCATATCTTAAGTTTGATTTATCGTTTCTACTTGAATGAGTCGGGCAGGTCGTTCTCATACAGCACTACATCGCCTCCGCGCATCGCTCCCGCGAGGTAGGCCGAAGCCTCGGCAAACGAGTCGGCTCGGATGATCCTCTCCTCGGGAAAACCCTTAGCCGCGAGTCCCTCGACAATGGCGTCGCGGTTTACGCGATTTACCACGATGGCAATGTCGGCCGCCGATGCAATCCCCTCGCCCAGAGCCTTGTTGTTGCGGTATTGGCTCTCGCCCATCTCCACAAATCCGGGCGTAACCACGATGCGTCGTGCCCCCGTCGGACGGCGAAAGTCGCTCAGTACCTCGAGTGCCATCGCCGCACCCTGCGGGTTGGAGTTGTAAGCATCGTCGATGATCGTAATGCCCCCCGCCGTGCGCTTAATGCTTAGGCGATGTTCGATCTGCTCGATCTGTCGCATCGCGCGCTTCTGCTGCGCTTCAGGCACATTCAGCGCATCCGCTACGGCCGTTGCCGCCAGCAGGTTGAGTATGTTGCCACGTCCTGCAAGATGTGTCGTATATCCCTCGCGCAGCGCGCCCTCTCGCTCCACTGCGAAAGTCGTTTCCGATGGCGTGTAGTCGATCTGCGTTGCGCGATAGTCGGCCTTCGGGTTGTTTATGCCGTAGCTTATGATGTGGCAATTCTGCGGCATCGGCCCCTCGGCCACCGCCTCCGAATCGAGATTCACAACCCCCAAACCATCCTTGGGCAGCGCCTCCAGCAGCTCAAACTTTGTGCTGCGCACACCCTCAATCGAGCCGAATGTCTCGAGATGCATCTCCCCGACAGCCGTTACGATACCAATGGTCGGGCGCACCAAATCGCAAATCTCGCGTATGTCGCCTCGTTGCTTGGCTCCCATCTCGACGATGAAGACCTGATGATGCGGCTTCAGATGCTCTCTTATGGTGCGCACAACGCCGAGCGTCGTGTTAAAGTTTCCCGGTGTCATCACCACGTTGTATCGCTCGGCAAGTATGCGGTAGAGGTAGTGTTTCGTCGAGGTCTTGCCGAAGCTGCCCGTAATGCCTATAATCTTCAGGTCGGGCATCGAGCGGAGGATTCGCTTCGCGTCGTTGTAGTACCAGCGCGTGATTGCCGCCTCCAAAGGTTTGTTTACCAGATTGGCCGCGAGCATCACCACAGGCATCACCAGCAGCGCCAGCGCCACCGCATAGACGTACGTCGGCAGGTAAATCGCCGCCGCAGCCACCGCCGCCGCCGTCAGCAGCGCGGCCGTCAGCAGCAGTCGCTTCACACGCATCGTATATACAATCGGCTTCTTATACACCGTGCGCAGCTCCCGCCACGCCATCACAGCCATAAATACCGCCGAGAAACCCCAGAACGCGGGATTCCCCACCGCGCCCAGCACCGCCAGCGCGGCAATCACCGCCGCTCGCAGGAACTTATGCCCTGAGCGAAACCATCGGCCGTATCGTTCCACGCGGTATGAGTTGTGCTGAAACATATGCACATCGTAGCGCACCACAGCTGCCCACAGCGCGATGTATAGAGGCCAGAATATCAAATTTTCGATCAGCATACTCTACTTTTTCATCTCCTTACTCAAAAAACTCTCCACCACGCGCAGGAACAGAGGCGTATTCTCCAGAAACGAGAAGTGCCCCGCACCCGCCACCGTCACCAGCCCCGCATCGGGAATCAGCGCCTCCATCCGCTTCGCATCCGCGAGCGGCGTTGCCGTATCTCGCTCGCCCCAGAAGAGCAGCGTCGGGGCCTTTATCGCGGGCATCAGGTGGCACAAATCCTCATTCACGACCTTCGACAGTATGGTGCGCATCATCGGCGTGGCCTGCGAATAATCCGACGAGCCGGCCTTCGCCCTTCGCTCGTTGATGATCTTCTCGGCACGCTCGCGTCCCACCAGCAGCGGTAGCAGACGCTTCAGTAGCTTGAAGGTATAGACCTTGCGGTAGTAGTTGAACGAGCGCTTGGGCTTCACGCCCGCCGCATCGACCAAAATGACCTTCCGCACCTCGTTGCGCGAGGCATACACGATCGAGACGCGCCCGCCGAACGAGTGGCCGATCAGAATCGGTCGCTCCACACCCTCACTTTTGGCCAGCGCCTCGATGGATTGGGTGTACTCCTCCACGCCCCACACTTCGTGTGGCTCGTCGCTCTGTCCGAAGCCCGCGAAATCGACGGTCAGCACGTGGAAGTGCGCCTCCAGAAAGGGGCGTATCGTGTTGAACGTCGTGGTGTTGCAGCCCCAGCCGTGCAGTAGCAGCAGTGGCGCACCCTCGCCGCAGTCGGTGTAGTGCAATCGGCACGAGCGGTATGTGAAGAATTTGTCCATAGTTTCAATCTACAAATTTAACTCTTTTTTTCGTCAAACGCGATAATTATTCCCTAAATAAACAAAAAGACCGACCACAAAGGTCGGTCCAATTATAGAATTGAGAATCCTAATGATTCATAATCTCATTCTGCCGATTGATGCTCTCGACGTGTATCGCCTCCAGAACCGTGCGAACAAACTCCTCACTCAGGCCCATACGGCGCGTGATGGTGAGCATTCGGCGGCAGATGTCCTCCCAGCGGTTGCTCTGCAGTATTGCCACGTTGTTGGCCTTCTTGATCTGGCCAATCTTGTCGCTGGTATGCATACGGCGGTTCAGCAGGTCGAAAATCTCGGCGTCGATCTGATCAATCTGGCGACGGCAGATGTTCAGCTCGTCGTTGAACTCGGGATCGTCGGCCGACTTCGCGCGCCACATAATGTTGTCGATCATCGTCAAGCAATCCTGCGGCGTAACCTGCTGCGCAGCGTCGCTCCACGCCTTGTCGGGCTGTATGTGGCTCTCGATCATCATACCGTCGAAGCAGAGGTCGGCAGCCTGCTGCGCGATGCCCTGCAAGAGCGGACGGCAACCGCAGATGTGCGACGGGTCGCAGATCATCATCATCTCGGGGAAACGACTGCGCATCTCGAAGATCATATGCCACATCGGCGGATTGCGATATTTGCTGTCGCCGAAGTAGGCGAAACCGCGATGTATAAGGCCGATGTTCTCCTGTGGAATACTCTCATTTATAAGGCGGTTCACCGCGCCGGCCCACAGTCCGATGTCGGGCGTCATAGGGTTCTTCACCAGCACCGTTACATCCTTGTTGCCGTGCAGCGCCTCGGCAATCTCCTGCACCGCGAAGGGCGATACGGTCGTGCGCGCTCCGATCCACAGAATATCCACGCCGTGCTTCAGTGCCAGCTGAACGTGCGCCTTGTTGGCCACCTCGACAGCTGTCGGCAGGCCTGTTGCCTCCTTTATCTCCTCAAGCCACGCGAGTGCCGGCTCGCCAATACCCTCAAACGTGCCGGGGTTTGTGCGGGGCTTCCACACGCCTGCGCGGATCACATCAACCTTGCCCGAGCGAGCCAGCTGCATAGCCGTCTCGACGGTCTGCTCTCGGGTCTCGGCAGCGCAGGGGCCCGATATGATTAGGGGACGTTTCGCCCCAAGACAAAATTTTCCCATCTTCTCCTAACATTTGTTTTCCGTCGCGGAAGGCGGAAAAAAGGTTATTTCAAAATATCTCTAATCTTATTTGCTCGTTGCATCGCCTCGATCAATCCCTCGCGGTCGTCGCGCTCGAGCATACGGCGCAGAATCTGCAGCTGGTGAATATGCTCGCGCAGGACATCCAGCACGTTGTACTTATTCTCCAGAAAGATCGGTGCCCACGTCTGCGGCAGCGACTTTGCCAGTCGCACCGTACTCTCGAAACCTCCACCCGCAAGGTCGAAGATATGCTCCTCCTCGCGCTCCTTCTCCAGCACGGTCAGCGCCAGAGCGAACGAGGTGATGTGCGAGATGTGTGAGACATAGGCGCAGTGCATATCCTGATCCTCGGCCGACATATAACGTATCGGCATTCCGAGCGCGTGGTAGATCTTTTCGACCATCTCCACAGCGTCCTTGTCGCTGCGCTCGCGTTCGCAAATCACCACCGTGCGGCCCGCAAAAGCGTTGTGTACGGCAGCCTCGGGACCGCTGTTCTCGGTACCCCACATCGGGTGTGTGGCCACCAGTCGGCCGCGATTGGGGTGCATCATCGTGGTCTCGCACAACTCCTGCTTTGTCGAGCCCATATCCATCAATATCTGATTGGGGCGTATGCGGTTCAGAATCTTCGTGGCCATCAGCGCGATGGTATCGACGGGCGTGGCCAGCACGATAAGATCGCTCTTCTCGAGCGCCTCGTCCATCGTTACGATGCGATCCACCAGCCCCCTCTCGAGGGCCTTCTGCGCACTGCGCTCCGAGCGGGTGATGCCCATCACCTCGTCGCAGAAGCCCTTGTCCTTCAGGCTCAAGGCGAACGAACCGCCGATCAGTCCCAGACCTATGATGGTTGCTTTCATCCTCCTACTTGTTAAAACGCGCCTTTACTCTCTCGGCAGCCTCGGCCAGACGCTCGGCGGGCATACAGAGCGAGATGCGGATATACTTCGTACCCTCCGAGCCGAAGATTCCGCCCGGCGTTACGAATACGTCGCACTCGTCCAGCACCTTATCCGAGAATGCGAAGCAGTCGCCCTCGAAATCCTCGGGCATAGCGGCCCATACGAACAGACCAGCCTGTCCCTTGACGTAGTTACAACCCAGCGCATCGAGCAGAGCGTAGCCGTTCTTCTCGCGCTCGTAGTATGTAGCATTCAGCTCGTCAAACCACTCGTTGCCCAGCGCCAGCGCCTCGGCAGCGGCAGCTTGTACGGGGTAGAACATACCCGAGTCCATATTTGACTTAAAGCGCAGAATGTCGCTGATGATGTCGGCACGACCTGCCACAACACCCACACGCCAGCCAGCCATCGAGTGGCCCTTACTTGTCGAGTTCATCTCGATAGCCACATCCTTCGCACCCTCGATAGCAAGGATCGAGAGCTGGAGGTTGTTGCGCACGAAGCTGTAGGGGTTGTCGTGTACCAGAAGGATATTGTGCTTGCCGGCGAAGGCCACCAACTTCTCGAAGAGCTCAACGGTAGGATGTGTTCCCGTCGGCATATTGGGGTAGTTGACGAACATCAACTTAACCTTCGACAAATCCTCCTTCTCAATCTCCTCGAAGTCGGGATAGAAGCCGTTGGCGGCGTTGAGGCGATACTCCATAACCTCACCTCCTGCCAGCGTTACGGCAGCGCGATAAGTGGGGTAGCCCGGGTTGGGAACAAGCACCTTGTCGCCTGCGTCCAGAAAGGCCATACAGATGTGCATAATACCCTCCTTCGAGCCCAACAGGGGCAGCACCTCCGACTTGGGGTCGAGCTTTACGTTGTACCACTTCTCATACCAGTCGGCGTAAGCCTTACGCAACAGCTCGCTACCGTTGTAGGGCTGGTAAGCGTGAACATCGGGGCGCTGAGCCTCCTTTGCCAAGCGGTCGATTACGGCCTGTGCGGGGGGCATATCGGGACTACCGATACCGAGTGAGATGATGTCGCGACCTGCCTTGCGCAACTCTGCGATTTCGCGGTTCTTCTTTGAAAAGTAATACTCCTTGATGCAATCCATACGGTGCGAGGGAGCGATCTCTACCTTTGCCATAGTTTTTCAGTTTTGTGGTTTATTTATTATTAAATCTTCATTCGTTACTTGCCGCTGCGATAGACGCCATAGACGTGTATCTCCTTGGTGGCGGCCTGCAGTCGGTTCAGGTTCTGTATGTAGTCGTCAAGACTCGCGAATTCCAGATCGATGTGGAACAGATAGTGCCACGGCTCGCTCGGAATGGGGTACGACTGCAACTTCGAGAGGTTGATACCCTGCAGACAGCTCAATGCCCTGAGCAGCGATCCCTCCTTGTGGTCGGTCTTGAAGTAGAGCGAGGCTTTGTTCACATCGCTCTGTATGTTGTGGTCGTAGCGCTTGAGCACCATAAAACGGGTGTAGTTGCTCTTTATGGTGTTGATCTCGGGCGCGATGATCTTCAGTCCGAACATCTCGGCCGCAAGCTCACTCGCGATGGCCGCCGTGTGGCGCAGCCCTTTCTCGGCGATGTGCTTGGCGCTCAAGGCCGTATCCTCGCTCTCGATGAGCTTCCAATCGTGGCAGTCCAAATAGTCGATACATTGCAACAGCGCCATCGAGTGCGACTCCACCTCCTTAATATCCTCCATCTCCACGTCGGGCAGCACCATCAGATTCTGCTTGATGGGCAGATACACCTCGCCGGCAACCTGTAGATTCTCATCCTGAAGAATGCTGTAGTTGGGGATGATCGACCCCGCGATGGAGTTTTCGATTGCCATCAGTCCCATATCGGCCTTGCCGCTCTTGACGCTCGTCGCTACGGCGCGGAAGGTGTCGCAGGGGACTATCTCAATATCGCGACCAAAGTAGTCGATGGCGGCGATGTGGTGGAAACAACCTTCGTATCCTTGTATTGCAATCTTCTGCATATTATCAACCTAACAAAAAATCCTGACCACGCATTGCACGGTCAGGACTATTACTTAATAATGAATCAGCTCCATTTTTAGCATACGACATCCTGACCGTTCGCACGGTAATAGTAAAATCGCTTAAAATAAAAATGGTTCATCATAATACTCTTTCTCTTTTGGGGTAAAAACCTACCTTATCGACCACAAATATATTGTAATTCGATGATAATTCAAAATAATTAATAGGAAAAATTACTCAACGTACTTAATAACTTCCCTATTGCGGGGCTTTGCCACGGGCTCCTCGTCGGGGTAGCCGATGCCGATGCAGATCAGCGGCTCGTAACCCTCGCTGAAACCCAACGACTCGAGGAACGAGGCACCGGCGGGCGTAAGGAGGAACGTGCGCACGGGGCTTGCCATACATACCGTACCCAATCCCAACGACTTGGCTGCCAACATCATATTGCCTGCCATCAAACCGCAATCAACGGGCGTGTATGCGCCGGGCTTGTGGCCGATGAAGATAACGGCGGGTGCGTTGCGGAAGAGATTCTTGAACGTCGGATCGTTGAACTGTGCCTCCTGCGGAGTGCCCTTCGCAGCCTCCTTGGCGGCTGCCGTGGCGCTGTTGATCCACTCCTCTGATGTTACCACACGCACCTCCCACTGCTGGGCATTGATGGCGTTGGGGGCCCATATACCACACTCAACCACTTGGTCGAGCAGCTCTTTGGGTACTGCCTGATTCTTGTATGCGCGAATACTGCGGCGCGTCATTATGGTCTCGATAACCTCATTCTTATCATTCTCGGCACTCTGCTCCGGTGCGCTCTGTGGCGCGCTGCAACCTACGATTGCCATCAGGCCGATGGCCATTGCGAAAATACTCTTCTTCATACCATTGGAATTTTTAGTGTTTATAACTCTCTGGGATCTACTATTCCATTCATCACCGCGTAGATCGTCTGGCGACCGACGGACTTCGAGCCGATCTTCTCGCTCAGGTTACGACGGTGGAAGATGACCGTCGGCGTTGAGATGTTGAGCATATCGGCAATCTCCTTGTTGATGTAACCCTTCACGATCAGCTTCAGCACATCCTTCTCGCGCTCCGACAGCACATCCGCCTCCTCCGTCTTTGCCGGCATCTGCACGCCGTGAGCGGTGTGGGCGTTGCTGTGAATCATCAAAAAGTGCTTCAGCAGCTCGCGCTCGGGCTGACGAATATCAATTACGCGACAACCCTCGGGCAACCCCTGCTCATTGCCCTCGCCGAGTATGATGCAGCGGCGCAACTGTGGCGCGAAGAAGGGCATATTCTGCCTTACCACCTCGGCTGCCACGAAGTAGTGGATGATCATCATCGGCTCATCCTGCTCCATCTGCTCCATCGAGTTGTAGGTTGCAATATCCACATCGTGGGACATCCCCATAAAGGGGGCTATATCCTGCAGGATGGTGCGCATCGCAAGACAACACAACGAGTTTGGATGAATGACTGCTATTTGAGGCTTCGGGTTGTTCATATTGCAAAGATATGAATTTTGCAAAAAAAACAAAACTATCATTTATGATAGTTGCTCCCCCGCGCAAATAAAAAAGCCTGTCTGCGAAAACAGACAGGCCAATAATATCATAAATTGTATAACAAGAGTGATTTCAATATAAATCTAACTCCGAAATCACCTTGTCAGACGATTCCTCTATTAGATAGACAAAATCTTTACAATATCAATATCCTTCAAATCCATCTGCTGCTGATGGGCGATCGCCTTCTTGAATGGCACATACACCAACTCGCCATTCTTGATGCCGATCATCACATTGCGCTGTCCCTCCGACAGAGCCTCGATCGCCATAGCACCCATCTTCGAGGCGAGGATGCGATCCTTTGCCGTGGGCGAGCCACCACGCTGCAGGTGTCCGAGGATCGTTACACGCGCGTCAAACTCGGGGAACTCCTTTTTGATACGCTCGGCCATACCCAGCGCACCGCCCGTAGCTTTGTTCTCTGCCACCAGTACGATAGCCGAGTTCTTGCTCTTGCGGAAGCCGTTGTGGATCAGGTCAGCCAGCTGATCGACCTCGGTCTCGCGCTCGGGGATGATCGCCGCCTCGGCACCCGATGCGAGCGCACCGTTGAGAGCCAGATAACCAGCCGTATTTCCCATCACCTCCACGAAGAAGAGTCGCTCGTGGCTCGAGGCCGTATCGCGCAACTTATCCACCGCATCGACAATGGTGTTAAGTGCCGTATCGTAGCCGATGGTCTCGTCGGTTCCGTCCAAGTCGTTGTCGATCGTACCGGGCAGTCCGACGATGGGCACATCAAACTCGTTGGCAAAGACCTGCGCACCCGAGAGCGAACCATCACCGCCAATGACAACCAGCGCGTCGATGCCCTGAGCCTTCATATTCTCATAGGCCTGCTGACGACCTTCGGGGGTACGGAACTCCTTGCTTCGTGCGGTCTTCAGGATTGTGCCTCCCTTCTGGATGATGTTACTCACGCTCTGCGACTTGAACTCCACGATCTCGTTTGTTACCAGACCGTGATAGCCACGCATAATTCCCTTAACCTTATATCCATTGTAGATTGCCGTACGCGTCACGGCGCGGATGGCTGCGTTCATACCCGGTGCGTCGCCGCCCGAGGTAAGAATACCGATACACTTAATTGCCATAATTTTATAGTGTTAAAATACTTCTCTCCACACAAAAATAATTATTTTTTCGCATAAACAATCATTTATTGCAATAATTTGCATCTTTCGGCTCTCTTTGTGCATAAAAAAAGAGGTTGCCAACTCTCTGTTAGCAACCTGCTTTACTATAATTCGGGTAGAAATTACATCTTGTAGAACTCCTCCCAACCCTTGCGCGGCGGCGTGTTGGTCAGCATTGCGTCAGCAAAGCGGTTGTTGACGATGCGCTTGGTCTCGCGGTCGAAGATGATCTTCTCGTTCAGGCGCTGAGCCATTACGCCGAGGCAGAATACCTGACACAGCGGGCCGAATACCTCGAACGGTGAGTGAGCCTTTTCCTCGCCCATAACAGCCAAGAGGAAGTTCTCGTAGTGGTTCGACGTGGGCTCGGGAACTTCGGGCAGACGACTTGCCATCTCGCGTGCCTTAGCCTCGGGGATGATGCTGGTCGTAGCACCGTGTGAGCCGCGCTTGAAGATAAGATCGTCCGAAGAGTACATAATCGTACCGGGGTTCAATTTAACAGACGAAGCCGCTGCAGCCTGACCGCCGATCGTGGGCACGTCAGCACCCATCTTCGACTCGCCGTAACCCTCGGGCACGGGGGGATAGTTGCCGATACCGTCCCACCAAGTGATATCCATCGCGGGCATATCGCCACGACGCGGGAACTTGAAGTTGATGGTCGATGACATCGGGAAGAAGTATGTGTTCCAACCCTCGAACTTAACGGGCGTAATCTCGTAGGGCAGACCCAAGTGCAGGAACTCGTGAATGGTGTCGATCAGGTGAGCACCCCAGTCGCCCAGCGCGCCCATACCGAAGTCGTACCACGAACGCCAGTTACCGGGGTGATACTTCGAGTTGAACTCGTGGAACTGCTGCGTGGTGTGCCACAAATCCCAATCCATACCGTCGGGAATAGCCTCCGCCTGCGGGAAGCGGTCGATGTTCACGTCGTAGCCGTGCCAGCGACGCGAGTTATTCATATGTGCATCAACGTGCGTGATGTTCTTGATGATACCTGCCTCGGTCCACGCCTTGAACTGGTAGTAGTTGGCGTCCGAGTGGCCCTGATTACCGCCCTGCGTTACAAGGTGGGGGTTGCGCTTGGCAGCCTCGATCATAAGTTCGCACTCGTAGAACGTGCGGCCCATCGGCTTCTCAACATAGACGTGCTTGCCCTGATTCAGCGCCAGCATCACGCAGGGGAAGTGCGAGAAGTCGGGAGTCTCAACCACTACGGCCTCGAACTGAGAGCCCATCTCGTCGAACATCTTGCGGAAGTCGGTATATACCTTTGCCTTGGGATGAGCTGCGATAGACTCCTGCGAGCCCTTCGACTTGGGATCAACGTCGCACATCGCAACGATGTTTGCCATACCCGTCTTCTCAAACTCGCGCATCACCTCGCGGCCGCGGTTAGCCATACCGACCCACGCGATGTTTACCTTGCCCAGCTTGGCAAAACGTGCCTTCTTATCTTGTGCCTTTTGTTGTGCTGCGGGAGCTGCCGAAGCCAGTCCGCCCATCATTACGCCTGCTGCAGCCAATCCCGACTTTTTCAGGAAGTCGCTGCGTGAAATTTTGTCGCTCATAATATCTTAGGTTTTAGTAGTTTTCTGTGGGGTGCATATAGTTGGAGATAAAGGTAGTAATAATTTTCCAATAAAACCTAATTTTGTCTCCGTTTTTTCCTGCTGTCGGGTGAGTCTCAAAAAAATCTGCTCTTCGAGTGTAACTTTTTCGTCATTTCAGCGACTAATATAGTGTGGTGAAGTAAAAAAAATGGTGAGAAAATTTGCATATAACAAAATTATACCTACCTTTGTTATCGAAAAACGATAAAAATAAATTGAGAAACATATAATTTTTTACGCAATACGATCGCCGAGAGCCTCCGCCACGCGCCTAATTATTATATTAAAGGTAAGCAGGCATTTTGTGGCAAAAGAAATATTGGCATAAAAATAAAGTGCGAAAAAATCAGTATTTTGTTTTGCAAAGTAGTTAAAAGTTGCTATATTTGCACCAGAAACGATGACAGTGGGGCAGCGCCGACCGCCTGCCCGTACTCGAAGCGACAGAAAACACTCAACTAAAAAATAACTTAACTATTACACATTCAACTATGAAACAACTATCTCTTTTCGCTCTTCTCGCAACTCTGCTCTTTGCCGCTCCCGTAGCCGAGGCGGCAGAGCGAGGTGCGATGGAAAACCTCACAACCTCGAAACAACAACCTCAGATGCTTCGCGGAAGCGTCGTCGATGAAGATGGCAACTACATCAGCTACGTTACCGTCGTTGCGATGCGCGATGGCCGTCAGGTTTCGGGCGCTTCGTCCAACACTCAGGGTGTCTTCTCCTTCGCGCTTGCCGAGGGCACCTATACGGTCGTCATCGAGTGCGTCGGCTACGAGCCCTTCGAGCAGCAGGTTACTATGCCCGAGGGTGCCGATATGGGTGTCATAACGCTCAAGGAGTCCTCGACCTCGATCGACGAGGTTGTCGTCAAGGCCGAGATGATCCGCCGCGAGGCCGACCGCTTCGTTGTCGATGTTGCCAACTCCGATGCCGCCATCGGCAAGGATGGCGAGCAGCTGTTGCGCCAGTCGCCCGGTGTGTGGGTTAAGGAGGACGACATCTCGATCAATGGCGCTGCCGGCACCAAGATCTATATCAATAACCGCGAGATCAAACTCTCGGGCGAGCAGCTGGTGCGTTACGTTCGCAGCCTGCGTGCCGAGGATATCGCCAAGATTGAGGTCGTGCCGCAGACGGGTGCCGATCAGGATGCCGACTCGCGCGGAGGTATCATCTTCATCACCCTGCGCCGCCGCTTGGACAACGGTGTTATGGGCTCGGTGTCGATGCAGACGAATCAGGGTAAGTATATGGAGTCATATATGCCTTCGGCCTCGATAAATGCACACGTCGGCAAGTTCGATATATCGGCTTCGGGCTGGTATGGAAACTATGCTGTAGATGCTATTTCTCACGAAAAGACCTCATATCACAAGACCAATGCCCTGATGGAGGCTGATTCGGAGATAGGTCTTGGTGTGAATGATGGTGCTGCCAACATCTCGGCTGTTGCGGAGCTTAACCCTCGCCATAGCATAGGTCTTGCGTTGGAGTTTCAGTCCACCAGGCAGGAGGGTCCGACCGATTCACGCACATCTTACAGAATGGGCGACTATGAGCAATCGAATGTAAGTCATTACGAGATGGTAGATAAGAGCACCCGCTATGCTGCCGCGTTGAACTACATCATAAAGACCGACACACTCGGCTCAACGCTCAAATTCATTGCCGACTACAACCAGAGCACTCCCACAACGCTTAACGATAATCGCACCTCAATTACGCAGGGCGGTCAGACGGTGGATTCACTCTATGTCAATCGCAGTAACTCGAAGTTCCGCATCGCTACGGCGCAACTCGCCCGCGAGCGTCATCTCTCGCCCCATTGGAAATTGAGTTACGGTGCGAAATATACCTACAACGAGATTAACAGTGCCACAACGTACCGCTACCTGCTGGAGCAGGCGTGGGTGCCCTCGGTGGTGGATGATTACGACATCTCCTACACCGAGAATATCGGCGCTGCCTACGCCATCGCCTCGATGAACTACGGCCGACTGAGCGCCGTTGTGGGCCTCAGAGGCGAATATACCTACGCCCGAGGCAAGGCTGCCGAGGTCGAGCAGAACTACTTCTCGCTCTTCCCCAATGCCAATCTCTCCTACGCGCTGGATAAGGCGGGCAAGCACTCGCTCGTGGCACAGTATTCGCGCTCGATTGCACGCCCCTCGTTCTGGAATCTTACCCCGCGCCGATTGCAGATTTCGGACTATACGATTCAGACGGGCAACCCCGCGCTCGATCCGCAGTTTGTCGATCAGTTGACACTGACGGCTGTGGTGGGCTATAAGTATAGCCTGACGCTGGGTGTGCAGTTTATGCACGACATCATCCAGCAGAAGATTGTGGCCGACAAGGATAACCCCAATTTGATGAACCTGACGGTGGAGAACCTCCCGATGGTGAATCAATACTTCGCCACGCTGAACCTCCCCTTCACCGTTACCAAATGGTGGGATTGGAATACCTCGCTGACGGGCCTTTTGGTCGAGCAGCGCATCGATGCCGACAGCCCCATTGAGAGAAACCCCGTTGCGCAGTTCCAATCGACGATGACCTTCAAGCTGCCCAAGAAGTTCTATGTGGATGTTTTTTATAATGGTATGACAGGTATGAAGGTCTCGAACATCGAGCTTAAGGCCAACCAGAATATGAGCATCACGCTGAAGAAGCAGATCAAGGATTCGTGGACTCTGCAGTGCGGTTTACAGAATGTCCTCCGCTCGAGGCAGCATATTCTCACCGAAGGCGATGGCTTCCGCCGCGAGATGGAGACCTTCGGTCAGGGACAGGAATTCAACGTGCGCTTCGCCGTAACGTGGAATTTCCAGAGTGGCAAGCAGTTCCGCTCGAAGAGCGTCGAGCGCGGTGCCGACACATCACGAATGTAAACTCAACTATTACCATAAGCACTTAAATGTTGAGAGGGCGGACAACCATCGTGGTCGTCCGCCCTCTTTCTTACTCTATCGCATCCTTCAGCGCCCGGAAGAGCCGCAGAGCCTCCTCCCGACTCATATATGGAGTGCCGTTGGGGTCGTGAGTTCCTTTTTCAGTCAGCACATACTCGGGATGATACTGCACACCCACCACAAAACGGCAGTCGGTGCGCTCCAGCGCCTCCACAATCTCCACTCCACCCGCGACGGTCGATGCTGTCACGATGGCCTTCGTCCCCTCGAGCGACCCGATGGCCTGATGGTGCCACGAGGGAGTGCCCGTAATGACCGCCTGGCCGAGAATCTTGTGTAGCAGCGAGTTTGGTGCGGTAATCTCCGCATCGTGGCTGATGTAGCCTCGCCGCTCCGCATCACGGTGCGAGTAGTCGTATTCGGCTCCGATCTGGGCATAGAAGGTCGGAATGTCCTGAATGAGCGGTGCGCCCGACACTACGGCCAGCATCTGCGCTGCACGGCAGATGCAGAGCGTCGGTATGTCCTGATCGATGCAGTACGAGAGCAGCAGATAGTCGCTCACATCGCGCGTCGGATTGTAATCCCGCTCGGCCTCAATGCCGTGCCACGGTTCAGGCTCACGAAACAGCGTGGGACTTATATCCTCACCGCCCGTAAATACCACCGCATCGATGCCGCGCATCACCTCCTCGACGTTCGAGCCTTTGTGGGTGTTGCGCTTCACCGCATCGGCATCCGCCCCGATGAGTATCCCGAGCGAGTCGATGTGTGAGGGCGCAATCTTTTTGTCGATGTATGTGAGGTCGCCCGACTCCACCAGCTCGAGTAGTACAGGCTCGGCGCCTATGGCTTTGATGGCGTTGTATGTTCCCACATATGACGAGCCGTCCAAACCCTCACGCCAGGCAATACCGATAACGGGTGTGCGGGCCTCGGTGCAGGCACTCAGCAACCATATGCAGAGCGCAAAAAGAGCATATAATCCTCGTCGCATAACTATTTCGCCTTAAAGATAACCACCTCGCCATCGCGTGCCGCGCGCAAGGGTTTGGGCAGATCCCTCTCCAGCTCGGCCTGCGTGCCGTGCAACGTGCGTGCCATATGCGTAAGATATACGGGCTGATCGGCCGCGGGAGCATAGCGCTTGGTCTTCTCCAGAACACGCACAACGCGCTCCACGCCCGCAACGCTGGTGTGCGTGAAGGAGCGGAAATCATCGTCGTGGCCAATGCCCATCGTCGCCTCCATAATAAGTGCCGTGATGGGTTTTCCCGACCTATCGTGCGCGTCAATTCCCGCCAAGCGTGCCGCTACGGCAGGTATGCCGCCCGTATCGGTAGCGTAGATCAGTCGCACGCCCTGCTTCTCGACAAGATACATCAGCGTCTGCTCGAACTCATATCCCGTCGCGTGGCTGGCCGGCAGCGGCGTGATGGCCACATCGCCCACATATACCTTCTGCCCGACGTAGAGCGGGATGATCTCAGGCATAGGCCGCTCGGCCTGCGTTGCCGCGCGCTGAAAATCGGCCTTTGCAATGTCGTACCACGTCTGGCTCAGATATACACGCTTCACGCCAGCACGCAGGGCCGACGCAGGGTGATAGTGGTCGCCGTGCGAGTGGGTGTAGAATATGGTTTCGGGGTGTGCCTCGGTGGGTATCATCTCAAGATTTGTGGCCGTGAGGTCGATGAAGATCTTATCATCGAGCAGGATGCTCGATAATCGGCGATGCTCGCCTCGCTCATCACGACCGTTCCAGTCGGCCGCGCCCGTTCCGAGAAATCGCACCTGCAACCCCTCCGCAGTTGGCGGTGTCGCTACGGCAAAACCCTTTGCCTGCAACCCCTCTACGCTCGTGGCAAGCAGCGTTGCTGCTGTGGTCTTTAGGAATGTTTTTCTATTCATTGGCAGTCGTATTTATATACGTTGGTATGTTTTGGCTCGAATCCACTTGTCCTATACAGCTCGTTGGCCTCCACGCGTGCGGGATTTGACGTTAGCATCAGCGTGCAGGGCGCAAGCTCTCGCTGGCAGTATTTCACGGCTTCGTTGATTAACTCCCGCCCGTAGCCCTGTCCGCGCCATCGGCTGTCCACTACCACATCCTCCACCCACACCTTGCGGCCCGTAGGCGAGGAGTAGATCCCGATCGAAAGCATCCCCACAACCTCCTCGCCGCGCAAGATGAAGAGCTCAGACGAGGGGCTCTGCACAATCTTCTGCAGCACCTCCAGATCAAACTCCACCTCTTTGGTCGTAAGCTGCCCCAGCAGGCGGCGAATCGGCTCCACAAGCTCCTGCATAGGTTGTTTTATGCGCTCGATCGAGTATTCGTTCATACGTTATAATTTTATGGGTTGGAATCCCTGACCATAGACTCCCATCACCGAAGCGACGGTCATAAAGGCGTTGGGATCAATCTGCTTGACGTAGTCCATCACGGCGGGTGTCTCGCGGTTGTTGCAGACCACCATCACGATCTTTGTATGCTTGTGTGTATATCCGCCCTCGCCCTCGATCAGCGTAGCGCCACGCTTAAGGCTGTGGTTCAGGGCGTATGTGATCTCCTCATATCGGGGCGAGATGATAAATATCTGACTCGACTGCTTGTTGCCCGCCAGAATCATATCCACCGTATAGCCAAACACGAGCGTCATAATGTAACCATAAATCGCCGCGTCGATCGTAAATCCGACCAGCAGCGACGAGGCTATGATCATCAAATCGAGTACGAATATCACCCGTCCGTAGCTTATCGAGCGGAACTTATTGATAATCATCGCCACAATATCCGTTCCTCCGGCCGATCCGCCCTGCATCAGTGCCATCGCCACACCCACGCCCGTAATTACGCCACCTACGACCATCGACAGGAAGCGGTCGATATGCAGAAAGTCATCCGCCGGCAGAATATCCTGCCACACGTTCATCGAGAGCGAGAGAGCCACGATGCAATATATGGTCTTTATTCCGAAGTTCCACCCCAAGACCAATCCCGCCACGATGAGCAGCACTACGTTTATCAACAGCACGATCGTTCCAATCTTCACGTCAATGCCCATCGTATTCTGCAGCGCCGTACTGATCACGATGGCCAGTCCCGACGCAGCACCGCTGGTGCTCTTGGCTGGCAGCACACATCCGATCCAGCCAAAGGAGTAGATACACATTCCGAGCGTCATCAGCAGATACTCCTTAAGGTGGGTTGCCAGAGTTTTGCGCTCTTTCTTGAGAGTTGTAGCCATATATTTTTTTGGGTTAGTGTTGAGGTTTTAGCTCTAAAAAAGTTGGTTTTAACGTGTGAAGTTAATACAATTTTCAAAATTACCATCGCTCGGCCTCGTTTTTTTCGTTTTTTGCTGCGACTTTTCCTCTTGCTAAAGCCCCAATCCCCAAAATCGGTTATCGCCCGAGCGGCCAATCACATATTGTAGTGAATTTAGTTGCCTGCACAATGTTTTTTAACAATTATTTGTATATTTGCCCTCGCAAATGGTTAATAGGTTATTTCAACATATCCGTAGCGCAAATCTTTCTATTGTGCTATTGCTCCTATTTGTCGAGTATGTTGCCAGCGTAACGATGTTTATGCACAGCCACATCATCGACGGAGTTGTTGTATCCCATTCGCACTTCTATGCCGGTTCGGGCGAGGCCCCCGGTCATACCCACTCTTCACAGCAGGCCAAGGTTCTCTCACAGCTGACCTTCTACGTTGCGCTTGCTGCAACCGCCGCTATGGCCGTTGCAAAACCCGTTCGCCGATTGATCAGCACCCTTGTCGAGACGTGTTATGAGACTCTTCTTCGCTCGGTTGCGCACTCTTCGCTTCGTGCACCTCCCGTTGTTATTGAATAGCAGCGAGCCCTCAGGCTCTTATGTAGGCGTGTGAGTACTCACTACGCCCCATTATCGTATTCACATAACAACTTAAATCAAATGAAAACCCGATTTTTTCTATTCATAGCCCTTGTTGTGGCCCTTTGTGTAGGCTCGACAGACGAATTGTCGGCCCAGCGCCGAGGCACCGACGCCAACATTCACGGACACATCATCCACGCTCAGACACGCGAGCACATCCCCTTTGTAACTATCACCGTCAAGGATACCACCATCGGCCTTGTTGCCGATGCCTCGGGCCACTTCTTTTTGAAGAATCTCCCCGTTGGCGAGCATACGATCGTCGCCGAGGCCATCGGCCTTGAGACTGTCGAGCAGACCGTTCGTATGGAGGCGGGCAAGACCATCGAGCTTAACTTTGAGATGAAGGATGCCACCCACACGATGGATGAGGTGGTAGTCTCTGCCACCCGCAACGAGACCAACAAGAAGGCTACGGCCACCATCGTGAATGTCGCTTCTGCCAAACTCTTCGACACCACAGGCTCGAACAATCTGGCCGAGTCGATGGCCTTCCAGCCGGGCCTGCGCGTGGAGAATACCTGCGGCAACTGCGGTGCGGTGCAGCTCCGCATCAACGGTCTGGATGGTCAGTATTCGCAGATCCTTCTCGATTCGAGCCCTATCTTTTCGTCGCTGGCGGGTGTCTATGGCCTTGAGCAGTTGCCCGTGGCGATGATCGAGCGCGTTGAGGTCATTCGCGGTGGCGGCTCGGCACTCTTCGGCTCGAACGCTATCGGTGGCGTTGTGAATATCATCACCAAGGAGCCCCTGCGTAACTCACTTTCGTTGGGCCACACGACCAACATTATGGAGAGCGGCGACGCGGAGTTCAACACCTCGCTCAACGGCTCATTCGTCTCGGACGACCGCCGCGCAGGAGTCTATCTCTTCGGTATGGTCAAGGATCGTGATGCCTACGACCGCAACGACGACGGCTTCACGGATCTTACGAGTATGCTCTCGCGCACGCTCGGCTTCCGCGGCTATTATAAGACCTCGCCCCACTCTAAACTCACCGCCGAGTATCACCACATCAGCGAGTTCCGTCGCGGTGGCGACCAGATCGACCTCCCGCCCCATATGGCCGAGATTGCCGAGCAGGTCGATCACAACATCAACGGCGGTAGCCTCCGCTGGAACTACTTCTCGCCCAACTCGCGCCACTTCGTGAATCTCTACACCTCGGCGCAGGGCATCGGCCGCGACAGCTACTACGGCACGGGCAAGGATCCCAACGCCTACGGCGAGACGAAGGATCTGACGCTGGTCGCAGGAGCGCAGTATAGCTACGTCTTCGAGAAGTGCCTCTTCCTGCCCGCGCAGTTTACCGTCGGATTTGAGTATTCGTATAATGATTTGAACGACCACTCGATGGGCTTTAATCGCACCATCGAGCAGACCGTTCGCACGGCGGGCCTCTATCTTCAGAACGAGTGGCAGAGCGAGAAGATCAACTTCGTTATCGGTGGCCGCCTCGACAAGCACAATATGATGGACAACGTGATCTTCTCACCCCGTGCCAACCTGCGTTATAGCCCCCACGAGAACGTAGGCCTTCGCGTGAGCTACTCGAGTGGCTATCGCGCACCGCAGGCCTTCGACGAGGATCTGCACATCGATGCTGTGAATAACCAGTCGTCGATCATCGAGCTCGATCCCAACCTCAAGCCCGAGTATTCGCACAGCTTCTCAGCCTCGGCCGACCTCTACCACAACTTCGGCACGTTGCAGGCCAACCTTCTCATCGAGGGCTTCTACACGATGCTCGACGATGTCTTTGCGCTGGCCAAGACGGGCGAGAATGCCGAGGGTTACATCATCCAGACGCGCTACAATGCCTCGGGCGCAAAGGTGCGCGGCCTGAATGCCGAGCTTAAGCTGGGTATCCCCGACGTGTTCGAGTTTCAGGCGGGCTACACCTTCCAGCGCAGCCACTACGACGAGCCCGAGGAGTGGTCGGACAATGTTGAGGCCGTACGCCGTATGTTCCGCACGCCCGATCACTACGCCTACTTCACCGCCTCGGCCAATCTGACGCGTCAGTTCAAGGCTTCGCTCTTTGGTAACTATACGGGCCAGATGCTCGTTCAGCACAACGCCGGCTACATCGAGGCCGATCGCTCGGAGCTCACCCCCTCGTTCTGGGATCTGGGCCTGAAGCTGAGCTATAACTTCCAGCTGACCAACACCATCGGTCTGGAGATCAACGGCGGAGTCAAGAACTTCCTCGACTCATATCAGGACGACATCGATCGCGGCGCCTTCCGCGACTCGGTCTATATCTTCGGCCCGATGATGCCCCGCACGTTCTTCCTCGGTTTGAAGTTCACGTTGTAATAAAAAATTTGGACAAAATAGACTCCCGATTATATTTGGTCGGGAGTTTTTTTGTATCTTCGCCAAAGACTCAACTAAAACAATTTTTGCGTATGAAACTTATTTTGCGAATCATCGGCTATGTTTTGGGCGTAGTTGTTCTTTTGGCCATCGTGGGCGGTGGCTATCTCTATTTCCAATTGCGCAAGCAACTCCGCGACGGAGGTAAAATCGTCGAGTGGAACGACTCCGACGGCACGATCTACCACGATTTGCGTTATGGTGCGGGCGAACGCTGCACGTTCGATCTGATTCTTCCCTCCGAAGGCCACCCCTCGGCCCTTCTGCTCTTCATTCACGGTGGCTCGTGGACAAGTGGACAGAAGGAGGATATGTACTACGAGGCCTACCGCTACGCCAAGCAGGGCTATGCCACAGCTACGATAAATTACGTTCGTCTTGGCGATCCGCTCGACTATGATTCGCGTTTTGCCCACGTCAGCTTCAGTGCGGTGATGGAGCAGATCACGATGGCCATACAGGCCATTAAGCGCGAGGGCGAGGCTCTCGGTTGCAACTTCACCCGTATGGCCATCGGCGGTTACTCGGCTGGCGGACATCTGGCTATGCTCTATGCCACGCGCCACGCCTCGGAGTCGGCCATCCCCATCGGCTTTCAGATTAGTTGGGTAGGCCCTGCCGATATGCCTTTGCTCTTTCCTGTCGATAGGCTTGTATCGGAGGCGACGCTTGATGATGAGCAGCGTCAGCAACTCTCCGGTTTTATGCAGAGCACAACGGGCCATAGCGTCGATGGCGAGCCTACGATCGAGGCAACGATGCAAGCGCTTCGTGATAGCTCCCCCGTCAATCACGTTACTTTGGCAACCCCTCCCGCCATTTTGGTTTATGGTGGCGAGGACGTTATGGTCGTAAAAGGGCACGGTGAACGTATGGCTGCCGCACTCGAGGCTTGTGGGGTTGAACATCAACTCTTCATCTTCCCTAATTCGGGCCACGAACTTGGGCGCGATCCCGAATATACTGAGCGTGTGAATCAGGCAGTCAGCACATTCTGCAAACGCTATTTATAATAATATATCCGATGTGGCGTTATCTATCTATGAAACAGTTTCTATCCATCATATCCCTACTCGTGCTCTGCTCCTGTTCGAGCGGCGTACGGTTCGACATCTCGGGGCGGCTTACTCAAAATGCCGCCCACGAGGTCTATCTCGTTGTGCAGAACACCTCCACCGACACCATCGCCGTCGCTACGGTCGATCGCTCCAACCACTTCCGCCTGCGCGGTAGGGTAGAGGAGCCTACCACGGCCTTCGTCTGCGACGATAACGGCAACGCTTTGGCTATGCTCCTTACCGAGGACGAGCCGCTCACGTTGCGTGCCCTCTCCTCGGGCGGCTACATCGCCGAGGGCGGCCCGATGAACGACAAGTACAACCTCATCGTGCAACGCCTCTCCGATACAGCCCGCCGCCTTATGGAGCTCGACCCCGAGGCCGAGAACTATATGGAGGAGTACGAAATGCTCGCGGCGCGTTATCAGGATATTCTCTTTACGGGCATCTCGGACAATCTCGATAACATCGTCGGCGTGGAGCTCTTCCTCGAGCAGGAGTCGCTCACGATGAACGCCGAGGATATGCGTGTGCGTATGGGACAGTTCTCGCCCCAGATGCAGGCTCTGGCCCCGATGCGCCAATTTGCCGAATATATCGAGGTGCTGGCTCTGAGCGAGGTTGGCCGCCCCTTTGTCGATCTTCAGCTTACAACCACCACAGGCTCCACCACGCTCGAGGAGGTCTGCCGAGGCCGATGGGTGCTGCTCGACTTCTGGGCGACGTGGTGCGAACCCTGCTTGGAGCAGATGCCCGTGCTGCAGCAAGCCTACGAGCGCTACGCCATCCGAGGCTTCGAGGTGTGCGCCGTCTCGCTCGATAGCGACGAGCAGCGCTGGCGCAGCTACGTCGAGCAGAATCGCCTGCTCTGGACCAACGCCATTGACCGCCCCGACGAGGAGGGCTCGGCCGTAAATGTGTATGGACTGCATACGATTCCTGCCAATTATCTGATCTCGCCCGAGGGTATAATCGTGGCGCGCAACCTCTATGGTGAGGCTCTGCTGCACGAATTGGAGCACATCTTCGAGCAGTAGCGCGATTTGGCGCGCGAGCAGAATGGCGTGCAAATCAGACCGTTCGGCGGCTGCAGGAAAAATAGTTTGAAAAAAAGTCGAAAAAGATTTGCACAAAACGAAAAAGTGCCGTATATTTGCACTCGCAATCAGCAAATGGCTCCGTAGCTCAACTGAATAGAGTACTTGACTACGGATCAAGCGGTTACAGGTTTGAATCCTGTCGGAGTCACTGAAAGTGAGGCGGTTCTCGAAAGATGACCGCTTTTTTTTGTGCCAATATCGAAGGATTTTCGGAGAAGGGTTTTCAGGGGGGGGGGGGATT
>SUZL01000023.1 GCA_015059925.1 Rikenellaceae bacterium
ACGGCCTGAGAACAGGTTTTATTGCTGTTTATTTTAATTTTTTCGAGTGAAAAAGGGTCTGTTTCGGGTGTCGAAACAGGCCCGTTTTAGTGCATTTTTTTGCGGAGGTCTATTTAAGACCTGAAAATAGGGTGTAAGTGTCTGTGATTGAGGGGCTTTTGCGAGGAGATAAATAGAAGGCAATTTTATATTTTTTTATGTTTAACTTTTAATATTTTTTACACAATGGAAAAGAAATTTTATGTAGCTCCCGCGATCGAGATTGAGCAGATCGCAATCGAGAAGGGCTTCGCTGCTTCGACGGAGAATCCCTTTGAGTGGTAATTAATTAGAAAGAAAATCCCTAAACAATTGTTTAATTTAATTTCGTTTAAACGTATGAAAAAAATCTTTTACTTGGCTTCGATAGCTGCATTGGCTTTTAGCAGCTGTGCGAAGGACGATACCACCCAGGCGGAGCTTGGTACCGTAACAGGTGGTAGCAAGATTACTGCGGCTATGGGCAACGATACCCGTACGTACCTCGACGAGAACAAGGAGTTCCGTTGGGAGGGTACCGACGCTATCGCTGTTTACAACGACAATGCGGCTGCACGTATGAACGGTACTCAGTTCAAGATGACCGAGGGTGACAAGTCAACTGTTGCTGTATTCAACGGTCCCGCTTTGAACACTAAGTACAATCACTTGGCTGTTTATCCTTGGACTCAGCAGAAGGCTTTCACTGATGTAGTGTGGGAGAAGAAGCAGGTTCCTGGTAAGCCTAATAATACTGAGGCTTATATGCCTAAGTTTACTGCAACTGATGACGAGACTATGGGCGCAGTTCAGACTATTAAGATGACAATCCCTGCAACTCAGGAGTACTATCCCGGCACTTTCGGCAATGGTGTTGTTCCCGCTATCTCATCTGTTTTCACTATCGCTGAGGATGGTAGCGCTGACGTTTCAATGCAGCCTGTAGCTGACTATCTGTTTGTTGATATTCAGTCTGTTGAGCCTATTAAGAATTTGACTCTTAAACTTAAGGTTAACGGTAGCTGGGCAAATATTTCTGGTACTGGTTACCTGAAGAACTATTTGCTTAATGGCAATATCCGCTACTCATTGCCTGAGCTTACTGAGAATACTGAGGATTATATCAAGCTTGTAACCAACGAGCGTGCTCCCGAAGTATCTTGCCACGAGGCTAATACCTACGTGTTCGTTGTTCCTGCTGGTATCCTTGGCGCAAACAAGAATGTTTTGGCTTACTTGTATGTAAATGATGCACAGACTTATACTTTCGCTGCTAATGGCACTGACTCTGAGGATGGCAAGACCGTTGATAACAAGCACTTGAAGTATAAATTGAAGGATCCTAAGGGAAAGGACGAGGAGTCTAATCGCGTTTATCGTCAGCTCGACGATGAGACTGAGTACAAAAACCAGACCATCGCAGCTTACAATATGAAGATGGAGAACGGTATCTTCTATATGAACAAGAAGAACTCTAACGGTGAGATCGTTCCCTTCGTTTACAACCCCGAGAACACCTACATCATCGAGCACGAGGGTCACCTCTTGCAGTACTTGACCGAGTACGGTAACTCTGGCGAGGCTTTGAACAAGTATCCTCAGGACAAGAACTTCGGTTTCCGTAACGCTATTATCTGCGCTGAGCACGAGTTCGACTTCTCAAAGAGCCACATCGAGGATATGAGCGACCTTTTGGATAAGGATGAGTACTCTCGTTTCGAGCGCTACTTCTCTGCTTACCTCAACGGTTCATTCCCCGTAATTGAGTACGGCAATGGCAATACTACTTATAAGAATACCTTCTCTGGTGTTGAGTTCGGTGGTAAGACTCCTGAGATCACTGGCATCTACCAGCCTCTGGCAGGTATGAATGGTATCTTCGGTACTATTACAACGGATGCTGCTGTGTCTAACGTGTCATTCTCTGGTATTAAGGCTAAGGTAGCTGATAAGGATCAGTATAATCGCGGTTACTACTACTATGGTCTTGTATTGGGTTCAGTTGATGGTGGCTCTATTTCTAACGTAACCATCGATAACGCAACGGGTATGGCTATTTTGAATAAGGCTAACAATGCTGCTTACAACAATTTGACTGTAACCAATGCAGAGAACCTGAACTTCATCGCTTTGGATATGGATCTTACTGCTGATCTTGAGATCAAGAACTGGGCAGAGGTATCTGTAGTATCTAATAAGGTATTTGGTTCATTGATGGCAGAGCTTAAGGATGGTGACTACCATCACGTAGTTAAGTTGCCCGCAACTGCTAACTACTCTGATTTGAGCCTTGTTGTAGGTAATTCATACTCTCGTGATAATATTGAGAAATATGTTTCAGGTCTTTCTACTTTCCGCGCTGTTGCTGCTAATCAGGCTGATGATAAGGTTGTATCTGTTCTCGTAGGTGAGACTAGCGTTTGGACTGGTGATAAGTTCCATTTAAACGAGACGAGCTACAAGAACCTTGATGGTAAGAGCAAGGTAGCTCCTGCTACATTCAAGGCTGGCGATAAGATCGGTGACATCAATGTTGCTGGTTGGTACAAGATTGAGTATGCAGAGCAGGCTGCTACTGGTGGCTTGGCTGCAACCAATGGTGTGCTTATGCGCAATATGGAGCTCGGTTACGCTGTTAATGCTTGGGATATGGTTACTATGAACAAGCTTCACGGTAATGACAAGAAGATTAGCAATGTTTATATGGCAATTGATGGTGTTGAGGCAGAGTTCGAAGCTGCTCCTAATTGGCAGAAGTTCGATTCTAATAAGAATGGTTCTTTGGATACCGAGAAAGAGTACAAGAAATATACTGAAGCCTATGATGCTTGGGAAGCTAAGTATTATGATGATCTCAATGATTATACAAATACAGGTTTTGCTCCATTGAATGCTAAGGAGGTACGCAACCTGACTGTTGAGGGTGTAACACTTGACATTTATACTGAGGATGGCGCTGTCGTTCCCGGTTCAATTGGTGGCTTGACTTTGAGTGCTGACCGTATCTATAATGTAGCAGTAACCGACCTTGTAATAACAGGTGATGGCTATGGTAAGAACGACGAGCAGTACATTGATGAGGCTCCTGTATTTATTGGTTGGTTGGTTGCTAATACGACTAATGCAACTATTGAGAACTCTACCGTAGCTGTTAAGGAGAATACCATTAAGGGTTATGCAGGCTTGGTAGGTAAGTTGACCTTGACCGATAATGCTGGTGCAAACATTAAGAATAGCAGTGCTGTTGTTGCTAAGGCTGTTCAAACAGAGTTGGACGCTTGTACCGAGGAGCTTTGGGCAGATTGGGCTGAGGCAAGCTACTCTTGTACTCCCGTTGCGTACGTAAAGAATGTATCTGGCGTTGAGACTACCATCAATATGAAGGGTAGCGGTGTTCCCGCATTCGTATTCTATGCTCCTGCTGGCGATCCTATCTACGTAATCAACGATGGCGAGAGCTTGCAGCTTAAGAACAATACCGCTTGGTATGGTAATTATTCTTGGTCATTCTAATTGATTAATCCAACTTAACCGACTGCGGTTTTCGTGGCGGTTGAGATAAACTAAAAAGCAATTCGGCCGTCCCTCGCGGGGCGGCCGAATTGCTTTTTAGTTTATCTCACAACTTGATTAAGTCGAGAGATTTTGGGAATTACTTGTACTGCTTGTCGCCCTTCTTCAAGATAACCTTGCTGTCATCGTAAAGAACGTTGATGTCGCTGTTCTCAGTGTTACGATAGAGGAATACGGGCTTGCCAGTTGTGCCAGCGAACTCGATGCTCTTAGCTGAAGAGGTAGTGTTGTCTACCAAACCAACTGCAGTAGCGGCGAAATTACCGTGCTTAGACTCATCGTAGCGACCACCATTGAAGTCCCAGAAGTTAGCAAGCTGCTCCTGAGGAGTGGTAACTGAAGTTGCAGTAGCGTTCTCGAACTTAGCTGAGTTGTTGTCGGTGATAAATACGTAACCAACCAAAGCTGCAATACCAGCGATCGAGTTGTTTACACCCTCAACCTTAGAGTTCTTGATGGTAGGATTATTAGCACCAGCTACCAACCAACCAATGTATGAAGGATAATCATTGCTATACTGCTCGTTGTTGTTAGATGAACCATCACCAGTGATTACAAGGTTCTTAACGGTTACATTCTCAACGCGGTTAGCATCCTTTGCCAAACCAGCGATGTGCTGAGGAACAACCTGACCAGCCTTAGTGAAGATGTCGATCGAAACGCCATCAACTACCAAGTTATTGATAGTCTTAGCCAAGAAAGGAGCAACATACGAACCTACGAAAGACGTAGCACCCTCAACCTCCATTGAGATACCCTTGATAGTAGCACCGTTACCCTCGAGAACACCAGCAGAAGCAGGAGCAGTCCAAGAGTTAACAGCGTAGCTCATATCCATATTCGTGAACAAACGAGCATTGGTTGATACGGGCCAGCCTGCGAGCTGCTCAGCGCACTCAATGTACTTATAATCCTTCTTAGCGTTGTTAGAAGCTACAACACCTGCGGTATACAAAGTATAGGTAGGAGCAATCTTATCACCAGTCCAATAGCTGGTCTCGCCAATCATTACTGATACTGCGTTATCGTCTGTCTGATTTGCAGGCTTAGCAACGAAGTTGTTCTTACCAGCAACGATATGGTTGATACCTGCAGCCAAAGTTGCATCAGCAGTGCTTACATACCAAGCCAACTTAGCGTAGTCAGCACCCTCGGGCAAGTATGCGATATCGTGGCCCGTAGCGTCCAAAGTTCCGAATACAGCCTTCTTAACACCTGACCAAGTCGACCAAGTCTTAGTAAAGTTGTTCACACCCTGAGAACCATTAAGATCCATATCTACAACGATGAAGTTCAAATCCTCAACGCCCTCAACGGTCACCTTAGAGAGAACAGTAGAGTTTGCCTTACCAAAGATAGCCATACCCTCAGCATTCTTAACGGCAACCTTAGAGATTATACCACCGTTTACTGAACCGAGGATTACACCGGGATACATCTTACCCTTGGGAGCCTCAGCATCCATCTCAGCAGCTACGATACCATCGAAGGTAACGTCCTTAATCGTACCCTTGATCTCACCGAAGATACCGCCCATACCCTTCAAAGGCTCAACGATACCAGAGATAACAGCGTTGTTACCATTGAATACGTGCTCATACATGGTGATAGTGGGGAATGAACCATTGAGGTATGCATCGATATAGGGCTGGAACTCAGTGTACTGAGCGGGGTTGTTAGCCTTCAACTCGCTTGAAAGCTTCTTCATATGAGCCTCAGAGAAATCGAAAGTGTGGTTGTCGCAGATGTAAGCATTAACCTTAGTACCCTTCTCGTACTCGGTCAAATAACGGAGCAACTCAGCCTCGTTCTCGATGATGTCAGCATTGCTGGGGTTGTAGGTGAATGAAGTACGCTGGCCCTTGTTGTTCAAGGGATTCATCCAGAAATACTTGTTCTCCAACTCCATATTTGCTGCATAAAGCTCATTTCCAGTCAGGGACTTATTGGGATCAACCTTGGTCTGATCGGTTTCGTCACCACGAACGATAGAGATATCATCCTGAGTAATAGTTGTACCATTCTTGCTATAGTAACCGTTCATCTGAGCGTTAGATGCATACTGACCATTTACAGTCTCAATATAATCTTCAGTATCCTCGTGTGATGTAGCAACGAAAGATGCGGTTTGGCTATCATTAACGAAAATCCAAGCCTCAACTCCCAACTTACCAGTAGCTGCACCATCCTTCATAAGCTCAACAGTACCCAAAATATTACCAGGGATTACGAATACATAAGTCTGGGGCTCGTGGCAAGTTACGTCAGCAGCATAGTCATTGGTAACCAAAGTGATAGCTGTTTCATCCATCTCGTCTGCTGACAGATAGTAACGGACATTACCATTCTGCAAATAAGCAGTAGGATTACCAGTACCTGCGATTTTAAGGTAACCGTTATCCTTAGCGGCAGCGGGGAAAATATTATCGCGATCGTAAAGCTTCAAAGTCAACTTCTCGATAGGATCGGTAGCCTTAATGTTTACGAACAGATAGTCTGCAACGGGCTGCATCTTGATCTCAGCATCACCGCTCTCCAATACATTGAATGTAGTTGACATAGCGGGAACGATATCCTGATAGAATGAGCCGGGCATATACTTCTGCTCAGCAGGAATCTGCAAATTTACACCGATAGCCTTATCAACCGAATTCAAGGTCAGGTATGTGCCAGTAGCACCATAAGAGCCACCGGGAATGTAACCATAAGACCAGATTTTAGTCTTACTACCATTATCATAGCCCATCTTCGAAGTCTCAATCAATGAAGTAGAGAAACGAGGATAAACAGCCAAGTAAGACTCGTCTGCGCTAAACTTCTTCTCACCCTCGAATACACCCTGAGTATAACCATTCTTCCAAGAGTAAGCAGAGTTAAACATAGGATGCTCAGCAGTGTTGTAAACAGCGAGCTTATCGCCGTCCTGCCAGTTGAACTTGTGGTTCGCGTCAAGGTATGCACGAGTATCGGCATTGCCTGACATCTCTGCCACAATCTTACCTCCACCAACGGTATCAAGTGCTACCTCGGTGGTCTCGTCCTTCGCACAGCTGCTGAAAGCAAGTGCAGCTATCGAAGCCAAGTAAAAGATTTTTTTCATACGTTTAAACGAATTAAATTAAACAATTGTTTTTTAGGGATTTTCTAATTCTAAACTATTCGGGCCAGCCTGTGGGGTCCTCCATAGAAACTGCAAAGCCCTTCTCGATTGCGATCTGCTCAATCTCGATCGCGGGAGCTACATAAAATTTCTTTTCCATTTTGTAAAAAATATTAAAAGTTAAACATAAAAAAAATATAAAATTGCCTTCTATTTATCTTCTCGCAAAAGCCTCTCAACATCAGACACTTACACCCCGTTTTCAGGTCTTAAATAGACCTCCGCAAAATCTAAAACGCAACTCGCTGATTTATAGATAGATATTATATTAATACAAATGTGTTATAGACAAAAAACAACCCTTTCCGACCGTCGTTCGGAAAGGGCTTGCGCGTGTATAAAAAGTATAAATTTTATGTCGGCTAAGAATATTCAGAGGCTGAATAAATCAACAATACAACCTCACATCCTCGGCAGTGACGCTATCGCCGCTGAGGATCATCAGGCGTTCGACGACGTTGCGCAATTCGCGAATATTGCCGCTCCAAGGCATTGAGCGGAGCGTTGCCATAGCGTCGGCTTCGACACTCTTGGTGGCGATGTGGTGCTCGGCAGCGATCTGGCGGATGAAGTGTTCGACCAGCTCGGCAATGTCATCAGCGCGTTCGCGCAAGGGGGGTACCTTTATTAATATGACGCTCAGGCGGTGGTAGAGATCCTCGCGGAAGTTGCCCTTGGCGATCTCGGCGCGGATATCCTTATTCGTGGCCGCCACGACGCGCACATCGACCGTTACGTCCTTATCGCTGCCCACGCGACTGATCTTATTCTCTTGCAGCGCGCGCAGCACCTTAGCCTGCGCCGAGAGCGACATATCGCCGATCTCGTCCATAAAGAGCGTGCCGCCGTTGGCCTGCTCGAATTTTCCTTTGCGCTGCTTGATCGCCGACGTGAAAGCGCCCCGTTCGTGGCCGAAAAGCTCACTCTCAATAAGTTCCGAAGGGATGGCCGCGCAGTTCACCTCCACGAAAGGGCAATCGGCCCGCGCGCTCTTTAGATGCAACGAGCGGGCGACAAGCTCCTTGCCCGTGCCGTTCTCGCCCGTGATGAGCACACGCGCATCCGAGGGTGCAACCTTCTCGATCAGTCGTCTGACGTGCTCGATAGCCGCCGAGGAGCCGATAATATCGCTCGAGGGCTCGGTCGCACGGCGACGCGCACGACGTTGCACCGTCTCTGCCTGAGGCTGCTCGTTGCGTTCGACAATACGGCGCAGCGAGCCCAGCAGACGGTTCATATCGACGGGCGTTGTGAGGTAGTCCTCGGCACCACTGCGAACCGCCTCGACAGCTCCGTCGATCGTGCCCTCGGGCGTTACTATAATAAAAGGTATGCCCAACTCGGCCACCTTGCGACTCTCCTCGCCCGCCAATATCGCATCGTAGCCGCGTCGGGCAACGGCTGTCGGGGAGACTTCGCCCCGCTCGGCCACCGTCGTGGCGAAGCCTTCGAATTCGAGTCGCTCGCGCAGAGTGTTTCGCATACTTTTTGATTGTTCGAGAATTAAAACCTTTGCCATATTTTGAATTTTGAGATTTTTGCATTTACTTTGCACAACCAAAGATAGTCTCTTTATTCGGTGAATCCAATCTTGACGGGCCCGCGAGGCCGACCGAAGGAGCACTCTCTTTTAATTCCAAAACGGTTTATTCCCAACACCCGAAAAGAGTTATTTTCGCCCCAATCGAGGCATTCTTCGTGGTGGTTTGGAGCTGAGAACCGCACTTATTTATGAGACACAATTACAACAACACGCGCCGAAAACTCTATCTGCCAGAGTACGGCCGCCACATCCACGAGATGGTGGATCAACTCTCCGAAATCGAAGATCGCGACGAACGCAATCGTCAGGCTCGCGCCGTCATTGCCGTGATGGGAAATCTGCAGCCGCTACTGCGCGACACGGCCGATTTTACGCATAAACTGTGGGATCATCTGTTTATAATGTCTGATTTTCAGTTAGATGTGGATTCTCCCTATCCGCGTCCCACACGCGAGGAATTGACCATTACGCCGCGCAAGATGGAGTATCCGCAGGAGCGAATTCAATTCAAGCACTACGGCAAATATGTGGCTCGTATGATCCGCGAGTTGCGCAACGAACCCAATCGCGAGGCTACGGCGGTGGCGATCGATTCGCTGGCGCGTTATATGCGCTCGAAGAGCTTCGAGTACAATCAGGAGCACCCCAATAACGAGGTGATTATAAAAGATATAAAACTGTTGTCCGAGGGTGGCATCGAGATCGACGAAGTTGCTCTGAATAATCTCCGAAGCGACTACAAACACACCTTTACGGCACGTCCGCAGAAGGGCCCTCAGCAGCGTATGCAGCAGCGCGGCGGCGGAAAAAACCTCGGTCAGAAGCAATATCCCAATCAGAAGATGCGCCCCAATGCGGCACCTCGCAAAAATGCGGGCGATGGGCAGCAGCGACATAATTCGCAGAGGTAATTTTGCGTTTATAGCAAAAAATGTTATATTTGTATTTCGAACGTAACACATCGAAAGAATGAACAAGCTTTTTTTGGCAGCCCTGACGCTGCTCTTGGCATTGAGTTCGTGCCAATCATCGAAGGTTAAGATCTCGGGCCGTTTCGTCGGTTCGGAGGCAAAAATGGTATATCTGGAGCAGTCAACAGTCCTCGAGCAGCAGCTCATCGACTCGGTTGCACTCGGCGAGGATGGCAACTTCGTGCTTTTGCTCGAGAACTCCGATCAGACCAACCCCACGCTCTACCACCTTGTCTATGACAACAACCGTATTCCGCTGTTGCTGAAGGGTGGCGACAACGTAACGGTGAGCTCGGCCGGCAACGCCCTGCGCAACTACACCGTAGAGGGCTCGGAGGAGTCGGAGCTTCTGCATAAGTTCAACGCAAGCTATGTGGATGGAGTGTTGAAACTCAACGAGATAATGTCGCGCCTGACGGCTAACGATCTGGCCGATGATGCGCGCCACGACTTGGCCGTAGAGTACACCAAGCTCAAGAACGAGATCAAGCGTCAGCAGCTCGGTTTCATCGTCGAGAATAAGGATCACATCGCCGCAATCTACGCGCTCTACCAGCGTCTGCCGGGCGATGCCAACCTCTTCAATGGCGACAGCGACGTGATCTACTACCGCACCGTAGCCGAGGCTCTGGCCGAGAGCTACCCCGATAGCCACTATCTGCCCCTGCTGCGCAGTCAGATTGCGCGTATGGATGCGCAGATCAGCCTCCTCTCGCAGGTTAAGGAGACCAGCTTCCCCGAGATCACGATGCCCGATATGTACGGCAAGGAGCAGAGCCTCTCATCGCTCGAGGGCAAGGTTATCCTGCTGCACTTCTGGTCGGCTGCCGTTGGTAACAGCAACGCTATGAATGCCGATTTGAAGGAGATCTACTCGAAATATCACGATCAGGGCTTCGAGATCTATCAGGTAGGTATCGACACCTCGAAGGCACTGTGGATCAACACCGTTCAGGAGCAGCAGCTGCCGTGGATCAGCGTGAGCGACCTTCGTGGCGAGGCTTCGCCCGCCGTTGGTGCTTACAACGTGCAGGCGTTGCCGGCTAACTTCCTGATCGACCGCGAGGGTAATATCGCCGACCGCAACCTGAGTGGCGAGAAGCTCGAGCAGGCCATCAAGAAACATATCTAACAATGTATTACTTCGCCTCGGATGTGCATCTCGGAGCGGGCGACAGGCAGGAGGCTTGTCGCACCGAGCGTCGCTTTGTGGAGTGGCTGGAGATGGTCCGCGTCGATGCGAAGGCAATCTTTTTATTAGGCGACATATTCGATTTCTGGTTTGAGTACGGCAGGGTCGTGCCCAAGGGTTTTGTGCGCGTGTTGGGCAAGCTGGCCGAGCTGACCGATAGCGGCGTGAAGATTTACTTCTTCATCGGTAACCACGATATGTGGTGCCGCGACTACTTCGAGCGCGAGTGCGGTGTGAAGCTGATTTTCAAGCCGCAACGAATGACGCTCTACGGCCGCGAGGTCTTTGTCGCACACGGCGACAATATGAATATCGGCAGCAAGCCGATGCTCCGACTGATGAACTCGGGCTTCCGCTCGAAGACGCTGCGCAAACTCTTCTCGTGGCTGGTGCATCCCGATCTGGCTATGCGCTTTGGTCGTTGGTGGAGCGAGAAATCGCGTCTCTCGCATATGAATGATGTGATTACGCCCGAGTCGCTCGATTTTCTGGTGGAGTATGCCCGCGACTACAAGAGGGAGAACCCCTCGACCGACTACGTCATCTTCGGCCATATGCACTTTCCGTATGAGGTGAAGGAGGAGGATATGCGGATTCTTTTCCTCAGTAATTGGGAGGGCGAGGTAACCTATGCCACGCTCGACGAGAGGGGCCAATTCACGTTGAAAAAATTCTAAATATGAAACAATATCTCGACCTGCTTAGAAGAATCACGCGCGAGGGCGTGGTAAAGGGCGACCGCACGGGTACGGGCACGCGCAGCGTGTTTGGCCATCAGATGCGATTCGATTTGAGCGAGGGCTTTCCTCTGCTCACCACCAAGCGCGTATTCCTGAAGGGAATCATCCACGAGCTATTGTGGTTTCTGGCAGGCGATACCAATATCAAGTATCTGGTAGATAACGGCGTACACATCTGGGATAACGACGCTTACCGCTACTACGGCGAGCTGTGCGCCAAGGCCGGCGTGGAGCCTCTTACGCAGGAGGAGTTTCTCGCAGCAGCGCAGCAGCAGACGCCCTCGCCCATCGAGGGCTATGCCTACGGCGATCTTAACCACGTCTATGGCTATCAGTGGCGTAGTTGGCCGCGCTCGGACGGGGGTGCGATCGACCAGATTCGTCAGGTGATCCAGACCATCAAGCACAACCCCAACTCGCGCCGTATGATTGTCTCGGCGTGGAATGTTGCCGAGGTCGAGGATATGGCTCTGCCACCGTGCCACGTTCTGTTCCAATTCTACGTTGCCGAGGGTAGGCTCTCGTGCCAGCTCTATCAGCGTAGCGCCGATACGTTCCTCGGTGTGCCGTTCAATATCGCCTCGTACGCCCTGCTGACGATGATGATCGCGCAGGAGTGCGGCCTCGAGGCGGGAGAGTTTGTTCATACGTTGGGCGATACACACCTCTACCTCAACCATTTGGATCAGGTCGCAGAGCAGCTCTCGCGCGAGCCGCGCAAGCTCCCGACGATGCGCCTTAATCCCGATGTGAAGTCGGTATTCGACTTTAAGTACGAGGACTTTACGCTCGAAGGTTACGACCCGCACCCCGCAATCAAAGCACCGATGTCGTTCTAACATAAACGCTTATGGTAAGTATCATTGTAGCCGTCGCCGCGAACGGCGTAATTGGCGATAAGAACTCGCTGCTGTGGCACATATCGGAGGATCTGCGCTTCTTCAAGCGCACCACCTCGGGCCATCCCGTCATTATGGGACGCAAGACCTTCGAGTCGCTCGGCCGTCCGCTGCTCAACCGCACAAACGTGGTTATCAGCCGCACCATCGACTCAATCGAGGGCTGCACCGTCGTGCGCTCGCTGGAGGAAGCGATTGCAATGTTCCCCGCCGAGGAGGAGGTTTTTGTAATCGGCGGTGCGCAGATCTATGCCCTTGCATTGGAGGTTGCCGACCGCTTCTACCTCACGCGCGTAGGCCACAACTACGAGGGCGATACGTCGTTCCCCGAGTGGGATGCGACGAAGTGGGAACTCAAGCAGCGCGAGGCCTTTGAGCGAGGCGAGAAGTACCCCTATCCCTTCGCATTCGAGATCTATGAGCGCAAATAGAATGGGTGCAAAATAGGTATTTATACTACCATTTATATCAAATATAAGGAGTAACTTTGCCGCAAAGCAAAGTTACTTTTTTTATGGCAAAATATTTTGATATGCTGCTCGAGGATGTACGTCTGCGTGAGGGCCTTACGGCCTGTATGAACTGCGGCGTATGTACGGGTGTATGCCCCGCAGCGGCATTCTATAACTACGATCCCCGCCAGATAGTGAGCATCGTGCAGACGCGCGACGACGAGGCCATCGAGGAGCTACTCAAGGGCGATACCATCTGGTACTGCGGCGAGTGTATGTCGTGCCGTCCGCGTTGTCCGCGCGGCAACACGCCCGCGTATGTGATTCAGGCTCTGCGTACTCTGTCGCAGAAGCTGGGCTTCTTCGTCGAGAGCGAGAAGGGCCGCCAGCAGCTGGCCCTGAAGCGCGCCATTGGCGATAACATCCTGCGTACGGGCTACTGCCTTACGCCTCGCAACATCCGTCCCGAGCTCCACCCCGAGCAGGGTACTGTGTGGAAGTGGATCATCGAGAACGACGAGCAGGTCTATGGCCAGTTCACCCCCTGCTATGGCAAGGAGGGCGCCGGCGCACTGCGCAAATGCAGCGACGAGACGATGGAGGAGATTCACAAGATCTTCGAGGTTACGGGCGGCAAGGAGTTTTTCGATACGATCGAGCAGCACTCCGACCGCAAGGCCCGCGAGATGGGCTTCGATGGCGCTGACGAAGAGTATTTTATGGAGATTTACACCCGCAATTCAAACGAGCATTATTAGACTATGAAACGATCAAGCTGGACCGAATACCAGAAAGATATTGCCGACGACCATTACTACTATGCTCGTTCGTGCATCCGCCAGAACTTCTTCCCCGGCAGCGAGAAGGTATTTCTCGATATTTTGGGTAAGGATTTGGGACGCGACATCTTCGACGATCCCCTCCACACCTCTTGCACGGGTATCGGCTACCACTCCGACGTGGTGCCTCTGGAGACCATTATGACCGTCGTGGCGCGTCAGTTTGCGCTGATGAACGAGGCTGGATACGAGAACTTCACCTCATCGTGCATCACCTCGTTCGGTATCTACACCGAGCTGCTGAATACTTGGGAGGAGTTTCCCGAGACGGAGGAGCGCACGCGCGAAAACCTCTACAAGGCCACAGGCCGCGAGTTCGCCAAGCCGAAGAATCTGGCCCACACGTCGGATGTGATTTTCCACCACCGCGAGGAGATCGCACGCAAGGCCGTGCGAAAGCTCGTGAACGTGCATACGGGTGAGCCTCTGCGAGTTGTCGAGCATATCGGCTGCCACTACGCCAAGATCTTCCCCAAGAAGGGCGTGGGCGGATCGGAGTTCCCGTACGTTCTGGCAGGTATGGTGGAGTCGTGGGGCGGCGAGGTTGTCGATTACCCCGAGCGTCGCCACTGCTGCGGCTTCGGCTTCCGCAACTACTTGGTGCAGGCCAATCGCGGCTACTCGGTTGCCAATTCGCACAAGAAGTTGGAGAGTATGGCACCCTACAAGCCCGACTTTATCGTTGCCAACTGCCCGGGCTGCTCGATGTTCCTCGATAAGTGGCAGTACACCATCGCCGAGATGGAGGGTACGACCTACGGACAGAATGGCGCGGGAATTCCCGTGCTGACCTACGAGGAGATGGCGGGTCTGGTGCTGGGCTACGATCCGTGGGAGCTGGGTATGCAGATGCATCAGGTCGATGTCGAACCGTTGCTCGACAAGCTGGGCGTGGAGTATGACCCCTCGGCCAAATATCTGGGCCGCAATGGCAAGTTCCTCGGACGTCCCGAGCGCGCCATCGTAAATAGTTGTTCACAGGATACACTTTATAAGATTAGAGGATAATATGAAACACGTTATAGTTATCGGCGGCGGTATCGCCGGAATGCAATGCGCCCGCGAGCTTCTGCATGAGGGTGTGGCCGTTACGATCCTTGAGAAAGAGGCCGACACGGGCGGCAAGTTGCGTCAGTGGCACAAGCTCTTTCCCACGCTCACCCCTGCCGATGAGGTGCTGAGCGAAATACGCAACCGACTCAAGCTCTCGCCCAACCTCACCATCAAGACCGGCTGCGAGGCTACGAAGGTGAGCCCCAAGTGTGTTACGCTCTCTACGGGCGAGCAGTTGGAGTGCGACGCTGTGGTTGTGGCGACGGGATTTGATCTCTTCGACGCTCGCGTCAAGGAGGAGTACGGCTACGGCATCTACGACAACGTCATCACCTCGGCCGATCTGGAGCAGATGTTCAATCGTGGCGAGGTGCGCCTTACGGGTGGTGGCAAGCCGCGCCGCATCGCTATCCTGCACTGCGTAGGCTCGCGCGACGAGAAGGTCAATCAGCGTCACTGCTCGAAGGTGTGCTGTGTAACGGGCGTGAAGCAGGCTATCGAACTGAAGGTGCTCTTCCCCGAGGCCGATGTCTTTAACTTCTATATGGATATTCGTATGTTCGGTCCGGGCTATGAGGAGATGTACCGCGAGGCGCAGCACCGCTACAACGTACACTTCGTGCGTGGTCGCATCTCGGAGGTGAGCCCAACGATCGACGGCCGCCTGCAGATCAAGGCCGAGGATACGCTGACGGGCCGCCCGCTGAAGATGGGTATCGATATGTTGGTGTTGCTGGTGGGTATGCGCGCTGGCAAAATCAATGAGAAGCTCACGGCGGAGTGCAACCTCAAGTGTCAGGAGAGTGGCTTTATGCAGCCGCGCGATTCGTTCCTGCACAACGTGGAGAGCAACGTGGGCGGCGTTTTCTACGCCGGTGCGGTTACAGCACCCAAGAACGTGGGCGAATCAATCAACGAGGCTACCTCGGCAGCGCACGCCGTTGTGGAGTGGCTCAACAGACGATAACCGATAGGCGCTTTTGAGATGATAAACTTCGGATTTTCAATAAATAAACCCCGCACGATCGACATCGATCGCAACAACCTGCGCAAGAGTAACGAGATCCTGCGCGAGATGCCCGAGTTGCAGACCTGTATCGGTTGCGGCACCTGCACGGCCACCTGTACGGCCGGCAACCTGACGGATTTTAACTTCCGCAAGGTGCATACACAGGTGCGTCGAGGCGAGTATCAGGGTGTGTACGAGGAGCTTAACAAATGTATGCTCTGCGGCAAGTGCCGTATGCTGTGCCCGCGTGGAATCAATACGCGCGGCGTTGTGATGTTGATCAAACGTAAACTTGGAGATTTCTGATATGACCTTTTACGCCCAATTCTGTATTCCCTTCATCATCGGTACGTTCTTTTTAGCGGCTGTGGTGATAATAAAATATGTATCGTGGCTGCGCAATCTGCCCAAGAGCGACCTTAAACTCATCGCCAAGGGCCTCTTCTCGACGCGCACGATCGCGGCCGTGTGGGAGGTGGTGTGCGAGTCGCTGCTCCACCGCCGCATTTTTCGCGTGAATCCGCTGCTCGGTTATATGCATATGAGTCTGGCCTTCGGCTGGTTCCTGCTTATCGTAGTGGGCTGGATCGAGACCGTTGCCTACCTCGGCTTTGAGTGGGTGCCGCTGCAGGGACACGTATTTTTCAAGTATTTCGTGCCGCTGAATGGCATTACGGCGCACAAGCCGATGTTCGACTTTGCGATGGATATGCTGCTGCTGTTCGTCCTCTCGGGCGTGGCGTTAGCGTGGGCAAAGCGCGTGCGCTCGCGTATGATGGGTATGAAGCGCACCACGAAGCACATCTTCTTCGATCGCGTGGCACTCTCGGCCCTGTGGTTTATCTTCCCTACGCGACTCGTGGCGGAGAGCATCACGGCCGCAATCTATGGAGGCGGAGGCTTCCTTACGGGCGGAATAGGCTCTTTGCTGGCGCAAAACATCGGCGTAGAGTACCTTCAGATGGCATACGAGCCCATCTGGTGGCTTTACTCCATCGCGCTGGGTACATTCTTCGTGGCGATGCCATTCTCGCGTTATATGCACATTTTTACGGAGATTCCGCTCATCTTCCTGCGCCACTATCGCGTGCGCCCCGAAATTAAGGAGAAGTCGTACGACAACTTCGAGGTCGAGGCCTGCTCGCGCTGCGGTATCTGTATCGACCCCTGCCAGCTGCAGCTGCAACTCGGCATCAACGACGTACAGTCGGTATATTTCCTGCGCGACCGCCGCTACAATATGCTCCAGCAGAAGATCGCCAACAACTGTCTGATGTGTGGCCGTTGCGAGCAGATATGCCCCGTAGGTATCAATCTGAATACCCTGCGCCAGAACTCGCGCACGTCGATGCGTAACATCCCCAACGAGGGCCGCTACAACTACCTGCGCGGGCTCGACCGCTCCGAGGGCGAGGGCAAGGTGGGTTACTTTGCGGGTTGTATGACGCTGCTCACACCCAATACACTTACGTCGATGCAACGCATCTTCGAGGCTGCGCACGAGCGCGTGTGGTGGGCCGATAAGGAGGGTGGCGTATGCTGTGGCCGTCCGTTGCGTCTCTCGGGCGAGACGGACTCGGCACAGAAGATGGTCGATTTCAATAAGGCGCTCTTCGCCAAGCACAATATCACGACGCTCGTTACGTCGTGCCCGATCTGTCTGCGCATATTCAAGGAGGAGTACAACCTCGAGGGTGTGGAGGTGCTGCACCACTCGGAGTACATTCTGCGACTGATACGTCAGGGCCGTCTGCGCACAGGCTACTCGGCCGAGCAGCGATTCACCTATCACGACCCCTGCGAGTTGGGACGTGGCAGTGGCATCTACGATGAGCCACGCGCTGTGATCGAAGCCGTGGGCCAGTTGCTTGAGCCCGATCACAACCGACGCAACGCCTTCTGCTGCGGATCATCGGTGGCAAATACGGCTATTAATGACGCTCAGCAGCTCACCATTGCCAGCAAGGTGGCCGAGGAGTTGGACTCAACGGGAGCCGACATCGTGGTTACGGCCTGCCCCCAGTGCAAGAAGGCCATAACGCGCGGATCGAAGCTTAGGGTGATGGATCTGTCGGAGGTTGTGGCACAAAATTTGAAGTGATTATCAACGCTTTAAGCGGTGCAATGCGAAAAAAGTACCAATTCTATTTGTAAAGTCCATTTTTTTCACTATCTTTGCACCACGCAAAACGAAATATAGGGCCGATTTGCAGAGAGGACGTAAGGTGCTGGGCAAGGAGGCTTTCATATAACGATACATCGCGGGGTAGAGCAGTTGGCAGCTCGTCGGGCTCATAACCCGGAGGTCGGAGGTTCGAGTCCTCCCCCCGCTACTAAAACGGAAACGGAACATCAAGCGATGTTCCGTTTTTGTTTTATATTCCATCCAAAGGCGAAATCAAATTCTCGGATGACCGCATTGAAGCCAGCTTTTTGCTGCTAAGATGGGTTAATTATGTGCTAACCTCCCGCTACGAATGTGGCGGGAGGTTTTTTGTTTTTGTGCGAAATGTTTTTTTTGCGGATTGGTATTCTAATAAACTCAAAATCAGCGAGTTGCGTTTTAGATTTTGCGGAGGTCTATTTAAGACCTGAAAACGGGGTGTAAGTGGCTGATGTTGAGGGGCTTTTGCGAGGAGATAAATAGAA
>SUZL01000010.1 GCA_015059925.1 Rikenellaceae bacterium
TTACCTTTCATTTCCTTGCACTTTCGCATCGGCGAGGCTTTCATCTAAAGTCCTCATAAGTCATTGAGCACCAGTGCCGCCATCATTATTTCCCCTCATTCATTAGATTTTTCCAGAGATATTCGCTGATTTGGTATAGTAAAATCGAAAATGAGACTCTATTATCGCAATAATTTTCCATACGGAGGAGTTTTTGCGAATAAAACATTATCTTTGCTTGAAACTTACGTTTCGTAAAACGTAACGGGCGCAAGAACAATAATTCAAAACTTATACTACTATGAAAAAATTTCTAACATTGGCACTCTGCCTCGTGGCATCGACTGCCGTTTTTGCTCAGACTCAAGTAATTGCACATCGTGGATTCCACGCTACGCAGAACTCTGTTCGCAACTCACTCTCGGCTCTTAAGCACGCTCAGGATCTGGGAGCCTACGGCTCGGAGTGCGACATCAACGAGACCAAGGATGGCGTGCTGATCGTAGTTCACGGCCCGATGCACGGCGAGTATCGCGTTCAGGAGACCGACTTCGCTACGCTGCGCGCAAAGGCGCTGGAGAATGGCGAGGTGCTGCCCACGCTGGATGAGTATCTGGAGCAGGCCGCAAAGAACACCCGCACGAAGCTCATCATCGAGATCAAGGATCACAACACCCCCTCGCGCGAGACTCGCGTAGTGAAGAACATCTTGGCTGCCGTCAAGAAGTACAAGCTGGTGGATGACGTTGAGTACATCGCCTTCCGTCAGCACGTTTGCGACGAGCTGGTGAAGTATGGCCCGAAGGGTATCAAGGTGGCATATCTGAACGGTACGCTCACGCCCGAGTATTGCAAGGATTTGGGTTACACGGGTATCGACTACAACATCGGCGTTATGCAGAAGAATCCCCAGTGGATCAAGCAGTGCAAGGATCTGGGCCTGATCGTAAACGTATGGACCGTTAATGATCCCGAGCAGATCAAGTGGTGCATCGACCAGAAGGTGGATTACATCACAACGGACAACCCGCTGGAGGTTAATCGCCAGCTGGGCAAATAATCCATAGCGATGGCATTCAAATACTCGATCGACTCGCGCCCGCCCGCCGGGCAGCTGCTGCTCTACAGTCTGCAATGGTTTGTGCTGGCTGTGGCGGTGGTCGTTACATCGCTCTTCATTGCCGTAGGATCACCCGCCGAGCGGGTGCTCTACGCGCAGAAGGTCTTTGCGCTGATGGGCGTGGCGACCATAATTCAAGCCTTGTGGGGCCACCGTATGCCTATCGTGGTAGGTCCTGCATCGGTCCTGCTCGTGGGCATAATCACCACTCTGGCATCGCAGGGCGAGGCGGTAAATACCAACAAGATCTATACGGCCGTACTGATTGGCGGCGTGGCCATCACGTTGCTGGCTACGGGGCGTATTCTGGAGCATCTGCAACGCATCTTCACGCCGCGCATCGTCATCGTCATAATGATGCTCATTGCCGTAACGCTCTCGCCGACGATCAAGAATCTGATCTTCCCCGCAGGCGACGAGGCGCGCCACAGCTTCGGACTATGGTTTGCGATCGCGGGTGTGCCGCTGATGGCGTTGGCGTCGTTCAAGCTCAAGGGCGTGGTTAAGTCGTTGGTGATTCCGATTGCTCTTATGGTGGGATGTGTGATCTACTACGCCATCTATGGCGGCTACGGCGAGCGATTTGCGCAGTTCACCGCATCGGAGGGGCCGTTGCTGCTCCCCGCATTGGAGTTCGACGGCAGTATCATTGCGGCGTTTATGCTATGCTACGTCGCTCTGCTGATCAACGACGTGGGATCGGTGCAGTCGTTGGGCGGAATGTTGCAGACGACCGACACCGACAAGCGTTGCCGTCGCGGAGTGGGCCTGACGGGATTGCTCAACATCGTGGCTGGAGGCTTGGGCGTGATTGGTCCGGTGAACTACTCGATGTCGCCCGGTGTGATTGCATCCTCGCAGTGCGCATCGCGCTATGCGGTGGTTCCGGCCGGCGTGGGACTTATCATCTGTGCATTCATCCCCTCGCTTATTGCGGCATTGTCGGCAATTCCCGACACCGTAATTGGCGTTATCCTGCTCTACCTGATGGGCACACAGATTGCCGCAGGGCTGCATATGGTAACCACCTCGCACTCGGTAGAGAGCTTCGATGAAGGTATGATCATCGGCCTGCCCGTTATGGTTGCCCTGCTCTTCGGCGTGATTCCGATGGATGTCATTCCCGCGATACTGCGCCCCATAATCGGTAACGGATTTGTGATGGGAGTGCTGACGGTAATACTCCTCGAACACGTTATAATGAGAAAGCGATAAAAAAAATAGTGTCGGCCTCAGACCGACACTATTTTTTTATTCTTCTGCGTAGAGATTACTTCGTAAGCTCAGCAACAGCAGCCTTAGCGGTGGTTGCGTAGGGCTCAGCGGTTACCTTACCGAAAGCCTCGATAGCCTTAGCCTTGTTCTCCTTTGCGTTGTAAGCAGAACCGAGGTTGAAGTAAACGGCGCTCTGATCAGCAGCATCAGTCTGCAATGCAGCAGCAGCATCACCGATCTCGATAACCTTGTCGTAATCCTTCTTCAGGAAGTAAGCCTGAACCAATACCTTCTGCTTCAAAGCCTCGTCAGCGATAGACTCTGCCATAGCGATGATGCCATCGAAGTCGTTAGCCTGCTGGAGGGTAGCAATCTTGTTGTTGGTGTACTGGTTGATCTTAGCCTTAGCTGAAGCGATAGCAGCATCGTTCTTCTGACCTGCGGGCAGAGCAGCTACCTCCGAGCAAACCTTAACACCCTCAGCGTACTTGTCCATCTTGAAGTAGCACTCAGCCAAGTTCAAGCCCATATCGGTGTTCTTGTTATCGGCAGCGTAACCCTTTGCGAAGATCTCGGCAGCCTTCTCGTAGTTGTTAGCGTTGAAGTAAGTACCACCCTGTACCAGATATACCTGCGATACCATACGCTTTGCGTTATTTGCAGCAGCGGGAACCTTATAGTCAGTACCCAACTTTACGGCCTTCTCCAAAGTGGTGATAGCCTCAGCGTACTTTGCATCACGAGCAGCAGCCTCGGTAAGCTTCTGAGCCTCAGCCGCAGCGGTACGACCTACATAGAAAGTAGCGATAGGAAGGTTCTTCTTTGCGCTATTTACCTGCTCCAGAACAGCATCATCGTCTGACTCTGCACCTGCTGTGATAACCTGCTCGAGCAACTGAGCAGCCTTAGCATAATTCTTAGCAGCGAGAGCGTCGTTTGCCTCCTGCGCTACGGTAAGGACATCGGTCTGCGCGAAAGCGGCGGTGAAGCCCATCAGCGCAACTGCCAACAAAACAATCTTTCTCATAATGTTAAATGTGTTTATTAAGTTATTGTTATAAAAATTCTTTATAAAATTCACTGTGTTACAGTGCTACGAAACGCAAAGTTACAAAAATTTTCTTTGTTGCAACAAGTTTTTGCGCAAACTATCGCAGTTTCTTAAAAAAATCCCTCATCAGCGCCTCGCACTCCTCGCGCATAACGCCACGCACGACCTCCGTTTTGGGGTGGAGTATGTGGCCGCCGACGGTCGTATAGCCCCGTTTGGGATCGTCCGCTCCATATACGATTCTGTCGATCTGACTCCACGCCAGCGCTCCGGCACACATCACACAGGGCTCGACCGTAACATACAACGTACACCCTTTCAGGTACTTGCCACCCAGCATCGAGGCAGCAGCCGTGATGGACTGCATCTCGGCGTGGGCCGTAGCATCGCAGAGCGACTCCACCAGATTATGGCCCCGGCCGACCACCCTATCGCCCGACACAACGACAGCTCCGATGGGCACCTCCTGCATTTGTAACGCACGACGGGCCTCGGTTATTGCCATCGACATAAACTTTTTATCCTTTTCGGCGATATTTTTCTGCTCTTCCATAGTGTGCGAAATTAATAATTTCGTATTGAAATTGCAAATCTGGGATTAAAGGGTGCGAAATATGCTTTTTCTTCGTATATTTGCGTGATATTAACGTCAATAATCAAAAAAAAGATAAAGCTATGTATAGAAGTCATACTTGTGGCGAGCTTCGCGTGGCCCACATCGGCCAGAGCGTAACGCTTGCCGGCTGGGTGCAGAAGGTGCGTAACTTGGGTGCGATGACATTCATCGACCTGCGCGACCGCTACGGCATTACCCAGATTGTAGTGGAGGAGAACTCTCCTGCCCCCATCCGCGATGCGGCTGCCAAGTTGGGCCGCGAGTTCGTAGTGCAGGTTACGGGTAACGTGATCGAGCGCTCGTCGAAGAATCCGAAGATGCCTACGGGCGATGTGGAGGTTGCCGCGACTCAGCTTACGATCCTGAACGAGGCGCAGACACCCCCCTTCACAATCGAGGAGAACTCGGACGGTGGCGACGACCTGCGTATGAAGTACCGCTACCTCGACCTGCGTCGTCCGCCCCTGCAGCGCAATATGGAGTTGCGTCATCGTATGGCTCACGCCATCCGCACGTTCCTCGACAAGGAGGGATTCCTCGAGATTGAGACACCCTACTTGGTGGGCTCTACGCCCGAGGGTGCGCGCGACTTCGTTGTGCCGAGCCGTATGAACCCCAACCAGTTCTACGCCCTGCCGCAGTCACCCCAGACGCTCAAGCAGCTGCTGATGGTAGCCGGCTACGACCGCTACTTCCAGATCGTGCGTTGCTTCCGCGACGAGGACCTGCGAGCCGACCGCCAGCCCGAGTTTACGCAGATCGACTGCGAGATGTCGTTCGTGGAGCAGGAGGATGTATTGGAGATCTTCGAGCGTTGGGCAAAATATATGTTCAAGGAGGTGATGCAGATCGACTTTAGGGAGCCCTTCCGCCGTATGCCTTGGATCGAGGCGATGGAGAAGTATGGCTCGGATAAGCCCGACCTTCGTTTCGGTATGGAGTTCCACGACATCACCGATCTGGCTCACGGCCACTCATTCCCCGTATTCGACGATGCCGAGTACGTTGTAGGTTTCGCCGCTACGGGCTGCGCAGGCTACACGCGCAAGCAGATCGACGCACTGACCGAGTATGTAAAGCGTCCGCAGGTGGGTGCCAAGGGTCTGGTTTGGATTCGTATGGATGAGCAGGGCAACCTCAAGTCATCGGTTGATAAGTTCTACTCGGCCGACGACCTGAAGGCGATGGCCGAGCGTATGGGTGCCCAGCCGGGCGATCTGATGCTCGTGCTGTGCGGCAAGAAGTTCAAGGCTCTCACGCAGCTCTGCGCTCTGCGTCTGCACGTTGCCGAGCTTCTGGGTCTGCGCGATCCGAAGAAGTTTGCTCCGCTGTGGGTTGTCGATTTCCCGATGTTCGAGTGGGACGACGAGACCGAGCGTTACTACGCTATGCACCACCCCTTCACCTCGCCCAAGCCCGAGGATGTGCCCTATATGGAGAGCGATCCGGGCCGCGTGCGTGCCAACGCCTACGACTTCGTATGCAACGGTACGGAGATCGGCGGTGGCTCGATCCGTATCCACGATGCGCAGCTGCAGGCACTCATCTTCAAGATTCTGGGCTTCACGCCCGAGAAGGCTCAGGAGCAGTTCGGCTTCCTGATGAACGCCTTCAAGTTCGGTGCGCCCCCTCACGGTGGTCTGGCATTCGGCTTCGACCGTCTGTGTTCGCTCTTCGGAGGCTCGGAGTCGATCCGCGACTTTATCGCATTCCCGAAGAACAACGCCGGCCGCGACGTGATGCTCGACGCTCCGTCGGTGATCGATCAGTCGCAGCTCGACGAGTTGTATCTCTCGCTTGTTAAGCCCGAGTAAGAGGCTCGACATATAAAACTGAACAGGCGGCCCGCGCGGGTCGCCTGTTTGATTGTTATTAACTCTTGCCTTTTTACCTAATCAATACCTTTTGGGGGTTAATACTAAATTTTCTCGAACTCTTCCTTGCCAGCTCCGCACAAGGGGCATACCCAATCATCGGGCAAATTCTCAAATGCAACACCAGCCTCAATGCCGTTCTCGGGATCTCCAATCGCGGGGTCATATACCCAACCGCAAGGAATGCAACTATACTTCTCCATAATCTTTTTTGTTTTATGTTTGTTAATGAATATCTGTTTTTCTCTATTGCAAAAGTAATACATAAAATCATTCAATAACCATAAAAACGATAAAAAGATTTTAATCGACGATAAGATTCTTTTATACCTGCGCGCAAAAAAAGGACTGCCTAACCCCGAGGTTAAGCAGTCTTTATTACTACTGATAAAATGGGTATAAAAGAGGGATTTCAAGACTTGCGAAGCCCGAGAATCCGCAGTTTACTGAGGCGTAAATGAGGAATTTGAGGGCGAGCGTAACGCAGAAATTACCTTTTATACACATTTTATTTATACCAGACCTGAGAAGCCCATAAAGGCCATCGCCAAAATCGCAGCCGTAATCAGCGCAATGGGATTACCCTTCAGCGCTGCGGGCACGCCATCGAGCTCCAGACGCTCGCGGATACCTGCGAAAATTACCAGCGCCATAGCAAAACCAATGGCCGTAGCTACCGAGAAGACGAAGCTCTGCAAGAGGTTGTACTCCTTCTGAATCATCAGGATAGCAACACCCAGCACGGCGCAGTTGGTGGTAATCAGCGGCAGGAAGATACCGAGTGCCTGATAGAGCGAGGGAGAGACCTTCTTCAGGATGATCTCTACCATCTGTACCAACGCGGCGATAACCAGAATAAATACGATGGTCTGCATATACTCGATCTGGAACGGCACGAGGATAAACTCCTGAATCGACCACGCCACAATCGAAGCCAAAGCCATAACGAAGGTTACGGCAGCACCCATACCGATCGAGGTATCCACCTTAGACGAAACGCCCAAGAAGGGGCAGATACCGAGGAACTGTGCGAAAACGACGTTATTTACGAAGATCGCACCAATGATAATTGCAAAATATGAGAGTTCCATAACTACTTCTTAGCAAATTTGTTAAACAATACCATCAGATAACCCAGAACGAAGAAAGCTCCCGGAGCCAGCACAAATACCAGCGGCATATAGTCGGCAATACCCAACGAGACTCCGAAGATTGCTCCGCTACCCAAGATCTCGCGCACGGCACCGATAACGGTCAGCGAGAGCGTAAAGCCCAAGCCGATACCAACGCCATCGAGTACAGAGTCCAGCGCACCGTTCTTCGATGCGAAGGCCTCGGCGCGGCCCAGAATGATACAGTTCACCACGATCAAGGGGATGAACACTCCCAGAGCCGAGTAGAGCGAGGGAACGTAAGCCTGCATCAACATCTGGATGATGGTTACGAACGACGCGATAACCACGATGAAGGCGGGGATACGCACCTTGTCGGGGATGAGGTTCTTGATAAGCGAAATCACCAGATTCGACATAATCAGTACGGCCATCGTAGCCACACCCATACCCAAACCATTGATTGCCGAGGTGGTTGTACCCAGCGTGGGACACATACCGAGCACCAGCACAAAGGTGGGATTGTTCTTAATAATTCCGTTCAGTACGATCTGCATCTTATTCATTCTGACCTCCCTTCTGGGCATTTGTGCCCTCACTTGATGCCGTTGCGCCCGACACGCCATCGCTCGAAGTGGCATAACCCGTAGCCACCTTGAACGCCTCGTATGCACGAGCCACAGCCTCGTAGTATGCGCGTGATGAGATGGTTGCTGCAGTCAGTGCATCCAACTCGCCACCGTCCTTCTTAACCTTGAACTCTACCTCCCAGACGATCTTATCCTTAATGCTGTTGATCAGCGCGTTACCCTCGTCGGCCATCTTCGTTCCGAGGCCCGGAGTCTCAGCCTGCTGCAACACATTTACGTTAAGAATCTTGCCATCCGTACCAAAGCCGACCATCAGGCGAATCACACCGCCAAAGCCGTTCTTGGTCATCGACTCGATAGCGTAACCTACGGTCTGCGATCCATTTGTAGCCTTATACACTACGATGGGCATATCGTCGATAGTCTGCTCGCTAATCTCCGTACTCTCGAAGGCGGGCAATACGTTAGCCACCGCCTGAGTCGTTGCCGCTGCATTAGCCTCGGCAATAGCATCGGCCGTAATCATATTCACAGCACCCACACCTGCCGAAGCAATCAGGGTAACCGAGAACAGAACAACAACCATATTAAAAAGTGTACTCTTCATTTCAGCGTCCTCCTATTTTTTAGTTGTTGTCAAACCGAAGCGACGAGGCTTCACATATTTATTAATAAGAGGTGTTACGGCATTCATCAGCAGGATTGCGAACGACATACCCTCGGGATAAGCACCCCACAGACGGATAACCATCGTAATCACACCGATACCGATACCATAGATCACCATACCCTTCGGCGTCATAGGCGAGGTAACGTAGTCCGTCGCCATAAAGATAGCACCCAGCATAGCACCACCAGCCAAGAGGTGGAACGCAGGCAGAGCATACAACTCCGCACCACCGCCCTGAGCCAGCGCCACGACGAAGGCGAAAGCTGCCATCGAGCCAAGCACCGATACGGGGATGTGCCAAGTAATCACTCGACGCCAGATCATATACAGACCTCCCAAGAGCAGTGCCGCAGCCGAGAGCTCACCCATAGAACCTGCGGCGAAGCCACCGAACATATTCATAAGGTCGGCATCAGCCACCGACATAGCGCCCGACTTAATAGCCGCCAGAGGAGTAGCGCCCGAGAATGCGTCGGCAACGCCGCCCACCAAAGGCTTAATCTCGGGGAACGAGGTCATCTGCACGGGATAGGCGATAAGCAGGAACACACGACCTACCAAAGCGGGGTTGAAGGGGTTGTGGCCCAGACCGCCGAAGGTCATCTTCGCAACGCCGATAGCCACCACAGCGCCAATGACGATAATCCACCAAGGAATGTTTGCCGGAAGGTTGAATGCCAACAGCAGACCCGTAACCACAGCCGACAGATTACCCAGAGTAGGAGCTCCGCCCAGCAGATACTTCTGCACGAGGAACTCTACCAGAACGCAGCTCGCAACGGCAACAGCCGTAACGTAGAGCACGCTCAAACCATACACCGCAATCGACACCAGCAGGGCGGGCATCAGAGCCACAATCACATCGCGCATCAACGACTGCGTAGAGTGCGGATTGTGCATATGCGGGGCAGGTGCAACAATAAATTTATTTGCCATATCTTTCTTCGTTTATTTTCGTTACTTTTTAGCGGCAGCAGCTGCGGCGGCACGCGCGCGAATGATACCCATAACGGTCTGCTTACCCAGACGCACATAGTCCAGCAGGGCGATACCTGCGGGGCAGGTGTACTGGCAGCAACCGCACTCGATACAATCGGGGATGCGCTCGACCTCCATCTCGGCCCACATCTGCTTCGATGCCAGACGCTGCAACAAGTAGGGCTCCAATCCCATCGGGCAGGCCTCGACACACTTGGCGCACTTGATACACTCGCTCGTGGGTACGCGGTGAGCATCCCCGCCGCTGAAAACAGTAATACCCGAGCAACCCTTCGTTACGGGCGAGTCGATGTTCACCATCGCACGTCCCATCATCGGGCCACCGTTTACCACCTTCACGTCGCCCTCGGGAAGACCACCTGCAAGCTCAATGAGCGCAGAGATGGGGGTACCCATACGGGTGAGCAGGTTGCGAGGCTCCTTCACGGCCTTACCCGTAATGGTTACCACGCGCTCGATCAGGGGCTTATTCTTCTGCACAGCCTCATATACGGCCAGCGCCGTCGATGCGTTGCACACCACGGCTCCGACGTGGATCGGGAGGCCCGGCGGAGGAGGTACCTCGCGGCCCGTGATAGCGGCAATAAGCTGTTTCTCACCACCCTGCGGATACTGCACCTTCAGCGGTTCGACCTCTACGGCGAACTTACCCTTCGTGATGATATTATTCAGATTGGCAATAGCATCGGGCTTGTTGTTCTCAACACCGATGATAGCCTTCTCAACGTTCAACGCCTTCTTCAGGATCTCAACGCCAACGAGCAGCTCCTCGCCGCGCTCCAACATCGTGCGGTGGTCGGAGGTAAGATAGGGCTCACACTCCACGCCGTTGATAATCAGGAACTCGGCCTTGCAGCCGTTGGGGATTGAGAGCTTGACGTGGGTGGGGAACGTAGCACCACCCATACCTACGATACCTGCGTCCTTGATCTTCGAGATGATAGCGGCCGAGTCCAGTGCGCACTCGCGCTTGAGCTCCTTCGAGCGGTCGATCTCGGGCATCCACTCGTCGCCCTCGCGCTTGATGGTGATCATCATCTGGCGCAGGCCCTGACCATTGGGCTGCAGATCGACGGCCGTTACCGTACCCGAGATGGGAGAGTGGATGTTGGCCGACATAAAGCCCGTAGCCTCGGCTATAAGCTGGCCCGTGAGGACCTTATCGCCCTTGGCAACCTTTGCGGTTGCGGGGGCACCGATGTGCTGTCCGAGCGGAATATTTACGACATCGGGAAGCGCCAAGGTCTCGATGGCCTTCGTGCAGCTCCATTTTTTATTATCCGACGGATGGACTCCGCCTATGGGAAATGTCTTCATAATCTCTTCTATTTCTGCTCGTTAACACTCTTATTCTCTGCCTTGGGCTCTGCAACGGGCTTCTCCGCAGCTGGTTTCTCTGCGGTGGGCTTTGCAGCGGGGGCCTTAGGCTCCTTGGGCAGGGGATCCATACCCTTCAGCACGATTGCGCCCGTAGGACACTCATTGACACACTTGCGGCACAACTTACACTTCTGCGAGTCGATGTACGCAACGCCGTTCTCCACCGTGATAGCACCGAAAGCACACACCTTGGCACACTTACCGCAACCGATACAGCCGGCCTTGCAGGCCTTCATCGTTACAGCGCCCTTGTCCTTCGATACGCAGCTTACATACACGGCGCGATTCTTGGGCCACTTCTTGCGGAGCTCGATGATACCCTTCGGGCAGGCCTTGACGCAGGCGCCACAAGCCGTACACTTATCGGGATCGACCTCGGCGATACCCGTCTCGGGGTTCACCTTGATAGCATCGAACTTACAGGCATCGACACAGTCGCCATAGCCCAAACAGCCGTAAGCACAAGCCGTCTCACCCACATAGAACGATGAGGCGATCACGCAACTCTTCGTTGCGTTGTACTCGTTGGTGCGGGGGCGCTTGCCACACACTCCGCCACAACGTACCGTTGCAACCGTAGGCTCCTTCTCGGGGGCTACCTTACCCAGATATGCCGCCGTTGATTTCATACACTCCGCACCACCAACAGGGCAGAAGAGTGCCGAGATATCATCGCGCAAGACCAATGCCTCGGCCATAGCACGACATCCGGCAAATCCACAACCACCGCAGTTAGCTCCCGGGAGCATCTTCTCCACCTCGTCGATGCGGGGATCCTCCTCGACCTTGAACTTCTGTGCCACAAAGTACAGAATAACGGCCGCAAGGATGCCCAACACACTGAGGGTCAGAATTGTTGATAATAATACCGTCATTTTGTTTGTTTAATTATTATAAATTTTATTGTATCTTTCACCTTATCACGCAACAAGTGCAGCAGCAGATAGTAGGCTGCCACTCCACCCAATGCCGCCACAACGGCCACGCCCTCGCTCGCGCCCACCGCAATCGTGCCGATGAGCAACAGCGTTAAAACAAAAAAAGGCACCACATAGGCCAACACGACCGACTTAGCACCCATCGAGCGGCTCAAAAGAGCCACCTCAACACTCTCTCCAACCGTAAATTCATTTGCCGCCGAGGTATGCACCTCAACGATCTTCTCGGCCGTCTCCGACGCGCCACACACAGCCTTGGCCTGACAACTGCCGCACGCACTATTGACCGTCATTCGCACCGTAATGCAATCGCCATCGATGCGCACGATCTCTCCCGTGTGTTTAATATCTGCCATAGCGCGCCCCCGTTATGGATTAATAACCGTACTTATTAACCAACGGGAAGAGGCACTCGTGACGGAACGAACTGGTCGAGAGACGCAACACGGGGGGATACTGATAACGCTTCTTCACGTTCTGCATCACCATCGAGTGAATCTTCTCCACAACCTCCGAGTCGAAGCCCGCATTGATGATCTCCTCGCGGTGCTGGCCAACCTCGATCATACGATACAGGATGGCGTCGATAACCTCGTAGGGAGGCAGGATGTCGCTATCCTTCTGGTTGGGACGAAGCTCCGACGAGGGCTCCTTCTTCAGGATCGATTCGGGGATTACGTTGTCGAATTTGAGATTGATATATCGTGCCAGATCGTACACTTCGCTCTTGTAGAGGTCGCCCGTAGGGCTGAATGCCCCCGCCGTATCACCGTAGAGCGTACACCAGCCGATGGCATTCTCGCTCTTGTTCGACGAGTTGAGCAGGATGTAACCATCCTTGTTCTGCAACGCCATCAGCAGCACCGTACGGATACGCGACTGGATATTCTCCTCCGTAGCGTCAAACTCCGTACCGCCGGTAACGGGTTTTAGTGTATCCATAATTGCTGTGTAGGCCTCGTTGATGGGCAGAACGCTGAACTCAATGCCCAGATTATCGGCCAGCTGCTTGGCATCCTCGACCGACTCCTCCGACGAGAACTGCGAGGGCAACATCAAACCCTTCACATTCTCCTTGCCCAATGCTCCGACCGCCAGACAAGCCACGACCGACGAGTCGATACCGCCCGACAGACCTACGCAGGCTTTGTAATAACCACTCTTGTGGAAGTAATCGCGCAGGCCCAGACAAGCTGCCTGATAGACCATTCGTGTGCGGTCGTTGTAGGTCGTGTAGGGAACCTCAACGCTCTCGTGCTCGGCCATAGTGTCGAACACAACGAAATCCTCCTCGAAGCTCTTCATCAGAAGCTCGACCTTGCCCTGCTTGTTTATGATGCCCGACGTACCGTCATAGACCAGATCGCCCGAGCCACCGACCTGATTGATCAGGATGACATTGCGGCCCTCGGTAAATGTGAGTCGGCGCATAGTCTCCAATCGGCGCGAGAGGAGGCCCTTGCCATAGCGGCGCGAGTTGATGCTCACAACAAAATCGGCCTCCGAGGCGAGCTCGTTCAGGCGCGAGAGGTCGTCGCCGACCATAACGGCGATGTTGCGTCCGCAGACGTCGATCACCTTGTAGCCCTCGCCACCCACGATGAAGCCCATCTCGCGGCGAGCCGAAACGTGCTGTTTCTCGACAATCTGGTCGATGCGGCCACGACGCAATACGGCAGCAGCGCTCACCGCTCCACGCTCGGTAAGATAGGGCGAGCCAACGATGGCCGTCAGGCGTTTACAATGGGCCGCGATCTGCTCCAGAGCCTCCTCGCACAGGGTGAGGAACGTAGTCTTACGCAGCAGATCGTAGGCGGGCGTACCGCTCACGGCATACTCGGCAAATAGCACCAGATCAGCCTTTTCGGCCTCGGCCTTACGGATGGCGTCGATGATTCGGGCGACGTTGCCGTCGATATCTCCGATAGTGTAGTTTAATTGAGCAAGAGCGATCTTCATTTTTCGCGAAATGATTAAGGATGCATACCAATCACAAATACGCCGCAAAGGTAGCGATTATTTTGCAAACAAAGGAATATTCGTAGCGATTTTTGCATAAAATAAGGGATAGATTCCCGAAGGCATCCATCCCTTAAAATTTTTCGTTTGATAAGGAGGCTTACACGCACTCCCCCCCCTTGCTTGATTACTCCTCATTGTCGGCCACGAGGATACGTCCGCAGTACTCACACACGATGAGTTTCTTGCCCTGACGGATATCCACCTGACGCTGGGGAGGAATACGGTTGAAGCAACCGCCGCACGCATCGCGCTTTACGGTAACTACCGCAAGACCATTGCGCACGCTACGACGAATACGGTCGTAAGCCGTAAGCAGACGCTCGTCGATCTTGGTCTTGGCCTTGCCAGCCTTCACCTCCAGAGCGGCTACCTGATCGGCAGTCTCGGCCTCGATGCTCTCCAGCTCGCTGCGCTTGGCCGTAAGATCGATGTTACGGTCGGCAACGACAGCCTCGGCATTCTCCAGCTGCGCCTTCTTGTTCTTAACGGCTACGGCGTACTCCTTCAGACGCTTCTCCGCAAGCTCGATCTCCAACTCCTGATACTCGATCTCCTTGGTGATGGCATCATACTCACGATTGTTGCGCACGTTGTTCTGCTGCTCCTTGTAGTGGGCGATCTGGATCTTGGCCTGATCGATCTCGCGCTTGCGCTGCTTGGTCAGGGAGTTAAACTCCTCGATCTCGCCATTGATATTCTCGATTCGGGTATTCAGGCCCTCGATCTCGTCCTCCAGATCCTGCACCTCCAGAGGCAACTCACCCTTGACCTTGTTGATTTCATCGATCTGAGAATCTATCTTCTGCAACTCGTACAGAGCCATAATCTTCTCCTGCATCGAGTAATCGACTTCAGATGTTTTTTTCTGTGCCATATATTATAAATTTATTTTAGACCTCGTTGGGGCAACCCGCCGTCATATAATTGACGGGGTTACGCGAGCGCACACTCTTGCGAACGGCAAAGATAGGTAAAATTTTTGATAAAATATCAAATAAAATCTGAATTGCGCAATATTCGCTCTCAAAATGTCCCATATCGGCTAAAATAACCGCATTTTCGTGCCTCATAAAGTCGTTATACTTAAGATCGGCCGTGAGATATATGTCGGCTCGGGCTCGACGGGCATCGTCGATAAGCGATGCGCCGGCTCCCGTGCATATAGCAACGCGGCTCACCTCGGCCCGCACAACATCGCTATGGCGCAACGCCTTCACACCGAAGCGCTCCATCACCTTCAGCATAAACTCCTCGCTCGGCTGCGGCTCCACATCGCCCACAACGCCAAAGCCTGCGCCCTCGGCATTGGTAGCCTGCAACACCTCCATATTTCTCAGGCCGAGCATCTCGCCCACGCGCCAGCTCATACCCTGCGGCGTGGAGTCCAGATTGGTATGCGCCGCATAGAGCACGATGCCGTGGCGGATGGCCATTTCGACACATCGCTCCGTCTGAGAGGCGGAGTTAAAACGTTTCAGGGCGTGGAAGATGATGGGATGGTGGGTGATGATCATATCGCACCCCTCCGCAAGAGCCTCCTCGATCACCTCTTCGGTTACATCGACGGCCAGCAGAGCCTTGCTAACCTCGTCGTCCATACGGCCCACGATAAGGCCCGAGTTGTCGTACGACTCCTGTAATGTGAGCGGTGCGAAGGACTCAATCGCCGCCGCTATATCTCTCACTCTCATAGGCTAAAAGAGCGACTGCTCGTAAAATGGGAACAACTCCTTCTCTTCCTCCTCGGCGCGCTTGCGACGCTTCGCCGGGCGACGCTTCGTCGTCTCCTCGCTCTTCGGCTGAGCGGGCTCCTCGGCTGGTTTCTCCTTCTCGGGCGCAACCTCGGCAATCGGCTCGGCCACCTCCTGCACACCCTCCGCAGAGTCCAGCACCTGCTCGCCATCGCCAGCCTTCAGCTCCTCGCGCACCTCGACCAGAAGCGAGCGCACCTTCTGCAGACGCTCCAGTAGCTCCATCTCGCGCTTGAGCTCGTCCTGCGACGACTGGCGCAACACCTTGGCCGCACCCTTGAGCGTCATACCGCGCTCCTTGACCAGATGATAAATCTGCTTGAGTCGCTCGACATCGGCCTCGGTAAACATACGGTTGCCCTTTGCATTTTTGTGAGGTTTCAGACAGTCGAACTTCGACTCCCAGTGGCGTATGAGCGACTGATTCACGTCGAACATCTCGGCCACCTCACCCATCGAGTAGTAGATCTTCTTTACTGCCATAGCAATATCTGTTTTATTCGTTATTTCAAAATCCTGAGCGACGAGGGGTACATATTATTCACTCGCGCCCCCACGCGCTTGACAAATCCCAGCGCCTGCCCATCGTGCAGCACCAAATTCAATCCCTCCTTAAACGGCTCGGCCGCCACCTCCTGCCTACGCAGGAACTGAAGCGCCACATCGGTCTCCACCTCGCGGCTGGCGACGGCTTCGCGGTTGAGCCCCACGTAGAAAGCCAACGCCCCATCGGGCTTTAGTCGGCCCTTAAATATCTGGCCCATAGCCACTCCCGAGTATATCACCGACAATGCGCCCGACATCGCCTCTAAAGCCTCGTAGTGCTCCCGACGGCAGGCATACAGCATCTCGCCCGCGCCATAAAATCGCATCTTCTCGGGTTCAAGCACCCAGCGCACGAGCTCCTGCTCGCTCTGACGATCGAGTTTGGTCAGCACCTGTCGGCGCGACTTTGGGAGTCGGCGGCGCGAGGAGTCGATACCCGCCTTCACCGCTACGCCCATAAACATTCCCTCGCCCTGAACTCGGTGCGGGAAGAATCGGAAGGTCTGGAACACACCCTCTCGGCCACGCACCACGCCCCACTCCTCGGGGCAGGCTATTTCGTCAAGCGGCTCGAGCTGATCGCCCCACTCCTCAGAGGCTCGCCTCAGCACGCCCTCATCCTCCGAGCGGTTGAACGTGCAGGTACTATATATCAACACTCCCCCGGGCCGCAGGACCTGAAAGGCGTTCTCAAGGATCTCCCACTGTCGCTCGGCGCACATCGCTACATTTTGGTCGCTCCACTGCTCGACAGCCTCCTCCGACTTGCGGAACATACCCTCGCCCGAGCAGGGCGCATCGACCGCCACCGCATCGAACCAACCCTCAAGGGCCGTAAGGCGCGAGGAGTCGTTGCAGGTGATGACCATATTGGCCAAGCCCCACTTGCGGGCGTTATCGGCCAAGACAGCTGCGCGACTGCGATTTATCTCGTTGGCCACGACCAATCCCTCGCTGCCGACCAACGAAGCATAGTGGGTACTCTTACCTCCCGGGGCGGCACACACGTCGAGGATGCGTCGTCCGCGACACTCCGCAAGTCCACCCAAGGCCTGCATCATAATATATCCCGCAAACTGCGAACTCGCCTCTTGAACGTAGTAGGCTCCCGCGTGAAAAGCGGGATCGAGCGTAAATGCGGGGCGCTCGTCGAGCATATACCCCCACTCGCACCACGGCACACGCTTCGAGGGCCACTTCGGTGTGGAGAGTTTCTCGGGGTTGAGTCTAATGGAGGTCGAGGGCTCGGTTTGAAGTGCTGCACACAGCCGCTCGGCCTCGGTCGGGCCCAGCTCCCTTGTCATCCTATCTATAAATCTCTCGGGTAAGTTCATCTCGCTGGCGTAGGGTTATTTGCGGGCCATCGCCTCGAGCTGCTCGCAGATGCGATCCACGACCTCGGGGTTGGCGACAAAATCATCGACATCCTTATCGATGATGAGCACCTGACCTTTATATATATTATTAATCCACTCCTCATACTTCTCGTTAAGGCTCGAGAGGTACTGCTCGTCGATATTCATCTCGTAGGCTCGGCCGCGCCGTTTTATCTGCGCCACGAGCGTCGGGATGCTCGCACGCAGGTAGATCAGCACATCGGGCTGGGGGATGAGCGTGGTGGTAAGATCAAATATCTTCATATATGTAGCAAAGTCGCGCGACGAGATTAGCCCCATCTGATGGAGGTTCTCGGCAAAGATGTGGGCATCCTCGTAGATGGTGCGATCCTGAAAGATGTTATCGCCGCCCGAGCGGAGCATATCGAGCGTCTGCTCGATACGGCTGCCGAGGAACGAGATCTGGAGCTGGAACGCCCAGCGACTCATATCGTTATAGAAGTCGCCGATGTAGGGGTTGTCGCTCTCCTCGTAGTAGGCCTTCGCCCCATAGCGACGAGTAAGGATCTCAGTAAGGGTGGTTTTGCCACTGCCTATGTTACCTGCAATTGCTACATACATATCTATTGTTCTTTTATTTTCTAAATTTTCACACCCTCGCGCGCCGTGGCCAGCACCTCGTCGCTGAGTTTGGCATCGGCCATCAGGTGCGGCACCTTGCGGCGGCCATTGCTAATCTGCCAACGATGGAACGTACCTCGCGGCACCACCTCCACGCTGGCCCGATACATAACGCTCGCACGCTTGGCATCGTAGTCCGAGTTGCGCTCGCGCAAGGTAGCATCCAACTCCTCGACAAAGGTCGCAAGACTATCGGGCTCGCGCACAAACTCCACCACCCAGCGGTGGTAGCCCTTCGACGAGGGTAGAAAGATGGGTGCGAGGGTGTACTCCTCCGCAACCGCACCCGTAACCATACAGGCCCTCAGGAGCGCCTCCTCCGCGTTGCCGATCATCAGCTCCTCGCCAAAGGCGTTTATATATTGTTTGGTCCGCCCCACGACCTTCAGCCGATAGGGATCGACCGAAGTGAAGCGCACCACATCGCCCAGCTCATAGCGCCAGAGGCCATTCTCGGAGCTCATCAGCAAGGCATACTCCTCGCCCCGCCGAACGCCCTCGAGCGGCACAACCGTCGGGCCCTGCGCGAACTCATAATAGCATCCATAGTCGGGCATCAGCAACATCTCGTCGCTGCCACACCGTTCGGCAATGGCAACGAAGCCCTCCGAGGCGTTATAGCTCTCCAGATACTCGATCGGCCCTCCCATCACGCAGTCGAACGCATCGCGATAGGGCCGAAAGCTCACCCCGCCGTGCATAAATAGTTCCACGTCGGGCCAAACCTCCTTTACGCTGCTGCGGCCCGTCAGCGCCAGCAGTCGCCTGAGCAGCGCCATATTCCACGACGGCACACCCGCCAAAGCCACAATCCTCTGCGTAGCGCACTCGCGGCAGATGGCATCGCACTTCTGATCAAAATTCTCAATCTCGGCCACCCTGCGGCTCGGGGCTCGGAACAATCCGCCCCAATCGCCTACGGCCTGAACTATCAGAGCCGAGAGATCGCCCACCAAAGCCTCGCCCTCACGACGTGTCGTGCCCGAGAGCGTCAGCATAAGCCCATCGAAGAGGCGCGATGCAGGGTGCGACAAGAGATACAACGACACCACATCGGCCATACCGCGCAGATGATTTCGCAACAGTGCCCGCCGCGTGAGCGGGATATATTTACTCCGCGAGGATGTCCCCGACGAGCGGGCAAACATCCTGACGCGCCCCTCGGCCGAGACATTGCGCTCGCCCTGCCGCATACGATCGATATAGCTCTCGTAGGAGTCGTAATCGAATCGCGGCACGCGGCGCATAAAATCCTCCGCACTACGGACACTCCTTAGGCCAAATTCACGCCCAAAAGAGGTATATCGCCCCCGACGGAGCAGACTATCGAGCGTCGCATATTGCCGCTCAACGGCCTTGCGTGCTGATCGTTCGATACGGCCACAACGCGCGAGCATCACCTCGCGCCAAACCTTTCCCAAAACCGACATTTTTCTGCATTACTTTATTTGTGCCTCAGCTTTACAAAAGATTTTGGAGGTGGTGGCAGAACGGCTCTTCAGAAAGTTGGAGATGCCTGCTCCCTCTTCACCCTTGCACCCTCTGCACCCTCATAAAAACCTCACTCGGCACACGTTACAAGCAATTCGATCGGTCTCTTCTATCAAATAAGTTTGTAAGAACTCTAATTAAAAAACTCTCCTACGGTCGCAATCGAGCCGGGCATCGAAAATACCACCACTCTATCGTAGGCATTAATCTGCGTGTCGCCCACAGCGATAAAAACTTTATCGCCTCGCACGATACCGCCGATAATCACATCCTGCGGCAGGCGCATATCCTTGATCATACACTTCGTCGCGGGCGAGTTAGGCTTGACGATAAACTCCAGCACCTCGGCCTCGCTACCCGACAGGCAACGGATCGCCTGCACGTCGGTGGACATCGTGAAACGGAAGATGTTCGATGCCGTAACTCGCTTCTTATTGATGATCGTGTCGATACCCACACTCTCCGCCAGACGGATGTAGTTGAGATTCTCGACCTCGGCAATAACCTTCTTCACGCCCATACGCTTGGCCTGCATAGCCGCCAGAATATTCGTCTCGCTACGGCCCGTAACGGCCAGAAAGGCATCCATACTTGCCAATCCCTCCTCCATCATAGCGTCCAGATTGCGGCCATCCTCGTGAATGATGAGCGTATGCTCCAGCTCCTCGGCCAGACGGTAGGCCTTCTCGCCGTTGTACTCGATCATCTTCACATTCATATCCTCCTGCAATTCCAATGCAACTCTCACGCCGATGCGCGAGCCACCCAGAATCATCAGGTTCTTCACCTCGACGCTCTTCTGTCCCGAGAGCTCCGTAACGCTGCGTGCCACATCCTTGCGGGCGATGATATAGACCACATCCCCCTCGAAGAACTCATCCTGACCACGCGGGATGATGGTCTGCGAGCCGCGCGTGATGGCCACGGCGCGAAACTCCGTAATCGAGCCATCGTCCGCCAGCTCCATCAGCTTGCGACCGAGCAGGGGCGATGTGGGCTCCAGCTTAAATACCACCAGCGCCAGCAGACCGCCCGAGAAATCGACGTAGTCGGTGGTGGAGGTGTGGCCCAGCAGATTCGTTACCTCCTGCGCAGCAATCTGCTCGGGGTGGAAGAGGTAGTCGATACCCATATCGATGAACATCTCCTTGTTGTTGGGCTCGAGGTACTCGTTGTGGTCGATACGCGCGATCGACTTCTTGGCACCGAGCTGCTTGGCCATAATGGCCGAGAGGATATTCATATTCTCGTCGTGATTGACGGCAATGAACAGATCACAACGCCTAACCCCCGCCTTGCGCAGCACGGCAAAGGTGGTTGTGTCGCCATCGATGGTGATCAGGTCGGCCATAGCCTTCAGCTCGTCGAGCGCCTTCACGTCGCTGTCGATAACCGTAATATCGTGGCCGCTACCACTCAGCATACGCGCCAAGTGGCTACCCATCTCACCGATTCCTGAAATAACGATCTTCATTGTTCAAATTCTTTCTGCCCACACACTACTCCCCTCCCCCATCGCGTTATAAATCACGAGGCGCGGCGGGAGCAAGGCACATAATTTTGCAAATTAACATACAAATATATAAATTTGTGGGGAGAATTTCAACATATTGGCAACTTTTAACAAATAACAAGCTATGTCAGCAACATTTTCTACAATATTGATTGTCATTTTAATATCGATCGGTATGGTCGGATTCTTCTTTCTGGGAATGTCGCTCACACAAATCTTCAAGGGACACGACATCGACTCGGAGATCGCGACCAACAAGGATATGCAGCGTCTGGGCATAAAGTGTGCCGTGCAGGAGTCGCGCGAGGATACGGGCACCGACTGCGCCGACATCGGCTGCCACGGCAACTGCTCATCGTGCGATATCGACCACGCTGCAGCAAAGAAATAAACCGCCACTGCAATGAGAAACAGTCTATTGCTCCTACTCTCACTCCTATGCTTTGTCGCCTGCTCCGATCCGGAGCCAAAGCCCGTGCTCCGCTTTCACGACGGGCGATTGCGCATTGCGCAATTTACCGATATTCACCTCTCGGTTGATGATCCCGTCAGCGCCCCCGTAGCCGACACCTTGCTGGCCGTCATCGCGAAGGAGCGCCCCGATGTTGTGATCCTCACGGGCGACATCGTAACGAGCCAACCCGCCGCCAAGGGGTGGCACCACATCGTCGAGGTGATGAATCGCGCGGGCGTACCCTACGCCGTTACGATGGGTAACCACGACCCCGAGGTGATGCAGCGCGACTCGATATACGCCATCCTTGAGCAGGATCCCTTCTTCATAGGCGAGGCGGGCCCCGAGCTGAGCGGCTGCGGCAACTACGTCCTGCCCGTCTTGGCATCGGACTCCGACCGCACGAGCGCCCTGCTCTACTGCCTCGACTCGGGCGACTACACCGACGACTGGCCCCGACTTGGCATATACGGTTGGATGCCGTGGGATGTAACCTCGTGGTATCGTGAGCAGAGCGCTCTCCACACCGCGCAGAACGGCGGCGAGCCCCTGCCCGCATTGGCATTCTTCCACATCCCCACACCCGAATTTAGACTCATCAACGAAAATACGGATATGTACGGCCGCAATGGCGATGGCTCGGGCATAGGCTCGGCCGAGCTCAACAGCGGCTTCCTGCTCTCGTGCGTCGAGATGGGCGATGTGATGGGGCTCTTCGTTGGCCACGACCACGAGAACGACTACATCGGCCAGCACTTCAACGTCGCTCTGGCCTACGGTCGCGTGTCGGGATTCAACGCCTACGGCGGATTGCCACGCGGCGGACGCATCATCGACCTATATGAGAACTCGCGCTCATTCGACACTTGGATCTCAACACCCACCGGCGAGGAGCTGCTCTACCACTACCCCATCGGCATCAGCGAGGACGACATCAACCTGATGGAGTACCTCCCCGCAACGTCGGCTACGCCTATAGAGCATGGCATTGCCTACACCTACTACGAGGGCCCGTACAAGAATCTGAAGGATTTCCCGCACAAGGGGCGCGAGGTGAGTCGCGGCACGAAGCGCAACTTCATTCTTGAGGACTCGCCCGCCGAGGATTACTACGGTTATGAGTTCGAGGGTTTGATTAGCATCCCCCGACGCGATGTATATCTGATGCACATCAATTGCGACGACGGAGCGTTGCTCTACATCGACGGCCGCTTGGTTGTGGATAATGGCGAGGCGCACTCGATGGACAAGAGCGCCAAAGGCAAGGTCGCGCTTGAGGAGGGGCTGCACGAGATTCGCGTCATCTACTACGAGGATTGTCAGGGCGAGGGGTTGCAGATCGAGATCGAGAGCCTGAATATGGAGCGCCAACCCATATCGGATGAAATGCTGTTTGTAAAGAGATAGAGCGATGAAAGATATTATCAACTTTTTGGAGGAGCTCGCGGCCAACAATGACCGTGCGTGGTTTGAGGCCAACCGCGACCGCTACAAGGCAGTCAAGAGCCGTATGGATGCCGTAGCCAAAGATTTTATCGAGGCTGTGGCGGCGTTCGACCCATCGGTCGAGGGGGTGCAGGTGAAGGATGCCACGTACCGCATCTACCGCGACACGCGCTTTACGAAGGATAAGTCGCCCTACAAGACGTGGTTCGGAGTATATGTCTGCCCACGCGGCAAGCGATCGGGATTTTCGGGATATTATATGCACGTTGAGCCCGAGAACGACTATTATATGCTCTGCACGGGTGCCTACTGCCCCACGCCGGGCGAGGTGAAGAGTATCCGCGAGGAGATTATGACCGAGGGCGAAAACTTCGTTGAGACCATCCGCGCGGCCCGAGGTTTCGAGATAGACTGGACAACGGCCTACAAACGTATGCCGCAGGGGTGGTCGGCCGACGATCCTCACTCGGAGTATTATCGCCTGCGCAACTATCTGCTGGTGAAGGTTGTGGATCGTGATTACGTTCTGGCCGACGATTTTATCTCGCGCGCTGCGGCCGAGATGAGTCTCACGCGCCCATTCAACGACACGCTCAACCGCGCCATAGAATATGCCCGCGAGATGGGGTGGTAAATTCTTCATCCCCCGCACCCAACGACAAAAGAGGTTGCCCCCATCGGGACAACCTCTTTTCATTACCTTATCTCGTCTGACCGAAGTGCAAGTGTAACGCAGAAAGCACCTTGTTAGGCGGCTTGTTAGGCGGCTTCAAATTAAGCCGTTACCTTCTTGCGCGACTTCTTGGCAGTCAAAGCCTTCTCAACCTCGATCTCGAAGTCAGAGAGTACGTTCATATAGTTGATGAACGCCTCATACGACGAGCCGTAGGGGTTGAAGTATGAGTGTACGTCGCCATCCGAGAGCCACTTCGTAGCCATATAGTAGAAGTGATCCGAGGTCTGCATAAAGTTCCAAACGTAGTCGAAGTCGGCGCTCTTCAAAGCCTTAACCTTATCCTTCAACGCATAGAGCTTCGAGAATGCCTCGTTCTGCAACTCGTTACCCAACCAAGCCGTAACATCGCGCTCCTCGTCAGCCCACGACATAACGTGAGGACAGTGCAGAACGCCTACGGGCTGCGATGCCTTAGCGGCCTCGCTAACGGTTGAGAAGCAGACATCGCCCTTCTTCAGCACAGCCTTGGGCAAAGCCTTCATAAAGTCGAAGATACCCGTTGTGGCCTTCTGGTGCTCGCCGAAGGTCTCGTAATCCATAAAGAGGTTGATAACCTCGCCATTCTCATCAGCGATCCACTGTGCAAACTTATCGGCCGTCAAAGGATACTGATCCCAGCCCTGATTTGAGAAGCGGAATGCAATATCGTCCGAGAGCTTGTAGTTGCGAAGCAGTACGCGCAGACGGTTGTCGATAGCGTTGGTGTAGATGTAGTCGGGAGACTTCCAACCCATAACGTGCTTTGCACCCTCGGCCAGAACGGTCTTGAAACCGAGCTCCGACACCATAGCGCCGATCTCGTCCGAGTAGATGAGCTCCGTATTGCGGAACGCTACGGGCTTCTTGCCGAACTCCTCCTTGATCATCTTCGAGTGCAGCTTAACCTGCTCTACGAAATCCTCCTTCGATGAGAGGGCTGCCAAAGAGTGTGAATAGGTCTCGGCGAGGAACTCCACGCAACCCGTCTCGGCCAGAGCGCGGAACGAGTCGAGTACCTCGGGAGCATAGGCGCGGAACTGCTCAACGGCAGAACCGGTGATTGAGAACGAGCACTTGAAAGCGCCCTTATTCTCCTTGATGAGCTTGAGCAACAGCGCATTCATCGGCAGATAGCACTGACGTGCAACCTTCTGCATAATGGCACGATTGGTAAAATCGTCGAGGTAGTTGTGGTCCTTACCGATGTTGAAAAAGCGGTAAACCTTCAAACGCCACGGCTGATGCACCTGAAAATATAAGCAAACTGTTTTCATATCGAGTATTTTTATTATTTTGCAACTTCATTAATAGCATCTTCGTAAACGGTCTTGATCTTAGCGGCAGCATTGTTCCACTTCAGACCCGTAACCTCCTCCAGTCCCTTCTCGGCAAACATCTTCGACAGGGCAGGATACTTCACGAAGCCGTAGATGGCGTCAGCCATTGCGTCCACGTCCCAGTAATCAACCTTTACGGCATAGTCCAGCACCTCCGCAACACCGCTCTGCTTTGAGATGATCGAAGGCACGTTGGCGCGCATAGCCTCCAGCGGCGAGATACCGAACGGCTCCGACACCGAGGGCATAATATATACGTCCGAGAGCTGGAACATCTTATGCACGTCATCACCCTTCAGGAAGCCCGTGAAGTGGAAGCGGTCGGCAATACCCAGACGCGCCACACGACGGATGACGTGGTTCATCATATCGCCCGATCCGGCCATAACGAAACGCACGTTAGGCACGCGCTTAAGCACCTTCGCCGCAGCCTCAACGAAGTAGTCGGGGCCCTTCTGGAAGGTGATTCGACCAAGGAAGGTAACGATCTTATCCTTCACGCCACGCTCGGGCATCTCGTTGTCCTTCTCGGCGAAGCGAACGGCGTTGTGCACCGTCACCACGCGCTCGGCGGGGATGCCATACTTCTCGATAACGATGTTTCTTGTCAGATTCGACACCGCGATGACGCGATCGGCAGCGGCCATACCAGCCTTCTCGATGGCGTAAACGCGCGTATCGATATTATCGCTCGACGAGCGGTCGAACGAGGTAGCGTGCATATGCACAACCAGCGGCTTGCCCGACACACGCTTTGCGGCGATACCCGCAAAGTAGGTCAGCCAGTCGTGTGCGTGAATCACATCGAACTGACCCTCCAACTGTCGTGCCACCTCGGCTGCCACCACTGCGTAGCGAGCAACCTCCTCCATCAGGTTGGCACCATACTTACCCGAGAAGGTGTAACGCTGTGTCCAGCTATCACCCTCCTTCTCCCAGAACTTGCGGCCCGTGCGCTCGTAACCCTCGCGGTAGGTCTCAAACTCCTCGGGAGAGATGTAGGGTACCATATTCGAGTCGATGTGAATGAACGAGATCTTGCGCATAATATCGTCAGCACCCTCGATCTTCGAGTCGCAGTAACGCGCCTCGATGTCGCTGGCATTAACGACCTTCACAAAACGCTCGTCCTCGTCGCCCGATGCACGAGGCATCACAAAGATAACCTCCACATCGTTGCGTGCCAAGCCTCGCGTCATACCGTAGCACGCCGTACCGAGACCACCGGCAATATGAGGCGGGAACTCCCAGCCAAACATTAATACTCTCATCCTATTATCTTTTTATCTATTTTTTCTTGCGTACACACTTCTTTTTGGGCTGAGCCTCTGCTACAACCTCCGCCTCCACGGTGGCCTTCTTCGCTGCGCTCTTCTTCGGCGCGGCCTTCTTTGCGGGGGCTGCCTTGCCCGTCTTCCCGCGCCACTGCTGAACAAGCGAATGGATGTAGAGCAGCGCACCTACGCTCGTTGCCTGTGAGAGGCATCCGCGCGCGCGGAACGGGGGATCACCCTCGAAGCACTCGCTAATCGAACCGATGCAAGAGGTCTGAATCTCGCTGTCGAAGCCTGCGAGCAGCTCCTCGGCATTGGGCAGGAAACCCTCGCCTGCGATTGCGAAGCAGCTCTTTGCATAGAACATCAGGGGCCATACCCAGATCGAACCGTTGCGGCTTGCCAGATCCTGCGAACGCTGATCCTCGGCATACGAAGGCTCGTAGTGAGGATTGCGCGGCGAGAGCGAACGTACGCCACGAGGAGTGATCAGGTGCTGGCGAACGACGCTCAACACATCCATCATCTGCTCCTCGCTGAGCATCGTGTAGTCCAGACCACAAGCTACGAGCATATTCGAACGACGATAGTCGTTGGTCTCGTAGTCATTCACATAGTCTGCCAAATAACCCTCGTCGAGCCAGAATTTCGATATAAACGACTCTTTGGTCTTCGCAGGCTCTGCAGCCCACGCCTCCACGAAGGCCTTATCCTTATACTTGCGGGCCAGCGCAAGCGTATAACTTACGGCGTTGTACCACAAGGCCTGAATCTCCACAGCATAGCCTGCGCGCTGTGCTACAGGCTTGCCATCGACGATGGTATTCATCCACGTCAGACACTCGCCCTCGGCAGCAGCCCACACCAGACCGTTGTCGTGCAGCTTCACCTTCTCGCCAAAGCCGCGACGATAAGCCTCCAGAATCGACTTCATAGCCTCGCCATAGCGCTCCCACAGCTTCTTGGCCGAGATGTGCTTCTCAAGATTCTGCAACGACCAGAAGAACCACAGCGGCGCATCGGCAGCAACCCACGCCGACGCATTGCCGGCAAAGTCGCCATCCTTCATCTGGGCCACCATCGTGTCGAGCACATCCAGACAATCCTCCTTATAGTTCTGCTCCAGCACGATACCCGGCAGCGAGATCAGCGTATCGCGGCCAACTGTTCCATACCACGGATAGCCGGCGATCATCTCGGTGCGGCCGCCCGGACGACGAACCACAAACTGACGTGCCGAGTGGTGCAGACAGCTCAGGAAGTCGATCTTGTGCGTACGACGAGCGATCGAAGCCTCGTAGATCTGCGAGATCGTCTCACCCGTTGCCATCTCATCCGTAGCGGCTGAGAAGATGACGCTCTCACCCTTCTTGATGGGCATCTCGAAGTAACCCGTCGTCAGAAGATCCTCGTAGCCATCGTAGCCACGCTTGATCTCCTCGGGGTACTCGAAGCCGTAGTACCAATCGGGAGCGGCAACGAACTCGGCGTCGGCCTTGTTGGTCTGAAGGTAGAGCCAAGGATAACCCTCATAGAGCTTACACTTCACACCGCCCGCAATGGGATACGAACGACCGTTGGCCTCGACATTAGCCTTCGAGAGCGAGTGCTTGTTACGGAAGGCGAAGAAGGGGCGCAGACGAAGCGTAGTATCAGAGTGGGCATCGACAAGCGTGTAGCGGATCATAAGCTGCGTACGCTTGTGAATCCACAGCAACTCCTTACGCAGAATCACGCCACCCACACGATAGGTGATCGTGGGTGTGGGGGTGTACTCAAAATCGGTGATGTACTTATGTCCTCGAGGCTCATACACACCCTTGAAGCGGTGCAAAGCCAGATTGAACGACTGATCGTGCTGGATGATCGTCTCATCGAGCGACGAAAGCAGAACGTATGCCTCGTCGGTCTGGTCGATCGGAGCCACCATCAAGCCGTGGTATTTGCGGGTATTGCAACATACTATCGTGGTGCTCATATAGCCGCCCTTACGGTCGGTTGCGAGCATCTCACGCTGAAGCGAATACTCCAAATTGCCTAATTCACTCTTGTCAAATGTTAGTGCCGACATATTAAAGTTTTTGAAAAATTATTTATCTATCGTAAAGTTAATAAAAAATTTGGAGTCGCTCCAACTTTTTCGCAACAAATCGACAAAAAGAGGGAACATATTCGTCATTTCTGTCTTTTTGCAGGATGAGAAAAACTTTTCGGGCGGGACTTGCCCACCCGAAAAAGTATGATTAGGCCCACTTAACCAACGCGAAGTCCATACGGTGAGGCAGACGGTCGTTGGTAGGATAAACACGCAGCGCTACGTCGAACGAGCCCGTGCGCTCGGGGGTGTAGTCGATCGAGAAGGTTACCTCGCCTCCCTCAACACTCTTGATGGCAAGGGGCTTGGTAGCAACCACATTCACAGCCTCGCCAGCCTCAATCTGCTTAGCCACAACCAACTCTACGCCCAAGTCCTCGGCACAGAGGTTAGCCACGTTGAGCGTTACCTCGTAGCGGTACTTCTTGTCCACGAATATAGCCTCGTTGTCCAGCTCTACACGCTTAACATTCAGGATCTTAACATCGTCCCAAGCGGCCGATACCTTACGCTTCCAAGCTGCCATCTCGCGGGCCATACGGTAGTTGTTCTCCACCATCTGCTCCTTGCGAGCCTTGAGCTTGTTGTAGAAGCGATCCTCATAGTCGATAAGCATACGGTTAGTGGTAAAGTTCGATGCGATGTCGGCAACACACTTCTTAACGGCATCAACCCAACGATGGGGCACGCCATCCTCCGAGCGATCGTAGTACATAGGTACGATCTGATCCTCGATCGTGTTGTAGATCATCTCGGCATCGAGCTCATCCTGGAAGCGCTGATCGGTGAACGAACGCTCCATCGGGAGCATCCAGCCTGCGCCCTCCTTGTAGCCCTCGACCCACCAGCCGTCGAGCACAGAGAACTGCATTACACCGTTCATTACGCACTTCTCGCCCGAAGTACCCGAAGCCTCCAGAGGACGGGTCGGGGTGTTCAACCATACGTCCACACCCTGAACCATACGGCGAGCGAGCTCCATATCGTAGTTCTGCAGGAATACGATCTTACCTACGAACTCGGGCATCGACGATACCTCAACGATACGCTTGATCAGATCCTGACCCGGCTTATCGTGCGGGTGAGCCTTACCAGCGAAGATGAACTGTACGGGGCGCTCCTTGTTATTCACCAGAGCCGACAGACGCTCAAGGTTGGTGAAGAGCAGGTGAGCACGCTTATATGTTGCGAAGCGACGCGCAAAACCGATCGTAAGTACGTCGGGGCGAACACGCTCCACGATCTGAACCATCTGACGAGGTGAGTCGAAACGCACCTGCTTGGGATCGCTGTAACGAGCGCGGATGTGCTTGATCAGGCGCTCCTTCAGAGCGATACGCTCGCGCCACAGCTCCGCGTCGTCGATCTTGTGAACACCCTGCCACTCGGGGATGTTATAGACGTGGCCGTTGAAGCCGCCGGGGAAGTAACGGTCGTACAGACGGCGCAGGTTCGATGCAACCCAAGTGGGGAAGTGAACACCGTTGGTAACGTAGCCGATGTGAAGCTCGTTCTTGAAGTATCCGGGCCACATATTACCCAGAATATCCTTCGACACCTCACCGTGCAACCACGACACACCATTAACCTCCTGCGAGAGGTTGCAAGCCAGAACCGACATCGAGAAGCGCTCGTTGGGGTCGTTGGGGTTGGTCTTACCGAGGTTGATGAATTGCTCCCAAGTGATACCCAGCACGTCGGGATAGTGCGACATATACTGACGCATCATCGACTCGGGGAAGGCATCGTGACCTGCGGGCACGGGGGTATGCGTGGTAAAGAGCGACGACGAACGAACGACCTCCATAGCCTCCGAGAACGAGAGGTGCTTCTTCGAGATGAGGTTGCGGCAACGCTCCAGACCGATGAATGCTGCGTGGCCCTCGTTGCAGTGGTAAACCTCCTGCTTGATACCCATCTTAACCAGCGCGCGGATACCACCAACGCCGAGCAAGAGCTCCTGCTTGAGGCGGTTCTCCCAATCGCCACCGTAGAGGTAGTATGTGATCTGACGATCCTCATCGCGGTTTGCCTCGTAGTCCGTATCCAAGAGGTAGAGGTCGGTGCGACCTACCTGACACTTCCATACGCGAGCCGACAGGTTACGGCCGGGCAGAGCGATCTGGATAGTTACCCAGTTGCCAGCCTCATCACGCACGGGCGAGATGGGGAGCTTGGCGAAGTTCTGCGCCTCGTAAGTAGCCACCTGACTACCCTGCGACGAGAGCTGCTGGGTGAAGTATCCGTAGCGATAGAGCAGACCTACGGCAGCCATCGGAACATTTTTATCCGAAGCCTCCTTCAGGTAATCACCTGCCAAGATACCCAGGCCACCCGAGTAGATCTTCAGCGACGAGTGCAGACCGTACTCCATTGAGAAGTATGCCACCTTCGCGCTCTTGCCATCGGGCTTCTCCGACATATACTTATCGAGCTGATCGGCCACATCGTCCAGACGTGCCAAGAACTCCTTGTCGTTCTCCAGCTCGTTGATGCGCTCCAATGTGAGCTTGTCGATCAGAGCGATGGGGTTGCGATCAACCTTGTTCCAAAGCTCGGGATCGATCGACTCGAACAGATCGCGTGCATCCTGCGTCCAGCACCACCAGAGGTTGCGCGAGATGGTCTCCAAAGCGCTCAGGCGCGAGGGCAGACGCTTCTCAACCATCATACGGTGCCAAGAGGGCTTGTTCGAGGTGAGCTGCTGACGCACGAAGTTGATCTGCTCGGTGCGGTTGCCGCCATCCTCAACAACGGCTGAGTTCATACGCGCAACTGAGTTCTCCAGAGCCTCGACGTAAGCACGCTCGTAGTACTTGAAGAACTTGCTCCACAGAGCCTTCTTCGAGAGCGAGCGAGCCGACTCGCGTACGTCATCAACCTGCTCCTGCGTGAGGTTAAGGAATCGCAGAACCGAATCAACCAGCTGCTCTACGGCGTAGGTGTCGTTGCTATCGTCGCGGCGGATCACCTCAACACCCTCGTGGTCGGCCTGCTTAACAGCCCAAAGGCCGAAGCCTGAGAGATTTGACGTGATGGTCGGAACAGAGAATGCAATCGACTCGAGCGGGGTGTAGCCCCAAGGCTCGTAGTATGAGGGGTATGCGGTAAGATCCATACCTACCAGCAACTCATAGTAGTTCTTGTTGAAGACGCCATCCGCAGAGTTCAGATACGAGGGAACGAAGATAACCTTCACCTTCGACTCCTTGCTCTCGAGGATTGAGCCACGCATCGTCTGCGAGATGGGATCCCACTGCGTATTCTCAAGGTAGTGCGTCGTGTACTTGCACTGTGCTGAATCGATAGGCTGCGATGCATCCTGCAGGTGGCGAACCAGATCGGCACGGGGACCGTTGTTGGCTGCGGGAACGGTTACATAGGCCAGAATCTCACGATCCAGAGCGCAAGAAGCCAGACGCTTCAACAACTCCATAAAGATGTCGATGCCCTTGTTGTGATACTCGTAGCGGCCGCTCGTACCTACGATCAGCGGCTCCTTCTCGAACTTATGACCGTAGCAAGCCTCCGCAACCTCGATCATTGTGCGACGAGCCTCCGCACGCTTTGCCTCGAACTGCTCACCCTTCCATACGAAGTCGTTCTCGAAACCGTTGGGGGTGATGCTGGTAACCTCGCGGCCCAACAAATACTTACACTCGTTGGCCGTGATGTCGCTAACGGTGAGGAATGCGTCGTGGTAGTGCGCCGCCATCTTCTCGATCGAGTGCTTTGCCGTTACATTGAAACGACGTGCGATGTCGTCGGCGTTGTACTTGTGCAGATCCGAATAGAGCGCCAAGCCATTGCCGGCGATGCAGCGACCTGCAACCGTTGCGTGGGTTGAGAATACGGTAGCCACATAGGGCGAGTTCTTGCGAAGATACAGACCACCCGATGCGGTCATCCACTCGTGGAAGTGAGCCACAACCTTATCTACCGACGAGCAAAAGTTCTCGACGTAAGACTTGATGACCATACCTGCGGCGTGGCCGAAGAGCACGGGCTCGATGTAATCCCACTGACCAGAGATTGAGTCAACGTGGAACTCCTCCCACATATATTTAAGCACCTCGTCCTTCTGCGAGATGAGCGACTTGAAGTCGATCAGGATAGCGATGGGGCGGCCCTCGACGTTCCAGCGGCCCAGACGCACGCGGATACCCTCCTCGTAGAGGCTCTCGCGCCAAGCTGCCAGCAGCGTATCGTCAGCCTCGAACTCGGGATTGATGCTCTCCTGCATCAAATCCGGGCCGATGACGATGTAGTTATCACCCATACTCTTGGTTACCGTCAATGCTTTGGTGGCGACAACCGTATGAATACCACCCACTTTGTTACATACCTCCCAACTCACCTCGAAAAGATGTTGGGGCATTTGATTCATATTACTCATAAAAATATCGTGTTGGTTATTATCCTTATATAATATATGTATAAACTATGCACGGGATCCAAAAATCCGTTGCAAAGATAATACTTTATATTTATATCACAGCAAATTAAAACCCGCTAAAACGGATTTTATAAAATAATTTAACAATAATTTAATAATTTTTAGTAACTACGCCTCGAAAAGCGATTCGATAACCGCATCCGAGATCATAAACCGCTCGACGGGAATCCTCAGCCACCCGCCTTCGCGTCTAAGATCGCCACTACAGAGCCACCCCTCTGCAAGGCGCTCCACGCGCTCGCGCTGCCCCGCTCCGAAGCGCTGCTCAAGGTAGTCCAGATCAATACCTTCCACGCAACGCAGCGCGGTCATCACATACTCGTTCAGGTGGTCGCGCTCGTCGAGTCTTTCGCTCTCATACTCGCGCCCCGCGACATACTCCGCCACGCTCTGCGCCGACCAGTGGCGCGACTCGCCATCGAAGGAGTGCGCACCCGGCCCGATACCGAGATATTTTGCACCGCGCCAATACGACGAATTGTGCTGCGCACGAAAACCCTCGCGGGCGTAATTCGACACCTCGTAATGCTCAAAGCCCGCATCGACAAGCATTTGATGCACAAGTATATACTCCGTCTGGCTCTGCTGCTCATCCACCTCGCGCATCTGGCCGCGAGCGAGTCTGCGTCCGAAGGCGGTTTGCGGCTCGATTGTCAAATGGTATGCCGAAACGTGTTTTACGTTAAGATCAATCGCCTGACGCAGCGACTGCTCCAGCACCCGCTCCGAAAATCCATCTACGCCGAAGATCAGGTCGATGGTGATATTCTCCAGCCCCGCATCCTGCAATCGCCTCACCGCCGCGACAGCCTGCGCGGCACTATGGCGGCGATTCATAAAACGCAACTCCTCGTCATCGAACGACTGCACGCCGAGGCTCACGCGATTGACAGCCGTGCGCCGCAGACAGCCGATGTACTCCGCAGTCAAATCGTCGGGATTGGCCTCAACGGTAATCTCATCCACCCCGCTACAATCCCACAGCTGCGCGGCGCCATCGATGAGCGACTGCAACTCCGCCGGCCGAACGAGCGAAGGGGTGCCTCCGCCGAAATATATGGTCCGAATTTTGTCCTCGGCTAAAAACTCGCGCTGCTCCTCCATCTCGAGGTGCATAGCTTCGAGCGCCGCATCCACGCGCGAAAGATCGGCCTCACGAAAAAAATCGCAGTAGGCACAGATGCGTTTACAGAAAGGTATGTGGAAATATAAACCTGCCATAGAGAGTGCGCTCGTAAATTACCGTCGCTCTCTTAAAGAGCGAAACTGCAAAGATAGCCAACTTTTTAGAAATCCACAACTTTTCGCTCACAAAGCTACGGGCCGCGTGGTTCGTGTGTTAAGAAAAAGTAAAATTTTTGGGAAATATAGTGTTACCCGTTTCACAATTCAAATACTTTTTATAAATTTGTAGCGCTGAAATAAGGGCCTTTTGGTCGGATGGCCCCCGAAAAGGCCGCATCGAGCAAACGAAGAAGGATAAAAGAAGTAGTTTAACTAAATACAAATTTACAAATTATGGCTAAAATTGATTTGACTAAGTACGGTATCACCGGTACTACCGAGGTGGTTTACAACCCCTCTTACGATGAGTTGTTCCGCGAGGAGACTAAGCCCGGCTTGACCGGTTTTGACAAGGGTGTAGTAACCGAGATGGGTGCCGTTAACGTAATGACTGGTGTTTACACCGGCCGTTCACCCAAGGATAAGTTCTTCGTAATGGACGAGACCTCTAAGGATACCATCTGGTGGACCTCTGAGGAGTACAAGAACGACAACAAGCCCGTTACTCAGGAGGCTTGGGCTGAGTTGAAGGCTCTGGCTTCTAAGGAGCTCTCTAACAAGAAGCTCTACGTTGTAGATACTTTCTGCGGTGCTAACGAGAACTCTCGTCTTAAGATCCGCTTCATTATGGAGGTTGCTTGGCAGGCTCACTTCGTTAAGAATATGTTCATCCGTCCTACCGACGCTGAGTTGGAGGTTTACGGCGAGCCCGATTTCGTAGTATTGAACGCATCGAAGGCTAAGGTTGAGAACTACAAGGAGCTCGGTCTGAACTCTGAGACCGCTGTTGTGTTCAACCTCACCGAGAAGATGCAGGTTATCATCAACACTTGGTATGGTGGTGAGATGAAGAAGGGTATGTTCTCTTATATGAACTACCTGCTTCCTTTGAAGGGCATCGCTTCAATGCACTGCTCTGCTAACACCAACGAGAAGGGCGAGACCGCTATCTTCTTCGGTCTGTCTGGTACCGGTAAGACTACCCTTTCGACCGATCCTAAGCGTCAGCTGATCGGTGATGACGAGCACGGTTGGGACGACGAGGGCGTATTCAACTTCGAGGGTGGTTGCTATGCAAAGGTTATCAACCTCTCTAAGGAGAACGAGCCCGACATCTGGAACGCTATCCGTCGCAACGCTCTGTTGGAGAACGTAACCGTTGATGAGGCTACCGGCAAGATCGACTTCGCTGATAAGTCAGTTACCGAGAACACTCGCGTATCTTACCCCATCTACCACATCGACAACATCGTTAAGGGTGTATCTAAGGCTCCCGCAGCAAAGAAGGTTATCTTCCTGTCAGCTGATGCATTCGGCGTACTGCCTCCCGTATCAATCCTGACTCCCGAGCAGACCAAGTACTACTTCCTCTCTGGTTTCACCGCTAAGTTGGCTGGTACCGAGCGTGGTATTACCGAGCCTACTCCTACCTTCTCAGCTTGCTTCGGTGCTGCATTCCTTTCATTGCACCCCACCAAGTACGGTGAGGAGTTGGTGAAGAAGATGGAGGCATCTGGCGCAACTGCTTACCTCGTGAATACTGGTTGGAACGGTACCGGCAAGCGTATCTCTATCAAGGATACTCGTGGTATCATCGACGCTATCCTCGATGGCTCAATCGACAAGGCTGAGACCAAGATGATTCCTATCTTCGATTTCAAGGTTCCCACCGCTCTTCCCGGTGTAGATCCCGCTATCTTGGATCCCCGCGACACTTACGCTGACGCTGCTGAGTGGAACACCAAGGCCGAGGATTTGGCTTCACGCTTCATCAAGAACTTCGCTAAGTTCACCGGTAACGACGAGGGTAAGTCACTCGTAGCTGCTGGTCCCCAGTTGTAATCTAATTAAAAGATTATAATCCAAGAGGCTGCCCCTGTGGGGTGGCCTCTTTTTGTTGGGGGGGCATTTTTTTGAACTGTAAAGAGATTTTGGCGTAAAAATTTTGACGTTCCTACGGTTTTCGTATATTTGTAAAAAGTACCAAATACCAAATTACCAAAACACTATGAAACATCTCTTTTACACCCTTGCCGCCACATTGGCAATCGTTCTCGCTATGGCATCGTGCGATAAAAGCGACGAAATAATCATCCCCACGCCTACACCCGACAATCCCGATACTCCGTCGGCCGAGGCCGTAATCATCGAGGCTGGCGCTGACGGCTCACTCGGCGGAGTGCTTATCGGCACGCGCTACTCGGTGGATTACTCCACGGGCGAGCGCTCGGAGACGGTCAATACGAAACAGAGTGTCTTCGACCGCAACTTTGACACCTTCTTCGCCTCTAACCAGCGTTCGGGAACGTGGGTAGGTCTTGACTTGGGCGAGAAGCACGTCATCACCAAGATCGGCTACTCTCCCCGCATCGGCCAAGCCGGCCGCGTACAGCTGGCCGTCATCGAGGGCGCTAACGAAGCCGACTTCAGCGACGCTATGCCCATCTATCTGATTCCCGAGCCGGGCGTTGAGCGCGAGATGAACTACGCCGAGATCAACTGCTCGCGTGGCTTCCGCTACGTTCGCTATATGACACCGTACAATGTCCGCTGCAACCTCGCCGAGCTGGCATTCTACGGCACGAAGGGCGAGGGCGACGACTCGAAACTCTACCAGATTACGAACCTTCCGCTCGTAGTGATCAACACCGCAGGCAATGCCGAGATCGAGTCGAAGGAGTATGAGATCACCAGCACGGTCTATGTCATCGGCGAGGATGGCACCTATCTGCACACCGACCGTAAGACGGGCGTGCGCGGGCGAGGCAATGCCAGCTGGAACTTCCCCAAGAAACCCTACCGTCTGAAGTTCGACAAGAAGGTCAATCTGCTGGGCGCACCTGCCAAGGCGAAGAAGTGGACGCTGATCAACAACTACGGCGACAAGTCGCTATTGCGCAATATCTTGGCCTTCGAGATCAGCCGTCGCGTGGGACTCGAATACACACCCTTCTGCCAGCCCGTCGATGTAGTGCTCAATGGCGAGTACCGCGGCTGCTACCAGCTCTGCGACCAGATTGAGGTCGATAAGGGGCGTGTCGATATTACCGAGATGGAACCGAGCGACAATGCTGACGAGGCGCTGTCGGGTGGCTACCTGATCGAGATTGACGCCTATGCCGAGAGCGAGATCTCGTACTTCTGGTCGAAGCGTGGCATCCCCGTTACGATCAAGTCGCCCGACGATGACGAGATCACCGAGCGTCAGGCCGACTACATCAAGGATTACTTCAACCGTATGGAGCAGTCGGTATTCGGCACACCTGCCGATAGAGACGACTTCACCAAATTCCTCGATCTGGACAGCTTCCTGCGCCACTTCATCGTGGGCGAGCTGAGCGGCAACACCGACACCTATTGGAGCGTGTATATGAGTAAGGATCGCGGCAGCGACCAATTCAAGACGGGCCCCGTATGGGACTTCGACATTGCATTCGACAACGACATCCGCACCTATCCCGTAAATGGCAAATCGGACTTTGTCTATACCGTTGGCTCTGCGGCGGGTGGCGATGTGATGAAGAATTTTGTCAATCAGATTATCAAGAACAACAAGCCCGCGCGCGAGCGCCTCGAGGAGCTATGGAGCGAGATGCGCGCGAGTGGCCAGATCAGTGTCGAGTCGCTCACAGAGTATATCAACCAGACTGCCCAGATGCTTCAGGCATCGCAGCGACTGAACTTCCTGCGCTGGCCCATCCTCGACCAGATGGTACACGAGAATCCGCAGGCGCTGGGGTCTTTCAACGCCGAGGTCGGCACCGTGCGCTCATTCATCAAGGGACGTATTCCGTTTATGGATCAGCGAATTATATCGGAGTAAACAAAAAGTCTGTCAGCTTTCGCCGACAGACTTTTTTATTAAATTCCCCTCCCATAAAATTGCATAACAAGAGCTATTTTGAGACTGGTCGCCGACCGAAAGTCCGCAGCATACTTGGGCGTATGTGAGGAACTTGAGTAGGGGCCAGACGCCAAAAGAGCCTTGTTTGGCAATTTTATCCCAATGCCTTGTAGCGCGAGGGCGATACCCCCGTTCGCTGCTTGAAATATTTTCCGAAGAATGACTGCGACACGAAATTGAGTCGCTCCGAGACCTCCAAAATGCTCAATCCGGGCTGGGCAAGCAGCTCCTTAGCCTTGCCGATTACGGCATCGTCGATAATCTTCGAGGCGTTGCGACCTGTCTGCTTTTTGCACACCAGCGAGAGGTACTTGGGCGTGATGCCCAACTTCGAGGCGTAGTACTCGACGCTTCGCTCCTGATGGCACGAGCGCACCAATTCCGATGCAAACTGACGTATCAACTCGCCAGCACGAGAGAGAGTATCCGAGCCCGACATCGCCGACAAAGAGTAGTTGCCGATTATGGCAGCCAACATATAGTAAAGGGTATTGGCAAGCGACGAGAGAATCTTCTCGCCATAGATTCCATCGACACTACTCATACGCCCCACAAGAGCCGCTATGGCGTGCAGGCGCGTGGTATCCTCCACACGAAGCTCAATGCAGGGCTTAGCTCCGACCATAATATCGGACATCAGTTTATCCGCCGCATCGTGATTTACCGAGCTAATGAATGCCTCCGAGAAATGGATAAGATAACCCATCGCAGCCTTGCTGGACTTGAATGCCCCAACTGCCGAGTCGCCGCGCAGGATGAGCAATGAGTTGGGACGCAATTCGTAATTACGCCCGTTGATCGTACTCTTGGCCGTGCCACTCACCACAATCAAGACCACCATCCCATCAATGCCATTCTCAACGCTCTCCAACTCCTGCAATCGCAGCAGTGGCGTAAGCCTAAAATTCTGCGAGAGGAAACCCTCCTCCGAGAGTGTCTTTTTAATTTTAGTTACCGAAACGCAGCTCACTTCCTCACTACTCTTTCTCTTACTCTGCATACCTGAAAAAACTTCGATTATCACTGATTCTCACTCGGACACACGATGTTGAGCGCTCCCCTGAGGCAACACACCCTCATCGGGAAACGACCTCCGCTCTGTCCATCCACGTCGGTATCCTCGCTAACGGGCGTAACGAGCGTCAGTTCACTCGCCTGCAAGTACTTCACCGCCGTAGTCCTAACTCCTAACACATACAACATCATATCCATAGCCGACTGCACCACAGTATCGCGCTTGCGCAGGAACAGGCAGTCGAACACGCCATCGCGCAGGCTCGAACGTCGCGCCAGCGGCACACGTCCCGCCGTCTCGCCATTGAGCACCAAACCCATCAAAGTCGGGTAGTAGAAGGCCTCGCCATCGGCCGTTATGGTGAGCGGAATACCACGCACCTTCTTCAGCTCCTTCAGAGCCTCGATCATATAGGCCGCGCGCCCCATCAGGTGCTTCATCTCCTCGGGCGTATGCTGCGATGTTGTGGTAAAGATTCCAAAACTGAATATATTGACAAAATAGATCTCCTGCTTGTCGGCCCTATCGATAGACTCCACGCGGCCGCAATCGATAGGCTCCACCACGCCATAAGCGATCTGGCGGGCCGCCTTCTTTAGATTGTTTGACATTCCCAACGCACCCGCAAAATCGTTGGCCGTACCCGCAGGCAGAATGCCGAGCGGGATGGAGAGCGAACGACGCATAAGGGCATTGACCACATAGTTGAGCGTACCATCACCTCCCGCCACAACGATCAGATCGACAGACTCATACCCCTCGATAGGGTTTCCGTCAAAACGTAGCGGCACGGGCCTCATATCGTAGCCAGCATCACGAAAGATGGCCACAACCTGTTCTATGTTGCGCCCGATCTTTCCACGTCCTGCCTGACTGTTATATAGCAAAATTGCTTGCTTCATAAATTTCGTTTTCTCCCCTAAATCTACTCGATCACACGCAACCCCTCGACCTTGCCCAAGGCCGTCTCGAGACCCTTCGAGTAGTACATCTCATACTCATCTCTCTGGCCAGCGGTTATGAAAAAGACCATAACACCCTGCCCCGACAAACCACGCGCCACCTCGATGGCACGCTCCACACCCAACGCCATAAACATCGTACCGTAGGCATCGGCCTCGGCACACGTCGGGGCTATGACCGTCGCCGAAAGCATATTCGTTACGGCGCTTCGTCCCGTGCGCGGGTCTATCGTATGGGCGACCTTACGCCCCTCGGCGTCAAGATAGTATCGGCGGTAGTTTCCCGATGTTGCCATCGAGCAGTTGCTCAGCGAGATGACCTGCTCGATGAAGGCTCCGGGCGTGTCGTTTCCATCGAAGGGAGTCTCCACTCCCACGCGCCACGCGCCACCCTTTGGGTTCACGCCTCGGCAACGCACCTCGCCGCCAATATCGACCAAATAATCCTCCACACCCAACTGCTCCAGAGCCTCGGCCGCCATATCGACCACATAGCCTTTGGCAATGGAGTTGAAATCGATCTGCACACGCTCATCGGCCTTGCGCAGTCGGCCCTCCGAGATGGTGAGTTTATCGATGCCGACAAACTCCAATATCGAATCGACATTGACCTTCGCCTCACGATCCTTGCCTGCAAAGCCGTAGGCCGTAACCAGCGGAGCGACAGTAACATCGTATGCTCCCTCGCTCTGCTCGCTCACGCGGCGCGAGAGTCCCAGACAGTGGATGATATGCTCGTCCAGCTGATCCGTCTCATTGCGATTAAGGCGGCTGAGCAGCGAGTTTTCATCGAAGATTGACATCGACGCCTTGGAGGCGGAGTCGATCTGCATCATCATCGCATAGATCTCGGCCGATGGGCGGTCGGTACGGGCCTGCACCTGCATAAACGTGCCGAGCATCTGGCCCTCGACGCGGACATACTGCAGAGGCTTGTCAGCACATCCGACCAGCAGCAATGCCGCCGCAACGACAGCTAAAATATCGAGCAAAAAAAATCTACGCAAACTCATAAAAAGGTGCACCTTACGACTACCCAAAATGACTTTTCGGCAGACTAAAATGGCACATTACTTCGCAAATATACATAAATTTACAAAAAAAAGAACACCTCGCGACCAAAGAGACATATAATACTGTGAAAAAATATGGTTTTTGGCCCAAAAATATTTGGCTCTTAACTAAATTCGGAGTATTTTTGTGCCACGCTCCGGTGTTATCCATAGTAAGGAGGATGCATCGTGGAGTGCAACCAGGGTTTGGGAGGTTCCGGAAGGCGACGCTCAAGCCCATAAATCTTATTTTTTTATGGCTTATTTAACAGCAGAGAAAAAGCAAGAGCTTTTTGGTAAGTACGGCAAGTCTAACACCGACACTGGTTCTCCGGAGAGCCAGATCGCGTTGTTTTCGTACCGTATCAGCCACCTTACTGAGCACCTCAAGCAGAACAAGCACGACTTCGGTACCCAGCGCTCACTGTTGCGCTTGGTAGGTAAGCGTCGCAAGTTGCTTATGTACCTTAAGGAGGTTGATATCGAGCGCTACCGCGCAATCATCAAGACTCTTAACCTCCGTAAGTAAGAGACTGCGAGGTGAAAAAGGGCTGTTGGAGGCAAATAGAGCCGACAGCCCTTGTTTATGACAATTTTATTTGACGATTATAACAGATTATGGAAGGAAAGAAGTTGTACAACGCTGTACAAAAGACGATCACACTCGCTGACGGACGAGAGATTATGATCGAGACCGGCAAATTGGCCAAGCAGGCTGACGGCTCGGTTGTCGTTAAGATGGGCGACACAATGCTTCTCGGTACCGTAGTGGCTGCCAAGGATGCAAAGGAGGGAACAGATTTTATGCCTCTTCAGGTGGAGTATAAGGAGAAGTTCGCATCGTGCGGACGCTTCCCCGGAGGCTTTATGAAGCGCGAAGGCAAGGCAAGCGATGCCGAGGTGCTGGTGGCTCGATTGATCGACCGCGCACTTCGTCCGCTCTTCCCCTCGGACTATCACGCTGACGTTTTCGTAACGGTTAATCTTATTTCGGCCGACAAGGATATCCAGCCCGATGCGCTGGCAGGTCTGGCCGCTTCGGCTGCTCTGGCCGTATCGGACATCCCCTTCGGAGGTCCTATTTCGGAGGTTCGCGTAGCTCGCATTAACGGCGAGTACGTCATCAACCCCAATTTCTCACAGATGGCCGATGCCGATTTGGACATTATGGTCGGCGGTACCATCGACAACATCCTGATGGTAGAGGGTGAGATGAACGAGGTGTCGGAGGAGGTTATGCTCGGCGCCATCAAGTTCGCTCACGAGGAGATCAAGAAGCACTGCGCCGTTCAGATCGAGCTCTCGAAGGAGCTGGGCAAGGACGTTAAGCGCACCTACTGCCACGAGACCAACGATGAGGAGCTGCGTCAGCTGATCATCACCGAGCTCTACGACAAGGCTTACGCCATCGCTACCAGCGGTACGGCAAAGCACGAGCGCTCGGAGGCTTTCGAGGCTCTGGAGGCAGAGTTTGCAGCGCGTTACACCGAGGAGGAGCTCGAGGAGAAGGCTCCCCTGATCCACAAGTACTTCCACGACGATGTGCAGAAGAAGGCTATGCGCAATATGATCCTCGACGAGGGCAAGCGCCTCGACGGTCGTGCTACCGACGAGATCCGTCCCATCTGGTGCGAGGTAGGCTACCTGCCTGCAGCTCACGGTTCGGCTATCTTCACTCGTGGTGAGACTCAGTCGCTGACCACCGTTACGCTCGGTACGAAGCTCGACGAGAAGATGATCGACGAGGTATTGGTACAGGGCTCTGAGAAGTTCACCCTGCACTACAACTTCCCTCCCTTCTCTACGGGTGAGGCTCGTCCCGCACGCGGCGTGAGCCGTCGTGAGATCGGTCACGGCCACTTGGCTTGGCGTGCGCTGAAGCCTATGATCCCCACTGGCGAGGCTATGCCCTATGCACTTCGCGTAGTATCGGATATTCTGGAGTCTAACGGCTCTTCATCAATGGCAACCGTATGTGCCGGTACGCTGGCGCTGATGGATGCTGGTGTTAAGATCAAGAAGCCCGTATCGGGTATCGCAATGGGCCTTATCTCTGACTCTGCAACGGGCCGCTGGGCCGTTCTGTCGGACATCTTGGGTGATGAGGATCACTTGGGCGATATGGACTTCAAGGTTACGGGTACGGCCGACGGTATCACCGCAACGCAGATGGATATCAAGGTTGACGGCCTCTCATACGAGGTTCTGGCAACCGCTCTGGAGCAGGCTCGCAAGGGTCGTATGCACATCTTGGGCAAGATCACCGAGACCATCGCCGAGCCTCGTGAGGACTACCGTCCATTCGTTCCCCGCATCGTGCAGATCCAGATCCCGAAGGACTTCATCGGTGCTGTTATTGGCCCCGGTGGCAAGGTTATTCAGGAGATTCAGAAGACCACCAACACCACCATCACCATCACCGAGAATGATGAGTGCGGCGTAGTGGATATCTTCGGCGTAGATAAGGAGGCTCTGGATGGCGCACTCTCACGCATCAAGGCTATCGTTGCTGTTCCCGAGGTAGGTGAGGTTTACGATGGAACGATCAAGAGCATCGTGGCTTTCGGTGCTTTCGTTGAGATCCTGCCCGGCAAGGAGGCTCTGCTGCACATCTCGGAGATCGACTACAAGCGTTTCGAGACTATGGAGGAGACCGGTCTGAAGGAGGGCGACAAGATCGAGGTTAAGCTCATCGGTATGGATCCCAAGACCAACAAGTATAAGCTCTCTCACAAGGCTCTGATGCCCAAGCCCGAGGGTTGGGTTGAGCGTGAGCGCAAGCCCCGTCCGGAGGGAGGTCGTCCCCGTGGCGATCGCGGCGAGCGTCGCAGCTCAGACCGTCCCAAGCGTCAATAATATATTTAAGGAATACTTAAACTAAATGTATAATACTAATTACAAACTTTTATGAAAAACAGTCTTAAATTATTCGTTGCCATTGCTATGGCAGCCGTTTTGACCGGCTGTAACTGCTTCAGCAAGATGGCAAAGAATCAGGACGATGTAACAATCGCCTGCACGCCCGACGTTCTCGCACTTAACAATGGCAAGGTAGAGGCCGACATCACGGTAAACTACCCCGCTAAGTACTACAACAAGAAGGCCGTACTGAAGGTAACCCCCGTAATGGTATTCGAGGGCGGTATGGTAGAGGGTGCTACCAAGTATTTCCAGGGTTCAAAGGTTAAGGATAACTACACCGTAGTTCCCGCAACTGGTGGTTCATTCACTCAGCACGTTGAGTTCCCCTACGACGCTCGTATGGCTCAGAGCGAGCTCAAGCTTCTGATCGAGGTTAAGTGCCCCAGCGGTCCCTGCAAGGAGTGGACTTTGGTAAACGCTAACAACGGTGCTATGCCTACCAAGGCTGAGAAGGCTGCTCTGGCAGCTGGCGGCAAGCAGGCTGAGGCTATCAAGGCTGCTTTCGCACTGCCCGTAGCTAAGGGTGTAAACACTCTGCAGAGCGACTTGGCTTACTCAGACGTTATGTCTAACACGGCTAACAACTACAAGAACGTAACTACCGTTGTTACCAAGGCTGACATTATGTACGCTATCAACTCATCAACCGTAGCTCGCAAGGCTGCCGACACCGATGAGCTCAAGGCTTTCAAGCAGAACGTAGTTGACCAGCAGAGCAACGACCGCGCAACGCAGAAGCTCTACGTTCACGGTTACGCATCTCCCGATGGTCCCGAGAAGTTCAACGACAACCTCTCTTCAGCTCGTTCAAAGTCAGGCCACAAGGCTGCTGAGAAGCTCTTGAAGGATACCGGTATGGCTCTCGACGTAGCATCTTACGGTGAGGACTGGGAAGGCTTCAAGGAGTTGGTTGCTGCATCTGACATCGACGACAAGGATATCATCCTTCAGGTTTTGAGCCGTTACGACTCTTCAACCCAGCGTGAGGCTGAGATCAAGAATATGTCAGCTGTATTCACCGAGCTTAAGAAGGAGATTCTGCCCAAGCTGCGCCGTGCACAGCTCGTAAACAGCACCGACATCAAGGGTAAGACCGATGCTGAGATGGCTGCTTTGATCAACAATGGTCGTCTGGACGAGCTCACCAACGAGGAGCTTCTCTATATGGCCGAGAGCGTATTGAAGGATGTCAAGGCTCAGGCTACCGTTCTGGAGTATGCTGCCAAGAAGTTCAACGATGCTCGCGCTTACAACAACCTCGGTGTAGCTTACGCTAAGTTGGGTGATGCTAAGAAGGCTCTCCAGAACATCGAGAAGGCTGCTCAGTTGGGTCTGAACAACAACGAGCTCAACAGCAACCTCGCACTTGCTAATCTGGCTAACGGCAACGTAGCTAAGGCACAGCAGTACGCTGCTGCAGCTGACGCTAAGACCAAGTCTATGATCGCTGCTGCTCAGGGTAACTACAGCGCTGCTGCTTCAACCCTGTCAGGTTACAACGCTGCTATCGCTAACACTATGAACAACGACCTGACCGCTGCCAAGAAGGCTATCACCTCTGACGCATCGGCTAAGGCTGACTACCTGCGTGCTGTAATCGCAGCTAAGGAGGGCGACCTTCAGACTGCAAAGGCTCAGCTGCAGAGCGCAATCTCTAAGGATGCATCTCTGGCTGCAAAGGCTGCGAAGGATGTAAACCTTGCAAACTTGTTCGCAAGCGGCTTTAAGCTCTAATCAATAGCTTAACAGATACCAAGAGGGGGCTAACTCGAAAGTTAGTCCCCTCTTCTTTTTTATTTTATCAGAAAAAACGTATATTTGTGAAAACGTAAAACTCAAAATTATGGAGTACGCCAACCATCTTCAAGAGTATGCTCCGGCCCCGACGGCCGAATCGGTTGCCGCTCAGGTCGCCTCGCTGAAGGCTGCCGCCGCGGAGAATGGCAACATAGATATATATAAAAGGTGTCTCGCCGCCGTTGATCTCACGACACTCTCGTGCAGCGACTCAGCCGAGTCGGTTGCGGCATTGGCTCGCCGCGCCGCCGAGTTCTATATCGACTACCCCGATCTGCAGAACGTCGCATCGGTATGCGTCTATCCCCCCTTTGTTGAGAATGTGGGCCTTGCTATCGATGGCACACCTATGCGCATCACGAGCGTTGCGGGTGGCTTCCCATCGTCGCAGACCTTCCTCGAGGTGAAGATGTTGGAGGTGGCGATGGCTATCGAGAACGGAGCCGACGAGGTGGATATCGTTCTCAACGTGGGCGAGATCCTCGCTGGCAACTACGACGAGGCTGCCAACGAGGTGGAGGTGTTGCGTGAGGAGTCGGAGGGTGCTACGCTGAAGGTTATCCTCGAGACGGGCGCGCTCCGCAGTCCCGGACTGATCTACAACGCTGCGCTGCTTTCGATGGCTGCGGGTGCCGACTTTATCAAGACATCGACGGGCAAGATCGACATTGGTGCTACGCCCGAGGCCGCCGTTGTGATGTGTCAGGCCATCGGCGAGTACTTCCGCAAGACGGGCCGCCGCGTGGGATTCAAGGCCGCAGGCGGAGTCCGCACGAAGGAGGATGCCGTGCTCTACTACACCATCGTTAAGGAGTTGCTCGGCGAGGAGTGGCTCACGCCCGAACTCTTCCGCATCGGAGCATCATCGCTCGCCAACTGCCTGCTCTCGGCCATCGAGGGCCACGAGGTGAAATACTTCTAATTCGTTACTGCATAAGCACAATAAGCTCCTCAAGGAGTTCTACTCTACTTTTACCGTGTGGCGATGCAACACCTTTCCCGTCGCATCCACAACCTCCATATCAATCTGCGACTTTGTGGCGCGAACGTTCACCTTATCGTTGTTCGAGTTCACCAGAATGGGGAAGTTGTTATCCACCGAACCCACGTCGCGGTAGCTGTAACTATGCGTATGGCCGCACAACATCACGTCGATACCTGCCTCGTTGAGCGTCGGCAGCAGCAGGCGCTTCAGCTCGTTGTTTCCGTACCAGCCCACACCCTTATCGAAGGGGATGTGCAGCAGCGCAATCTTCACGGGTGCCGAACGGAACTCCTCGCTCTTGACAGCCTCCTTCAACCACTCGGCCATCTGCTCGCGGTAGGCATCGTAGGCTGCCGTGCCGCCATACTCGATGTCGCTATCGGGCTTATCCTCACCACTATCCAGCACGACGAAGGCTACGGGCCCCTGACGGAACGTGAAGTAGGGAGTGTTGGTCGGCGTGGGGAAGAGGTTCAGGTACTCGCTAAAGCCGGGGCCGCGCGTCTCGTGATTTCCACGCACATAAACGAGCGGGACGTCCGTAGCGAAGGTCTCCGTTGCGCGGGTCATAAAGCCCGTCTCGATATCCTCCACCGAGCCCATAAAGCTCACCATATCGCCATTGAAGACCACGAAATCGGGCTTCTGCTCCTTCAGGCCCTTCGTCAGAGCCAACATCATCGAGTCGCGTCCGTGAATGTCGTTCACCATCGTGAAGGTGCAATCCTCCTTCTCGGCATCCATCGTGCGGATGGCGTAGGGCTTCTGCGAATATACGTTGCTCGCGCTGATATAACCGCTCGGAACGGGGTTGTGGCCGCTATCGTCCACGCCCTGCTGATAGATGCGGTAGCGGTAGCTCGTACCGGGCTTGAGTCCCGTGATGCGAACGTGATGTACGGCCGATACGACGTGACGGCCCATAAAATCCTCATCATAGCGTGGACGCTCCTCGGCATAGAACGACGTGCCATCGTCGGGAGCAACCTCCACCCAACCCATACAGCGGTCGGTCGAAGTCCAGACAACGGTCATCTCGGTCTCGGTTACGCCCACCACCCACGGGCCGCACTTGGTTTTCACCCTCGGGGGATCGGCTGCGAATGCTACAACGGCTAAAAGCGTGAGCATCAGGCTAAAACATAGTCTCTTCATAGTCAGTAGTATTTTTTACGTTTACTCTACATTCTCCTGCGTCTGAGCATTCTGCTCCACCTCGACCTCCACACCTATCTGCTCAACAACCTCCTCCTCCGGGGCTGTCGTCTGCGCAACAGGCGAGAAGAGATCCTCGGGAAGCAGGCTCTTATATGATCCAGCGCCCAGCGCCGTCATCACGATTATCGCCACCACGCCCACTGCGAAGAGCAATCCTATAATCTTCTTTATCATAGCTATCTATTCAGTTTTATCTCCATTTCGGGTAGCGTGCGGCTGATGATCACCTCCTCGCCCTCATCGGGTTCGGGCAGAGGCATATCCTTAAGCAGCTCCACCGAGCGCACCAGCACATTATCGACCGGCATAATGTTGTAGTAGAATGCCGCATCCTCCAACACCGTATTGCGGCCGATGTAGGCCCTCAGCTGCGCCTCCATAATCTTGCGCGAACGGGCTATATCCCTCTGTACGGGCTTTACGCCCTGCGTCTCGGCGTAGCGGATAAAATCATCGAAGAGCGTCTTGTCGCTATCGAGCAGCTCAGTCAGCTCATCCATCGTTCGCACCGCATTGAGCGCCTCGCGGTGGCGGTCGGCGTAGTCCAACGTGTAGCGGTAGAGGATGTTACGGCCCGAGACCTCGACGTAATACTTGGTCATATCGGTGGTATCCATCGGGATGAATACATCGGGCATAATACCGCCTCCGCCATATACGACCTTACCCTTCGGCGTTACGAACTTGAGCGAGTCGGCAAAGTGGATGCTGTCGGCCGAGAAGAACTCGTTGTTGTTGTAGCGGCGGATCAGATCCATATCGTAGTTGTAATCGTCGCCATTGGTATAGGGTTTCTGAATCGAGCGGCCCGTAGGGGTGAAATAACGCGCAACGGTGAGTCGCAAGGCCGAGCCATCGGCGTAGGGTATCTGACTCTGCACCAAACCCTTACCAAACGAGCGTCGTCCCACGATCGTGCCTCGGTCGTTATCCTGCACCGCGCCGGCCAGAATCTCGCTCGACGAGGCACTACCCTCGTCGATGAGCACCACCAGAGCCAGATCCGTTGCCGTACCCGTGCCGTCGCTGAACTCCTTGACCTGCTCGCGGTGGCGATCCTCCGTATATACGATCAGCTTGCCTGCGGGCAGGAACTCGTTGGCGATCAGAATCGCCTGATCGAGGAAGCCGCCCGAATTATCGCGCAAGTCGAAAATCAACTTGGTCATACCCTGCTCACGCAGCTGCGCGAGGGCCTGCTGCAACTCCATAAACGACGTGCGGGCAAACTGCGACAGACGTATAAAACCGATGCTGTCGGTCAGCATCGTCGCCGCCTCGATACTCTTGATGGGGATGGCATCGCGCACAACCGTAATATCGACCAGCTCGTCGATATTCTGACGCTTGAGCGAGAGTCGCACCTCCGTGCCGCGTCGTCCGCGCAGACGCTTGACGATGTCGTTCTGCGGCATCTTCACACCAGCCACCAACGTATCGTTGATCTCAATGATGCGATCGCCCGCCACGATTCCCGCCTTGGCACTCGGGCCATTGGGGATGACACTGAGCACGATAACCGTATCGGTCGCGGCGTTGAACGACACGCCAATACCGTCGAACTCGCCCTCCAGCGGCTCGTTCAGCTCCTGCATCTCGCGTGCGGGGATATATACCGAGTGAGGATCCAGCTCGCGCATCATCAGCGGGATGACCAGCTCGGCGAGCGAATCCATCGAGATAGAGTCCACAAAACGATGCTCGACGAGCATACTCGTCTGCATAATCTTGTTTGTCATATTCATACTGCTGCGACGTATGAGCGAGCGAATCTGCGACTCGGCACGGTTGCGCCCGACGAACTGTCCCAACAATATTCCAAGAACCACTCCTACGGCCAAAATCAGCGGAAAGAGTATCGTGTGTTTAGAGTTTTTATACATATATCACTTATCTATCCCCGAAAACCAACAATCGGCATACCATTCTTTTCGGGGCCTTGCATCCTCGGCCGCCCATCGGCCCGCGATGCGATTATTTATTCTTAAACGTATAGGTCAAACCGAGCGAGATGTACGACTTGAGCATAATCGCGCTGTTCTGCGCCTTGTCGTAGAGCATATTCACCGTAACCTCGGTCTCAAAATACTTCGATGCCTTGATCCTGAACGAGTTTCGCCAATCGACGGTCGGGTGCAACATCTCGTGGCGCGGCACGGCCGTAGGCTCCAAACCCTCGGGGCTGCCGTTCTGCTTCCAGCTGTCGAGCTCGGCCAGATAGTCGTCATAGTCGCGGATCTTCGAGAGGTTGCTCACGTTGGTGATCCAACCGTAGTAGCAGAAGATGTTAGTGTCGTAGGTAAACCAATTCTCCTTACCCCAGCTGCGCTTGAACTCCAACTTCACTGACGAACCACCCGTAAAGAGGAAATTCTTGTCGATATCGACACCAAACCAGCTCTTGGCCTCCTTGTTGCGGTAGTAACGCTCGACGAGCGAGTTGTTTGCCACAACGCCGTTACCAGAGAGGGGGAAGAGCGAGATCTTGATCGGGAACTTAGGGTTGGGGCTGGCGAAATCCATACCGATAGAGAAGTCCATATTACCCGGCGCAAGGAAACCCGTGATCACATCGTCGTCGGTCTGCTGCGTGCGCGAGAGGTATGAGTTCGTGAATTGGCTCTTGAACTTGAACATCATCGTATATGACCACTTGTTATTTACCGCCAGCTTGGGCTGCACCTGCAACCAGAACTCATCGACATTCTTGAACCATATACCCTTACGGTCGCCATCCTCGGTATCTACGCGCAGACGGTTGTAGCCGAACTTGGCGCTCACCTGCGTATTGTTCGAGAAGCGATCCTTCTTGTAGGTATGCACCAGATTGAACGAACCGAGCACCGAGATAGCGTTATCACCACCCTTCGTGTCGGCCCACGCCTCGTTGTACGAGGTCATCGTACCTTGCAGCTTGAGCGTTATCTCCAGATAGTTACGCTCCAGACGGATGCGCTGACGCTCCAGACGGTCGCGCGCATCGCTGAACGACGCAAGCTCGTTGATATTGGCATTCTGTATCTGAGTCTGATGATTCACATTGCCCGCTGTACGGGTTTTGGTCTGATCCTCGACGGTGAACTGCGCGCGGGCGGGCAGAGCCAGCATCGTAGCCATAGCGATCAGTATTGTCAAAAGTCTATTCATAATCGGCTGTTTTTATATTTTGTTTTTCTTCAATGCAAAGTTACAATTTTTCAGTGAATATACTTATATTTGTAAGTACATAATTAATCAACTATTCTACTATATGAAATATTTTGGTGCACACGTCAGCGCTTCGGGCGGAGTCGATAACGCCCCGCGCAACGCATTTGAGATAGGAGCTACGGCATTTGCCCTCTTCACGAAGAATCAACGCCAGTGGGCCGCTCCCCCACTCAGCGACGAGCAGGTGGCGGCCTTCCGCGAGGCCTGCGAGAAATATGGCTACGCGCCACATCAGATTCTGCCCCACGACAGCTACCTCATAAACCTCGGCCACCCCGAGCGCGAGGGATTGGAGAAGTCGCGCGCATCGTTCCTGCACGAGATGGAGCGTTGTGAGCGTCTGGGATTGGATCGCCTGAATTTCCACCCGGGCAGCCACCTGAAGAAGATCTCGGAGGAGGAGAGCCTGAAGCTCGTGGCCGAGTCGATCAACATCGCGCTGGATAAGACGCACGGAGTTACGGCCGTCATAGAGAATACGGCAGGTCAAGGCTCAAACCTCGGTTACGCCTTCTGGCACTTGGCCTATATCATTGACCGCGTGGAGGATAAGTCGCGCGTAGGCGTATGCCTCGACACCTGCCACTCGTTCGCCGCAGGGTACGACCTCTCGACCGAGGAGGGCTGCGACGAGGTCTTCGCCGAGTTCGAGCGAGAGGTTGGATTTGAGTATCTGCGCGGTATGCACCTCAACGATGCGATGAAACCCCTCGGCAGCCGCGTCGATCGCCACTCGCCGATGGGCGAGGGGCATTTGGGCATAACGCCCTTTCGGTACATTGCACGCGATGCCCGTTTCGACGATATTCCGCTCATCCTCGAGACACCCGACGAAAGCCGCTGGGCCGAGGAGATTGCAATGCTGAAGAGTTTTGCGAAGGAGTAAATAAAAAGGGTGCCCGATGATTTCGGACACCTTTTTTCTTATTCCATAGAAATTGTATAACAAGAGCTATTTATTCATTTCCTTTGGCTTCCAAGATGGGTAGGCCCGCCTCGGTAGGAATGTAAATAACCTTATTCGCCGAAGAGTTCTGCTGTCGCACCCATAGATACTGAATGTAGGTGGGCGTGAGCGAGCCATTCTCGATCTTGATAGCCTCGGCAGCACCCTGTGCGCGCACTACCTCAGCCTGAGCGTTAAGTTTCTCTGCCTCGAGGTTGGCCTTCGCCTCCTCAATCTTGATCTGTCGATTCTGCTCGGCCTGCGCCAACTCTGCACGTCCCTTCATCTCCTGCTGCCACACCTTGTATCGGGGCACACCAAAGAGGAAGAACGCAACAATTGCACAACATACAAACGCAATAGACAAAACTGCGCCAGCCGTAATTACGGGGCCTTGGTTCGGATTACTCATAGTTCAATGGTTTTAGGTGGGTTATTATAATCTGTCAAGACATTTTCTTATCAATCGCACGCTGTCGCCGATCTCCTCGTCCGAGATAACGAGCGGAGGCGAAATGCGGAATGCCGTATCGCAATAGAGGAACCAGTCGCTCAGGATTCCCTCCTCGATAAAGATATCCATCAGTCGGTAGAGCTTCTCGCTTGCGCCCAGCTCAACGGCCAACAGCAGACCACTGCGGCGGATCTCCCTTACGGCCGGATGGTCGCGTAGCAGCTCCTCGTACATCGCACCCTTGCGCTCGACATCCTCAACCACTTTATTATCAATCAGGTATCGCATCGCCGCCAATCCCGCAGCACAACATACGGGGTGGCCTCCGAAGGTGGTGATATGGCCCAAGACGGGATCGTGAGTCAGCGTTGCCATTATCTCTTGGCTCGAGACGAAAGCTCCGAGCGGCATACCGCCACCCAACGCCTTTGCCAAGCAGACAACATCGGGCGTTACGCCATATCGCTGCATAGCGAACATCTCACCCGAGCGGCCCATACCCATCTGTATCTCATCGAAAATCAGCAGCGCCCCCACCTCCGTACAACGCTCACGCAGAGCCTGCAGGAATCCATCCTCGGGCGGACGTACACCCGCCTCACCCTGCACGGGCTCGCACAGCACGCAGGCCGTGCGCTCGGTAATCTGCTTTAGATCCTCCTTATGGTTAAAACGGATAGCCTTCGTATCGGGCAGCAGCGGTCGAAAAGCCGACTTCCACTCCTCGCCCTCGGGCTGTCCCATCATACTCATCGCGCCGTGCGTCGAGCCGTGGTAGGCACGTCGCATCGAGATCATCTCCGTGCGTCCCGTATAGCGCTTGGCAAGTTTCAGCGCACCCTCCACAGCCTCGGCTCCCGAGTTAAGGAAATAGACCGAGTCGAGGGGATCGGGCAGAGTCTGGGCGAGCAGTCGCGCGAACTCCACCTGCGGGCGCTCGACCATCTCGCCATAGACCATAATGTGCATATACTCTGCGGCTTGGCGCTGCACAGCCTCCACGACGGCCCGATTTGCGTGGCCGACATTGCTCACCGACACACCCGAGATCAGATCGTAATAGGGCTTACCCTCGGGCGTATAGAAAAAGACACCCTCGGCACGCTCGACCTCGATAAGTTGCGGCGAGGGCGAGGTCTGCGCAACGTGGCGCAGGAATTGTTTTCGTAGGATTTCGCTCATAGGTCTTTACAATGGAAATTGACGCTCCAGAATTCGCTGCGAGTCCTTTACCGACGACATCACCCAGCGGAACAGCATCTCGCGGGCATCATCCTCCTTTAGACGCCAATCAATCGAGGGCGAGAGGCGCATACGCTGCGAGAGCATATAGATCAGAATCGCCGCCGAGGCCGACACGTTCAGACTCTCGACCATACCGCACATCGGGATGCGCAAATACTCATCCGCCGCCTCGATAATCTCGTCGCTCACACCCGCGTGCTCCGTACCGAAGACCAGACAGAAGGGGCCGCGCTCCACATCGAACGTTTCGGGAGTGCAACTCTCGCGGTGAGGCGTGGTGGCCACCAGTCGATATCCCGCGCCCTTCAACGCCGCGATAGCCTCCTCGGTCGAGTCGTGGCGCGTCAGATCAACCCACTTATCCGTGCCACGCACGATATTGACGTTGGGCGAGAACTTGCAGCGCGTCTCCACCGTATGCAGATCCTGCAATCCGAACGCCTCGCAGTGGCGCACCAGCGCCGAGGCGTTCTGCGGATGGAACGTATTCTCGGTAAGGATGGTCATATAGCGTGTGCGCGAAGACAAGGTGCGACGCAGCACCTCGATGCGCTCCTCGGTAAGGAATGTCTCCAGATATGCCGTGCGCTCGTCGTACCACTCCTTCGAGTGGCCAGCGCAGTAGGCTTTCAATCTACTTGCGATACTTGTCATCTTCGTCAAGGATTTTAAGGTAACTCTCATATCGCGGATAGGCTATCTCGCCCCTCTGGACGGCCTCCACAACGGCACAATGCGGCTCGTGCGTATGAGAACAATTATAGAAACGGCACTCGGGCAGGTAGCGCATCATCTCGGGGAAGTAGTGCGCCAGCTCGGCATCTTCAATATCGATCAGGCCGAAGCCCTTAATACCCGGAGTGTCAATTATATATCCGCCCTCCGAGAGGGGGTACATCGTCGAAAATGTAGTGGTGTGCTTGCCCTTGTGATGGCTCTGCGAGATCTCGCCCGTGCGAATATCCAGCCCCGGCTCAACGGCCGCCACGAGAGTCGATTTTCCCACGCCCGAATTTCCCGACAGCAACGTGGTCTTGCCACGCAGCAATTCGCGCACCTGAGCCACGCCCTCGCCCTCGGTGGCCGAGACCTCGATGATGCGGTAGCCCGCACTCTCATAAATAGCGTGAAACTCCTCCACCTCGTCGGGTCGCTGACGCGCAAGATCGATCTTCGCCAGCAGGATCGTCGAAGGCACCTTGTAGGCCTCGCACGTTACCAAGAAACGGTCGATGAACTCCTTTGCCGTCGTGGGCGAGAAGAGCGTTACGACCAGCAGCGCCTGATCCACGTTGGCCGCTATGATGTGCGACTCCTTCGAAAGGTTCGATGCGCGACGGATGATGTAGTTGCGGCGCGGTTCGATGGCCGAGATGACGTAAGCCCCCTCGGCATCAGCCTCAACCCTTACCACGTCGCCCACTACTACGGGATTGGTCGAACGCACGCTCTTCAGGCGCAGTTTGCCTCGGATGCGACACTGCAGGCGCTCGCCCTCGTGCAACACCTCATACCAACTGCCCGTCGAGCGGACAACCATTGCGCTGAATCCCTCTGCCATCGTTAATCCAAGAATTTGTCGGCCAACTCCTCGAAATAGGGCGTCAATTTGTCGGTGATACCCTTCACAGGCTCATACCAATGCGACTCGGCAACACACTCGCGCGAGGCCCACTCATAGTTCTTATTGGCGTTGGCAAACCACGAGAACAGCACGCTCACGATCAGTGCTACCTTCGCCACCGAGAACAATATTCCGAGTAACACGTCAATTGCACCCAGCCCCGCGAAGCGGAACACAGCCCTGAGCACATAACCGAATACGGCGATAAGAATCATCGCAGCCACGAATATCACAATAAATCCCACAACGCCCTGTACTCCAACATCAATGCCGAGTATCCGCTCCAACTCCGAGCCATACTGCGTAGCAAAGAAGAGCGCCGCCACAACGGCCAGAAGCGAGAGCATTTGCAGGAGGAATCCGCGACGCCAGCCGTTGAATACGGCCCACGCCAGCGAGAGATAAACTATGATGTCAAAGATATTCATAACTGTCGAATTTAATCCTATTTATAAGTGTTTCTGCCACAACTATGGTCAAAATATCGCACGAAGTTAGCATTTTTTTTTGATATTTCGTATATTTGCAGAAAGTAACACGGCTATCCGGCGTTATTCCTACCCACTATAGCGTTCGGCTAATGAGTGTTTTAAGCTACGAAAACAACTAATTTGACGCCCCTATGAAACGATACATTATTTTTGCCCTTCTATTGATATTTTGCTCCGCGGCCTCGGCCCGCGAGGTATTCTCGCTCAACGACAACTGGCAGTTCTACTTCAAGCTGGAGTCGAGCAGCGACAGCGCACGCAACATATCACTCCCCCACACTTGGAATCTCGACGCTTTGGCCGGTCAGGGCAGCTACCGCCAGACCACGGCCAACTACTCGCGCGATATATTCATCCCCGCCGAGTGGTCCTCAAAGCGTCTTTTTCTGAAGTTCTACGGTGTGCAGAGCGTGGCCGACGTATTCGTCAATGGCCACCACGTCGGCGAGCATCGCGGCGGCTGGACAGCCTTCACCTTTGAGATCACGCGCCACCTCGACTATGGCAAGGACAACTCGCTGCTGGTGGTTGTGAACAACTCCTTCCAGAACGATATTCTCCCTACCTCGTCGGAGGTCAATCTCTACGGAGGCATCTACCGCGATGTGGAGCTTATCGTTACCGAGCCTACGACCATCTCGCCGCTACACTACGGATCGGATGGTGTGCTGATTCACCAGAACAACATCACCGACAACTCGGTCGATGTAACCGCCTCTGTCTGGGTAACATCGCTCTACGAGAAGGCGTGCGATTTGGCCATCAGCGTTAGAGACGAGGATGGCGGCGTAGTCTATTCGCGCTATCTGAAGGAGCGCATCGAGGCGGGCAAACCCATCGACATCCCTTTCACCATCGAAGAGCCGCTGCTGTGGAGTCCCGACGATCCCAACCTCTACTATATCACCATCGGCATCGGCCCCCGTCAGGAGGATGAGGTTACCGTTACGACGGGCTTCCGCTCCATCGAGGTCAAGGCCGACAAGGGTTTGCATATCAACGGCGAGCGCATCCCCGTTCACGGCGTTACGCTCTACCACGACCGCGCCGCCATCGGCAGCGCCCTGCGCACGCGCCACTACGACGAGGATCTGGAGCAGATACTCGACATCGGTGCCAATGCCATCCGCTCGGCCACCGCTCCCCACTCGCAGTACCTCTACGACCGCTGCGACGAGAATGGCCTGATGGTGTGGATCGACACCCCCTTTACACGCGCGCCCTACCTTAGCGATATATTCTACTTCCCGACCGACCGCTTCAAGCAGAACGGTCTGGAGCAGATGCGCGAGATTATCATTCAGAATTACAACCACCCCTCGGTCATAATGTGGGGTGTATTCTCGCTCGCGTGGTTGCGCGGCGACGATGTGCTGGGCTTCGTGCGTCAGCTCAACTCGACGGCCAAGTCGCTCGACCCCTCACGCCCGACGGTGGCCCTCAGCAATCAGGATGGCGAGATAAATTTCGTTACCGACCTTATCGTATGGCAGCAAAATCTGGGCTGGGAGCGCGGCATTATCAACGACCTGACGCTCTGGTGCGATAAGCTCTCATCGGATTGGGGACACCTCTGCTCGGCCGTAGCCTACGGCGAGGCCGGCTCAATCGACCAGCAGGCACACTCAAGTCTCAAGCCCGCGACGATCGACCCCCGCTGGTTGCCCGAGCGCTGGCAGACCGAGTTCCACGAGGGCTATGTCAAGCATCTGCACGACAACGAGGCCTTCTGGGGTGTCTGGATTAATAATATGTTTGAGTTTGGATCGGTGCGCCACAACGAGGGAATCTCGCGCACGGGATTGGTTACCTTCGACCGCAAGGATCAGAAGGATGCCTACTATCTCTACCGCGCCTTGTGGAACGAGAAGAGTCCCACGCTGCACCTTACGGGCAAGCGCCGCAACATACGCCAAGACTCGATCCAGCAGATCAAGTTCTACTCTTCGTCGGTCGAGGCACCCGTTCTGACGGTGAATAAAGATACTGTTGCCGTTCGTGAGGTTGCACCCTGCCAATACACCTCCGACTCGATCGAGCTTCACGGCCGCAATTCGGTCGTTGTAACGGCGGGCGAGCTGCGACAGACGCAGACCATCACAATTGGCAACGCATTAAGACAGCGCTAATGGCCTCAGGGCCTTCGCATAGGAGCAGGTCCAGCACCGAGAGATTCTCCACAAAAGGCATACGGTCCGAAAAGACCTGAACATAAGGCTCGGCTACAAACGTCGAGCCTTCATTATGCTTCGGTCTCAGATCCAAATCCCCTTCAGTAGCCTCCACATACTGCTCCGAGACTTGCACCTCACACTTCGCCCCAAGCAGACGCAGGAGAGTCTGCAGATACTCCATATTGTAATCGACCAGATAGCGCCACTCGCGGCGATAGAAGGGCTCCAGCTCCTCGGCGTAGTGGTCAAAATATGGCGACGACTTGTAAGCCGAGAGTATCGACACCCAATGCTGGTGCTGCCAGCGCTTCGAGTAGTCGATCCTAACGTCGCGCATCCGCTGGCGCGGACGGTTGCCATTCTCGACGTGAACCGTCAGCGGCATAACGCCATTTGCCGAGAGGATTCGGGCGCGGTTGCGCTCCGAACGCTTGATATAGTTCTCGCCCAAGTCGATCACGCACTGCTCGCGCAGCAGTCGCACGACATACTCCACCGAGGGCATATATGCTGCGGGAAGAATTACCATATTACTCTTTTTTACACATTACAACCATCCAACCCTCGCGCTCGCTTACGCTCTCCACCGCGAAGCCCTGCTCCACCGCCGCGCGCTCGATGTGGGGCACATCCTCTCTAAGGAAGCCACTCATCACAAGCCTTCCGCCCTCCGATAGAGCCTCCGCAAACGATGGCATCATATCGATAAGTATATTACGATTGATATTGGCCAACACAAAATCGAACTTCTCGCCCTCGACGGCCGCCATCGATCCGCAACGAACATCCAGCTCAACACCGCTCAGCGCCATACTGTCGCGGCAACTTTCGCACGCCCAATCGTCAATATCGACCGCCACCATCTGCTCCGCTCCGCACTTCATCGCAACGATTGCCAGAACGCCCGTTCCGCAGCCCATATCCAAGCCGCGCAGGCCCTCGACACCCATCTCGCTTATTGTCTGCGACATCAGCGCTGTGGTTGCGTGGTGGCCCGTGCCGAACGACATTCTCGGTGCGATGACAACATCCACCTCGCCCGCCGCAGCCGCCGCGTGGTGGGCCGCACGAATCACAATCGGCCGCTCACCCTCAACCCTTACGGGCTCGAAGTCGCTCTCCCACTCGGCATTCCAATTCTGCTGCTCGATGAGCACAGCCTCATACTGCTCGATGCCCTGCTCAAGGAGCATCCTCGCAACCTCCTGCTCGCAAGGGGCGTAATCCTGAAGCAGGATGTAGGCCTTGAGCGCCGCATCCTCCTCGACAAACGAGTCGAAGGGATAATCGGACAAGAGGGCGGTCAGGATCTCCGCCTGCTGAGCGTTTTCTGTGCGAATATTGAGTTCGATGTATTCCATATTATGTAAAATTTTACTACTTTTGCCGTAGGCCATCGGCCAATGCAAAGTTAGAAAGAATATGGCAGAATCTACGAAAAAATGGATGGAAATTTCGCGCTCCTACCGCACCTATATGCGGCTGGAGAAGCATCTGGCGAAGAACACGATCGAATCCTATATGCGCGATTTGGCTCAATTCGCCCACTTCATCCTGCGTATGTACGACGTTCCACCCAAGAAGGTTGAGACGGAGATGATACGCAACTACCTTAAGCGACTATACGATTTAGGGCGCGAGAAGAGTTCGCAGGCGCGAGCGCTGAGCGGCATAAAGAGCTTTTTCAATTACCTGATTCTCAACGACGTGATCGAGGCTTCGCCCGCCGAGCTGATCGAAGCCCCCAAGGCCTCACGTCCACTGCCCGACACCCTCACCATAGACGAGATCGACCGCCTCATAGGCTCGATCGATGCCTCCACAACCAAAGGTCTGCGCGACCGTGCCATCTTGGAGGTGCTCTACTCGTGCGGCCTGCGCGTGAGCGAACTGTGCGAGCTGCGCATCGGCGACCTCTTCTTCGGCGAGGGTTACATCCGCGTCACGGGCAAGGGCGACAAGCAGCGACTTGTACCCATCAGCGCAATGGCGCGCGAGCGCATACAGCTCTACTTGGACGAGCGCCGCAGCCGCTACCGCGACGAGATCCTCTTCCTGAACAATCGTGGCGAGCGCCTCACGCGCGTTATGATCTTCACCATCATCAAGCAGGCCGCCCAGCGCGCCTCGATTGACAAGAAGATCAGCCCCCACACCTTCCGCCACTCCTTCGCCACGCATCTGCTGCAGGGCGGTGCAAGCATCCGTCAGGTGCAGGAGCTGCTGGGCCACGAGAATATCATCACCACCGAGATCTATACCCACCTCAACACCGACCATCTGCGCGAGACGCTGCAGGAGCATTTGTCGTTAGAATAAAAAATGAAGGAGCTTGCCCGATTTTCAGACAAGCTCCTTGTGCTTTATACAAAATCCTCCACCCCATAAAAATTGTATAACAAGAGGGATTTCAAGGCTTGCGATGCACGAGAAACCGCAGTTTGCTGGGCGCAAATGAGGATTTCGAGTGCGAGCGTAACGCAGAAATCGCCTTGTTAGGCAATTTTTACTCCTTGGCAACTTCGAGCGCTTTGGTGGTAGTATAATATTTTGAGATCATCTGCGAACGCTCCCACGCGGGAATCTCGCCCTGCTTCAGATAGTCGAGATAGACCTGCATAACGGAACTGAATCGCTGCTCGTGAGTCTTCACGATATCCGACGGAATCACCACCTGCCACTCGTGCTCGGCCGTCTTAGCAATATCCAACCCGGGATACTCATCGGCAATCGAGCGCAACGCTGCACGCAACGTAGCCTCCGCCTCGGCATCATCGCCCGTCTTGCTAACGACGTAGAGCATAGGCTTGTAACCCTGCTCCTTGCCCTGACGAATCTCGATGTTGGCCTTCGAGCCCTTCACCACCGAGTAGTGCGTGTCGCCCGTACCCTCCGTACCAACGGCCGCCATAAAGTTCCAGATAACGCTCACGCGGCAGTTCACGCCGTTGAGACGATAGTTTAGTTCGCCATTTGAATATACCTGCAACGTGTCGTTCACCACATCCTTCTTAAGAAAATCGGGATACTCATCCTGCCCCGTCACCAGACGATACTTATCGCGCGGGATGGGCGTAGCCCAACGACGCGCCGAGGTGAACTCGATCTGCTTCGTGTAGTCAATCTCCTGCTCGGGCATCACGGTACACTGCACCAGATCAACAAGATGCGTCGTAACGTCCACAATACCCTCGCCCTGCTGCTCCACGTCGAAGTACCACTCGGGGCGGCGCAACGGCTGGCCCGACACATACTTAAAGAAGTGGTGTACGCTCTCCTTCGTGATGGTGGGATCGTCGGCCGTGCCCTTCTCCATCTCGCCGAAGAGCTCGGGTATGGCAACCAGCACACGCTGAAGCTCGTTGTTGATCTCCGAACGCTCGGTCATAATATCATACACCATCGAACCCTTCGCGGGGGCCTCCAGCAGCGTCTGCTCCAGCAGCGCAAAGTTCTTCTGATCGATGGCCATCGGCTTGTCCGACAGCACGTTGAAACCTGCATCTACGGCCGCCTTCACATAACGTGTCTTCTTGCCGTTGTTACCCGCCAAGACCACTACGTTGCCCTTCCTCTCCTCGATCATCTTCTCCAGAAAATCATCGCCCGCGTAGAGCTGCTCCTGCCACGATGTGGGGCGCTCCGAGCGCTCGTTGTAGATCTTGATGCGATCCAAGTGCATCTGCACATCATCGCCCTCGGGGGCATATACATTCACCACGGGATCGACCTCGTCGTACATATACATCTGCACCAGCGCCGCGTGGAAGTGGCCCGGATCGAGCGTTAGGAGTTTCACCTCGCCCGGAGTGCCGTTAAAACCCTCGCCGGCGGGTGCCGCACCGCCGCACGCGGTGAGTGCCAAAGCTGCAGCCATCATAGAAATAAGGTTCTTCTTCATACTATTTTCGTTTTATAATTTTCCTTTTTTCGGGGCGCCGCCGCCATCGGCAACGCCATCAACCCAACAAAGATACAAAGAAAAATCACTTATTTTGCGAAAAAAAAAGATTAAAACGTTGAAATTTACTGTTTTTGCAGTATCTTTGTCCTCGCTTTCGCGCGCGCATTATGCGGGCGCAGGCGCAAAACATTTATTATTAACAATTTAACGAGCGATTGTATCGCAAAACATTTTTCCACGATGGAAGTATTGAACAATGTAGCAAACGAGAGTTTCGATTGGAACGCGTTTGAGAATGATTTGGATCTCTATGGCGGTCAGTCTAAGGAGCAGGTAGCTGAGGCTTATGGCCAGACTCTGTCAAACATCGCAGTAGGCGAGGTTGTTGAGGGTACCGTTAGCGAGATCAACAAGCGCGAGGTAACCGTAAACATCGGCTACAAGAGCGAGGGTATGATTCAGGCAACTGAGTTCCGTTACAACCCCGAGTTGGCTATCGGCGACAAGGTTGAGGTTTACGTTGAGTCTGTTGAGGACAAGAGCGGCGCTCTGGCACTCTCGCACAAGAAGGCTCGTCAGCTCAAGAGCTGGGATCGTGTAAACGAGGCTCTGAACAACGACGAGATCATTAAGGGTTACGTTAAGTGCCGCACTAAGGGCGGTATGATCGTTGACGTATTCGGCATCGAGGCATTCTTGCCCGGTTCGCAGATCGACGTTAAGCCTATCCGCGACTACGATGTATACGTTGACAAGACTATGGAGTTCAAGGTTGTTAAGATCAACCAGGAGTTCCGCAACGTAGTAGTATCACACAAGGCACTCATCGAGGCCGAGTTGGAGGCTCAGAAGCAGGTTATTATGTCTAAGCTCGAGAAGGGCCAGATCCTCGAGGGTACCGTTAAGAATATCACCAACTACGGTGTATTCATCGACCTTGGTGGCGTAGATGGTTTGATCCACATCACCGACCTGAGCTGGGGCCGCGTAAACAAGCCCGAGGAGCTCGTTCAGCTCGACCAGAAGCTCAACGTTGTTATCATCGACTTCGACGAGCAGAAGAAGCGTATCGCTCTTGGTCTTAAGCAGCTCACTCCCCATCCTTGGGAGGCTCTGGACGCTAATCTTAAGGTTGGCGACACCGTTAAGGGTAAGGTTGTTGTTATGGCCGACTACGGTGCATTCGTTGAGATCGCTACCGGCGTAGAGGGTCTGATCCACGTATCAGAGATGTCTTGGAGCCAGCACCTGCGTTCAGCACAGGAGTTCCTGAAGGTAGGCGACGAGGTAGAGGCAGTTATCCTGACTCTGGACCGCGAGGAGCGCAAGATGTCGCTCGGTATCAAGCAGCTTACTCCCGATCCTTGGGAGGGTATCGAGGCTAAGTATCCCGTTGGCACCAAGTGCGCAGCTAAGGTTCGCAACTTCACCAACTTCGGTGTATTCGTTGAGATCGAGGAGGGCATCGATGGCCTGATCCACATCTCTGACCTGAGCTGGACCAAGAAGGTTAAGCACCCCAGCGAGTTCACTCAGATCGGTGCTGAGATCGAGGTTGTAGTTCTTGAGATCGACAAGGAGAACCGTCGTTTGAGCCTCGGCCACAAGCAGCTCGAGGAGAATCCTTGGAACGAGATCGAGTCGAAGTACGCTGTTGACACCGTACACACCGCTACCATCTCGGAGCTCACCGATAAGGGCGCAGTTGTAGTTCTGGGTGAGAACATCACCGGTTTTGCACCTGCTAAGCAGCTTGTTAAGGAGGACGGTACCACTTTGAAGGCCGGCGAGACCGCTGATTTCAAGGTTATCGAGTTCTCTAAGGCTACCAAGCGCATCACTCTCTCTCACTCTCGCATCTTCGAGGAGGCAAAGCGTGCCGAGATCGCTGCTGAGAAGGCTGAGAAGCGTGCTGCTGCCGATGCAACCAAGTCTTCATTGAAGAAGGTTAACGCTTCTATCGAGAAGACCACTTTGGGTGACATCGCAGGTTTGGCAGAGTTGAAGGCTGCTATGGAGAAGAATAAGTAATCCACTACTTATAAACTCTGAATGGCTCCCGCATCGCAAGGTGCGGGAGTTTTTTTGTTTTGCATCAGATGCTCAAGTCTGCAGTAAAAGCCCAAGTTTAAGCCAAAAGCACAAGCCGCACACCTATTATATAATTACGGATAATCGACTAAAGAGCGAGGCCCGATGGCCACGAGTTTATGACGCTCGTTAGACGCAGCCATCGCATTGAGGGATGAATATCGTAGAGTGATAAGTAAGGTAAGTCGCTACCGCCTAAACCAAAATAACAAAGGCCACTCCCGTCGGGAGCGGCCTTTAATTATTTCGGAGATTCCGATTCGCTTATGCCAATGCGTTAACGTGAAGTGCGAGTGAGCTCTTGAGGTTAGCAGCCTTGTTCTTGTGGATAATGTTAGTCTTAGCCAACTTATCGAGCATAGATGATACCTTGGGAAGCAGTGCCTCAGCAGCGCCCTTCTCGGTGGTGTTACGCAATGCCTTCACGGCGTTACGAGCGGTCTTGTGATACAAACGGTTGTGTGCACGCTTGGTAACCGTCTGACGGATTCTCTTCTTTGATGACTTGTGATTTGCCATAATTGTTTTAACTTTTATTTTTTACTTTTATGCGTTTTCCTGTTTACTCGGACCGATAAGTGCGTCCACCCACTTCCCAAAGGCCGCGGCCTTAAGAACGCCACGTAGGCATTCAAATAAATTTTCACCCTGTCAAACGCCGCCTCGACGAATACAAAATCGCTCACGGGGCGTCAGTCATAGTAGTCCATAGGAGAGTCGAACTCCTCTTTCAAGAATGAAAATCTTGCGTCCTAACCGATAGACGAATGGACCTTACCGCTATCGCACATCCGCAGGGATAGCACTTTAGCGACGCAAAGGTAAGAAAAAAAATATAAACTACAATAAATCCGACGAAAAAGTGGCTAATCAACTGAATAAAAAAGACTCCCACCCGACCACCTCGCGCATAAAAAAGGGTGCGTAACCAAAAGTTAGCACCCTAATTCCAAGGAATTGTATAACAAGTGAGATTTCAAGGCTTGCGATGCACTCAAAACCGCAGCATACTAAGGCGTATGTGAGGATTTGGAGTGCGAGCGTAAGGTTGCGTTTAAGCGAGGGCAGAGGGAGCTTGCTCACTTTGCCGAGCGTAGCAACCAAAAGGAACTTAACGCAGAAATATCCTTGTTAGACGATTCCGTACTATTTCTTTGAGTCGATAGCTGCACAAATTCGGTCGAACACCTCGTCCATCGTACCCACACCATCAACAGCCACATACTTACCCTGCTTTGAGTAGTAGTCGGCAACGATAGCGGTCTGCTCACGATAAACCGAGATTCGGTTGCGGATCACATCCTCCGATGCGTCATCGGCTCGACCTGAGTCCTTGCCGCGCAACAGGATACGCTTCACGAGTTCCTCCTCGGGAACGTCCATATAGACCATCACATTCACGCTAAGGCCATCCTCCGCCAAAATACGGTCAAACTCCTCGGCCTGTGCCGTTGTGCGGGGGAAACCGTCGAAGATGTTACCTACGGCATCCTTGTGCTCGGCCATATAGTTGCGAATCATACCGATCACGATTGAGTCGGGAGCCAAAGCGCCTGACTCGATGTAGCTCTGCATACTTTTTCCCAGCTCCGTACCGCGAGTGATCTCACCACGAATAACATCACCCGTTGAGATGTGGTTGATGTTGTACTTCTCCTTAATTCGCGCCGCCTGCGTACCCTTGCCGCATCCGGGCGCACCAAATAATATAATGTTAAGCATTGTCAGTTGGTAGTTTTAGTTAAACCTAACTGCTGTCAAAATTACAAAAAAAATTAAATAAATTCTCTTTCGCATCAACATTTTATTACATAAATAGGCCTAAAGGGATTTTTTTTGCACACTTTCAACCCTCGGCGACTTCACAATCCGATATTTTCGTAACTTTGCCTAAAGTAAATTGTTTCCTATGCGATCTCTATTGCCGACATACGTTGCCTTGCTGCTGCTCGTCGCGTGCCACAAGCCTGCGGAGCCGATCTCCATTTCGGGCTTTGTCCATAGTGCCGATGAGGAGCAACTCACCCTTACCAACGACAGCATCCCCTCGCGCCGATTCCTGATTGACGAGAGCACTCTTATCGAGGGCGGCGAGATGGCGGAGGGTAACATCGTCGAGGTGATCTACCTCCCCTCGGAGGTCGAAGGCACCACTCCTACGGCCCTTCACATTATCACCGACAAGACCTACACCGAGTCTCTCGGGCGCTGGGGCACCGAAGGAGAGTCGCGACTGCCGATCGACATCACACTCCTGCCGCACGGCCGCATCGAGCAGAGCCAGCCGGGCGACATTCTCCGCTTCGAGCGCTGGGAGCTCACTGCGGAGGAGGGCACGATCTCGCTGCACGGCGTAATCTCGCTACCACCCGACTACGCGGCACGCGCCGCAAGGCTTAAGGCCGGCGAGGAGCTTGAGCCTCCCACCCGCCGCGAGCGCCACTTCGCCGTAACGGCACGCCTCGACAAGCAGAGCGACAACAATACGGAGAGCCGCCGCGTGATGATCTTCTCGACCGAAGACGATCAGACAAAACTATATTTCCAGCAATAAAATAAAAAACGAGAGGCTGCCCGAGCAATCAGGCAGCCTCTCCAATTTTTATCCGTGCAGGGCATTGATATATTCCCAATAGTGGTACGCGGCGAAGGTCATCGCCACAAAAATCACAATGGCACCCAGCACCACGAGTATCTTTTTCATCCGTTTCATACCCTACTCCTCCTTAAATCCTTGTGCCCTGAGCTTTATGTCGCTGCCGTCGGGCGTAACCAAATATGCTCCCGTCGTTTCGCGCGTGATGTGGCCCACAACGTCCACCACGCCAAGACGCATCACCTGCTCCTGCATCGCCAGCGGCACCGTGAAGAGCAGTTCGTAGTCGCCGCCGCCGTTCAGCGCCGCCACCACGGGGTCGATGTGCATCTCCTCGGCCAACGCCGTAGTCTGCTTGGCAATGGGGATGCGATCCAGATAGATTCGCGCGCCGCACTTCGAAGCCTTGCAGATCTGCAACACTTCGCTCGCAAGGCCGTCCGAGATGTCGATCATCGACGTTGGCACGATCTTCTCCTCGGCCAAAATATCCACAATATCCTTTCTCGCGCGCGGCTTCAGGTAGCGCTGCAACAGATACTCATACCCCGCAAACTGCGGCTCGGGGTTGGCCACATCCTTCAGCACGCGCTTCTCGCGCTCCAACAGCTGCAAACCAAGATACGCCGCACCGAGGTTTCCTGTCAGACAGATCAGGTCGTTGAACTGCGCACCCGAGCGATAGCTCAGCGCCTTGCGCTTCGCGCGACCTATGGCCGTGATGTTGATCACAAGGCCCGTCATCGATGCCGTCGTGTCGCCGCCGACCAGATCAACACCCAACTCCTTGCAAGCAAAATCCACGCCCTCGTACAAATCCTCCAACGCCTCCACCGGCAGCTTCGCCGAGACACCTATCGAGATCATCACCTGCTCGGGCAGCGCATTCATCGCAAGGATGTCGCTCACGCCCACCACTACGGCCTTGTAGCCGAGGTGCTTCAGAGGGAAGTATGTCAAATCGAAGTCGATGCCCTCTAACAGCGTGTCGGTCGAGATCACCGTCGCATCGTTCCTGCCAGCCGCCACCACGGCCGCATCGTCGCCCACGCCCCGCAGCGTATGCTTCGACGAGGTTGTGGCGTTGCGCGTAAGATGATCAATCAATCCGAACTCTCCCAGCTCGGCAATCTCGGTACGTTTTCTCTGGCTCATAGTATTTCAATTTTTACAAATATACGAAAAATTTCACTTCGCGTTCGTCTTTTTTCCTAATTTCGCGTCATATAGTCAAACGCGGCGTTTGAAACACAAACTTTAATAAAATGAAACTCAACTCAAAAAGCAATTACGAACATTTAGCCGAGTGGATCGACCTCTGGCAGGATCAACTCTTCCGCTACGCCTTCCTCCGCTTGGGCAACCGCAGCGACGCGGAGGATGTTGTGCAGGAGGCTTTCCTGAAGGTGGCCGCAACGACGACCACCCTCACAAACCCCAAGGCCTACCTCTTTCGCATCGTCGCCAACCGCTCGATTGACATCCTACGCGAGCGAAACCGTTTGACTACACTCGAGGAGCGCATCGCAGCCCCCTCGGCGAGCGACGATTGGGAGGCCGAGCAGGAGCAACGCCGCATCGAGCAACTCCTCAGCCGCCTGCCCGAACAGCAGAGCGAGGTGATACGCCTGCACATCCACTGTTCGCTGAAATTCACCGAGATCGCCGAGATGCTGGAGACCCCCGCCTCGACCATCAAGAGCCGTTTCACGAGCGGCATCGAACGACTGAAACAACTATTAATCAACTAAAACTCACTCAACTATGAAAAACTCATATTCATCACCCGACGAGCAGATCATCTCTATGCTCACCCCGCAGGTCGAGCTTAAGCCCTCGGCCGATATGCGCTCACGCATCCTCGCCGCAGCCGCCCATCAGCAAGCCCAGCAAGCCTCGCAACAGGCTGCCCAGCCGAAGGCCCGTACGCGCCGCCTGAGCTATTGGCTCGGAGCAGCGGCATCTGCAGCCGCAGTTGTGGCCATCGCCATCACTCTCACGCTCAACTCACCCGCCTACGCCGCCCGCCGCTACTTCTCGCAAGCGCTCATCGTGATGCAGGAAGCCAAGACGATGGTACTGAAGGGCAGTCTTCGCACCGATGCAAACGAGTCGATCGACTACATCAACCCGCAGGCCGACTTCGTACCCGCCACGGTTAAGGTCATCTACGACGATCAGATGTTGTTCTCGATCGAGAAGAAGGGCGGCCGCACGGTGCTCTACAAGGGCGCTGACGACACGGGCGATTATGTGTATCAGTGGGCCAATTTCAACAACTCCCTCACGGGCTGGAAGAGCCAGCACGCCGGCTTTGTCAATGACGAGCTCGAGGCCATACTCAACCCCCACCTGCTGCTCGAGGCCGAGTACCGCACCGCCGAGCGCAACAAAGGCTCGAACTACGTGATCACGGAGGTCGGCGAGATGGTCGTCGTAAGAGTCTCTACAACGGCTCAGGGCGATTACTCGGAGAGCGACTATATGCTCAACACCTCACTCGCCGAGGCCAACACGCAGCGCGAGTACACCTTCGACAAGGGCACGGGCCTGCTCCAGAAGTTGCGCATCGTGATTATGATCGACGACAAGCCCGTTACGATTCTTGAGAGCGAGAGCATCGACTACAACGTCCCCCTGACCGCGGCCGATCTCTACGACAAGGCCATCTTTGATAGCATCACCTTCAACGATATGGAGATTAAGGTCGAGGCATCATCACCGCTTATCGGCATCGAGGCCGACGAGGCTGCCGAGATTATCCTCAAGGCGATGCAGACGTGGGACAGCGAGATTCTCAATACTGCGATGTTCTATTTTAAGGGCGATTTGATGAAGGTCGTGGAGGAGCGCTACAAGGGCGTGGAGGTGCGCTCCATCGGCAAGGCGCAATCGTCGGGACTCTATCCGGGTAAGTTTGTCAAGTGCAAAGTCATTATGCCCGACGGCAGCAAGGAGACGCTGAGGCTCGCCCTGCGCAACGACAACCGACAAGGCGTATGGGTTGTAGATGGAGGATTGTAGAACTCAACCATAAGCATTAACAAAGGCGAGCCTTCGGGCCCGCCTTTTTCTATTAAACAAAAAAGCTGATCCCCAACGGAATCAGCTTTTAATATATTTTGCTTGTATTAAAGTGGCTTTTCAAGGCTTGCGAAGATTTCAAAAGCGGAGTTTACTTGGCGTAAATGAGCATTTTGAAATCGAGCGTAACGCCGAAAAGACCTTTAAGACAACAAAATTACTCCTCAGCTACAACTGACAAAGCCACAGTAGCCTTCACCTCGCGGTGGAGCTTAATCTCAGCGGTGTACTCACCTACGGTCTTGATAGACTCTACGGTGATAGCCTTGCGATCAACCACAACCTCCTTGGCAGCCAAAGCCTCAGCAACGTCAGCCGAAGTTACAGCACCGAAGATCTTACCCTCCTCAGCCTTAACGGTGATAACCAAAGGCAGGTTAGCGATCTTCTCAGCCAATGCCTGAGCGTCAGCCAGAATCTTAGCGTCCTTGTGAGCACGCTGGCGCAGGTTCTCAGCCAATACCTTCTTAGCCGAAGCGGTAGCAGCCTTAGCGAAACCCTGAGGAATCAAGTAATTGTTTGCGTAACCGGGCTTTACGTTAACGATGTCGTTAGCATAACCCAAGTTCTCTACGTCTTTGATAAGAATAACTTCCATATTGCTCTCCTCCTCTTAATTATTTCATACAATCGGTTACGAACGGCAGAATAGCCAAGTGGCGAGCGCGCTTTACAGCCTGAGCCACCTTCTTCTGGAACTTCTGTGAGGTACCGGTCAAACGGCGGGGAAGGATCTTACCCTGCTCGTTGAGGAACTTCTTCAGGAACTCACCGTCCTTATAATCTACGTACTTGATACCGAGCTTCTTGAAGCGGCAGTACTTCTTCTTCTTTACATCTACTGATACGGGATTCAGGTAACGAATCTCACCGCCCTTTACATTCTCCTGTGCCATAGTTTACTCCTCCTGTGATTTGTTAGCAAGCTTTGCACGACGCTTAGCAGAGTACTCTACAGCGAACTTGTCCTGCTTGAAAGTTAAGAAACGAATGATTCGCTCGTCACGACGGTAGCCGGTCTCGAGCTTGTTGATGAGTGCACCCTCACCCTCGAACTCTACGAGGAAGTAGAAACCGGTGGTCTTCTTCTGAATGGGATAAGCGAGCTTCTTGAGGCCCCAGTTCTCCACATTTACGATCTGACCGCCGTTCTCGGTGATGATACCCTGGAATTTGTCAGCAACCTCCTTCACCTGAGCATCCGAAAGGACGGGAGTGACAATGAAAACGGTTTCGTAATTGTTCATAATTGATTTAATTAAATTGTTGTTTTTGCTTTTTAGCGGCACAAAGGTACGAATATTTTTTCGAAAACAAAATTTTTTCTCAAATTATTCACACAATGTGAGATATATCACAAAAAACAAAGTGCCCGACTCAGCCGCGGCACCTTGCTTTATTACGTTTAGTCAATCATCACCCTTCGGAACGTACCCTTAAAATCGGGATCATTAATTCCACGACACTCCTCCGAATGGAGCTTAACGTGAGGCTGTGAGTTGTGCTTTTGATGGGCCTCAACACTTGACCACACCTCGTCGATAAAGAAGATGGTAGGATCGGTCGGCGACTGATAGATCTCATACACCTCGCAACCCTCCTCCTTGAGCGTCGCCTCGCGGCACTTGAGGAACGAATCACGCAATGTTGCCACGTGCTCGGGCTTAACCTTACGAACAATGTTAAGCAGGAGTTTCTTACCCTCGGGCTGCTCCTGAGCTTGTGCGAAATCAGCAAATGCAAAGAGTGCAACAACGCACATCAATACTTTGAATAGTTTTTTCATTATGGCTATTTTATAGTTTATTACTTGATAAAGATCTTATGCACCTTGGTCTTGAACGAGGGCTCGTTAATTCCCTGACACTCCTCCGAGTGTACCTTCGAGTGGGGTAGCGTGCTATGGATGGTGTGCGCCTCGTCCGTAGTCCACAACTCGTAGATAAGGAAGATGGTGGGATCGAGCACCGACTGATAAATCTCAAAAGCCTCGCAACCCTCCTCCTTGAGCGTAGCCTCGCGGCTCTTGAGGAACGAGTCGCGCAGCGTCGAGATATGCTCGGGCTTAACCTTGCGGATGATGTTCATCCACAGACGCTCGCCCGTAGGCTCGCCGCCAATGTATGCGCGGTGCACAAAGCCCTTGTACTCGGGATCACTTGCAGCACCCATCTCGCTTATCAGGGTTTTCAGATGATCGGTTGCCGAGTGAGCCTGATGACCGGCATCGTTGCGCCACACCTCATAGAATACGTACGCCTGCGGATCCAGACACGAGCGGAAAATCTCATACTCCACCGTACCCGCCTCCTTCAATGTCTCCACGCGGCACTTGAGGAACGCCTCGGGCAGGTCGCCCATACCCCCGTCCTTCTCACGACGGAACACATTGGTCAAAATGTTCTTATCGGCCGTCTGGGCCAGAACAACATCTGTCGCCATCAACAATGCAACGGCACACATTGCAAATTTGAAAATCTTTCTCATAGTTTTATCGGCTCTTATGATTAGTTTTCTTTAAGTTTGAATCCTAACGCCTCCACAGCCGCGCGCACCTGTTCGCGCGTTACGCGACCACGCACTACGGCGCGTCCCGTCGGCAAATCCACCTCGGCCGACTCTGCACCCTCCAATGCCGCCAACGCCTTCTCCACATTGGCGCGACAATGGTTGCAACGCATACCCTCGACGTAGAATGTCTGCTCGCTCTGTTGCTCTACGTCGCACGCCTCACAGCCGCACTCCACCTCGGGGCCCCGTCTAAATCTTCTTATGAGCGCATTTACCAGCAGCGCCACCATCACAACCGAGCAGACAATGTTGAACCATCCCTGTCCGCGACCAGCACCCGCCGCCATAGCGTCGATCGACTCGGTGAACCACTCGCGCGGCAAAAGATAATCCACCGCCAATCCGAACGCCATCGCACCGCCCACGATCGAGAGCAGGTAGAGCATCAGCGAGCGTCGGCCCATCACCTTGCCCACCACCAACATCGAGGCTGCATTGACCGCAGGGCCTGCCATCAGCAGCACCAGCGCCGTACCGGGCGAGAGGCCCTTTAACATCAGCGCCACAGCGATAGGAATCGATCCCGTCGCGCAGAGATACATCGGCATAGCGAATAACAACACCACAACCATACTCAGCAGCGAGTTATCGGCAAACAGCGCGAAGAACGACGCGGGCACAAACACCGTAATGAGTCCGGCCACTACCAAACCCACCACCAGCCAGCGGCCAATATCCTGCATCATATCGACAAAGGCATACTTCAGCGCCTTGCGAATCTTGCCGCCAAACGACAGCACCGGCTCCTTCTGCGCCTCAATCTCCTCGGCCACCGCCACGTCCTTCTTGTCAAACATATTAACCACCTGTCCGCCAAAAAGTGCCGTTACCAGAGCCGCTACGGGGCGCAGCAGAGCAAAGGGCAAACCCATCAGCGAGTAGGTTGCAAATATCGAATCTACGCCCGTCTGCGGCGTAGCGATCAGAAACGACACAGCCGCACCCTTCGATGCGCCCTCCTTACGCAGCGACATCGCCGTCGGAATCACTCCGCACGAACAGAGCGGCAGGGGCACACCCAGCAGGGCGGCATTGACTACCGAACGGAACGACGAGCCACCCAGATAGCGGCGATACAATCGGCTCGGCACAAATGCGTGCATCACACCCGCCAGCAGGAATCCGAGCAGCAGGTATGGCGACATTTTATTTACAAGAGCTATAATCTCACTCATCGTAATTTCATTTTTTATTTAACATCAACGATAATCCACAGCAAAGATAGTCGATTTATCCTTAATGCAAATAAGCATAACTACTTAAATTACCCCAATCTCGCACAGCCCTTCGGTCTCTTCTAATGGAGCCGCACAGCGGCGACCGAAGCCCCTGCCTGAGGCGGGGGTTGGGGGTGGGTCAGAGACTGTTAATGCGGCCAACGGCCGCAAGGTTGGCCGCCAGAAGCAATATCCGAGTCCCCTACTTAAAAATACTTCGCACAGCGAGAGGCTATATACACGCCGCACACCGACGCCTGCGGATACATCGCGCCGTTCTCCGTCAGGCGGATTCCGATCCTCTCCGCCCCGAGCAACCGCGCCAGCGGGAATATCGCGCGCTGATCTCCGAGCGACGGATAACCAACGGCGGGCCTGATACCCCGAAACGCCCCCTGAAACATCTCCCTCGGCGAGAGCTCCTCGTCGGGCGCATAGCCCCACAATTCGCGTCTTACCTTCGCGTGCAGCCACTCCGAAGCCGCCTCGACCAATCTGTCGCCCACGCTCTGCATCAGTAGCGCCGCATATTGATCACCCTCGGTCTTGAGTCGCTCCAACTCCTGCGCGAACGACTGCGACACAGTCACGGCAAATGCCCCGACATAATCCTCGGGCGCAACAAAATCCGCGAGCGAGAGTGCCACGCCATCGGCATTGGGCTTCGCCTGTCGCGGTGCGACGATACGCTCCGCAACGCTCTTGCCGCCACAGCAGCTGCACCCCTCGGCGTGCTTTAGCTCGATGTAATCCTCTCCGCCTCGCGCCTCAAAGAATCCCACTCGCGCCACCAGATGGTGCTGCATCCTATCGAGCAACTGCTCGGCCTCGGCGCGAATCTGCTCGGCCTCGGCGCTACCCTTACGCACACGCCAAAGATTGTAGAAGTGAATCCAATTTATATAGGGTCGCACCTGCTCAAGCGCAATCTGCAACTCCCTAACACCCAAGAAAGTCGGTCTTACGATCTGCTCCTTCGACCAATCGATCTTCGGTCGCTGCGGCTCCTCCTTCTCGCCGCCACTCTGCGCCTGCAACCCGTCGCGCAGACGCTGCTGCTCACGGCGTAGCTCCTCGATTATCTGCTCACGCTCACGGCCCGACAGGCGTAGCGCCAGAATCGGATTTTGCGACGCATCCTTCAGGTGGAACACAGACCCATCATAGAGTGGCGCAATCTTCGCCGCCGTATGCAGAGCCGACGTGGTAGCACCACCGATAAAGAGCGGCACGCTCACTTCCGCCGCCTTCAGCTCACTCGCCACGCGGCACATCTCATCGAGCGACGGAGTGATCAATCCGCTTAGACCGATATAATCCACCCTCTGCCGCAGTGCCTCCTCAACGATTCGCTCCGAGGGCACCATCACGCCGAGGTCAATCACCTCGAAGTTGTTGCACGCCAGCACCACCGCAGCTATATTCTTTCCAATGTCGTGAACGTCGCCCTTGACCGTCGCCACAAGATAACGCCCTGCGCTGCTGCCGCCCGAGCTACACTGCTCGATGTGCGGGCGCAGAATCTCTACGGCACGTTTCATCGTGCGGGCGGTCTTGACCACCTGCGGCAGGAACATCTTACCCTCGCCAAAGAGCCTTCCCACAAGCGTCATACCCTCCATCAGCGGGCCCTCGATAATCTCCGTCGGCGAAGCGTACTCCGCAAGTGCCTGTCGCAGGTCCACCTCCAGATACTCCTCCTCGCCACGTTGCAGCGCCGTCATCAGTCGCTCCTGCAAGGGTACCGCCTCCCGATTCTCGACCTTTGCGGTCTGCTCCACCGCGCCTTTATACTGCTCGGCCATCGCCACCAGCCGCTCCGTTGCATCCTCCCTGCGGCATAGCACCACATCTTCCAACGCCTCGCGCAGCGCCTCGGGAATATCCTCATACATCACCTTCGTCGAGGGATTCACGATAGCCATATCCATTCCCGCGCGGATTGCGTGGTAGAGAAATACGGCGTGCATCGCCTCGCGCAGGTAATTATTTCCTCTGAACGAGAACGAGAGATTGCTCACGCCACCACTCACGCGCGCACCCTGCAGATTCTTGTGAATCCACTCCGTTGCGCGGATAAAATCCAACGCATAGGCATCGTGCTCGCGCATACCCGTTGCTATGGTCAGGATGTTGGGATCGAAGATTATATCACGCGGATCAAAGCCAACCTCCTCGGTCAGAATCCGATAGGCTCGCTCGCACACCTCCACCTTTCGCTCAAGCGAGGTCGCCTGTCCCTGCTCGTCGAATGCCATCACGACCAGCGCCGCCCCTAGCTCCCTGACTCGTCGGGCACGCTCTATGAAGCGTTGCTCACCCTCCTTGAGCGAGAGCGAATTGACGATAGCCTTACCCTGAATCGTCTTCAGCGCCGCCTCGATCACCTCGAAACGCGACGAATCGACCATCCACGGCAGTCGTGCCACCTCGGGATCGGAGGCCATAAGATTGAGGAAGTGAACCATCCTCTGCTGCGCATCAATCATCGCATCGTCCATATTCACATCCAGCACCATCGCCCCGTCGCGCACCTGCGCACGCGCTATGGCCAACGCCTCGTCATACTTCTCCTCGCTGATGAGCCGCAGGAACTTCCGACTTCCCGCCACATTGCATCGCTCGCCCACGTTGATAAACGCTCCCTGATCGGCGAATGCGTCCAGTCCCGCCAGCCACTTCACGCTCTTTTCCGACGGCCGTCGCACCTTCTCGGCGCGAGCCGCTACCTGAGCAATAAGGCGTATATGTTCGGGCGTTGTTCCGCAACAGCCGCCCACGATATTTACCAATCCCTGCTCCACAAACTGCTCCACCCATCGGGCCATCCGTTCGGGCGTCTGGTCATACCGGCCCATCTGGTCGGGCATTCCCGCATTGGGGTGGGCACTCACATAGTAGGGTGCATCCAAAAGTTGCTTTAGATATGGCATCATCTGCTCAGCACCGAACGAGCAGTTGAGTCCCACCGACAGCAGCTCGACGTGCCCCACCGAGGCCATCATCGCCTCCAGCGTCTGCCCCGCCAACATTCGCCCTGCGGCATCGGCAATCGTCGCCGAGAGCATAATCGGCAACTTGCGCCCCTTCAGCGCAAAGACCGCCTCGGCCGCTGCAAGTGCCGCCTTCACATTGAGCGTATCGAACGCAGTCTCGACGAGCAGCAGATCCACGCCACCCTCCACGAGCGCATCAATCTGCTCGCAGTAAGCCACATACAGCGCGTCAAAATCGACCGCACGGTGAGCCGGATCATCCACATCGGGCGACATCGAGGCCGTCTTTCCCGTCGGGCCGATCGAACCCGCCACGAAACACTCCCTCGCAGGATTCTCCGCTGCGAAGCGATCCACCTCCGCGCGCGCCAACTCCGCCGCTGCGAGGTTCATCCTCCGAACGAGATGCTGCGTCCCGTACTCGGCCTGCGAGATGGCCTGCGCCCCGAACGTGCAGGTCGAGACAATATCGGCCCCCGCCTCGAGGTATGCGCGATGGATAGCCGCAATAAGATCGGGGCGCGTGAGCACCAGCATCTCATTGTTGCCCTTGAGCGCACTGCCGTGCCCCGCAAACTCCTCACCGCGATAGTCCGCCTCCTGCAGCCCCTCGCGCTGAATCATCGTTCCCATAGCACCGTCTAACACCGCCACACGCTGCTCAAGAATATCCTTGATGGACTTTGCCATATTTCTCTGATTTTGAATTAATAGACAGCCTTGGCGATAGCCTCTACGCTCGCTGCCGCATTCATCGAGTAGAAGTGTATGCTCGGCACACGCGCCGCCTTCAACTCTCGCGCCTGCTGCACGCCCCACTCTACGCCTAACGCCTTCACATCATCATTCGAGCGGCAACGGCACAACTCGCGCGCCAGCTCCATCGGCAAATCGATGTGGAAGGTCTTGGGCAGCAGCGCCTGCTGCGTGAGCGAAGTCAGGGGCTTAAGGCCCGGGATGATGGGCACCGTTATTCCCGCCGCTCGGCAGCGCTCCACGAAGTCGAAGTAGCGACTATTGTCGAAGAACATCTGCGTTACGACATACTGCGCACCCGCATCGACCTTCGCCTTCAGATACTCAATATCCATATCTATGTTCATCGCCTCCTCGTGCTTCTCGGGGTAGCCCGCCACGCCATACGAAAATTGATTCATCGGCTCGTGCTCCTCGCCATCGAGCATCACGCCGCGATTGAACGCCTCCACCTGACGGCACAGCTCAACAGCGTGCTCGTGTCCATCGGCGTTGGGGATAAATCGGTTGTCGCCCTTGGCTCTGTCGCCTCGCAGCAGGAGCAGGTTGGTGATTCCGAGATACGACAAATCGATAAGCTCATTCTCCGTATCTGCCTTCGAGAATCCGCTGCAGATAAGGTGCGGCACTGTAGGCACGCCATAACGTCCTTTCAGCGCAGCGGCGATGGCCACCGTTCCGGGACGACGACGCTCGAAGGTGCGCTGGAAGACGCCCTCCGCCACCTCACGATAAACCACCTCGGAGCGGTGTGTTGTGATATTTATATATGCAGGATTGAAGGGCATCAGACGATCAATCGAGCGAAAGACCTGCTCGATGCTCTTACCCCTCACGGGCGGCAGGACCTCGAACGAGAAGGCCGTCGGATGATCCTCCGCAAGAAATTGTGCAACATTACTCATAACCTAAATTATAAAAGCCTAATTACAAAGATATGTAAAAATATCCGTTTTTCATAACAACAATAAAAATAGCTACCCCACAGGATAGCTATCTATTACTAATCTATTTTAGATGTATTTTAAGTGTTGATGGTGCGTGGCCACCAATCTTACCATAACTCTCCGATTCTATTATCCTATGAAAGTATATCTCAAATAGATTGCAATCACAATTCGGTTCAATCATTATAGTATATCTCCGAAATCCATCTGGGATAACTTTACATCCAAATGCCTCATATTTATCATACTTTATAATATCCTCAAATTTTACAAGATATTCTGGCGGAGAAGTCCTAAAAAACGATTCAGATTCAACATCATAACTCGCCGAATTATCCAGAGAATTTATCTTCACAATGCTTCCGATATAAGAATCAATATCTGTTTCAATCACCACTTCCCCTCCTCTATCTTTATCAATATCCACACTTTGAGGAGTAAGCCTTACCAAAATATCATAATCAGCTCCATTCTTTTCGCAAGCAACAAAAGCAAGCGCTGCGACCATCACAATAATAAACTTTCTCATAGCAGTGTGCTTTTATTAAATTATACTACATTACAACTCACAAGGTACGAACAAATTTATTAATCTGCAACGATTTACACAAAAAAAATATGAGGCATCCGACCATCAATCGAATACCCCATATTTATTATGAACTCTAAAAAAATTACTTCTGATTCAGTGCTGCGTGTGCTGCGGCCAGACGTGCGATAGGCACACGGAAGGGCGAGCAGCTCACATAGTTAAGACCGGCATAGTGGCAGAACTCCACCGACGATGGCTCACCGCCGTGCTCGCCGCAGATACCGCACTTCAGGTCGAGTCGCGTACCGCGTCCCTTCATCACAGCCTCGCGGATGAGCTGGCCCACACCGTTGCGATCCAGAATCTGGAAGGGATCATTCTTCAGGATACCCTTATCGAGATATGTAGGCAGGAACTTGGCAATATCGTCGCGCGAGAATCCGAGCGTCATCTGCGTAAGGTCGTTGGTACCGAACGAGAAGAACTCCGCAACCTCGGCAATCTGGTTGGCCGTAACGGCCGCACGGGGAACCTCGATCATCGTACCCACCAAGTAGTCGATACGGTTGTTGCGCTCCGCAAACACCTGCTCGGCAACGCTGTCGATAACACCCTTCTGGTAGCGCAACTCCTTGTGGTTACCCACCAGCGGCACCATAATCTCCACCTTCACGGGCGTTCCTGCAGCCTCGACATTCATCGCAGCCTCAAGGATTGCACGCGCCTGCATCTCGGTGATCTCGGGATAGGTGTTACCCAGTCGGCAGCCACGATGACCGAGCATCGGGTTCACCTCGCCCAAGTACTCCACCTTCGCCGCGATCTTCTCAAACGGTACGCCCAGCTCCTCGGCCAGCTCGCGCTGCTCCTTCTCCGTGTGGGGTGCAAACTCGTGCAAGGGGGGATCCAACAAACGGATGATCACGGGATAACCCTTCATCGCCTTGAACAGACCCTCGAAGTCGCCACGCTGCATCGGCAGCAGCTTCGCCAGCGCCACACGACGACCAGCCTCATCATCGGCCAGAATCATCTCACGCACAGCCTTGATACGGTCGCCCTCAAAGAACATATGCTCCGTACGGCACAATCCGATACCCTCGGCACCGAAAGCAAATGCCTTCTCGGCATCGCGCGGGGTGTCGGCATTGGCGCGCACCTTCATCGTGGCGTACTTGCCGGCGAGTTCCATCAGCTGACCGAAATCGCCGCTAAGGTCGGCATCCTCCGTAGCCACCTGACCCAAATAAACCTCACCTGTCGATCCGTTGAGCGAGATCCAATCGCCCTCCTTGATCTCATATCCGTTCACCTTGATGGTGCGAGCCTTATAATCGATGTTAAGCTCACCTGCACCCGACACGCAGCACTTACCCATACCACGCGCAACCACGGCCGCGTGCGAGGTCATACCGCCGCGAGCTGTCAGGATTCCGGCAGCATCCAACATACCCTTCAAATCCTCGGGCGAGGTCTCGATACGAACCAAGATCGCCTTCTGGCCCGTCTCGGCCAACACCTTCTCTGCATCCTCGGCGAAGAATACTACGGGACCCGTAGCCGCACCGGGCGATGCGGGCAAACCCTTCACCAGCACCTTCGCGTTCTTCACGGCGCGCTTATCGAATACGGGGTGCAGCAGCTCGTCCAGCTTGGCGGGCTCGCAACGCAGCACGGCGGTCTTCTCGTCGATCAAACCCTCGCGCAACATATCCATTGCGATCTTCACCATCGCCGCACCCGTACGCTTTCCGTTACGACACTGCAACATCCACAGCTTTCCGTCCTGAATAGTGAACTCAATATCCTGCATATCGGTGAAATACTGCTCCAGATGATGCTGAATATCATTCAGTTCGTTATATACCGCAGGCATAACCTCCTCGAGCGAAGGGTACTTCTCGGCGCGCTCCTGCTCCGAGATGTTCTGCGCCTTGGCCCAACGACGCGAGCCCTCGATGGTAATCTGCTGCGGGGTACGAATACCTGCCACAACATCCTCTCCCTGAGCATTTACGAGGTACTCACCATTGAAGATGTTCTCGCCCGTAGCTGCATCGCGCGAGAAGGCCACACCCGTAGCCGAGTTCTCTCCCATATTACCGAACACCATCGCCTGCACCGATACGGCCGTACCCCACTCCTCGGGGATGTTGTTGAGCTTACGATACAGAATCGCGCGCTCGTTCATCCACGAGCCGAACACCGCGCACACAGCGCCCCAGAGCTGCTCCCACGGGCAGGTGGGGAACTCCTTGCCGGTCTGCTCCTTCACGGCAGCCTTGAACGCCGCAACCAGCTCCTTGAGATCCTCAACCGTAAGGTCGGTATCCTGCTCTACGCCGCGCTTATGCTTCTGCTCGTCGATCAAAACCTCGAAGGGATCCTGATCCTGCTTCGATACGGGCTTCATACCCAGCACCACGTCGCCATACATCTGCACGAAACGGCGATACGAGTCCCACGCAAAACGGGGATTACCCGTACGCTTCGAGACAGCCTCCACAGCCTCGTCATTCATACCGAGGTTCAGGATCGTATCCATCATACCGGGCATCGATGCACGCGCACCCGAACGTACCGACACCAGCAGCGGCTTCTCCTTGTCGCCAAACTGCATACCCGTCAGACGCTCTATGTTCTTCATTGCGCTCTCCACCTCGGGACGCAACATCTCGATCACGGCATCCTTACCCTTGCTATAATATTCGGCGCACACCTCGGTGGTGATAGTGAATCCCGGGGGTACGGGAATACCGATAAGGTTCATCTCGGCGAGATTGGCACCCTTACCACCGAGCAACTCTCTCATCTTTCCATTGCCCTCGGCCTCTTTGTTACCGAAGGTGTAAACGCGTTTTACACTATTCATAAGCTTCAAATTTTTATTTTACAACTCTATATTCTGTTATTTTTATTATTTCCATCCTACAAATATATAACTTTTTTGTTAATAAACAAATTTTTCGCCCAGATATATAAATACAGGCAGCGCCGAAGAGTAGCCTCCATAATAATTTTTTCTATCGAAGGTCGCCTTCGGTCGTCCCCTCCCGTCCAGCAGCCAAGGCTTGATATATACGCCACTACGGACAACATCCTCAGCGTCGCTTGCCACCCTATCGCGCATTATCCACCTATCGCCTCCGACCACATTGCCTTCGCCTCTAAGCTCTCCATCCTTCGAGTAGTCCTTCAGGCCAAAGCGCTCCACATCCGACATCCGACCGATAAGAACCACATCGCCCTTTTGCCGTAGTTGCCTCTGCTGCAAGAGCGCCCCAATCGCCGTCGAACGATAGGCCGCAACCACCGTCAGCGCTCGGCCTCGGGCGCTACCCTCGACGCAGAGCAACCCGCGCCACGAGGTTATATGTTCGGGAATAAAACGATCGGCAAAGTAGAGCAATGCAAAGTCCAGGCCATCGCTGCCGCTCTGCTCACGATGCAGGTACGAATAGTCGCTCTTGCAGGCCATCGCAATGTCGCGCACCACCTGCTCACTCTCCACGCCATACAACGCCACCACATCCATCGCCATCGAGTCGATTACCTCGGCCGTATGCTCCACCTTGCGGCGATAACGCTCCTCGCCCCAAGCACGTCGGCCCTGCGGGGTGTAATCACTATCGTTATACAACGAAGAAGGGATGGTGTCATACATTGCCTCCACATCGTAAAACGCCACCCCTATCACATTTTGTGCCGCGATCTGCACCACACTCCCCAACACGAGGATTATAGCCATCAACCACCTACACATACTACTTCTCAATTACACCCGATCCGACCAACACTTCGCCATCATACCACGCCGCAAACTGCCCTGCGGCAATGCCTCGCTGCGGCTCATCGAAGAGGATATACAACCCATCCCCAACGGCCACAAGCTCCGCCCCCTGCAACGGCTGGCGGTAACGTATCCTCACCTCGTAGCGCCGCCTCTCGCCCTCGGCCATCCGAAGAGCTGGATCAACCCAATGCACCTCGTCGGCCTTGATGTGCAACGCCCGTCGATAGAGGCCCGGGTGCGAATCACCCTCACCCACATATATCACATTCTCCTTTACGTCCGTAGCGATGATAAACAGCGACTCCTTCCTTCCGCCGATTCCGAGTCCTTTGCGCTGCCCGATGGTGTAGAAGTGTGCACCCTTATGCACACCCACCTTCTTGCCGTCGCGCACCGTATATCTATATGGCTCGGCCAACGCCTGCAAATCCCCCTCGGCCACCTCGCGGCCATAGCCTCGCCACGAGGGCAGAATCTCGTGCACGTTACCCTCGCGGGCCGCAATCTGCTGCTGGAGAAATACGGGCAGATCGACCTTGCCGACGAAACATATTCCCTGCGAATCCTTGCGTTTGGCCGTTGCGAGTTTCTGCTCGGCCGCTATCGCGCGCACCTCAGACTTGAGCAGATGGCCTATCGGGAAGAGGGCATAACGCAGCTGCTCCTGCGTGAGCTGACAGAGGAAATAGCTCTGATCCTTATTCTTGTCCGCTCCCGCCAGCAAGCGATAGACCGTGCGACCATCGACCAGCTCCTCCGTTTTTTGGCAGTAGTGGCCCGTTGCCACGAAGTCGGCGCCCATCTTGAGCGCCTCCTTGAGAAATACATCAAACTTGATCTCGCGGTTGCACAGCACATCGGGATTGGGCGTGCGGCCCTGTTCGTATTCGGAGAACATATAATCGACCACGCGCTGCTTATACTCCTTCGACAGATCGACAAATCGAAACGGTATATCCAATCGCTTGGCCACCAGCTCGGCAAAGAGCTGATCGTCATACCACGGGCAGTCGCCCTCGAGCGTTCCGGTCGTATCGTGCCAATTACGCATAAAGAGTCCTATCACCTCGTGCCCCTGCTCTTTAAGCAGATATGCCGCCACCGAGGAGTCCACACCTCCCGACAATCCTACAACTACTCTTGCCATATCTCAAATTCAGTTTGCTTACAAATTTACAAAAAAATCCATCACAATGCGCAGAACAACGACACCAAAAACGGCACCGAGAAATCGACCACCACGCCGTGCACGATAGCCACAAACACCCACTCGCGCCCCGCATACTGCGTGATCACGGGCAGCGTAACATCCATCGTTGTCGCACCACCCGAGCATATCGGTGCTACGGGCGAGAAGTAGCGCACCATCAGCGGCGCAAGCGTCAGCGTCAGCATCTCGCGCAGGATGTTGGCCACCAGAGCGACCGTTCCCAGCTCCGCCGCCACAACAGCACCCACCATCGGCTCCTTGAGCTGCGTGATGAGAATCGAGGATAGCGAGTAGTATCCCATTCCGCTACCTGCGGCCATCACCTCGGCCACCGACCAGCGCGAAATCAACAGCGACACCGCCGCACTCGCCACCAGCGTTCCGACGATCGTAGCAAAGGGCAGAATCAGCAATCGCGGCGAGAGCGACAGCAGAATCTCCTTCAGGCGCGGATCGCTTCCGATGCCTATACCCACCTGCAACATCAGCGCATACAACACCCACATCGCCACACTTCCGTCCGTGAGCCACGTCGGCAGCAGCTCGCACCAAGCGGCCGCCACACCCACCACAAAGGCGGCAATTATGATAAAACTACTCCGCACGTCGGCCTCCTCCCTTTACTATATTATATACCGCGCGAGCAGCCACGACACTTCCCGCAACCGCAGCCAGCGCTATCAGCACCGCATCGCCACCCAATCGCGGCAGGTTGCGCATCACAGCCTCGTTGCCTCCGATCTCGCCACCCATAACGAACAGAAGCGCCACGATGGTTGCCATCGTCGTTAGGCCTACATAACGCAGCGCACTCCATCGACGAGCGAGATACCCCAACGCAATGCCGACAAACATCACAGCTATAATCTTAAACATCCTCGGTCAATTTTTCCGCAAAGTTAGTCGCTTTTGCCTTTTCTGCCAAACCCACCTCCTCTCACCCCCAGAAAATCGCCATCGACGCCCCGAAAAAGTTTCTCTTACAGAGAAAAAGCAAAAAAATCACAAAAAAATGAAAAAAATAACTACTTTGTGATACAAAATACCAAAATTATCCATATATTTGCATCAGGAAAATATCTCAACTCAATTAAATACTCGACTATGAAAGAGACAATCAACGTCAACATTGCCGGTCAAGCCTTCACGATGGATATGGATGCTTACACGGCGCTAACGGCCTACCTCGACGACATTGCGCGTCGTCTGCCCCAGAGCGACACCGAGACTATGGCCGACATCGAGGCTCGCATTGCCGAGCTCTTCCGCGAGAAGGTACCCTCCCCGATGATGGTCATAACGTATGGCGTTCTGCGCAACACGATGAACCAGATCGGCCGTCCCGAGGACTTCGGCGCTGCCAACCGTCCCCTGAACTCCTCGACGGAGAAGAAGAGCGGCGAGCGTCGCCTCTACCGCTCACGCACCGACCGCTCGATTGCGGGCGTATGTTCGGGCCTTGCCAAGTATTTCGGTCTGGAGACTTCGCTCGTGCGCATCGCCGCCATCCTCTGCATCTTCGCAGCCGGAGCTACGCTGTGGATCTACCTCATTCTGTGGCTTGTTCTTCCCTACGAGCCCGAAACGCAACAAAATAAGTAACCACTCAAACGAATCAAAGCTATGAACGACGATAACGTAAAAGTACAAATGCGCAAAGGCATCCTCGAGTATTGCATCTTGGCCATACTCTCACGCGAGGACTCCTACGCTCCGAAGATCATCGCCGAGCTCAAGCAGGCCGAGATGATCGTTGTCGAGGGTACGCTCTACCCCATCCTCACCCGCCAGAAGAACGCAGGCCTTCTGACCTACCGCTGGGAGGAGTCGCCGCAGGGCCCACCCCGCAAGTATTATATGCTCACCGAGGCTGGCCGCAAGCAGTTGGCCCTTTTGGACGATGCGTGGAACGAAATGGTCGAGCAGATACGCCTGATCCGCCACGGCCACACCGTGATCGAATCCACCGAGGAGCCCTCCACGCGCCCCATCCCCGAGCTTAACCCCACGCAGGAGTAGCACTCACTCAACTAACTGAAATAAACAACTATTACACGCAAAACACTATTACAATGAAACGTATTCTATTTTTTATCACTGCCATAGCCCTCGTTTGCGGCTACGTGCCTCAGACACAGGCACAGACAATCTACTCTTCCGACGGATCAGTCGTAACCATCACCAGCGATCAACTTGCCGAACTTGGCGAGCGCCTCGGTCGCCTTGGTGAGGAGCTGGGCGAGAGTTTAGGCAGAGATTTGGGTTCGCTGGGCGAGGAGCTCGGTTCGTTGGGCGTAGATCTTGCCGAGGCCATAGAGAATGGCGACATCGATGGCAACGTCTATATCAACGGCAAGCGCATCAGCGACAAGGACAACAAGTCGCAGCAGCGTTTTCGCGGTAGCGGCCGCATCATCACCGAGAAGCGCACCGTCCCCGCAGACTATCGTGGCATCATCACCAGCCGCTCGATCAAGGTTACGCTTGAGGATCGTTTAGACCCGACGGCCATCATCCGCGCCGACGACAACGTGATGCCTTACATCAAGATCGAGGATCGTGGCGGCGTTTTGCAGATCAAGATCGACGACGAGATCCGCACCATCAACAACGTAACGGCCGAGGTGAGCCTCCCCAAGAGCGAGGCAATCAGCCTTCTGGAGGCGGCAAGCGCATCGCACATCAACGTCAATTACACCATCCGTAGCTCTTCGCTCGAGATCGACGCTGCATCGGCTGCTGAAATCAACATCTCGAAGGCCGACGTCGGCAGCTGCGATGTAGAGGTCTCTTCGGCTGCCAAAGTCAGGGGCACGCTCATCGCCTCGCAGTGCGAGGTCGAGTCCTCATCGGCTGCCAATGCCCGACTCCAGATTCTGGCCGGCAAGTGCGAGGCCGACGCCTCGTCAGCCGCAAAAATTATCCTCAGCGGCGAGGCAGGCACACTCTCGGCCGATGCCTCATCAGCTGCCGACATCGATGCCGTCAATCTCAAGATTCTCAACAATGGCATAGCCAACTCTTCGTCGGGTGCCAACATCAAGATTCAGGCCGGCAAGTCGCTCTCTGCCAATGCCTCATCGGGCGGCTCGATAAGCTACAAGAGCGAAAATGACCTCAACATTCACATCAAAAAGTCAAGCGGCGGTAGCGTTCGCAAGATGTAAACACCAACACCCTACGACAATGAACGAAATCAAGAAATGTAGTATCGCGGGCGTATCGTTCACCTTGGAGCGTGATGCCTACGAGACTCTCAGCCAATACCTACAGTCGCTCCGCGACACCTACTGCGACAACCCCGACGGCGAGGAGATTCTGGCCGACATCGAGGCCCGCATCGCCGAGCTTATTCTCTCGACCCAGCCCCTCGATGCCATCATCGCCAAGCCACTGATCAACAACATCATAAAGCAGATGGGCTCGGCCGCCGAGATCGACGAGGAGGGCACCGAGCGCCACGTCGAGACGGAGGATCAGTACGGCAATCCCCGCATCCCGCGTCGCCTGTACCGCGATCTGGAGAACGGCAAGCTGGGCGGCGTATGCGCCGGTATCGCCAGCTACTTCGACATCGACCCCGCGTGGGTACGTCTGGCGGCATTCCTGCCCCTGCTGCTCACCCCTATCATCGGCTCGATGAACTTCCTAAACGCACTTCTGCCCTTGACGAGCAACCTCTTCGGATTTGTGGTTCTGGGCTACCTGATTATGTGGTTTGCCATCCCTGCAGCCTCGTCGGCACGTCAGCGACTGGAGATGCGCGGCGAGCGTATAACCGCCGACAGCATCCGCGCCAATACGTCAGCGCCCGACCAGCGCGAGCGCACGATCATTGCCAAGCTGGTGGCCGCCTTCGGTAGTTTCCTGCTGATTTGCGTCAAGATAGTAACGCTACTTATACTTATCGTTCTGGTCTGCGGCTCGAGCGTGCTGGGCCTTGTCGCCATCACGGGCGTGCCTGCGCTGCTGACGACCGACTTTGTAACGGGCGTTGCGTTGGCCTCATTCTTTGTGGTGGTAACGATTCCCATCATTGTGCTGATCTACCTCTCGGTGATGTTGCTAATCTCGCGCCGTCCCCACGGCCGCACGATGCTCATTATGTTCATCATCTGGCTCATTGCTCTGATTGCGATGATCGTCTCGGCCATCAAGTCGCCCGTTAAGTTCGACCGCCAGATCGAGAACACCTTTGAGTCGGTCTTCCAGCACGACGAAGATATTCTCTTCGAGGAGTTCACCGAGGAGGAGCTTAAGGAGTTCCACGAGCAGTTCGAGGACTACGACACCACCTCTCTACAACAGGACAACCTCACCCTGACACTCGAGGGCCCGAGCGACAACATCTCACAGATGAAGGCGACGGTGCAGTTCAGCGACGACGGTCTGCGCATCACCGACAACGAGGGTGAACTGATCGAGATCACGACCGACGGCATAAAGATCGGCGGCGAGGATTTCATCAACTACACCACCGAGCGCTCACCCCAGAGCGACGCCATCATCTTCTCCGTTGGCGGCGTTACGATCCGATTAGAGGAGGCCATCAAGAGTGCCGAGGAAGAATAACACATCTTAAAGGTTTATAATGAGAAAGGGTGCTATCCATCGTGGATAACACCCTTTTTATTTTTTTCGGGCCAAGCCAGACGCCAATTTATCTCAGGCAAGAGCTCCCAAAGAGCCCCCCCACACTTCTTAAAATTGCTATAACAAGAGGGATTTTAAGGCTTGCGAAGCACGAGAAACCGCAGTTTACTTTTAGTAAATAAATCAACTATTTGCCAACCTTAAATATTTATTTAATAATCAAACTATTGTCAAATTACTTTATAGTTGCTATTTAATTTTATAACATACAATTTGCATACAAAGTCGGAGATTTCGGGA
>SUZL01000024.1 GCA_015059925.1 Rikenellaceae bacterium
CGGGCATTTTATTGGCTTTTCGTGGCTTCGCCTTATTTCGCCAATATACGATAAATCGCTCGCAGACAACTATTATTCCCCGATTTTCCCTGTCTTTCGATTTTTCTTACTATCTTTGCCGAAAAATGTAAACCCTATGCAAATCCGTCAAACTCTATTCCTCCTGCTATCACTCACGCTTCTTGTCGGGTGCGACAATCGTTCACCTATGGCCAGACGCATCGAGAGCCTTCCGAACCTTGTTGCCTATTGGGATTTTCAGGGCGAGGATCACCTCCGCTCCAAAGGCAATGTCGAGGCCACGTTGCGTGGCGAAGGGGGCTCCCTGCCGGCGCTTGTGGACGAAGGCCCCGTGTCGGGCCATTCGCTCCGCTTCGATGGCGACGACTACCTCTACATCCCTTACGCCGAGACCGGCGACCTGAACGTGCAGAGCGGAGAGGTTACTGTCGTTGCGTGGGTAAAGTGGACGGCCGAGCAGATTGGTTTCGTCGCGGGAATGTGGAACGAGTATGAGGATGGCGGCAAGCGTCAGTACGGTCTCTTTGTCTCGCTGCCGCACTACAACGGAGCAAATCAGGTGTGCGGCCATATCTCTCGCTCGGGCAAGCCTACGCCTCCATTCCCCTATTCGATCGACTACTCCGCCTCGCCGCAGACCGTTCCCGCCGATGAGTGGTGCGCCGTAGCCTTCACCTACGATGGCGAGTATATCCGCTCTTTCTTTAACGGAGAGTTCGAGGAGCGCGAGGAGGAGCTTATCGACCACACCACGGGTTTCGAGGGCTACCCCGAGGGGCTGCGTCAGGTCAAGAATCCATACTACTTCCCCGATGGCATCGGCGACAATGGTTCGGACTTTACCGTGGGTGCGGTCTTTGTCAATAAGCGTATCGGCAACTTCTTCAAGGGGCAGATTGGCGGCATAGCGGTTTACGATCGCGCACTTTCGCCCGAGGAGGTGGAGTATGTGAGCGAGTGGACAGAAAATTAGCAAACTACACCAAATATCAGCACAATGAAAAGAGCCCTACTCTCAGCTATTTGTCTTTTTGCTGGCGGCACGATGATGGCCCAGCAGAAGATCTCAATCAATCCCGACATCCAGCACCAGACCATCGAATTCTTCGGTGCGGCCGATGCGTGGAGCGGCAACTTTGTCGGAAAATACTGGAACGATGTTACGAAGCGCGATATTGCCGATCTGCTCTTCTCCGAGGAGGTGGACGCTGCGGGCAACCCCGTCGGTATCGGCCTTACGATGTGGCGTGTGAATCTCGGAGCAGGTACGCTGGAGCAACCCGGGGCCGACATCTACCCCTATCAGCGTCGCGCCGAGTCGTACCTCTCGCTCGACGGGAAGAGCTACGATTGGGGCAAATGCGCTGGTCAGGAGTATTTTATGCAGGCGGCCAAGGATCGCGGCTGCAACCAGTTTATCCTCTTCTCCAATTCGCCACTTGTGCAGTACACTAAAAACGGCAAGGGCTATGCCCCCACGTTCAGCAGTGCCAATATTACCGACGAAGGTTATGCGGCCTATGCCAAGTATCTGGTCGATGTTACCGAGCACCTGATGGAGAAGGGTTTTAATATCCCCTACATTAGCCCCATCAACGAGCCGCAGGTGGAGTGGAACACTCCGCGTCAGGAGGGCTCGCCGTGGCGTAATAGCCAGATGAATAGAATGTTCCGTGCGCTCGACAAGGAGCTCTCGCGCTCTGCGAAGTTCGATGGCGTGCGTATGAGCGTTGCCGAGACTGCGCTCCTTCGTGCGGTTTATTCGCAGTATGAGTCGCTGAACGCCCGTTTCGACAACGACACTACGGAGTCCCCGGGCCGACAGCTCTATATGTTCTTCGATAAGCAGTCGCCCCACTATCTGGGCGATCTAAAGCACGTCGATCAGGAATTCACAGCCCATCCCTACCACAACCACTTCACCTCGGAGGATATGCGCTCAACGCACCTTCTGGCCGCCGCCGAGGCCAAGAAGTATGGCCTTGATTACCACTCGTCGGAGTGGTGTCTGCTGCCCAATTCGCAGCGTTACGGTGGCATTACCGAGGATTGGCAGAAGGGCAATCACGGCGATATTCAGGCTGCGCTGATGATGGCCCGAGTGATGTATAGCGACTTTGTCGATATGAATGCCGTGTCGTGGTGCTATTGGAAGGCTATGGAGTTGCGTGGCGACCACGCCCTGATTGCGCTGCACGCCACCGATGGCGACATTCACAAGGGCGGCTACATCTCATCGAACAAGATGTTGTGGGTGCTGGGCAACTTCAGCCGTTTTGTCCGCCCCAACTATAAACGTATCGACGTCAAGGGTGCTGACGATGTTGATACTCTGGCCGCTACGGCATTCCTCGCGCCCGATGGCGAGCAGATGGTCGTTGTGCTTGTGAACTCATCGTTTGAGGGGCGCGACGTGCAGCTGGAGCTCCCCAAACAGTGGCAGAAGCGAGTGAAGAGCGTCAAGAGCTACCGCACCGATGCGCGCCACGATTTGACCTATGCCGAGCTCGACGGCTCGCTCTCATACGATGTGCCGATGCGAGGCGTTACCACGCTTGTCATAGATTTGTAGATATAAGGAGCAAAAAATTTGTCAAAAAAGAATTAAATGTGTTACTTTGCATATCAATTTGACTTTTTTTGCGAACAAATAAGGAAAAACTAATAACTCAATATAAAATATTATGGTAGATATTTTTGAAAGATTAGAGAAGAACACCGGTGGCCCGATTGGTCAGTATATGCAGTTGGTACACGGTTATTTTGCATTCCCCAAGTTGGAGGGCGAGCTTGGCCCCCATATGCGTTTCCGCGGTAAGATGATGCTCAACTGGAGCCTGAACAACTACCTCGGTCTGGCCAACCACCCCGAGGTGCGTAAGGCCGACGCAGCTGGTGCACAGGAGTTTGGTATGGCAGCCCCGATGGGTGCTCGTATGATGAGTGGTCAGACCAAGTACCACGAGCAGCTGGAGCGCGAGCTCGCAGAGTTCGTTGGTAAGGAGGACGCTTTCCTTCTGAACTTCGGTTATCAGGGTATGATCTCTATTATCGACTGCCTGCTCTCGCCTCGCGACGTTGTGGTTTACGACGCCGAGTGCCACGCCTGCATCATTGATGGTCTGCGTATGCACAAGGGCAAGCGTTTCGTTTACGCTCACAACAACGAGGAGTCGTTGCGCCTGCAGCTCAAGCACGCAACCGAGCTGGCTGAGTCTCAGCGTGGTGGTGTGCTCGTAATTACCGAGGGTGTATTCGGTATGAAGGGCGATCTGGGCTTCCTCGATGTTATCGTTAAGGCAAAGAAGGATTTCAACTTCCGTCTGCTCGTTGATGACGCTCACGGTTTCGGTACTATGGGCCCCGGCGGTCGTGGTACGGCAGCTCACTTCGGCTGCGTTGATGGCGTTGATGTGTTGTTCAACACCTTCGCAAAGTCAATGGCTGGTATTGGTGCATTCGTCAGCGGTCCCCGTTGGTTGATCAACCTGTTCCGTTACAATATGCGTTCGCAGCTCTACGCAAAGTCGCTCCCGATGCCTATGGTTATCGGTGCGCTGAAGCGTCTGGAGCTTATCCGCAACCACCCCGAGTATCAGGAGAAGCTGTGGGAGATCACCCGCGCTATCCAGACCGGTTTCAAGGAGAATGGTTTCGAGATTGGTGTAACCCAGTCGCCCGTAACCCCCGTATATATGAAGGGCGGTAACGAGGAGGGTACCAACCTTATCGTCGATCTGCGCGAGAACTACGGTATCTTCTGCTCGATTGTGATCTATCCCGTTATCCCGAAGGGCGAGATCATCCTGCGAATCATTCCTACGGCAGCTCACACGCTGGAGGATGTTGAGCGCACGATCGAGGCATTCAAGGCCGTTCGCGAGAAGTTCGATGCAGGTTACTATGCGTCGATGCCTATTCCGCAGATGGCAGATCCTGAGTTCAAGGTTCGCTAATTAGAAGCTGCCTAACAAGGTGATTTTGTCGTTTTGCTCGCTCTTGAAATCCTCACATACGCCAAGTATGCTGCGGTTTCTCGACCATCGCAGGCCTAAAAATCCCTCTTGTTATACAACTTCTTTAGAAATAGAATAAAAGAAAAGAGCTTGTCTATTTTAGACAGGCTCTTTTTTATTCTGCTCCTCGTCAAAGATCTTATCAAAAATCTCCCTCAGCTGCTCCTTGTCGGCAATTATCTCGCGCAGCCGCTCCAACCGCTCGGCATTGTCCGAGCCCTCGATCCAGAGCCGCAGATAACCGCCCTCGTCATACTTCTCGTGCAGATGCTCCTGCGATCGCAGCCAATGCCCCTCGCAGTCGAGCGCGGGGAAGTTGGCCAGACTATATTGCACCGTGCGGCGAATGATCAGTTCGGGTATTATCAACCTGTCGGCCTCGGCCACGATGCGACCATAGATCGAGCGTGGCGCACGGGCTGCCGAGGCGCGGTGATCCTCCGTAGCCTGAGCAATCGTTACGATCTGCTCCTCCGTAAACCAGCGGCGCAACTCCCCGTCGGCAAGGACGATGCGTGCCGAGTCGGAGTGGTGGTTCTCGCGTCCGAACCTAAGGCCCGTATCGTGGTACGCCGCAATCGCATATACCATCTCGGCATCCACGTCGAACGCCTCGGCGAGTTGCGCGCTACGCTCGATCACTTGGTGGGCGTGGTCGCGGCGGTGGCCACGGTCGAAAGCGTCATATAGCGGCAGGATCTCCTGCTCGATGTATCTTCTTAAATCTTCTCGTATCATTGTGCAAGGTTTTTGCAGCGGCAAAGATAAGTAGAATCTTCAAAATTGGTATGAAAAATGTTATGAAAGCGAGTGTGAAAACGATGTTAAAAAGTTTCAGATTTCATATGACAATTGTTTTGCTGTTGCTATTGATGTTTCTTGCGGCGTGTGTCTATAATTCGGGGCGCGATATGATCAATCGTACGACCTTGGCGGAGTTCGATTTGAGCGAATTTATGGGGCGTTGGTACGAGGTTGCACGCTTCGACAACCGCTTCGAGCGCGGTATGCGCAACGTTACGGCCGATTATCGACAGCTTGACGACGGCACTGTCGAGGTCATCAATCGGGGCGATCGTGGGGGCGAGCCGCACGAGGCCATCGGCCACGCCAAAGCAACCTCCACGCCGGGCCGACTGAGGGTCTCGTTTTTCTGGATTTTCTATTCGGATTACAACATTTTGGAGATGGCCCCCGATGGCGAATGGGTACTCATCGGCAGTCGTTCGCCGCGATTTCTGTGGATTCTCTCGCGCACGCCATCGCTCGCGGGCTCGACACTCGATTACATCGTCGAGCTGGCCGACCGCCGAGGCTACAATACGGAGAATCTGATTTTCGACTCCTCGCGCATCTCTAATTGACCTTCATTCTGAAGATCACATTAGCCCGATTGTCGCGCGGTGTGTGGAACGAGACGTAGAGCCATCCTCGGCGCGTAGCCACCCCTTCGGGCTCAAGGCCCATCGACGAAAGGTCGAGTGTCGGGTAGTGCTCTGCGGTCAGCGCATCGGTAATGTGCAGCGCTGTCGAGCGCGACGGAACACCCGCCGGCAGGAAGATATAACGCGAATAGAGATGGCTGCCCTGCGGGATTGAGATATCGCCCGCGGGAAGCGATCCGATAGAGTCCTCGGGGCGAAGATGCACCTCGCCACGCGAATCGGAGTCGGCGAGCTTGGGCAGGCGGAATACCTTGATCCAGCGCAGATTACCTATCGTGCAGTATAGAAAAATTCTTTTCGACGGAGCATCCACAAACCAATCGGCCGGGCCCGTTATCTCCTCGCCATCGTAGTAAATCGTCTGCACCAGACGCGATCCCGTGAGCGAGATGTCATTAACGTAGCAGGCCCTATTGCCGCGACACTCGGTAACGTACAGCAGCGGAAATTGCGAACTCTTATCGTAGCGCTCCACGCCGAACGAGGCGTTGTTGCAGTGGCCCGTATTGCCCTCCATCACGAAGGTGCTGACAAACGAGCGACGCTTTAGATCGATGATGACGCATTGCCCGCGATCGTGTACCGAGAAGCCGTAGCGCCCGTGAATGGCAAAGCCCTGCGTCGTACCCTCCACGCTCACATCATCGGGCAGAATATCGGCAACATTCACAAACTGCTCCATTTCGCCCAAGATCTTATCCCTCGATTTTTGCGACGAGGGCCCCTGCTGGGCAGATGCTCCGATTGTAAACAGCAAGAGCGTAGCAATAATCAAAATCCTTCTCATCATTTCTCGATCATCTCGTTGATGGCTCGTTCGATACCGTCGCTATCGTAGCCGCACAGGGCATAAAGCTCGGCGGGAGTGCCGTGCTCAATGAAGCTATCGCCAATTCCGAGCGTGCGAACCGTAGGCTTAAATCCATTGTCGCTGAGTAGTTTAACCACAGCTTCGCCCACACCGCCGCGCAGCACTCCATCCTCGACAGTTATCACCTTATCGAACTTCTCTCCCACCTCGCGCAGCAGCTCCACGTCCAGCGGCTTGGCGAATCTAAGGTCGTAATGAGCGATGCTCACCTTGCCCTCGGCCTCCACGCGACGGATCGCCTCCGCAGCGAAGTTTCCGGCCGTTCCGATCGATACGATGGCCAAATCCTTGCCCTCCTTAAGGCGGCGGCCCTTGCCCGTCGGGATTGTCTCAAACTCCCTTCCGCGCCAGTCGGCTCCCGCGCCTGCTCCGCGAGGGTAGCGAATAGAGTACGGTGAGGGGGTATTGGTTGCCGTGTAGAGCATATTGCGCAACTCCACCTCGTCCATCGGGGCGGCAACAATCATATTCGGGATGCACGAGAAGTAGGCCAGATCGAAGGCTCCGTGATGCGTAGCGCCATCCTCGCCGACCAATCCTCCGCGATCGATGCAGAGCGTAACGGGGAGATTCTGCAACGCAACGTCGTGAATCACATTGTCATAGGCGCGCTGCATAAACGACGAGTAGATGTTGCATACGGGGTGCATACCTCCCGCAGCCAGACCTGCCGAGAACGTTACGGCGTGTCCCTCGGCAATGCCCACATCGAAGCAGCGCTCGGGCATAGCCTGCATCATAACATTCATCGAGCAGCCCGACGGCATTGCGGGCGTGATGCCGACAATCTTATCGTTCTTGCGCGCAAGCTCCAACAGCGTCTCGCCAAATACGTCCTGATAACGTGCTGCAGCACTCTTCGAGGGGATGCGCTCGCCCGTCTCGGGGTTGAAGCGGCCCGGCGCGTGCCATACGGCCTGATTATCCTCGGCGGGGGTGTAGCCCTTGCCCTTGGTCGTGATGACGTGCAGCAACTTCGGCTCGTCAATATCCTTCAGCGCCGAGAGCATACGCACCAGCTCCTTCACATCGTGGCCATCCAACTGCCCGAAGTAGCGGAAGTTAAGGCTCTCGAAGAGGTTGCTGTTCTGCAGCAGGCCCTGCTTTACGGCGTTGCCCACCTTCTGGCAGAATCGCAGCACAGGCGGAACGTGCGAAAGTATGCTCCACAGGCCGCGTTTCAGACTGTTGTATGTGCGCGAGGTTGACATTCGCGCGAGGTAGCTATCCAGCGCGCCCGTAGCCTGATCGATGGCCATCTCGTTGTCGTTGAAGATAACCAGCAGCTTGCCGCGCTTCTTCTCGCCCGCGTTGTTCAATCCTTCAAATGCCAATCCTCCTGTCATCGCGCCGTCGCCGATAACGGCCACAACGTGGTTATCCACGCCCTGCAACTCGGCAGCCTTCGTAAGACCGTAGGCGGCTGAGATTGAGGTTGATGAGTGCCCCGCACCAAAAGCGTCATACTCGCTCTCGGCCATACGCGGGAATCCGCTGATGCCGCCCAGCTTACGATTCGTGGGGAACTCGTCGCGGCGGCCCGTTATGATCTTGTGGGCGTAGGCCTGATGGCCGACATCCCAAACGAGTTTATCGTGCGGTGTGTCGTAAACGTAGTGTATGGCAACGGTGAGTTCTATCGTACCCAGACTCGAGGCCAAGTGGCCGGGGTTGCGCGAACACTCCTCGATGATGTATTGGCGCAGCTCGCGGCAATAACGAGGCAGCTCGTCGATCTGAAGACGTTTCAGGTCGGCGGGCGAATTGACACGATAGAGCAGTTCGTATTCTATATGTTGCATTGCATCGTTCATAGTTGCTGGCTCCATTTTCGGGCCACAAATATACGCTTAAAAATCTACTAAAACAATTCTCACGCCACCGAGCAGACTATACCCAAAGCCTCGACGCGCTCGGCTATGCGGCAAAGCTCCTCGCGGCCGACCTTCTCGAGCGTGGGGCAGGGCGTATCGCGGTCGAGCGAATAGATCATCACCTGACGTGGAGCGATCTGCTCAACAATCTTGAGCCACGCCTCGACCTGCTCCTCGGTGGTATTGTCCACCCTCTGGCCCTCATATTCGCCCCTTAGAAACATCGTCTGCAGGATGAATTGCCCCTCAAAGAGTTTCAGTAACTCCACCGTGCGCTCGACGGTGTATGCGCCTTGGGGCTTGTTGATAAGCTGCACCGTGCCATCGAACGCCGAGTCGAGCTTCAGGATGTTGTTATCTACTTTTCGTAGCGCTCGCCTTACATCCTCGCGGTGAATCTGCGTAGCGTTGCTCAGCACCGATACCTTGGCCGAGGGACAGAGCTCATCGCGCAGCGCGAGCGTGTCGTCGATGATCTGCTCGAAGTCGGGGTGCATCGTCGGCTCTCCGTTACCCGCAAATGTGATAACGTCGGGGGGCGTACCCTCGCCGACCATTTGCTGCAACACCTCCGAGAGCATCTCTCGCACATCCTCGCGCGCATTGAAGCGGCGGCGACCGACGTGGTCGGCATTCCATCCACATTCGCAGTAGATGCAGTCGAAGCTGCACAGTTTCGACTCGATGGGCAGCAGATTAACGCCCAACGATAGGCCCAGACGGCGTGAGCGTACGGGGCCGAAGATTATATTGTCGTAGAGTGAAGTCATAGCGGTTTGTTATTACATTTTCGATCGGCGGAACTCCTTGGGTGTCATACCCGTATGACGCAGGAAGTACTGTCCGAAGAACGACGGATTGGGGAAATTGAGTCGGCTCGACACCTGCTGAACGGTCAGCTGCGTTGTCGAGAGCAGGGCTTTGGCGTTGATAATGACCGAGTGCGTGATCCACGTCGCCGCGCTGTGATCCGACATCTGGCGCGTTACGATGGTCAGATACTTGGGCGTGATGCAGAGCTTGTCGGCATAATACTGCACCTCGCGCGAGATGGTTATGTCGGTGGCCAGCAGCGAGAGGAACTTGCGGAAGATCACCTCCTGACGCGAGCAGGGCTCACGTTTGACGGGCATATCGCTGGCATAGACTCCCGCCAACTCAAAGCAGAGGAGCGTCAGCAGCTGTGCGTTGATCTGGTCGTGGAAGGGGTGATCGGTGCGCTTGTCGCGCTCGTGCATAAGGTGGCACACCTGCAGGATCGAATCCAGCTGCTCCTGCGTGAGGGTCATACAGGGGTTGTCGCGCATCATCATATGTATGGTCGATGCCGACGGGAAGTTTATGTCGCGCAGGAACTCGGTGTCGATGCGCAGGGTGTAACTCTCGAAACCCTCCTCGCGCTTGAACTCCTGAATGATCGTGCCCGGGAAGGCGATGCACATCGTGCGGGGCGAGAGCTGATACTTATGCTCGTTGATGGTAACATAGCCCTTACCCTTTAGGCAGATGAAGATTCCTCCGCGCCCGAAAACGCGCGGCACGTTGTTCTCGTTGATTATCGAGTCGTACTCCGTGCTGTCAATGTAGGTAAAGAGCGGAGTCTTCTGCTCCGATGGCCCGTTGGGCGAGTCTGCTATACTATTTCTGACGTTGCTATCCATCGTATGTTGTGTTTGGGTTGCAAATATACTAATTATTTACTAAAACGATAACTTTTATGTCCTATTTCAGTATGAATTTATCTATTTACATTGAAAAACACCCTGAGAAATACTTCCCGTTATTATATGACAAAAAAAGACTGTCTGACGTCAAGTCAGGCAGCCTTTTCTTTATAGCAGTATTAATATTACTCGTTATCAGCCTCAATCTCAGGATTATTCTGCATCTCCTTCTCGGGGATGTGATAAATCATACGATAGTCGTGAGCTGAGTAGGTAACAGCGTTGAACGAAGGCAGTGACTTAGAGTGGTTGCTTGACTTCGAGCGGTCGATAGTCTCGCCACGACGCTTAGCATCGAGGTAGCGGCAACCCTCCATCCAAGTCTCAATACGCTTCTGCAAGCAAATCTCCTGATAGAGAGCGTCGCCCGTAGCAGTGCAGTTGTAGCTCGGATCGCGTGTAACCATAATCTCGTTGAGCATATTCAGTGCTGCAGCCTGATCACCAGCCAAGTAGTAAGCCTCAGCAGCTACGAAGTACATCTCAGCGATACGAGTGTGGATAATAGCCGAGGTGAAGGGGCTCGCACCACCCATCGTGGTCATATATGAATCACGATACTTGTTTGCGATATACTTGGTCAAACCGTATGACTCCTCGTAGGCATAGCTAACATCCAGCAAATTGTATGCAGGGTTGTAACCGAACCATCCGCGACGAACATCAGTATCCTTAATCTGGTCAAAAAGCTCCGATGAAATTATCTTGCGGAAACCTACCTGGCCACCGTAGCCAATCATATAAGAATCAACGTGAGAGAAGAATGATGCATAGTAACCCGTTGTCTCCTCGTTTACGTTGTAACCCCAGATAGCCTCATCCATTGCGAGTGAGTTGAAACCGTCCATCAACTGTGATGCGTTGAGCGAACCACCTGCAATAGCCTTCTTTGCATACTCGGCAGCCTTGTTATAATCGGCAACGAACATCAGAGCGTTAGCGTAGATGGCAGCTGCAGCATACTCTGAAAGACCGGTTTTATCACCCGAATGATAACCCTTACCCTCCAAGTAGTTGTAACCAGTCTGGGCATCGCCTAAAATCTGATCGTACACCTCCTTAACTGAAACTCGATTTGCACGATACTCAACCTCATTCTTTACAGGTACTCCCAGCGCATTGGGATCAACATTGTAGGGGTGCTGCCAAAGATTGATAAGCCAGAAGTATGCCAAAGCACGAGTTGAGTACGCCTGACCCAACATTACAGCAACATCATCACCAACCGTTGCACCATCCTCGGGCTTCAGCATTGTGATAACAGTGTTGCAACCATCAATCAGGTTGTAGAACTGATTCCAGATGGCAGACGTACGCCTGTAATTACCCATACGGTTATCCATCTGGTAGTCATAGCAGAACCACTGGTTGTCGTTGGGATATGCAATATCGTCGCACATAAGATCGGTAGCCAGCTTCACTGCGGGCAAACCGAAATCGTCGTGGCTCGCCCAATAATCGCCACCGCAGTAGAGGTTAAACATCGAACCTGTCACATAGGCCTGAACCTGCGAAGGATCATCCTGCATTACCTTATTTACGGTCTCCTGATCAACCGTGTGTGTAGGGGCAGTCTCCAGATAATCCTCTGAGCACGATACCGCAAGTGCGGCGGCACCTATTGCCAGAAAATTAAAAATTCTATTATAAAGTTTCATAATCATCAATTTTTAGAAAGTTAATGAAATACCTGCCGAGATAGTGCGGATTGCCGAGTAGTTAGCAGCCGACTGACCCTGAATATACTGGCGGGGGTCCATACCCTTACGCTTTGAGAAGAGAGCTACGTTATCAGCCACTACGTAGAGACGGGCATTCTCGATCTGCAAATTGTTGAGCCACTTCTTGGGGAAGGTGTAGCCCACCGTGATGTTGCGGATGTTGAAGTATGAAGCATCTACGAGGAAGCGGTCAGAGAACATATTAGCGTTCTGGTCGCCATCCAAGATAGGAATGTTTGAGCTGGTGTTATTCTCCGACCAAGCATTCAAGATATCGCGGTGCCAGTTGCTACCAGCCTCACCTGCGTGCATAAAGCTTGCATACATTGAGTCATATACATCACCACCGATCTGGAAGTTTGTAGCAATAGAGAGGTCGAAGTTTCTCCAACCGAAGTCCATCGTTACACCACCCTGGAAATCGGGAAGAGCAGTACCGATATAGTACTTGTCAGCCTTAGTGTAGTCGGTAACAGCCTCGCGGCCAGTTACGTTACCGTTCTCATCAACGGTGTCAGCCCACCAAGTTGACTTACCCTGCTCGTTAACACCAGCATAGCTGTAGTAGTAGAAGTCATATACGCTCTTACCCTCGCGGATGTTATAGTATGAAGAGTGGGTGATACCATCCTCCTGCTTGTCAACGGGGATATCGAGTACCTCGTTCTTGTAGTGAGTACCAGTGATTGTCCAGTTCCAAGTGAAGTCCTTAGGCATAGGAATGTTGATACCCATAGTGAACTCAACACCAGAGTTCTTCATCGTCAATGCGTTGGTAGAGAGGTAGCTGATACCTGAAGAGATAGCCTGAGGCATATTGTAGAGCATATCCTCTGTACGCTTGTTAAAGTACTCAACATCGAGGTTCAAAAGGTTGTTCCACAAAGCGGTGCTCAAACCTACGTTGAAGTTGTATGAAGTCTCCCAAGTAAGATCGGGGTTACCCTCGTAGTACTTTGATAGTGAGAAAGAACCATCAGAGTTCATAATCGAGTACTGAGTCTTGTATGCGTAGTAGTTGTTGGTTGATGAGTTGGGGTAGTAGATCGCATCGTTACCAACGCTACCATAAGAAGCGCGCAGGCTGAGGTTGTCAAGCCAATCCTGTGAGCTCTCCATAAATGACTCCTTAGAGATACTCCACGATCCTCCTACTGACCAGAAGTTACCCCAACGGTTGTCCTTCGCGAAACGAGAAGAACCGTCACGACGATATGAAGCCGAGAAGAAGTAACGGTCATCGAAATCGTAGTTTACTCGACCCAGATATGACTCCAAGGTGTACTCGTGCGTGTAAGAGCTCATATCCTCCATAGTAATAGCGTTAGAGTACTCGGGGTTCAGAGGATCGAAGAAGTTAGACTTCGAGTTAGAGAGATTTGCATAGTTGAAGTCGTAGTTCTCGTGACCAACCAAAACGTCAAGGTTGTGGCGACCGAAAGAGTTGGTGTATGTAAGCAACTCATTAACGGTAAAGGTCTGCGAGCGAGTACGATACTTGTATGCACGGCCGTTAGACTGCTGAGCATCACCGAATGAAGGAGTCTGGAAACGATCCTGTGCAGAGTTGGTCAAGTCATAACCACCATTTACCGTCAATTTGAAATGCTTGAGGAAATTGATATCCACAGCAAAACGGCTTGAAAGGTTGTCAGACAATACACGGTTCATATTAGCCTCATCTGATGCTACTACGTTCTGGTTTGAACCATAAGCACGCGCACCAAACTTACCATCTCCAAAGTCATAAACGGGGTTGCCGTTCTCGTCAAATACCTTGTTACCGCTTTCGTCGTATCCATAAACGGGATAGATAGGAGCGATCGACTGAGTAAACATAAAGGTGTTAACGTAGTTGCTAAGAGAAGATATAGCCTGAGAGTTCTGCTCACCGCGAGCGTAAGCTACGCTACCACTAACCTTGATGAAATCATTTACCTGGAAGTCGCCGTTTGAACGAACTGACAGACGTGAGTAGTCAGAGTTGGTAATGATACCCTCATCATCCAAGTAACCGATTGAAAGATAGTGTGAAGAACGGCTGTTACCACCCTGCAATGATACGTTGTACTCCTGACGCATACCGCTTGAGATTGACTCATCAGCCCAGTCGTCAGTCCACTTCAACGCAGCAGCGGTAAGGTTACCGTTAGCATCTACGATGTTGTTATTGTCGCTCATAAAGGGGTTGTAACCCAACTCGCCAAAGAGGTTAGCAGTAGCCTCCTCGCCGCTACCAAGTTGGTTGCGAAGCATCTGCCAGTAAGTGGTCATATACTCACCGGGGTTCTTCATAATGTCGTACTCGCCGATACCACGAGAGTTTACACCCACACGACCCTCGAATGTTACACGAGTCTTCTCGCGAGCACCCTTCTTGGTGGTAATCATAATCACACCGTTAGCAGCACGCGAACCGTAAAGAGCAGTTGATGATGCATCCTTCAAAACGGTCATTGACTCGATATCGTTGGGGTTGATTGCTGCGATGTTACCATCGTAGGGCATACCGTCAACGACATAAAGAGGAGCCGAGCTTGCATTGATAGAACCGATACCACGGATACGAACAGTTGCAGATGAACCGGGCTGACCAGACTGCGATGCAACCTGTACACCGGGAGCAGCACCCTCAAGAGCCTTTGATACGTTTGATACCTGCAATTTTGCAATCTTCTCTGAAGATACGCTTGATACAGCGCCAGTCAAAGACGATTTCTTAGCCGTTCCGTAGGCTACTACAACAACATCGTCGATTGACTGAGTGTCCTCCTCAAGAACGACGTTGATGTTTGTCTTGTTGGCGATACCGATGCGAGCATCTTTGTATCCAACAAACGATACGACGAGTGTACCATTGGCAGGAGCCTCAATTCTGAAGCTACCATTTACATTGGTCGTGGTTCCGGCAGTGGAGTTCTCCACTGAAACCGTAGCTCCGACGATAGGATTACCGCCTGAGTCCTTCACCGTACCGGTTACCTGCTGATTTTGAGCCAGAGCCATAAAGGTTACGCTCATCACAGCGATGATAGAAAGTACAATTTTCCTAACCATAAGCATTAGTTTTTACGTTAATGTATTTGTGTATTTTGGTTTTTTAGGTAAAAACATATCTTGCGCTAAATCTATTCTGAAAGGTTCAATACGCCTATTTCTAATACCAATTGAGTTACTATGGTTACTTGATAGTTACCCGAACTGCGCACTCTTATTGCTGAAATTCATCCGGTTACATATCTTTGATCCATAGTAAGTTAAACTAATATTTTACCTAAAAGCAGCTTTTTATGAGAAACCAATTCAAGATTTTGTTCTACATCAAGAAAAATCAACCATTGCGTAATGGAAAATTCTCTATTATGTGTCGCATATCAATAAATGGGAAATTTTGCACATTTTCTACCAATTTGGCCACTTGCCCCAAACGATGGAATCAGACTCGTTGTCGCTTGATGGGGCGTAATGAATCGGCTCGCCGAATAAATGCTATGTTAGATGATATTTCATATCTTCTGTATGAGTCCTATCTTAGCTTAATGCATAGTGCGACGGAGCTCACTCCGCAGGCTGTGCGTCAGCAATACCGAGGAGGGCATATTTGTGTTGATGGTATAATTGCACTATTCGAGAAACATAACAGCGAATTCGAGCAGATGGTAGGCGTAACACGCAGTCGGAGTACATTATATAAATATAGGTATGTATGTAGCCATCTTGGACAATTTATTTCAGAGCAATATGGAGTGTGCGATCTCCCGATTCATAAGATAGACAGAGGCTTCATTATCGACTTTCATCGCTGGCTGGCAGATGTTATTGGATGTTGTACAAATACCATAAAAATATATATGACAGCGTTGAAGCATATTATATTGCGAGCAATAAGCAATGGTATCATATCGAAAAATCCTTTTGTCGGATACGCTATGCGTACAGAAGTTTCACATCGCAGTTTCTTGGTGAAGGAGGAACTGCAGAGTCTGATGCAATATCATCCTAAGAATCAAACCGAATCAATTGTGCTTGATGCATTCCTGCTCAGTTGTTTCACGGGACTGGCTTATGCGGATATTCTACGACTTAGAATGAATAACATTATTGAGTTAGGGGATCGGAGATACATTGCTACCTCTCGCACCAAGACAAAGGTTGCCGTTGAGGTCCCATTACTAAATCTGCCTGAGAAAATCATAATGCGTTACAATCGGGACGATCCTTTCGAGCCGATATTCTCATTGCCATCTAATGGGCATTGCAACAATATCCTCCGCCACATAACGAATGAGATAGGGATCAACAAGCGCGTAACATTTCACTCGGCAAGACATAGAAATTTATCTTACTCTCTGAAAACGAACAGATTACAGAATTAAGATTTTAGACTGCTAACGATTTAGAAACAAGCGAAGTTCCCTTATCTGTCTGATTCTGCATTATTGAAAAGA
>SUZL01000001.1 GCA_015059925.1 Rikenellaceae bacterium
GTTGTACATCAATGCAAATCACGCAAATATGTAGAAATCAGAACAGTTGCCAACTCATTACCTCGTTCTTGAACTTTCCGCATAAACTTTTTATTCTTAGCGGATTATGAGATTATTCCAAAAATAGTTTATTATTTTGAATAATCCGCTATATTGTGAAAAAATCTAACTGTCGTTATAATAGCCCGAGTATTATGCTATTGGCATTGTCGATAGCCGAGTTGTCGAGCGAGGCCAAATAGATTCGCGTCGTCGATTCGGAGTCGTGCCCCATACTCTCGCTGATGATCGAGAGCGGGATGTTGCGACTGCGGGCAATGCTGGCCCACGCGTGGCGCGCGACGTACATCGTCAGCGGAATCGTGATGCCGGCCATCTCGCCGATTTGTTTCAGGTGGCGATTGATCTTATGCGACATACTCAGGTATTGAGGACGTTCGTTGCCTACGTTGTGGTCGATTATCGGTAGCAGATATGGCGATCCAGCACTCTTATATTTATCAACTATATCCTGCATACATTTCTCCCACTTAATAAACAACTGTTGTCCCGTCTTGCGGCGGCGATAGCTCAACACCCCACTACGCAGGTCGCGCTTTTTGAGGTGGGCTATATCCACGAATGCCATACCTCGGGTGTAGAAACTGAACAAAAAGATGTCGCGCGACAGATCCTGAATGGGATTTGCCGAGAGATCCAATTCCTTGAGACGACGTATGTCGGCGAGTGGGATGGCGCGTTTGACGGTTTTATCCACTCCCGTATAGACGTGGCGGAAAGGGTTACACTGCACAACCAGATCCTTTTCGACGGCTCGATTATAGATCGCCCGTAGGTTGCGCATATAAAACGAAGAGGTGTTGGGGAGCGCCCCCATTCGTTTCAGATAGGCTTCGTAAGCCTCAATCAGGTCGGAGTCGATTTTCTCAAACGGTAGGTCGTCCGTCTGGCAAAAACGTTTGAAACTGTTCGTCGCAACAGCATAGGTTTCGGACGTACGATCGCGTCCCAAAGCCTTTGTACTCCGAACCAGCTCCTCGGCAAAATCGAAGAACGATCCGACCGATTCCTGCTCAGCGTATGGCAGTGCCACGACGCTTTTGGCGTAGAGTTTGCTTCTAAATTTACTTGTTGTCATAATTGTATAAAATTAATGGAAGAGTGTGGATTTTCTCAATTATGCACTATTCAAGTTGTGGAGGGTTGTTTTTTGTTGTGTAAATATAGGAAAAACTAAAAAAAATCCATACATTTGTTTAATAAGAATTCCATAAATTATGACTATACAGCCCCGAAAACGTATTATTTGGCTCGATATGTTGCGTCTTGTGGCCCTGCTGATGGTAATTGCGGGCCATAGCGTCGATATTTACAACGCCACTCCGCAGGAGGATCCGATGAACGGATTCTGGGGCGCTTTCATCGGTTCGCTGATGCGTCCGAGTGTGCCTCTGTTTGCGATGATGACGGGTTTGTTGCTGCTGCCCGTCAGGGAGTCGGCAGGCGATTTCTATCGTCGCCGTATTCCGCGCGTGCTTGTGCCGATGGTGCTGTGGTCGGCCATATACTATTTAGTGCCTTGGCTGACGGGGGTGCTGGGTATGGATGTGTCGGTGGTTTCGATCCTCTATCCCTTCGAGTTCTCGCCTTCGCAGGCATTTGGTGATGCCGTGCGTAACATCGCTCTGATTCCCTTCACGTTCAACGGCTACACCACGCATATGTGGTACATCTATATGCTCATCGGCCTCTACCTCATAATGCCATTCCTCTCGGCGTGGATCGAGAAGAACGACAAAACGTTGGTGCGCACCTTTATTATTATGTGGTGTTGCTCGCTGATGTTACCTTACGCGACGCAGATTCTGTCGCCCAATCTGTTCGGTCGTTGCGCGTGGAATGAGTTTGGTACGTTCTACTACTTTGCAGGTTTTGCGGGTTATCTGTTTCTGGGACTTCTGCTCGGCAAGGGCAATCCCCTACCCTCGCGCAAGATTATCGCTATGGGTGCTATGCTGTACTTCGCAGGCTACATCGTTACATATACGGGCTTCAGCTCGATGATCGTGCAGTATAGCTACGAGGAGCAGCCCGAGCTGATAGAGATGTTCTGGCAGTTCTGCTCGCCCAACGTGGCGCTGATGGCTATCGGAATCTTCCTCGCAGCGCAGCGCGTCAAGATACACTCGGAGCGGGTGCAGCACATTCTGGCCAATATCACCAAGTGCGGGTTTGGCATCTACCTTATGCACTACATCCTGTTAGGCCCCGTCATCCTGCTGCTTCAACCGCTCGGACTGCCGACTCCCGTGTGTGTGATTTTGACGGTCGTGGTGGTCTTCGCACTCTGCTGGGGCGTGGTCAATGCGATGTACAAGATGTTGCCTCGCGTGGCACGATATATTGTTGGATAAAAACTTAAACTTATTAATATGGGAAATAAAATCAATGATCCTATCGCCCGACTGATGGGCCTTAGATATAAATCGCACCCGTGGCACGGTCTGGAGGTGGGCGAAGATGCCCCCGAGGTTGTTACGGCATTCATCGAGATGGTGCCAACCGACACGGTGAAGTATGAGTTGGATAAGGTGAGCGGCTACATCCGCATCGACCGCCCGCAGAAGTACTCAACGGTCGTTCCGGCTCTCTATGGCTTCATTCCGCAGAGTTATTGCGGCGATACGGTTGCAGAGTATTGTATGAGACGTTGCGGTCGTCAGAACATCAAGGGCGACGGCGACCCGCTGGATATATGCGTACTGACGGAGCGCAACATCGCTCACGGCGATATCATTGCTACGGTGAAGCCCATCGGAGGTTTCCGTATGCTCGACGGCGACGAGGCTGACGACAAGATCATCGCCGTTCTGCGCAACGATGCTACCTATCGCGGCTATAACGACATCGAGGAGTTGCCGCACGTTGTGGTCGATCGTCTGAAGCACTACTTCCTCACCTACAAGGATATGCCACCTTCGGATCGCGATAGCGAGCAGCAGCGCAAGGTGGAGATCGTGGCAACCTACGGCCGCGAGGAGGCCTACGAGGTGATCAGCTCTTCGCTCGAGGACTACAAGAGCCACTTCAATAGCTTGGAGGAGATTTTACGCCACGTCTAAAACATTTAATTATGGAGTCACTAAAAGTATTATATAAGATCGGCCACGGCCCGTCGAGCAGCCACACAATGGGCCCTCGCAAGGCTGCCGAGATCTTTCTTGAGCGAAATAGCAATGCCGAGGCATTCCGCGTTACGCTCTACGGCTCATTGGCCGCAACGGGTAAGGGCCACCTTACAGACACCGCTATACGCGAAGTGCTGGAGAAGGCCGCTCCCACGGAAATTATATGGCGTCCTGAGATTGTCAAGGAGTACCACACCAACGGAATGTTGTTCGAGGCATTGAAGGGTGGCTCGATCGTGGATGAGTGGACGATATATAGTATCGGCGGCGGAAACATTGCAAGTCCCGAGATGCCGCAACTCGCCGGTGAGAAGGTCTATCCTCTGACCACAGCCGAAGAGATACTCGAGTGGTGCGATCGCGAGGGCAAGACCATCTGGGAGTATGTTCAGGATAGCGAGCAGGAGGATGTGTGGCCATATTTAGAGAAGATTTGGCAGACAATGTGCCAGACGATCGACAACGGCCTTAATAACGACGGCGTACTACCCGGAGGATTGAAGGTTGCGCGTAAGGCTTGTACCTATTGGGTAAAGTCGAAGGAGTACGGCCCCTCGGTCAGCAACCGTTCGCGTCTTTATGCCTACGCTTTGGCTACAGCCGAGGAGAATGCTTCGGGTGGCGAAGTGGTAACCGCTCCGACTTGTGGTTCGTGTGGTGTGTTGCCGGCCGTAATTTACCATCTGGCTGATGTAAATAGTTATCGCCCCATTCGTATCCTGCGCGCGTTGGCTACCGCAGGTGTCTTTGGCAATATCGCAAAGACCAATGCCTCGATTTCGGGTGCGGAGGTTGGTTGTCAGGGCGAGATTGGTGTTGCGTGTGCTATGGCTGCGGCGGCTGCGTGCCAGCTTATGGGCGGTACACCCTCGCAGATCGAGTATGCAGCCGAGATGGCTCTGGAGCACCATCTCGGATTGACGTGCGACCCAGTCTGTGGCCTTGTGCAGATCCCCTGCATCGAGCGTAATGCCGTAGCTGCAGCCCGAGCCATTGACTCGGCTACGTTTGCAATCCTCTCCGATGGCAAGCACCGCGTAACCTTCGACCACGTCGTGGCGGTGATGAAGGAGACGGGCCACAATCTGCCGAGCCTCTACCGCGAGACCGCCGAGGGCGGATTGGCAAAACATTATAGAAGCAAATAACCTTAAAACCTAATTTATATGAAGAGACTAATCAGATTATTCGCTTTGGCTGCGATGGTGGCGTTCGTGCTGCCGGCCGAGGCTCAGCTTATCAGCGGCCCTCGCGGCTCGGAGGATTTCAAGATCGGTGTTGCCGGATATAGCTATCGCAAGTACGACATCGACCAGACGTTGGCATTCCTAAAGAGTATGGAGGTGAAATACCTCTCGGTAAAGGATTGGTGGCTGCCGCTCGATTCTACCAAGGAGCAGATGGATGCCTTCAAGGCCAAATGTAAGGAGTATGGCGTGAATCCCTATATCCTCGGCCCGATCTATATGCGTTCGGAGGCTGACGTTGATCGCGCTTTCGCCTATGCGGAGCGTTACGGAGCTGATGTATTCATCGGCGTTCCCACTTACGAGCTTACCGACTATATGATCAAGAAGGTGAAGGAGACAGGCATCAAGGTGGCTATCCACACTCACGGCCCCGACGGCCAGCCCTTCCCCAACATCCAGAAGGTTGTAGAGGTGTATAAGGATCCCTCGCTCGGCATTGGTTGCTGTATGGACTTGGGACACTCGGTGCGTATGGGTGAGGATATCGTCAGCGACATCAAGAAGTACAAGGATTGGATCTACGACATTCACATCAAGGACGAGAGCGCTGCATCGAAGCAGGGCCAGACTTGGGAAATGGGCCGCGGCGTGATGGACTTCCGCCCCATCGTGAAGGTATTGCGCCAGATCAAGTATAAGGGCGTGGTATCGCTCGAGTTCGAGAAGAACGGCGACAACCCCCACCCCGGCATCGCCGAGTCAATCGGCTACCTGCGCGGCATCAGCGACGGCACGAAGTAATTTGACCTCGATACGAAAATACCCCGCCTACCTTGTGGTAAGCGGGGTATTTTGTCTCCTTCGCAGGGCTATTTCACCTTAAGAGTTTTGGGCTTCAGCAGATGACTCCATACTTGAACAAAGAACGTAACAAACAAACCCTCACGATAGACGATCTTGTGCTTCCAACGATTGCTCCACCAACGCTTGAACATAAATATCCACGAGCTGATGTAGCCTGCATTCTGGGGTTTCTCATCCGAGAACTCCGGCGAAAGAATCTCCCCCAGAACTCTATCCTCAAGCTGCTTATCACGATCGAATGATGGGGCTTTCGACTGCGGCAATCCGAGATAATCGACGCAAATGGCGTGCATCGAATATAGAAAACGATGCATATTCATCTTCTGGGCGAACTCCTCAAGCCACCTCCAATCTATGCGATCGTTATACACTTCAACATAATAACGCCAATCGAGCAGATGGCGTATGCCAATTTTTTCTGCCGCGAAGTGCGCTGCCGAGTGTCGTAGCAGGAACAACGAGTGGAAATCGGCTGAAGGGAAATAGACAACTCCTTGGCCAACCTGCACGCTCTCCAACGTCGTCTGCACGAGACCCTTTAACTTCTGCTCGATGATTCTGTTTGATCGGTGAGCGTGGATGTTGATAAAGTCATAGTGATTTTCAATCATCACACCATCAACATAAAAGACCGTATGATGGTGTTCATCCTCGTTAATCTTTATATTGAAGTGCTCTCGCAGGAGTTCGTCAGCCTTCTGCTGGGCACTACTGCGCACCGTGCGACCATCTTCAGCGTGCTCGGTGAAGAACCACACGTCGATATCCCCGCAAGGGCGATGATCGGCTCTTGGGAAGCATAGGCTCAAGCCATACCCCTTCACCACCATCATCTTGATATTGTGTTGCGCAAGAAAGACCGACAACTTCTCAATCACAGCCTTCTGACGGGCGTACTTCTGCTCAATCTGCTCGACATTCAATGCCCATCTTATCTTCAACTCGCGCGGCATATTGGCAAGGGTCGAAGAGTCGCGTTTGACTGCATTCTGCAACGCATCCCACACGAAAGCCAAAATACCCTGCTCGGCCGAGAATGTGTAGATCTCGCGCCATTGCTCCGAGCCAAGTGAAGCATAGTTGATCTGCTCCGCCTCAGCATCAAATATAGAACGTAGTATGTTGGTAATATCCATACGTTTAACTAATAATATCGGTTAGTTTGTCAATACACTTCTTAAAGTCAAAGTGCGACTGGCTATATTGGCGACCGCGTTCACCCATCTCTCGCAGAGTGTCGTGGTCGCTCTGTGATAATTTAACAATTACATCGGCCAAAGTCTCCGTGTCGCCCGCAGCTACGCTGTGGCCACATCCGACATCCTCGATAAGGGCAGCGCCCTCGCCATTGAGCATAGCCACGATAGGCTTTCCGGCCGACATATAGGCCTGAACCTTGGCGGGTACGGTCAGGTTGAAGATAGCCTCATCTTTAAGTGTAACGAGCATCGCATCGGCGCGCTCAAAGAAGCTCGGCATAGCCGACAGCGGGAAACGGCCAACACAATGCACCGTCGAAGAGAGTCCGTTTGCGAGGATATACTCATCCACCCATTGACGTTTGCGACCATCACCCACGATGACGAATTGTATCTCGGTGCGATCTTTCAGGATATTCGCAGCCTTCATTATATTGTCGAAATCCTGAGCCTCACCAATGTTTCCTGCAAACATCACGATAAAGCCCTCGGGGAGCGTCGGCAGCTCAAAATCGCTCTTCTGACACAATGCATTATCAACCCAATTTGGGAAATATATGATTTTGTCGCCAAAATCGCCCTTCTCTACAATCGAACGGCGAAAGCCCTTCGAGCTGATTAAAATTTTTGTCGAGTTGCGGTAAATCCAGCGTGTGATAGCGGTAAAAACACCTATAATATATTTATTATTAATACCCCCAGCGGCAGTAAGGCTCTCGGGCCATAAGTCCAACACCCAGAAATAGAGTGGAATACGCTGCAACTTTTTCACAATAACGGCAGGAATTCCCACCGTAATGGGAGAAGTCTCGTGAACCAATACTGCATCGTAGCGTTTGAATAGCGCAAGATAGATGGCAATAATCGAGGCGAAAAAGGCGAAACTCATATAATTCAACGCCAATCTCACACCTCCGCCATTACCTCGCGGGATGACCAGCGCACGAATGACCTTAACGCCATTGACCATCTCGCAACGACGCCTGAAAACGCCATAGCCGTCGAAGAACTTTCCTTTCGGGTAATTGGGGATATCCGACAACACCGTTACCTCGTGGCCACGACGCGCCAATTCAAACGCCATATCGTTGCACTTGAAGTCCTCGGGATAGAAGTGGGGCGAAACAAGTAGGATCTTCATTTCGGGCGTGGCTATTTTCTCCAAACCATCTTATTTACAACGCCAGTGTAGCTCTGGATAAGTTTCACAACCTTTGTCGATACCATCTCATCCACATAGTCGGGCACAGGAATACCATCATCGCCACTATTGCGCATCTCAACTGCGGTATCTACAGCCTGCAACAGCGATTTCTCGTCAATTCCTGCCAAAATAAAGCAGCCCTTGTCGAGTGCCTCAGGTCGCTCGGTCGATGTACGGATACATACGGCAGGGAACGAGTGGCCGACAGATGTAAAGAACGAACTCTCCTCGGGCAGTGTTCCACTATCCGACACAACAGCAAAGGCATTCATCTGCAAGCAGTTGTAATCGTGAAAGCCGAGAGGCTCGTGGCGGATAACTCGCTTGTCGAGTTGGAAATTACTACTCTCCAATCTGTTGCGCGAACGTGGATGGCACGAATAGAGAATCGGCATATCGTACTTCTCGGCCATTGCGTTGATAGCATTGAAGAGCGAACGGAAATTCTTATCGGTGTCTATGTTCTCCTCACGATGCGCCGAGAGCAGGATATACTTACCCTTCTCCAAGCCCAAGCGCTCGTGAATATCACTCTTCTGAATCTCCTCAAGATTCTCGTGCAGCACCTCAGCCATAGGCGAGCCCACGACATAGGTACGCTCCTTCGCCACGCCCGAAGCGTTCAGGTAACGACGTGCGTGCTCCGAGTAGCATAGGTTCACATCCGAAATAATATCTACGATGCGGCGGTTAGTCTCCTCGGGCAGACACTCGTCAAAGCAACGATTACCCGCCTCCATATGGAAGATGGGGATATGCAGACGCTTCGCACCAATCACGCTCAAGCAAGAGTTCGTATCACCCAAAACCAGCACTGCGTCGGGTTTTACCTGAACCATAAGCTTGTACGATGCGTTGATGATGTTACCCATCGTAGCGCCCAGATCATCACCCACAGCATCCATATATACCTCTGGATCTTGAAGTTTCAGATCGCGGAAGAAGATGCCATTGAGATTGTAGTCGTAATTCTGGCCCGTGTGGGCAAGTATGCAGTCGAAATATCGACGACACTTGTTAATCACCGCAGCAAGACGGATAATCTCGGGGCGAGTGCCAACAATTATCAAAAGTTTAAGTTTGCCGTTGTCGGCAAATTTCACATCAGAGTAGTCAAGTTTAATATCCATAGTTTAATGTTTTTCCACAGGTTCAAAATATGTATCAGGGCGCGCGGGGTCGAAACACTCGTTGCACCACATCACTGTCACCAAATCCTCCTTATCGGAGAGATTTATAATGTTGTGGGTATATCCCGGAAGCATATGCACAGCCTCAATCTTCTCGCCCGAGACCTCGAAATTCAGCACCTCATCGCTACCCACGCGACGCTGCTGGATGAGTCCGCGACCCGACACAACGATGAAGAACTCCCACTTGGTATTGTGCCAATGCTCACCTTTGGTAATGCCCGGCTTGCTGATATTGACACTCACCTGCCCTACTCCGACCGACTTGATCAGCTCGGTAAAACTACCGCGTGCATCGATATTCATCTTGAGCGGGAATGACACCTTATCGGCAGGCAGATATGACAGATAGGTCGAATATAGTTTCTTCGCAAACGAGCCTTCTTTAATCTCGGGCACGACGAGCGATGAGGGTTGCGCACGGAACTGCTCGAGCAAATCGACAATCTCTCCCAACGTAACACGATGCGATACGGGAACAGCGCAATAACGTCCCTCGGCGGTCAAAACTGTTGTAAGACCATCAAACTCGCAGTGATGCTCCTCACCTTTAAGCGCTGCAATCATCTCATCTACAAGATCGTCGATATATACGAGTTCCAACTCCGTCGAGCGGTCGTTCACCTGAATCGGCAGGTCGTTAGCGATATTATTGCAGAACGTAGCAACTACGCTGTTGTAGTTTGGACGACACCACTTGCCAAACAGATTCGGGAAACGATACACCAAAATGCGACTGCCCGTTCGCGCGCCATACTCAAAAAACAGCTCCTCGCCAGCCTTCTTGCTCTTGCCATAGTCGCCCTCGGCATAACGGCCGATGAGCGTAGCCTGAAGCGAACTCGACAACATCACGGGACACCTATTTCCGTGCTTCTCGAGTGTTGCGAGCAGTATCGAGGCAAAACCATAATTTCCCTGCATAAACTCCTCAGGATTTTGAGGACGGTTCACGCCTGCGAGGTTAAAGACAAAATCTGCCTGACGGCAGTAATCGTCCAACTCCTCGAGCGACGAATCGATGTCGTACTCAAATATATTCTCGATCTTAACGTCGCCATAAAACTTTGCCTTGCCTTGCGCTATATTACGCAGTTGAGCACAAAGATTCTTGCCGACGAAGCCTTTTGCGCCTGTAACTAAGATATTCATAGGATTAATATTTAGACCAATCTACCCACATATTTTTATCATAGCGCCAGCTATCCTCGAGCGCCTCCGAGAGAATCTTATCCGACAGAACGATCATCACCGACCCTTTCTCGCTTGCCTTCAGACAATTGGCATATCCACCGGGAACGCACACCAATCGACTCTCGCGCTCGCTCAGCGAATATATCTCGGCAGGCAGATCGTGCGATGGCGTCTCCCAGTTATCGACCTTGACCAGCGCAAGCGTAAAAGCGCCCTTGACACAATAAAACCACTTACGCTCAAACTGATGTCCGTGCCAGCCTCTAACGACTGACACATCGGGATGTGTGATGAAATAGGAACGTCTGACTCCCTCGAAGTGGAAGTTATTAAGCGAACTGATTCTGCCGCGCTCGTCGTTGAAGATCTCACCTTCAACAACCGTTACCCTACTCTCTAACTCCATAACTACTCTGATCGAATATCCTTAGCCTTTGCGCGAGGCTGAAGGCCGAGATCCTCGCGGATAAAACGCAACTTGAGCAGAAGCTCCTTCATACCTTCAACATCCAGACGCTGTGTATTGTGCGAGTGGTAATCCTCGATTCGAGAGATCTCCTCATTTCCCTCCACGAAGAACTTATCGTAGTTCAAATCGCGGTTGTCGCAAGGGATTCGGTAGTAGTTGCCCATATCGATAGCCTTCGCCATCTCCTCGCGCGTTACGAGTGTCTCATAGAGCTTCTCGCCGTGACGTGTGCCGATAACCTTAACCTCCGTCTGTCCATACTTAGGCTCAATCTTGGCATAGGTCTGCTTCAAAGCCTCGGCAAGAGTTGATAGAGTAGCTGCGGGAGCCTTCTGCACAAACAGATCGCCATTGTGGCCGTGCTGGAAAGCATACACCACCAAATCGACAGCATCGTCGAGAGTCATCATAAAGCGAGTCATATTGGGATCGGTGATAGTGATGGGCTTACCCTCCATCATCTGCTCAACCCACAAAGGAATTACCGAACCTCGGCTGGCCATAACATTGCCGTAGCGCGTGCAGCAGATTGTCGTTGCTGCGCCCTCACCCAGCTCGCGGCCCTTGGCGATAGCAACCTTCTCCATCAGCGCCTTCGAGATACCCATTGCGTTGATGGGATATGCAGCCTTGTCGGTTGACAGCACAACAACATTCCTCACGCCGTGCTCGATTGCTGAATCCAATACGTTTGCCGTACCGATAACATTTGTGCGCGTAGCCTCCATCGGGAAGAACTCGCACGAAGGCACCTGCTTCAATGCCGCCGCGGCAAAGACATAATCCACACCGCGCATAGCAACGTCCACCGACGATTTGTCGCGCACGTTGCCGATGTAGAATTTCACTTTGGGATTCTGCAATGCGTGGCGCATATCATCCTGCTTCTTCTCATCACGCGAGAATATACGAATCTCTTTGATGTCGCTATCGAGAAAACGACGAAGAACTGCATTTCCGAACGAGCCCGTTCCGCCTGTAATCAACAGGACTTTATCCTTAAAAACTGACATATTTTATTGTTTTAATATTTTCTTGTATAACTCTATGTATTCCTTAAATTTATCCTCTTTGTTGAAGTGTTTTAATGCTCTTTCTCTGCAAAATTGCGAATAATGCTCCTTGCCATTTCGGCAAATCTCCTCGACAGCATCTTTTACAGCCAAAATATCCCCCAACGGTACAACAATACCCGTATTCTCGGTTATCAATTCCGGGCTTGCGGTAGTATCATATACAATAGATGGCGTACCACAAGCAAATCCCTCGACAGTGGTCAGTCCAAAAGTCTCTGCATACGATAAGTTCATTACAACATCTGCAGCTGAATAGTACTGCACGAGTTCATTGATATTGTTGGTTCTCTCAATGCCTATAATTCCCTTAGGCAATTTTTGAATTTGATTGCGCGTTACTCCTATCAATACAATTTGATACTCTTCTGATAGAATCTCCGACAGCTTGTAATAATCCGTCAATCCCTTGCTATCGTTCCAAGTGGTGGCGACGCCCAATAAAATCTTTTTATCGCCAAGTCCTATATCCTTTTTTATATTGCCATTGGGTCTAAAAATATCAATATCAACCCCATTATATATAATGTGTTTATCTCGTTTCGACAGGTAAGATTCATCCACAATGCTATTGAGCCACTTTGACACTGAAACAATGTGCAAATTATCAATATCAAAACTTTTACGTTTACGATTATAGTTCCGTTCAACTCCGTTTGAGTACGATTTAGGATAATCCAGCAACAGCGGGCAATCCTTACATTGATCCTTCCAACGCAAACATTCAGCCTTAACAAAATGAGAACAATGCCCTGTCATTGCCCAACAGTCGTGAAGAGTCCACACCACGGGTATATCTGCTTTTGACAAATACTCAAACAGTACTTCGTAATTAAGGTAATAACCGTGAATATTGTGCAGATGAATTATGTCGGGCTGAATCTCCTTTATCTGTGAAATAAATCTCCTTGTGGCACGTTTTGATGCAAGCCCGTGCCGATCAAAGAGGCGAGTAGCGATGCCGTGCCACATAACATCAAATGGCGATCCAATCTTGATCAAATGAGATTGATTCTGCCCTGCTTCGCGGCCATAGGCGATATAACTCTCCCACCCAGCCGCCATAGCTGCTTGTCCAATCTGCTCGGCAATACGTCCCGTAGAGCCTATATTTGCAACAGAGTTAATTTGAAGCAGTTTCATAATAGGTTACTCAATTCTATCGGCAGAACTTAAATTATGGCGATAATACATAATCGTTTGATTATCGTCAAAGACTGTAAGATACGGATAAGTTATGATGTTACAATTCCTATATTCGCCTTGCGATATAAACGCGCCAATATCTTTCGTAAATAGGATACACGCAATAAAGAAATAATATACGCCGATTTGCATATTTAGACGTTTAAGTCCAGATTGGAATAACAGCAAGAAAATAAACAGACCCTCAAACATTCGGAAATATATCGACATACGCGATGCTATCAAATCGCTAAATGACAACATTGCGAAGACAACAAATCCCATAAATATGATATTGCGAATTCCATTTAATTCGGGATTCTCTCTATACTTCTTATCCGATACCAGAAACGTCGGGAACACTACCAACAATCTAACCATCATAGCCAGATATTTTGTAGACGAGGACACCTCGGTATACTCCTCGGCTCTGCCTGATATCATATCAGGCAAAGGCAGTAGTTCGATCCAATTAATTCCCAGCACCATAACGACCGTACATATAGCACCAATGAATATCAATGTTGATGATCTTATTCTCATTCTATATACGAGAGGGAACAATGCACATATTAGTACAGATTGGTGTATAAACGATGTTATAAAAAGTATGATATAATACTTCCAATAACTTCTTTTTTTTAGTAGCGGATATAGAATTCCAAGTACAATAGCCATCGTTAATCCTTGTCGGATTCCACTAAATGGATAGACCAGATAGAACGTAGCATAAAGCATAAACAAAGCTACGGCACTCCGATGGCACGATGTTTTGTAGAATCTATATAACAGCATCATAATAATAAATGAGAATATCGCCGAGAAGAGTTTATAGCCTACTCCCAATTGTATAAATGCATAGTTTATGAGAGAGAAAAGAGGATCTTTCATTATCAGCAACGCCAATGGAGTTCGCTCTGAAATCACCCCCACCTCTTTATATATCTCCATATAATTGTAGTAATCCGTACCTTGGCCTTGGCGCAGAACGGTCATCAGGACGAGGACTGTAAATATGGTATAGAACGCGCTATTATTAACTCGTTTGTTGCGAATTTCAAATAGGGCACATCCTGCAATAAATATAAATACAATCCAATACATCTACTTCATTATTTAGAGGTCATTATTATGATGTGGCTTTTGCTGTGCCATAGGGGGCAATTGAGTATAATCTCCGTATATGCGTCTTAAATATGAGTCAGCATCATTGGGAATAAAGTATTTCTTACCCTCGAAAATATGATCTACGGGCGGCGTCATCTCCTTCTTTACTCGGCGGCTTTTGAACAGCGATCCGTATGTGTGATAACAAAATTCACTCTCTGGAAGCACTCTATTAATAAAACGGAAGAGTGCAAAAACCGACTGATTGACAGCATAAAACAGATTTACCACCCAATTAGGCGCATTTACGATATGTTTTACGGCCAACAATCCCTTAGTCATCACATTGGCAGCCTTCAGCAATGGCATTCGTGATGGCTCAACGGTAAAAATATCAATAAAATATCCGCTGTATTTGTAGTTAACAGGATATTTTTTTGCACCAATGTTGCACGACTCGGCAATCGACGTCTGCGTGTCGCGCACCTTCATAATACTCAAGTGATATCGATCATCCGTCGCGTGGCATTGGAGCTTATATTTCTCAGGGAGCTCACGCTGACAAGCCTCGATGAAACGCTTCTTGTCGGAGTGCAGAATCTCAATATCCAGATCATCATCCCACGGGATAAAACCTCCGTGACGCACAGCACCGATCAGCGTTCCCGAAGCCAACCAGTAAGGGATATTATTGCGGCGGCAGATCACATCCACCGCATCCATAATCTCCAATATCTTGAGCTGCATATCTCTTAGCTTCGACCCATCGGGATTAAATCGCTCTCGCAGCTGGGCTTGTAGTTCTTGGTCAATCATTCGAAAAACAGACTATGAAATTCTTTTGCTAAACCTCTATTACAACTCTGGGGACCATTAATCTCCCAGTTATCATTTCCCTCAATGAAGATAGGGCCATCCTCACCGATTGCGATATCCCATCCAATTGAATGTAAATCAAGAAACGAATGGAAATATTTTGCCTGTTCAACAGCCTCCTTAATAAAAGGAATTGTAAAATCCTCAAACTTAATTTTTGAATTAGGGTGTTCAGTTGTGCGCAAGCCAAAGGCAGGCTTGAAATATCCATATTTATTAAGCCGTCCATTGTTTGGATCAAATCCAACTGCAATACCACCCTGCGAAGTATTATCTACAATACTTCCATTTGCTCCAATGCGCAATATCGAAGGAAGAACCTCAATATGCCCATCTTTAAGACTACGAATAGTTATCAATCTAATAGTATTAATTGACTTGTCATACATTCTTGACATCTCTGGATGCTGTTTAATCGTAGTTTGAAATAAGTATGTCGCATTAGCGATTTTGTGGGCTAAAGTTTCTATAGTGATTGGTCGCTCATTATATAAAATTTTTCCATCACATATATCTAACTTAAAAATTCCATTTCCACACTCACCGTCCAAAACCTTACAGAACAAACTGTAATTGCCAGTTTTTACAAAATCCTCAAGAGTTGTAAGTTTTTTTTCTTTGATAAGAAACAATTTTTCATTTTGAATATATGCGATATTATGAGGTGTGTTAATACCAAAACTATCCGCAAACAAACCAAAATATAATTTATTGCGTAATATACACGAACTATTATGTATCGATTGAAGATTTAATTCGTCTCGACGTTGCATAAAAGGGGTGTAATGAATATATGAGTTATATTCATCTCCACATTTTACATCTAATCCGTATAAAAAATAGAACTCATTGGGTGCGCCATATTTCCAAATTTGAAAAAGTTGGTCAATAAAAATCCTAATCCGACTTTTCCTCCTTTTCTCTGGGTAATAGCTACGTTGATCCCATAGTTGCCTATTCAGTAATAGACTTATGGTGTATCGAGGTTTTCGATATAATGTAACAAATACAATTTTTAATATCTCCGCAACAATATTGACTACTTTTTGTTTCATTATCGAACCTCATTAAAAATGTCTAAAATATACTTACCAAACGCTGGTCCTGTTGCAGCCTGAAACAAGCCGGGTTCTGACGCATTAATCTCAACCAAAACAATATCCTCATTCTCATCTACTGCCAAATCCCAACCGATAATCTTCGCATACGGAAGTTCATTATGCCACTGCTTGACCAGTGCAATAATCTCCTCATATTTTGGCACGACAAACTCCTCAAAACGGACACCATTGTCTGAAATCTCCGTTTTAGAGAATGGCGTAAGTGTGTAAGCCTCCTTCTTTAAGCTACCATCCTGATTAACACCACAATATAGGCCTCCTGCAGAAGCATTGTCAACCACAGCATCCTTACGACCCATACGGATCACAGTAAACAATACAACAACATCACTTTGACGTTTGTATGTTGTAATTCTTACGGTATTCAGCGATGTAGGGTTCAGAGATGCCATCTTATCACACTGCGAAATAGCACTCTGAACGATATAATTCTTATCATACGACAAGAGCAGATCCCTAACCGACTGCTTTGATTTGTTGTTCTTTATGAATGCACTACCCGCCGCTGAAGAGAAACGGGTTACACTCTTGCCCTTGCAAGTGTCGATGCTATGCTTTATGATAGCATCATCCAACGATTCACACGCCTTGACAGCTTCCTCAAACGAAGCGGGAGAGCCATCAATATAGAAATATCCATTGATATTCTTTACATAGGTCGTGGGAATCTTGGCAGATGGAATAACCTTATCAATCATATTCTTGTCCGAATACATTGCCATCTGCTTGGGCACGTTCATCTTCGGACATATCTTCGTATAATATAAATATGTCGGAATATACTCGGGCGAATAAATGCCATTTACCGAGGAGTAGTACTCGTGCCACTTCAGATTAACATCAACTCCAAAATTTTCTTTGTAGAATTGCTTAATTTCACGCTTCTGCTCCGCCGACAATGGCTTAATCTGGCATCCCTTTCTCATATCATCAATAGTATGAATATGAGATCTCTTTGCCTGAATATATCTATAATATTCAATCGATTGCTTAATAAACTGTTTTACACTCATAAAAACTTATTTATTGATTCAACAAGTAAATCTCTTTCCGTATTTGATCTAAGGATAAATTTCAAATATTCGGTTTGATTACCTCTATATTTTATAGCCGCATATATCTGTTTTAACAAGAATATCCATCCTCGTTTAGACCGCAATTGGATTCTATATAAACAATTGATAGCAGGTAAATATTTGTTATAGAGCAGCCTTTCCATTACCTCATTGAGGACATCTTCATACTTTTTGTCATCCGATAGAATATCACATAAACCATAGAAATATTCTACTCGATCGTCGCTATGATCTACGACAAGTTCTCGATTTCGTATATTTTTAGTAAATATCCACTCTGGTTCAATCCCGTCATTGCAAAACGACAATTTGACCATCATTCCATTATACCATCCGGGCAGGTCTGACACAAAATCGAGAGTATTCTTAGAATTGAAAAACAAATTACCCGTGCTATATATGATCGGGGCGTTTTTATATTTCTCCATTCCCTGAATGCAGTGTGGGTGTGTTGCAACCACTGCGCTCGCGCCCCAATCTACAAATTGTTTATACTGTCTACGAATATGTGGCGTAGGAATCTTAATATATTCTACGCCATCGTGGGGCATAACAATTACATAATCGCTATTCCGTTTTGCCTCAGTAATAACATCTTGTATAGAACTTGAGGATATACTATTTACACAATACTCGTTTCTAAAGTCTGTTGCATAACTATCATAACATAGTGGAAGAAATGCAATCTTTACGCCGTTGATAATTTTATAATATGGGACAACCTTTTCAGCTGATATACCCATAACCACATTCTTGCCAAGTTGATTAATAGTCTCGATTGCTCCCCTACTTCCATAGTCAAGTATATGGTTATTACATATATTGAATAACGAAAAACCCAATCCTTTCAAAAAACCTACCGAATCGTGATGCTGGAAAAATTTACGATCAATTGGAGCAGTTCCCGTAGGCAGAAGTGGAGTTTCAAAATTCACAACGGCAAGATCAGAATCTGCTATTATTGACTTTAACTCGGTATCTGCTTTAATATTTGTTGCTGATGGACGAGAACAAAAGTCTCCTGCAAATAATAATGTTACTCTATTATTTGAACTCATATTCAACTATTTTACGCAATTTAGGTTCTGCAAGAAGATTATTCTGCCGTTCAAACGGATATGATATATTATGTTCCGCATTATACTTTTTCCATTCAAGATAGCATTCACGAATCTCCTCTCGCCAGCCTTTCCCTATAAATAATTGCCCTGTCGTGTCCCAAAAATCATTCATCTCAATTACTTTTGGGCCACCGTCCGTAATTGCAATATCCCAACCGACTGCCTTTACAAATGGCATCGATTGCTGGAAACGACAAACCTCTGCACATATTTTATCCCAATTTTCGATAATAACATTTGCAAGTTGTTCCTTTGAATCGGGGTGTTTCTCAATGCTTACGGTATCTCTAAATCCCTTGAAAATTATCGGATTATATATTTCCCCCGAGCTCACTTCAACACCCGCATCCACATTACCTCCAGAGCCAGCGTTATCGACAAAAGCACCATCTCGCCCAATCTTAATAAACGTTGCAATCACCTTTGCCTCTCCATTAGGATAAAGACAAGTCATAAAACGAACTGTATTGACAGACGTTTTATTGAATTTATCAAATTGTGCCGACTGGTAAATTATCTCTTCAAATACCAGTGCAGCCTTTCCCAGCACATTGGATAGTTTGACAGTTGTGTTATCCAGTAGCGTAAGTGCGGCATCATTATCTGCATACTCAATGTTTTTAACAGCAAAAACATTATTGCCGTGAGAATCCTCCGTAGCCTTAATCACGCAAGTGCAGACGTTCTCTTTTTTTAATATAGCTATTGTTGATTGCAGATCATACGACGTACGGCCTCGATCACTATATCGTCCCTCCGGCGAATAATAACAATACAACTTTGCTTTGGGTATAGAATACTCCTCAAGAAGCAGATGAGTAAAGTATTTATTACGAGCCAGCGTGTAGTATTTCTTTGGATTCAAATAATCCAAATACAATCGCTGTTCATTTCTACCCAAAAATGTATTGCGGAACAAATCCGATTGCTGATCAAAACAATATGAATAATACTCATTAAACATCAACCCCTTCTTGCGCTTCAGAGTGTAATAATCCCACGCAAGAGCAATCGGATTCTTATGGCTCTCTTTTATAAATTTAAGGCCTAAAGCAATCTTGCGTTTATACCTCTGCATACTCCTTAAGATATGAATATTTATCAGTCAAGCGCCCGTTTGACAGGATGGTCGCTCTGGTTAGAATGGGATCATCGAATTTACCCTCCAAAATCAGCGGGAAGACATACTCCGACAAAGTCTCACCAAAATATTTACTTGTATCCAATGCTAATGCGTTGGGGCAAGTATCAACGGCCATAACCGATATGTTATGCTCATTAGAGAATGCCTCCTCCTCGCTATTCGTTGTTGGATTGTAGTCATAAAATGGCTCATCGTGCGTCGAAGCTCGCAATGTCGATTGAATACTACCTTCTATATCGCAAGTAACATCTCCCACGATCTTGATGGCAAGTCGCTCATCCTGAAGCAACTCTTTGCTCAAATACACAGGCTGATCGGGCCCCCAATAATGGCACGACAATAGTATCTCGGCCGAGAATGCATACTGATCAAATACACTCTCATACTCACAGCCGTTCTTTCTAAAATCACTTTTCTCGTACGAGCCATCACTCCTGCGTCTTACCAGATTTTCGGTTTTCAGGACGGTGTATAACAATGTATCAGTATGTGTTCTGCCGAGAAAATCATTAGGCGTCAGCTCCGTTGCGCCCACTTGCTGCATTACATACTGTGCGCCCTGCGATACTCGGCCATTACCGGTTATGACAACAGACGTATTACACAGCGGCATAACCTCCTTAATGTTCGATAACAACTTATCCAACGTAAATGTACGAGACGGCTTCTCAAGCTCAAACTTTCGAGATCTTATACCATACGCACGCAGTGTATTGTAAGCACCCACAACGCCTGCCCACCAGCCAAATGCACAGAGTCGCACGTTGTTATCATCTACCAGATACTCATAATCTGTAAAGGTTATGCCCAGTTCGATCATCTTCTTGATCAGTGGTCGATTGTACGGCTGCATTTTAGCGATATGGCCAAAGAAGACATAATGTTTATTAGGGAGCAACGAATTGATGTGAGCCTCCTTGATTCCGAACATAACGTCGCAATTCTCCAACGTCTCAACAACGGGAATTCCACGCTTCGCGTACTCTTCATCCGTAAATGCCCGAATATCGCTTTGTTGCACATAAAACTCCGCCTCGGGGTATCTCTCCTTTAGAGCGACAATCTCATCCGGACTCAACGCAACCCTATTGTCGACAGGAGTTTTTGTCTCTTTTAGTATGCCAATTTTAATCATATTATTATATGTTTACTTTTATATCATAATTAATATGGAGTTTTCGCGAAATAAAGTGGACTGCTCTTCTTGGAATATTCCACTTTGACTCATAGCATCTTAGGCAGAATGTATAATTAGGTAGTTTTATGATTTTCCCCATAAGATACATCCTAATTCGTTTAATTTTAGAATTGAGTCCATCGTAAAACTCAACAATATTGTTTTCTGACAAACCAACAAGATCATAATTCGCTGATATGTTGCTATTATCTATATTCAATTTTGCAACAATACCTATGCGCGATCGTCCATTCCAAACAGAAATGGCATAATGATCAATTGAGGGCGGATAACCCAAAATACGTTTTGCCCTTGAACATTCATCTTGATTTTCCGGATACCAAATTGGACGTGGTGGATGCATATAATAATCAGGGAAAAGGAAATTACCCATACAAAAATATATCCACCTATTCTTATAGCGAATCATCGGTTGTATATTATGGGCGTGACTCGCCATTACAGCGTCAGCTCCGGCATCAACCATCTGATATGCCATTTTCTTACATTCGGGCATAGGGAAATAACTATACTCACGTCCCCAATGTGGCATTACTATTACAAGGTCATATATCTGTTTGTATTTTTTTATATCAGCTATAACTTGATCCATATTTAATGGATTGATGCCCGGTTTATTTTTGTCGGCCAATTCCACATAACCAAGATACTTATTACCGTACATACAATACGCCAGAAAAGCTATCTTCTTTCCTTTGTACTCAACTACCGCAGGCTTCGATGCCTCCTCGATATTCATTCCTGCGCCACAGTACTTAATACCGTTCTCGTTTAGATGCTTAATAGTATTTTTAAGACCTTCTTCACCTAAATCAAAGACGTGATTATTTGCCAACGATACAACATCAAAACCCATCTCCACAACTCTGTAAAAGTCTTCATCACGGGCGTAAATAATATTCTGTCGTCCATTGACCTTTGTGGTGTCGTACTCCAGATTCGTACCGATAGCTGCCTCAAGTGTCCCCACTCTCAAATCAAAAGATTTAAGATAATCCAATAAATCTCCCGATATATACTCCTGCTGATACGGCAAAACTCCGCCTGGCATTACATCTCCACAAAATAAGATATTATTCATAGGTCTTATTTGATAAGCTTTGAAACGAATTTTGTTTTGTATGTTCGCATCATCTCCATTAAGAACGAGAAAGCTCTAATCCTGAACTTATATGACAATCCAACATATATAAGTATATATAGCGACAAGGCAATTATAGCCTCGATGTATATATTAATGGTTGTATTAGCAATAATTAAGTAAACTGCAAGATAAGTTACTGATGAAATAATCGCAATAGGCATCAAATCTGTAATCTGTTTTACCAAACCATAACCTATATGCTTACTCACTAAATACGCATTTGCAATTAAGATAAACCAGGAACCCATTGCGGTTGCCCATAATAGGCCATTTATTCCCCAGAAATACATTCCCACAACAAGTGCCGCCAAAGCTGCGCTTCGTTTAATAATAGTCCAAACGAATAGTTCCTTGCTCTCACCTTTACTCGCAACCGCATAATAATATGTTCCCTGCAGGCATATTGCAATACCCGCGACACATAGAATTTGAAAATAGGGTACACACGGAAGCCATTTATCGCCATACAACAATGTAATCAAAGGCTCAGCAACCAAAATCAGTACCATCATCAGCGGGAAGGTAACGTAGGCCAACGCCGTTGTAAGTTTATACAAAACACCCTGCATCGCCACATTGTCCGACTGAAATTTAGACAATATCGGATATGATACCTGATCTACAACATTGGAAAAACTATGCGAGGCCACCTCCTCCAACTTCCTTGCTTGTGTGTAATATCCCATTGCGGCAGGCGTGAAGAAACGTCCGATCAGCAATCCCTGCACATTGTTGCAAAATGTATTAATCAAATTCGAGCAGAGAATAAAACTTCCGAAGCCAAAGAGTTGCCTGAACGACTCCATCGAAAAGGCCACATCGGGAAGCCAGCGATTCAGAGTCCATAGCAGAATCGATGTCATCGAGCTTGCAACAATCTGCTGCGCCACCAATGCCCACACGCCCCAGCCGTGCCACGCCGTAACGATCGCCACACACACGCCGACAAGTTGCGATATGATATTAATTACAGCAAGCTTTCTGAAATTCAGGCGCTTCCTCAGCTGGTTACTCTGTATGATATTCAGCGCGTTAATTATCAGAATCACACCCTGCACACGCAAAACCTGCGACAGGAGCGGAATCCTGTAAAACTGCGAAATAAACGGAGCGCCGAGGTACAAAATGCCATAAATCGCAATTGACAGAAAGAGATTCCACCAGAAGATTGTCGAGTAATCTCGCTGCGTGGGCTCCTTCTTTTGAATCAATGCCGATCCGAAGCCACCATCGACGAAAGTGTTGGACACGGTTATAAATATGGCCAACATTCCGATACAACCGTAATCATCGGGCGAGAGCAATCGTGCAAGTACGATATTGGAAATGAAAGCAATACCCATCGTTCCGAAACGCTGGATACCGCTCCATAGCATACCTGAGATTGTCTTCTGTTTGAGTGATTCGGCCACGGTTAGCGATTTAATAACTCATAAATTTTGTTGGCATAATATACATCGTGCAGGCCCAATCCGATGTTGTACGAGAGGATTCGCTCCTGATCGTTCGCACGTCCCGCGCATTCACCTTTCAGCACCTCTTCAATCTGGTGAAATTCCCTGAACTGCGAGAAATATCTAAAACCCTTGACGTGATCGGTATCATCGGCAAAGACCTTATCGAACGTAGTATCACAATTCTGGAATCCGCGCGTATGCACAGGCACCACCAGCACGCCGGGCTTAAATAGCGATTCATCCTCGACAAGCAGCCCCTGAGCATCGGTGATGCACGATACAACCACATCAGCACCTGCAACAAGCTCCTCCATCGTATCGACAATCTCAAATCGGGCATTCGCATAATGGCCGTACTCGGCAACAATCTTCTCCGCCTGATCCTTATATCTGAATAGACGGATATTCAACTCCTCTGTAGGGCAACTCTCCAAAAGACAAGTTAGCGTCGCACGTGCCGTACTACCCAATCCCACAAAAGCATAGAGGCTGGCTGTTGTCGATCGGAAAGTCTTTATCGCCAATGTCGCCACAGCACCCGTGCGCATAGCGGTGATCCAATCGCATTCGACAAGTGAGAGCAACTCTCCCGTAGCCGAATCAAAGAGCATCAAATCACTCTTCAACGCAGGCACTCGTCCTGCCACTCTCGATACGACTTTAACACCAAATCGGCTATACTCCTCGGGCAACAAACAAGGCATCGTAGTATAGAAATCGTTTCCCGTCGGATGCACCGACACTTTGGCTGGGAGCTGGCAACGGTTCTTCAGTTTGAATGCCTCCGTAACCCACTCAACACACTTTGCGGGCGAAATGCCCAACCGAGTTATATCTTGTTTGGTTATAATCTTCATTACAAATTATTTAACGCTTCGACCAATCTATCATTATCCCTCCTGTCGCGGATTGCGATGCGGATGTAATTGCGACCGGCAAAACCCTTCTTCGTTGAGCAATCCTTAATCAAGATGTTGTACTTTTCGAGCAGTTGCAACGTCAGTTCGTGAGCCGTAAAGCGAGCTGTTATCTCGCAGAGGAAGTAGTTCGCCTGCGAGGGAATAACTCTGATATAATCAATTTTTTGCAGCTCCTGACGGAATCGACTACGTTCCTCGATAAAGCGATAGCACGCCGCACGATAATCCGACTCATACTTGCCGAAGATCTGCATATAAAACTCCGCAAACGAGTTTATGTTCCATATTGCAACATCACTCCTCATATGACCGATCAACTTCTCGTCGGCCGTGGCAAACACACCCAAGCGCAGGCCGGGAACGCCATACGATTTAGATATACTCTTCATCACGCCCATCGTGGGATGTGCCGCAAGAATATCATTATGTAGCAACGAGTTGTCGGGATAACCATCAGCAAAATCCACGAACGATTCATCGACAATAAACCTAACCCCGCGCTGCTCACACCACGCCGCCATATCCAGCACGTCATCCTTCGAGATGAAGTTTCCTGACGGGTTATCGGGATTGATCAACAGCAACGCCTCAAGTTCCTGCTCGGCAAAGTAGTGTTTCAAATCGTCAGCCGTATAGCTAAAGTCCGAATCCTCAGGCACGAAGGTTACGATTCGATCCTTATCATAGCGATTGGGGTACTCCTCAAAAGTCGGATAAACGACTCCTACCCTGCCCTTGATATATCCCATCAGGCTCTTGATCAGCTCGGCAGCACCGTTTCCTACGCATACATACTCCTGCCTCAGCGAGAAATACTTACCTGCAAGCAACGAATTTACGCCCATTCCCGAAGGATAGTCGCGCAGAAGCGGCTCGAAGTTGGCCTTGATCTCCTCGATCATACGCGGACGCGGGAAGTAGGGATTCACCAAATAGCAGAAATCCAACATTCCCGGGTAGCGCCAATAGCCACCGTAGCTGTTCTGGTACTTCTTGAGTTTAGCATCAGCTTCGGCAAACATCGCCTCGGCGATTCTCAAATCCTGCACATCGTCGATCTCATACCACTTCTGGCCATTGAGTGGCAACGCCTTCAGGTCGCACGAATCGATAAGCGTTATCACGCGCAGCACCTGCTCGTAGTACTCGTTGTTGCCCAAAGCGCGAGTGTAAGCCTCAAGGAAAGGCATATATATATTGGTAGAGAACTCGCGGCTGAATTTGTAGATATTGACAGTCTTGTAGTAAGAATCTATGTCGCTATACTTAAATGCCTTCTTGGGAATGAAATTGACGATATTGCGCTCATCATCCAGACGCACCATCGTTCCATCCATCCAACTCTCATACTTATCGACCAGCGCCACGTTGCGATCCTCGCAATTCAGGATCAACTCAAAGAGTGAGTCCTCGAAGATCAAATCCGACTCAATGAGCAGAGTATCATCCTCCAGGAGCTGCTTTTTTGCCAGCCACAACGAGTAGATATTGTTGGTTTTGTCGTATATCGGATTCTCTACATATTCAATCTTAATCTGCTCGTGCTTGCCGGCAAGATACTCCTTGAGTTTCGCGCCCTCGTATCCAACCACAATCACCACACGACTTAGATCAAGACGCGCCAACTGACCGAGTAATCTATCGATGAGTCTAACCCCATTCACCTCCACCATACACTTGGTGTTGTTGCGTGTAAACTCACCCAAACGACGGCCCATACCTGCCGCCAAAATAATTGCTTGCATTAATATTTATATTTGAATTGAAACGAATGTATGTCGGGATGGAACTGACGTGTAATGGTGTTATACACATCCACCGTTGCATAATCCTTATCCTTGGGGAACTCCCAGATCTGCACCCAACCATCGCCGCCGTTGGCCTGATACTGGAGATTGAAGAGTATCTGCTCAACATCGCGACCGCTCTTATTGGGAGTTGTAAGATGCGCCGAAAAACCGTTATGACCACACACCAGACAAACTATATTGTCATTCTCGCTGATAAGATTTTCCCACAGCTGTTTGGGTGTTGTAACCGAAGTATTTCTAAACTGACTAACCGAGTAAACCCCCTTTGTAACAAGCTCTCCCTTGCTTGTCAGATGTTCGTGTGTCATTAGGATATATTTACGCTCGGGATGCTCCTGAACGTGTGCCTTAACCCACTCGACAACCTCCTTGCGAGGTCCAAACTCCAACGAGATAATATCGTAACGTCGGCCGTTGATTATGTTTCTCACGATTACATTCTCCATTCGCCCCGGCTCAAAGCGCGCCTCGATCTGCGCAGTTACCATATCAAACGTGTGATACTCCGAGAAGAGCGTCGAGTAGCGATCCATAATGAGCGACCCATCCACCCAATCGTAGTCGTGATTTCCCGTGCAGGCGATGTATGGCAACACCTCCGCCGTCGGCGCTGTAAACTCGCGGAACACATCGTACTGACTGCGCAAATTATTCTCCGTTACATCTCCCGTCTGCAACACGCACTTGATATTCTTCCCGTGTTGCTGTTGCGACCAGATCCAATCCATAGTGGCGCGATAGTACGAGAAGTAATCCGATATATTGGTATAGCATTGCAAATCGCCAAGCACGATAATATACTCCGAATCACTCTTCAACACCGAATCGGCCTCGACCATCGTCGGATGGTAGTCGGGATCCGTTGCATTAATCTCACACGATGTGGCCAGAAGCAGAGCTGCGACAATGATTGTCAGCCACGCAGGTCTCTTTATAAATCTCTCTTTCATATTTGGGTTTTAGGTTAGTCAGTTTTGTTTATCGCCCTTTATACATCTCCTCGTAATATTTTTCGTATTCGCCCGAGGTGATGTTGTTCATCCACTCCTCGTTGTCGAGATACCAGCGTACCGTACGCTCGACACCCTCTTCAAACTGCAGCGAGGGCTCCCATCCCAACTCCTTCTGCAACTTGGTCGAGTCGATCGCATAACGCATATCGTGGCCGGCGCGATCCGTTACGAAGGTTATAAGGTCGAGCGATGCCCCCTCCTCATTTCCGAGGAGACGATCAACGGTCTTGATTATCACCTTAATAAGGTCGATATTCTTCCACTCGTTAAAGCCTCCGATATTGTAGGTATCAGCCACTTTGCCCTTATGGAAAATCAGGTCAATCGCTCGCGCGTGATCCTCCACATAGAGCCAGTCGCGCACATTCTCACCCTTGCCATATACGGGCAGCGGCTTACGATGGCGGATGTTATTGATAAAGAGTGGTATTAACTTCTCGGGGAACTGATACGGGCCATAGTTATTCGAACAGTTGGTTACGATAGTCGGCATTCCATAAGTGTCGTGGAAAGCCCTAACGAAGTGATCCGACGAGGCCTTGCTTGCGCTGTATGGGGAGTGAGGATCGTACTTCGTCGTCTCATAGAAAAACTCCTTGCCGTATGCCAAATGATGCTCCTCGGATGATGCCGTTGTCGAGAAGGGCGGCTCAATGCCCTCGGGATGCGTAAGTTCAAGCGCTCCATACACCTCGTCGGTCGAGATGTGGTAGAAACGCTTACCCTCCCACTCGCCATTCCAACATACCTTGGCGGCCTGCAGCAGCGAGAGCGTTCCCATCACATTGGTGCGAGCAAACGTGAAAGGATCCTTTATCGAGCGATCAACGTGGCTCTCGGCCGCGAGGTGGATAACACCGTCAATCTCGTACTCGCGGAAAATCTCGCACATTCTGTCGTAATCGCAAATATCGGCCTTCACGAAGTGATAATTAGGCTCATTCTCAACATCTTTCAGATTGGCCAAATTACCTGCATAGGTCAATTTATCGAGATTTACGATTCTGTACTCGGGGTATTTCTTTACGAAAAGACGCACGACGTGATTGCCGATAAATCCTGCTCCTCCCGTGATAAGTATATTTTTCATTATCTGTGTTCGTTTTAAGATTGTTGAGTCTGTTGCGCCACAATTCGCTTCAGACAATAATACATCGACTCTCTCCAATGCGGAATCTCCACACCGAACGTACGCTTGATCTTGCTCTTATCAAGCACCGAGTAGGCAGGACGTTTCACCTTCGAGGGGAACTCATCGCTATGGCAGGGCGAGATCTTACACTCTTTGTGCCCCATAGCCGTTGCAATCTCCTGTGCAAAATCATACCACGAACATACGCCCTCGTTCGAGAAGTGATACACGCCCTCATTGCCGGCATACATATCGCCCTCGATAATCGAGAAAATAGTCAGCGCCAGATCTCCCGCATAGGTAGGCGTTCCGACCTGATCGAAAACCACATTGATTGCGGGCTTCTCCTTCGTCAGGCGCAACATCGTCAGCAGGAAATTCTTGCCAAACTCCGAGTATAGCCACGCCGTGCGGATGATGATGGCCTTGCACCCCACCTCCGCAATAGCCTGCTCGCCGTGCAACTTCGTGCGACCGTATGCACCCTGTGGATCGAGCGGCATATCCTCCGTGCGAGGAGTGTTACCCTCTCCACCAAAGACATAGTCGGTCGAGATGTGAAACAGCGTTCCATCCATCCTCTTCGCAGCCTCGGCCAGATTTCTCACAGCTTCGGCATTTATGCGCTCGGCCGTGGCCTCATCCTCCTCGGCGCGATCGACATTGGTGTATGCAGCGCAATTCACAATAATCTGTATGTTATTCTGGCAGACAAAATCTTCGACAGCCTTCTTATCGGTTATATCCAACTCCTCGACATCGGTGAAGATATATTCGTTGGGCGCCACCGCTCCGAGGATTCGCATCTCCATACCGAGCTGTCCGTTGGCACCCGTAACAAGTATTCGCTTACTCTGCATAGTAATCCACGTTATAGTCAAACAACTCCTCAGCCTCGCTCAGCAGCGGATGCGCAGCATCCTTCGCCGAGAGCAGTACGTCCTCCGCCTTGAGTCCCCAATCGATACCAATCTCGGGGTCGTTCCACGCGATAGCACCCTCCGACTGAGGCGCATAGAGATTATCACATTTATATTGGAACACCGCCTCCTCACTCAACACCGAGAATCCGTGAGCAAAGCCACGCGGAATAAATAGCTGGCGATGATTCTCCTCCGTAAGCTCTACGGCAACATACTTTCCGAAGGTCGGGCTGCCACGACGAATATCCACCGCCACGTCTAGCACTCGGCCCTTAACCACTCGCACCAGCTTCGACTGCGCATCCTTACCCTTCTGGAAATGCAGGCCGCGCAATACGCCATAACGCGACTTGCTCTCGTTGTCCTGAACGAACTTTACAGGGCGCACCTGCTCGTCAAAGCGTTTTTGCGAGTAGCTCTCGAAGAAATATCCGCGCGCATCACCAAACACATCGGGTTCGATGATCACCACATCCTCGATCGCTGTCTTTACAACCTTCATCGCTTGACCTCCTTTCGCTTGTGCTTGAGCTCATCGACAACCTTCAGCAGATATTGGCCATACTGATTCTTGATCATCGGCTGCGCCAACTCCACCATCTTCTGTTCCGTTATCCAGCCGTTACGATAGGCAATTCCCTCCAGACAGGCTATCTTCAATCCTTGGCGCTTCTCGATAACCTCCACGAAGATCGAGGCCTCGGCCAAAGAGTCGTGCGTACCCGTATCGAGCCACGCAAAACCGCGCTCAAGAGTCTGCACCTTCAGCTCACCCTGCTGCAGGAATGCCTGATTTACGGACGTAATCTCCAATTCGCCTCGAGCCGACGGTTTTATGTTCTTTGCAATATCAATCACCTTGTTGGGATAGAAGTAGAGACCCACAACGGCATAATTTGATTTGGGACACGCGGGCTTCTCCTCAATCGAGATGCAGTTACCCTCCTCGTCAAACTCCGCCACACCGTAGCGCTCGGGGTCATCGACCCAGTAGCCAAATACGGTTGCCTTCTGATCCTGCTCGGCCGTACGCAGAGCCTCGCGCAACATTCGCGAGAAGCCTGCTCCGTGGAAGATATTATCACCCAACACCAGACAAGCGGCATCATCGCCAACGAACTCCTCGCCGATGATAAACGCCTGCGCCAATCCGTCAGGCGATGGCTGCTCGGCATACTGAAACTCCACGCCGTAATCCGATCCATCTCCCAACAAGCGCTTGAACGCTGGCAGATCCTGCGGCGTTGAGATAATCAAGATCTCGCGTATGCCGGCCAACATCAAAACCGAGATGGGGTAATAGACCATAGGTTTGTCGTATATGGGCAAGAGCTGCTTGCTGACGCCCTTTGTGATCGGGTACAATCGAGTACCGCTACCACCTGCTAAGACAATGCCTTTCATAAATCCTCTATTCGCTGTAAAAAACTATTGGGGATATACGCCGTAGCAACTGCAACCACTCCCTCGATACGAACTATCAATCGTCTGTCGCCCTTGATTCGATGAATATACCCTTCAGCACCCTCGAACGGGCCACCCGTAACGCGAACGTGGGTACCCTGCTCGAAATTTACCATATCTTCACCGATGTACTCCAAACTCTGTTCCCCGGCCGATGTTACGAGCATAAAAATATTCATCTCGTGATCGCTAATCGGGGCTGGTCTTTTCGCCTCGCGATCGTAATAGAGCATAAACGGAGTGGTGTTCTTCAATCGTTTTTGCAAATCTTGCAGATATTGCTCCGATGCGTAGGCGAACATCAATGATGAGATGGCGGGTTCGCGACGTTTCGCTGTTCGATTTCCGATTTTGACCTCGCGCTCTACGGTGGGGATATAGTATCGAATGTCATCCTTCAGCAGGAACTGCCCCACGCTAAATACACGATTATAAAAAACCTTCAGCGCATACCATCTGTTTTGTTGAATATTTTCCTGCGTAGAATTGTTTGACATGTTGACATAATCTATAATCCCCCGCCGCGCATAGCAATTTTGCCAGCACAACGAGCCACTCAAGGATCGACCGCTTACTCTCGGCTCTCGACTCCATTCCGCCCCGGAACTTACGTCGGATCCCCACTCGCGCTATTATAAGGAATTCTCCCGCGCGCGTATATCACGACAAAAATAGGATTTTTTTAGGCAATTCCCAAACTTTACACCCTCCACTTTGGTCGTTTAGTGAATTTTATACGTTTATTTTCGTCCCAACAGTACAATTACCCGTAAAAACTTGTGAATATCTTAAATGTCGCTTCGAAAATTTGATTTAATACCCGAAAAATAAAAACAATACTGTTTCGCAGAATAGAAACTAAGGAGCATAAAAAAAGACGATTCCAAAGAATCGTCTGCTATTGCTAAATCTGCGGTGCGTAGGGGACTCGACCGCCCGCAGGGTGAAGCCGAATTCCTTTGAAAAATAAATATCTCACATTCGGCAACCTCATTTTTTGTGAGCAGTGCCCGTGCAGAGCAATAGCAGGGCCGTAGGCTTTTTTTGAATTTATACGAGGGGAATTTATTCGCTTGAGTATAAACACAAAAAAAGACGATTCCAAAGAATCGTCTGCTATTGCTAATTTTGGCGGTGCGTAGGGGACTCGAACCCCTGACCCCGTGCGTGACAGGCACGTATTCTAACCAGCTGAACTAACGCACCATTGCTGATTGCGAGTGCAAAGGTAGCACAAAAATCCGAATCTGCAAATTTTTCACAATTTTTGTGCTAATATTTTTTCAAGAATCGACACTCCGCGTTTACAACATTTTGCAACTCTTACACTTAGTATTTTGCTCTTCTCGCCGCCGAATTTACCTTCTCCTAAGCTCAAAGAGTGTAATTTCGGGCCTTGCGCCTATTCTCATCGGGTAGAGCACATACCCCACCCCGTCATTTATGTAGAGCCATCTTCCACCCTCCTCATACAGTCCACTCCAGCGTCTGTATTTCACCCTCGATGGCGAGATTCCACGTTTTCCGATCGGTAATTTCATCTGCATCGCGTGAACGTGTCCCGAGAGAGTCAAATCCGCAAGTTGCTTACTTACAATCACATCCCATAGCTGCGGAATATGCACCAACGTAACATTAAAACCACCCTCCGCCATACCATCATACGCCTTCTCAATCGCCACATCAGGAATCTTTGCCGAGTGTCGAAACTCCTGTAGCACGGGCGAGAACGAGATTCCCGTCAGCGAAATAGAATCCTTCCCACGCCTAAGATGTATCGTCTCATCCTCCAGCACTCGCCACCCGATCTTTCTCTGCACCTCGATCACTTTTTGGACGCTTACCGCAGGCGGAAGCGAGATCGAATCTTTAACATAAACTCCGATGTCGTGATTGCCCGTAACAGAGTATATTCCGTCGCGCGCTTTCAGCCTTGCAAGACGCTCCAAAACATCATCCGAAAGTTCGCTATAACGTATATCAACCAAGTCTCCCGTAAAGGCAATAGCATCCGCCTCAAGCCCATTACAAATGCTGATTATCTCATTCAATTCCCGCTGCTGACAAACCATATTACCAACGTGCATATCAGAGATTTGCACTATTTTATATCCATCAAAACTTTCGGGCACTTTTTCCGACTCTATCACGACCCTTCGCACCTCATAATCGGTGCGTGTTACAGCCATTCCATAGACAAAAATCACCACCGCCAAAACACTCACCGCAGCCCCCATCACTCGCACCCAATTTCTTCTAAAAAAGGCCACAGCTGCCATCGTCGGGAAACGTGCTATCGACAGCACAACATACGCCCAAACCGCCCATAGCATCGTAACCGACAACCACGTCGGATTATCGCGCAGCAAGAGTGCAAACGCCATCACCAGAAACGGCAAAATATCCGTCAGCCACAACGCTGCCAGCCAGCGTCGTCTCGCCGCGACACTTATATCAAAACTATTTATCGCCCGCCGATCAATCCATAACATCACGAGCGAGCACACAAGCAAAATCCAAATCATACGTTCAAAATCTCTTTGGCATAGGAGTTGCAAAAATTGAGCAGAGACGACTCCCGGGCAAGAGAACTTGCTACAAAGATAGATTAAAATAATTGTTTACTAAACTGTTTTACTATGAAACGTTTTCTACTTATTTCGATTCTTGTCAGTTCGATTGGCGCATCGTACCACTCTATGGCCCAATCGCGCGGACACAGCCATCGGCACGATACCCCGACCGTGTATATAATCTCATCGGGGGGCGACGGTGGATACTACGACGAGCAGTCGCTGCAACAAGCAATGGAGCGTCGCAGCCTTGCCGCCGAGGCTACCCGTGCGGACTTTGAGCAGACTCGCACCAAAGGCTTCCAACAGCTTCATAATCCGCAATTTATATTCAGCACGAAGAACAATCGCTTCTCACTCGGTATCGGTGGCGAGATCAATTTCCGCACGAGCTACGACCTGAAGGGCGCGGTCGATAATATCGACTTTGTCCCCTACGACATCCCGATGGATGCCACCTACGCCAACCGCCAGCGCGTGATGATGGATGCCACCACTTCGCGCCTCTACACCAAGGCCGTTATCAACTCCGAAAAACTTGGTCGCATCGTAGCCTTTGTCGATATGGATTTTCGTGGTGGCGAGGAGTTTAGCTACACGCCTCATCTGCGCTCGGCCTACGTCTCGATGTTGGGCTTTACGGCAGGCCGCGACATCACCACATTCTGCGATCTGGAGGCCGCTCCCGATATGATCGACCACGAAGGCCCCAACGCCTACAACTTCCGCTACGCCACGATGTTGCGCTACGAGCTTGACTTCCTGCGCGACCACTTTACATTTGGCGTAGCAGCCGAGATGCCTAAAGTCAGCGGTACCTATGGCGAGAATTTTATCGCCATCGCGCAGCGCGTCCCCGACATCCCCGTCTATCTGCAATATGCGTGGGGCGAGGATCGCCAGAGCCACTTCCGCGCCTCGGCCGTTTTTCGTAATATGTATATGCACAATGCCCGCACCAACGAGAATACAAGCCTCTTCGGCTGGGGCGTTCAGGCGAGTGCCCACATCGAGATCGCCGATTGGGTAACCATCTACGGCAATGGTATATATGGCAAGGGCATTACGCCTTATATTCAGGATCTTGCAGGCAGCGGACTCGACTTCACACCCAACCCTCAGAATGCCGAGCAGATTCAGACTATGCCGATGTGGGCTTGGCAGGCCGCGGCGCAGGTCTATATCATCCCCTCGAGGCTGTGGGTATCGGGAGGCTACTCAACCGTTCGTGTCAGTCAGGAGAATGGCTTCTACGCCGAGGACGAATACCGCCGAGGTAACTTCATCTTTGGCAATATCTTCTATCAGCTCACCTCAAATTGTCGTTTAGCTGCCGAGTACCTGCACGGCTCGCGCACAAATATGAACAAAGCTATGGGCGAGGCCAACCGTCTAAGCCTTATGGTGCAGTATAATTTCTAACGCATTTTCACCTAAATTTAAGGCGGCCCCGAGGGTCGCCTTTTTGCATTTTCAAAGAAAATCACTACATTTGATTGATGAAACATCCTCTCGCCATAACCCTGCTGTTAATCACCGCGATACTAACCCTGTCGTGCAACTCAACTATCAATACAGATAGCACACCACAACACGATGATTATAAGGTCGTAGTGCGTCGCGCTCGCATTGTCGCAGCGGGCGATCTTATGCAACACGACGAGCAGGTCAAGGCGGCTCAAAAACCCGACAGCACCTTCGATTATATCCCCTCATTTCGCCACGTTGCCGACCGCTTCCGCGCGGCCGATCTTGCCATCGTAAATCTCGAGACCACACTCTCCGACTCCGGCCCATATAGCGGCTACCCTACCTTCCGCTCTCCCGCCGCCGTAGCCGATGCAATGCGCGATATGGGAATCGACTTGGCAGCGCTGGCCAACAACCACTGCTGCGACCGCTCGGCAAGTGGCATCCGCTCAACGGCACGCATACTCGACCGACGCGGCATTGCCCGCATCGGTGCATACGCCGATTCTATTGATTATAAGACGAATAACATCCAATACCTCTACGGCGGCGACCTCCGCTTCGCCTTCGTTAATTACACCTACGGCACCAACGGAATCCCCGTTCCGCGAGGGATGGTCGTAAATCATCTCGACACCCTGCAAATGGCCCTCGATCTAAAATCAATCGACCGCGAGGCTGTGGATTGCATCGTCGCCATCGTGCATTGGGGCAATGAATACGAGCGCACGCCCAACCGCGAGCAGCGCACGCTCGCCGAGTTTATGCACCGTCACGGTGTGGATATCATCATCGGCTCCCACCCCCACGTCATCCAAGCCGCAGAGCTGGACGAGCGAGGCCGACCGACGCTCTATTCGCTCGGTAATTTTGTCTCAAATCAACGTACGCGCTACCGCGACGGTGGCCTCATTGCAACTATTGATATTGAAGTTATTGACTCACTTCACCTAAACCGTCGCATCAGCCGTCGCGCCAACTACTCCCTGCGTCTTGACCCCGTCTGGGTACACCTCCCCGACTACGCCGTCATCCCCACCGAGGTAGGCGATACGATGCAGATGAATGCCGACTCCCGCCAGCGCTACAACCGCTTTATGACGGACACTCGCTATCACCTCGGTCTATAAAAAAAGAGCCGCGCCTCTTTCGAAGCGCGACTCAACGATTATGAGCAAATTCTAATAATTCTCTTTCTTAGGCTCGAAGAATGACTGGGGATGAGCGCAAGCGGGGCACTTCAGGGGAGCCTCCTTCGCCAAAAGGATGTAACCACAGTTGCGGCACTGCCACCAAATCTCGTTATCGCGAATGAATACCTTACCATCGGTAACGCGCTCCAGCAACTTCAGATAGCGGCGCTCGTGCTCAGCCTCTACGGTTGCGATCTGGCGGAATGTCTCAGCGATCTCAGCAAAGCCCTCCTCATCGGCAACCTTAGCGAACTCAGCGTAGAGAATATCCCACTCCTCGTGCTCGCCAGCAGCGGCTGCCACAAGATTCTCGGCCGTAGTACCGATCTTACCTGCGGGATATGTAGCGGTAATCTCAACATCGCCACCCTCCAGATACTTGAAGAAACGCTTTGCGTGCTCCTTCTCCTGCTCGGCAGTCTCCATAAACACACCTGAAATCTGCTCAAAACCCTCCTTCTTAGCAACGCTTGCAAAGAAAGTGTAACGATTACGAGCCTGGCTCTCACCTGCAAATGACTTCAGCAAATTCTTCTCGGTCAAAGTTCCTTTTACGCTTTTCATAGTTTCAATGTTTTATTTGTTTATGAATATTAAGTTTATTTTTGTTTTCCTATTGCAAATATAGATAAAAAACCGAGTTTGTCAACCCCTTTTTGATCGTAAAATTTTATAGTGCTATCAATGCGACTGATAGGAGCGCTGCGACGCTATAAAAATACTATTTTTTCGCAACTACACCTAAATATATATAAAAAAACTCGCGCCAGATTCTATTTTATAGGGATAGTTTTGTATTTTTGCCAAAATTATACTATATTGTAATTTCACATTTGAAGTAAACAAGTAACTAAAGAATAAATACAAGAAATGGCAGACGAAAAAATTATCTTTTCGATGGTGGGCGTATCGAAAACCTTCACCAATCAGAAAAAAGTTTTGAACAACATCTACCTCTCGTTCTTCTACGGTGCAAAGATCGGTATCATCGGTCTGAACGGCTCGGGTAAATCGACGCTGATGAAGATCATTGCCGGCATCGACAAAAACTTTCAGGGCGAGGTGGTATTCGCTCCGGGCTACTCGGTTGGCTATCTGGAGCAGGAGCCGCAGCTCGACGACACGAAGACCGTCAAGGAGGTTGTCGAGGAGGGTTGCGCCGCTACGGTAGCTCTTCTGAAGGAGTACGAAGATATTAATATGAAGCTCTGCGAGCCTATGTCGGACGACGAGATGAATCGTCTGATCGAGCGTCAGGGCGAGTTGTACGAGCAGATCGACCACGTCAATGGCTGGGAGCTGGACAGCGTTCTGGAGCGCGCTATGGATGCCCTGCGATGCCCCGATCCCGACCAGAGCGTGAAGGTTCTCTCGGGTGGTGAGCGCCGCCGCGTGGCTCTGTGCCGACTGCTGTTGCAGCAGCCCGATGTGCTTTTGCTGGACGAGCCTACCAACCACCTCGATGCCGAGTCTATCGACTGGCTGGAGCAGCATCTGCAGCAGTATAAGGGTACGGTCATCGCCGTTACCCACGACCGTTATTTCCTTGATAATGTGGCCGGTTGGATTCTTGAGCTCGATCGCGGCGAGGGTATTCCTTGGAAGGGCAACTACTCAGGCTGGCTCGATCAGAAGACCAAGCGTCTTGCAATGGAGGAGAAGCAGGAGTCGAAGCGCCGCAAGACTCTGGAGCGCGAGCTCGAATGGGTGCGTATGTCGCCTTCGGGCCGTCGCGCCAAGAGCAAGGCCCGTCTGTCAGCTTACGACAAGATGATGAACGAGGATGTAAAGCAGAAGGAGGAGAAGCTCGAGATCTTCATCCCCAACGGTCCCCGCTTGGGCGATGTAGTGATCGAGGCACACGACGTGAAGAAGGTCTTTGGCGAGCGCATCCTCTACGAGGGATTGAACTTCTCGCTGCCCCCCGCAGGTATCGTGGGTGTGATTGGCCCCAACGGAACGGGTAAGACTACACTGTTCCGTATGATTATGGGCCTCGAGCAGCCCACCGACGGCACATTCACCGTTGGCCAGACCGTCAAACTTGCCTACGTCGATCAGCAGCACAAGTCGATCGACCCCGAGAAGACCGTATATGAGGTAATCTCGCAGAACTCGGATCTCATCACGCTGGGCAACCGCCAGATACCCTCTCGCGCATACGTTGCACGTTTCAACTTCAGCGGTGCCGATCAGGAGAAGAAGTGCGGTATGTTGTCGGGTGGTGAGCGCAACCGCCTGCACTTGGCCTTGGCGCTGAAGGAGGAGGGCAACGTACTGCTTCTGGATGAGCCCACCAACGACATCGACGTGAATACGCTCCGAGCATTGGAGGAGGGTTTGGAGAACTTCGCAGGTTGCGCCGTAGTTATCTCGCACGACCGCTGGTTCTTGGATCGTATCGCTACGCACATCCTCTCGTTCGAGGGCGACTCGAAGGTTGTATTCTACGAGGGCTCATATTCGGAGTACGAGGAGTGGAAGAAGGCTCAGGGAATGGACCTTGCACCCAAGCGCGTGAAGTATCGTAAACTCACCGAAAACCAATAGGATTTTATAATAGAACATAACTAATTCATAATTTGAATCAAATTACGCGCTCAGCGCTTGTGTGAGACAAGTAATTTTGAATTTTGAATTTTGAATTTTGAATTACGCAAAGTATGGCACAGAAACCATCTATACCAAAGGGTACGCGCGACTTCTCGCCCGCCGAGATGATGCGTCGCACCTATATCTTCGACTCCATCAAGAGCGTCTTCCGCACCTACGGATTCGCTCCGCTGGAGACCCCCGCAATGGAGAATCTCTCTACCCTGCTGGGCAAATACGGCGACGAGGGCGACAAGCTCCTCTTCAAGATTCTCAACTCGGGCGACTACGCTGCCAACCTTTCGGATGAGCAGCTCCGCACGGCTTCTCAGATTTGCGAGAAGGGCTTGCGTTACGACCTGACCGTTCCCTTCGCACGTTACGTCGTGCAGCACCAGAACGAGATTTCATTCCCCTTCAAGCGCTATCAGGTGCAGCCCGTATGGCGTGCCGACCGTCCCCAGAAGGGCCGCTACCGCGAGTTCTACCAGTGCGACGTCGATGTCATCGGCTCACGTTCGCTGCTGAACGAGGTTGAGCTTATCGAGATCGTCGAGCGCGTATTCCTTAAGCTCGGCATCCGCGTGGTGCTGAAGATGAACAACCGCAAGATCCTTTACGGCATTGCCGAGTCTATCGGCCACGCCGACAAGATGATGGATATCACCGTTGCGATCGACAAGCTGGAGAAGATCGGCATCGACAACGTCAAGGCCGAACTCTCGGAGCGCGGCTTGGAGCAGGAGGCTATCGACAAGCTTCAACCAATCCTTGAGTTGAGCGGTACTAACGCCGAGAAATTGGCCAAGTTACGCAACGTTATCGGTTCTTCCGAAACGGGCTTAAAGGGTATCGACGAGATGACCGAGATATTTGGCTACGTCAATCAGCTCAACCTCGAACTTCCTATCGAGCTCGATCTCTCGCTGGCACGCGGTTTGAACTACTACACAGGAGCAATCTTCGAGGTAAAAGCGTTGGATTATGCCATCGGCTCGATCTGCGGTGGAGGTCGCTACGACGACCTTACGGGCATCTTCGGACTGCCCAACACCTCTGGCGTAGGTATCTCGTTCGGCGCCGACCGCATCTACGACGTGATGGTGGGACTCGACCTCTTCCCCGAGGAGGTGAACTTCTCAACCAAGGTTCTCTTCGTCAATCTTGGCGCCGAGGAGCAGATGGCCTCGATGCAGATTATCCGCTCGCTACGCGACTGCGGCATCGCTGCCGAGATCTACCCCGAGTCGGCCAAGATGAAGAAGCAGATGGAGTACGCCAACCGCCGCTCTATCCCGTACGTTGTCATCATCGGTAGCAACGAGCTCGCCGAGCGCAAGGCTACGGTGAAAAATATGCTCTCGGGTGAGCAGCAGAGCGTTGCCTTTGAGGAGGTTGCCGATTTGTTGAAATAAAACTTTATTACTATGAAACGAACAGTGTGTACCATTTCCGCCATTTTGATGTTAGCCATTGTCCCCATTGTGGCCGTAGCTCAACGTCAGACGGACGATGCGACCACACAGCTGCAGAAGCTCAATCGTTTCTACCGTTACCTGCACGGGATGTATGTCGATAGCGTAGCTATGGCACCCATCGTCGAGAGCGCCATCCGAGGTATGCTCGAGGAGCTGGATCCCCACTCCGCCTATCTCGATGCCGAGGAGATGAAGGCTGCCGAGGAGACTATGCAAGGCTCATTCAGTGGCATTGGTATCGAATACAATATCCACAACGACTCTATCATCGTCGTCAATACGGTCGTTCAAGGCCCTGCCGAGAAAGTGGGCCTTCTGCCCAACGATCGCATCGTAGAGATCGACGGCGAGAATGTCGTGGGAATCAGCCGCAACGACGTACCGCCCAAGTTGCGTGGCGAGCGCGGATCGACCGTCCGCATCGGGGTTGCGCGTCACGGCATAAAGGAGATACTGCCCTTCTCCATCGTGCGCGACAACATCCCCATCAACTCCATCGACGCCGTGTTCAAGCAGGGCTCGACGGGCTACATCAAGGTCAATCGCTTCGAGCGCAACACTATGCGCGAATTCGAGGAGGCTATGCAACAGCTTGGCCAGATCGAATCCTTGATCCTCGACCTCTGTGGCAATGGTGGCGGACTGCTCGATCAGGCGATCGAGATGGCGGGATACTTCCTGCCACCGCGTACGCTCATCACCTCTATCGAGGGCCGCGCAGTTATGCCCGAACAGCTTCGCTCCAATCGCGGAGGGTTGTTCAACGGCCAATTGGTCGTACTCATCGACGGCAACTCCGCCTCGGGCAGTGAGCTCGTTGCCGGAGCAATCCAAGATTGGGATCGAGGAGTCATCATCGGCAAGCGTAGCTTTGGCAAAGGCTTGGTACAGCGTCAAGTACCTATGGGCGACGGCTCTGCCATCCGCCTCACCATTGCACGCTACCACACCCCCTCGGGACGTGTCATCCAACGCCCCTACGAGCGTGGCCAGAAGGAGGAGTACTACCGTGCGCATACCTCACGCCTGCTGGGTGAGCAGAGCGACTCGGTAGCGTCCAATCGTCCCGTCTATAAAACACTGCTTTCGGGCCGTACGGTCTATGGCGGAGGCGGTATCGAGCCCGATATTCAGGTCGAGAGCGACACTACGGACGTGAGCGACTATATGGTGCGCGTGATGGCGCAAGGCGTCGAGAATGAGTTTTTGATGGACTACCTCGACAAGAATCGCACCCGTCTGGCAGCCGCCTACCCCACCTTCGAGAGCTTTGAAAGCAACTTCAAGCTCGGCGACGAGGAGTTGCGTCAAATGACCGCCCTTGCTACAAAGAAGGGCGTCGAATTCGACGAGGAGGGCTTCAACCGCTCGCGCAAGCTGATGCAGAACCGCCTCACGGCGATGATTGCACAACGCCTCTTCTCCTCGACAGAGTTCTACCGTTATATGAACTCGCGCGAGAACCAGTACTACATCAAGGCGATGGAGGTGCTGGATAACTGGTCCGAGCTGGGCGAGAAGACCCTCTCGGCACAAACCGACTAATAAAACCGACCAAAACTATGTAAGCTCCCAATGATTAAAACCTTATAGAAAAACAACCCGAAAAGCAAACTTATGACACTTAATTCAGACCGAGAGAGCCTCGCCATCAGCGAAGGTTACAGTGAATCTGTATTCAGCAGGATGATAAAAGCGGGTCATCGCACCTACTTTATCGATGTAAAGACCACGCGTCAAGACGACTACTACCTATCAATCACCGAGCTTCGCAAGAAGATCACCCGTCAGGGAGAGGTCGTAACCGAACGCAACAAAGTATTTGTCTATCAGGAGGATATTGACAAATTTACCGACTCTATGGCCGAGGTGGTCGAGTATCTGCGCAAGCACGCCAAATGCCCAACCAACACCGCCGAGTAAACATCTACGACGATGAGCAAACCGAGCGTCATATTAGGATTCAGCGGTGGCATAGATAGCTCTGCCGCCGCTGATTTATTGCTTCAGGCAGGATATGACGTTCACACGCTCACGCTCCTGATGCTCGCCGATGACAATCTCTCACGCAAGGCCCAAGCGCGCGCCTCGGAGATCGGCACTACGCACCACACGCTCGACGTTAGCAGCGAATTTCAGCACCACATTATCGACTATTTCACAGCGAGTTACATCGTAGGCCGCACCCCTGCTCCCTGCACTATGTGCAACCCGCTGATCAAGTGGCGACACCTTGCCGCCTACGCCGATTCGCTCGGCATCGAGCATATCGCTACGGGCCACTATTTCAACATCGTCAGCCACAACAACCACCTCTACATCTCGCGCGCCGCCGACCGACAGAAGGATCAGTCCTACTACCTCTGGGGGCTCGATCAGGGACTCCTTCAGCGCATCCTGACACCTATGGGCAACGCCATCAAGAGCCAAATCAAGGAGTCGATGAGCGACAAACGCGAGAGTATGGGCGTCTGCTTTCTCGCGGGGCGCAACTACCGCGACTTTCTGCAGGAGCAGAATCCAAGCGCACTGCGCCTAGGCGAGATTGTCGATCAGCGCGGCACGGTTGTCGGCCACCACGACGGCATAGCCTTCTACACCATCGGCCAGAAGCGCGGCTTCGAGTGCTCGATAGAGGGCGCAGCCATCGTTGCGATGGACACTACGCTCAACCGACTCATCGTCGGCAAGGGCGATGAGCTACTTCATCTAACGCTTGAAATAGAGGATTGTAACATTGTTGATCGTGAGGAGCTTCTTTCATCCGACGATATTACGGTCATCATCCGAGGCATCGGCCGCAATCCCGAGGGTTTTGCCCGTCTCATCGAGCCAACCGCTCGCGGCTACCGCATCACGCTCAGCTCCCCCGCTTGGGCACCCGCCATCGGCCAACCCGTTGTTCTCTATCGCGGCGACAGGGTTATTGGCGGAGGAATTCTCGAACGCTACTATTGATTTTTCCCACAAAAGAGGTTATATTTGCGGATGATTTTTCAAAGGCATTTTGCCGCAAATAATTACTCGAAATGAATATCGTTAAAAGACTATACGACTGGGTGCTGTCGTGGGGCAACTCGCGCTGGGGCGGATTGGCACTCTTCCTGCTCGCTCTGGCTGAGTCGAGTTTCTTCCCCATCCCACCCGATGTACTACTCATCGCCCTCTGCTTGGGCGCTGTCGCTCACTCATTCCGCTACGCCACGATCTGTTTGACGGGCTCAATCATCGGCGCAATGATTGGTTACGCCATCGGTTTCTTCCTCTGGCAAACCCCAGCCGGCGAATTCACCGCATTGGCTAACTGGTTCTTTGCCAACATCTTCTCGGAGGAGAGTTTCCATAATGTGGGTAATCTGTACGATCAGTACAACTTCTGGATCGTCTTTACAGCAGGCTTCACCCCGCTACCCTACAAACTCTTCACCATTACGGGCGGCCTGTTCCATATCAATTTCACAATGTTCATCATAGCCTCGATCATCTCACGCGGTCTAAGATTCTTCGTCATTGCTGGACTTATATGGAAATTCGGCGCACCGATCAAAACTTTCATCGACAAATACTTCAACCTGCTGGCGATAGCTTTCACGATTTTGCTTATCGGATCGTTCTTCCTTGTAGGTAAACTATTATAGCAGATAACCACAGCTAAAATGCGCAGATTCGGACTCATAGGCCGCACTCTTGGCCACTCATTCTCGGCACGATACTTCGCTGATAAATTCCAGCGCGAGGGCCTTGCCGATACCCATCGCTACGACCTTTTCGAGCTTCCAGAGATAGAGTGCGTAAAGGAGCTGATCGCCACCACCGAGGGCCTCGTTGGCTTCAACGTTACCATCCCCTACAAGCAGCAGATCATCCCCTACCTCGACTCTTTGAGCGCCGAGGCTCGCAATATCGGAGCTGTAAACTGTGTGAAGATTGAGTCCGACGGCCGCCTTACGGGCTACAATACCGACATCGACGGCATACGCCTTTCCCTCGACAAACTGCTCGGAGGCGCGGAGATCGATGCCGCCCTTGTTCTCGGCACGGGAGGAGCTTCGCAGGCCGTTCAGTATGTGCTGGCCGAGCGCAACATTCCCTACTCGATCGTATCGCGCGACAGCGCTAAGGGCAATCTTACATACGATGATCTAAAGGTTGAAGTAACATCTTCTCACCACCTGATAATCAATTCGTCGCCCGTCGGAATGTATCCCCACGTCGATCAATGTCCCGACATCCCATACGAACTGCTCACCGCCGACCACTACCTCTTTGATCTGGTCTATAATCCCGAGCGCACACTCTTTGCCGAGCGCGCCGCAATGATGGGATCCCACACTCTGTGCGGGCTTGATATGCTCTACGCTCAGGCTGAGTCGGCGTGGCGAATCTGGAACCAGTAGGCTCTTACTCAGCCGAATAAGCCTCCAACACCTCTTGCGCTCGCGCCTTATCAGCAGAGCGCACCACCAATTCTGCGGGCATCACTCCCGTCGGATACAATGCCGACATAATCTCATTTCGGATCATCGCCCAAATTCCCGCGCTGTCGAGCAGCGACTTGTCCCATTCGGCCTCGTTCACCGAGTCATACACCCGAATCACAACCAAATTCACCTCTTTCATATCTCGTCGGTTTTGCGCGTGTAACGACATAGAAAGTTTTACACGCATTATTGTATATAAAGTTACATAATTTTGTTGATAACTTGCAATGAGCAAACCAAAAAAATCAACATTTTATATTTATATTTGTATGGTAGATCTTGTCGCCTTGGCGAAAACACTCAATCTACTGATAATTAATATGAAACGACTACTTGCAATAATATCACTCTTTTCGGTGGCCGCTTTAGCGATCATCATCGTTTCGTTGTTATTGCAACGCAGTTGTTTCCGTCCTAACGTAAGGCTGAACACGGAGCGTATGCAGCTGGCCGACAGCGTGATTCTCTCGGCCATCGACAATGGCGATATGCCCGGTGCGGTGTTGTGCGTGGTCTCTCGCGCACGCGATGGCGAGTCGATGGGCCGCACCCTTTACCTCAAAGCCTACGGCAATCTGCAAGTTATCTCACCCTCTGCTGACGGGAGAATCATCCCCGACACAATCCCGATGAGCACCGACGTCATCTTCGATCTCGCCTCGCTGAGCAAGTGCGTAGGCACCACGATGGCCGTTATGCGCCTTGTCGAGCAGGGCCGACTGCGACTCACCGACAACGTGTCGCAATATATCCCCGACTTCAAACCTTGGGAGAGCAAACCCGCAAAGCGTGGCGAAAAGATCGAACGCGAGCCGATAACGATCAATCACCTGCTCACCCACACCTCGGGCCTTCCTGCCGCCATTCACGTTCCCACGTTTATGGAGCGCTACGAAAAATGGGGCGATCCCACGACTATGAATCTGCGCGATTCGCTCATCACAGATCTTGCCGCGGAGGCCGAACGCCGCACACGTCCATCGGAGGTGATGCTGTATAGTTGCCTTAATTTCATTACGTTGCAGGCTATTGTCGAAACCATCACCCAACAACGCCTCGACCATTTCCTTGATCAAGAGCTCTTTACACCGCTCAAGCTAAAGAATACCTTCTACAACCACATCGACGAGCCGGCCCCGTTCGATCCTTCAGCCCCCATCGCTCCGACCGAGCTGCAAGAGGATGGCTCTCTACTTCGTGGCGAGGTACACGACCCCACGGCCCGCATCATCAATCGCGGCGTCTCGGGCAATGCGGGAGTATTCTCTACGGCCGAGGATCTTGCCGTCATTGCATCGATGCTGATGAACGACGGCGTTATCCGCATCCCTTCGGACCGCCTGACTGATCACATCACGGGCGGCGAGCGCCTGCGCCTCTTCTCCGAGGCTACGATCGATCGCTTCCTCGAGCTCGACCCCGCGCTTGCCCACCACGGCCGCACATTAGGCTGGGCAGCAGAATTTTTCGGAGACTTGGGCTCACGCCATAGCTTCAACCACACAGGATATACGGGAACCTCGATGGCTATCGACCGCGAGCGTGGCGTAACCGTCATCCTACTCACCAACCGAGTACACCCCCACGATAAGGGCTCGCTGGCCCGCACACGCGCCGTCGTATCGAACATCGTTGCCTCGGCATTGGATTAAAGAACTTGACAACAAAGAATTATATGCAGGATTTCGTTCATCTTCACGTTCACACCCAGTATTCACTACTGGATGGTCAGGCGAGCATCGCAAAGCTCGTCGATAAGGCTATTGCCGATGGTCAGCGCGGCATCGCCATCACCGACCACGGTAATATGTTTGGTGTCAAGGAGTTCTGGAACTATATCAAGAAGAAGAACGGAGCCCGCCGCGACAAGATCAAGCAAACCTCGGCCCGCATTGCCGAGCTTCAGGCGGCTGTCGAGTCGCCCGATGCAACCGACGAACAGCGCGACGAGTTGGCCAAGCTGAAGGCCGAGTACGATGCCCTGCCGAAGGATGATTTCAAGTGCATCATCGGCTGCGAGGTATATGTTGCACGTCGCGGTATGCACCTGAAGGACAAATCGCACAAGGAGGATCAGAGCGGCTACCACCTCATCCTGCTGGCCAAGAACAAGACAGGCTACAAAAACCTCATTAAGATTGTTTCAAAGGCTTGGACCGAAGGATTCTATATGCGCCCGCGTACCGACCATAAGGAGTTGGAGAAGTATCACGAGGGATTGATCTGCTGCTCGGCCTGCCTCGGAGGTGAGATTCCGAAGAAGATCTCGTCGGGCGATCTGGAGGCCGCCGAGAAGGCTATTATGTGGCACAAGAGTCTCTTTGGCGAAGATTACTATCTGGAGTTGCAGCTCCACAAGGCCACCGTCGAGCGCGCCAACCACGAGACCTACGTCATCCAGAAGCAGGTGAACGAGCACCTGATCCGTCTTGCCGAGAAGTGCGGCGTTAAGCTCATCTGCTCGAACGACGTACACTTCGTCGATGAGATCCACGCCGAGGCCCACGACCGCCTGATCTGCCTCTCTACGAGCCGCGATCTGGACGATCCGAAGCGTATGCTCTACTCGAAGCAGGAGTGGATGAAGACCCGTGCCGAGATGAACGCCATCTTCTACGACCAGCCCGAGGCTTTGGCCAACACCGTCGAGATATGCAACAAGGTCGAGAGCTACTCCATCGACCACGCTCCCATTATGCCCACCTTCGAGATTCCCGAGTCGTTCGGCACCGAGGAGGGCTACCGCGCAACATACACCGAGGAGGATCTCTTCAACGAATTCACGCGCGACGAGAACGGCAACGTCATAATGTCTGAGGATGATGCCCACAAGAAGATCGACAAGCTCGGCGGCTACGACAAACTCTACCGCATCAAGCTCGAGGCCGACTACTTGGCTCACCTCACACTCGAGCGCGCCAAGGTCCGCTACGGCGATCCCCTATCGGAGGAGGTTGCCGAACGACTGAAGTTCGAGTTGCACATTATGAAGACGATGGGTTTCCCGGGCTACTTCCTTATCGTGCAGGACTTTATCTGCGCCGCGAGGGAGCTGCTGGACGTTTCTGTCGGTCCGGGCCGAGGCTCAGCTGCCGGTTCGGCCGTAGCCTACTGTTTGGGAATCACGCAGATTGATCCAATCAAATACGACCTGCTGTTCGAGCGTTTCCTCAATCCCGACCGTATCTCGCTGCCCGATATCGACATCGACTTCGATGACGATGGCCGCGGCCGCGTACTGAATTGGGTTACGCAGAAGTACGGCAAGGAGAAGGTGGCGCACATCATCACCTACGGCACAATGGCTACTAAGATGGTTATCAAGGATGTAGCTCGCGTGCAGAAACTCCCCTTGGCCGAGTCCGACCGTTTGTGCAAACTCGTTCCCGATCGTATTCCCGACAAGAAGATAAACCTTCAGAACGCCATCGACTACGTCCCTGAATTGAAGGCCGCCGAGGAGTCCGACGACCCGATTATGCACGACACGATCAAGTACGCCAAGATGCTGGAGGGCAACGTGCGCGGTACGGGTGTTCACGCCTGCGGTACGATCATCTGCCGCGACGACATCACCGATTGGGTACCCGTCAGCACCGCCGAGGATAAGGAGACGGGCGAAAAGATGCTCGTTACGCAGTACGAGGGTGCCGTGATCGAGGATACGGGCCTTATCAAGATGGATTTTTTGGGTCTTAAGACCCTCTCGATTATAAAGGATGCCGTCGCCAACATCAAACACACGAAGGGAATCGACATCGACATCGACACGATCGACATCAACGACCCGAAGACCTACAAACTCTTCTGCGACGGCGGCACTATCGGCACGTTCCAGTTCGAGTCGCCCGGTATGCAGAAGTACCTGCGCGAGTTGAAGCCCTCGACCTTCGAGGATCTGATCGCTATGAATGCCCTCTACCGCCCCGGCCCGATGGACTACATCCCCGACTTTATCGACCGCAAGCACGGCCGCAAGCCGATCGTTTACGACATCGACATTATGGAGAAGTACCTGAAGGACACCTACGGCATTACCGTCTATCAGGAGCAGGTGATGCTTCTGTCGCGTCTTTTGGGCGGCTTCACGCGAGGCGAGAGCGACACGCTGCGCAAGGCTATGGGTAAGAAGATCAAGTCGAAGCTGGACGAGCTCAAACCCAAATTCATCAAGGGCGGTCAGGCTAACGGCCACGACCCCGAGGTGCTGGAGAAGATCTGGGCCGACTGGGAGAAGTTCGCATCCTACGCCTTCAACAAGTCGCACGCTACGTGCTACTCGTGGGTTGCCTACCAGACGGCATACCTCAAGGCCAACTTCCCCTCGGAGTATATGGCTGCCGTCTTGAGCCGCAACCTTGCTGATATTAAGACCATTACGCAATACATCACCGAGTGTAAGCAGGGAATGGGTATCAACGTGCTGGGCCCCGATGTTAATGAGTCGCAGGTGAATTTCTCGTCAAACAAGTCGGGCGACATCCGCTTCGGTATGGCCGCCATCAAGGGTGTCGGCGAGGCTGCCGTGCGTTCGATTATCGAGGAGCGCGAGCAGAACGGCCCCTACAAGAGCATCTACGACTTCGTCGAGCGTGTGAACTTCACGGTCATCAACCGCAAGTGTATGGAGAGCATCGCCTTCGCCGGAGGTTTCGACTCGATCATCGACTTCCACCGCAGCAAGTTCTTCGCCACCGATGCCCGCTCGGCCAACCAACTACCTTTCATCGAGCAGCTTATGCGCTATGGCCAGCGCGTGCAACAGGAGCGCCTGAATGCGCAACAGAGCCTCTTCGGCGGCGGCACGATGGTTGATATTCAACCTCCTACGACGCCCGTTGCCGAGGACTGGAACCAGTTGCAGGTCTTGAACAAGGAGCGCGAGTACATCGGAATGTTCCTCTCGGCGCACCCGCTCGACGAGTACAAGGTCATCATCGACCATATGTGCAAGCTCAACCTCGGCGATCTGTCGAATCTCGAGCCGCTCAACGGTCAGGAGATCGCTATGGCCGGCGTGATCACCTCCGTTGAGGAGAAGACCACCAAGACGGGCCGTCATTGGGGCAAGTTCACGATGGAGGACTACGAGGGCACGCACGAGTTTGCGCTCTTCGGCAAGGACTACGAGCAGTTCCGCCCGATGATGTACCCCAACTACTTCATCTTCCTCAAGGGCAAGGTGCAACCCCGTCCCTATGGCGACAATCCCGAGCTGGAGTTCAAGATTCTCTCGATGACACAGCTCTCGGAGGTGCGCGACACGATGATCAAGGAACTGCACGTCTTCCTCACGGTGGACGATCTCACCCCTACGTTCATTGCCGACTTCGCCGCCGAGGTGCAGCGTAGCAAGGGCAACGCCATCCTACGCACCACCATCCGCGACCGCGAGGCAGGCACCGTTCTCGGCCTCTACTCGAAGCGCTACAAGGTGGAGCTATCGAAGGAGTTGATCGGCTATCTGGACCGAAACGAAATTAAATATACATTATCATAAACTATTAAAAACTAAATTATTATGGCATTAGCAATTACAAACGAGAATTATGAGTCATTGATGGCATCGGGCAAGCCCGTGGTAATCGATTTCTGGGCAGAGTGGTGTGGCCCCTGCCGTATGGTAGGCCCGATCATCGACGAGTTGGCTACCGAGTATGGCGAGCAAGTCGTTATCGGCAAGTGCGACGTTGATTCTTGCGACGACATCGTTGCTCAGTACCGCGTTCGCAACATCCCCACCATCGTATTCATCAAGGGCGGCGAGGTTGTCGATAAGGTTGTCGGCGCAACCAGCAAGGAGACTTTGAAGGCAAAGATCGACGCGCTGCTGTAATCCAACCTTCACCCAAAACAAAAACGGCAGGCTCCTCACAGAGTCTGCCGTTTTCCACATACAGAAAAAGAGTGCTACCGCCACCTACGGCCGAGCACTCTTTCTCTCTTTAATTCACTCTTATTATCTCTCAATAAGCGTAATACTACGCTGAATAAAATCAGTAAGATTCTTACCCTTCAACATTCCGTTCGACAAGAGCGCCAAGTCGATAATCTGGCGCACCAGCTTATTATTCTTACCTATCTCGCGCAGACGCTCATTACGCTCATCGCGCAGCGTTACGATCTTTTTCGAGAGCTCCTCCTCCATCTGCTTCTCCTCGGCGGTGAACTCCTCGTGCTTCTTACCCTTTACGGTCTCGTCAAAACGCTTCTCCTCGGCAACGGCCGCATCAATCTTCTTTGTGATTGACTTTAACTTGTCGCCATACTCCTTCTCGACGCTTCCCAGAATATCGATCACGATGGGGTGATTTCCATTCACAGCGATAGTAAAGTTGTCAGGCATCTGGCCGTAGAACTGGCTCATTCCGCCGCCGCTCATCTTCGCCATCTCCTTCATTCGACGCATAAACTCATTCTGCGTAATCACCACAGGCGCATCCTCGGCCGCCATCGGCTCGAACGAAATAGTGTACGAAATAGCGTCATCCTTCGGCATCTGGCTCTCGAATACGGGACGCATCAAATCCTGCTGTGCCTCGGTGAGCGACATCGACATCTGCTCCTTCTTCTGGATGAGCTTCTCCACCACGTCGCTATCCACGCGCACGAACTTAACATTCTGATTCTTCGACTCGTAGTAGTTGATGTAGTGGCTATCGAGCGGGCCATTCATCTCCAGCACGTCGTATCCCTTTGCCTTCGCGCCCTCCACGAAGGAGTGCTTATCGACAGCATCATCCACATACAGCAGCACCACATTATCGTTCTTGTCGGTCTGATTCTCCTTCACCACATCGACATACTCCTTGGCTGTGAAGTACTTGCCCTCGGTCGATTTGAGCAGCATAAACTCCTGCGCCTTCTCGGCAAACTTCTCATCCGTCAGCATTCCGTACTGGATAAATACCTTCAGATCGTCCCACTTCTGCTCATAGTCGGCACGCATCGTCGTGAATAGTTCCTTCAATCTATCGGCTACCTTGCGGGTGATATATCCCGAAATCTTCTTCACGTTAGAGTCGCTCTGCAAGTAGCTGCGCGACACGTTGAGCGGAATATCGGGCGAGTCAATCACACCGTGCAACAACGTCAAATACTCGGGCACGATACCCTCTACCTGATCCGTCACGAACACCTGATTGCAGTAGAGCTGAATCTTGTTCTTCTGAAGCTCGATATTATTATTGATCTTGGGGAAATAGAGAATACCCGTCAGGTTGAACGGATAGTCGATATTCATATGGATGTAGAAGAGCGGCTCGTCGCTCATCGGATAGAGCTCGCTGTAAAAATCCTTATACTGCTGCTCGGTAATATCCGTCGGCTTGAGAGTCCACAGAGGCTCCACGTTGTTGATGATATTATCCTTCTCGGTATCAACATATTTACCATCCTTCCACTCCTTCACCTTGCCGAAGGCAATCTCTACGGGCAGGAAGTGGCAATACTTCTTCAGCAGCTCGCTCACCTTCTGCTCGCCGCAATACTCTACGCAATCCTCCGAGAGATGCAGCACGATCTCCGTTCCGCGATCGAGTTTCTCCTCGAGCTCCTCCATCTCATACTCGGGCGAGCCGTCGCACGACCAACGCATCGACGGCGCATCGGCGTTGTACGACTGCGTGAAGATCTCCACACGGTCGGCCACCATAAACGATGAGTAGAATCCCAAACCGAAATGGCCGATGATAGCCTGATCCTTATACTTTGCCAAGAACTCCTCGGCACCCGAAAATGCAATCTGATTGATGTAGCGATCGATCTCCTCTGCGGTCATACCTATACCGCGATCGCGCACCGTCAAGGTCTTCTTCTCGGCATCTACGCTGACGTGAATCATCGTATCGCCCAACTCGCCCTTGAACTCTCCCTTCGACGAGAGCGTCTTTAATTTCTGCGTGGCATCAACGGCGTTCGACACCAGCTCACGCAGGAAAATTTCGTGATCCGAATAGAGAAATTTCTTGATTACGGGGAATATATTCTCCGTTGTTACTCCGATTTTTCCGTTTTTCATTGCTATATAGTTTTTGTATTATTTCTGTTTCCAGACATATACTCAAACTATGTGCCAACGGTCTCGGTATGCCATTTTGACGCACTTAGTGCCGACATCTGGCAGAAAACTGTGCCTCCGCCTACTCTTTTCGCGCGCCACGCATCAGGTGCATTGTCATAAACAGCCCCTGTGCGGCATAGTAAGTCGTCATAATCCACACCGATCGTGCGGGAATCTGGGCGATATATTTATCAAATACGATAAGTGAATCCGACAGGATGAATAACACCGCCGCCACGACATACCAACCATATCGCTTGCGCTGCTGCAGAATCGCCGTAGCTCCCATCGAATATATAATCATCGCATACACCGTAACGGCCACATACTCCGCCTCGCTTACGATATACGAAAGCACAACCGAGAGATAAACCACCGTCACCACAGCCAGCACCGCCGCCCAAATGCCCTTCTTTCGCGTAGGCTTGCGGCAAGCAAAGAAATCGGCAATAAAGCACAAGTGCCCAACGGCAAAGAATCCCACCTGAAACAGAAAACTACCCTCCGAGCCGGCATAATCGCCCGCTGCCGAGAACAACAACGCCAACGGAATGGCATACCCGCCACGTTGGGCATTAGCCGCCGTTGCCATAGCCGCAAAGAGCGTAGGCACAGCCACAAACCATCCCTTCACAAAGAAAAACGTCGCAGCCAGCAGCAGAAAAGCCACCACCGCTGCGCGCATAAATTTCTGTTCATTCGTCATCTCTACTCCTTGTTTTGTTTAGCGATATACCCCTCCAGCGCCTCCACAAACCACTCGGGCGCGCGGCACGGACGGCGCGTCTGGGCATTCATAAATCCCAACGTCACGCGACCCGTATTAATAAGTCGCCCCGCCTCGTTATATACCTCCGATGAGATATTCAACCTTGCCGACGGCATCTCATCCATCATCACCTTCACGGTCAGCACCTCGTCATAAAATGCGGGATAGTGGTAGCGCGACTGCACCTCAATAATTGGCGACATCACACCTCGACGCTCAATCTCGGCATAGGTCAAACCCATATCTCGCAGCCACTCCGTTCGAGCAGTTTCGTATAGAACAATATAATTTGAGTGGTGCATAATACCCATCTGGTCGGTATCCTTATAGCGTACTCGCACCTGCGTCTGATATGAAATCAACGACATAACAATCAACCGCTTGAATTACACAAACTCAACAATCACTTTACCCACGTCGGGGCTCACCCCGAAGCTCAACTCACGCTCCACGCCGATCCTGACCTCGCCCGGCACTCCATTCACTCGTGCGGCATAAGATCCCGCCGGCGGCAACAGTTTATCCCTATCGATCACAACCTTCCCTGTCGAAAGAAGCTCGCACGCAACAACGTAATGATGGCCCAGCAATCGCGCCGCCTTATCGAGCATTCCGCGCGAAAGTGCCTGACGAATTATCGTCGAGCTGACCTTGCTGCTCGCCACCTGATGTTGCTCTACCTTGAAGACCTCAAATCCGCACTCGCGCGACTCCAGATAGTCGTAATCACCCTCCTTCTTATATCCGAAACGATGGTTATACCCCACCACCATTCCGCGCAGGCCAAGTCGTGCAATACGCTGCTCGATAAACTCCTGCGGCGAGAGGTGGCTCAGCTCCTCGGTAAAGGTTATCACAATCACATTGTCGATGCCCACCCGCTCCAGCAGCCACAACTTCTCTTCGAGCGTGGTAAGCAACTGCATCCTCTCGCCCGTTCCCAACACATAACGCGGATGGGGATCAAACGTCAGGACAATGCTCTCGCCTCCGAACTCGCGGCTCAGCTCCATCACACGACGCAGCAACTCGCGGTGTCCCTCGTGCACTCCGTCAAACGAGCCCATCGTAGCCACTCCGTTTCGGAATTTGGGCAGATTATCTAAATCTCTGTATACATTCATCTTAAGCTAACTCTTGCTGTCGCTTCGCCTCGACTAATTCTTCTCCCCCACTTCATCGCGCTCTTTGACGAAGTAAGCGACCTTCTCCAATATTGTCGTCATATCGTAGTTCTCCGCAACGATTCCCTGCGGAAAGTTGAGCGGAGCCGACGTGAAGTTCAACACACCCTTGATACCCGCATTGATGATGGGCACCACCAGCGACGGTGCCACGCGCGTCGGCGAGGAGATGATGGCAATACTCACATCCATCTGCTCCACCACGCTCTCGAACTCATCCATATGGTAGCACGGAATCCCGTCAATCTCGCGTCCCGTCTTGGCAGGATCGACATCGAATGCCGTCACGATACGCAGTTTACGACGCTTGCCGTTGAAGTAGTTTGTGATCGCCTGACCGAGGTGGCCCATACCGATGATTGCCACATTCATCACATTCTCGCTATCGAGTATGTTATTTATAAAATCGATCAGCACCTTCACATCATACCCCTTCTTCGTATCGCTCGAGAAACCAATGAGCATCAAATCGCGTCGCACCTGCACCGCCGTAATGCCGTGCATACCGGCCAGAACGTGCGAAAAGATATGGGTGATACCCTGCTTATGACACGAGAGCAACGAGCGACGGTATTCACTCAGTCGCTCGATGGTCTTCTCGGGTATGTTATGGTTTGTTACGCTCGACATACTTACTCGATCGTTATGGTGTAGTTGTTGTTATAATTAACCCTCACCCACTCCTGATTGAGGTATCGGCCCGTCTCGCCGTCGCGTTCGAACTTGTATGTTGTCTGCAATGGCGCATAGCGTTTGTCCAGCATCTTGTAGTCTATGTCGGATCGCATTCCCCCGACAAACATCATCGCCGTATCGTACCCTCGATAGGCATACAGCGACGGCAACGTGCCGTACGATTCGATGTAGCGGCTGTCGAACTCGCGCACAGGCTCTACGTCGCGCTTTGCGTGATAGGTCGAGATCATCACCACGTTGTTGTTGAAATACGACGTATGGTCTATATTATTAAATCGTCCCCAGCGCGATGTACCCAGCACAACATAGGGCGCGCTCTTCTCGCTTCTTTCCGTCAGTGCCACGTTTGCCGACGAGAGCGTTCCGAGGATGCGATCCACATCCGTTTCGCCATTGGCCAGCACCACAAACAGACACGGACGCTCGGCCTTCATCACCGTATCGATGGTCTCGATTACGGGCGTTGCCGCATCGCGCGGCGTAAACACCGACTTCTGATCGTCGAACGAGTAGGTGTACGAAGCATACGGACGACCGTGCAGAAGCTCCTTTGCCTCCTGCTCGAACTCCTTGTCGTACTGCTCGGCATAGATCATATAGATATCGCGGCTGCCATCCACCAGATCGGCCACCTTATCATATTTCTTCTTGGGATTGGGCGAGAGCTGATATATCGCGGGGCTCTGCACCGCCTCAAGCGTTGCCAAGGGCGAGACTACGGGCACCGAATTCTGCTCCGCATAGCGCACAACGGGCGCCAGCTCATCTTCATACACGGGACCCACGATAAGGTCCGTTCCCTCGAAGAGCGTACTGCTGACAATCTCACCCACCTTCAGCTGGTCGTGGCCCGTATTGTAAACCGTCAGTTTGGCCTCTCCACCGCCCTGCTCCTTCAGCCTCTCCATTCCGAGCAGAAATCCCTGATAGAACTCCACATAGCTGGCATTGGGGCGCTCGCCGATGCTCATCGGCAACATCAGCGCCACATCCAGACGCTCCGCCTTCGGCAAAGAGTGGAACGCAACATCCGCAACAGGCGTGTGCGCAATCTCTTCCGCCACCGCCTCCTGCGTCTGCTCCTCCTCGGCCTTTGCTCTGGGCACGCGCACTATGGCACCCGCCTTGAGTCCATCCTTCAGGTCGTTGAGCTGCGTAAACTCCTCCTCGCTAAGTCCAAATCGGCGCGAGAGCGAGTACACAGTCTCACCCGCCTGCACGACGTGGTGATCATATCCGTCATCGCCTGTCACTCGGTTCAGGTTGTCGGCATACTCCATCATCTCGGCCTGCGCCTCCGCTTCGGTCGAAGTTCCCATCATCGCGCGGCGCACCCACAACGTCTCGCCCACCTTAAGCGACTGCGGATTCACCGAGGGGTTATCCTCGCGCAAGGTCGCCACCGAGATACCATAATCTCGCGCGATGGCATAGAGCGTCTGCCCCGCCTTCACCTTGTGTGTCAGAAAATCTTTCTTACGCCGCTTCTCGGCGCGAGCCTGCTTTTCGGGCACGGGAATCTTCAGCGTCTGGTCGATCTTCAATCCATCCGCCGACGCAGGATTATGCTCCTTGATCAACGCCTCGCCCACCTCGTAAGCCTTGGCTATCGAGTAGAGCGTATCGCCCTGTTTGACGGTATGAACGTAGAACTTCTGTCCATTGATAAAGACGATGACGGGAGACTTCTCCACCGGATGCAGCTCCAACGCCACACCTGCCGCAATCGAGAATGCCATCCCCACCGCCAAAATTATTCTCAGTAATCTCATATTTTTCCATTAACGTTCTTGGGCGTACGCGGGCTCTCTTTCTGCCCTGCCTTTCTGCCCCGCCCCTCGAACGATAGTTTAACAATTCTTGGCACGAAAACGAATCTCCGTAATCACCTTCTTGGTGTAGAGCGGGAAGTCGCCATTCATCATCCACGAGTAGTAGCTCGGCTCCTGCTCAAACACATCGCTCACACGACGGCCCTTATGCTTACCAAAAGCGAAGACCTCCTCACCCTTATCGTTATACACGATCCTGCCGGCATAATCCACCGTCTCGCCTCGAGCCGAGAAATCGGCCAGCGAAGCCACATCGTTCTGCAGGTCGGGATAGCGATCCAACTGCGCCTTCAGCACCTCGTACGTCGCGCGCGTATCGGCCTCGGCCGAGTGCGCATCTTGCAGATCCTTATCGCAATAGAACTTATACGCCGCCACCAGCGTGCGCTGCTCCATCTTGTGGAAGATGTTCTGCACGTCGATAAACTTGCATCGCTTGAAATCCACATCCACGCCCGCACGCAAAAACTCCTCCACGAGCATCGGCAGATCGAAACGGTTGGAGTTGAAACCTCCAAAGTCGCACCCCTCGATGAACTGTGCCATCGACTTTGCAATCTGCGCAAACGTAGGCTCATCCTTCACCATCTCGTCCGTAATGCCGTGAATGGCCGTCGCCTGCTCGGGGATGTGCATCTGCGGATTGATGCGTCGCGTGCGCACCACCTCCTCACCCGAGGGCATAATCTTGATCATCGAGACCTCGACGATGCGGTCGTTTACCGTATCAACGCCCGTAGTCTCCAGATCAAAGAAAACCAACGGGCGTTTAAGATTCAATTCCATACGCTTCTTTTTATGCGTTAATCATCATCGGCATCAGCAGCATCAACGTCTCAGCCGAGGGCTGATCGTCGCTCACCGGCTTGAACACACCTGCGCGAGTCGAGTCGGCCAGCTCCACCACAACGGTCGGAGTGTCGATATTCGATAGAATCTCAACGAGGAACGTCGATTTGAAACCGATCGTCACGGGCTGACCGTCATAGCTGCACGAGATAGTCTCGTTAGCCGAAACAGAAAAATCAATATCCTGCGCCGTCAGGTTCACCTTATTGTCAGCAATATCCATACGAATCAGGTTTGTCGAGGGATTCGAGCATACAGCCACACGCTTGATACCGTTCACAAACTCCACTCTGTCGATCAACACCTTATTGGGATTCGACGCGGGAATCACCGCATTGTAGTTGGGGTAGTTACCCTCAATCAGACGGCATACGAGCTTGAAGTTCTGCAGCTGGAACGTCACGTTCTTCGCATCAAAAGTAACCTCCACGGGCTCCTCCTCCTTCGCAAGCAGTGCCTTCAGCAGGTTAGCGGGTTTCTTGGGCAGGATGAACGACGACGAGAAGTCGCTCGCGTGCTCGGCATTGAACTTAACGAGCTTGTGCGCATCGGTCGCAACGAACGTAAGGGCCTCGGGCGAGAAATCAAAATATACGCCATTCATCACAGGGCGCAACTCATCGTCAGCCGTAGCGAAGATCGTCTTATTGATACCGCTCACGAGCAGATCCACGTCGAGCTTGAGGTTCTTGCTCTCTACTCCCATCGACTGCACGGCGGGATAGCTCACAGCGCTTGCGCCGGGGATCGAGAGGTGTCCGCTCGCCCAAGTGATCTTAATCTCCCAAGTGGTGTCGTTCACGTCGATCGAGAGCGGCATCTCGGGGAACTCCTTCAACGAGTCGAGCATCAGCTTCGCGGGGGCGGCAATCACACCCTCCTGCTCGATGTTATCCACCGCAATCGAGCCGATCAGCGTAGTCTCCAGATCCGACGTTGTAACCGTAAGCTGACCATCCTTAAGCTCCATTAGAAAATACTCCAGAATGGGGAGCGAACTCTTATTGCTGATAACCTTACCCGTTGTCGCCAACAGCGACAGAAGTGCTGAACTTGATACTGTAAATTTCATCTTGTTTATGTTTTTCGTTTATATTTTTTCGAGTATATCTTTCTCGTTTATTTTTCTGTTTCAATGTCGCCAAGTCTATTTCAACGTCGCCAAGCCGTCGAGCGCCATCGTAATCATCCGCTCCACATATGGGCGATAATCCGTCTGCGCCTTCTTAGCGATTCGCTGTGCAATGATCGTACACATCGTAGCCGCCCGATGCCCCATCAGAGCCGCCAAACCGGCCAGCGCCGAACCCTCCATCTCGAAGTTTGTTATGCGTCGCTCGCCATATCGCCACGCCTCGATCTTTGCGTTAAGATCTTGATCGGCAGGCTGCAGTCGCACATAACGACCTTGCGGCGCGTAGAATCCCGGTGCCGCGATGGTTATTCCCTCCGTTACAGAATCCTTGAACAGCTCCCACAACTCCTTGTCGGCATCCACAAAGTAGGGCGTCGGCAACTTCTTCTGCCACCCCACCGACTCCGTAAAGTGCTGCTCCATCTCCACATTACAAACGCTGTCGCGTCCTGCGTAGTATCCCAGCAGCGAGTCAAATCCCACCGACGTGCGGGCGAAGACCACTTCACCCACCTCAATATCGGCCTGCAACGCCCCCGACGTACCCAGACGCACGAGCGTCAGCTGACGAAACTCCTCCTTGACCGTTCGCGTGGCAAAATCCACATTCGCCAGCGCGTCGAGTTCCGTCACGCAGATGTCGATATTTCCAATTCCGATACCCGTCGAGAGCACCGTCATTCTACGTCCCTTGTAATGTCCCGTCACGGTACGAAACTCACGGTTTGCCACACGACACTCCACATCGTCAAAACGCTCGGCAATCAGATCGACACGCGCCGGATCTCCAACCAAAATAACGATATCCGCCAACTGCTCGGGCAGCAGATGGAGGTGAAAAACAGTACCGTCATCGTTGATAATCAATTCCGAAGAGGGTATTACTCTATGTTGCATACGACTTTTTTCGTTGTTTGACTTTTTTATGTGGCATAAAAGTAATATATTTACATCGAATTACAAAATAAAACCTGCTTTTTTTAATAAGAAGTATATCGACAAAATTATAAGAAAATGACACTAATCAAATCCATTTCCGGCATTCGCGGAACAATTGGCGGAGCGCAGGGCGACAACCTCACTCCCATCGACATCGTTAAATTCACCACCGCCTACGTTCGCTTCATAGGCGAGAAGGCCGCAGGCAAACGACTCACCATCGTCGTAGGCCGCGACGCCCGTCTCTCGGGCCAGATGGTCAATAATATCATCGAAGGCACGCTGCTCGGTTGCGGTGTCGATGTTATCAACGTCGGTATGTGCACCACTCCGGGCACCGAGATGGCCGTCATCACCCACAAGGCCGACGGCGGCATCATCATCACCGCGTCGCACAACCCCAAGCAGTGGAACGCGCTGAAACTCCTTAACGAGAAGGGCGAGTTCCTGAGTGATGCCGAGGGCAAGCGCGTGCTGGCTTTGGCCGAGGACGAGAGCTACCTCTTCCCCACCATCGACCACATCGGCAAAGTCATTCTTCGCGAGGACTTTAACCCCACTCACATAAAGCAAGTCTTGAGCCTTCCCGCGGTTGATGTTGAGGCCGTTCGCGCACGCCGTTTCAAGGTCGTTGTCGATGCCGTAAACTCTATCGGTGGCGTAGTCATTCCCGAACTTCTGCGCCAGATGGGATGCGAGGTCATTGAACTCTTCTGCACCCCCGATGGCGAGTTTGCCCACAACCCCGAGCCACTTGCCGAGAACCTCACCGAGATCTCTCGCGTTGTGGTTGAGCAGGGAGCCGACTTGGGCGTCGTTGTCGATCCCGATGTGGATCGTCTGGCACTCGTGAATGAGGACGGCACAATGTTTGGCGAGGAGTACACGCTCGTTGCCGTTGCCGATTATATTCTCTCTCAAACGAAGGGCAATACGGTCTCTAACCTCAGCTCTTCACGCGCGTTGAGCGACGTTACCGTATCTCACGGAGGCGAGTACACCGCCGCAGCCGTTGGCGAGGTGAACGTTACCACTATGATGAAGCAGGTCGGTGCCGTTATCGGTGGCGAGGGCAACGGCGGAGTCATCTACCCCGAGTTGCACTACGGCCGCGACGCATTGGTTGGCGTGGCGTTGTTCCTCACCCACTTGGTTAAGAAGGGTTGCACGATGACCGAGCTGCGTGCGCAGTACCCCGCCTACTTCGCTTCGAAGAACAAAATCCAGCTCACGCCCGAGATCGACGTTGATAAAGTATTGCGTGAGATGAAGGAGCGTTATGCCGCTGAGCGCGTGAACGATATCGACGGCGTTAAGATCGACTTCCCCGACAATTGGGTACATCTGCGCAAGTCCAACACCGAGCCCATCGTGCGCGTCTATACCGAGGCCCGCTCGCAGGCCGAGGCCGACTCGTTGGCCGAGCGATTTATGGCCGAGATTGCCGAGATTTGCGGTCTTTAATCCCTACCGAAAACCTTAAAACAAAACCACAATATGGAAAAAGTACAAAGTTATATCGACGCCAACAAAGAGCGTTTTTTAGAGGAGTTGTTCGACCTTCTGCGCATCCCCTCAATCAGCGCCCAGTCGGAGCATAAGCCCGATATGGTGCGTTGTGCCGAGTGGTTGGCCGCAGCGCTGGTCAAGGCTGGTGCCGACCGCGCCGAGGTTATGCCCACCGACGGCAACCCCGTAGTCTATGCCGAGAAGATCATCGACCCCGCCGCCAAGACCGTTCTGGTCTATGGCCACTACGACGTTATGCCCGTCGATCCTCGCGAGGAGTGGCGCACCGAGCCCTTCGAGCCCGTCATCAAGGATGGCCGCATCTGGGGCCGTGGTGCCGACGACGACAAGGGCCAGCTCTTTATGCACGCCAAGGCTTTCGAGGCGATGTGCGAGACGGAGACTCTGCCCTGCAACGTAAAGTTTATGCTCGAGGGCGAGGAGGAGATCGGCTCACCCAGCCTTTACAAATTCTGCGAGGAGCAGAAGGAACTGCTCAAGGCCGACATCATCTTGGTTTCCGACACCTCGATGATCTCGATGCAAACTCCCTCAATCACTTGCGGTTTACGTGGCTTAACTTATATGGAGGTTGAGGTGGTTGGCCCAAATAAGGATCTCCACTCTGGGCTCTTCGGCGGTGCCGTTGCCAACCCCGCCAACGTGCTCACTCGTCTGGTAGCTTCGCTCGTTGACGAGAATGGCCGCGTTACGATCCCCGGCTTCTACGACGACGTTCGCGAGCTCACCCCCGCCGAGCGCGAGGCATTCAATCAAGCCCCCTTCAATATGGAGGATTACAAGCGCGCACTCGACATCGACGAGGTGGAGGGCGAGGCCGGCTACACCACTATCGAGCGCACGGGCGTGCGTCCTTCGCTCGATGTGAACGGCATTTGGGGCGGCTACATCGAGGAGGGCACGAAGACCGTCATCCCCTCTCGCGCGTCGGCCAAGATCTCTATGCGTCTTGTTCCCAATCAGGATTTCGAGAAGATTGGCGAGCTCTTCGAGAAGCACTTCCGCGCAATCGCTCCCAAGTCGGTTAAGGTGAATGTAAAGTATCTGCACGGCGGTGCGCCCTACGTTTCGCCCACCGATATGGCAGCGTATAAGGCAGCCGAGCAGGCCATCGTCGATACCTTCGGCAAGAAGCCTCTCCCCTTCTACTCTGGCGGATCGATTCCCATCATTAGCGGTTTCGAGCGCATCTTGGGCATCAAATCGTTGCTCATCGGCTTCGGTCTTGCCGAGGACGCCATCCACTCTCCCAACGAGAGTTACGGTCTGGAGCAGTTCGACAAGGGCGTACGCACGATTCCTCTCTTCTATAAATATTTCGCCGAGTCGAAGTAATCTTATTAACAATAAAAGGGGCTGTCCAACCAACGGTTGCGACAGCCATTTTTTGCTTATTAGCCAACTCCTTTTTATACCGTTACGCTACCTCTCCCGCTCACGCCATTTTCTATATAGGTATTTAGCTGAGAATAGACATCCCACCGCATTGCCCAACAAAAATAGCGTAACGAGCAGATTCGAGTCGCGCGTAAAAAGCGACGGCACCAACAGCCACACAAAGTAAGCCGTCACACCCAGCGCAATCGCCACAGCCGCTATTTTAACTCTTCGTCGTTTCATATCATAAAAAAACGAAGCCTCCCGAAATGGAAGGCCTCGCAAACTTTTTATTGCTCAAATTATTACTTCGCAGGAGCCTCCTCCCAAACACCAATCATACGCTGCAAAGCCTGCGAAAGCTCGGTGTTCTCCATAATACCGTTGATGCGGTCAGCGCCCGTACCGTAGAGATAAACGGGAAGCATAATACCCGTGTGGCCCGTCGTGCTAAAGCCGTAGCTGATACCGCTCTCGGGCAGCGTAAAGTCGGTCTTGTTGCTGGGGATTGACAAACCACCCGTCTCGTGATCACCCGTTACAACAACCAACGTACCGGGGTGAGCATCAGCATAATCCATCGCCACATTCACAGCAGCCGCGAAGTCGCGCGTCTCAGCCAATACACCCTCGATATTATTGCCGTGACCCTCGCCATCGATCTGCGAACCCTCGATCATCAGCACGAAGCCCTCTTTACCCTGCTTCTCCACGTTGTTGGTCAGGATCTCCAGAGCCTTAGCCGTAGCCTTGGGCAGATAATCGCCGCGACCATTACGCATCAAGGGGATGTTGGTCTCAGCAAACAGACCTACAACATTACCCTCCGATACCGAAGCCATCTCCGACTGCTCCGAGAGTACGTTGTAACCCTTCGCCTTCAACTCATCAACATAGTTCTTATTCTGCTTCGTAAAGTGCTCATTGAAGAAGCGCGTACCACCACCGAAAACAACATCCAGATCGCTGGCCATAAAGTCGGTGATAATACCCTCGTTATCGTTGCGGCTCTCGCGGTGAGCATAGAACGCAGCGGGCGTAGCGTGATTTACATAGCACGTTACAACAACACCCGAAGCGTAACCCACCTTCTCGGCCTTTGCAATGATTGACTCAACGGGCGTTCCGTCGGGAGTCTGACCGAGCGTGCTGTTGTTGGTCTTATAACCCGTTGCCAGAGCCGTACCCGAAGCAGCTGAGTCGGTTACGCGGTTATTTGCCGAATATGTCTTCTGCAAAGCCACATTCTGCGCACGATCGAACGCCGTAGGAGCATATTTATTCTCGATCTGTGTCAATGACGCCTGAGCCAAACCCATACCGTCACCAATCATAAAAATGATGTTCTTAACCTCAGGCTCTTTTTCAGTGCAACCGCTCACACCAAAAGCCACAAGCGGGAGCATTAGAAGTAAAAATAATTTTTTCATAGCGATTTTGTATTAATTTGTAGCAAAGTTACAGCTTTTTTTGTACTTTTACAATATATTTTTTTACAAACTTACTAAGTTTTTTATGCAAGTACGAATAGCCGATGATTGGAAAGCGCTTCTGCAGGAGGAGTTCGACAAGCCTTATTTTGAACAACTTACCAACTTCGTTCGCGCAGAGTACTCGTCGCGCGAGATTTTTCCCGCGGGGCGCAACATCTTCCGCGCCTTCGACCAGTGCCCCCTCTCATCTCTCAAGGTGGTAATCATTGGCCAAGACCCCTACCACGGCGTAGGCCAAGCCAATGGTTTGTGCTTTTCGGTCAATGACGGCGTACCCTTCCCGCCCTCGCTGCAAAACATCTTCAAGGAGATCAACGACGACATCGGCACCCCCATCCCTTCGAGCGGCAATCTCGACCGCTGGGCCGAGCAGGGCGTGTTGCTGCTCAACTCTGTTCTGACGGTCAGAGCCCACGAGGCAGCCTCACACGCAGGTCGCGGCTGGGAGCAGTTCACCGATGCTGTCGTTCGCCTTATCGCCGAGCAGCGCGATGGTATCGTCTATATGCTGTGGGGCAGCTACGCCCAGCGCAAGGGAGCTATTGCCGACCCCTCGCGCAACCTTATCCTGAAGAGCGTCCACCCATCGCCCCTGTCGGCATATCGCGGTTTCTTCGGCAGCCGCCACTTTTCGCAGGCTAATGCCTACCTTCAAAGCATAGGCAAAGAACCAATTATATGGTAGTTAAGTTATGAATATCAGAGAAGTCTTCAGCGAGGCCGACATTCGCCGCCTCACCAAGGTCGCACGCGAGGTTTGGCGTGAGGCCAACACAGCGTTTTGCACTCCCGAGCAGGTCGAGTATATGATTGAGAAGTTCCAGAGCTTCGAAGCCATTTCAGGGCAACTCGTTCACGGTTATCGTTATTTCCTCATCGAGGAGGATGGCGAGATTTTGGGCTACTTCGGCGTGCAGCCGCAGGACGAGCGCCTGTTCTTAAGCAAGTTCTACATCCTCAAACAGAATCGCGGCCGCGGCCTATTCTCGGTCGGTCTGGATTATATGTGCGCACTCTGCCGCGAGGGCGAGATGGGAGCCATCTACCTAACCGTAAACCGCAACAACCGCCACGCTTACGAGGTTTACCTCGCCAAAGGCTTCAAGGTCATCGCCGAGGAGTGTGCCGACATCGGCTTCGGCTTCGTAATGGACGATTACATTATGGAGCTGGAGATAAAATAGGGGTAAGAGACTCCAAAGAAAAAGGGCTGTCGCAACACATCTGTTGGACAGCCCCTTCTATTTCCAATTTGCCGCAAAGCAACTCATTATCCGAGGTAAGACTTCAAAAGTTTGCTTCGTGACGAGTGGCGCAGACGACGAATTGCCTTCTCCTTAATCTGACGCACGCGCTCGCGCGTAAGGTCAAACTTCTCGCCAATCTCCTCGAGCGTCATCTCCGAGCAACCGATACCAAAGAAATACTTGATAATATCGCGCTCGCGCTCGGTCAGCGTCTCCAAAGCACGATCCACCTCCGTTGCCAACGACTCGTTGATCAGGCCACGATCGGCATTGGGCGAGTCGGTATTAACCAACACATCCAACAGGCTGTTATCCTCGCCATCAGCAAAGGGCGCATCCACTGAGATATGGCGACCTGCCACACGCAACGTATCCGACACCTTCTCCTTCGGCAGTTCCAGCTCCGTAGCCAACTCCTCGGGCGATGGCGTACGCTCGTGTTCCTGCTCAAAGCGCGCAAAAGCCTTGTTGATCTTATTGAGCGAACCTACCTGATTCAACGGCAGACGCACGATACGCGACTGCTCGGCCAGCGCCTGCAAAATCGACTGACGAATCCACCACACGGCGTAAGAGATAAACTTAAATCCGCGAGTCTCATCAAACTTCTCGGCTGCCTTAATCAGTCCGAGGTTACCCTCATTGATCAAGTCGGGCAAGCTAAGTCCCTGATTCTGATACTGCTTAGCTACCGACACCACGAAACGCAGATTTGCCTTCGTCAGCTTATCCAACGCCTCCTGATCGCCCTTGCGGATGCGTTGAGCGAGTTCTACCTCCTCCTCTACTGTAATCAGATCCTCTTTACCGATCTCCTGCAGATATTTATCAAGCGATGCACTCTCACGATTGGTGATCGACTTTGTAATCTTTAATTGACGCATATATATAATGTGTTAAAATTTCTTTTCAAGCCCGAATCGCATATCGCGGCCGACCTAACGACGCACGTTTTTATTAATTACGCAAATCGAAAGCTTTTTGTTTCACTTTTTACAAAATTTTATAAATAATTTTCTTCATCGGCCGGCAATAATAACGTACCACGCCACCGAAAAATTCTCCACCGCCGAACTTTTTCTTCGACAACTGCGCCTTCCACTCAACCATCGCTACAAATATCGCGCCTTATTCGAGTGATTTTCAGCCATATCGCATAAAATAATCGGGGCTCTCGGAATTTATTCCATCCGAAAGCCCCGATTCTATCTAACTTTGGACCGAACCTTTCATTCGGCCACTCCGACTACCACGCAAAGAGCGGATACTCTGCCATCATCGCATTCACATCCTTGCGAACTGCTGCGATATTCTCCTCATTCTCGGGATCGTGCAGCACACGGTCGATCAGCTCAACGATGTAATCCATCTTATCCTCCTTCACGCCACGCGTCGTGATTGCAGGCGTACCGAAACGCAGACCCGAAGTCTGGAAGGGCGAACGCGAATCAAACGGCACCATATTCTTATTGGTCGTAATATCAGCCGCCACCAAGCACTTCTCCGCCAACTTACCCGTCAGCTCGGGGAACTTCGTGCGCAGGTCGATCAACATCAGGTGGTTATCCGTACCCTCCGACACAACCTTGTAGCCGCGCTTTGCAAATGCCTCAGCCATAGCCGCCGCATTCTTCTGCACCTGCTTCTGATACTCCTTATACTCGGGCTGCAAAGCCTCGCCGAAAGCAACAGCCTTCGCCGCAATGACGTGCTCGAGCGGACCGCCCTGAATACCGGGGAATACCGCCGAGTTCAGAATCTGCGACATCATCTTCACAACACCCTTCGGAGTTGTCTGACCCCAAGGATTCTCGAAATCCTTACCCATCAGGATGATACCGCCGCGAGGACCGCGCAGAGTCTTGTGCGTCGTAGATGTTACGATGTGCGCATACTTAACGGGGTTATCCAACACGCCCGCAGCGATAAGACCTGCCGTGTGAGCCATATCCACCATCAGCAGTGCCCCCACCTTGTCGGCGATCTCGCGCATACGCTTGTAATCCCACTCGCGTGAGTATGCCGATGCACCACCCACGATCAACTTGGGCTTGTACTCCAGAGCCTTACGCTCCATATCATCATAGTCGATAGTACCCGTCTGCTCGCTAAGCTGATAGCCAACGGCATTGAAATACTTACCCGACATATTTACGGGCGAACCGTGCGAAAGGTGGCCACCGTGAGCCAGATCCAATCCCATAAAGGTATCTCCGGGCTGCATCACAGCGAAGAAGACCGCCATATTAGCCTGCGCACCCGAGTGGGGCTGCACGTTTGCATACTCGGCGCCGTACAACTCGCACAGACGCTCGATGGCCAGACGCTCCACCTTATCAACCACCTCGCAACCGCCATAGTAACGTGCTGCGGGGTAACCCTCGGCATATTTGTTGGTCAGCACCGAACCCATTGCGGCCATAACCTGATCGCTCACAAAGTTCTCCGATGCGATAAGCTCGATACCACGCATCTGACGTGCGCGCTCGTCGGCTATAAGCTCGAAAATCTGATTATCCTGTTTCATCATTTCTTATTATTAGAGTTTGAATTTGCCAATTTCGTGTAGTACAGATGTCGCAGTGCCGCCACGGGGTGATATAGCAACATTCTCGGCCCCGAGAAACGCATCACCTCGCGGATCTTCTCTCTCATCGCGGGGCTGTAACAATGCGTCTTACACTGCGAGCAGAATGTCTTTTCGGCCATATGCGGGCAGCGAGCCGTTCGCTCCTCGGCATATCTTAGCAATGCCTGACACTCCTCGCACAACTCCCTACGACCGTGCACCTTACGACAATAGAGCGCTATCATATCGCGCACTATGCGTTGTTCGTGCTCTGCCTTGCGTTGTATCCTATCACTACCTTTCATCTGTAACGACGGCAAAGGTAGAAAAAATTTTCGTATTTGGAAGATTTATATCATAAGATATAACTATCAGCCCTCAAAAACTACTCTTCACGCTCGGTCAATAGTCTAAACTCGCGCACCGACAACCTCCTATCCCACACAACCCGATAGCCCATCCTCTCGTGCGCCTCGGCCTGCCCCTGCATCGTCGAGAGGCCCACCTCGGCCCGTCGCTCCTCCACCTTCCGCACGCGCTTTATCGGCCAGACGTAATTCACCTGCTGTTGCACCTGCTCCCCCTCGACGATTATCGTATGTCCGACGGTCTGCGTGCCATACACCTGCTTTCGATTGCGGCGCATCAACATCCTATCGCGCAGTGTCGCCATCGACGAGCGTGCGATCTTCCCCTGCTCAGCGGCTCGGCTCAACGTCCGAAAATATCGCCGCTGATAGTCCAAATCGGCGTGATCGACAACCAAAAATATCGCATCATACGCCTCTTCACTCAACGCATCGGGCACACTCGCCCTAATCAATTCCGCCACAACAGCCTGATTCTCTGCATCAATGCGAACCATCTGCTCGGCATAATAAAGCAGACTATCCACCTGCCCACGTTGCTGCGCCTCCACGAGTTTCAGTCGCACCTGCTGATCGCGCTCACCCGCCTCGCGCAAACGATCATCCACACTCTGCTGCGCCGATGCCGATATCACACTCGCCATCACAAAACAAATCGTAAGCAAACTTCTCATACCGATCTTTTTCTGCAAATATACACCATTTTGTCCCAACTCAGACACGAAAGCCAAAAGATATAAATTGTGGCAATCGCCGTCCACCATCATAATATGTATTATCAAAAATAGCGTTTTCACGATAAAATAACCCCTCTACAACGACATATAGGCTATTTTACAACTCAAAAACGCCACAATTATTAAAAAATATCTATATCAAAAAACAAAGTAATTAAATCATAAACACCTCTCGCCATCAAAATTAATAGTGTAACTTTGTTAAAATCAACTAACGCCTTTCCCCGAAGGCTACAAACGCAAACCTTAAACTCTTCATAACGATGTCAAAATTTCACTTCGCAGCCATCGACTTGGGCGCCACCAGTGGCCGCGTGATTCTGGCCACAATCGACAACGGCCGAATCTCGATGGAGGAGATCCATCGCTTTGCCGACCCCATCATCCAGATGCAGGGCCACTTCCATTGGGATCTGCCCGCCATCTACACCTCCGTCGTTGAGGGCCTGCGCCTTATCGCCGAGCGCGGCGTTCAGATCGAGTCGATCGGCATTGACACTTGGGGCGTCGATTTCGCCTTTTTCGGCAAGGATGGAGCACTGCTTCGCCTGCCCTACTGCTACCGCGATCCCCACACCGTCGGCGCACCCGATATATTTTTCGAGCGTATGCCCCGCAAGACTCTCTACGAGAAGACGGGCATCCAGATTATGAACTTCAATTCGGTCTTCCAGCTCGACACCCTGCGCCGCAACCGCTGCTCGGCACTCGAGGCCGCCGACAAGATTCTCTTCATTCCCGATGCACTCGCCTACCTACTCACCGGCGAGCGCGTTACCGAATACACCATCGCCTCTACGGCGCAGATGATCGATCCCCGTACCAAACTCTGGGACGACGACATTCTCTCTCTTCTCGGCCTTCGACCCGACCACTTCGGCCGTATGGTGCACCCCGGCCAGCAGATCGGCACTCTCACCGAGGAGGTGCAGAGGCTCACGGGCCTCGGTGCCGTTCCCGTCATTGCCGTTGCCAGCCACGATACAGGCTCAGCCGTTGCCGCCGTTCCAATGGAGGACGAGTGCTCGGCCTACCTCAGCTCAGGAACGTGGTCGCTTATGGGCATCGAGTCGCGCGAACCGATCATCTCCGAGCGCAGCTTCCAGCTCAACTTCACCAACGAGGGAGGCATCGAGGGCACGATCCGCGTGCTGAAGAACATCTGCGGTATGTGGCTCTTGGAGCGCTGCCGTCAGGAGTGGCCCAAGTTAAGCTATGGCGAGCTTATCGCCGCTGCCGACAAGGCTGAGCCCTTCCGCTCGCTCTTCAACCCCGACGCCGACTGCTTCGCCAACCCCGCCTCGATGACTACGGCCATTGCCGACTACTGCCGCGCAACCGACCAACCCGTACCCGAGTCAATCGGCGAGTACGTCCGCTCTATCTTCGAGTCGCTGGCCCTGCGCTACCGTCAGGTTGTGGAGATGATGCGTGAGCTCTCACCCACCCCCATCAACCGCCTCTATGTAATCGGCGGAGGCGCGCGCAATGAGACGCTCAACCAATTCACCGCCTCGGCCATCGGCATTCCCGTCGAGACCGGCTCGGCCGAATCCACCGCCCTCGGCAACGTGATGATGCAGGCCAAGTGGGCGGGCGTGGTCGATTCGATTGACGCTATGCGCTCGATGATCCGCTCGTCGATCGACGATCGCCGCCGCTACGAGCCCCAGCAAGAGGAGGTCTGGAGCGCCGCCTACGAAAAATTCCTCTCGCTTTACCGCGAAATGTAATAAACCAAAAATAAAACCACTAAAACACTATGAAAAAAGAACTTATCGAAAAGGCGTATGAGATCGCCAAGGAGCGCTACGCCGCAATTGGTGTCGATACCGACGCCGCTATGGAGACCCTTCAGAAGATTCAGCTCTCACTACACTGCTGGCAGGCCGACGACGTAAACGGCTTCGAGGATGCAGGAGCACTCACGGGCGGTATTCAGACCACGGGTAACTACCCCGGCCGCGCCCGCAACATCGAGGAGCTGCAGGCCGACATCGAGAAGGTCATCTCGCTCGTTCCGGGTAACCACCGCCTGAGCCTCCACGCCAGCTACGCCGACTTCCGCCAGACGGGCCCCGTTGATCGCGATCAGCTCGAGCCCAAGCACTTCGAGAGCTGGATGGAGTGGGCCGAGAAGAACGGTATGAAGCTCGACTTCAACTCTACGTCGTTCTCTCACCCCAAGAGCGAGGATCTCACCCTTGCCAGCCCCAACGAGGAGATCCGCTCATTCTGGGTTGAGCACACCAAGCGCTGCCGTGCCATCGCCGACGAGATGGGCCGCCGTCAGGGCGACCCCGCAATGCTCAACATCTGGGTACACGACGGCTCGAAGGACATTACGGTCAATCGTATGAAGTACCGCGCCATCCTGAAGCAGTCTCTGGACGAGATTCTGGAGCAGAAGTATGAGTGGATGCGCGACTCTGTCGAGTCAAAGGTATTCGGCATCGGTCTTGAGAGCTACACCGTCGGCAGCAACGATTTCTACATCGCCTACGCCGCACAGAAGGGCATTATGGTTACGCTCGACACGGGCCACTTCCACCCCACCGAGTCTATCGCCGACAAGATGTCGTCGTTGCTTCTCTTCACCCCCGAGGTTATGCTCCACGTCAGCCGCCCCGTACGTTGGGACTCTGACCACGTTACGATCATCAACGACGAGACACTCGACCTTACCAAGGAGATCGTTCGCTGCGATGCACTCGACCGCACCCACATCGGCTTGGACTACTTCGACGCTTCGATCAATCGCATCGGTGCCTACGTTATCGGTATCCGCGCTACGCAGAAGTGCCTGTTGCAGGCCCTGCTGGAGCCCATCACTACGCTCCGTTCTTACGAGGCCGAGGGCAAGGGCTTCGAGCGTCTGGCTCTTCTGGAGGAGTGCAAGTCGCTTCCTTGGAACGCCGTATGGGATATGTTCTGCCTGAAGAATGGCGTAGCCGTCGGCGAGGAGTATATCGCCGAGGTCGAGAAGTACGAGGCGGATGTAACATCTAAGCGCGCATAATCCTATGGAGATCATCATCGGCCTATTAATCATTGCTGTGGGAGCCTTCTGCCAGTCGAGCAGCTACGTTCCCATCAACAAGATCAAGCAGTGGAGCTGGGAGTCCTATTGGCTCATTCAGGGCGTCTTTGCGTGGCTTGTCTTCCCCATCGCGGGAGCTATGCTCGCCGTTCCCGAGGGCCACTCGCTCTGGGAGCTCTACGCCGCCTACCCCAAGGAGAGCGCTCTGACGGCCCTGTTCGGTGTTCTGTGGGGCGTGGGAGGCCTCACCTTCGGTCTCTCGATGCGCTATCTGGGCGTCGCCCTCGGTCAGTCGCTTGCTCTTGGCACCTGCGCTGGCTTGGGTACGATCCTGACGCCGCTCTTCCTCGGCCGCCCGGGCGATCTCACCGCCTCTGTCGTAATCGGCGTTGTCGTAACGCTCATCGGCATTGCCATCATCGGTCTTGCCGGCCATATGAAGTCGCAGTCGCTGAGCGAGGAGCAGAAGCGCGCCGCCGTTAAGGACTTCAACTTCACCAAGGGCATCTCGGTTGCTCTGCTGGCTGGTTTTATGAGTGCTTGTTTCAACATCGGTCTGGGCTTCGGCGAGCCGCTTAACTTCGGCGACGCTACGGCCGACATCTACAAGACCCTGCCCGCCACGTTTATGGTAACGCTCGGTGGTTTCCTTACAAACGCCACCTACTGCCTCTACCAGAACTACCGCAACAAGAGCTTCGGCGACTACTCCGCGACTTCACTTTGGGCCAACAACCTGCTCTTCTGCGCATTGGCTGGTGTGCTGTGGTATAGCCAGTTCTTCGGCCTGAGCCTTGGCAAGGGTTTCCTCACCGACTCCGAGTCGCTTATGACCTTCAGCTGGTGTATCCTTATGGCTCTTAATGTTGTATTCTCAAACGTCTGGGGTATAATATTAAAGGAGTGGCGAGGTTGCTCGGCCCGCACCGTTGCTGTACTCATATCGGGTATCGTTGTACTGATCATCAGTTCATTCCTTCCCGAAATACTTAAATAGAAGTCTAAGATTTGAATTTTATGGATGAGAGTAAAAAACAATTTCACTATCTGATACCCAGCCGCACCGACCGCGAATACGGCTGTACTATCAGCACCGTCGGCACACAAGAGATACTGCCCCACGACACCTACCCCGCGAGTGATCACCCGCAGGGCTATGCGTTCGACCCCGCCCGAGGCCGCGTGCTCCGTGAATACCAGCTTCTCTACATCACCAAAGGACAAGGCACCTTCTCCAACGAGAAGGGCACATTCACCGTACCCAAAGGCTCAATTATTTTGTTGCGCCCGGGCCTATGGCACTCCTACCACCCATCCGACGAGACTGGCTGGAAGGAGTATTTCATCGGATTCGACGGCCCCGCCATCGAAAAGGTTATCGAGACTTTCTTCCCCGACGGCGAGCAGATCTACAACATCGGTCTCAACCGCGAGTTAGTCGATCTGTACCAGCAGGCGCTCGACGTTGCAGCGATGGATCGTCCTGCCACTCAACAGCTTCTGTGCGGCATTGTGATGCATATGCTCAGCATTGCCAATTTCACCATCCGCAACGAAGCCATCACCACCGACCGTCTCGATCAGGTTGTTGAGCAGGCCAAGATGATTATGCACGAGCGCGTTATGCAGAACATCGACCTCGAGGCTCTGGCCGCTCAGCTCAACGTCAGCTACTCGTGGTTCCGCAAGATCTTCCGCGACTACACGGGATTCCCTCCCGCCAAGTATTTCACGCAGATCAAGCTCCGCCACGCGCAGTACCTGCTCACCAACACCAACGAGCCGATCAAGGAGATCGCCTTTATGCTGAGTTTCAAATCTACCGAACACTTCTATACCACTTTCAAGCGCGTAACGGGCTACACACCCAACGCCTACCGTAAATTCTCAACCCCCTCGAAGGGATAGAGAACGAAAGTAGAATAGAAAAACAACCTAAACCGAAATGAGGGTACTCCGCGATGGAATACCCTCATTTTTTCATTACTCTTTAGTTTTTCCCGGACTGCACGACCTCCTCCATCAGCCCCTTGCAACCATCCTCCAACAGGTCAAGCACCAGCTCAAAGCCCTCACGTCCCTCATAATATGGATCGGGCACATAGCTCCACTGCGGATGGTGGCGACAAAACTCCACAAACCGATATACCTTTTGCAGATATTTTCTCTCAGGTGCCAGACGCGACACATCCTCATAATTGCGATCATCCATCACTACGATACGATCAAAATCATAGTAATCATCCTCCCTGAAACGTCGCGCGCGATGCGTCAGATTATACCCACGAGCCTTCGCCGCACTACGCATTCTGCTGTCGGGCAAATCTCCCGCGTGGCCGCCATACGTTCCCGCCGAGTCAAGTTCAAACTGCTCTTCGAGGCCCGCCCGCTCGACCATCGCACGCATCACTCCTTCCGCCGCCGGAGAGCGACATATATTTCCCAGACATACAAACAATATCTTCTCTTTCATACTCTTTTCCATATTATTACAAAGTTTATCTCACGTTCCGGTTTACATCTTGGATTACATCACGCCATCCAATCTTCGCAAAGGTATCAATTTAATTCGACTTTTCCCACACCACCCTAATCTCTGGAATATTTTTTGCCTCGATTCCCGTTATGAAACACAACATCACACCATCCACCCGCGCCGATCACGCCATCCTCTTCCTGCGCATCTTCATCGCAGCCGTTATGCTGCTCCACATCATCGGCAAATTGCAGAACTACGACAACATTGTTCTCGCTTACCCTTCACTTCTCGGCTTCAACCGCCCCACATCACTCGCCCTGTCTATTATTTTCGAGGGCACGATGGCCGCAATGATCGCTATCGGCATCGGCACACGTCTATCCTCACTACTTATGTTTATCACATCGCTGGTTACCCTCTTCGAGATAGCCTTGCAGAGCGATGGTGCCATTTCGACCGACGAGGCCAAGCTGCAATTCATCTACGCGGGCATCTTCCTTACGCTCATCATTTCGGGCGGCGGCAAATACTCAATTATAGAAAGCCAAAATGTTCCAAAATCATAAATTATCGGCCTAATTGAGATATATTGTCGCAGACCACGATTTTTTCACTAATTTTACAGCGTTTTCCAAATGTTCATCTTATGAAAAAGATTGCTATTACACTTAGTATGATCGCCCTATCAGCCATCTCGGCCCACGCCCAGATCGTTGGCGACACTGAACAACCGCTCCCCTATAAAGTAGAGAATGTCGAGTTGAAGGATATGAGGAACGAGCCCGCCAAACTCCCATTTTTTGGCGAAAAAAACATCGTTTTCTTCTACATCGACCCCGACAGGCACAAGCAGAACGAAGAGTTCACCTATGAGATGGAGCGCCGCCGCACCGCCACAGGCCCCAACATCGAGGGCTTCGGCGTGCTGAACCTCAAGGATACAATGATCCCCAACGCCATCGTCCGCTCTATGACGCGCAAGCGTTGCGAGAAGAATAACGCCATCGTCCTCGCCGACACCGACCGCACCCTTTCGCGCGCTTGGAATCTCGGCGACTGCAACAATATGTTCGTGCTGATTGTGGTAAACAAAGCGGGCGAACTGGTATATTGCAAGAAGGGCGAACTAACGCAGGAGGAGCAGGACGAGTTCTTCGAGTTCATCGAGGCCTACCGATAGCAGCCGATGTCGATCCGCAGCCGCATAACGCTTATTTTTCTTGCCGTAGCAACCGTTTTTTCCGCTACGGCCCAGAACGATACGCGCTCCGTGCAGCACTACGATCCCATCGACTACTCGGCCGTTCAACGCCAGCTCGACCGTGCCTCACGCCCCACGTTTGGCCAGCGCCTCGGCGACATTCTCACCCAACCGCTCTCGCAGAGCGAACGACTCTCGCTTACGGGCCGTTTGGGTGTTGCCTACACTCAGGAGACCAACCTTGCCATCACTGCCGCCGCAACGGCTTCCTACCCTTCTAAATCGGCAAATCCCAACGACGTGCAGCTCTCGGCTATGGTCTCCGTAAATGGCTTTTTCAACATCCGCGCCATCGGCAACAACTACTTCGGCACGGAGTCTCGCCACCACCTTCAGTATCAAATCTCGGGCGGCACACTCCCCATCCGATTCTGGGGCTTGGGCTACGAGGCTGCCGACAATAATCCCCGCACCAAATACACGCGCCACGATGTCAATGGCTCGCTGCGCTACTACTTCGATTTCGGTGGCGGCATAAGGGTAGGCGCTGGCGCTGACTTCGACTTTGGTAAAACCGCCGAGTTCACCCCCGAGGCCGAGACCTATCTCGCCGCATCGGGCCAAACCCGTCGCTCGCTCTACACCACCGCCATCGGCCTTGGTGCCGACCTCGACCGCCGCGACAACCCCTACACCTCCACCTCAGGCTACCGCATAGCCCTCTACGGCGAGGTGCGCCCCAAAGCTTTAGGTAACTTCCATAAAACTCTGTGGCATTGGACTATTCAGGCCGACTACTTCCTCTCGCTGTGGCGCGGTGGCGTAATGGCACTCGACCTCTATGGCGATATGTGGTCGCACTCCACCCCTTGGCTACTGTGGCCCTCGGCGGGTGGCGACAGCCGTATGCGCGGCTACTACTACGGCCGCTACACCGACCGCAAGATGATCACCGCACAAGCCGAGTTGCGTCAAACCATCTACGGCCCTATCGGCATCAGCGTATGGGGCGGAGCGGGCTCTCTGTTCGATCGCTGGAGCGACTTCGACGCCTCGCAGATCCTGCCCAATGGCGGCGTAGGACTCCGTCTTGCGAGCGGCAACCGCACCACACTTCGCATCGACTACGGCTTCGGTCGCCACTCGAGCGGAGTGATAATTAACGTAAACGAAGCATTCTAAATGTTTAAGAAGATTATATCCAACCCCTTGTGGCTTCTTGCCTTCAACGTAGTGAGCCTGATGATCCCCGTCATCATCCTCACCATCACCGAGCACAATCCCCTGCTCGTGGCTCTCACAGCCATCCTTCTGCCACTCGGGTTCTACCTCCTCTTCTCCGCCGCCAGCACCCGCTCGGGCCGTATGGTATGGTGGGGATTTCCCTTTATATTCTTGAGCGCATTCCAGATCGTGCTGTCCTATCTTTTCGGCAATTCGGTCATCGCCACCGATATGTTTCTCAACCTCACGACCACAAACCCGGGCGAGGCTGGCGAGCTGCTGGGCAACATCTACCCCTCGGTCATTGCCGTCTGCGTAATATATCTCCCGCTGTTGTGGTTCGCCACCGAACACCTGCGCCGCCAGATCACCATTCCCACCCCTCTGCGCCAACTCTTTGCAAAGGCGGGCTGCGCGTCACTCGTAGCGGGAATTCTTACGTTCCTGTTTATCCCCACCGACGAGAAACTTCACACGCTGCGTGACGAGACCTTCCCCGTCAATGCCTGCTACAATATGGGCCTTGCCATCTCCGAGTCGTACAAGATCAACCACTACGAGCAATCATCCGCAGGCTTCACTTTCGATGCCCGCCGATCAGCCGTAGTCCCCGAGCGCGAGATCTACGTTCTTGTCATCGGCGAGGCTTCGCGTGCCTCCAATTGGCAACTCTACGGCTACGACCGCCCCACCAATCCTCATCTCTCCACCCGCAACGATTTGGTGCTCTTCCGAGGTGTTACCACCCAGAGCAACACCACGCATAAGAGTGTCCCTCTGATGCTCTCATCCGTCCACACCTCCGAGCACGACGAGCTGTTCCGCCGCACGGGTCTTCCCGCGCTCTTCAACGAGGCAGGCTTCACAACCTACTTCATCTCCAACCAAGCCCCGCAGGGAGCTATGATCGATTTTCTGGCCGACGATGCCGACCGTCTGATCTACCTCGACGCCCCCAACTACGATGGCCAATTGGTTGATGTTATGCTCAAGGCTCTCGACAACGACAGCTCCGACAAACTCCTCTTCATCCTCCACACCTACGGCTCGCACTTCAGCTACCACCAGCGCTATCCCCGCGAGGAGGCCACATTCCTTCCCGACGACGATGTTGCCATAAGCCTCCGAAACGCCGAGTTTATCCGCAACGCCTACGACAACTCCATCCTCTATACCGACCAAGTTCTCAACGACCTGATCGCCCTTCTCGAGCGCGAGGATGCCTGCTCGGCAATGTTCTACTGCGCCGATCACGGCGAGGATCTCTTCGACACCGCCGAGGGCCGTTTCCTGCACTCCTCACCCACCACAACCTACCACCAGCTCCACGTCGCCTCACTCGCGTGGTTCTCACCCAAATACAAGAGTATGTTTTCCCCCAAGGCCGAGGCCGCCGCATCCAACGCCGCTGCCCCCGCCACCACCTACTCCGTATTCCACACTATGGCCGACATCGCTTCGATCTGCTCGCCTTATTTTAACACCAAGGCCTCTCTCGTCAGCCCCGAGTTCGACTACTCAGCCCCCCGACTCTACCTCGACGACCACAACCGCGCCGTTCCGTTAGACCGCGAGATCGGCATCGACGATGAGCAGCGCGCATTCTTCCACCGCGCAGGCATCAACCCCTAACGACATCAAACAACAAAAAAGAGGGCCTTCCCCATCAGGAAAAGCCCTCTAAATTATTCAAGCAAGGATTTAATAAATTATTTCTTTGCCTCCTCTACAGACACCTTACGGAACTCCTTCAAGAGCTTCGTAAGCTCCAACGCAGCCTTACGAGCACGAGTACCCGCAGCCTTGTTGTTCTTCTCTACCTGAGCAGCCGCATTAACCGAGAAAACCTCGATCTGAGCATTGATCTGATCTACCAAGTTTTTCATATCTAATTGTTTTATTGGTTTGTTTCCTCGACAAATATATGAAAATTTCTATTAACCAAATAATTTTCAAGCAAAAATCGCAATTTATTTCTCCAATAGGCTTGCCCCGACCCTCAAAACGGGTGTGATGGCATATTTTTTGACCGATTCGTTTCATAATCAAACCATTCACTATGTTACGAATCAGCTTATCGGTCGCTGTGGCGGCACTCATCGCTACCACTCTTTCGGGCACATCGTGCCGTCGTCATCACAAGAGCACGTCGGCAGCCGCCCCACTTCGAGTCGAGGTCGCTACCGCCACCTCCGACTCCATTCTTATGCGCTACTCGTTCACCACTCACCTTCGTAGCAACTACGATGCAGTGATCCAACCCCGCGTCGATGGCTATCTCGAGCGCATTGCCTATCGGTCGGGTATGCCCGTTCGTCGCGGTGATCTGCTCTTTACGATCGAGGCCAATCTGCTCAACACCTCTCTGCTTGCTGCCGAGGCGGCTCTCTCATCTGCCGAGGCCGAGGCGCTCGAGGCCAAGAACAACTACGATCGCGCCATTCCTCTCTCGCGCCTTAACGCCATCAGCGACTCCCAGCTCGACCAATACACCGCCGCCTACAACTCATCCGTTGCCTCCGTACGTTCGGCCCGTCAGCAGGTCGCCAGCGCCCGCCTTCAGGTGAGCTACGCCACCATCTACTCCCCCATCGACGGCATAGTAGCCGCCAGCAAGGCCCACGAAGGCGACTACGTCGGCCCCTCGACACAATTCTCGGCCCTCACTACAGTCTCCAACATCGACACCCTCAAAGCCGACCTCGCAATCCCCACCTCGCTCTATCTCGAAAAGGCTGGCAACCGCTCCGCATACGAAAATCGTGATCTCCTCTCCGAGATAAGCCTCACGTTGGCCGATGGCTCCGTCTATCCATATAAAGGCACCTACGACTACACCGCGCAGCAAATCTCCACTTCGAGCGGCACTGTAACGCTCGTAGTCAAATTCCCCAACCCCGACTTCCGCCTCAAAGGCGGCGAATATGGCCGCGTAGAGGTGGGAATCGGCCAACGCGAGCGTGTTGTTCTCGTTCCGCAGATGGCCGTTGAGCAGGTGCAGGGCATCGAATCCGTTTGGGTGGTAAAACCCGACAATACGGTCGAGCAACGCACCGTTCAGACAGGTGATACCGTCGGCCGCAACTGGATCATAAAGAGCGGCCTATCGGCAGGCGAAACCGTTGTCCTCACAGGCAAAGACAAACTCCACTCCGGTATGCACATAACCCCTCAAAAAGCAGAATAACAATGGCTGAATTCTTCATACGACGACCAATCTTTGCTATGGCCATCGCCATCGCAATGACACTTCTGGGCATCGCCTCGCTCTCGCGTCTTGCCATCGAGCAATACCCCAACATCACACCTCCCGTCGTTCAGGTATCGGCCTCGTACGTCGGTGCCGATGCCGTTACGGTTAATAACTCCGTCGCCGTTCCCATCGCCGAGCAGGTTATGGGCACGAGCGATATGCTCTATATGCAAACCACCAGCGCCAACGACGGCACTATGGCTATGCAGATCATCTTCGACGTAGGCTCCTCTCCCGACATCGATGCCATCTCGACGCAGAACAACGTCTCTGCCGCCACCGCCTCGCTCCCCGAGGCTGTTGTGCAGCAGGGCGTTCTCACGCGCAAGAGCGACACGGGCTTTCTTATGGTCTATGCCCTGCAGAGCGATGGCCGCTACGACGACGAGTTTCTGTCGAACTACGCACAGATCAACCTTGAGAACCGCATCGAGAAGATCAACGGCGTGGGCAAGGTCGCCATTATGGGCGCGGGCGAGTACGCTATGCGTATCTGGATCCAGCCCGATCGCCTGCACTACTACGGCCTTAGCCTACAACAAGTCCTCGACGCCATCTCCACACAGAGCGCCATCTATCCCGCTGGTCGCTTTGGAGCCGAGCCCGCGACCGACGATGCCGTCTATACCTACACCGTAACCCTCCCGCCTCAGATCGCCACCCCCGACGAGTTCGCCTCCATCATCATCGCCCTTGACGAGAACGGCGGCGAGATACGCCTCGGCAACATCGCTGAGGTTCAGCTCGGTAGCCAGAGCTACAACGTACGCTCGCAGATCGACGGCGACCCCTCCACGCTCATCGTCATCTATCAGGAGCCGGGCAGCAATGCCGTCGAGGTCGGCTCGCGCGTAAAGGCCCTCATCTCGCAGATGGAGGAGCGCTTCCCCGATGGCGTTACAATCCACACCATCGTCGATTCCACCCGAAGCATCAAGGCGGGCATCAGCGACATCTTCCGCACCCTGATAATCGCCCTTGTGCTGGTCATCGCCATCATCTTCCTCTTTCTGCAAGATTGGCGCTCGACCATCATCCCGCTTGTCGCCATACCCGTCTCTATCGTGGGTACTTTTGCCGTATTTCCCCTGCTGGGATTCTCCATCAATATCATATCACTTCTGGCATTGGTCTTGGCCATCGGATTGGTCGTCGATGATGCCATCGTTGTCGTCGAGGCCGTCAAGGTCAATCTCGAACACGGTATGGAGCCACGCGAAGCCACGCGCGAGGCTATGCGCCGCGTCAGCTCCCCCATCATCGCCACTACGGTGGTACTGCTGGCCGTCTTCATCCCCGTATCGCTTATGGAGGGTATCGTAGGCCTACTCTTCCGCCAATTCTCGATCACCATCTCCACCGCCATCCTCTTCTCTGCCTTCAATGCACTGACGCTCTCCCCCGCGCTCTGCTCTATTCTGCTGCGCCGCGAGGAGCTGAAGCGCAAAGGCCTCTTCGCACGCTTCAACAGCTGGTTGGAGCGCAGCTTCTCTCACTACGGCGAGTTCACCACCCGTCTGCTGCCCCACGTCGCCCGTACAGCGATCTTCGTTGCCGCCACGTTCGTGCTTATCTTCATCAGCTGGCGTGCCCTCCCCGCAGGCTTCCTCCCTGACGAGGATCAAGGCTACCTGATGGTCTTCGTCTCCACCCCCGAGGCCTCATCACTGGCCACCACAACCTCCGCTATGCAACACATCGAGCAGGTCATCGCCACCCACCCCGAGGTCGAATTCACCGCTTTAGCCGCAGGCTTCAACCTTATGGCCGGCGTGAGCTCTACGTCGAGCGGAGTCATCTTCGTCGTTCTGAAGGATAGCCACCAGCGCAAACTCTCGGCCTCCGAGCTCTCCACGCTCCTTACCGAGGAGCTCTACGCCGCCGTTCCCGAGGCCGACTCCTACGCCTTTGTTCCGCCCGCCATCCCCGGCCTCGGCGTAACGTCGGGCATCACGTTCGAGGTGCAGGATCTCGAGGGACGCGGCACAGGCTACCTGTTGCAGCAAACCGAGCGACTGATGGACTCCCTCCGCCAATCACCCGCGATCGCCTCCGTCACCACGCAATTCCGCGCCGACGTACCCCAGCGCCGCATCGACATCGACAAACGTCAAGCTATGATCGAGGGTGTCGCCCTTGCCGACATCTACTCCTCGCTCTCGACCTACTTGGGCGGCAGCTACATCGGTAATTTCAACCGCTTCGGCCGACTCTACCAGAGCTACATCCAAGCCACTCCGGCCGACCGCCTCAATGCCCGTTCGATCGACTCCTATTTTGTAACGAATGCCTCTGACGAGAGCGTTCCCATATCATCTCTTGTCAGCGTGCGCGACACGGTCGGCGTAGAGTATATCACGCAGTTCAACCTCTACCAATCCATCTCGCTCACCGCCACACCCTCGGCCAAAGCCTCTACGGGCGATGCGATGAAGGCCATCACCACCATTGCCGACCGCACCCTTCCCGACGACATAGGCTACCAGTGGAGCGGTATGGCCTACCAGCAAGCCAACGCCGCCCGAGGTCAGGGGGCAGTCTATCTGCTCGTCTTGGCATTTGTATTTCTGGCTCTCTCGGCCCTCTACAATAGCTGGTCGCTGCCGATAGCCATCCTTATGAGTGTTCCCGTAGCGGTATTGGGCGCTGTGATCACTATGGCTATCGCCCATCACGCCGATGCCAATCTCGTAAACGATGTCTATATGCGCATCTCGCTGATTATGCTCATCGGCCTTGCCGCCAAAAACGCAATTCTTGTGGTGGAGTATGCCGACCAGAAATTCTTCTCCAACAACTCCATTTCGCTCGGCGAGGCCGCCCTCTCGGCCGCAAACGAACGTCTGCGCCCCATCATAATGACCGCCTTGGCCTTTATCTTGGGCGTTATGCCACTCGTCTTTGCCTCGGGCGAATACTCAACAGCTCGTAACATTATGGGCGTAGCATTGGTGGGAGGAATGTTGGCCGCCACCGTCATCGGCATCTTCCTCTACCCCGCAACATATTATATGGTAGGACTTTTCGCACGCTTCGAGGAGCGTCGCCGCAATAAAACTAAATAGAATGAGAGCAATCTTCACACTTTTCGCACTCCTGATGGCCTCGTGTGCCATCCACCTGCCCCAGCCCGAGGTTGAGATCCCCAGTCGCTACATCTACGATCTTAACGAGGCCGCCTCCACCTCCGATGGCGCGTGGTGGTACATCTTCAACGACCCCGTACTCGACTCCCTCCAACGCCGTGCCCTTGCCGCCAACCGCGACTTGGCCGCTGCCGCCGAGCGTGTCGAGCAGGCCCGCCTGAGCATTGCCGTAGCCCGTTCGGCCTTCCTGCCGAATCTCAACTTCGACATTGCCGCCGATCTGCAGCACACCGCCCCCACAGGCACCGAGCAGCAATACACCGTCGGCCCCTCCATCTCGTGGGATCTATCGCTCTTCGGAGCGCTGCGTTACGCCCAGCGTGAGGCACGCGCCGAGCTTCTCTCATCGGAGTGGGCTCTGCGTGGCGTGCAGTTATCACTCACAGTCGAGATGGCCAAAGCCTACTTCACCTTGCGTCAGAGCGAACTCTCGCTCTCTATCGCCCGCCGCAGCCACCACCTGCGCGAGGAGTCGGCCGCCCTTATCGACTCACTCTTTCACTACGGTATGGCCACAGGCCTCGATGCCGACCAAGCCCGCAGTCTGGTCTATGTTGCCGCCTCCGACATCGAGCAATACACCCGCTCGCGCAATGAGGCACAGCTCTCGATCTGCACCCTTCTCGGCATCCCACCCCAGCCCTACACCGAGCCCGCCATCACTCCCCTGATGGCCGAGCTCCCCTCGGCTCCGCCCGAAGCATTACCCTCCGAACTTCTGCAACTTCGCCCCGACATTATGCAGGCCCACTACGCCGTCGAGGCTGCAGCCGCGCGCGTCGGCACAGCACGCAGCAACCGCTTCCCTTCGATTCCTCTTTCGGGCAGCGGAGGCCGCTTCGGCGCGAAGTTCAAGGAGCTCTTCAGCGAAAATCTATGGAGCTGGAGTGCTACGGCATCGCTCGTCCAACCCCTCTTCTCGTTTGGCCGCCTCTCCCGCCGCGAGCAGATCGCCCGCTCGGCCTACGACGAATCGCTGCGCCAATACGAGCAGACCGTTTTGGAGGCTCTCGAGCAGGTGGAATCGGCCCTTACGACCATCTCCACGACCAACCGCCAGACGGAGAGCTATGCCGAGTACGTCGCCGCCAACGAGCGCATAGCCTACCTCACCGAGCAGCTCTACCGCATCGGTATGAGCAACTACCTCGACGTGATCTCCACCGAGCAGACTTGGTACACCTCCCAGCTCACCCTCATCGAACTTATGATCCAGCAACGCATCAACTACTCGACGCTGGTTATGGCATTAGGCGAGGGCTGGCAAGGATTGTAAAATGCAAAATTCAAAATATAGAATTCAAAATACAGATTCAAAATTGGAATAAAAATCCTATCTTTGCTCTATGGATTTTCAGCAGATAATCGTCTATTTGATTGGCGCGGCCGTCGTGGCGTGGCTCATTCGGGCCATCGTTCGGGGCTACCGTGCCCGCAAATACGCCAAATGCAGCGGCTGCGAGGACTCCTCGTGCCCCTACCATACAAACAAAAAATGAGGCCTCGAAAGCCTCATTTTCTGTATCCGCTACATCACCATCAGTATCAACATCTGCGCCACCAGCACCCTTAGGAACATCACAACGGGATAGACCGTCGCATAACCCAACGCCGGCATATCGTTTCCTGCCGTAGAGTTGGCATAACCGAGCGCAGGCGGATTGGTCGAACTACCCGCCAAAAGTCCCATCAGCGTGTAGAAATTCATCTTCAGCTTCAGGCGCGCAAACAGGCCCACGATCAGCACAGGCAGCACCGTAATTATAAATCCATACCCAATCCATCGATAACCGCCATCCACGATAGCCTCCACGAATCCCTCGCCGGCACCAATTCCGACACCCGCCAGGAACATCGCCAAACCCACCTCGCGCAACATCAGGTTAGCACTCATCGTGGTGTATGTAACCAATCCGTAGTGCGGGCCGAAACGTCCGATCAAAATCGCCACAATCAGCGGGCCACCCGCCAAACCGAGCTTCACGGGCTGCGGGATATTCATCAGCGGCATCGATCCAAACAGCACACCGAGAGCAATACCAAGGAAAATCGTCAGCAGCTGAGGCTCACGCAGTTTCTTCATCGAGTTACCCAGCACATCGGCCACCTGCTCGATAGCCGTCTCATTTCCCACGACCATCACCCTGTCGCCCATCTGCAACTCCATACCCTGATACGGGATAAGATCAATTCCCGCACGGTTCACTCGCGTGATATTGATTCCGTAACGCGAACGCAGACGCAAATCCGAGAACTTCTTTCCATTGATTTCGGGCTTCGTGATCACGATTCGTCGAGATACGAGCTGCGTGTGCGAATCCGATCCTGCGCCCCACTCCTCCTTCGACATCTCGACCTGCTGACCCAAGAATGCCAGCACTGCCTCCTGATCCTCTGGAGATGAGATTACGCGCAACTTCTCGCCCAACTTCAGGCGGCTCGTCGCATCGGCAATGGTAATCTCCCCATCCTCGTGCATAATACGCGAGATGACAAACGAGCGGTTGATCAGCTCACGCAGATGCGCCACCGTATGCCCCTCCAGCGCTCCGTTTGTAAACTCCACCGAGAAACGCACCACATTGGTCTGCTCGGCACGCATCGCCTCCAACGCCTTGTTCTCCTCGGCAAAATCCACTCTTGTCAGAAATCTGATTGCCACCAGCGACAGAATCACACCAACAACACCCAACGGATACGCCACCGCATATCCCAACGCGATGGTCGGATCATTCACACCCGTTAGATCCGCATATGCCTGCTGCGCCGCACCAAGACCGGGGGTATTCGTAACAGCACCCGACATCACACCCACCATCGTGGTCATCGGCGTTCCCGTCACCAGATGTATAACATAGGTCGCCACAGCGCCCAGCGCAACCACCGATGCTGCACACGCCACCATCTTCAAACCTCCCTCCTTAAACGAAGAGAAGAATCCCGGGCCCACCTGCAAACCAATCGAAAATACGAACAAGATCAGACCAAACTCCTTGATAAAGTGCAACGTATTCTCATCGACCGTCATTCCGAAATGACCTGCCACAATACCCACAAACAGAATCCACGTAACACCGATCGAGATTCCGCCTATCTTGATCTTACTCAACATTATACCGCCCGTAATAACCAGCGACAGCACAAGCATCGTGTGGGCAATTCCGCTGCCCATAAATAGCGACTCTAACCAATCCATAACTTAAGAGATTTTAACCTATTTTTTTCTAACCGACCGCAAAGATACAATTAATAAATAATTTTAAGAATTATTTTCGCTTTTATTTTCCACTCTTCAAAAACAACTGTCAGATATCATAAGCCAAACACTGCACCAAAACTCTCAAAAAACGCGGCGGGACAATTTACACACATACACTAAAATCGAAATACTCATTATCAACACATCTTTTGAGCATCCCGCCGCGCAACATCGCCACAACCCACCCAAAACGAGACGGGTCATAGCAGAAATCATTCGGAAATAGATACACAATCCATCCGAACAAAATCAAAATTCAACAAAAATGATAAAACACCGACATCGGAAGTCTATCCCACGAGTACTTCCAACTTCGAATTGATCTGGCAGGTCTTCTGACTTACTCCAGTTTCGCCACCTTCCCGAAAAAATCAGTGGTCAAAGACTTGCGAAACAACTGCGGAGTTCACAGCTACGGGATAGTTTAGGACTCTCACCTAATTCCCTTTTCACTTGCCACACATTGGCAAGCACCAAATCCAATCACAAAATTAATAATTTATATCCATTTTGCAATAGGCAAATCAAAAAAATATACGCCACTATTTACGTCGAATAAATTATTTTCACTATTTTTGCTGTGTCAGAACGGGGGCGACCGGTTTTGACAGCTTGCAGAATTTGATCGTAAGCACGTCGAGCATTGTGTGGGGTCTCGTAAATCGCAACACTCAAACTACAAATGGCAATAATAGCTATGCACTCGCTGCCTGATTTTCAAGGAAAATTGGCTTAATCCGCGGGCCCAAGGCGGTCTGCAGACGAGTATCCCGGGCGGCGGCTGCGCCCTTTAGCCGCTACTCATATGGGGTATCATCAATTAAGGGATAGTCCGATAGGAGTCTCGACTGTCGGGCGAAATTTTAGAGACTGCGGTGTGGGTCAGGTCGTCTGTGGCCATCCCACGCAAGAGGATCAATCGCAGAATAAACGTGTAGAAAGCCCTCGGGTTCCGAGTTTGGACGCGGGTTCGACTCCCGCCGCCTCCACTTCTATCCTCCCCTAACCGTAGGGGAGGATTTTTTATTATATTTGCACAAACACACCTGCTATGACACCCTATCACATCGAGCAAATCACAACCGACAAACGCGCCCTTATGCCTCTTCTTCTGCTTGCCGACGAGCAGGAGTCTATGATCGACCGCTACCTCGATCGGGGCGAAATGTTTGCTTTAATTGATCAATCACAACTCACTATTGCCATTGCAGTTGTAACACACGAAGACAACCATACCTTCGAGCTGAAAAACCTTGCCGTCGCTCCCTCCCACCAACGCAAAGGCTACGGCCGCGCAATGGTCGAATTCATCTGCCACCACTACTCCGACCGAGCCGATACATTGCTCGTCGGCACGGGCAACAGCCCCCACACCATATCTTTCTACGAGAGCTGCGGCTTCAGCTACTCGCACACCCTGCCCGATTTTTTCACCCAGAACTACGACCACCCGATCATCGAGGATGGTAAATTGCTGCGCGATATGATTTATTTGAAAAAAGTTATCTCCCGATAGCCCCAAACCCTCAAAAAATCTTCCATCAGCGCGATTTTCTCACAAAAAATAAGTATATTTGTAAGTTAGAGAAAATAGCGAAAACTATGGACAGAAACAAGAGCGTGATAGAGCTTCGCGGCGTTTCGATCTACCACACCGACGGCGAATCGAAGCAACTGAATAAGGAGGATGAGCTGGTGCTCTCGGACGTTAATCTAAGCGTCAGCGAGGGCGAGATGGTCTATTTCATCGGCCGTGTCGGAAGCGGAAAAAGCACCTTACTCAAAACTTTATATGCCGAGGTACAACTCCTTGTTGGCGAGGGAAGTGTCGTAGGTATGGATCTGCGACGCTTGAAGCGCTCCGACATCCCCTATCTGCGCCGCCGTATGGGCATCGTTTTTCAGGATTACCGCCTGCTCGACGATCGCAACGTCTTCTACAATCTCTACGACGTGATGCGCGCCACAGGGTGGAAGAACGAGAGCGACATCCGCCACCGTATCGACGAGGTACTGAACCTCGTGGGCCTGCAGACCAAAGCCTACAAGATGCCCCACGAACTCTCGGGTGGCGAGCAGCAGCGCTTGGTCATCGCCCGCGCCCTTTTGAACTCGCCACGCCTCATTCTGGCCGACGAGCCTACGGGCAACCTCGACCCCGTCACGGCCGATGGCATTATGCGCCTTTTCCGCGAAATCACCGCCAAGGGCTGCGCCATCGTGATGTCCACCCACAACACTGCCCTTATCGAGCAATACCCCGCCCGCACGATTATGTTCTCCAAAGGCCACATCTCCGAAATCGACTTGGCCACAAGTTTTCAGGATTAATCTCTCGACACAAAATTTTTAGGGAAAATCTTTGATTTTGGATTTGGAAAACTCGATAAAAAAGCCTATTTTTGTACGTTTTAACAAATGGAAATGATTTAAGACAAATATGAGCACAGAACAAGAAATTGTCAAGACACACGAGGAGGAGTATTCGGCGTCCAATATTCAGGTATTGGAGGGTCTGGAGGCGGTGCGCAAGCGCCCTGCGATGTACATCGGCGACATCAGCGAGAAGGGTCTTCACCATCTGGTTTACGAGGTTGTGGACAACTCGATCGACGAGGCGCTGGCCGGCCACTGCTCTCACATCGATGTAACCATCAACGAGGACAACTCTATCACCGTCCGCGACGACGGTCGAGGCATCCCCACCGACTACCACGAGAAGGAGGGCAAGTCGGCTCTGGAGGTCGTACTTACGGTGCTGCACGCCGGCGGTAAGTTCGACAAGGGCAGCTACAAAGTTTCGGGAGGTCTTCACGGTGTGGGTGTATCGTGTGTGAATGCACTTTCAACGCTGCTCGTTGCGGAGGTTCACCGCGGCGGCAAGATCTATCGCCAGTCATATAGCAAGGGTGCCCCCACCTCTAAGATGGAGATCGTGGGCGATTGCGACGATCGTGGTACGATCATCACCTTCAAGCCCGATGCCGAGATCTTCACCGTCACGGAGTACAAATACGAGACCTTGCAGACTCGTCTGCGCGAGCTGGCCTTCCTTAACAAGGGCATCAACCTTTCGCTCACCGACAAGCGTAAGCCCGACGAGGAGACAGGCGAGCCCCTCCACGAGACTTTCTACTCGAAGGATGGCCTTCAGGAGTTCGTTCGCTATCTGGACAAGACTCGCGGCGAGGCCCTCACCGAGCAGATCATCTACATCGACACCGAATATAATGGCGTTCCCGTCGAGGTTGCTATGCAGTATAACAACTCTTACTCGGAGAACGTACACTCATACGTCAATAACATCAACACCATCGAGGGTGGTACCCACCTCACGGGCTTCCGTATGGCTCTGACGCGCACACTTAAGAAGTATGCCGACGAGTCGGGTATGCTCTCGAAGCTCAAGTTCGAGATCAACGGCGAGGACTTCCGCGAGGGACTCACCGCCGTAGTATCGGTCAAGGTCGCCGAGCCTCAGTTCGAGGGCCAGACCAAGACCAAGCTCGGCAACAGCGAGGTGTCGGCCGCCGTCAATGGCGCCGTTAGCACCGCTCTGGCACTCTACCTCGAGGAGCATCCCCGCGATGCCAAGACCATCGTTCAGAAGGTTATTTTGGCTGCTACGGCCCGCCACGCGGCTCACAATGCCCGCGCCGCCGTTCAGCGCAAGACCGTGCTCTCGGGCGCAGGCCTGCCGGGTAAGCTTGCCGACTGCTCAAGCCGCGACCGCTCGATTGCCGAGATCTTCTTCGTCGAGGGAGACTCTGCAGGTGGTACCGCCAAGCAGGGCCGCGACCGTAACTTTCAGGCTATTATGCCCTTGCGCGGTAAGATCCTGAACATCGAGAAGGCTCAGGAGCACCGTATGTGGGAGAACGAGGAGATCAAGAATATGTTCATCGCTCTGGGCGTGTCGATCGGCACCGAGGAGGATAGCAAGGCACTGAATCTCGAGAAGCTGCGTTACGACAAGATCATCATTATGACCGATGCCGACGTCGATGGAGCCCACATCGCAACCCTTATGCTTACCTTCTTCTTCCGCAAGATGAAGGAGCTCATCGAGAACGGCCACGTCTATATCGCCACCCCGCCCCTCTACCTTGTCAAGAAGGGCAACCGCGAGCGCTACTGCTGGACCGATGCCGAGCGCGACTCAATCGTCGAGGAGATGGGCACAAAGGGAGTTCATATCCAGCGCTACAAAGGTCTTGGTGAGATGAACGCACAGCAGCTGTGGGACACTACTATGAACCCTAAGACCCGCATCCTGCGTCAGGTCAATATCGAGAATGCCGCCGAGGCCGACCGCATCTTCTCAATGCTTATGGGCGACGAGGTACCTCCCCGCCGCGAGTTCATCGAGAAGAACGCCCACTACGCCAATATCGACGCATAATACAAACCCAGCAATCAAATAGGAAAGGGCTGTCCAACAAATCTGTTGCGACAGCCCTTTTTTAGTAGTTTGGAGTTGTATTATAACCCTGTTATCCTCTTAATCTCATTCAACTTATTCAGCGCTTCGAGCGGCGTGAGCGAATTTATATCCAATCCCTTAATCTGGTCGCGTATCTGCACCAGCACAGGATCATCCAGCTGAAACATCTGCAGCTGCATACTACCCTTCTCGGCCACCTCCGCCACCTGCTTTGCCGATGGCTGACGACGCTTGCTCTGTCGGCGCGGCACACCCGCCGCCACATCGTTATCGCCATACACCGCTTCGAGGTTTGTCAATATCTGCTCCGCGCGCTTCACGATCGTCTGCGGCATACCCGCCATCCGCGCAACGTGAATACCGAACGAGTGTTCCGTACCGCCACGCTGCAACTTTCTCAGGAATACAATCGTATTATCCACCTCGCGCACCGATACGTTGTAGTTCTTCACCCTGTCGAACAACTGCTCCATCTCGTTGAGCTCGTGATAGTGCGTCGCAAATAGCGTCTTGGCGCGTCCCTTCGGATGGTTGTGAATATACTCCACCATCGCCCACGCAATCGATATTCCGTCGTAAGTACTCGTTCCACGACCAATCTCGTCAAGCAGAATCAAGCTTCGATCCGATATGTTGTTCAGGATACTCGCCGACTCCAACATCTCGACCATAAACGTCGACTCTCCCTGCGAGATATTATCCGACGCACCCACTCGCGTGAAGATCTTATCCACTACGCCGATATGCGCCCGTCGCGCAGGCACGAACGATCCCATCTGCGCCATCAGTATTATCAACGCCGTCTGACGCAGTAGCGCCGACTTACCCGACATATTGGGACCCGTAATCATCATCACCTGCTGATCCTTATCGTTGAGCAACACATCGTTAGGCACATACTCCTGCCCCACGCCCAGCAGTCGCTCGATCACGGGATGGCGACCATCCCGAATATCAATCGTCGCACCGTTGTCAAGCGTCGGACGCACATATCCGCACTCCACAGCCATTCGCGCAAAGCTCTGCAAGCAATCTAATCGCGCCAGCACGGCCGCATCGCCGAGCAGATGTCCGAGATAGGCCGTAGCCTTCTGAATCAGATTGTTATATATCGCCAACTCGATCTGCAGTATTCTATCCTGCGCACCGAGTATCTTCTCCTCATACTCCTTCAGCTCGGCCGTAATATATCGCTCGGCTGCCGTCAGCGTCTGCTTCCGAATCCAACTCTCGGGCACCTTATCACGATGCGTGTTACGCACTTCGATATAATATCCGAACACGTTGTTGTAGCTGATCTTCAGCGACGGTATTCCCGTCGCCTCACTCTCGCGCTCGAGAATCTGCTGCAGAATCTCCTTGCCGTGCATCGCCACCCTTCGCAGGTCATCCAGCTCGGCCGACACTCCATCGGCAATCACTCCACCCTTCTGTATCTGGTTCGACGCAGGATCGGGATATATCGTCGTGGTGATCAACTCGCGTAGCTCCACCAGCGGATCAATCTTCTCAGCAATCTCGTACAGAGGCTCGCTATCGCCACCCTCAAGCAGCGCCCGCGTCATCTCCATCGCCGCAAGCGACTGCCCCAGCTGCACGAACTCTCTGGGCAGAATCCTCGCCGCCGCTATGCGTGCCGCCATACGCTCCACATCGCCAATCGACGCAAGCTGCTCAGCCAATGCCTCCGCCAGCTCACGATCCTTCACCACCGCCTCCACCACATCGTGGCGACGACCAATGCGCTCCACATCCACCAGCGGCATCGACACCCATCGGCGCAACATACGACCTCCCATCGACGTGAGCGTGCGATCGATCACATCCACAAAACCCGTCTTTGCCTGCTGCGCATTCGACGAGAAGAGCTCAAGATTGCGGATCGTAAAACGGTCGATCCACACCGAATCGCGCTGATCGATACGCTTTATAGAGTTAATATGCGCTATATCACGATGTTCCGTAAACTCCAGATAGTAGAGTATCGCTCCCGCCGCAGCCACTCCGGCATCCAACCCCTCTACGCCAAAACCCTTCAGCGAGGGCGTTGCAAACTGCTTGCATAACTTATCATAATTCAGTTCCGACGAGAATATCCACTCATCCAATCGGTATGTGTAGTGTCGGCATCCGAACGACTGCTCAAAACGCTGATCCTCGCCTCGTTGATACAACACCTCTTTTGGTGCAAAGTTCGACAGCAACTTATCCACATAGCGATCATCACCCTCCGAGAGATAAAACTCTCCCGTCGAAATATCCAGAAACGCCACGCCCGTCGTCTTTCGTCCAAAATATACCGCCGCGAGAAACGAATTCTCCTTCTCGGGCAGGATATTATCGCCCAACACCACACCCGGCGTAACGAGCTCAATCACACCGCGCTTCACCAAACCCTTCACCAGCTTGGGATCCTCCAACTGCTCGCATATGGCCACTCGCTCACCCGCACGCACCAGTTTGGGCAGATATGTATCAACGGCGTGATACGGAAAACCCGCCAATTCGACATACGATGCCGCGCCGTTGGCACGTCTTGTAAGCGTGATACCCAGAATCGACGAAGCCTTGATCGCATCCTCGCCAAAGGTCTCATAGAAGTCGCCCACGCGGAACAGAAGTATAGCGTCGGGATGCACCGCCTTGATCTGATAATACTGCTTCATCAGCGGTGTCTCGACATATCGTTTTGCACCCTTCTCGGCCGACTGATCCGTTGCCTCGGCATTTGCGGGTGCTATATCCATATTTTGCGACTTTCTCTTTGTTGCCATCTTTTCGTGGGTTATTAAGTAAGCAAAGATACTCTATTTTGGCCGACTATTCAAAAAATCGCTCGTCAAAATTAACTATATAGAGCCTCTCCGTCGCTCGCGTCAGCGCCGTATATAACCAACGCAGCATATCGCGCGTCATCGGCTCATCTCCAAACAGCGCCCTATCCACAAACACAGCCCGCCACTGACCACCCTGCGCCTTGTGGCACGTTATGGCGTATGCGAATTTCACCTGCACGGCATTGTAGTGCGGATTCTCTCTGATCTCCTTCAGTCGTTTTATCTTGCTCTTCACATCCAGATAATCCTTCTCCACCTCCTCGAGCAGCTGACGGCTCTGCGTGGGCGTCAGCGATGGCGATTCCGACGCAAGCGTATCGAGCAATATCTTACACTCGATCTCCGTATCGTTGTAATCAGGAAATTGCAGCGTCGCCTCGGCAAAATGAAACCCATAGAAATCCTCAAAACGGCGGATGCGTCTCAGCAGTGCAACATCGCCATTTGCCATAAAACTCATCGGGCAATTCTCTATACGCTCCGTATAGTAATAGTTGTTCTTCACCACCATCAGCTGATCACCGCTCTCGATGGCCTCCTCGGCCGAGAGATTGTACCTGCGGATACCTTCATTATATCTATTAGCCCGCTTATTCGACCGCGTAATTACTATCGTCTCATCTCGCCCATACCGATCATAGCAATCCTGCACCAGCTCCATCACCTCGCCTCCCGAGATCGCCCGCACATCCTCAAACGAGAGATCCAGCCGCGGCACATCGATCAGATTATTCTCCAACATACACCTCACCATCGTTGCGTTGAACAGAATTCCCGACTCCGCCTGCTGGCGCACCACATCATCCATTGAGGCATACGTTACCTCCCCGTATCGGCTCATCGTCGCGGGATCCAACGCGGGACTGAAGTCCGAACCCACGGGCGGCAATTGTGCATTGTCGCCAACAATAATCAATCGACACTCCTTTCCCGAGCGTACATACCTCACCAGATCATCCAGCAGCGACCCGCTTCCGAAAATCTGCCCCTCGTAAGTGGAGTCGGTAATCATCGACGCCTCATCGACGATAAACACCGCCCCACGCTCACGATTTAGGTTGAGCGAGAAGCGAGATTCGTAGTCAGCCGTCGTTCGCTCGCGGTAAATTCTCTTGTGTATCGTCTGCGCCTCACGTCCCGAGTATCGGGCCAGCACTTTTGCCGCCCGACCCGTCGGAGCAAGCAAAACTGACTTCACTCCCATCTCGTCCAACACCTCCACCAAAACCGACAAAATTGTGGTCTTTCCGGTGCCTGCATAGCCATTTAAGACGAAAATTCGCTCAAAATCGGGCGAAGAAAGGTAATCTGACAACATTTCTATAACTTTTTTCTGGCTAAATGTTGTTTCAAACGAGATTTTTGCGTAAATTTGGCCTGCGATATAAGTGTTAAGCATTTTGTCGTCAATTTTGATTGTGAAACTGAATACAAACTTAATAACAAATAACTAAAAAATGAAACAGGGAATACAATTTCTTCTTGGTCTGGCAATCATCGGACTTGTCTACGTTGTTGCCAATCTGATCTACACTCCGCTGAGCTTCGAGCAGCAGCTGGACGAGCGCAATGCCGCTGTAACTGTTAAACTGAAGGACATCCGTGCTGCCGAGCGCGCCTTCAAGAGCAAGTATCAGTACTTCACTGGCGACTTCGACTCTCTTATCAACTTCATCCTTACCGACTCACTCACTATGGAGCGCAAGCTCGTTGACGAGGACGACTCTGTTGCTATGGCACAGTTGAAGAAGGCTGGTAAGAAGAACATCGAGCAGTACAACATCGCAGTTGTTGATACTATCTTCAACCCCCGCAAGCTCAGCAAGCAGGAGATTCAGGATCTTCGTTGGATCCCCTACACCGACAACAAGGTTGAGTTCATCCTCGAGGCTGCTAAGGTTATGACTGGTGCAAACGTACTTGTACCCGTTGTAGAGTGCCGTGCTCCTTACAAGCTCTACCTCGACACCGTTACTTATCGTCAGAACATCATCAACCTGATCGACGACCGTGTAAACAACTTCAACGCATACGCAGGTCTGAAGTTCGGTTCAATGGAGGGTAGCAACAACGAGGCTGGTAACTGGGAGTAATCCTCAGCCGAGGTGTTAGATCCATTCAAGGAACTAAAAATAAAAGTCCGCTCCTTTGTCGGGGCGGACTTTTTATTAAATAAAGGAAAACCCTATACCTTATATAATAAATATGAGAATCATCAGCGGCACACACGGAGGACGAATCATCAACCCGCCCAAGAATCTTCGCGCACGCCCCACCACCGACTTTGCTAAGGAGAACCTTTTCAACGTGCTGGGCAATATGCTCGACTTCGAGGAGCTGGAGGTACTCGATCTCTTCTCTGGCACCGGCTCCATCAGCTACGAGTTCGCCTCACGCGGTGTGAAAGCCATCACCTCGGTCGAGATCAACGCCGTGCACTACAACTTCATCCGCCAGACGGCTCAGGGCTTCGGCTTTCGCAATCTCCACCCCATCAAGGCCAACGTATTCCTCTATCTGAAGAGTTGCGCCAAGCAGTTCGATCTGATCTTCTCCGACGCCCCCTACGACCTTGAGGGCAGCGAGCAGGTCATCGACCTTGTCTTCGAGCGCGAGCTGCTGCGTGAGGATGGCATCCTGATCTTCGAGCACTCCAAGGGCAAGGACTTCTCCTCACACCCCCGCTTCCATAGCCTGCGCAGCTACGGCAGTGTGCAATTCTCAATTTTCAAGCGATAAAAAAACGAGCCCTCAAGCTCGTTTTTGTTTTCTATCTCCCAATCGCGAAAGAGTACGGAGCGGCGAAATCTCCTCCCAGATAATACCTCACCTCCATCCTCGATCTGTCAAATATCGCGCTCCACCGCGTACCATCCCGCACCACCATCTTAATCATCTTCTCTACCTGCTCGGCACCCATCCTGCCGCTACTGCCTATCGCCTCCGCCATAGAATCATACCTTACAAAAGAGTCCTCCATCGCCGCAACATCGCGCGCCCTTGCCCCTGCAAGGTAGTGATTCGTGCACACTGCCGACTCCGTTACAACCATCTCATCATCAATCCATTCCACCACAACACTTCGACCATTGCTATCGCTGATTGCCAAGTGGTGCGCACGCCCAATATCCGAGTGCATATCACACCCCTCGAGTAGCCCAATCGCCTCCTCCACATCGGCCGCACGATCGAGCAACAGTCGTATCGCCGAGGTCGTTGTCAAATCCAATTTTTCTGTCATTTGATTTGTCGTCTGACCATCTCCCACAATCAAATCGGCCACACACAACCCCTTCTCATTCATTCCATCCAACGGCACATATATTGCGGCCAGAAGCATCATCCGCTCCATCATCGATCGTGGCGCATAGCCCTCTCCGAAACCTAAAAATTCGATATTCGAGGCCGCCACCGACGCATATCCATCATTCGGTACAGTCCGCATCACAACCATATCCGAATCCCCCTCCCAATCAAAATTTCTCACCGTCCAGAATCCTCCGTCTGCCGCCGCCACCGTCGCCGCACTGCACCCGAACTCCGCCGCTACGGGCTGCGCTTTCACAAATCCGTGCGTCAAAAATTCGGTTATATACCCCGCCATCTCCTCTGCCGACGAAGCACCACCGCGCTCGATGAACTCACTAAAACCATAATCGCCACTATAAGTGAACGTGTATAACCCCTCCGCAGGCGACTCAACGCTCTGCGCGGCCGCAAACGAATCTGCAAATGCCGCAGCGAAGTATCCAACGACCACCAACGCCAAGGCCGCCGACACAAACAATATCATTTTCGCTATCTTCATCTTCTGCTCGAAATTATCACACCCTAAAGTTATAAAAAATCTGCCCATCACCTCTCGCCGCATATATTTTTTTTACTTTTTTGCACGGTTTTTGGGCCAAATATTTGCAGATTCAGATTTTTATGCTACCTTTGCACTCGCAATCAGCAATGGTGCGTTAGTTCAGCTGGTTAGAATACGTGCCTGTCACGCACGGGGTCAGGGGTTCGAGTCCCCTACGCACCGCCAAAATTAGCAATAGCAGACGATTCTTTGGAATCGTCTTTTTTTTGTATTTACACCCAAGTGAAATAATAAATCCCGAGGTCAGAGACTTCGGGATTTTTTTTATGTGAAACAAAATGAATTTCTAATCTCAATTTATAATAATGTATATTGCTTGAAATTCAAGGTAGTTACAACGATAAGGATCATATCATCAACATATCGAGCGTTGGATATTCACTTGAAATTCAAGGTAGTTACAACCAAAGCCTGTATTGCTTTTTCGGTCGGATTGTTGGATATTCACTTGAAATTCAAGGTAGTTACAACCTATGGATTGGAATAAAGTGAATCCCAACGATATATCGAAAAAATCAAGTGAATTTTTTGAGTGCGCAGAGACTGAAACGACCTACATCGTCGCAGTTTTTGGATTCTGCACCTCAAACTAAGGCGCTCCAACACGCCCACCCCCGAAGGGGTTTGAAATTCATTTTATTTCAAAGAACTTTTCGCTTACAAATATAATCTATTTTTTCTTACGATCAACGATTTTATCGCTCAGAGCGATATTTCGTGCAGCATTCCAATCGGCATTTATGCCTTGATAGGTGCCGTCGCTGAGTTTTTTGCCCTTACCTTTTTCGCAATCGGGATTCTTGCAGACAAAGGTAGATTGGTTTAGGCGCTGTCCTTTCTCGTAGTGGCCACAGAAACTACACGTCTGGCTGGTGTGATAGGGATCGACATAACGGACTTCGATACCTGCGGCGTTGGCTTTGTATTCGATCATTGTCTGCAACTCATAGAACGACCAATAGCGCAGGATGAATTTGAAGTTGCTATCGACCTCGTCGTTTTTATCACGACCGAAGCCTGTCAGTCGCTCCATCTGTATTGCGCCCGCATTATTTTTCAATGCATACTCGATGATACTCTTGCTGAAGATATGATTCTGCAGATGCACCCAATTACGCTCCTTGCCCTCCAAGCGTTCGAGTGCTTGAAGTTTTTGTGCGCGACCGTGACCGCCGTTGGTGGATTGGCGTAGATTGCGTTGCAACTCGCGTTTTTGCGCCGACATTCGCATACGGACTTTGAGGAATTGCTCGCGCGAGCCGATACCCATACCGCCATAATCGTTGTCGTTGAGCGCCGCGTAGAGAGGGATATTTATACCCAAATCGACACCGACAATACGGTCGGGGTTGAGATTGTGGTTCTTCTTCGGGATTTTAACAACAAGCGACAAAAATATCTTCTTGTTTTTTGCTTGTTGTAAAGAGGAATCACACGCTTTATATTCACCATTAAATACTCGTTTTACGATTTCTCTGTTATTGCTCGAATCTTTTCCAAAATGCAAATCCCACTCTAATCCGCGTGGGAAAAGCACATATGGGCTACCATCTTCTCTTTCTCTTAATGCAATTTTGCCAGAACCATTTGCCATTAAGAAAGGAACAGGAATCCCCTTTTTATAATTTGGCACTGTTCTTTTTCCGATTGACACATCAAAACGAGAACTATTATACGTTTTTGATATTTGATCGTTCAAACTATTAATAATTGAATAGGGGATATTAGGAAAAGTCTCGACAGCTATTCGTCTAATAGCAGTCTTTTCACTACCCTTTTCATCCTCACTACCGCCTTTCAAAAATATCTTTTGTTGTCTCTTAAATTCTGCATCAAGAGCCTTCTTTCGATTTTCAAGAGCCTTGATTTCCTTTGCATCTGTTGTTTTTGAAATAAGATCTAATAAATCTCTATATTCATTAGATTGCACACGCAATCTATCAACAAATGCATCGTTGAAGAACAAATGTGATGATATAAAATTTGCTACTTTATAGAGATTGTTATTAATCTCATTCCAAATTTGGAACTCGTTTTTGTAGCGCTGAACGGCATCTTCATCCTCGCCGTGGCGATGAAGATGCACCTCGATTTTGCGGGTAATACAAGTGTATTCTGTTGCCATAACCTCTGCTTTTATACAAAGATAATGATTTTGACACTACAAATGAAAAAGGTTGCCAAATATTTTCGGCAACCTTTTTATCTTACCAGCGGCGGGTGCGGCGGCGGCGTTGTTTGATCTTGCGGATGATGCCCGCAACGAGCAGGGCAACGATAGAGATCAGGATGACGACAACCATCCAGTTGTTCAGATTGTCGCCCTTAACCCTCGACCACATAGCCAGCAAGGCCTCCGTGCGCGGGCCGCTATCGTGCATCATAGCACAACGCTCGACAACCGAACGGTCGGGATAGAGCACAGGATCAATCACCACGCTATCGGCCTCCGCACCAAAGAAGTAGCTCAAATCCATAGCCTCCTCATAGCCCGACTCGACGGCCGACTCCGACATATACTCCATAACCTCGGGCGTACCGATAACGCTCACATAGCCGATCTCCTCCATATTGCGGATGGCATTCTCGGGCTTACACATAAAGTTGATGAAGTAGGCCGCAGCCTTCGTATTCTTGGCGTACTTGGGGATAACCCAGCCGTCGAACCACACGATACTACCCTCCTTGGGCACCGTGTAATCGAGCTCGACACCCACGTCGGCAGCCTCCTCCATAGCCCAAACGGCATCGCCGCTCCACGTCAGGTTCAGGATGGCCTTCTCCTTGGTCATCATCTCCTTACCGAAGTCAGCCTCCCAGCCTGCGACGTTGGGTTTGGTGCGCTTCAGAAGCTCCTCAACAACGGCAATAGACTCGTCCGACGAGTCGTGCATCAGCTCATCAATCGTAACCTCGCCCGAGGCGATACGATCCTGATTGGCGTAGATCAACAGCGGGCTATATACATCGCGGAAGGCATCCTTCACGAAGAGCTTACCCTTGAACTTGGGATCCCACAGCGCACTCCAGCTATCGACCTCATCCTCCGTAACATAGCGCGTGTTATAGAGGAAACCCGTCGTTCCCCACATATAACCTACGGCGTAGTCGTTGGGATCCTTGCCACTGCCGTCGATCTTGCTAAAGACCTCTTTAATATAAGGTGCTACGTTGCCCAGATAGTTGGGCGTAGAGCCGAAATCCTTATTGATGGGCAGCAACAGGTCGTTCTTGAGCATACGCTCGATGATGTACTCCGAGGGGCAGGCCACATCGAAATCCTCCTTGCCGCGCTCGATCTTGGCGAGCATAATCTCGTTGATATCGAAAAGCTGATAGACAACCTCAACCTCCTCGCCCGTCTGCTCATAATACCACTCCTCGAATTCCGAGAGCAGCGACTCGTCGATGTAGTCGGCCCAATTATAGACCTTCAGAATCGACTGGCGAGCATCGTTGCCCGAGCAGCCGACCGCGAGCATCAGGGCCAAAGCCATTATAATATATGATATGCGCTTCATCTTATGCCTCCTTCTTTTTGTTTGCACGGTAAGAACGGATGTTGATCACGATAAGCAACAACAGTACCGTCATAAATATAATCGTCGAGAGGGGACGCAACTCGGGCGTCAGACCACCCTTGCGGGCATCGGCGTAGATATAGGTCGAGAGCGTCTCCAGACCGCCCGTACCGATGGTGAAGATGGTAACGGCGAAGTCGTCGATCGAGAGCGTAAACGAGAGGATGAATCCCGAAATCATACCCGGCTTAATCTCCGGAATGACCACCTTACGCAGCGCCTGAAATGGCGTAGCACCCAGATCGAGAGCAGCCTCGTAGATATTGGAATTCATCTGTTGCAGACGCGGAATGACACACAGCACAACGTACGGCGTACAGAAGGTAACGTGCGCCAGAATAACCGTTGCGTAGCCCTGCGTAACGCCCAGACTGACGAACAGCAAAAAGAGCGATATACCCGTAATGATGTCGGGGTTGAGCATCGGCACGTTATTCAGCGCGTTGAGTATCATCTTCTTACGGCCATACAGATGATGAATACCGATAGCCGCCAGACTACCCAGCACGGTAGAGATTGCCGCGGCAGCCAGAGCGATAATCAGAGTATTCTCGATAGCGCTCAATAGCGAATGGTGCACACCGCCCGTAAAGAGCGACGTATAGAGTTTGGTCGAGAAACCCGTCCAGTTACCCAGCACCTTAGCCTCCGTGAAAGAGAAGATGGCGATAATGAGAATGGGGGCATAGAGCATCGCCAACAGCAGCCACAAATAGGCTTGAGCAAAAAATCGCTTCATCAGATCAATCCTCCCTCATTAGAGGCACGATCCTCGTCGGCATCGCTGAAGAGCTCCGTAGCGAAGATGATGACGAGCATAATCAGCGACAAGGCCGCGCCATAGTTCCACATTCCGTTATTGATATTCTCCTGAATCGTTGTTCCGAACAGTTTGATGTTGTTCATCGTCAGCAGCTCGGCGATGGCGAAGGTCGAGATTGTAGGCATAAAGACCATCATCACACCACTCATAACGCCCGGTATCGAGAGCGGGAAGACCACCTTGCGGAAGACCGTCACGGGGTTGGCTCCCAGATCCTGCGCCGCCTCGATATAGCTGTGATCCATCTTCTGCATCACGTTATAGATCGGATAGATCATAAAGGGCAGGAAGTTATAGACCATACCGAAGATCAACGCTCCCTCGCCCAGCGGCAGGCGCATAAAGTCGAACAGCGCCACTGTAGCCAGCGTGCGCACCAAGATATTGATCCACATCGGCAGGATAAAGAGCACCACCATAACCTTCGAGCGGCAGAGCTCGGCATTGCTCAGGATGTAGGCCGCAGGATAACCCAGCAGGATGCACAACACCGTTGTAACGATCGCCACACCAATCGAATAGACAAACGTATTGGCCGCCTCGGGACTTGAGATGAACTTCGAGAAGTTCTCCAGCGTGAAGTTACCATCGGCATCCTGAAAAGCATACAGGAAGATCAGCACCAGCGGCACAACCACGAAGATGAAGAGGAATATCGCATAGGGGATACTCCACATTCTTCGCTTCATAAAAATTCTTGACAACCACTTCATACTCCTCGCATTTACTCGGCATTAACACGCTCAATAGTCATATCCTCGGCCAGAATCTTCACACCGACAATATCGCGGTCGTCCCACACATCGTGCGTATCGACGTAGATGTTATCGCCGTCGAACGTGCGAACGGTCAGGTGGTAGTGGTCGCCCTTATAGAGGATGAATCTTACATCGCCCACGATCATACCATCCTCCTTATTATCCATCAGATCGATCTTATCGAACGGCACCTTCACGCAGACCTTATCGCCTGCCGCCAACCCCGCCTGCTCGTTGCAGACAAAATGGGTGCCGAGCATCTCGACGTGCGTCGAGTCGATCATCACTCCCTCGAAACAGTTCTCCGTACGCTCCTTCTGCATAACGTGGATATCCGACGGCTTGACGATCATACTCACCTGCTGGCCCACCTCGAAGGCGTTGTAGTCCTGAATCATTATCTCGTAGCCGTTGGGTGTAGTTACGATCATCTCGTAGTGGACACCCTTGAAGATGCACGACTGCACCACGCCGTCGAACATACCCGAACCCGTCTTGGGCATAATATATACGTCCTCGGGACGAATCACCACGTCCACCGGAGCATTAGGCTCGAAGCCGCCATCGACACACTCGAACTCGCGGTCCATAAAGCGCACCAGATGATCCTGCAACATCACGCCGTTGAGGATATTACTCTCGCCGATAAAGTCGGCCACGAACGAGTTGGCAGGCTCGTTATAGATGTCGGTCGGAGTGCCAATCTGCTGCACGCGGCCCTCGCTCATCACGACGATCGTGTCGCTCAGCGTGAGCGCCTCCTCCTGATCGTGAGTTACATATACGAAGGTGATACCCAGCGACTTGTGCATATCCTTGAGCTCCATCTGCATATCCTTACGCATCTTCAGATCGAGTGCCGCCAGAGGCTCGTCCAGCAGCAACACCTGCGGACGGTTGATGATGGCTCGTGCGATAGCCACACGCTGCTGCTGACCTCCCGAGAGAGAGTTCACATCGCGCCACTCGTAGTCGGTCATACCCACCATCTTCAGCGCACGGCGAACGCGCATCTCGATCTCGTCCTCCTTGACCTTCTTGAGCTTCAGACCGAAGGCGATATTATCATACACGTTGAGGTGCGGGAAGAGCGCATAACGCTGAAAAACGGTATTTACGGGACGCTCGTGGGGAGGCACCGACGTAACATCGACTCCGTCGATCTTGACCGTACCCACATCGGCCGAACCGAAGCCCGCCAAAATACGCAGAAGCGTGGTCTTACCACAACCCGAAGGACCGAGAATAGTTACAAATTCGCCCTTCTTAACATACAAACTAACATCATCCAATACTTTCTTATCACCAAAGGCCTTTGAGATATTGCTAAACTCGATGATGAAATTTGAATCTTTCATTTCTCTAAAAATAATTCGGGATTAATTAAAACTATGGTTATCGTGCCTTGCGGGCTATGTTTCTGATGGTATTGACAACGTCGAATTTCCACGTCAGGCCGACGTTGAACAGGTGTCGGTGGGTGTAGTTATTCGAGGCCCATACGGCGTGCAGGCGAATGTTCTTATTCTCCTTCAGCGGGAAATACTCCACTCCTGCGCCGTAATAGACATACTCCTTACCGCCAACAAGATAAGCCGGCATAACGTATGGATTCTCCTCGTTGGCCGCTATCTTATCCTCCAAGGCGGGATACTCGCCCCAGAGGTCGTACTCGACATCGTCCGCGAGATGCTCGACGCCCAACTTACCGAACAGACGCACCGACTCGCCGAAGTTATAGGCGGGCTGGAAGGCCAACGTATAATCCTGATCGAGGCCGTCGCTCCAATCGTCGCCGCGCGTCATCAAATCGACCATCATCGAGAAGTTGCCGGCGTAGAACATATTACCCAGCGCGACCATCTTCACGAACTCGCCGGGGGCATACTCCATAAAATTGATCGACCAGATCGACTCATACCAATCCCACGCTCCGTACCACGCCAAGTTGTAGGCGTAGAGGTTATCCTCCTTCGGAGCGTACGAGAATGGAGAGTTGGCCACCTGAAAGGCGAAGGTCGAGTTCTCGGCGTTGTTGGTCCACGAAGCCGATGCGCCCCACTGCCAGCAGCTGATGCTGTTGTAGAACATCGAGTTCATATCGAAGTAGCAATCCAGATCGTAGGCGTCGTACTCGAAACTACCGATGGCAAGAGCATCCTTACCCGCCGTAAAAGCAAAATTTCCGACCTCGTAAGTCAAAGTCAGCCAATTGGTTGCATCGAATACCGACGAATCCTCGCCATTCGAGCCAGAAAGATAGTGGTTGAAACTGTAAGAGAAGTTTTTACTAATTTTACCGTCAATGTTCAACAACAAACCGTCGCCGCCAAACCCAGCGGCCTTGCCGGAGGATCGATATTCGTAACCAAATCGCGCATCGAGCGAGATCTCGGGCACATAATCAACTCCGTTCTCAACAGTTACATCCTCCCCGGATGAAGACCCATAGGCCGCCGCACTACTATTCACTTCCTGCGCCTGAACCATAGAGCCAGCCATAACGAGTATGGCCCCCAAAAAGGTTAAGTGTTTCTTCATTAAGCAGTAAAAAGTTTAATTACATAAGAGTATGTTTTAATTACAGTTAAATTCAGTCTAAAGTCGTGTGTAAAAAAATTGCGGCTACAAGATTCGCTCAACGAGGAACCTACAACCGCAAACATAACGCAAAAATAAGACAAATAATCGAATAAACAACCCCTTTAGGAAACTTTTTCTATTATTTTTCACTCGTTTCTATATTTTTTGCTTTTTTATTTGTCAGCGCTCACAATTTTTCGTTCATACAAATAGGTATATGAAAAATTAATCGTATCTTTGCCATAAGGCAAATGCCGCATACGCCCCAACGGGCACAAACCCAAACCTAAAAACACCTAAAACTCGGCCTGAAGGGAATACCTTACGGGCCAACCTACGATATGAGAGGATTATTGAAGATAGCGCCGATAATTATCTCCGCCACACTCCTACTATGCGCAGCCGAGGTGCGCACTCCGCTTCGTCCGATGTACACGGCCGATATAGCCATCACGTCGGATGGCAGCCTGCTACTCGCCAACAAGGGTACGAGCGAGGTAACGCTACTCGACAAGGAGGGCAAGCGTCTGCACAGCTGGAGCATAGACGAGCCCCCGACAGGAGTCGTTGTTGTGGAGGGCAAGGCTTACGTTACAAGCAGCTACGACCGAGGCCATCTGACCTGCATCGATCTTGGCGACAACTCAATAAAGTATTCGACACAGACAGGGATGGGCGCTTGCGCGCCGACAGTGAGTACCGATCAGAGCAAAATTTATGTTCTGAACCGATACAAGGGAACCGTTAGCGAGGTGGATGCTGCAACGGGAGCCGTTCAGCGCGAGGTGAAGGTTCTGCGTGAGCCTTGCGATGCCGCGCTCTCGCCCGACGGACGCTATCTGTATGTAAACAACTACCTGCCCGCACAGCGTGCCGACGTGGATTATGTGGCGGCCGATGTCTCGATCATCGGCTGCGGCACGTTTGAGAAAATCAAGGATGTAAAGCTCAGCAACGGAAGTAACGCCTTGAGAGGCATCACCATTTCGCCCGATGGCAAGTACGTCTTCGTATCGCACAACTTGGGCCGTTTTCAGGTGCCCACATCACAGCTCCAGCAGGGTTGGATGAATACCAACGCCGTAAGCGTTATCGACACCAGCACGCAGACGCTCATCGGCTCGATGTCGATCGACGAGCCCGATCGCGGTGCAGGCGGAATATGGGATATTGCGTGCGACGGGGAGTACCTCGTGGTATCGCAGTCGGGCACGCACGAGGTCTCGATCATAAACTACAAGCCGATGATTGAGAAGCTGCTGGCCTACCCCGACCGCGAGAAGATGGATTACGACCTCTACTTTATGCGCGGCATTCGTCAGCGACTCCCGATTGCGGGCAACGGCCCACGCAATATGGAGCTTAAGGATGGTGTGCTGTATCTGCCCACCTACTTCTCCGATACGCTCAACGTCGTAAACCTCGCCGATAGCAAGGTCAGTGCCATAGCCTACAACCCCGACCGCGTGGAGAGCGCTGCGGATAAGGGCGAGCGAGCCTTCAACGATGCTGTGCTCTGCTTCCAGAATTGGCAGTCGTGCAACGGTTGCCATCCGGGCGATGGTCGCACCGACGGTATGAATTGGGATTTGATGAACGACGGCATAGGCAATCCGAAGAACTGCAAGAGTATGCTCTTCAGCTTCGAAACGCCGAAGAATATGATTTCGGGAATCCGCGACCACGCAGGCATAGCCGTTCGCGCGGGATATAAGTTCATTCAGTTCTGCGACGTGGAGGAGTCCGTTGCGCAGAATGTCGATGAGTATATCAAGTCGCTAAAGCCCCTGCCGAGCCCCTATCTTGTCGATGGCGAGCTCTCGGAGAAGGCCGTTCAGGGACGTAAGGTTTATGAGAAATATGGTTGCGCCGAGTGCCACTCGGGGCCCTACTATACCGATATGAAAATGCACCGCATAGGCGAGGATGTCGAGTTCGACGCAGGCTGGGATACCCCCACGCTGCGCGAGGTGTGGCGTACGGCCCCCTACCTCTTCGATGGACGTGCCGCCACGATGGAGGAGGTATTCACCATCCACAAGCACGGAATCGAGGGAAAGATCTCGCGCAAGGATGCGGAGGCATTGGCTGAATATGTAAACTCTTTATAACAGATAATGACCAACAAGATTTATACTATCTACCGCTCCAAGGCGGCCACCTTCAACGAGGCTTTAGAGGAGATTCTCGCAGCTGCCAAGGAAAGCGATAATGAAGTTATACGCATCGTGATTTTCGGTGCCCCAGAGAATAATGCTGAACACGCCGCCGAGCGCTCCACCATCGAGCGCCGCTGTCGGGAGATTTTCGCCGAGAAGGCACCCATTGTAGGATACATCGCCCAGACACCGCTCCGCTGCCGACTTGCAGCCGAGGTTACGGCCATCGATCGTAGCGACGCCGAGCGTGTCGTGCGTCACGGCGACTACCTCACCATCGACGAGGAGATCCTCTCGGGCGGCATCTACGCCCCCACGACGATGCACATCGGCGAGCAGGCACGAGTGATTTTCGAGCGTATGGATCAGATACTGAAGGCCGAGGGTGTTGCCACCGAGGATATTGTGCGACAGTGGAACTACATAGAGCAGATCACCCACCTCGCACCCGAGGGACAGCACTATCAGCTCCTGAACGACGAGCGCAGCCGCTTCTACTCGATGAGCGAGTGGCCGAACGGCTACCCCGCCGCTACGGGCATTGGTGCGCAGACGGGAGGACTGACGATTATGTTCGATGCCGTGCGCGGCAGTGCCAACTGCTCGAAGGCGGTGGACAACCCGTTGCAGGTGTCGGCTCACGCCTACTCGCAGCAGGTGCTCATCAACAACCGCGATGCGCACAAGACAACGCCCAAATTCGAGCGCGCACGTTACGTTGCGGCCGACAAGGGGTCGGTCTATATCTCGGGAACGGCCGCAATCAGAGGCGAGGAGAGCTGTCGCCACGATGTGGTCGAGCAGACGGCCCTGACGATGGAGAATATCGACTATCTGGTCAGCCGCGAAAACCTCGCAAAGAGCGGCGTTGAGAATCCACGGCAGGTGGAGTACTCGACACTACGCGTCTATCTTAAGCACCGCGAGGATCTGCAGCCCGTAGTGGAGTGGATGGACGAGCACTACCCGCAGACCGACACGCTCTACCTATGGGCCGACATCTGCCGCGAGGAGCTGCTCATTGAGATCGAGGGCATTGCCGTTGAAAGAGTGTAAACATAAAAATATAGCGCTATGAAACTGAAACTTTCCCTTCTTTTTACACTGCTGTGCGTAAGTACGGCGTGGTGTAGCATTCCGCCTGAGCAGGCAGCCGCTATGAGAATTAAGGCCGAGATGGAGTTCTTCGACATCGAGTCGGTACGACAGGCTTTCAACGACTTCTCGAGAACGCCGCTATATGACACGGCACGCTACGGCGCGCTGATGAAGGAGCTGGAGCAGGCCGCCAAGAGCGGAAACGAGGAGCAGATAGTTAAACTGAAGCGTGAGATTCTGCTGTCGAACCCGCTGTTGGACAACGCCAAAGTGATCGTGGGACGTTACCGCATCGGCAGCAAGGCCCGTTCGGTGATGGCACCCTCGCTCGGTACGCAGAACAACAACTGGTCGAACCAATCATCTTCGGCCCGAAAGGGTTTCGATGCCGAGATTGCCGAGCTTTCGAACCTGCGTGGCCAGATCGAGAGCCGCACCATCTACAAGCCCAAGCACAGCACCTCGGTAACGGATATGCTGCTGCACTGGGATGGCGAGCGCATCCTCTTCACCGCAGCCGACGAGAATGAGCGTTGGGGCGTGTATGAGGTGAACCGCGACGGCTCGAATATGCACAAGGTGATTCAGTCCGAGGAGCCCGATTTGGAGTTCTTCGATGGCGCATATATGCCCTCGGGCCGCATCATTGCGATGAGTAACATCGGCTATCAGGGCGTTCCCTGCGTGAATGGTAGCGATCAGGTGGGAAATATGATCTCATACGAGCCCGAGACGGGAGCGATGCGACGTATGACCTTCGATCAGGATGCCAACTGGCACCCCCGCGTGATGAACAACGGACGATTGATGTACGTTCGCTGGGAGTACACCGACCTGACGCACTACTACTCACGTTTTGTGATGCACGCCAACCCCGACGGCACGGAGACCAAGGCGCTGTATGGTAGTGGCGGCTGGTTCCCCAACTCGATCTTCGACGTGCAGCCCCTGCCCGGCGGAAACAACACTTTCGTGGGCATCATCTCGGGCCACCACGGCGTGGCGCGTTCGGGACGATTGATCCTGTTCGACCCCTCGATGGGCCGCAAGGAGACCAAGGGTATGATTCAGGAGATGCCCTTCTCGAAGCGCGAGATCGTGCCTATAATCAAGGACGAGCTGGTCAATGGCGTATGGCCGCAGTTCATCAAGCCCTACCCCATCAGCGACAAGTATTTCCTCGTGTCGGCCAAGCTGACGGAGGACTCTCTGTGGGGAATCTATCTGGTTGATGTTTACGACAATATGACACTTATCGCCGAGTTCGAGGACGAGGGCCTTATCAACCCCATCATCGTCAATAAGCGCCCCACACCCCCGATCATCCCCGACCGCATCAAGCCCGATGATAAGGAGGCTACGGTATTCATTCAGGATATTTATCAGGGCGAGGGCCTGCCCGGCGTACCCGTCGGAACGGTCAAGAAGTTGCGCGTATTTGCATACGAATATACCTACAACACTTCAGAGTCGGATCACATCGCTCAGGGAATCCAGAGCGGATGGGATATTAAGCGTAATCTGGGCGAGGTTGATGTTGAGGCCGATGGCTCGGCAATCTTCAAGATTCCCGCCAACACCCCCGTATCGTTCCAGCCGCTGGACGAGGAGGGACGCGCCATACAGTGGATGCGTAGCTGGGTTACGGGTATGCCCGGCGAGGTCGTTTCGTGCGTTGGTTGCCACGAGGATCAGAACTCAATGCCTATCCCCAAGCGCGTGATCGCCTCGACCAAAGCGCCTGCGAAACTGCAGACTCCCGAGGGTGGCGTGCGTTCGTTCACCTTCGATCTTGAGATTCAGCCCATTCTGGATCGCAACTGCGTGGCGTGCCACAACAAGGATGGCGCAAGCCCCGACTTTACGGGCGGCGTGAAGGTCGTGGAGGCAAATGACGCTACGGCAGGCAGTTACGGCTCACCTTCGCGCAAGGCCGAGTCGGGCCGTCTGGATCTGACGCAGAGCTATTTGAATCTCCACCCCTACGTCAATCGTCAGGGCCCCGAGGCGGATATTTATGTAATGAAGCCCTACGAGTACCACGCATCAACGAGCGAGCTGGTACGCATCCTCAAGGCGGGCCACCACGGCGTGGAGCTTACCGACAAGGAGTGGCGCACGATCTACAATTGGATCGACTTCAACGCCCCGCATCACGGCCGCTTCGTGCATAACAAGGCGTGGTTCAGCCCCTACGATCAGTATGAGCGCCGCATCGAGCTGGCCAACAAGTATGCCAACGGAGCAGGTGTCGAGTGGAAGCGCGAATTGGAGGAGTTTGCCGAGTGGCAGAAGAACAATCCCGCACCCGCAGCCGTTCGTCGCGAGGTGGAGAAACCAAACTACAAGGATGTATCGACCAAGAAATTTCCCTTCACCGAGGCCGAGGCACGCGAGATGGCCGAGCGCTATGGCGACGAGCGTCGCACGATCGAGATCGCTCCGGGCGTGAAGATGACCTTCGTGCGCATCCCCGCAGGTACGTTCGTGATGGGTAACAACAATCGCGGCCGCGGCAATGCACCCGCCAGCGTAGTGAAGATTTCACGTCCGTTCTGGATGTCCGAGACGGAGGTTACCAACCGCCAATACAATGTCTTCGATCCCTCGCACGACAGCCGCTTTACGGCTCAGTTCTGGAAGGATCACGTCGGCCCGGGTTACGCCGCCAATCGTCCCGACCAGCCCGTAACACGCATCAGCTGGAATCAGGCTGTGGAGTTCTGTAAGGCTATCAGCGAGAAGTGTGGCGTAGAGATCGCCCTGCCGACCGAGGCACAGTGGGAGTGGGCTTGCCGCGCAGGTAGCGAGACCGATTTCTGGTTTGGCGATATTAACGCGGATTTCTCGAAGCAGGAGAATATGGCCGATCAGTCGCTGCGCAAGATGGCCGTCTCGGGAGTCGATCCGCAGCCCGTATCGGAGGATAATTGGGTGTTCAAGTACTACACCTATATGCCGCGCGAGGATAGCGTAAATGACGGCACGATGACCATCGCCGATGTGGCAAAGTACGAGCCCAACGCTTGGGGATTGTACGATATGCACGGCAACGTGGCCGAGTTCACCCGTTCGACCTATGCCCCCTACCCCTATAAGGGCGAGCCCGAGGAGGGCAACGACAAGGTTGTTCGTGGCGGAACGTGGGACAGCCACCCCAAGAACTCAACGGCCTACGCCCGCAAGTCATACCTCGCTTGGCAGCCCGGCAACAACGTCGGCTTCCGCGTAGTAATCGAGGAGTAAAACGCTCCTTAAGCAAAACAAAAGCCTGCATCATTTTCGATGCAGGCTTTTGCTTTGGATATGTTTACTCCTCGGGCTCAACCTTGTAGGAATAGGATTGGCAGGAGAAGTATTTTACCCTCATATTTTATGGTTTTCCAAACCTCCTTACAATCACTGCTCAATATACGTTATCTGAATATCCTTTTCGCCCAGAGCCTGCTCTACGGCGGCGGGGAAATCCTTATCGAAGGGGTAGTCGCCCCACGGCTGGCCTATGCGTCCGCCCTCAGCATCGAGGTATTGCACATAGGTATTACCCTCCATCACGGGTAGCCACTCGGCCTTGTCGGCCACGACATTTATAAGCGTTGATCTACTGCGGTCGAAGATATTGTTGCGAATCACAAAGTCGTACGCCTGATTGTAGTGCATCCACCACGACTTAAGGTGAGCGCCCCAGCTCGAGCCACGCTGGCTACCCCATCCATAGCCCGAAAGACGCAGGATATTACCCTCATATCGCACATTCTTCATATACCCTTCCGTCGGCTTATACTGCGCTCCGAGGTAGTATTCGATCGACATCTCGCAACGTTCGATAAGGTTATTCGTAAAGGCCACGTTATGCATCGAGCGCGACGCATCGCTAATGTTCTCTTGGTTCTGATTCGTGATACCTGCATCGTAAATCTGATATATGTAGCAATTATCGACTATATACTTACCGCAGCCGCCATAAATCTCCACACCATTTCCATAGCGCGACGGGCGACCTCCCGTCTTGGGTGCAGGCGACAGAATTGAGCCTCCGATCCAGCCAATGACGCAATTCGTAACAGTGAGCCCCTTTGTCGTACTGCCTCCAATACCGTGTGAGCCACCATACATCACACACAGATTGTCGATATGCACGTTGTCAGTTGTCTGCACGACAGTTCCGTGCGTGAGAAGTTCGATAGACGAGAATCGCTCCTTAGGATTACCCTGAGAAGAGTAAAGGTAAAGGCGGTGCGACCCCTGATAGTCGTGGAAGAAGTCCAGATCGACATTCAAATCCTCGCCACTGTTAAAAGGCTCTCCCGTAAATAGATTTGTTGTCGAGCCATCGGGATGTATTCGCTGCGTGATTTTGCGCGCAACCTGCTCTCCCGCATTAAATACGAGCGTACCCACATCATCGGGCAGATCCTCCGAGTACACATATACATTCTTGGTTGCAGTCTCAACCCACTCCCCCACCTGCGCTGCATCGTAGGGCGAGCCATAGATACGAGGCTTCTCGCCTCGTCCGTATGCCGAGTAGGTTACGCCGGGCTTGGTATATATCCTACCGCGCCACACGTCGCCACGACGGAACATAACACCATCCGATGGCTGCAGTTCCAGCGCATTCATACGATCCAACGTACGAATTGCGCTCTTGGGCGAGAGTCCATCGTTGCCGTCGTCACCATCCGCCGACACATAATATACCGTTCCCTCAGGCTCCACTTCACTCTTCGAACGGAGTACCTTGCGTTTCATCTTCTCGGCCTTGCGGTCAATCTCCTTAAGTCGTTGAGACGTGCTCTCCTGCTCGATCTGTCCATTGAGCACAGGCTGTTCTGCACAAGCCGTCATTAAGAGCGAGAGAAGCGATAGATAGAGAATAAATTGTTTCATCATTTACATCGTTTTATATGGAAATTACACAAACTCAATCTCTTGAGCATAACCGAAGTAGTTTGCTCCGACCGTATATTGAACTGCCGTCGGAGAGAACTGCTCCTCGAAAAACTCGTGCATATGACCACACAGAATAGCCTTTAGTTGTGGCTGCTCTTTAAGCCAATCGTAGAAATCGTACGTCGGCTGATCAATGTCGTATGATACCGCACGGCTGCGATAGGTCTCCGATGCCGCGCTCGACGGATCGCGTCTGAAATCCTCGATCACTTTGGGCGGCGTAGCAACCATATAACTCGTACGACCTTGATGGCGAGTAAGCGCATCAAGGCAATGCTTGGGTGTGTAGAACGGAATATGGCACAAGAGCACAACAGGCAATCCGCGCTCAAACTCACGCTTGACGGCGGCGTGCTGCTCGGCCGTAACGTAGTAATATACATTGTCGATCGCAACAAAATTAACTCCGTTTATTACACGCGAAGCTACGGTCAAGTCGTTTGGGAATACGGCCTGCACCTTATCGTAGCTCTGTGCCTTGTACTCTGCATTCTCCTTTGCTCCGCCCACATATTGCGAGAACTCGTGGTTGCCGGCCGAGGTGTACCAATCGCCCGTAGCAAACGTCGCGGCTATAAAATCGAGGTTTGCCTCGCTCACAAAGTCCTGCATATCACCCGTATGCAAAATCTTCAGATCGCGTTCACGCGCATACCGTACCGCTGCATCCAGATACTGCTCCGCCATCGGAAAGGCCTTACTTCGTGATGCCGCCAGAGTGTGCTTGCGCTCATTGTCGCGACTATCGACACGCGTAAGGTGGGTATCCGAAATGTGCAGCACCCGAATCGGTGCCGAAGCCCCCACCGCAATCTTCAATCGCTTCACCTCCTTGAGCGATATAGGCTCATCGGCCAACTCCGCAAAGTGCGCATACGCCCGCTCGGGCAACTGAGAGACCAGGAACAATCCCCCGCACAAGTGTAAAAATTCACGTCTATTCATATTCAGTCGTTTCTCGTCATTATCCTTTATTGCGAACTCCTACTCCCCATACGCCGCCTTGCGGTAGCGGGCATACAATTTATTATATATAGCGTGTCGCTCCTCGTTGGGCACATACTCCCCATCAAATCCCGACGACATCGCCTCCTGTGCCTGCTCGACACTCTTGTACACACCTGCAGCCGTCGCCGCATTCATCGCCGAGCCGAGCGCACACGCCTGCTCGCTTCGCACCACCTTGATCTTAACACCAATCACATCGGCCATCGTCTGCATCACATAGCGCGACTTACGCGAAATTCCGCCAACGGCAAGTATCTCATCAATCTGCAAACCCTCGTCGGCCAAACGCTCATTTATGGCTCTCGATCCGAATGCCGTGGCCTCCACCAAAGCCTTGAAAATCTCGGGCGCAGTCGTTGCCAACGTCAGATTCAGCAACGCACCCGTCGCCAACGGATCATCATCGGGCGAGCGGCGTCCATTAAACCAATCCACCGCCACCATATCATCCTCCGCCAAAGGCAACTTCTCCGCCTCGGCCGTCAGCGTCGCCAATATCTTGCTCTCCAAATCGGGCATATCGGCCACGCTCCTCAAGCTCCAGCCGAGCAGTCGCTTCAGCCACGCATAAATATCTCCAAAAGCAGCCTGTCCCGCCTCAAAACCGATTCTTCCGGGCAGCACCGAGCCATCCACCTGACCGCAGATTCCGCGCACGGTGTGCCTACCGATCACGTCATACGCCGCCGTTGTTATGTCGCACGTCGATGTTCCCATCACCTTCACCAGCACGCGATCCCTAACACCCGCGCCCACAGCTCCGACGTGGCAGTCGATCGCTCCCACGCCTACGGCAATGCCCTCCTTCAGACCCAGACGCTCGGCCCACTCGCGGCACAATCCACCTGCCGAGTGATCCGACGTATAGGTCTCGCTGAACAAGTGTCCTCGAAATACCTCAAGCAGAGGATCCACCTCAAGCCAGAACTCCCACTCGGGCATACCGCCCCACTCCTCGTGCCACATAGCCTTATGACCTGCTGCACAACGACTTCGAGCGATTCTCTCGGGCGTAGTATCACCCGCAAGCAGGGCACTTATCCAGTCGCAATGCTCCATCCACGAATAGGCCTTCTCGCGCAGGTGCGGTGCAACGCGCAACGAGTGCAACATCTTGGCCCACACCCACTCGCACGAGTGATTTCCACCTCCATAGCGCGTGTAGTCGGTATGCCAACGCTTGGCCACCTCGTTTATCTTATCCGACTCGGCAATCGCCGTATGATCCTTCCATAGGATAAACATCGCATCGGGATCCTCCTTAAACTCCTCGAGCAGAGCCAGCGGCGTACCGTTGCTATCGGTCAGCACGGGTGTCGATGCTGTACAATCGAACGAAAGTCCCACAACACCCTCGCGCACAGACTCTTCGCATCCCCGCAAAGCCTCACAAACAGCCTCCGTCAGTGCCTCCGTGTAGTCGAGTGGATGCTGACGATACTGATTCTGTCGCGGGTTACAATACATTCCCTTGCTCCATCGCGGATATTGAGCCACACCCGACGCCACCTCGCAGCCATCATCCGTAGCCACCACAAGAGCCCTGACCGAGTCGGTGCCGAAGTCTATTCCGATAACATATTTTTTCGTCGTCATAATAGCAATTATTGGTTGATATGGTAAAGTTACAACTTTTTTTCTCAAAACACAATTCTGCGACTCACAATGCACGATGGATTTGTCTTTTACGTTTTTTTATGTACTTTTGTAACGAAATAGAACAAAACACAACCTATGCAGATCACCAAAGCCGATTTCAAGTGCAGTTCGGAGAAAATCTCGCAGGTCCCCAAGGACGATCTGCGCGATGTGGCCTTCATCGGTCGAAGCAACGTGGGCAAATCCTCGCTCATCAATATGCTCACTGGACGCAAGGGCTTGGCCAAGGTCTCATCCACCCCGGGTAAGACGCGCCTGATCAACCACTTCACGATTAACAATCAATGGTATCTGGTCGATCTGCCGGGTTACGGTTATGCCCGCGTCTCGAAGAGTACCCGAGGCGAATTCTCCAAACTCATTATGGATTACGTTCTCAAGTGCGAGAAGATGCACTTTCTGTTCGTGCTGGTCGATTCGCGCCTTGAGCCTCAGGCTATTGACCTGCGTTTTATCCGTATGCTGGGCGAGAACGGCATCCCCTTTGGCATCATCTTCACCAAGACCGACAAACTCTCCGCCACACAGCGCCGCAAGAGTGTCGAGCGCTACTCGGCAACGCTGGGCGAGGAGTGGGAGGAGCTGCCTCCGATGTTCTGCTCGTCGAGCGAAAAGGGCACCGGCCGCGAGGAGATACTCTCGTTTATCGAGAAATGTTTATAACTATTTGAAAAGTCGCCTACGGCGGTGCGACTTTTTGTGCTAATATTGTATATATTTGCAATACTAAAATATTACTACGAAAATGGCTATTCATAAGATTAAGTTTTTCGCGGGTCGCAACTCGCGTTATCTGGCCGAGAAGATTGTCGCAAGCTACGGCTCTACGCTCGGTGATTCGGAGGTACTCCAGTTCAGCGATGGCGAGTTCCAGCCCTACTACAACGAATCGATTCGCGGTTGCACCGTCTTCATCATCCAATCGACTTTCCCTTCGTCGGATAATCTGATGGAGCTTCTGATGATGATCGACGCAGCACGTCGTGCTTCGGCTTACAAGGTTATCGCCGTAATGCCCTATTTCGGCTGGGCACGTCAGGATCGCAAGGATCGTCCCCGCGTACCCATCGGCGCGAAACTCGTTGCCAATCTGTTGGTTGCAGCTGGTGCCGACCGTATTATGACTATGGATTTGCACGCCGACCAGATTCAGGGCTTCTTCGATGTTCCCGTCGATGCTCTCTATGCAAGCGGTATTTTCGTACCTTACATCAAGAGCCTCAATATGGAGGATCTCTCGATCGCTTCACCCGATATGGGTGGCGCAAAGCGTGCTCACGCCTACGCAAAGCACCTGCACGCCCCCATCATCATCTCGCACAAGGAGCGCGCAAAGGCTAACGTTGTGGGCAGTATGACCGCCATCGGTGATGTCGAGGGCCGCAACATCATCATCGTCGATGATATGATCGACACCGCAGGTACTATCTGTATGGCTGCCAATATGTTAATGGACAAGGGCGCAAAGAGTGTTCGTGCCGTTATCACCCACCCCGTGCTGTCGGGTGCCGCTTACGAGCGCATCAACGAGAGCAAGTTGCAGGAGGTTATCGTAACCGACACCATTCCTTTGAACCCCGAGAAGGATTTGAGCAAATTCACCGTTCTGTCGGTTGCTGATATCTTCGCCGAGGTTATCGAGCACGTTCATAACTACAAGGAGATCAGCTCACTCTTCTACAAATAAGAGACCAAGAGAAGATAGAAAAAGAGGTTGTCCGCTACGGCAGGCAACCTCTTTTGTTATGTAAATCGCTACACTTCATCTATTTAGCCACTCGCGGCCACTCGCCTATTTCCATATCGCGGATGTCGCCATCGTCGAGCGTGAAGCGCACGGCAGTCCTAACTTTGTGAAAACCATACTGTCCCGCAGCACCGGGATTGATGTGGAGGAGCTGACAAACGGGATCGTAGATGACCTTTAGGATGTGGGAGTGTCCCGCAACGAAAATATCGGGCCGAGTGCTCTCGATCATACGCATTGCGGCGGGCGAATAGTGATTGGGGTAACCTCCTATATGCGTGATTAGCACACGCTTACCTTCGCATTCAAAGAAAGAGAACTCGGGATAGACGCGTCGCATCGTACCCCCGTCGATGTTGCCATAGACACCCTTCAAGGGTTTGAATGCAGCAATTTCGTCGGCCAACTCGAGCGAGCCAAAGTCGCCAGCGTGCCAAATCTCATCAACATCGCGCAGAAACTCGCGTAACTTGCTGTCAAACAGAGAGTGAGTATCGGAAATTACACCTATTCGTTTCATCTCAAAGTTGTGTCATAAGTTGTCAATCGCTGTGTCAGAATTTGACACAACACGCCACCGCTATCGAGCGTAATTAGCCTCGATATAATCCTTCACTTTGAACTTGGTCTCGCGCTCGGGCTCGTCGCCATCGATGAGTCGAGTGTGGTTGCGCAGAGGTCGCTTCTCGCGTACATAATATTTAAGGAAGGTCGAAATCTCATCAAGGTTGCGAACCATCGGCAGGCCCGCCATTGCGTGCGTCTGGTACTCCACATCGTAGAACCAATAGGGCCAACCCTCATCCTCGAACATCTCGGCAAGATACTTCGAGCCGAAGAATCCAACACCGAGCATCGTAGCCTTATCGTAAGGCACTTGACGGTCGGCACTACCGTGGAATAGCAAGACGGGGGCGGGCTTCTCGCGCCACTTGGGAGCGCCATCGAGCGAGAAGATCGCGCCAGCGAATGAAACGACACCAGCATATCGGAAACCCTCGGGAAGCAGAGTTGCTTCACGCTTGCGGTTGCAGAGTGCGTGCTCGGCCTGCAAAACGGTGATTGCACCCGCACTTGAACCGCAGGTTACGATCATATCGCGGTCGATACCCCACTCGCGGGCATTATCCAAAACAAAGGCCGTAGCCGAGAAGAGATCCTCGACAGCGATGTTTACGGCGTTGTTGAGTTTGCCAATCATATCGCGCATTGAGCCTGCCGCAAACGCAGAGAGATCCTTCAGACCGAGACGATAGTCGATCGAAACAACATCGTAGCCATTGTCGTTAAGATACTCGAAATAAGGCAGATAGCCCTCATTATCGCGCTCGCCGCGCACAAAGCCGCCGCCGAAGACAAATATCATACAGGGACGCATTGCCTCACCCGACGACACATAGTGGTCGAGGTACAAGGAGTCGGTGCCCTTAACGGCGTAGAGATAGGTCTGCTTCTGACCAAGAGCAAAGCCCGAGAGCGAAAGGAGCAGCGCAACGGTCAGCAATATATACTTTTTCATCTTATATATGTTTACTTATATTTATCTCCCCAAAGGCGGTTGATACGCTCGGCGATCTTCTGCTCCTGCTGATTCTGCACGTTGGGGTGGTAGAATGTCTTACCCGCAAGGCTCTCGGGCAGGAACTCCTGATAGACGAAGTTGTCGGTGAAGTCGTGGGCGTATTTATAGTTCTTGCCGTAACCCGCATCGGCCATCAGCTTGGTCGGAGCATTGCGCAGGTGCAGCGGCACGGGACGGTTGGTAGTGTCGCGTTCGACAAAGGCAAGAGCCTCGTTGATAGCCATATAGGCGGAGTTGCTCTTGGGACTTGTGGCAAGATAGATGGTAGTCTCGGCAAGCGTGATACGCGCCTCGGGCATACCTATCTTATGCACCGTATCGAAGCAGGCATTAGCCAGCAACAGGGCGTTGGGATTGGCCAGACCGATGTCCTCCGAGGCCAAAATGACCAATCGGCGGGCGATAAATCGCGGCTCCTCGCCACCGGCCAACATTCGCGCGAGGTAGTAGATCGCAGCGTTGGGATCGCTACCGCGAACGGACTTGATGAAGGCCGAGATTACGTCGTAGTGCTGCTCGCCGTTCTTATCGTAGAGGGCGATATTTTGCTGAAGGCATTGGGTAACGTAGTCGTCGGTGATGGTGATGTCGCCCTCGGTGGCGGCAGCAATGATGTCTAAGATATTCAGCAATTTACGGGCATCGCCGCCTGAAAAACGGAACAGTGCCTCGCGCTGCTCGACCCTCACGTTGCGCTTGCGGAGCTCCTCGTCCTTCGAGATGGCGCGGTCGAGCAACTGCTGCAACTCATCGTCCTCCATCGAGCGCAGGATATAGACCTGACAACGGCTCAGAAGCGGTGAGATGACCTCGAAGGAGGGGTTTTCGGTGGTGGCACCGATGAGCGTTACGATACCCTGCTCGACAGCACCGAGCAGAGAGTCCTGCTGACTCTTGTTGAAGCGGTGGATCTCGTCGATAAAAAGGAACGACGTAGTTGGCTGGAAAAGAGAGTGTTTGCGGGCTGACTCGATAACCTCGCGCACATCCTTAACGCCCGACGTTACGGCTGAGAGGGTGTAGAGGGGGCGATTGAGATGGGTGGCAACGAGCTTGGCGAGTGTGGTCTTGCCCACGCCCGGCGGGCCCCAGAGGATGAACGAGGGGACGTTGCCCGTGTCGAGGAACTTACGGAACACACCGTCGGGACCGACCAGATGGCTCTGACCGATGTACTCGTCGATAGTTTGCGGACGAAGCCGCTCTGCAAGGGGTCTGCCCATTGTTTTTGTGCTAATTTGAGAAATGATAACTCTTAATGCAAAGATACGATTTTTTCGCTAATGGCAAAGCCGACAAAAGACAAAAACAACATCCAATTGGGTGGATGGGCGTTGGGGCTATCGGATGTTATGTTTTTCGTTGCGACGAATGTTGCGGCGAATGTTGCGGCGGATGCGGTCCCAGCCGCTGCGTTTCATCGGAGTTGAGCCAAAACGAGCCGAAAAATCCTCGTCGGAGAGCGAGAGCAACTCGTCGGGCGAGATGGAGCGGGGATCGAACAGAGGCTCGAAGTGGGGGTTGGTGAAATGGGGCATGGAGCGATTGTAGGGGCAGGCGTTCTGGCACTCCTCGCAGCCGAAGATCCAACCGTGAAGGTCGAAATCGGCCGAGGCTTCGCTCTCGACAGTGCGGCACGAGATGCAGCGCGAAGTGTCGAGCATCATAGGTTTGACGATTGCTCCGGTAGGACAGCCGTCGATGCAGCGGTGGCACTTGCCACAGCCTTCGCCTTCGAAAGGAGAGTCATAGTGATCCACCTCATCGCACAAGACCAACTCACCGAGCAGAACGCGAGAGCCGAACCGCGGAGTGATGAGCAGCGATTGGCGGCCAATCCAGCCGAGGCCCGCATCGACGGCGTGTTGCTTCTCCAAAAGAGGAGCAGAGTCGGTGAAGGCACGGGCCGAGAGCGCGGGATATTGCTCGCGAAGGCGATCCAATAGTTTGAGCAACATACGTTTAATGCTCTTATGATAGTCGCGGCAACAGGCGTAGGAGGCTACACGGCAGCGATCATCAGGCGCATAGCCGTCGCTGATTGGCGAGCGGTAATTGACAGCGCAGACAACGACCGCCTGAGCGCCCTCGACCAGATTGCGGGCATCGAATCGCTTGTCGAGATGGGCACGCATATACTCGAGCGAGGAGTTGTAACCACACTCCAGCCACTCGGCGTAGGCAGACTCGTTGAGCTCCATACGACGGGGACGACAAACACCGCAGAGGTCGAATCCAACCTCGCGTGCCGCAATCTTTATATGCTCGGAGAGTATCATTTTGGCGGTTATTTACCTTTTTAGACACAAAAATACCGATTTTTAATATTTTTTCTATATCTTTACGAAAATTTTTAATCTAAAACTCAATTTTAATGACAACTCTGAACACACTTTATGACCTTCTACACAATAGTGTCGAGAAGTTTGCAGATAAAGTAGCATTTTCGATGTTCGGCGGGGAGGACGTAACCTACAAGGAGTTTGGCCAGCGAGTTAAGCAGGTGCAGGAGATGCTGCTCGATGCAGGATTGACGGCAGGCGACAAGGTGGTGATCCTGAGTAGCAGTATGCCCAACTGGGGCGTGTGCTACTTTGCGGTGGTTACGGGAGGTATGATCGCAGTGCCGATCCTGCCCGACTTTACCGGCGAAGAGCTCGATACACTCATCAAACACTCTGAGGCAAAGGGACTTCTGGTTTCGGACAAGCTCTTCACGAAACTATCGAAAGATATTGTATCGACTCTGAACGTGGTAATCCGCACAAAAAATCTCGGTATAATCTCGCAGAACGTAAAGGAGCGTAGCGGAGAGTTGGTTGTGCCCAAGCCGGAGGATCTGGCGGTGATCATCTACACGTCGGGAACGACATCGCGTCCCAAGGGTGTGATGCTGACGCACGGCAATCTGGCACAGCAGATCAATATGATCTATGGCCTATACCCCATCGGCCCTGAGGATTCGATGTTGTCGGTGTTGCCGCTCTCGCATACATACGAGTGTTCGCTCGGTATGTTGTACGTCTTTGCAACGGGTGCAAGCACCACATATTTGCAGAAGCCGCCTACGGCAGCCGTGATGCTGCCCGCGCTGAAGAAGGTGCGTCCGACGTGCTTTTTGATCGTACCTCTTATTATAGAGAAGGTATTCCGCAGCCAGATTTACAACAAGTTCACGTCGAACAAGTTCATTAAGCCGTTGTACGAGATTGCATTCTTCCGTCGTATGCTGCACCGCATAGCCGGTAAGAAGTTGATGCAGGCATTCGGTGGTCGTCTGCGACTCTTCATCGGTGGCGCGAAGCTCAACGAGCAGGTGGAGCAGTTCCTCATTGATGCGAAGTTCCCCTACGCTATCGGTTATGGTCTGACGGAGACGGCACCGCTGATCGCAGGTCAGATTTCGCCTGCCGTGAAGCTCGGCGCTACGGGCCCGCAGATGGAGGGTGTACAGGTGCGTCTGGACAACATCAACCCCGAGACGAAGCAGGGTGAGATCGTAGTGAAAAGCCCCTCGACGATGGTAGGCTACTACAAGAATGAGGAGGCGACGGCTGATGTGTTCACCAACGACGGTTGGTTCCGCACGGGAGATTTGGGATACATCGACGAGGATGGTTACATCTTTATCAAGGGGCGTCTGAAGAATATGATTCTCGGCCCGAGCGGTGAGAACATCTACCCCGAGGAGATCGAGTCGGTGCTCAACTCGCACGTCTATGTTTCGGAGTCGATCGTAACGGAGCGCGACGGTCAGCTCATAGCACTAGTAAACTTCGACTCGGAGGCTATCGAGCGTCTGAAGGATGAGTTGATGCAGAAGTGGGAGATCACCCGCGACGAGTGGAACCAGAAGGTGGACGAGTGGAACGAGCGCAAAGAGGAGCTCAAGAAGGAGATCGAGCGCTATGTGAACTCGAAGGTAAATCGCTTCTCGCGCATCGCGAAGGTGGTCGAGGAGGAGAAGGAGTTTGAGAAGAACCCCTCGAAGAAGATTCGCCGATTCCTCTACACCGACAAAAAGAGTGGTCAGGAGAAGAAGAAATAAGTTTTGCTCCGGCAAGCGATAAAAAAAATAGAGTCAGCCCTGCGGGGCCGACTCTATTTTTTACTTTACTTTAGAGCAATGCGTTAGCGTGCAAATGACTTCAAATCGCGCATAACACGCGAGGCATCCTGAGCCATAAGTGCGTCGTTGTGATCGACAACCAAGCGGTAGTGATCGTAACGCTCGATAACCTCCCGAACATAAGCTATGGTCTGGCGGCTACCGGTGAATCGTCCGTGGCGTACCAGATCGCTCTGGTAGATCGCAGGGTCGGCCTTCAACTTCAGATAGCGGGCTACGACCTCCCACGAATTGGGATCCTCACCGTTGCTCTTTGCTAAACGTCGTGCATCGGCTACGTGGCCAACGCCGCCGTTATAGCAAGCAAGAATAATACTGATGCGATCGTTCTGCGAAGTCGATGGGTGGAGTTTCAACGTCTTCTCGATCTGGCGGAGCAGCTTGCCCGCCAAACGGACATTGGTTTCGGGATCGGCAATAGCCTCCCGACTGACATTGAACTGGCGTCCAACGATGGGCATAATTTGCATCAGACCGATGGCACCACTCTTTGATACGACATCCTCGCGAAAACGCGACTCGTGGTATGCTATGGCGCTCATCAGAAGCCAATCCTGTCCCTCTTCGCGGCCGACACGTTGCATTAACTCATCGTAGGACGAGATAAGCCAAGAGTCGGCGACATTGTCCGTTGCCATCTCGGCAATGGTGTGGGGTTTGATCGAGGGAGCCGTGCTGCCGTCGAGATCCTCCGAAAGGAGGTCAAACCCGAAATAGGTCGCTACAATAATAAGAACGATCGAAAAAATAAGTGTCTTTTTTGACATAAATGTGTGTATTGCGGGCAGCTCACACCGCCGCAGTACAACACGCTAATCATAGAATCCCCACGAAATACCAAACTTGAACATCGCCGGATTTTGCGGATAGCCCGCTACGGTGAAATACTGTCCGTTGCCGAACAGATCGTAGTTCGCGTGCTGGTACTTCAAGAATATTCGCATTCTTTTCCATTTGGCCGTTACGAAAACATCGAGATAGGGATACTCGCCCAACTCGTAGTCGCGCTGGTTGTAGAATGTGCCGAGTGCGGGATTGTACGAAGGGGCGTAATACTTGGTATTAAACCTGCCATCGACTCCAATCTGCATTCGCAATACCTTCTTCTTCTCTACCCAAAACTCGTAGTAGTAAGAGAGATAGGCACTACCCAACGGAACGGGGATAACCTCTTGATTCGTGCTCCACTGCAACAATACCCTGTGGTCGAAATGAAATCCGCCAAGGCGGAAATCCTTGCGTGCGTACAAACTCGTCAGACTGATCGCATCCCCGCTCTGCTGTACCTGACTCTGGGCGTCGTAATAGATTTTATTATCGACAAGTCCCTGCCAGAAGCCAACCTCGAAGGCGAGATCGGGAATATCGAGCGACAGCTCGAAACGAGTTTCATCCTCCTGCTTAAAGGAGTTGAACCAGACATAGTGGTTCGAGAATAGGTTCTCCTCCCAATACGAGGGCGATCGTCGCGTCTGCGAGAATCGGCCCGAGAGGGTAACCGGACGTCCTCGGAGGCGTGCCGTCAATGCAATATGGGCATTGAGGTCGAAGTCTCCGCTCCTATAGCCCGACGGGTAGTACTTTACGTTAGCTCCCCAATCGGCAACTTTCTTCACCTTTCCGCTGACAGCTCCGTAGGCGTACCAAGCGGTCTTCTTGACCTTGCCCTGATGGCCGCCGACATAGTCGTCGAAAGCAAATTGCGAATAGGCGTACATATCAATTCCAACTCCTCCGCCCAAGCGGCCGACAGCACCATCGCGGTCCCAAGGCTGCGCCTCGACAAAGAAGCGGTTGGAGATAACTCGCTCGCGGATCGAATCGCGCGACTCGTCGGGCGAGATATACCAATTCTTATAATATACATCGGTGGTGGGGATAAACTCGCCGTTCTCGTCCATCGAGCCACGATCGTTGGTGAACTCGGCGTACTTGTCGGTGTAGAGTTTATTCCACTCATTGTATTCAAAAATGTGGCCAAAATAGACTGCGGTCAGGTCGGCCAGCGAGAAATCGTAATCGGTAACAGGCTGCAAGGGGATGGCGATGGCCTGCTTTATAAAGAACGAGTTGTTGCGGTAAGAGTTGTGAGCCTCGGCCTCGGCCAGCTTCATCGGGACACCCGAGGGGTGCTCGTAGGTGGTATCGGCAACAGCCCAGATACCGACCGCACCGCCATTCTCGCGCTGCTTGATGCGGTTATTGACGTAGGCGGCGTGAACCGAATAGCGCTTGCCCGTATGAGAGAAGGCAACCGAGAGGTTGTGGTTGGAGGTGCGCTGCCAATCGTAGAGGCCCTGCGTACCGCGAGCCTTATAGCTCACGTTGAAGCCCGTCGAGGGCGAGATGTTGTGAGCCGTGGTAACCTCGAAATGCTCCTCACGATAGCGCTTCTGGCCCGACTCGAGGTAGGTGAAGTTTAGGTAGGGCGTTTTCGAGTTATAGAAGGGCACGTTATCCATACGATAGGTGTAGGAGTCGTAGGATTGTGCAAATGTGAAATCGGAGCTTGCGGGGCGATCGAAATAGTTGAACGGCAGGGTTGATTGGCCCAAGCCGCCAAGAGTCATATCGCCCACTCCCTTAAGCTGATAGGGATGGTCAATTCGCCAATTGGTTAATGTGGTGTCGAGCGGCATAATCTCAACGTCGTTCATATCGCGATCGACCGTCCACATAAAGTTGGGCAGGGCGCGGATGGAGTCGTTGAAGTAGTATGACTCCAGAGGTTTGCGATCGCGTCTGACGCGGGTAGTATCGCGCTGCTCCTCGCCCTCTTCGCCCTGTTCGCGCGTATCGAAGGGGTTGCTGCCACCCAGAGCATTACCCTGACCTGCACGCTGCGAGCGGGCAATATCGCGGGCATCAAGTTGCGCAAAAGCATCAGTGGGCAGTGCCGCCAAGAACGCCACAGCCAGAAGAGTCAATATGCGCAAACCGATTTTCATTCTCTGTAAATATATTAATAACTATTTTTTGTTTGAATTTATTGCCCAACGGATTGTAGAAATCACGATGTAGAGCAGGATGATGGCGGGAACGGAGTAGAATCTGAGTAGCACCACCAGCACCGCGCAGAGGGCGATGAAGAGGTAGCGAATCTCATTGCCGTGCCAGCCGAAGCCCTTGAACTTGAGGGCGAACATACGGATGGGCGAGATCAAGAGGTAGGCCATAGCTACCGAGATGACGAGAACGACCTCCTTCGAAAGAGCCACGTTGCCGCTGACGGCCAACATCGCAAGCGAGAGGCAGAAGAGGCCATTGGCGGGGGTGGGAAGGCCACAGAACTCGGTGCTCTGCGTGGTATCGACGTTGAACTTGGCAAGTCGCAAGGCCGAGAAGGCTACGATAATGAAGGTGGCGTACTGAAGCCACGAAGCAAGATCGGTAGACATTGCGCTGAGCTGGGGCAGCAGGCCGTAGAGGGTGAACATTGCCACCGAGGGAACCAATCCGAATGACACCATATCGGCAAGTGAGTCGAGCTCGACACCGATAGCCGACGAAGAGTGAAGCAGTCGGGCGGCAAAGCCATCGAGGAAATCGAACAGCGCCGAAATGACAACAAGCCAGAAGGCAAGCTCGAAATCGGAGTGGACCAAAAGGGCTACGGTAGCCGCCGCGCCGCACACCAGATTGCCGAGCGTGAGCATATTTGGTATCGTAAAGAGTCGAATCTTCATCTTTTTCTTAATTAAAACGTCTTAACAATCGGCAAAGTTACGAAAAATTTTTATCTTTGTATAATATATTAAATATCTTCTTACTTAAAACTATGAATAATAATAGATATTGCGTGATAATGGCGGGAGGTGTAGGTACACGCTTTTGGCCTAAAAGTAGAAAATCGAAGCCAAAGCAGTTCCTCGACATTCTCTCGACGGGGCGGTCGTTCATACGCTCGACCTACGAGAGATTTCTGCCAATCATACAGCCCGAGAACTTCCTCATTGTAACAAATCGCGCATACCGCGATCAGGTGTTGGAGCATATTCCGGAGCTTAAGCCCGAGCAGATACTCTGCGAGCCAATCGGCCGCAACACTGCCCCCTGTATTGCGTATGCGGCCTACGTTCTGAAAAAGAAAAATCCCGATGCGCAAATGATCATAACACCGTCGGATCACTTGATACTCAATGAGGTGAATTTCCACGCCGTCGTGGAGGAGTGTGCTGAATTTACAGCCAACAATGACAAACTGCTGGCAGTCGGAATCAAGCCCAGCCGACCCGATACGGGATATGGATACATTCAGAAGTCGAGCAACGACTCGATCTCGCGTGTGAAGTGTTTCACCGAGAAGCCGAGTCTGGAGGTGGCGCAGACATTTATCGAGTGTGGCGAGTTTTTGTGGAATGCGGGAATCTTCATCTGGCGCGCCGACAGCATCATCAAGGCATTTGAGAAGCATCTGCCCGAGCATTATGCGCTATTCGCGGCCATCGAGGACAAGATCGGAACGGAGCAGGAGGTGGCGGCCATCGAGCAGGTCTATACGGAGTGTAAATCGATCTCGATAGACTACGGAATTATGGAGAAGGCAGACAATGTGTATGTTCACAACAGCGATTTCGGTTGGAGCGACGTGGGAACGTGGGGTTCGGTGCATCAGCTCTCGCGCAAGGATCGCTACGCAAATGCGCTCTCGCACGAGGGGTGTTTTACATACGACACACGTAATTCGTTGGTTTCGGTGCCCGAGGGTAAGGTGGCCGTTATCAATGGTTTGAGAGATTACATTGTGGTCGATACGGAGGATGTGCTGATGATATGTCCGCGAAGCGAGGAGCAGAGCATACGCAAGTACATCGACGATGTGCGTTTTGCCAAAGGCGAGGAGCACATTTAACATAGAAAAAACTAATAAAAACGATAGATTATGGAACAACAGAAACAGAAGATCGCTCTGCCCGACAACGCTTACCGCGAGCTGAAGCCGGGTGAGGAGTACAAGCCCTTGATGCCGGCCAACTCGACTCCGGCGGAGGTTACGCCCTATTCGGTTACGATGGGTATTGTGATGGCAATAATTTTCTCGGCTGCGGCGGCCTTCCTCGGATTGAAGGTGGGTCAGGTGTTCGAGGCGGCTATTCCGATTGCGATTATCGCCGTGGGTATGGGTACGGCGCTGGGTAAGAAGAATATGCTCGGACAGAACATTATCATACAGTCGATCGGTGCATCGTCGGGTGTGATTGTGGCGGGTGCAATCTTCACGCTGCCGGCACTCTACATCCTCGATCTGGATGCGCAGTTCTATCAGATTTTCCTCTCGTCGCTGCTGGGTGGCGTGTTGGGTATCGTGCTGCTGATTCCCTTCCGTAAGTATTTCGTGAAGGATATGCACGGCAAGTATCCCTTCCCCGAGGCTACGGCTACCACCGAGGTGCTCGTTTCGGGCGAGAAGGGCGGCAATCAGGCAAAGCTGCTGGCCGTTGCGGGTCTGATTGGTGGATTGTACGACTTTGCCGTTAGTACGTTCGGTGCGTGGACCGAGGTGGTTTCGACACGACTGACTGCTTTCGGTGAGATGTGCGCAGATAAATTTAAGGTTGTATTCTCGCTCAATACGGGAGCTGCCGTGTTGGGATTGGGCTATATCATCGGATTGAAGTATGCCGTAATCATCACCGCAGGTTCGTGCCTCGTGTGGTTCTTAATCGTGCCGCTGATCGGCTCGATTGCTCCCGATGCGGCATCGCTCACGCCTGAGACTATCTTTACCGACTACGGTCGTCCGATCGGAATCGGTGGTATTGCGATGGCGGGCTTGATCGGAATCATCCGTCAGGCGGGTATCATCCGTCAGGCTGTGGGCTTGGCCGTAGGTGAGCTAACGGCAAAGAAGGGCGGCGCAGCAACGGAGGTTGAGCGTACACAGCGCGATCTGCCGATGAAATTGATCCTGTCGGTACTGATTGCCGCGTTGATTGCTTGCTTCGTATTCTTCCAGTTTGGTTTGTTAGGTAATGGCGTACAGAGTGTTGTAGCGTTGCTGATCGTATTTGTGATTGCGTTCCTCTTCACTACCGTAGCGGCTAATGCGATCGCTATCGTGGGTACGAACCCCGTGTCGGGAATGACGCTGATGACGCTGATTCTTTCGTCGCTCGTATTGGTGAGCATCGGCCTGAATGGTGCGGCAGGTATGACTGCGGCGCTGATTATTGGTGGTGTGGTATGTACCGCGCTGTCGATGGCCGGAGGATTTATTACCGACCTTAAGATCGGTTACTGGCTCGGAACAACACCGAAGAAGCAGGAGGGATGGAAGTTCCTCGGAACATTCGTATCGGCTGCGACGGTGGCGGGTGTGATGATCGTGCTGAACGACACATACGGATTTACGGGCGAGGATGCGCTCGTGGCTCCGCAGGCAAATGCTATGGCGGCGGTGATTCAGCCGCTGATGACGGGTGGTTCAACGCCGTGGATTCTCTACTTTATGGGCGCGGCGCTGGCGTTGGTGCTGACGGCGATTGGAGTGCCCGCGTTGGCATTCTCGCTGGGTATGTTCATCCCGATGTATCTGAATGCTCCGCTCGTTGTGGGTGGTCTGATTGCGTGGTTCGTGTCGTCACGCTCGAAGGATGAGGCACTGAACAAGGCGCGTTTCGATCGCGGTACGCTGATCGCTTCGGGATTCATCGCAGGCGGTGCGCTGATGGGTGTGGTTTCGGCCGTGCTGAAGTTCGTCGGCGTGGAGTGGTTTATGGCTGACTGGGCCGCTTCGAAGAGCGCAGAGTGGATGGGACTGGTGATGTACGTCGCACTTATCGCTTATATGGCTTGGCATACGATGCGAGCAAAGAAGGAGGAGTAATGTAAAACTTTAATAGAAGATTATTATGGAACTGAAAGATAGATTCTTAAAATACGTTTCGTTTGACACGCAATCATCGGAGGAGAGCACCACGTTCCCTTCGACCGACAAGCAGCTTGTGCTGCTAAATTACTTGGCTGAGGAGATGCGCGCATTGGGATTGCAAGACGTGGTGGTGGATAAATATGGCTACACGATGGGGACGATTCCTGCGTCGGAGGGGTGTGAGAATGCGCCCGTAATCGGATTTATCGCGCACGTCGATACATCACCCGATATGAGTGGCAAGGACGTAAAGCCGCACACGATTGAGTGCTACGACGGAGGCGATATTCAGCTCAACGGATCGCTGACGATGCGCGTCGAGGATTTCCCCGAGCTGAAGGATTTTGTGGGACACACGCTGATTCACACCGACGGTACGACGTTGCTCGGCGCCGACGACAAGGCGGGTTGTGCGGAGATTATGACGGCAGCGGAGTATTTGATGGCGCACCCCGAGATCAAGCACGGAAAGATTCGTATCGGCTTCACGCCCGACGAGGAGATTGGTCGAGGAGTGGATTACTTCGACGTGGCAGCTTTCGGGGCCGACTTCGCCTACACGATGGATGGTAGCGCAGAGGGCGAGTTGGAGTATGAGAACTTCAATGCGGCATCGGCCGTAGTGGAGATTCAGGGCCGCAACGTACACCCGGGATATGCGAAGAACAAGATGATCAACGCTATTCAGGTGGCGTGTGAGCTGAACGAGCTCATTCCCGCCGTAGAGCGTCCCGAGCATACTGAAGGATATGAGGGATTCTACCACTGCGTAGGATTTAACGGAACGGTGGAGAATGCCAAGATTGCGTATATCATCCGCGACCACAGCAGCGAGAAGTTCGAGCAGAAGAAGGTCTATATGTGGTCGGCAGTGGATCTGTTGCAGAAGAAGTACGGTGAGGGTGTGCTGAAGCTCACGCTCAAGGATCAATACTTCAATATGCGCAAGATGGTGGAGCCACATCCGCACGTTATCGAGAAGGCGATGGAGGCGATGCGAATGGCTGACGTGGAGCCGAAGATCAAGCCTATTCGCGGCGGTACGGACGGTGCGAGATTGTCGTTTATGGGACTACCCTGCCCCAACATCTTTGCAGGTGGTATGAATTTCCACGGAAAGTTTGAGTACTGCTCGCTCAATACGATGCAGAAGGCTACGCAGGTGATTGTGAATCTGGCCGAGCTGTGGGCGAAGTAGATATATAAATAATAAGGATGGGAAGAGAAGGATTTATTAAGGTGGCGGCGGCTGTGCCGAGCCTGCGCGTTGCCGACTGCGAATACAACAGCGAACGGATCATCGGCCTGATGAAGCGTGCCGCAGAGCGCGGAGTGCGCGTGGTAACGTTCCCCGAGTTGTCGATAACGGCATATTCGTGTGGCGATCTGGTGAGACAGTCGCTCCTGCTAAAGAGTGCCGAGCAGTCGCTAAAGCGAATTGCGGAGGCGAGCGGCGAGATTAACGTGGTGGCGATAGTCGGTCTGCCCGTTGCGGTGGGAGATAAGATCTTCAACTGCGCGGCTGTTGTTGCTGAAGGGAAGGTTGTGGGCATTGTGCCCAAGCAGACGGTACCTCACAGCGGCGTGAAGACCGAGGCTCGATGGTTCACCTCGGGCGGAGTTGTAGGGCAGCAGGTGTTGGCGGACTTTGCAGAGGGATGCGTGAATTTTGGCGTGGGACAGCTCTTCGAAGTGGATGGAGCGGTGTTTGGCGTTGAGATTGGCGAGGATGCTGCGGTAGCTATCCCACCGTCGGTAGAGATGGCCGAGCGTGGAGCGAAGATCATATTCAACCCTGCAGCTACGGTGGAGTTGGCGGGACGCTACCGACAGGCGAAGCGGGAGATTGAGGCCTACTCGCAGCGGATCGTGGCGGCCTACGTCCACTCGTCGGCAGGCGTGGAGGAATCGACTACCGATATGGTATATTCGGGTGCGGCGATGATTGCGGAGAGCGGTCGAATGCTTGCGTGCGGAGAGCGATTTGCGATGGAGGAGCAGCTGATTGTGGCGGACGTTGATGTGGAGGCGCTGCGAAATGCTCGTCAGTGCAAAAGCACCTTCGAGGCGGAGTTTGATGCCGAGGGGTTTGCTACAAGGGTGATTACGCTGGCTCCTACGACAGTGGAGGCTGTGGATCGCTACGTCAGCCCTACCCCATTTATCCCCGAGGATGAGTTGCAGAAGGTGGAGCGATGCCGCGAGGTGTTTGAGATACAGACTTTGGGACTCGTGAAGCGACTGCGACACACGGGATGCAAGTGTGCGGTGGTAGGAATCTCGGGAGGTTTGGACTCGACGCTGGCGCTGCTTGTGACCGTAAATGCTTTCGATCGTCTGGGATTGGATCGCAAGGGTGTTGTGGGAATCACGATGCCGGGATTTGGAACGACGGATCGTACATACAACAACGCACTGCAGATGATGCGTGAGCTTGGCATAACGATGCGCGAGATACCGATTGCGACGGCTTGCCGTCAGCACTTTGCCGATATTGGACTAAGTGAGGATGACCGCTCGGTAACGTACGAGAATGCACAGGCGCGCGAGCGCACGCAGATATTGATGGACGTTGCGAACGTGATGGGCGGTATGGTGATCGGAACGGGCGACTTGAGCGAGTTGGCGCTCGGGTGGGCGACGTACAATGGCGATCATATGTCGATGTATGGCGTGAACGGATCGGTGCCCAAGACGCTCATACGAGAGATCATAACGTGGTATGCAAACGCACAAGGTGAGTCGGCAATAGCCACGGCGCTGAAGGATGTGGTGGCGACACCCGTGAGTCCAGAGCTGCTGCCCGCAGACGAGCGTGGCGACATTGCACAGCGAACGGAGGATCTGGTCGGGCCGTATGAATTGCACGATTTCTTCCTTTTTTACCTCATTCACGACAGTTTTTCGCCCTCGAAGATACTATTTTTGGCCATTTTGGCGTTTAGTAAGAGGTACGACCGAGCAACAATCGTACATTGGCTCCGCACGTTCTGCCGCAGATTCTTCGCGCAGCAGTTCAAGCGTTCGGCCCTGCCCGATGGTGTGAAGGTGGGAAGCGTATCGATTTCGCCACGCGGCGATTGGATGATGCCCTCGGATGCTGTGGCGGCGGCGTGGTTGAGAGAGTGTGATGAACTTAAATAAATGAGAAGATGAAGAGACTATTGATTATAATCTTTGCCATACAGCTATTCTGCGTAGAGCAGGTGGCGGCGCAAAGCTGGCTTGACGCGCTTAAGGGAGCGGCTTCGAATGTGATTGACAAGGCAACGGGAGGCAAGCTGACGGCGGCGGCCATATACGGCACTTGGAACTACACGCAGCCCGGATTGAAGCTCTCGTCGAGTAGCAACGCGCTGTCGGACGTTACGGCTTCGGCTATGAGTTCGTCGATTCAGGCCAAGATGTTGCCATACTATGAGAAGGTGGGAATTCGTGCGGGTGCGTGCAAATTTACATTCAATCAGGACGGCACATTCTCCTCGACATTTGGTCAGCGCACGTCGTCGGGTACGTTTACATTCGACGCTCAGAGTAATCAGATAGTTCTCAAATATGAGAGCGGACTGCTCAGGTTGGGGTCGATAACGGCTTATGCCTACCTTAACGGAACGAATCTTCAGCTGCTATTCCCGATGGATAATCTGCTCAAGATACTCACATCGCTCGGATCGGCAAGTGGCTCGCTGGCAAGCATAACAACGCTGCTGAAGAGCTACGACAGCATTAAGATCGGTTTTGAATTTAGCAAGTAGAGAATATGAAAAAAATCCTTTTACTTATTGCCCTTACTACGATGGCATTCGTGCAGAGAGCTGATGCACAGTCGCTTGATGCACTGATGAGAAGCATAACGGCACTCTTCGCGACGGATGGCGAGGAGCAGCTCGCGCAACAGAAGGAGACCTACCCTACGGCCGAGAAGCTGAAGGGACGATGGATATACGACTCGCTGGCGATAGACTACAAGGGCGACAGCTCGGTGGCGGCATTGGCCGTCTCGACGCTCGAGAGTCAGCTGCCGACCGTTGCGGCGAAGTTTGAGCTGGTGGCCGGACGCGACAACATTATGATCAATGACGACGGCTCGATGATAATCACGACGGGGCAGACGAAGAATTCGGCATACTGCTCGAACTATGATCCGAAGACGGGATCGGCAACGCTGATGTTCAAGCTCAAGGATCAGAACATTTCGATTCGCGCGACGGTGATTGATGTGAATGGCAAAATAAAGTTGATGTTCAACGCAAATGAGTTGATGGATTTGATTGCCAAGAACTACTCGAAATTTGACGAGATGACTACCCTGCAGATGGCAAAGGGGGTGATTGACAGCTACCCGGGAATTAGAGTGGGAACGGTGTTGAAGAGATAGAAAAAGGGCTGTCCTACAAGTTGTATTGCGACAGCCCTTTTTGTTTGGAGTTGTATAACAAGAGGAATTTTTAGGCTTGCGAAGACTGAGAAACCGCAGCATACTAAGGCGTATGTGAGGATTTCGAAGGCGAGCGTAACGCAAAAATCACCTTGTTAGACAACTTCATTTTTTATTTGATATATACTTCAAGTAAAGTTGCTCGGCCTGAGAGCGCAACCGCATCGGCCTCGGCGGGGATCATCACAAGCTCGAAAGGCGAGAGATGTTCGGTAGTGCCATCGAGTGTGATGTCGGCTTCGCCCTCGGTGCAGATGTAGAGAACGAACGAATCAAGCGAGGCGTAGTCGAACGTGCGACGGCCATCGAGCGAAATTAGGTTTGTCGTAAAGTAGGGACAATCGACCAACTTGACGGCTTGATTTGGCTTGGGCTCATAGCGAACGTGGCACTTATCGCCATCGCTGGCGAAGTCGATGGCATCGACAGCCAAAGCGGTGTGCAGCTCGCGGGGATGGCCCGACTCATCGACACGATTCCAATCGTAGATGCGATAGGTGATGTCCGACGTCTGCTGGATCTCAACAACCTCGATACCCTTGCCCAGAGCGTGTACCGTGCCGGCAGGGATAAAAAAGGTGTCGCCGACCTTAACCTCCACGCGGTTGAGCACCTCGTCGAGGCGATCCTCATTGACGGCGGCAAGGTACTCCTCGCGCGTAATTGAACGATCCTTGAAGCCAACATACAGAGTGGCACCCGGCTCGCAACCTGCGACGTACCACATCTCGGTCTTGCCGTAGGAGTTGTGGCGCTCCATAGCCAGCTCATCGTCGGGATGCACCTGAACGGAGAGGACATCGTGGCAATCGAGGCTCTTGATCAGGAGAGGAAACGTAAGGCCGTAGCGGTCGTAGTTGCGCTCGCCGATCAGATTGCCCATATAGACCTCGATGATCTCCTCGATGGTATTGCGTTTCAAAAAGCCATTGGCAACAACCGACTCCTCGCCCTCGACAGCCGAGAGATCCCAGCTCTCGCCATAGGAAAGCGATGGGTCAATCTTCGCGCCCGAGTGAGCCTTAACACGCTGCAGCAGCTCCTTGCCGCCCCAAAGACGATCCTTGAGGCGAGGGATAAATTTTATTGGGTATAACATCTCTATATTCTCATTAACACATTTCAGTCCTACTCGAACATCATCTCGACAGCTGCAACAACATCGTCGGCCGTAGCGTTGAGCGGGAAGATCTTTGTAGGCTCCAGAGCGTAGGTCTTATGCTCGGCCTTGAAAGCCTCCTCGCCTGCGCCCGTGATGTTGAGCATAATGGTTGCATCCTTCTCGACCTTGCCATCCTGAACGGCCTTAATCAACGTAGCCGTTGCGACAGCTGCTGCGGGATGGATATCGACACCCTCCAGCTCCTCGAAGAGCTTGGCAGCCTTGCGGGCCTGTGCGTTGGTAGCGACCAGAATCTCGCCATTGGTAGCCTTCAGTGCATCGTAAAGACCGCCCTTGATACCGTAGGGAGGCTTGCGGTTGGAGAGTACCTTGGCGTCGATGATGGCTACATCGCGGCGGGCCTTATCGGCATCGTAAGGGAGCATTGCGCGAGAGTCGGCACGCCACGCATCGAACATAGGAACGAAGGGGGCGTTCTGCGACACCATAAGTTTCATTGTATTTGTGCCGTAAGAGCCATCCTCTATAAGGCGCATATTGGCCTCCCAAGCGGCGATAGCTCCCGTACCGCTGCCGACAGCCTGAAAATAGTAGTCGGGGATGCGGCCGATGGTGGTCGCGGCCGAGAGAACGGTTGTGGCCATACCATCGCGGCGTGCTACGTTCTTGGCTCCGCCCTCGGCATAGAAACGGGGCGACTTAAGAGCCAGATCGCTCAGGTGGATAGCGTCGAAGTAGTCGCCACCACGCTCGCAAGCGATGAGCTTCACGCAGGGATTGATAGGCTTCTCGAACCACAGAGCCGAGAGGTTGTCGGCGGGAACAGACAACAGCAAGGGGATATTATTCTCCGAGCAGACCTTAGCAAAGGCACGAGCCGTATTACCAGCCGATGCAACGACCAGAATGCGGTCATTCGAGGCATCCATACGTCCGCAAACGCTATACGCCTCGGTCTCCTTGAATGAGCAGGTGGACATCTTCGCTCCGTAACGAGGCGAATAACCGTTAAGGGTGATGTAGAGATTCTTTAGGCCCAGATGCTTCGCCAAGCCCTCGCTACGATAGGTAACGGGAGCGGCCGAGCCCTTCAACAGACGCTTGACGGGGAGCCAGTCGCAGAAGGTGTAGAAGCCATAATCCTCGCCCTTGAGCTGTAACTTCTTCTTCTCGTAGATGGCTCTGACCAACGAGGGTTCGCCACACTCCTTATCCTCGAGTACCCAACCCGTATCCTCGAATTGACGCTCGGTGGCCACACACTGAAGAGTGTAGGCCGTAGGTTTGAAATTTTCCATATAGTTGATTATATTCGGTTTCTATCTGCGCAAAATTAATAAATTTCGGCCAAAGATTAAGGATATTGAGTTATAAATTTGTACATTTGTAATATCCGAAAACGAATTAATCTAACTTTACCACTATGAGAAAAGTATTATTTACATTGGCGCTGTGCGTGGCTACGCTCACCGCAATGGCGCAGGACAAAAAAACGGATTGGGCACAATTCTATCGCTATGCGGAAGCAAATGAGAAGGTTACGACACGTCCCGACGCGGTGTTTATGGGTAACTCGATTACCGATGGTTGGGCTTCGCAGGACCCCGAGTTCTTCAAGAAAAACAACTTCGTCGGTCGCGGTATCAGCGGACAGACTTCGTCGGAGATGTTGGTGCGTTTCCGTCGTGATGTGATTGATTTGAATCCCCGATGCGTGGTGATCCTGTCGGGTACGAACGACGTGGCACAGAACAACGGATACATTGCGCCCGAGAATACGCTGGGTAACATCATCTCGATGTGTGAGCTGGCAAAGGCAAATGGAATCGAGGTTGTGTTGTGCTCGATTACGCCGACATCGGTGTTTGGATGGCGCAAGGAGATCTCACCCGCGCAGCCTATCCGCGATCTGAATAAGATGCTGGAGGCGTATGCGAAGGAGGCGGGAATTTACTTCCTGAACTACTACCCCGCCCTGACGGATGAGAAGGGTGGCCTGCCCGAGAAGTGGAGCCGCGATACGTGCCACCCCAACTTGGAGTGCTACCGCACGGTGATGGAACCGATGGTGTGTGAGGCGATTGACAAGGTGCTGAAGACACCGAAGAAGAAGTTGCACACGGCGATGAGCGTGGAGTAAATTTACTTTAGAAACGAAAAATCCCGAGGTCTGATGACTTCGGGATTTTTTTTGTAAGACTACTTTTTGTGGTTGGATTTGGTGGTTGAGCAAGAGGTTTTGTCGGTGGTTTTGCAGCAACCGGTGCCGGGCTTTTTGGTCTCGGCGGTGGTGGTTTTCTTGTCGTCTTTTGTGTGTTTATCCATAACCTAAAAAATTAAAAGTTCGGATTACTTATTGCAAATTGCGTACAAAACTTTTTGTTAGGATGGAAAAAGTTCATAGATAAAAAAAGAGCCATCCCTTTCAGGGGACGGCTCTTATATTTATGTGCGGGGTGGGATTACTCCAACCAGAGGTTGCGGAACTCGATGGGGCCGCCCTCGCTCTGGAGTGCGATGTAACCCTCGGTGGTGTTGGTGGTGCACTCGTTCTGCAGGTGGCCGTTGATGTAAACGGTGATCTTGCCGCCCTTGCAGATTACGGTTGCCTCGTTCCACTCGCCTACGGGCTTCTCGTAGTCGCCTGCGCGATCCTTAACGGGGAACTCGCCAACGCACTCGATATCAGAGATCTTCGAGCCGCCCAACATTACATAATCACCAGCACGACCTGCGCACAACTGAACCTCGATAGCGTTAGGCCATACCTTATCGCCATCCTGAACGCGGTGGAAGAAACCACTATTGGTGCCCTCGCCTACCCAGCGCCACTCCATATGCATAGTGTAGTCGCCGTACTTCTTGTCGGTACGCATATAACCGAAGGGCTGGCCGACGATGTGGATGTTGCCATCCTTTACGCCATAAACATCAGTTGCGGGAACATTGCTCTCGCTATCGACAACAAGAACCCAACCCGAAAGATCTTTACCATTGAACAACTCGGTGCGTGAACCGCACGAACACATCAGCGCAACCATTGCAAGCGCCACGAAGAAAAATTTCGCCTTCATCTCTCTATAATTTTCGTTAAACAAATTCTTAAAAACAAAAATAGGGATTAATTCGGACTTGCGCAACAGGTTTTGGTCTGTTTTTACTATATTTGCATAAATTTTACCTCCAAAGACGAAAATTAATACCTTAATAATAATATGAAAAAACTCTTTACACTACTCCTTGCCCTTGCGGTGTGCAACACATCGTGGGCATACATTCGTGAAACGCTGGCGGTACACAGCGCTGCGATGCAGAAGGATGTGCCCGTAACGGTATTGCTGCCAAACGCTTACCACTCGATGGAGGCGATGCCGGTGATCTATCTGTTGCACGGACACGGCGATACTCATTCGGCGTGGGATCAGAAAGGTCAGACGGGTGCGTTGGCCGATCAGTACAATGTGATTCTGGTGATGCCCGACGGCGGCACGAACAGCTGGTATTGGGACAGCCCCGTAGATCCAACATACAAGTATGAGACATTTGTATCGAAGGAGCTTGTCGAGTACATCGACTCGCACTATAAGACTCGCGCCGACCGCACTGCACGTGCTATCACGGGTCTGTCGATGGGTGGACACGGCGGACTGTGGCTCGGAATACGTCATCAGGATGTATATGGCGCGGCGGGTTCGACATCGGGTGGCGTGGATATTCGCCCCTTCCCGAAGAATTGGGGTATGTCGCTCAGACTGGGTACATTGGAGGAGAATCCCAAGCGTTGGGATGAGCATACGGTGATCAATCTGGTGGATCAGCTCGAGCCCGATGCGATGAAGCTCATTATAGACTGCGGAACGGAGGATTTCTTCTACGAGGTGAACTGCGCACTGCACGAGAAGCTGGCAGCGAAGAAGATTCCGCACGACTTCTACACCCGTCCGGGAGTGCACAACTGGGACTATTGGCGCAACTCGATCAAGTATCAGGTATTGTTCTTTAGCAACTATTTCAAATCGGCTAACGCCGCAAAACAATAAGGCTTATGAGAAAGATTTTACTACTGTTGGCCGTTGTGGCCTTGTCGGCAGGATCGGTGATGGCCGACAATCGTGAGGAGGTACGCGAGCGTAATCGACTGGCTCTGGCTGAGCGATTTACGGCAAGCAAATTGGCTAATATGCTATTCTCGACGAGCGTGGATCCGCACTGGTTCCTCTCGGGTGAGAAGTTCTGGTACAGCTACAAGACCGGAGAGGGTACGCGCTGGTATGTCGTAGATCCCGCATCGCGCAAGCGTGAGCCGCTGTTCGACCACGACAAGTTGGCGGCGCAGCTCTCGGAGATTATGCACGATCCGTTCATCGCGGCACAGTTGCCGATTACCAATCTGGAGGTAGATAAGGATGGCGAGACCTTCACTTTCGAGGTGGCATCGTCGCAGGATGCAAAGCCGAAGCCGCTCTCAAAGGAGGATTCGCTGGCCGGCAAGAAGCCCAAGAAGGTGAGAGGAAAGGAGATCTTCTACTTCTCGTACAACTACAAGACAAAGCAGCTCACTCACCTCAAGGATAAGGAGAAAGAGACTAAGCAGCTGCCGTGGGCATCGGTTTCGCCCGATGGAAAGACCGTCGTGTATGCCAAGGATTTGAATCTGTGGCGTATGTCGCGCGAGGATTATGATAAGCTGAAGAAGGATGAGAAGGATTCGACAATTACCGAGATTCAGATCACCACGGACGGCGTGAAGGATTTTGGTTACGGCCAGCCCTACTATATGCTTAACACCGATACGCTGCTGAACGGCAAGCGTCGTGGTGCGTATGGCGTATGGTCGCCCGATTCGCGTTACTTCGCAACCGTTGTAACGGATGAGCGTGCGGTGAAGGATTTGTGGGTTATCAACGCGCTGGCGGAGCCCCGTCCCACGCTGGAGACATACAAGTATCATATGCCGGGCGAGAGCGAGGCTCCCGTAGAGCACCTCTACGTCTTTGATATGAGCAACAACACGCGCAAGGAGATTAAGACCGAGCGATTCAAGGATCAGACGCTCTCGATCGGCCGCAAGCCCAGAGAGCAGAAGCAGCGTCATATGTACGACCAGCCCGCCATTTGGCTTGGTGATGCAAACCACTTCTACGTTACTCGCTCGAGCCGCGATCTGCATCGTATCGACATCTGCTCGTACACCATTGGCGACGATGAGCTGAAGCCCGTAATTGAGGAGCGTATGAACACCTACATCGAGGTGCGTCCGCTGTCGGTGATCGGTGGCGGCAAGGAGCTGATTCAGTGGAGCGAGCGCGACGGTTGGGCACACCTCTACCTCTACGACGGTGAGGGTAACCTGAAGCGTCGTCTGACCGAGGGCCCGTGGCACGTTCACCAGATTGTGAAGGTGGACGAGAAGGCGCGCAAGGTTTATTTCACGGGTATGGGCCGCGAGAAGGAGGAGAATCCCTACTACCAGCATCTCTACTCGGTGAGCTTGGATGGCGGCGAGGTGAAGCTGCTCAACAAGGGTAACTACTTCCACGAGCCCGCGATGGATGATGCGGCGCGCTACTTCGTGGATAACTATTCGCGTATCGACACCATCCCCGAGACGGCTCTCTACGACTGCTTGGGCAACAAGCTGATGACACTCGAGAAGAGCGACTTCTCGCTGCTGCTGGCAAACGGATACAAATTCCCCGAGACGTTCAAGGTGAAGGCTGCCGATGGCGTAACGGATCTGTATGGTGTTATGTACAAGCCCTTTGACTTCGACTCGACGAAGCTCTACCCCATCATCGACTACGTTTATCCCGGCCCACAGGTAGAGGGAACATACTACCCCTTCACCCGTATGAGCCCCCGTACCGACCGCTTGGCTCAGGCTGGATTTATCGTGATCTCGGTGGGTAACCGAGGTGGACACCCCGACCGCTCGAAGTGGTATCACAACTACGGTTACGGCAACCTGCGCGACTACGGTCTGGAGGATCAGAAGGTGGCAATCGAGCAGCTGGCAGCACGCCACGACTACATCGACATCACGCGCGTGGGTATTCACGGACACTCGGGCGGTGGATTTATGTCAACGGCGGCGATCCTGCAGTACCCCGACTTCTTCAAGGCGGCTGTATCGTGCGCAGGTAACCACGACAACAAGATCTACAACCGCTGGTGGAGCGAGACTCACCACGGCGTAAAGGAGACTGTAACCGACGAGGGCGACACCACGTTCGTTTACAAGATCGAGAGTAACCCCGAGATTGCAAAGCAGCTGAAGGGACATCTGTTGCTCATTCACGGTGAGATCGACAACAACGTACACCCGGGTAATACGTCTCGCGTGGTGAATGCGCTGATTCGCGCAAACAAGCGTTTCGATATGTTGTACTTGCCGATGCAGCGCCACAGCTTTGGCGATATGAACGAGTATTTCTACTGGAGACTGGTTGATCACTTCACCGACTACCTGATCGACGGTCGTACCAAGGAGGTTGATATTCCGCAAAGGTAATGATTATGAAGAACCTAATTAAAATTACGATGGGACTCCTCGTGGCCGCAATGGCCGCGGGGTGTTCCGCTTTTGGAGAGGATTGTGTTGCTGTGTGTGGCGGAGGTGAGGTGAAAATCATCGATATGGCCAAATCGGAGGGCGACAAGCTGCACGAGGTGTGGTCGTGGAGAATCGACGAGCAGACTGAGGGTCTTCCTGCCGAGTATGCCGAGTACCTGAATCCGCTGGACGAGTGTAAGTTTGTGGACGGCAAACGTAAACTGCTGCTCACCTCGTCGCATAGTGGCGTGGTGCTGATTGATCTGAAGACGCGAAAGAATCTCTTCTATGCGCGCGTGCCGATGGCGCACTCGGCCGACCTGTTGCCGAATGATCGAGTGGCGGTGGCGCTATCGACTCACGAGAAGGGTAACTCGCTGGAGATTTACGACATAGCGCAGCCCGAGAAGGTGTTGTGGCGTGATTCGCTCTATTCGGGACACGGTGCTGTATGGCACGCCGAGCGAGAGAGCCTCTATGCGCTGGGATATGACGTGTTGCGCGAGTACAAGTTGCGTGATTGGCAGAGCGATAGCCCCTCGCTCGAGATGGTGGCATCGTGGCCGATACCCGTCAGGTCGGGACACGATCTGATGAAGGTGGATGAGGAGCGTATGCTCGTATCGGGACACGAGGGAGTGTATTGGTTTGATGTGGAGAGTGGCGAGTATGCGCCATTTGAGCCGCTGGCAGAGACCGTAAATGTCAAGTCGGTGAACTACAACGCTCGAAGTGGCCGACTGATATACACCAAGGCCGAGGAGAGCTGGTGGACACACCATATCTATCAGGAGAATCCCGCGAAGGTGATTACCATAGATAATATGAATATATATAAGGTGCGACCTGCGTGGTAAATGAAAAAGCCTGTCCTCCATCGGGACAGGCTTTTTTTTATTTTGCGATGTATGGTGCTACGCCCGATGCGGTTGCGTGGCCATTGACACCAATCGTGGGCCAGCCATCGTGCCACTCGACACGTTCGAGAAACATCTTGCGGCCAGCGTCGGGGTTCTTAACGTCGTAGCCGTGATAGAAGCTCCAATCCTGCCCCTGATCGTCGGTGATGATCTGCGAGTCGTGGCCGGGGCCCTTGACCGTATCATCGCCCGAGAGAAGGATCTCGTGGTGGTTATCAAGCATCTTGCGGCCCGCACGATCGACATAAGGGCCATAGAGTGAGCAGCTGCGGCCAACGACCGTCTGGTAGGTGCTTTTCAACCCCTCGCAGCAGCTGCCCGTAGAGGCGAAGAGGTAGTAATAACCGTCGCGCTTGTGGATGTAGCTTCCCTCGTAGGCCGAGCCCGCGATACGGGTGCGGTTGAAGGGATCGTCTAACTCGAGGCCGTCGTCGGTAAGCTCCGTCAGGTAGATGCCGTGGAAGCTGCCCCACGCCAGATATTTGCGGCCATCCTCCTGAAAGACAACGGGATCGATGGAGTTCTGTACACCGATGGTCTTGCCCTGAAAGAGCATCTTAGCATCGCGGAACGGGCCCGTCGGAGAGTCCGACACGGCGCGTCCGATGCAGGCATCCCACTCGCCACCCCACACCGACATAGAGAAGTAGAGAACGTATTGTCCCTCGATGTAGTTGATGTCGGGGGCCCAGATAGCAGCCCCGGGAACGAACTGCGGCACCTCGCCCTCGGCAAAGACACCTCCCTCGTACTCCCAATTGACCATATCCGTAGATCGATAGACGGGGATGTTACGGTCGCGCCACGTTGCGTAGGCGTAGAAGGTGCCATCCTCGGCGCGGATCACGGTAGGATCGGGTGCATCGCGGTCGATGACGGGGTTGGTGTAGAGCTCGGTCTGCTTTCCGCCCGATGTGGCAGAGCAGGCAGCTAAGAGAGCCAGCGAAGCTATGATGGTTAGGCGGCGAAGCATAGGCATAAATTACATTCGCTCGGGAACGTCGATACCCAGAAGCTTCATTGCGCTACGCAGCGTGCGGGCAACAACAGCAGCAAGCTGGAGGCGCATACGGCGCTTCTCGGCGTTCTCCTCGCGCAGGATTGAGTGGTCGTGATAGTAGCCGTTGAAGCTCTTGGCGAGCTCGTAGGCGTAAGCGGCAATGATCGAGGGCGAGAAGTTCTCACCAGCCGACGCCACAACTGAAGGGTACTCCGTAAGCGACTTGATGAGCTCGATCTCCTCGGCCAGCAGCTCCGTGCAGGCGTGCGACGTATAGTCGATCGCAGCCTCATCGGCCTTGCGCAGAACAGAGCAGATGCGGGCGTGGGTGTACTGGATGAAGGGGCCCGTGTTGCCGTTGAAGTCGATAGACTCCTTGGGATCGAACAACATAGTCTTCTTGGGATCGACCTTGAGAATGAAGTACTTGAGCGCGCCCAAACCGACCATCGTGCAGATGGCATCGGCCTCCTGCTGAGTGCAGCCGTCGAGTTTGCCCAACTCGTTAGACATCTCGCGGGCGGTATCGACCATATCGGCAATCAGATCGTCGGCATCGACGACGGTACCCTCGCGTGATTTCATCTTACCCTCGGGAAGCTCGACCATACCGTAAGAGAGGTGGTAGATATTGTCGCTCCACTCGTAGCCCAACTTCTTGAGTACCAACTTCAAAACCTGGAAGTGGTAGTTCTGCTCGTTGCCTACGACGTAGATCATATCATCGAGTTTATTCTCCTCGAAGCGGCTCAGCGCCGTACCCAGATCCTGCGTCATATAGACCGACGTGCCGTCGCCACGCAGCAACAGCTTCTCGTCCAGACCATCGGCCTCGAGGTTAATCCAAACCGAGTTGTCGTCGCGGCGGTAGAATACGCCCTTATCGAGGCCATCCTGCACGAGGCTCTTGCCCAGAAGGTAGGTCTGCGACTCGTAATAGACCTTATCGAAATCGACGCCCAGCGCCTTATACGTTACATCGAAGCCGTCGTAAACCCAGCCGTTCATAGTCTGCCACAACTCATAGACCTCGGGGTCCTTGGCCTCCCACTTGCGCAGCATCTCCTGCGCCTGAAGGATGATCGGGGCACTCTTCTTGGCCTCGTCCTCGCTCATACCACCCTCGACGAGCTCCTTGATCTGGGCCTTATAGTGTTTGTCGAACTCAACATAATACTTACCCACAAGATGGTCGCCCTTCATACCCGATGATGCGGGGGTCTCGCCACCGCCGTAGAGCTGCCAAGCGAGCATCGACTTGCAGATGTGGATACCGCGATCGTTAACAAGATTAACCTTAATGACGTTGTGGCCATTAGCCTTCAGAATCTGCGCTACGGAGTAGCCGAGCAGATTGTTGCGGATGTGGCCCAAGTGAAGGGGTTTGTTGGTATTGGGTGAAGAGTACTCGATCATAACGGTACGGCCCGAAGGTGCAGCCTGACCGAAATTCTCGTCGGCAGCGGCCTCGGCAAAGCGCTCCTGCCAGAAAACGGGAGCGATAGAGAGGTTCAGGAAGCCCTTGATGACGTTGAAGGCGCTGATCGAGGGGTTGTTGGCAACGATCCACTCGCCAATCTCGGTGGCCGTAGCCTCGGGAGACTTGCGGCTGAGCTTCAATAGCGGGAAGGTTACCAGCGTGAAGTCGCCCTCGAACTCCTTGCGGGTCTTCTGAATCTGGATTTGTGCGGGCGACACCGCTCCGTACAATGCCTCAACGGCTGAGGCTGCGATTTGTGAAATAAAAGTCTCGGTATTCATATCTAAATTTCTAATTTTTCGGCATTGGAAATATTTAGGTTACAAAATTACACATTTTTCGCGGAAATAGCCCTCTTGAGCGGGGATAAAATGAGTTTTTGAGTGAAGGAAAAGGGGGAAACGACGTTATGGGGTTGATTTCGAGTTTTTTTTGGATAGCACAAGACAATATTTGGACAAAATTGAGGGATAAATAATTTATTTTATATAACTTTGTCTATATATTTTGATTTTTCAACTATTGCCAATATCTGTACGGCACAGAAGACAGGATCACTAACAATAACAACTTTATAATTCACACTATGAAACGATTTATTCTATTTGTTGCAATGTGTGCAGCGGGCTTCTCTTGCTCACAGCCTCAGTCATTGCAGGATCGCCTGACGATCCACGACAAGGAGATCAACGAGATCATCGCTCAGATGACGCTCGAGGAGAAAGTGGAGATGATGCACAGCAAGACGATTATGTCGTCGGAGGGTGTACCTCGTCTTGGTATTCAGGATATTAAGTATGCCGATGGCCCGTTCGGTGTGCGTGAGGAGGTGGCCGACGGCTTCCGCCCGAAGGGTTGGTCGCTGGACTCTGCAACCTACTTCCCGACGGGTTCGGCCTTGGCTGCAACTTGGTCGCCCGAGCTGGCATACGACTACGGTAATGGTATCGGCGTGGAGGCTCGCTTGCGTGGTAAGGATATTATGTTGGGCCCAGCTATCAACATTCAGCGTCTGCCCGTAGGTGGTCGTACGTATGAGTACTTCTCGGAGGATCCTATCCTGGCAGCAGCCCTGGCGGTGCAATACACGCTTGGTATGCAGGATGCCGGTACGGCAGCTTGCGTTAAGCACTATGCGCTGAACAATCAGGAGACCAACCGTGGTACGGTGAATGTGATTATCGACGAGCGTACGATGCGAGAGATCTACCTCAAGCCCTTTGAGGATGCAGTAGTAAAGGGTGGTGCGATGTCAGTAATGCCCGCCTACAACAAGGTGAACGGATATTACGGCACGGAGAACTTTGTACTCAACAACGAGATTCTGCGTGGCGATTGGGGCTTCAAGGGTATGACCGTATCGGACTGGGGCGGCACTCATAGCACGATGGGTGCAGCGCTGGGTGGTTTGAACGTACAGATGACGGGCGACAACTACCTCGGTCAGCCGCTGATTGACTCTATCCGTGCAGGTCGTCTGTCGGAGGAGATAGTGAATGACCGCGTACGCGAGATTCTGCGTCTGCGTTTTGCGATTGAGCCTATTCCGGAGGATGTGGCAAACACCGTTCAGACCTCACAGCCCGAGAGCCGTCAGACTGCTTACAACGTAGCGGCGAAGTCGGTTGTGTTGCTCAAGAATGAGGGCGGCCTGTTGCCTATCAAGAACGACAAGGTAAAGAAGATTGCCGTAATTGGCCGTAACGCTGTGGCAACAACCGCTGCAGGTGGTATGGGTGCAGGCGTAAAGACTCCCTATGAGATTACGCCGTTGCAGGGATTGCAGAATCGTTCGAATGGGAACTTTGAGATTTCATATACGCCTGCGTACAAGAACTTCCTCGGTATGTTTGCGCGTATGATGCGCGACGCCGATCCTAAGGAGTTTGCTCAGGTTATTGACGAGGCTCCCGACGCAACGCTGTTGGCCGAGGCTGTAGCAGCGGCAAAGGAGGCTGACGTGGTACTCTTCTTCTGCGGCACGAACAAGTATATCGAGACTGAGGGTAGCGACCGTAAGGATATTAAGTTGCCACTTGGTCAGGAGCAGATTGTAGAGGCTCTGGCAGAGGTAAATCCCAACATCGTGAGCGTAATAATCTCAGGTGGCCCTTGCGATTTGCAGGTATTGGAGAAGCACTCGAAGGCTATCGTTCAGGGTTGGTGGAACGGCCTGGAGGGTGGCCACGCGTTGGCTGATATTCTCTATGGTAACATCGCTCCGTCGGGTAAGTTGCCCTTCACATTCCCCGTTAAGCTGGAGGATTCGCCCGCATACGCAATGGGTAACTTCCCGCAGAAGGTTGATGCAGGCACGGATGTATTTGCGGCCGCTCACCGCGACGATATCACAGGTGGTCAGCGCCGTCGTCAGCGCCCCGCTCCCGATGCTCACTACACTGAGTGTCAGTATGTAGGTTATCGCTGGTTTGACACCAAGCAGGTGCCCGTGATGTATGCTTTTGGTCACGGATTGTCGTATGTCGATTTCGAGTACTCTGACTTGCAGGCAAACAAGGAGAAGTATCGTGCCAACGACGTGATTAAACTTACATTCAACCTTACCAACAATGGTTCGATGGAGGCTGACGAGGTTACACAGGTATATGTAAAGCGTCTGGACGCACAGGTTGAGTGGCCCGTGAAGGAACTCAAGGCCTTCCAGCGAGTAACGGTGGGTGCTGGTCAGACACAGCAGGTAACTGTGGAGATTCCTGTTGAGAGCTTGCGCTATTGGGATGTGGATGCCGATACGTGGATGCTTGAGAATGGCAACATCGAGATTATGGTGGGTGGCTCATCAGATGATTTGCGCCTCACAACGCAGGTTGCTATCTAATAATTTACTATATATAATAATTTGCCCGTCTGATTTGATTAGGCGGGCATTTTTTTGTAATTTTGTGCGACAAACAATGCTATATATGGATATTGTCATAATTATACTGCTTATTCTGCTCAACGGTCTGTTTGCGATGTCGGAAGTGGCGCTCATCTCGGCTCGAAAGTCGAATCTGCGTATTCGAGCTGCGCAGGGATCGCGCTCGGCACGACGTGCACTGGAGTTGGCGGATGATCCCGACAAGTTTCTCTCGACGGTGCAGATAGGCATTACGCTGATCGGAATCCTGACAGGTATATTCTCGGGCGCGACATTTGCCGAGCAACTCGGAGCGGTGATAGCATCGTGGGGCGTGGCAACAGCGACGGCAAATGCGGTGGCGCAGGTGGTGATTGTGGCGGTGGTTACGTATCTGACGATCGTGCTGGGCGAGTTGGTGCCAAAGCGCATAGGAATGAATGCAGCCGAGAGGGTTGCGATGATGGTGGCGCAGCCGATGTATTATCTGTCGAAGATAACATCACCGTTTGTGTGGCTGCTGTCGAAAAGCATAGAGCTGGCAGCCAAAGTATTGCGACTGCGCGAAGGCGAGACGAAAGTTACCGAGGAGGAGATAAAATCGATAATTCAGGAGGGCACGGAATCGGGCGAGGTGCAGGAGGTTGAGCAGCGCATTATGGGACGAGTATTTTCGCTCGGCGACCGCTCGGTGGAGTCGATAATGACCCATCGCAACGACATTGTGTGGCTCAGCACCAATATGAGTGCCGAGCAGATACGAAAGCGGGTGGATGAGAATCCTCACTCGTTGTATCCCGTAATTGAGGATAATCCCGACAGGCTGCTGGGTGTGGTGTATCTGAAGGATCTATTCTCACAACTCAGTTGCAACGGGTTTACGCTGCGCTCGCTGGTGCGCAAGGCGAAGTATTTTCACGAGCAGACCGAGGTGTATAATGCGCTGGAGCAGTTGCGCGAGGAGCATCTGCGATACGGAATCGTGTGCGACGAGTTCGGTGTTACGCAGGGAATCTTCACGTTGCAGGATATTCTGGATGCGCTGGTGGGAGATATGCCTGCCGAGCACGAACAGCCGAACATAGTGCGTAGAGAGGATGGTTCGGCGCTGGTGGATGGGCAGTGTCCGTTCTTCGATTTTCTGGCGCACTACGGTCTGGAGGATGCCTTCGACCACTCGGAGTACAACACCATAAGTGGTTTGATACTCGACGTTCTGGGGCATATCCCCACCGAGGGAGAACGACTTGAGTGGAATGATTTTCAGATCGAGATTATCGATATGGACAGCGTCAGAATCGACAAGGTTTTGGTTAAAAAGAAGAACAATATATGAAAATAGGCGATATTGATTTGGGCGAGAAGCCGCTGTTTCTGGCTCCGATGGAGGATGTTACCGATCCGTCGTTCCGATATATGTGCAAGCAGTTCGGGGCGGATGTGGTTACAACGGAGTTCATATCGTCGGACGGGCTGATTCGCGATGCGTGGAAGTCGCGCGCGAAACTCAATATCGACGAGGGGGAGCGTCCCGTAGGAATACAGATCTACGGCCACCTGATTGAGCCGATGGTCGAGGCAGCACGAATAGCAGAGACGGCACGGCCCGACTTTATTGATATAAACTTCGGTTGTCCCGTAAAGAAGATTGCCGGTCGTGGCGCAGGCTCGGGTATGATGCGCGACGTGCCGCTGATGGTCGAGATGACGCGACAGATCGTGCAGGCCGTCTCGACGCCCGTAACCGTAAAGACACGTCTTGGATGGGATGAGGAGTCGAAGAACATTGTGGATATTGCCCTCAGACTTCAGGATACGGGAATCAAGGCGCTGACGATTCACGGCCGCACGCGCTCGCAGATGTATCGCGGAGAGGCCGACTGGACACTCATCGGCGAGGTGAAGCACCACCCCTCGATCGAGATTCCGATCATCGGAAATGGCGACGTGGATTCGGGCCCGAAGGCGAAGCAGATGTTTGACGATTATGGTGTCGATGGAGTGATGATCGGGCGTGCGACGTATGGTCGTCCGTGGATTTTCCGCGAGGTGAAGCACTACATCGAAACGGGTGAGGTGATGCCGCAGCCGACGGTGGTGGAGCGTGTGGCAATAGCGAAGGAGCATCTGCGAAAGTCGATCGAGATCAAGGGCGACAGAGTGGGAATACTTGAGATGAGACGCCATATGTCGAATTATTTCAAGGGCTTACCCGACTTTAAGCAGACACGACTGAAGCTGGTAACGTTGTTCGATGAGCAGGAGATAAACGCAACGCTGGATTATGTGGCCGAGCGTTGGGGCGACTATGATATGAGTGCGCAGGTGCCGCCATCGCTTTCGCACGAGATATAAAAAAAGAGCCTATCATATCCGACAGGCTCTTTTTCATTATAGGGAATTGTATAACAAGAGCTATTTTGAGACTGGTCGCCGACCGAGAAACCGCAGCATACTTATCGTATGTGAGGATTTCGAGGGCAAGCCAGACGCCAAAAGAGCCTTGTTAGGCAATTTCCATTACTCCTCAGTCTGCTCCTCGTCTTCCTCGGGCAGAACAAACTCCGTAAAACCAGCTGCAACCAAGATGTTGAACCACGCAACAGCCTTCTTAATATCAGAAACGTGAACACGCTCGCGGTCGTACTCGGGGAGTACCTCGCCGAAGAATGCCTTCAGGCGGTCGGCAGACTCCTTGTGAGAGATAGCCTCCTTGCCCTCGGTGTGGGCATACATACGGGTGAAAACATCGGCCAGAGCGATATCCTCGCCCTCGGTGAACATCGAGATCTCCGAAAGAGCGCTCACGCGTGAGGTGGCTGAAGCCATCGAGCGGTGGCCATCGGCCAACGACTCAACGATGATACCACGAGTTGACTGTGCAACATACTTGTAAAGGCCGGGCATACCCGAAATGGCCAAAATATCCTTGAATTCCATAATCGTAAAACTATTTTTATTGAATTAATATTTTCGTTAATTTTCTGATTGTCTATCATTTGCCGCAGGGCGCGATGTGATATGCACATCGAGTTGCGGGTAGGGGAAGTGGGCTCCGTGCTGGGGCAGCTCCTTATAAAAAGCCTCCGTCGTAGAGTCGTAAAAATCCCAATACTCGGAGTTTTTAACCCACGCGCGGGCCTCAACAACGACCGCACTATCGGCCAAAGCATTGATGCGAACGCTCGGCGCAGGCTCCGCAAGGGCACGACCATCGCGATGGATGATCATCAACATTGCATCGCGGATGGCATCATAATCGTCGCCATAAGAGACCGAGATCTTCCAGCTGCATCGGCGCGTGGTAGAGGTCGAATAGTTATTGATGATCGACGTGGAGATGGCGTTGTTGGGGATGTAGATGGTCTGCTTATCGGCTGTCTGCACAATGGTGGTAAAAAGCTGGATATTAGTTACCGTACCGCTTACGCCCTGCGCCTCAATATAATCGCCAACACGATAGGGACGCAACACCAGCACCATCACTCCGCCTGCGAAGTTCTGCAACGTGCCGCTCAGTGCCATACCGATGGCCAAACCCATCGAGGCGAGCATCGCAACGAAGGTTGTAGAGTCGAAGCCGAGGATTGAGACCAACGTGATGAAGATAATGACGTAGCCCAAAGTCCTGATGGCCGTCAGCAGGAACGAGTGGAGCGAGATCTCGACACGGCGCAACGTCATTACCCTATCGGCAAAGGCCACAATGCGGCGCAATGCCCAGCGCGCAACGTAGAAGATGGCAAGCGAGATAACGATCTTGATGCCCGTCCAGACAACCCACTCGGCGATCTGCTGCCAGACATCCTGCATATCCATATTGGCAATATGGCGCACCGCCTCGGCAAAGCGCGCCTTCTGCACGCTGTCAGGGAGGATCAGGTTCTCGATAGCCTCGGGGTTACTCTGTAAAAAAATATTCAGCATAGTAAATTTTTAGCCTTTGGCGCGCGTGGGCGCGTAGCTTAATCTGGGCAAAAATAGGAATTTTTTTGCGAAAATCATTATCTTTACCGTAGATTAGAACTTCACGAAGTGGAACAAAACTATACAGATATGCACAAAATGCACACAAACAAACGTTTAGCTCGGCCACTACGGAGTGTGATGGTGGCGGTGTTGTGCGCGCTTACGCTGCTTGCGTGTCGGGAATTTGATACTCCCGAAGTGGAGCAGAGCCTGCCAGAGAGGGTGAATGTCTCGATTGCTCATCTGCGCGAAATGGTGGGCGAGAGAACGGTGCATTTTGAGCAGGATTTGGTTATCGGCGGCTACGTTACGACGAGCGATCGGGAGGGGAATTTCTACCGTACGTTCTGCATCGACGACGGCACGGCGGGTGTGGAGATTATGGCGGGGATGTATGACCTGCATAGACTCTATCCAGAGGGGTATTACGTTACCGTCAGGCTGAATGGATGCTCGGCGGGAGTGCATAACGGGGTGTTGCAGGTGGGAACAAGGGCGGCTGCATACAGCAACTACCCTACCGATTATTTCTATTCAAAGGTGCTGATTGACAAGCATTTGACGCGATATGACTTGATCAGTCCCGTTGCGCCGATTCCGCTTCGGGTGGAGCAGTTGGCTGAGGAGTATTGCGGGCGGATGGTGAATGTGTCGTCGCTGAAGTTGGTTGCTGCGCCCGAAGGCGGGATTTGGAGCGGATACTGCACGTTCGCCGATGAAAAGGGGCATCGCGTGGCGGTATATTGCTCGCCATACGCCGACTTTGCACAGCAAGAGGTGCCGACCGAGAGGGTTTCGATAACGGGTATTCTGCAATACGGCGTGGTTGATGGAGAGGAGATGTATGTTTTGAAGATGCGATATGAGAGCGATTGCGGCATTTATAATTAGTCTTTTGGCGGTTGCGTGCAGCGACTCCACGACAATCGGCTACGGGCAGCAGAGCGAGGGGAGGATCTCGATAGCGCATCTAAAGACGATGGCTGTGGGTAGCTCGGTGGAGATTGTGGAGAATGTGGCGATCGAGGGTTATGTCGTTGTGAATGACCTGTATGGCGAGTACTACAAGACGATTGTCATCAGCGACGAGAGTGGCGGCATTGAGCTGATGATCGACTGCGACAATACGGCGGTGGAGTTTCCCGTATCGGCTCGCGTTACGGTGCATTGCACGGGGCTATCTGTCGGGGTGTATGGCGGGCGCGTGATGTTGGGAGCTGTGCCCGAGAGAGATTTTACGGTGGATCGACTATCGATGCAGGAGGCTGCGCGGCATATCAAGGTGGATAAGAGTACGCCCACAGAGATCAGAGCAAAAGAGAAGAAAATCAACGAGATAAGCACGGCAGACGTTAGCAATTACGTTATGATTGACGATGTGGAGTTTGTCGATCAGGGGCTTACGTGGTGCGACAAAGATCCGCTGACTGAAGAATACATCACGACGACGCGCACGGTAAGCGACAGCGAGGGGCGACGGATAGGCGTTCGCACGATTGCGAGTTGCAGTTATCGCGCCGAGCGGTTGCCCGAAGGACGGGGACGGTTGTATGGCGTGGTGGAGTATTTTAACGGAGAGTTTGCCCTGAGGGTGGTCAATCACGGAGTGGTGTTTAATAAGTAAAAAAGAGCCCATCTGCTTATTGCAAGATAGGCTCCTATGATGAAAATTGTATAACAAGAGGGTTTTCAAGGCTTACGAAGCACGAAAAACCGCAGCATACTTGAGCGTATGTGAGGATTTTGAGTGCGAGTGTAACGCAGAAAACACCTTGTTAGACGATTTTTATTTCTGAAGGGCCTCCCAGAGCATATCCTTCAGGCGCGTAATGTTCATATTGGCAACCGACGAGATAAATACCGACGGAATACCCTCGGGGAGCAGCGGTCGCATCTGCTCGATCAGCTCGTCGTCCAGCATATCGCACTTGGTGATGGCCAGCAGACGCTGCTTATCCAGCAATTCGGGGTTGTACTGCGTGAGCTCGCCCAAAAGAATCTCATAATCCTTCGCTATATCGTCGCTATCGGCCGGAACCATAAAGAGCAGAACCGAGTTGCGCTCGATGTGGCGCAGGAATCGTGTTCCGAGGCCTCGGCCCTCGTGTGCGCCCTCGATAATACCGGGGATGTCGGCCATAACAAACGACTTATGGTCGCGCACCTCGACAATACCCAGATTAGGCTCAAGCGTGGTGAAGGCGTAGTTTGCAATCTTGGGCTTAGCGGCCGAAACGACCGACAGAAGCGTACTCTTACCCGCATTGGGGAAACCCACAAGACCTACATCGGCCAGCACCTTAAGCTCCAGAATGAAAGCACCTTCGTCGCCATCCTCGCCGGGCTGCGCATAGCGCGGAGCTTGATTCGTGGCACTCTTGAAGTGCCAGTTGCCCAGACCACCACGACCGCCCTTGAGAAGAGTGAGCTGCTCGCCGTGCTCGGTAACCTCGCCGACGTACTCGATGGTCGTAGAGCCATCCTCCTGCTCGACCACTCGGCGTGCAACGGTGCCCAGAGGTACGGGGATGATGATGTCGGCGGCATCCTTACCCGAAGAGCGCGCGCCGTGACCTCCCTCGCCATCCTCGGCAAACTGGTGGCGCTGGTATTTGAGGTGAATCAGAGTCCAATACTGGCGGTCGCCCTGCAGAATAATGCTACCGCCCTTACCGCCGTCGCCGCCATCGGGTCCGCCAAATGCAACGAACTTCTCACGACGAAAATGGCACGAGCCTGCTCCTCCGTGCCCCGAACGGGCAAAAATCTTCACATAGTCCACAAAGTTTGAACCTGCCATACGCTTTACTTTTAGTTGATTTACGGCCACAAAGATAAACTTTTCCCGCGAAACGGCCAAATCCTAAAACTTCCACGACACAACGGCGTAGTAGGTGCGCGGATAGGAGTAGGTGATGATGTCGTCCTGCGGAGAGTAGATGCGCCGTTCGCCACTCTTATAATTGCGGATGCGAGAGGATTCGTAGCCGCCATAGACAATGTCGTCGTAGCCAAGAAGATTTCTTACGGACAAAGTGAGCGACAGTCGCGTGCGGCCAATATCGAACCAGCGTGAGAGGGAGGCCTCGGCACTCCACGCATCGTCAAGACGTTGCTGGGAGAGAAAGAGTTGATGGATCTCCTCCGAGGCTGAGCCCTGCACCGCCACGCGCTCGGTACGTCGCGTAAACGAGGGATCGACGTAGCGCATAGCTGCGGCGGAGGCACCGAGCGAGAAGATCCAGCCGCGATAATTGAGGTAGGTTATCTCGGCCGAGGCGGTTAGTTGCGGGGCACCACCGATGTGGCAATCGCCAACGAAACTCTCCGAAAGTGCGGCCACAAGGCTATTGTCCGCGTCGTCGTAGATGGCGACCAATGGATTTTCGGAGTAGAGGTACTCGCCGGCCGAAGCCGACAGGGAGGCTCGCCAATTCTGCGAGAAACGCACTTCGGCAGCAGCCTCAACGCCATAGCGCAACATTCCGAGGCGGGAGATATCGACGTCGGCGTAGGTTGCCGAGAGATCGTCGTAGGCACGATAGGTTTGGCGGGCATTCTCAGAAAGGGTGTAGTATGCCGCAAGCGAAAGGTCGGCGTTGGGCGAGGAGTAGCTATAATCGAGTTCGGCGGCGAGGTGGCGCTCGGTGGTGGGATTATCGACCGTGAGGTTGTTATATAACGGATTGAGGAAGAGGTTGCGCGGCTCCGAAGCTCGCTCGGCCATCATTGCACGAAGCGTGAGGTGGTGGCGCAAAGAGAGGGCATAGCCGATGGATGCCTTAAGCGTATAGGGGCGGAAGAGGAGTTCGCGGCTCGGGCCATAGGATTGTTCGGCGGGGAACAGCTCCTTCTCGAAGTGGCCGTTGCGATGTATCCAATGGTTGCCAATCGAGGCGTAGGCATCGAGGCTCAAGCGGCGGGCGGAGTATGACAGGCCCGCCTCGACGAAGAGCGTGCGCTCGACAAGATCGTAGTCGTAAGAGAAGCGGTCGCCCTCGGTAACGAGGTCGTCCGCGCGGCGCAGGTTATTGCGCAGATGACGCGAGAAGCTATCGTCGTCGAGAAGGTAGTGGTCGATGTCGCGCAGATGAGTTGCGCCCATCAAATCACTCAGGCGCTTATAGTTACGCGAGGAGTTGCGGCCCGCGCGAAGACCATAGTGGAGGGTGAGTCCGTCGCCCATCTGACTGCTAAATTGTACCACCGCCTCGGCGCGGGCAATGCGCTCTACCCTATCGTCCAGAGCATAGACCGCACCGTCGGACGACATACGGTTTTGGGCATAGAGTTCCGCCCAATCGATCTGCGTATATCGCTCGTCGCGGCGGCGCCACGCATCGCTGACGGCGGCGGCCACGTCTGACTGGGTGTAGTAGCTCGGCAGGTAGCGGTAATTGTCAGGGCGCGGGGTCATTGCGTTGTACCAGCCAAGTGAGGAGTAGGCGCGCGTGCCATAATCACCGCCGAGGGAGATCCTTACGTTGCTCCTATCGCTCAATGGCGCGGAGAAGGTTGCAACGACAAATGGCACAGAATCGGCACGACGACGCGAGGTGCGCACCTCGCCCGACTGATAGCCCCAAGCGGGGTTATAGAGTTTGTTGCCCGTAAGCGTGAAGGCCTCCTCGGTAGAGCCCGAGCGGAGGCCGCGCTCGCCAATGGTTGCTACGGCAACGAGAGCGAACGATGCGCCCGAGCGAAATTGTTTCTCAAGGCGCAGACCGCCATCTATGGAGTTGTTGAATACGCCCCTAACGTAGAGATCGTCGCCACCGCGAGCGGCGGCGTGGAGTGTGAGACTCCAATCGCGGCGCATAAGCGAATTGACCGTAGCACGCACTCCTCCCAGATAGCCCTTGCCAGAGAAGAAGAGGGCCACGCTGCCGCCATCGAGTGGTACGCCCTCGCCCGTTGAGAAGGCATCGGCACCAGCCTCGGAGGCGACGAAGGAGGCATCGTGAGCAAGGCCCGAATAGCCGCGTTCGCTAAGGCCCAAACGGCGCAGAACGGAGAGGTTGGCGTGGCGTAGGGAGATGCCGTCGATCGAAGCGGCACGGTCGGTATAGTAGAATCCGCGACGGGCCGTCTCGACAAAGGAGAAGCGGTAGGCGGTAATATCCTCGTACAGATCGTGGCGACGGAGGGTGCGGTAGAAGAGCGACGTATCGCCCTGCACCATCTGCGACGGCTCGAGCGAGCGGTCGATCTTGTAGCGGTACATATCATCCTCGGTCTCTTGCGCGTGGGCGACAAGGGAGAGCAACGCGAGTGAGAGGATGGTGAGTAGTCGTTTCATAATCGATATACAAAAATAGGGAAAAAGAGCTATACAGTTTGAAAAACTGTCCGAATTTTGTAAATTTGCTAAAATTTGATCATAGAATTAATTGAATTATGCAATTAAGAGATTTAGAACCCCGCAAAGTGTGGGAGCAGTTTGAGGCTGTTACCCGCATCCCCCGCCCCTCGAAGAAGGAGGAGCACATAATTGAGTTTTTGATCGACTTTGCCAAGCGCAACTCTCTCGAGTGGCAGAGCGACAAGATAGGTAACGTGGTGATTCGCAAGCCCGCAACGGCCGGATATGAGGATCACGAGACGGTGATTCTGCAGTCGCATATGGATATGGTGTGCGAGAAGAATTCGGACGTCGATTTCGACTTCGAGACCGAGCCTATTCGCGCCGTTGTGGATGGCGAGTGGGTGCGTGCCGAGGGTACGACGCTCGGTGCCGACTGCGGCATTGGTATGGCGGCGGCGATGGCGCTTCTGCTCGACGATGAGGCCGAGCACGGCCCTATCGAGGCGCTCTTTACCGTCGATGAGGAGACGGGACTAACGGGTGCGTTCAACTTGGGCGAGGGTATGCTCACGGGAAAGTATCTGCTCAACCTCGACTCGGAGGATGAGGGTGAGATATTTATCGGATGTGCCGGTGGCGTAGATACATTGGCGACGTTTGGCGTAGAGTATGAGCCTGCACCGAAGGGGTATGCGTTCTATCGTTTCGACGTGTCGGATCTGAAGGGCGGCCACTCGGGCGACGATATTAATAAAGGTCGTGCCAACTCAAACAAGATTGCGGCGCGTCTGCTGCTGATGGCGCAGAACGACTATGAGGGTCGCTTGAGCTACTTCGATGGCGGAAATCTGCGCAACGCCATCCCGCGCGAGGCGTATGCCGTAGTGGGTGTGCCGAGCAAGATGAAGGAGAAATTCGAGAAGAGCGCCAAGCAATTCTGTGAGGATGTAAAGGAGGAATTTAGACTGACGGAGCCCGATATGCGCCTCACGCTGAGCGATATGCCGATGGTAGAGGAGGTTGTCGATATGGCGGCGCAGTGTAATCTGCTGGCGGCGCTGGTGGGTGTGCCCAACGGCGTGCTGGCGATGTCGGCAGCGATTCCGACGCTGGTGGAGACCTCGACGAATCTGGCTTCGGTGAAGTTCTCAGGCAAGCAGAAGGTGGTGGTTACAACGTCGCAGCGTTCGTCGGTGGAGAGCGCGAAGGAGTATGCGAAGATGGCCGTTGAGTCGGTATTCCTGCTCGCGGGTGCCGAGGTGGAGCACTCGGATGGCTACCCGGGATGGGCACCCAATACGGATTCGCATCTGCTGAAGGTTACCGTCGATAGCTACAAGAATCTCTTCGGCGTGGAGCCGAAGGTGAAGGCCGTACACGCGGGTTTGGAGTGCGGATTGTTCCTCGAGAAGTATCCCCACTTGGAGATGGTGTCGTTCGGCCCGACGTTGCGTGGCGTACACTCGCCCGATGAGCGACTGGAGATTTCGACCGTGGATAAATTCTGGCGACTGGTAAAGGAGGTCGTTAAGAGCATATAAATTATTAACAATTAAAAACTTAAACAACTATGAAGAGAACTACCCCCCCCAATTGATTTTTACGCTAAAAATCAAGCAGTTATGAGCATCGCAAGAAGAATACTCGCCATCGCGGCGGCCGTCGTAATGATGGGTTGCGGCGGTAAAACGGCCTCGAAAGGAACGCTATTTCTGTGGGGAAGCGACATTAACCTAAAGTTTACGCAGTATGTGGCCGATCTGACCGAGAAGGAGAATCCGCACATATTGTACCTACCGACGGCGAGTGGCGATCACGAGGATAACATTCTGCGCTGGGAGTCGCTGTGCAAGGCTATCGGAGTGGAGCCGCACATAATGCGTGTGTGGGTGGATTCGTCGGCCGAGCAGACTTTTGAGCAGATGATCGAACGAGCAGATGCAATCGTAATTGGAGGAGGTAATACTCTGAATATGTTGGGAATATGGCAGGCGCAGGGCATCGACCAGATGCTCATCGAGGCTATGCAGCGAGGTGCAATCGTGGCGGGCGGAAGTGCCGGCTCGATTGCGTGGTTTGAGAGCGGAATCAGCGACTCGCGCCCTGCGGGGCTGAGTGTCGTGGAGGGGCTCGGAGTGCTACCATTCAGCAACTGTCCGCACTATGGCGACAAGGCCAAGCGTGAGCTCTACCATCAAGAGTTGGAGAGCGGGCAGATCGAGGGCGGCTACGCGATGGACGACAAGGCGGGCATTCTATTCAGCGATGGCGAGGTGGTCGAGGCTGTAACCTACGATCCCGAGCAGAGGGCGTACTTCGTGCAGGCGCATAGCGGCAAGGCTGTGGCGGAGGAGTTGCCCACACGTCTATTGCTGGCCGAGGGTGCGATAGCTGAAGGAGAATACTCCGTAGAGATGATTGGCAAGAGTGTCAATGAGTTGCAGGGTGCTGACGGAGCTTTGGAGGCGTTTGTCGCTAAGGCGGGAGCCGAGCCAACGACGCGCGTCGAGGCGATGTTCAGGCATAAGGATTTGGCGGCTGTGGTACACGATCAATATATGGATCTGTTTGGCAGCTACGTCATTCGATACATTTACAATGATCGCGGCACGTGGCACCTAATGGGTGAGGACTTGGGTGTGACCGTCGGCGAGAGCGAGGTGCTCTTCCGCGAGAAGGCAACGACGATGCTCGGTCAAGCAGAAGAAAAGTATAAAAAATAGAGAATGAAACGAGTAGTACTAACCCTTTTGACTCTGTTGTGTGGCGTGTGCGCGATGGCGCAACGCCCCGCAACGGAGGTCGATCTTGCGAAGATGACCTTCGTGAGACAATCTTTCGTGAGGAATTTCTACACATCATCGAAGGTGATGAGTCGGATAAATATGGATGGTACGGACCTGTTCCTGCCCAACTCGGCCAACCTGATTGTGGAGCACCACAAAGGCGAAGCTGCACTCAAACAGCAGGGGCGCACGTTGGAGATTGCGAGCGATAGGGAGGCGGAGACAACGATTCGCGTGGGGGCGTTTCACCCCTACCTCTGTTATGAGGCCGAGTTCGGAGGCCTTAACGATGGCGAGGTGGCAGGTGTGGAGTTCTACCCCAATAGTGGTGTGGGACGTCGCGTAAGGATTGTGTATAAGGGTGGTAACATCGTGGCCACAGCTGGCGACAACGTGTTGGCCGAGAAGGAGATAGGCAAACGGGAGGAGCTGAAGTTGAGAGTGCAATATACGGGCCTGAGGTTTCACGTCTTTTGTCTGCACGACGATGGACGGGCCGAGCTGCTGTATAGCGTAGAGAACGATATGCGGGCGGTGGAGAGCTGCACGACGCACTCGTTTGGCGTATATTCGTCGTTGCCGAGTGCGGGGACGGTAACTCTGCGAAGGGCCGAGAGTCTGCTGACGAGTGGTACGGGGCAGGCCGATCCGCAGATAATTCAGACAACAGACGGGCGACCGCTGATACGCGACGGGCGATTGTATATCTGCTTCACGACACGCGGCTTTGAGCGCATATTCGACTCATATCAAGGCGTGTACTCGATCGACCTCGACTCGTATGAGTTGCGATTGGAGGGGGCACTGTTCTTTGGTAAGGGCGATGGTGTGATGTACGGATTTCACGCTACGAAGGTCGTTTACAACCCCGCGACGGAGGAGTATCTGGTGATGACAACGACGCACGAGGATACGCACACGCTGGCGTGGGCAAGCACGAAGGCCGACCTGCTGCACGGAATGCACTACTTGGAGTGCAAGGAGCTGGATTTTCCGCACAACTACACACGCGGGCACGGATTCAACACCGAGGATCCCGACTTCTTCTACGACAGCGATGCGGGGAAATGGCGTTTGGCGTACTGCGCGCTGAAGGATAAGTCGTATGTTACATACCTCTGCGAGAGCGATAATTGGAACGGCAACTACACGCTGGTGGCCGAGTCGAAGCAGAACAACAACACGGGAATACGCATCACCGAGGTCGGAGGCAAACGATATGTGTTGAGCGGCGGATCGGAGACGACATTTTATATCTACGACTACCCCACACTCGAGTATCGCGGCACGTTCCAGCAGCAATATGCTAACGGCGGATTCCGTGGCTGGCCGACGATTGTGCCCATTCCGTACGGAAATTATGAGCGATACCTATGGATTACGTTCGATAGAGGGGCGCAGACGGGACGATATTCGTATGGCACGCTCTACTTCTATTTAGGCGATCAAATGTGGAAAAAAGAGTAACGATATGGCTGAAAATCTGATTATTGCCGAGGGCGGCAAGGAGGAGAAATATGAACTTCTGTATCGGCAGGTGGCTTCGCTCGTGGAGGGCGAACGCGACGAGATAGCCAATATGGCCAACGTGGCGGCGATGATTCACTGCACGTTCGGGTTCTGGTGGACGGGGTTCTATCGTGTCGCGGGTGATGAGCTTGTGTTAGGGCCGTTTCAGGGGCCGTTGGCGTGCAGCCGTATAAAGTTTGATCGTGGCGTGTGTGGTACGGCGTGGAAGCAGCAGCAGACGCAGGTTGTGCCCGATGTAGAGCTCTTTCCCGGGCATATAGCGTGCAGCTCGCTCTCGCGCAGTGAGATCGTTGTGCCCGTATGGCAGGGCGAGAAGATCGTGGCGGTGCTGGATATTGACAGCGAGAAATTGGCCACGTTCGACGAGGTGGATCGCGTGTGGTTGGAGCGGATTGTGGAGCTTCTATATAAATAGGTATAACGGCATTTTCCCAGAAAAATGATGAAAATTACTACCCTACTGTGATTTTTTTGTGTGGAAATTTGGTTTATATTGTAAACTACTTTATATTTGCAGCACACAGAGAGGAAAACGAGGCTCTGGGGAGCGCATCGGACTACTCTGCAAAAAAAATGTTCAACTATTACAATTATCTAACGCTATGGAGAAGAAGAATTTAACCGAGGTCGAGAGCTTGGAGCTTATCACCTCAATGATCAACGACTCGCGCTCACGCTTGGCACGCAACTCGGGAACGCCGTTCCTGATTTGGGGTTACACCACTATCGCCGTTTCGCTCTTTAATGCGCTGGCGATCTACTTGGGATGGAGTTACAGCTGGGGATGGTCGTGGTTTGCAATTCCTGTCGTGGGATGGGTGGGAATGTTGCTGGTCGGCAAACACGAGCCGAGCGCCCGCAACTACATCGACCGAGTGATTTCGATTATCTGGGCGACTACGGGTGTGGCGTTCTTATGGTACTTTATCGGGGCGGCAATTTACGGTTGCTCAATTGCATACCTCACCATACTTGTTATGGGTGTGGGAACGGTGATTACTGGATTTATACTGAAAAACAAGGCTACAACAATATGTGGTGGAGGCGCAATGTTATCGTCGCTCATATTTCCTGCCATTCATATCATCACCACAAAAGACATCATATCACCTACGGCAACAGCCTCGATAATCGAGTCTTGGGTATGGGGTGAGAAAGTTATCTTTGCGGTAATATTCTTATTTATGATGGTTATTCCCGGTCATATCCTCAACCATAAGTATAACAAAAAAGCCGACAGAGTATGTTCAAAGAGCTAAATCCGTTGTTACACTCGGAGTTGCGGTTGGCCGTAATGTCGGTGTTGTTGAGTGTCGAGAGTGCCGACTTTACCTACTTGCGCGAGCAGACAGGAGCAACGGCGGGCAACCTTAGCGTACAGATAGACAAGCTGCAGAAAGCGGGATACATCACCGTAGAGAAGGGCTTTCGCGGCAAGATGCCCCGAACGACGTGCGCGATAACCGAGGCGGGCGTGGCGGCATTTGAGGAGTATGTAGCGGCACTGAGGAGCTACATAGGAAAAGGAATATAAGAGAATAAGGGTGTTCCCACGCGGGACACCCTTATTTTTAGCCAGACGCCGAAAGAGATTTGCTTCGCAATTCCGACTACTCGTAGCGACCGCTCTTGAGGCGATCTACCTCCTCGCGCGTTAAGAAACGCCACTGGCCACGCTTGAGATTCTTCTTCGTAATACCTGCGTAGTAAACGCGGTCGAGCTTCTGCACCGAGTAACCCAAATGCTCGAAGATACGGCGTACGATACGGTTGCGGCCCGAGTGGATCTCGATGCCGACATCCCTCTTGCTCTCGCCAACGTAAGCAACCTCGTCGGCATAGATCTCGCCATCCTCAAGGGTGATACCCTCGGTGATCTGCTCCATATCGGCGCGGGTGAGGGGCTTATCGAGCGTTACCTGATAGATCTTCTTCTTCTCGAGTGAGGGGTGAGTGAGCTGACGTGTTACGTCACCATCGTTGGTAAAGAGCAACAATCCGAGTGAGTTCTTATCGAGACGACCTACGGGGTAGATACGCTCCGAGCAAGCACCCTTGACAAGCTCCATAACGGTCTTGTCGGCGTGGGGATCCTCGAGCGAGGTAACGTAGCCCTTAGGCTTGTTCAGCACCAGATAGACCTTCTTCTCGCCCTGCACCTTCTCGTCGTTGAACTTAACCTCATCCGTGGGGCGAACCTTCGTTCCCAGCTCCGTTACGATCTGGCCATTGATGGTTACCAGACCTGCCGTGATGAAGTCATCGGCCTCACGACGTGAGCAGAGGCCCGACTGCGCCAAAAAGCGGTTCAGGCGCATCTCGCCCGGCTGCTTGGCTGCATACTTGGGATAGTTATTCTCCTCCGAGCGGTAGGGCTTGCGAGAAGCAAAGCCTCGGCCCTGCTCCGAGCGGCCCTTATAGCCACCACGACTCTGCTCCGAGCGGCCCTTGAAATCGCGCTTGCCGAAGCTGCGATCAGAACGGCTCTCGGTCTGACGATCGAAACGGTCCTCCGCAGACGGACGCTCCGAACGGTTGCCACCAAAGGGCTTACGGCCATACTCCTCGCGAGAGTCCTGACGCGGAGAACGCTCATAACGTGAGCCATACTGTGAACGCTCACCACGAGGCTGTCGATCGTCGCGCAGACGATTGTCGGCCGAGAAATTGGGATTGTAGGATGCACGACGGCCACCCTCCTCACGGGCAAAACGGCCCGTGTGCCCCTCGCTGTCGGCATCACGCCGAGGACGGGGACTGCGCTCAACAGGCTCGGCTGAAGTGATGCGACTGCGCTTGTCGCGGCCAAAACGCGACACTGCCGACTGTGAGTCCTGCTTATTGTTCTTCATAGTGTTAATATAAAATTTTGTTCGGCAAAGGTAATCTAAATTTTCTTTTTGACAGCAACTTACGCTCCATTTTGCACAAAAAAACACTATCGCGTAGGCTCGCGACCAAAGAAAACAACTTTTTAAGTATATTTGCACCGCCACAACGGCATTAAAAGCAGAGAGAACGATGGGGATGAATCGAGAGATATTACGCATAGCCGTACCGAACATTGTGTCGAACATCACAGTGCCGATAATGGGAATTGTCGGCACGATGATCGCTGGTCATCTGGGCGACTCGGTCGCAACGATCGGTGCGCTGGCTATCGGAGTGTCGATTTTCAACTTCATCTACTGGAATTGCTCATTCATCCGTATGGGTACGAGCGGCATTACGGCGCAAGCCTACGGAGCTGGCGATCGGCGTACAACGACGCTGATGCTGGCGCGAGCGATGATCGTTTCGATCGTGGTGGGTGTGGCTATCGTGGTGCTGCAACGACCGCTCGGAGCGCTGGCCCTGAGGATGATGAACGGCGGCGAGATGGTAGCCGACTACTTATATGCCCGCGTGTGGGCCGTGCCTGCGGGAGTGATGCTGTTCGGACTGAACGGCTGGCTGACGGGTATGCAGAATGCGATAATTCCGATGGTGGTGGCCATCATCGTCAATGTGATACATATCGTGTGCAGCCTGTGGTTTGCATTTCCGCTGGGGATGGGTATCGTGGGTATCGCCTACGCCTCGGTGGTGGCGCAATGGACGGGTGTGGCGATTACGGCGGCGATAACGTGGTGGCACTACGGCCGAGGATTGGTGCGCATTGCGTGGGCCGAGGTGTGGGACGTCGGGGCGATGCGCGAGTTCTTCTCGATCAACCGCGATATTATCATCCGCACGCTCTGCATCGTGGCTTCATATACATTCTTTACGGCGGCTTCGGCCCGAATGGATGATCCGACGATTCTGGCCGTAAATACGATTCTGCTGGAGCTTTTTACCCTATTCTCATATATGAGCGACGGCTTTGCATTTGCGGCCGAGGCGCTGACGGGACGTTTCATCGGCTCGCGCGATGGACGATCGCTGCGCGACTGCGTCAAGAAGTGTATGGTGTGGTGCGCGGTGATATGTGTGCTGTATGTCGGGCTGTATGTCGGCTGGTGGCGCGAGTTGCTGGGACTCTTTGTCGAGGATGGCGCGGAGAATACGGCGCAGATTATGGAGTATGCGGGGCGTTACATCGGGTGGATTGTGGTGATTCCCGTGGCGGCATCGTGGCCATTTATGATGGATGGAATTATGGTCGGTGCTACGCAGTCGCGCATTATGCGCAACTCGATGCTGTGGGCTACGGCGGCATATTTTCTGCTTTTCTTTACGCTTGAGCCGCTGATTGGCAACGATGCGCTGTGGTTGGCCTTTACGTCGTATATGTTCCTGCGCGGGGTGTTCCAGTATTTTATGTCGGAGCGTCTGCGCGCGGTATATCGTCAGGCGGAAGAGTAATTCCCTACCCTACTCCATCGGGTGGCTGATGGGGGCGGGGGTGGCGGAGGTGAAGGAGATGAGGGCAGAGGGGGCGATGCGGATTTGGAGGCCACGGACGCCGGCGCTGATGTAGATTGCGGGGTGATCGAGGCACGAGGAGTCGATATAGGTCGGCAGGCGCTTCTTCATACCGATGGGTGAGCAGCCGCCGCGGATATAGCCCGTTGTTGGAAGCAACTCCTTCATTGCGATCATCTCAACCCATTTGTTTCCCGAAGCGCGGGCTGCAGCCTTGAGATCGACTTCGTGGTCGCCCGGAACAACGCAGACCAAGTGGCCCGTACGATCGCCACGCAAGACCAAAGTCTTAAAGACCGTAGCGATATCCTCGCCAAGCTGCTCGGCGACGTGCGTTGCAGCCAAGTCGTTCTCATCGACCTCATAGGGGATAAGTTCGTACTCGATCTTCGCACGATCGAGCAGACGAGCAGCATTGGTTTTCTCTATCTTCTGTTTTGCCATAAAATCTTATTTTTGACGGCCAGAGCGCCATAACTGGAATGAATTGACAAGGTTCTGCCACACGATATAGGCCGTAGGTGCGACCGACGAGATGGGATCCAAGAACGACTGTGAGAGCCATACGGCAAGCACCGTATTCTTCTGTCCGAGGGACTGACCTCCCGCGACCGTATCGCCATAGTGGCGGCCAATGCGACGGCCAACAATGAATTGCAGAACGCAAATCACAAAGGCGGCAAGGGCCAAAAGCAGCTCGGTGGTGCGGTTGGCCTCATCGTGGTCGAGGATAAAACAGGTCGTTCGGCCGATGATGACCGTCAGCGAGAGAAGCCAGATATAGAACGATAGGTTGCTATGGGCCGACACCCACTCGCTCACGCGCTTGAGGTAGTGGCGGCAGAGCTGTCCCGCGACAAACGGGCCGATAAGCATCGGGGCGACACGTTGAAGGATTTGCAGCATCGTACACTCGCCGTTGCCGTAGGCGTGGAGCATAATGGGGGCGACGAAGGCGATAACGGTATTGCAGAGGAGTGTGTAGGCAGCCATCGTTTCGAGGTTGGCGCCCAACATTCCGGCAATGACGACGGCGGCCATAGCGACGGGTGCCAAGACACACACCATAGCACCCTGTGCAAGAACGAGATCGAACGAGCGAAGAGCGTGGAATACGGCTAATGATCCTACGATCTGGAACAAGATAAGCCACAGGTGCATCCACGAAAAGCGTATCTTGCGCGCATCGACACGGCAGAAAGTCAGAAAGAGCATTGCGCAGATGAACGCAGGGGTGAGAAGGCCTGCGGCGGCAGCATCTACGGCCGCAATGGGGCGGCAGAAGAGCGCTCCGACGACCATACCGACAGGCATTGCAAAGGTGCGGAAGGTGGATTGTGAGGCCATTGTTACTTTTCGTTAGGGGTTGTGAGGAACTTTAGGATTCCATCCATCATATAGTCGCGGTCGGCTCCATCGAGGATCGTCTCGAAGGGGAAAGCCATAACCATCGTGCGGTAATCGTCGCCAGCGTAGCCCACGGCCGAGACCTGATTATTGGTCGGATAGCGCATCGCAATGAAGGCCTGCTTGCCAACGGGCGAGATGCAGCCGGGTGACTCGACAGCATAGATATGGCGAGAGAGTTCGCGGTTGAACTCCACATCACGGCGCACGAGTTTCATCGGCGAAGAGACCATACGCGCTACGCCTCGACGCGAAGCCATATCGCCATTGAAGGCGATGTGAAGCACACGGCGGGCGAATTCGCGGTCGTCGCCATCGGTCTGGGGGCCGTTCCACAAATCGCTGGCAACGTAGCAGCCCGAGACGAAGAGTGCTCCACCCTGCGAGGTGTAGCTACGGATCTTATCCTGCAACGCCTCGGGGAAGGCCTCGTACTTTACGCTCGACGTGCCGCGACCTACCGTCGTTGAGCGTTGCTTGCCCAAGATAAGATCGACAACGGGATATTGATCCATCGAAACCGAGCCACTCGAAACAGCACCTGCGCTCGATGAGCAGTAGGAGTAGCCGGCAGCCACGATAGAGCGGCCGTGGAGAGTGGTATAGTCGAAGGTGTTACCTGCGATGACTTCGGTTTCGTAGTCGCTATATGACGAGCCGAGGGCGTGGTTGTCGTTCTCGGAGCGCGAGAGGCTGCGGTCGAAATTACGCTGCTCGCCCGTAAAGGAGATATCCTCGAGATAGGCTACGCCAGAGTCGTAGTGGTTGTAGAATCCCGCGATAGAGTCGCCCTGAATGTTGAGCGGGGCGCTAACGCGAGTAAAGCCATTGACAACAAGCACGCGGCCGCGATCAGTTGCGGCTCGATGGGCCGAGAGAGTCTCGCTCGGGAAGCTCTCGCCGCCCTTATTGACGGCCGTAATGCGGTAGCTATAGGTGTGGCCGCGCTCCTGCTTAAGGCGAATCTCGCAGCCATCAACGCGGCGGCCCGCGTCGAACGAACCATCGTCGGTGCGGGTATAGACGATGTAGTATTCGGGGGTGGCCGATGGCTCCAAACGATCCTCCACGCCCGACCAACGAAGCACAACGTCCGAGGACTCCTCGTCGGCGAACATCACGCTGAAATTCTCGACGGGAAGGGGTTGAACGGTGTAGGGAACATCATATTGACTCGAGAGATAGCGCAGGATACCCTTATAGATTGCGCGGCTGATGAGGAACTTGAAGCTCGGATCGTTGCCGTAGCGCATATCGGCAAAGTTCTGGTGCGACATCGACTCCAGCAGCATCGTCGGGGCGGCGGGTACGCGGGCCTCGTAGTAGGAGCGATTCCACATTCCGCGACGGCTCCACGCGGGCTCGACCGTAGAGCGGATGTCGCCCACGATTTGAGTCATCACAAGATCGGTCAGATCGCGCGAGAGATAGCGGTCGGCACCACCCTCGAAGCGGCCTTTGTTATCCTTCGTGTAGTAGATTCCGAGCGTGCCGATAATGTCGTTGTTAAGGCGCACACCCGCATCGGAGTGGAAGGCCAGAACCATATCGATCGGGATGGATTTGCCATCCTCCTTGGGAAGGCGCTCCGAGCCACCCATCAGGGCATTAACCCAATGGGCACGCGACATATAGTCGTCCTTATAGTCGTCGGTATTCTCCTTCGGGGTATAGACCTCCTCGTCGAAACCCGACCACTGCAACCAATAGCGCGCACCCTCGCAGAAGCGGGGGTATTCGCTCGTGGTGGCCTCGTAGTCGATGTCGTCCTCGCGCAGGCGCTCGCCAACGATACGGGCAATGTTGCCGTAGCCGCCGCCGATCTTAACGCCATCGGCCGAGAGTTTGCGATCGGCCGTAGAGCTCTTGTTCGAGAGCGAGACCAGCACGCGCTCCTCGCCCGCCGCAAAGTCGAAGTGGCCGAGATAGACCCACATACCGCCGCCCATCGTTTGATTGACCGCGAAGTGGCTCTCGCCGCCCGAATGGTGGACCGTATAGAGGGCATCATCGGTGGAATCCTTGCCAAAAGATTTATACGACACATAGACCGCATAACGGCCCGTCTCGGGAATGGCTGCGTGCCACTCGGCACGGCTCTCCGAACCTGAAGTAATGGTTTGAGTGGAGCGCGCAACTCCATCACGGAAAGGGTTTTGGCCCGTGAGATAGGTTTCGCGCTTATGGGCAAAGCCCGCGCCTGCATCCTCCCAATCGTTCTTGCCTGCGTGCTCGACGTAGCGGCCCGAATCGATGCCTTCGTCGTTGTCGATAATAATCTCCGTCAGTTGCGTATCGCGTTCACGCGGCAGCAACACATTTGCGCCCGCATTCTCCAACATCGGAACGAGGTAGGGGAGCACGAAGCTCTGCGTGAAGAGATCCTCGACAGTCTCCCAGAGGCGCGAACGCTGCCAGCGCCAGAGGTTCTCGTCCTGCTCGAAGTAGCGGCCGTGGCTCTGCCACATAGCGATATGGCGGTTGGCAAGGCCCTCGGTGGGGGTGTTTATGGCGTCGATGCGGCTGATCAGAGGCTTCGGGGAGCGGTTGGTGAAGCGCACGGCGTTGAGGTTGCGGGTGCGATAGTAGAGGGGGACGAGCTGCTCGATGCGATGGCGGTCGGTGATAATCGAGAGCTTGTAGTTGGCATAGCGGCTCGGCAGGCACATACGGACAGAGTCGTAGATGGCCTGAACGTTATCCTCGCGGAAGGGGTAATAGGACAATCCTATCGAGGCGTAGATCTCAAGATGGTCGCCCGAAGAGCGGGTGCGATCGACCTTGGCACTGCCGCCCAGCACCTCGCGTGAGACGATGCGGGTGAGTAGATCGGATATCTCGTCGCGCACGTCGGAAGAGAGCGCCTGAGCTGAAGCTATGCTTGATGTAAAGAGCGCTAATAGTAGTGATATACAGAAAAATATATTACGTCGAAGATTCATCATTGGAGTTACGTTTAGTAGAGATTAACCAAAGTCCAAAGATAGTAAATAATGCGTTATAACCCAACAATTCAAAGCCAATAAAATAGTCAAATCTGTCGGCCGCAACCCACTGCAACAGATAACTCGCAATGGGCGAGAGGATTGCCACAAGAGCAACCCCGCGGCCTCGCAGAGCACGGCGCGTGAGCAGGCCGAAGGCGAACAGACCGAGGATAGGGCCGTAGGTATAGCCAGCGAGCTTGAAGACAAGATTGATAACACTGTCGTTACCAAAGCTATAGAAGGCGTAGGCCATAGCCATCATAACTGCGGCCATCGCGACGTGTACCCATCGGCGAAGGCGCGTAAGAGTTGCCTCGTCGTAGCGTCGGCGACCGCCCAAGATGTCGATTGTAAAGGAGGTTGTGAGCGAAGTGAGCGACGCTCCAGCAGATGAATAAGTGCTTGATATAAGTCCTATAACAAACACTACACCAGCAATTAATGGTAGGCCGCCCTGAACTGCAACAAAGGGGAATACATCATCTCCTCGCGAGGGGGTGGGAAGGTCTGCGAAATCGATATAACGGTAGAGCAGGAGGCCCAACACCAAAAAGAGCAAGATGACTACGATTTGGCAGAGGGCTGTAAGCACGATGTTGATTTGCGAGTCGCGCTTGGTGCGGCAGCTCATATTGCGTTGCATCATATCTTGATCGAGGCCCGTCATTGCCACCAGACACAAGGCTCCGCCATCGACCATCTTCCAGAAGTAGCGGGCCGACGAGGGATCGTCGAAGAACCACATTTGCGAGTAGGGCGACGACTTGACCAACGCGATAGTAGCGCCCAACGATAGATCCAGACGACCGCAGACGACCGCAATACAAATCACAACGGCCGCAACAAGGCAGAGGCTCTGCAGGATGTCGGTAACGATGAGTGAGCGCACGCCACCTCGGAAGGTATAGAGCCAGACAAGAAGCATCGTGAAGGCGAGGTTGGCGATAAAGCCGACGTTGAAATGGTCGAAGACGAGGAGCTGCATAACAAGGCAGACGACATAGATTTTAAGCGCCGAGCCGACCACCTTGGCAACAAGGAAGCACCACGCACCCGTGAGGTGGGCTGTCGAGCCGAAGCGGCGATCGAGGTACTCGTAGAGCGAGACTACCCCACTGCGATAAAAGACGGGGATCAAGACAAAGGCCACGATGAGTTGGCCCAACGTAAAGCCAACGACCATCTGCATATATGAGAACGAATCGGCGGCCACCGATCCCGGCACGGAGATAAAGGTTACGCCCGACATAGCCGCCCCGATCATCGCCAGCGTAGCGCGAGGCCACGAGGTGCGTCGGTTGCCGATGAAAAAGCCGTCGTTGTCGGCTCCGCGCGAAGAAAAATGGGCCAGCACGAAGAGCAGAAATATATAGACGGCAAGGGTTATCAGTACCAAATAGGGCGACATTGGACTCTAATTTTACGTTAATTTTATCTCAATCGACCACAAAAGTGATTTTTTTCACCGCACAAAGATAACAATTCGCCACAAAAAAATTGTCGCATAAAATAATTTTAATATATTTGCGTGGAGTTAAAGGTGCTCCAATGAAAGTTGGTTAGTTTTATATTATAACAGAAATTAATTAATACATTAGATTTATACTATGGCCAGATCATTAAAGATTAGAGATTTGTCATTGCGCGACGGTCAGCAATCTTCTTTTGCTACCCGTATGACACAGGAGCAGATCAATCGTTGTTTGCCCTACTATAAGGACGCAGGCTTCTTCGCTATGGAGGTGTGGGGAGGTGCTGTGCCCGACTCAGTTATGCGCTATTTGGGTGAGAACCCTTGGACCCGTTTGGAGAGTATTCACAAGGAGATAGGTGATATTTCAAAACTGACTGCCCTCTCGCGCGGTCGTAACCTGTTTGGTTATGCACCCTACACCGACGAGATCATCGATGGTTTCAGCCGCAACGCAATCCAGAGCGGTCTGGGTATTATGCGTATCTTCGACGCGCTGAACGACGTGAATAATGTAAAATCAACCATCAAGTACGTTAAGCGTTACGGCGGTATTGCCGACTGCGCGGTGTGCTACACGGTTGATCCCAAGTACCCCCAGCCCACGTTCCTGCAGAAGCTCTTCGGCAAGAAGGCTCCTCAGCCCGTATTTACCGACGAGTACTTCCTCGACAAGGCAAAGCAGATGGCTGCTCTGGGTGCTGATATGATCACCATCAAGGATATGTCGGGACTTATTCCCCCGCAGCGTATCAGCCGATTGGTGAAGCTCTTTAAGCAGCACATCAAGCTACCGATCGACTTCCACACCCACTCTACCCCGGGTTACGGCTTGGCATCGGTTTTCGCAGCTATCGCTGCCGGTGTTGATGTTGTGGATACCAACTGCTGGTGGTTTGCAGGTGGTACGGGCGCACCCGCGCTGGAGCTTGTGTATGTATTCTGCCAGAAGATGGGTATCGACATCGGCGTTAATATGGACGCTGTGGCGAAGATCAACGAGCAGTTGAAGGTGATCCGCAAGGAGTTGGAGTTGTCGGTATTCGGTGCCGAGAAACCCAAGCCCAACCGTTTCGCATTCTCTGACACGGCCGATCAGCTCTTCAACGAGGCTGTGGCTGCAGCAAAGGCTGAGGACTTCGACAAGTTGCTCACCATCAGCCAGAAGATTGAGGCATACTACGGATTCCCCGCACCGAACGAGCTCGTTCAGAAGGCTGAGATTCCTGGCGGTATGTACTCAAATATGGTGGCACAGCTCAAGCAGCTCAAGTCGGAGGATATTCTGCCCCGCGCTATGGAGCTTATCCCCACGGTGCGTCTGTCGGCAGGTCTGCCCCCTCTGGTAACTCCCACCTCGCAGATCGTAGGTGCGCAGGCTGTGAACTGCGCAATGGACGAGAAGGCTGGTCGTGAGATGTACACCAACAAGAGCTCGCAGTTCATCGGCTTGGTGAAGGGTGATTACGGTAACACGCCTGTTAAGATCGATCCCGAGTTCCGTTTGAAGATTTGCGGTTTCCGCGAGGAGATTCCTTACGATACTTCTAAATATAAGATGCAGCCCAACCCCGAGTTGCCCGAGGCTGGTGGCGTGAAGCTCGCCGAGAACGAGAAGGAGATTCTGCTTCTGGAGCTCTTCCCGCTCGTAGCGAAGAACTTCCTCACCAACACCAAGAAGAAGGCTTACGAGGCTGCAGAGGCAGCAAAGGCCGCTAAGGAGGCTGAGAAGGCTGCTGCAGAGGCTAAGCGTGCGGCTGAGGCTAAGGCAGCGATCGCAGCACAGCACATCAAGCCCATCACGGGTAAGACCGTTGAGGCTCCCCTGCCGGGCCGCATCCTTGAGGTTTGCGTGAAGGTTGGCGATACGGTGAAGCGTGGCCAGCGAGTTGTAATCCTTGAGGCAATGAAGATGGAGAACAACATTACGACCGACTACGCAGGTACCATCAAGCAGGTGATCGTGAACGTAGGCGACGCCGTTCCCGCAAATGCAATTTTGGTTGAGGTGGAATAACCCATCTTGATTTATACAAAAATCCCGTCCTTCGCAGGGCGGGATTTTTTTGTGCATAAGGACAAGTGCTTAAAAATGTGACCAAAGATAGGCAGATAGAGAAAAAATGATTAAGTTTGTGGAAAACTTACTTTTGGCAAGATGGCAAAGCAACTGAACAGTCAGCGGGTGCGTGCGCTCGCGCCCGAGAATGATCCGTTGAAGATCGGTATGGGTTGGACAATTGAGGATCTGGACAAGCCGCAGATACTCGTCGAGAGCACCTATGGCGACTCGCACCCCGGAAGTGCGCACCTGATGCAGTTCGTCGATGAGGTGATGCGCGGAATCAGCGACGAGGGTGGTCGAGGTGCGCGATACTTCACCACCGACATTTGCGACGGCATCGCGCAGGGGCACGACGGCATAAACTATTCGCTGCCGCACCGCGACGTGATAGCCTCGATGATTGAGATTCACGGTAAATCGACGGGATTTGACGGCGGCGTGTTTGTGGCCAGCTGCGACAAGTCGGTGCCGGCGTGTCTGATGGGTTTGTGCCGACTCGATATGCCCTCGATAGTGATTACGGGCGGTGTGATGGACGCAGGGCCCGACCTGCTGACGCTGGAGCAGATTGGCACCTACTCGGCTATGTATCAGCGCGGTGAAATTACGGCCGAGCAGTTTGCATACTACAAGCACAACGCCTGCCCGTCGTGCGGCGCCTGCTCGTTTATGGGAACGGCAAGCACGATGCAGATCGTGGCCGAGGCGCTCGGATTGATGCTCCCCGGATCGGCCCTGATGCCTGCAACGAGCAAGGAGCTGCTTAGGATGGCATATCGCGCGGGACGGCAGGTGATGCAGCTCGTAAGGCAGGGTATCAAAGCGAGCGACATCGTTACGATGGATGCCTTTGAGAATGCGATTATGGTTCACGCGGCCATCTCGGGTTCGACAAATTCGCTGCTGCACATACCCGCCATTGCGCACGAACTTGGATTTAAGATCGATGCCGACACGTTCGATAGACTGCATCGCGGGGCGCGATACCTGCTCAACATTCGCCCTGCGGGGGAGTGGCCCGCGCAGTTCTTCTACTATGCGGGAGGTGTGCCGGCTGTGATGGAGCAGATACGCGATTCGTTGCATCTGGATGCGCTGACAGTTACGGGACGCACGGTAGGCGAAAATCTGGATCAGCTCAAGCGCGAGGGTTTTTACGAAAAATGTGAAGAAAATCTTGCACGCTGGGGATTGACGCGAGGGGATGTGATCCGTCCGTATGACAATCCGATAGGCGTGGATGGGTCGGTGGCGATATTGAAGGGAAACCTTGCGCCCGACGGGGCGGTTGTAAAGCATACGGCCGTGCCGCGCGAGATGTTCAGCGCCACGCTTAGGGCCCGACCGTTTGATAGCGAGGAGGAGGCCATCGAGGCCATTCTGTCGCATCGCATCGAGAAGGGCGATGCCGTCATCATCCGCTACGAGGGTCCGAAGGGGTCGGGAATGCCCGAGATGTTCTACACGACCGAAGCCATATCGTCCGACGCGGAGCTGGGATGCGCGATTGCGCTACTGACCGACGGGCGTTTCTCGGGGGCATCGCGTGGCCCCGCCATTGGCCATATCTCGCCCGAGGCGGCTGTCGGAGGGCCGATAGCGCTTGTCGAGGAGGGGGATTTGATCCGTATAGATATTGAGGAGCGTGCGCTGCAGATTGTCGGCATTGCGGGCGAGGAGTTATCGGCCGACGAGGTCGATAAGGTGCTTGCCGAGCGCCGAGCAAAGTGGCAGCCGCGAAAGCCCAAATACGACAGAGGCGTACTGAAACTCTTTGCCGACCACGCACTCTCGGCCATCGAGGGCGGATATATGAAGACTGAAGATTAACCGAAAACCTATTACGATATGACACCACTCGATCCTACACGACTTATAATTGCCGCCGTGGCGGGAATTGCCCTGCTGCTGGTGCTGATTATACGTTTTCGCTGGCAGGCGATGATCGCCATTTTGGTCGGAGCTGTGGCTATCGGCTTGGGGGCGGGTATGCCATTCGAGCAGATTGTGGCCTCGGTGAATGACGGAATGGGTAACACGCTGGAGGGCATAGCCCTGCTGGTGGGATTGGGTTCGATGTTCGGCGCGATACTCGAGATTTCGGGCGGTGCGCAGACCTTAGCCGTGAGTATGGTCAATCGTTTTGGCGACAAGAAAGCGGCGTGGGCGTTGGGAATTACGGGATTGGTCATTGCGATGCCCGTATTTTTCGATGCAGGACTCATAATCCTTATTCCGCTCGCCTTCTCGCTCGCCAAACGTACGGCGCGATCGTCGCTCTACTACGCCATTCCACTACTGGCAGGATTGGCCGTTGGCCACGCATTTATTCCGCCTACGCCCGGGCCTGTGTTGGTGGCGACGATGTTGGGCGTAGATTTGGGATGGGTGATTGTCGTGGGATTGGTGTGCGGATTCTTCGCAATGATCGTGGCGGGCCCCGTGTGGGGCGCATATTGCGGCAAGAAATACTACATTCCCGTGCCCGAACACGTTGCTGCACAGCCCGACATTGATATGAGTAAATTGCCGAGTTTTGCGACCGTTGTGCTGATTATCCTCATCCCGCTGGTGCTGATCATACTGAAGTCCATCGCGGGGGTTGTCGATGCAATGGCCCAGATGCGTCCTGTGATAAATTTCTTGGGCGAGCCGTTTATGGCGCTGACGATTGCCACGCTCGTGGCGATGGCGCTGCTGGGTTATCGCAACGGCTACTCGTCGAAGGAGTTGGAGCGCGTGATGACCAAATCGTTGGAGCCCGTAGGATTGATTCTGCTCGTTACGGCGTGCGGCGGTGTGCTGCGTTACATACTGCAATATTCGGGATTGGGCGAGATTATCGGCGGCGCGGTGGCTTCGGCTTCGCTGCCGATGGTTGTGGTGGCGTTCGTGGTGGCGGCGCTGGTGAGAATATCGGTTGGATCGGCTACGGTGGCGATGACAATGGCGGCGGGCATCATTGCCGCGATGCCCGAGGTTGCCGAGCTCTCGCCCCTGCACTTGGCTTGCGTAACGGCTGCGGTGGCGGGAGGTGCGACGGTATGTTCGCACTTCAACGACTCGGGATTCTGGCTGGTGAAAACGCTGGTCGGGATGGACGAAAAGACCACCCTGCGGACGTGGACCATAATGGAGACACTGGTGGGCGGAACGGGATTTGTGGTAGCGCTGGTAATATCGGCGTTTGCATAATGGGTTATATTCCTCAGCGCAAAGAGATTTGTTTTATACAAAAAAATCCCCGCAGATAATGCGAGGATTTTTTTTGTATGCTTAAAGGTTTAATTAAGCCATAGCCTGCTGAACGGCAACGGCAACAGCAACGGTAGCACCTACCATCGGGTTGTTACCCATACCCAGGAAGCCCATCATCTCAACGTGTGCGGGAACTGATGAAGAACCTGCAAACTGAGCGTCTGAGTGCATACGACCCAAAGTATCGGTCATACCGTAAGAAGCGGGACCTGCGCCCATATTATCGGGGTGCAGAGTACGGCCGGTACCACCACCTGATGCTACTGAGAAGTACTTCTTGCCTGCCAATACGCGCTCCTTCTTGTAAGTACCTGCAACGGGGTGCTGGAAACGGGTGGGGTTGGTAGAGTTACCGGTGATAGATACATCAACGTCCTCCTTCCACATAACGGCAACGCCCTCGCGAACGTCGTCAACACCGTAGCAGCGTACCTTTGCACGCAGACCATCAGAGTAAGCGGTCTCCTCAACTACTGCAACCTCGCCGGTGTAGTAGTCGAACTGAGTCTGAACATAGGTAAAGCCATTGATACGAGAGATGATCTTCGCAGCGTCCTTACCCAGACCGTTCAAGATAACGCGCAAGGGGTTCTTACGAACCTTGTTTGCCATCTCGGCGATCTTGATTGCGCCCTCAGCGGCAGCGAATGACTCGTGACCAGCCAAGAATGCGAAGCACTGGGTCTCCTCGCGGAGAAGACGTGCAGCCAAGTTGCCGTGGCCGATACCTACCTTACGGTCGTCGGCTACTGAACCTGCGATGCAGAATGCCTGCAAACCCTCGCCGATAGCCTCGGCAGCGTCGGCAGCTGAAGTGCAGCCCTTCTTGATTGCGATAGCGGCACCAACAACGTAAGCCCACTTTGCATTCTCGAAGCAGATGGGCTGAGTCTCCTCACACATCTTGTAAGGATCGATACCCTTGGCATCGCAGATGGCCTTAGCCTCATCGATACCGTTGATTCCATACTGTGCGAGCACCTCGTTGATGTGGTCGATTCGGCGCTCGTAGCTCTCAAATAAATTTGCCATATCTTTTTTCTCTTTTTTCGATTATACAATGTGGTTTACTCCTGACGGGGATCAATGTACTTAACAGCATCCTTGAAGCGGCCATAAGAACCCTTTGCCTTCTCCAATGCCTCAGCGGGCTCGATACCCTTCTTGATGAACTCCATCATCTTGCCAAGGTGAACGAACTCGTAGCCGATAACCTCGTCGTTAGCGTCCAGAGCCATACGGGTGCAGTAACCCTCAGCCATCTCAAGGTAGCGAGTACCCTTAGCTACGGTACCGAACATAGTACCTACCTGTGAACGAAGACCCTTACCCAAGTCCTCCAAGCCAGCACCGATGGGAAGACCGCCCTCAGAGAAAGCTGACTGGGTACGACCGTAAACGATCTGCTTGAAGAGCTCGCGCATAGCGGTGTTGATAGCGTCGCATACGAGGTCGGTGTTCAGAGCCTCCAAAATGGTCTTGCCGGGAAGAATCTCCGATGCCATAGCAGCCGAGTGAGTCATACCAGAGCAACCGATGGTCTCAACCAAAGCCTCCTGAATGATACCCTCCTTAACGTTGAGAGTAAGCTTGCAGGCACCCTGCTGAGGAGCACACCAGCCCACACCGTGTGTAAGACCTGAAATGTCCTTAATCTCCTTTGCTACAACCCACTTACCCTCCTGAGGGATGGGAGCCGATGCGTGGTTGGCACCCTTTTTAACGCAGCACATCTGCTGCACTTCGTGTGAATAAATCATAATTTAGAAGAGTTTATTTGTTACTATAACAGTCTTTTACATTGCTGTTAGGTATTTTTGGTCATAAAACGCAAAAATCCAACGCAAATATAATAACATTTTCCGTCAATAACAATAGTTCGCATTAAAATTGATGGGATTACTCGTCTTCGTGCCGAAGCGTGTTGTAACATCGGGCTTTGCGCCGAGCGGTGGATTGGAAATTAATCGGATAAAATTGTGCCGGGCTAACATTTTTGCGATTTTTGCCGCCTTCGTATCTTTATTTGTGCTATATTTGCATATTGATTATTGTTGAAGATGGATTTTATACCCTTTACATTCATTGATCTGATTGATGTGCTACTCGTGGCGCTGATTATGCTGGGCTTCTACCGTATGACGCGCGGCACCAATGCGCCGTATATCTTCACGGGTATTATCGTGATATACTTTGTGTGGGTGGTGGTGCGTGCGCTGAATATGGAGCTGCTATCGACCATTCTGGGACAGGTCGTGAGCGTGGGTGTGATTGCGCTTATCATCCTCTTCCAGCCCGAGTTACGCAGTTTTTTGCAGATGATTGGTCGCCGTCAGGGTGGATTCAGTTTCATAAACAATATCTTCAATAGTCGTGGCTCGTCGCAGACCAACCTGCAACCCATCATCACGGCCTGCGCCGAGATGTCGGCTACGAAGACGGGTGCGCTGATCGTGCTGGCGCAGCAGAGCGATCTGGACGATATTATCGAGGGAGGAATCAAGATCGACGCCAAGCTGTCGGTGGCTCTGATCGAGAATATATTTTTCAAGAACGCTCCGCTACACGACGGTGCGGCCGTTGTGAAAGATAACCGCGTCGTGGCGGCGAAGTGTATCCTGCCCGTAACGCAGTCGCCCGTGCCCAAATCGTACGGCACGCGCCACCGCGCCGCTATCGGTATTACGGAGACCTCGGATGCTGTGGTTGTGGTCGTATCGGAGGAGACGGGAGGTATCTCGGTTGCCTTCCGAGGTCAGATTGAGCGTAACATCGCACCGCAAAACCTCCAGCAGACCATATCAAAACACCTGATCGGCTCAACCAACGACAAACGCTCACGCCGCAAGGAGACGGCAACGGAGAAACAATAAAAAAGGTGACCACTACTGGTCACCTTTTCTATTTTCTACTGATTCATCGTGGCGAGGAACTCCTCGTTGGATTCGGTCAGGCCCATCTGTTTTTGCAGGAACTCCATCGCTTCGACGGTGGTCATCTCCGAGAGGTATTTGCGCATTACCCACGTTCGGTTCATCACCTCGCGCGAGAGGAGCAGATCCTCGCGGCGTGTACCCGACGAAATGACATCAACGGCGGGATATACGCGCTTGTTCGATAGCTTGCGGTCGAGCTGGAGCTCCATATTACCCGTACCCTTGAACTCCTCGAAGATCACCTCATCCATCTTCGAGCCCGTATCAATCAGCGCCGTAGCGATGATTGTAAGCGAGCCCTTCTCCTCCGTATTACGGGCTGCGCCGAAGAAACGCTTGGGCTTATGCAGGGCGTTGGCATCGACACCTCCCGACAGCACCTTACCCGAGGCAGGTTGCACAGAGTTATAGGCGCGTGCAAGACGCGTAATAGAGTCGAGGAAGATCACCACATCGTGGCCACACTCAACCATTCGCTTGGCCTTCTCGAGCACCATCTCGGCAACCTTAACGTGGCGCGAAGCCTGCTCATCAAAGGTCGAAGCAACGACCTCGGCTTTAACATTACGAGCCATTTCAGTAACCTCCTCGGGGCGCTCATCGATCAGCAGTACAATCATATACACCTCGGGGTGGTTATCCGCAATTGCGTTTGCTATCGACTGCAGAAGCATCGTCTTACCCGTCTTGGGCTGTGCTACGATCAATCCGCGCTGGCCCTTGCCGATCGGCGAGAAGAGATCGACAACACGATTCGAGAGCGAGTTATGCCCCTTGCCCGTCAGATTGAACTTTTCGCTCGGGAAGAGCGGCGTCATATACTCGAACTGTACGCGGTCGCGGATATAGTCGGGCTCGAGGCCGTTGATCTCATTGACGCGAATCAGCGGGAAGTACTTCTCGCCCTCCTTCGGGGGGTGGATTACACCACTAATCGTATCGCCAGGCTTCAGACCGAAATGCTTGATCTGTGAGGGCGAAACGTAGATGTCATCGGGAGAATTGAGGTAGTTATAGTCGGCCGAGCGCAGGAATCCGTAGCCATCGGGCATAATCTCCAGCACACCCTCGCCAATAATCTCGCCTGCGAAGTACTCCTTCTGCTGCGTGGCTTCGTGGCGGTGCTGATGATTGGTCGCGATCTGCGTAGCCTCGCTCTGGGCTCCTTCGTTGTTCTGCTCAGCCTCCACCGTCTTTGCCCGCTGCTCGGCAGCCATACGCTCTTCCTGCTCCTTCAGGGCCTTGGGCTTGCGGCCGCGACGCTTGGGTGCGGGAGCCTCGACAGCTGGAGCAGCCGCGCTCTGAGTGGGCTGCGGCTCGGCTGGAGCTTCGGTCGGTATTACGGTTGGCTCGGCAGCAACTACGGGTTGCTCGCTCTGCTCCGAGGTCGGAGCATTCTCCTCCACGCGGGTAGTACTCACGCGGGGACGACGGCCACGCTTCTTGGGAGCCTCGGCTTGTGGTGCCGTGGCGGCCTCGGCCGAAGCAGGCTCGACCGAAACAGGTTCGGCGGGAGCGTCGGCGTTAGCAAATTCGGTGATTTTCTTGAGCAAATCTCTCTTCTTGAGAGTTGTGTCGGTAATACCCAGCACCTTGCCTATTTCGCGCAATTCGGGCAAAGTCTTACCTTCGAGTGCATCTAAATCCTGCATATAGTGGTAAATTTACGTTCGTTGATTGGAAAATAATCGGATGATTATCTTTGAATGACCTTGCAAATATAATACAAATTTCAAATCCTACAAATTTTTGCAAGATATTACCTTATATAAATAAATTGAGCCTGCCGGATGGCAGGCTCGGGGTTTAAGTTGGGTGAGGTTATGCGACGCGTAGGGTGAGGCCGGAGTGTGGAGTGTACTCGACGATGACGTTGCTGCCGCTAAGGAGCTGGCCATCGACGATGAGCATCGAGAGTGGCTCCTCGACCAGCTTGGTCAATGTGCGGCGGAGTGATCGTACGCCATAGTCTGCATCGTAGCCCGTCGTGGCAAGTTCGCGGCGAGCCTCGGGGGTAATATCGACATTATAGCCAAGAGCACGGGCGCGGGAGAAGATCTCGGCAAGTTCGAGGGTAACAATCTGCTCGACATCCTCCGTAGAGAGCTCATTGAAGCAGACAACATCGTCGATGCGGCCCAAAAATTCGGGAGCAAAATGACTCTCCAAAGCCTTGCGGTAAATTTCAGCACTCGTTTTTTCGGCCGAGCGCTCGCTCGAGAGGGTTTGATAGCCAAGCGTCGAGGAGTGTGCGGCGGTACGCGATCCGACATTCGAGGTTAGGATAATCACCGTATTGCGAAAATCGACTCGGCGACCAGTACCGTCGGTAAGGTGTCCTTCGTCGAAAATCTGCAACATTATATTAAATACATCGGGGTGTGCCTTCTCGATCTCGTCGAGCAGCACAACGGCGTATGGTTGGCGGCGAACGGCCTCAGTGAGTTGGCCACCCTCGCCATAGCCCACATAGCCCGGAGGTGAGCCGATTAATCGCGCCACGTTATGGCGCTCGCCATACTCCGACATATCGAGGCGGATCAGGCCACGACGCTCGTCAAAGAGCCACCGCGATAGCTCCTTTGCCAAAAGAGTCTTCCCAACACCCGTAGGTCCGACAAAGAGGAAGACGCCGATGGGGCGATTGGCATCCTTCAATCCTGCACGCGAGCGTAAAAGTGCACGCGAGAGGCTATCGACGGCCGCAGACTGCCCCACTACCCTTCGATGGAGATGGTCGGCGAGGGTACGAAGGCGCTCGCTCTCACCGTGCGAAAGGCGCTCGGCAGGGATGCCCGTCATCGTGGCAACAACTCGCTCGACATCGGAGGCTCGAACGATATGGGGCTGACGCTCCAGCGTGCGGGTACGATTGGATAGTTGCTCCTCCAGACGGGCCTTGAGGGCGATCTCTTGCAGGCGGATGGTGGCAAGCGTATCGTAAGCGAGCGCAGCAAGAGCCTCATTGCGTTTACGGGTTGTGGCTTGGAGTTGCTGCATAGTTTGGCGGACGGCCTCCTCGCCCTCATCCGCACCAATGCGGGCACCAGCCTCGTCCATAATATCAATGGCCTTATCGGGGAGGTGGCGATCGGTGATATAGCGTTCGCTAAGGGCGACACAGGCCGAAAGAGCCTCGTCGCTATAACGCACGTTGTGGTGCTGCTCGTAATGGGGAGCTATCCTGCGCAGTATCTCCAAAGTCTGCGAGGCTGTGGTAGGCTCGACGACGATCTTCTGGAAGCGGCGCTCGAGGGCGGCATCCTTCTCGATGTTATCGCGGAACTCGTCGAGTGTCGTGGCACCGATAATCTGCACCTCGCTGCGGGCAAGAACGGGCTTGAGGATATTGGCTGTATCGAGGCTGCCTTGTGTTGAGCCTGCGCCAACGATGGTGTGGATCTCGTCGATGAAGACGATCACATCGTCGGCACCGCGCAGCTCGTCTAAAAGTTGTTGCATACGCTCCTCGAACTCGCCACGATATTTTGTGCCCGCAACAAGCGAGGCCACGTCGAGCGAGAAGATGCGTTTGCGCTGCAACGCTACGGGCACATCGCACGAGGCGATACGCAGGGCCAACCCCTCGACAATGGCGCTCTTGCCGACACCCGCCTCGCCAACAAGGATCGGATTGTTCTTCTTGCGGCGCGAGAGGATATGCACCATACGGTCGATCTCCTTCTCGCGGCCGATGACCGTATCGAGTTTGCCGTCGCGGGCCTGAGAGGTGAGATCGGTGGCAAGCTTTTCGAGCAAGGGAGTGGCATTATCGGAGTGAGGCGGCGTAAAGTAATCAATCGGCTCGAAACCGAGTCGCAAGGGCGACTGCGCGCCCTCCACCCTATCGCCAAGCTCTCGCAAAATGGAGTTGATGGTATGCAGATTTATGCCATAATGCGAGAGCACCTGCGATGTGGCGGTCGTGGTATCGCTCACGGCCTCGCACAGAACGTGAACGGTGGAGATGTGGCGCTGCGAAGAGTAAGTCTGCTCGAGACGACAGCGCAATGCGTGGAGAAATTCATCGATCGGCTGGCTCTCGAACTTGGGTTGGGCGCGCACCAGATCCTCGATCCGATGCGGAAGTTCGCGCATCTCGCGCTCGTTGAGTCTTAGCGACAGAAGGCGGTAGGCCATCGAGCTATCGTCGCGGAGAATCTCGAGCGTGATGCGGTCGAGGTATGAGTGGCGAGAATCCGCCTTGCTCAAATCGAAAGCTACGCGGACAAGAAGGCTATCCAGAATCTTTGAAATCTTATTTTCCATATTTACAGTTACTACTGACGCTTTGTTGTTTATCGGTTTTTTGTTGTCAGTTTCGGATTTATAACGTAGGAGGATTTGCGGATATTATGTTAAATAATCGATTTTTGGGGCTAATGCGCCAAAGTCAGGAGGGACAAAAGTCGGAAATGATGTTGAGATGTCGTGATTTTTTTATACCTTTGCACTATATGCGCAAATTGCAACCACTACAAACGACCTATGGAAAAGAGCATTTTCAAATATAGAATCGAGCCCCGACACGTCGATTTCACCAACCGAGTTTCCGTATCATCAATCTGCGATTTGGTGCTCCACGCCGCAGGTGAGGATGCACACAAGCGCGGCTTCGGCATCGACGCGCTGGCCGACAACAACTACGGCTGGGTATTGTCGCGTATGTGTATCGAGTTGGATTACCTGCCCGAGGAGTACAGCGAATTCACGCTCTACACTTGGATCAGCGACTACAACCGACTCTCATCGACGCGAAACTTCACACTCTGCGACAGCGCGGGACACGAGTTCGGCCGCTCGGTGTCGCAGTGGTGTATGATCGACTACTCGACGCGTATGCCCGTTGATATGAACACGATGGCGAAGGCTCACGAGGGAAATATGGTAGATGCACCATCGCCCTGCGAGCGTCCGCGACGTATTGGCACGGTGAGCAGCGAGAGCGTAGTGGAGCATCGCGTGGTGTATAGCGACATCGACTTCAACCGTCATATGAACACGATGCGATACATAGACATCATATTCGACTCGCTCCCGATCGAGGTGCCCGAGAATTTGAAGGCATTCCGACTGGATATGAACTTTATGAAGGAGGCTCGCTACAACGACAAACTTTCACTCAAGGCCGAGCAGAAGGAGCAGACACACCTGTTTGCCTACGCCAACGAGGCGGGTGAGGCGTTGTGTCGTATGGCTCTCGAGATACGATAAATAGACCAAACTATGGAGAGTAAAAAGGCATATATTCCCGAATTTATATATAAGAGATCGAACCAGACAACGATGATCATCTTCGTGCCGATCTTCGCGCTGCTGTTCATCTCCATATATAGCCCGTTCGATTTCGACAGAATCGACACCGACACGCGATTCCTCGCGTGGCTAAACATCTCGCGCGAGCTGGTGGTGCAGCTTATCACCATACTCCTTATATTAAGTGGTATGGGTGTGGCGGCAATCAGCCGATGGCTTATGGGAATGTTCACACGCCATCGCCAAATAACGTACTTAAACTATATCGGATGGATTGTGTGCGAGATTCTGGCGATGACGATCATCTTTACGCTCGGCGCGGTGCTCTTCACCGATACCGACAAGGGTGTGATAACGCTCTTCCGCAACTCGCTCATCAAGACATTCTTCATCCTGCTCATCCCATACACGATGTGTTACATCTACTTCATTTGGCAGGAGCGTGTGGCACAGCTCAGGTTGTTGCGTCAGCAGATCTCGGAGGACGAGACCGCGATGCAGACGGCGTATATTCAGATTTTTGACACGAAGGGCGATATGCGTCTTTCGGTGCGTCGTGAGCATCTGCTCTTCATCGAATCGGCCGACAACTACATCTGCGTCTGGTACACCAACAACAACGCCCCGAAGAAGATGCTCGTGCGTAATACGCTCAAGCAGGTGGCACAGCAGCTCTCATCGACACACGTCCAGCAATGCCACCGTTCGTATATGGTGAATCTGGATTTGGTGAAGGTGATGCGACGCGAAAAGGAGGGTATGTTTATCGAGTTCGGAATCGCCGGAGTACCCGATGTGCCGATCTCAAAAACCTTCTCGGACAGCATTAAAAAGTGGCTTATGAGCGGCCCTGACAGCGGGCAAAATTAGTAAATTGGGCACCAAAGGGTGATAATTTACGTGAATTTCGCCCCAAAAAATGGGAGTTTTATCCCCTATAAGTGTTTCGTCCCACGGAAAGGGGGTTTATCACTTTTATTTTTCTATTAGACAAATATACCCGATCTTCGTAGTGCAATCAAATCAAAAAACACTACAAAAAAGTATATCGGGAATATGCGACATTATCTGTCAATTCTTCAAGAGTCGATGCGTGAGCGCTGGGAGAAGCCCGCACTCAGCGACTATCGCGGTGAGACTTTCACCTTCGCTCAGATGGCTACGCGTATAGCCAAACTTCACGCAACATTTAAGGCAATCGGATTGGAGCCGGGCGATAAGGTTGCTCTGGCGGGTAAGAACTGTGCCCGTTGGGCAATGGGTTTTATGGCCACGGCAACTTATCGTGGCGTAGCGGTGCCTATCCTGCCCGACTTCGCACCTAACACCATTGCTGGCCTTACCGACCACTCGGAGAGTGCCGTTCTCTTTACGGAGCGTCGCATCTGGGAGCAGATGGAGTTAAAGGATATGCCCAACCTGAAGGCCGCAATCGACTTGGACAACTACTCTATTATATATGCAAAGGAGGAGGCTTTGGTCGATACGGTTGCTCAGATCGAGCAGAATATGCCAAGCATAATTCCGGCAGAGAAGAAGATCGAGGCTACGGACTACACGTTCAGCAACATCAACGATCTGGCCATCATCAACTACACCTCGGGAACGACAAGCTCGCCCAAGGGTGTGATGCTTACGGCGCTTAACATCTCGTCGAATATCGACTTTGCACTGAACAACATCCCCGTAACGGATACGGACAAGATTATGTCGATGCTGCCGCTGGCGCATATGTATGGTATGGCATTTGAGTTCATCTATCCGTTGTGCGGTGGTGGACACGTCTTCTTCCTCGGAAAGACTCCTACGCCGACGGTGCTGATGCAGGCGTTGGCCGACATCAAGCCCTATCTGCTCATTACAGTGCCTCTGGTGATGGAGAAGATCTTTAAGAATAAGGTGATGCCAACGCTCAACAAGCCTTTGATGCGTGTGCTGACGTCGATTCCCGTGCTGAACACGATTATTTATAAGAAGGTATATACACAGCTGATGGGCGTTTTCGGTGGCAACCTACGCTCGCTCGTGTTGGGTGGTGCTGCAATCAGCTTCCCCGTTGAGAAGGTGATGCGTAAGATCAAGCTGCCCTACACGGTGGGGTACGGTATGACCGAGTGCGCTCCGCTGATCGGTTACTCGCCCTGGGAGACGTTCCGTATGGGTTCGTGCGGTCGCGCTGTAACGGGCGTAGAGGTGCGCATCGACTCGAGCGATCCCGCAAACGTGGTTGGCGAGATTCAGGTCAAGGGCGACAACGTGATGCAGGGTTACTTCAAGAACCCTGAGGCTACGGCAGCGACCTTCACCGAGGATGGCTTCCTGCGCACGGGCGACTTGGGTATCATCGACAAGGATGGTAACATCTTCATCAAGGGTCGTAGCAAGTGTATGATCCTGACGGCAAACGGACAGAACATCTACCCCGAGGAGATCGAGAGCAAGCTCAACTCGATGCCTCACGTTGGCGAGTCGCTGGTGGTGGATCGCAAGGGTGGTCTGGTAGCGCTGGTGGCGCTGACGGCAGACGATCAGAATGCCGACAAGGAGGAGATGGCCGCTATTATGGAGCAGAATCGCGTGGAGCTGAACCGATCGCTGCCCGCATACGGCAAGATCGCCAAAGTGGAGATCATCGAGGGCGGATTTGAGCATACGCCCAAACAATCAATCAAACGATTCCTGTATAATTAATTGTAGCATATAGTTATTTGGGAAAGGGGTACATTTTCGCGGGTGTGCCCCTTGTTTTTTTGTCTATTTTCGCCGCTGGGCTGTGCCGAAAGGGAGTTCGCGGATTGTAAAAATATAATCGAAAAAACGCGGAAAAATTGCTATACTCGGAGAGTGTTTGTATTTTTGTCGAAAATATCTGACGTTATGTTTTCTGCTATGGAGCGAGAGGCCATCGTGGCCCTTATCAAACGTGAAGTTGTCCCCGCCATCGGCTGTACGGAGCCTGTGGCTGTGGCGTTGTGTACGGCTCGGGCGACCGAGCTGTTGGGTCAGCAGCCCGAGAAGATCGAGGTGAAGCTGAGTGCCAACATCCTGAAAAATGCGATGGGTGTGGGTATTCCCGGAACGGGGATGATCGGTCTGCCGATTGCAATTGCACTCGGAGCAATCGTAGGCCGTTCGGAGTATGATCTTGAGGTGTTGCGCGATGCCAACGCAGAGGCTGTGGAGAAGGGACGCGAGTACATCGATCAGAAGCGTATTGCGATTGATCTTAAGCAGGGCATAACCGAAAAGCTATACATCGAGGTTAAGGCAACGGCGGACTCGCACTCGGCAACGGCCATAATATCGGGTGGGCACACCACATTCGTATATTTGGAGCGCGACGGGGAGGTGCTGCTCGACAACCGCTCGACAAAGGGCGAGGGAGAGACGGAGGATGATGTGAAGCTCACGCTGCGTCGAGTGTATGATTTTGCGATGACAGCACCGATCGACGAGATTAGATTTATCCTCGAGTCGAAGCGACTGAACAAGGCGGCGGCAGAGAGTGCCTTCACGGCTGATTTTGGTCATTCGCTCGGCAAGACGTTGCGCGGAGATCGCGAGCTGAAGGTGATGGGCGACAGCGTATTTTCGCGTATCCTATCCTATACGGCTTCGGCGTGCGATGCGCGTATGGGTGGTGCGATGGTGCCTGTGATGAGTAATTCGGGCAGTGGAAATCAAGGAATTACGGCTACGTTGCCCGTTGTTGTGTATGGCGAGGAGTGCGGTGCAACGGAGGAGCAGATGATTCGCGCGCTGACGCTCAGCCACCTGACGGTAATCTACATCAAGCAGAGCTTGGGTCGCTTGTCGGCGCTGTGCGGATGTGTGGTGGCGGCATCGGGTTCGAGCTGCGGAATAACATATCTTATGGGTGGCGGCTACGAGGAGGTGGCGATGGCCATCAAGAATATGATTGCCAACCTGACGGGTATGATTTGTGATGGTGCAAAGCCGAGTTGTGCCCTGAAGTTAGCCAGCGGTGTATCGACGGCCGTGCTGTCGGCGATGATGGCAATGGAACATCGATGCGTATCATCGCTCGAGGGAATCATCGATGAGGATGTCGATCGCTCGATTCGCAACCTAACCACCATCGGCCGCGAGGGTATGAACGAGACGGACTCGCTGATTCTGGGTATTATGACCGATAAGTGCTAAGCGCTCGGAGGTTTGATATAAACGGCCCGTCTGTTGTGCGCAGGCGGGTTTTATTTTCTTTTTGAAGATGGAGAATTTGGATAATATGATGCCCTACCCCATCGACAGCGATGCGGTAGGTGGCGAATTTGATATGTGCGGCGATGTGAAGGCGGGATTTCCTTCGCCAGCCGACGATATGCGCGAGAAACTGGATCTGGTGCGGCTGTTGGTGCGCCATCCCGCCTCGACATTCTTCTTTCGCGTGAGTGGCACGTCGATGGTCGATGCGTCGCTCGACGAGGGGGATATAATCATCGTGGACAAGAGCCTTGAGCCACACGACGGGTGTATTGCGGTGTGTCATATCGACGGAGAGTTTACCGTTAAGCGCGTGGCGATTGATGCACGCGGCGTTAAGCTGATGCCCGCAAATGAGCGATATGAGCCGATACGCATCACCGAGCAGAATAACTTTATCGTCTGGGGAGTGGTAACTTTCGTAATCAAACGGGTATAGTATGTACGCGCTGGCCGATTGCAACAATTTTTTCGTCTCGTGCGAGCGAGTATTTCGCCCCGAACTCAACGGGCGACCGGTCATCGTGCTCTCTAACAACGATGGCTGCGCCATTGCACGCAGCAATGAGGCGAAGGCGTTGGGGATCGGGATGGGTGCGCCGATGTTCAAGATAAGGGATATTGTGGAGCGGCACAATGTGGCCGTTTTCTCGGGAAATCACTCGCTCTATGGCGATATGTCGCGTCGCGTGAGGATGACGCTTAAGGAGTTTGTGCCGCACGTCGAAGTCTATTCCATAGACGAGGCTTTTCTCGATCTTAGCGGGATGGAGGGCGTGGATTTTGATGCGTTAGCAAAACAGATTTCGCGCCGCTGCCTGAAAAATACGGGAATACCCGTATCGGTGGGCATTGCACCGACACGCACGCTCGCGAAGATCGCATCGAAGCTATGCAAGCAATACCCGAAGTTACAGGGCGGATGTTATATGCACCGACAGAAGGATGTGGAGAAGGTTCTAAGGCGTTTTCCGATCGAGGATGTGTGGGGCATAGGGCGCAGAATGGTGGCGCGACTGCACGAGAGAGGCATCGTAACGGCATACGACTACACCACCCTACCCGACTCGCTCGTTAGGCATATGTTCGGCATTACGGGGCTTCGCACTTGGCGCGAGCTGCGGGGCGAGCCCTGCATCGACATCTCCGCGACGACCGACGTGCGCCAATCAATCAGCAACACGCGCAGCTTCACGCACGAGATAACCGACCGAGAGCAACTGACCGAGCAGATAGCCAACTTCGCAGCTATGACGGCCGAGAAGTTGCGCCATCAGGGGTCGCTGTGTGGCGAGTTGCACGTCTTTGCGCGAACGAATCGTTTCCGCGACGAGCAGCAATATATCTCAAGCACCGTCATCACGTTCCCCGAGCCGACAAACAGCAGCCGACAGATAATAGCTGCGGCGGCAGAGGCGGCACGCGAGATTTTTGTCGCGGGGTATGGCTACAAGAAGGCGGGCGTAACGGCGCTGAAGATAATTCCGCAGGAGGGTCTCGCGCGCTCACTCTTTGACGATGGGCAGGAACGGGAGCGGGATGAGCGACTGACGCGCGCCATTGACGAGATTAGCGACCGCATAGGTCAGGGATCAGTGCGCTTCGGGGTGCAGGGAAGTGGCCGCGTGCTATCATCGCACGAATACCGTTCGCCCTGCTACACAACACGTTGGGAGGATATTCCGACGGTAAAGATAAAATAGAAAGGGTGCCCGCGTGGGACACCCTATGTTTTTCGATAGATTGCGTATTACAACTTTGCCAAGCACTCGCTAACGTTGCGCTCGATGCGTGCCTCGACATCCTCACTCTCGGCCTTAACGAACTTCTCGCCAACGATATTCTCGTAAAGCTCGATGTAGCGGTCAGTGATGCTTGCAACGATCTCGTCGGTCATCTCGGGAACCTGCTGACCCTCCTGACCCTGAAAACCATTGGCCATCAGCCACTCACGAACGAACTCCTTTGAGAGCTGCTTCTGCTTCTCGCCAGCGGCCAGACGCTCCTCGTAGCCCTCGGCATAGAAATAACGCGATGAGTCGGGAGTGTGGATCTCGTCCATAAGGTAGATTACGCCATCCTTCTTACCGAACTCGTACTTGGTATCAACCAAGATAAGGCCCATCTTGGCAGCAATCTCCGTACCGCGCTGGAAGATGGCGCGGGTATAGGCTTCCAGCTTCTCGTACTCCTCGCGGCTTACCAATCCCTGCGCGATGATCTCCTCCTTCGAGATGTCCTCGTCGTGTCCCTCATCGGCCTTGGTCGTAGGGGTGATGATGGGCTCGGGGAAACGCTGATTCTCAACCATACCATCGGGCATTGCAACGCCGCAGATGGTGCGCTTGCCGGCCTTATACTCTCTCCAAGCGTGGCCCGAGAGGTAACCGCGAATAACCATCTCAACCTTGAAAGGCTCGCACTTGTGGCCTACGGTAACCATAGGATCGGGTACGGCGATTTTCCAGTTGGGAAGGATGTCCGCAGTGGCATCGAGGAACTTGGCGGCGATCTGGTTCAGAACCTGTCCCTTGAAGGGGATACCCTTCGGGAGAACAACGTCAAATGCCGAGATACGATCCGACACGACCATTACCAAATACTCATCGTTGATGCTGTAAACGTCGCGAACCTTACCTACATAGTGGCTCTGCTGACCCTCGAAACTAAAGTTTGTCTTTACGATTGCTTCCATAACTATTATTTTTTTGTTTATTCTCTTGCGTTTTGCGTGGCGGCCACAATGAGCGGCAACCGACCACAAAGATAGTGATTTTTATTGATCAATATCTCGAGGGAGCTATTTTTTAGCAACCGAAGGACAACGCAAAGAAGAAATACTTATATTTGCGGGGGTAAAACGAGGCTGTGGGCCCCGCCAAGGAGGATAGTTATGGAGACAAGTAATAGAGCACAAGAGGTAACGGCCACTCCGCGCGAGAGGCTATGGAACAGCAACTACCTGAAGGTCTGGACGGCAAACTTTATGATCTTCTTCTCGTTTATGCTCCTTACGCCGCTGCTGCCATCGTATCTGAGCGACACGTTTGGGGCTGATAAGCAGACAATTGGTATCGTGCTGTCGGGTTATACGCTGACGGCGCTTTTGATTCGCGCGTTGAGCGGATATATGGTCGATAGTTTTCCGCGAAGGGTGGTGATGGTGGCAAGTTATATGCTCTTTGCCGTCTTCTTTGCGGGATATTTGGCGGCGGGAACGCTGATGTTGTTTGCCATTGTGCGTACGTTGCACGGCGCTCCGTTTGGGGCAACGACAGTATCGAACAGTACGGTGGCGATCGACGTGCTACCCGCATCGCGGCGAGCCGAAGGAATTGGATATTACGGACTTAGCAACAATATAGCTACGGCGATAAGCCCGACGGTTGCACTGGTGCTGTTTGAGCATTACGACAACTACGATATGTTGTTCTGGCTGGCCTTCGTAACTTCGCTCGTGGGATTGGCCTGCACGGCGTCGGTCAAACATCGTAAACGCGAGGTTGTAAGGGAGCGCAAGGCGCTATCGCTCGACCGCTTCATTCTGCTGAAGGGTTGGCGACAAGGGTCGGCGATGGTATGTTTCGCATTTTCGTATGGCGTGCTGGCGACCTACATTGCCATTTACGGCAAGGACGAGCTTGGCATTACGGGTGGAACGGGATTGTTCTTTATACTGCTGGCCATTGGACTGATTATGTCGCGTCTGGTCGGCAGTCGCACGTTGCGACAGGGCAAGGTTACGCAGAATGCGACCGTAGGTACGGCCATTTCGTTATGCGGCTATCTGCTCTTCGCGGCGGTGCATAATCATTGGGGTTATTACGGAGCAGCACTAATCATCGGCTTGGGTAACGGACATATGTTCCCTGCGTTCCAGACGATGTTTATCAATCTGGCGGAGAACTCACAGCGCGGAACGGCCAACTCGACGTTGCTCGTATCGTGGGATATAGGCATCGGATTAGGAACGCTGGTGGGAGGTATTGTGGCCGAGCACGTCAGCTATCACGCGGCATTCTGGACGGCGTGGGGAGTGAATCTCGTTGGAGTCGCGGCATATCACCTGCTGGCAAGAAGGCATTTTCAGAAGAATAAATTGAGATAAAAAGAATAAGGTGTCCCGCGTGGGACACCTTATTATATTATTATGAGGGCTTTTACATACTTACGCCCATCTGCTCAAATCGAGCGGCAGCATTTAGGAAGTGAGCCGTAATCCAGAATACGGTCCACTGCTCGGAGTAGCCGCCACGAAGTTTATAGACGTTACTCATATCGCCGTGCTGGGCGAAGTTGGTCTGCTGCAACTGCTCGCCTTGCGATCCGAAGGGATCGGTGAGCTGATAGCAGGTGCGGTACATAACCTTTGCCAATCGGCACAGACGATCATCCTTCAGCAGCTCGCCCATACGATAGACCTCGGGGGCAAACAATACGCCATAGACGTCGATATGCTGATTCTGCGCCGAGACGACCGTCCAGCCCGTAGTCTTAAAGCCAAAGTCGGCCAGACGGCCTGCCGGCAGAGGAATATCCCACACCACGACGTAGCTCAGGCAGACATCCATCGCGTGCTTGGCCCAATCCAGATAGCGTCTCTCGCCAAAGCGCTCGTACATCTCAAGAAAACCCTGAAAAGCGGCCCACGAGCCCTCCTTATCCTCGCACGTTGCGTCGAGCGTTCCGCCCCAATAGCAGCCGTTCATCTTCAGGTGGCGATCGGCAAAGAGCTGTGCGGCGCGCTCGGCAGCCTGCTTATAGGTGTCGTTCTTGAAGAGTTTCGAGGCGATAGCCAGCGGAGCGATATAGAAACCCTCGGCCGTAGAGAGTGGATTCCACTCTTCGGACAAGATCTTTGCGCTCACCGCATCGGCAGCCTCGCGCAGGAACGTCTCCCACTTGCGCGTGTCGTACTTCTTGCTCTTGCGGGCCACCTCGATAGCTTTGGCGAAGTTATACATCGCCTGACCGCACGAGACGGGATCACCCTGCGAATACTCCTTGCCATTGTAGCGAACGGGGAAGAGGCCTCGCTCGGGATCGACCTTATATGTGGTGAGGAAATCCATCGAACGCTGCACCATCTGCTCAATCTCGGGATCGGCCAAACGGTCGGCGAGAACCTGCAGGGCAAATCCGGGCGAGTCGGCCTGACCGCACCACCCCATCACCAGCTCCTTACGGAGCGAATTGTCGTACATATTGAATCCTACGGCATCGCCACCCAAGTCGATCCAACGGCTCTTGGCGAAGTTGAATTTGCCGCGCACGATCTCGTCGAACGAGGGGAAGCGGTCGGCGTCGTAGGGTTTGTGCATATCGAGTGAGGTGTAAATCGGTTGCTGGAAGCCTGTGCCCTCGGATGCGATGGGATAGAGCTCGACGTAGAAGGTCTTTTCGATGATGCGGCCGGGCTCGAGGTTAAGGTAGGTGTCGGCATAGCGCATAGGCTTGCGTTGCAGCGCCTTAGCCACGCTGTGCTGACCATTGTAACCGATTGGGCCCGAGTAGAGTACAAACTCCGCGTAGCCACTCTTGGCCTCGACACCCATCGACCACCACTGATCGCTCAACACAGCTCCGCGAACGGGGCTGGGAACGGTGTGCAGGGCTGCGGCATAGCCTTCGGCGGCATTCTCCAGCATAGCGAAGGGCATCGGATAGCGGTGCTCCTCGAAGATGGCGAACTCGCCAGCGCGGCCCTCATAAACGGGGATGCGCGTAGGATCGACCTTTGCACCGTTCTTATTGCCGTAGTAGAGGATACCCGGCAGGCAGGGCATAAGAGCTTCGCCCGCGAGTTGCAGACGCACCGAGAGGGTAACGTGAGAGAGAGTCTCCTCGCCTCGCCACTCGTAACGGCGAACGCACTGCACCAACCCATCGCGCACCTCACGATAGGAGTCGCGCACGAGAAGATCGCCCTGCGGAAGTGAGATCTTACCCGAGAGAATGGTCCACTCGCCACTCCGAGTCTGCTCGTCGGCCGAGGCGTGTACCCAGCCACACATCCAATCCTGCTGCCAGCCCGTAGCCACCGACCAGAGGCCCTCGGCGGGGGTAGTGAGTAGCGTTTTGTCGTTTAGCTTAAATATGGGGCGGCGATCCTCGAACGAGAGTTGGGCGTGGGCCGTCGCACACACCATCGTGAGCAAAAGAGTAAGGGAGAGTAGTCGTTTCATAATCGTTAATTCTTTTTCTTGAACAGATTAAGTACCGTGCCGACAACATTTTTCTTCTCGGTCTGGGTGCTATCGGCAGCCTCCTGCGTTGTGTCGCTATTGCCGCCGAAGAGTTTCTCGCCAAGTCCCCACGCGGCCTGCTGTGCGGCCTGCTTGGCAAGGCTCTCCATATCGATCGAGACCTTGGGCGAAGAGAATGTGCCGCCGATGGTCATATCGACCGTTCCGAGCTTCGAGATAGCGCCTGTGGATGCGGGGAGGGTGATCTTACCGCGATAGTCGATCGACTTGTCAAGGCCCGTCGTACCCGAGAGATTCATCGTGTAGTCGCCTAACTTAAGGTCGAAAGGCTTGGTCGAGAGGCGGCCATCGGTGATTGTGAAGTCAATACTGAGATCCTTGGCGCTGATGTTTTTCAACTCGGGCTTATTGACGATGGTTGCCACCTGATCGATGAACTTAACACCGCTGAGGCTCAAATCCTTGGTCTGCAGACTACCGCTACCGTTGAGCGACTGCAGAACGGGGCTCATCTCATCGTCGAGCAGAGTATTAACCTTAACGCTACCCGAGAAATTACCATTCAGGCCCTCGAAAATCGGGGCAAGGCTCTGCACCATATCCAAATCGCGATAGGCATCGGCAAAGGCGATATTATTCAGCGCAAAACCTGCATCGAGGCGCGCCTGCTCGCCGACGGGTGTGGCATAAGAGCCATTGGCAACCACATTGCCGCCCATCGTCCGAAGCGAGAGATTCTGCATATCGACCTTGCTATCCTTAATAATCAAAAGGCCCTTGATGTCGCTCAGCGACATTTTGTCGAGTCGCACGTCGGCCATTGCAACCTCGGCGCGGAAGTCGATATTGTCGGGAACGCGCAGTCCACCCGTAGTCGATGCAGGTTGCTCCTCTGCTGTGGGCTCAGTGGCTGACTCTTCTGCAGTAGGCTCGGCCGACTGCTCGTCAGAGGAGATGAAATCGTTGAGATTCATACGCTGGCTGCTGACATTGAGCGTGCCCTTGAGCGTTGTACCCTTGAGCAGGTAGCCCATATAGTTCTCGAAGCGGCTGTCCATCGTAAGGTCATTCTCGCCAATCTTAACCGTCGTCTTGCTAAGCTCCAGATAGCGGGGCGTAAAGCCGAACATCGAGCGCTCGATCACAACATCGGGCACGCCATCCACCTGCAACTGCATACCGCTCAGCGAGATATTTCCCTCGGCCAAGACACGGTCGTACTGCTCGTTGTCGATATATGAGAGACGGCCCGCGACGCTCATATCGGCATCGACAACGCCCGAGAGAGTCATATCCTCCAGAGGATAGACATCCTTAATCTTGCCCAGATCCAACTTTCCATCGGCCGTGAGGCGGAAGTCGGGATCGCTGACGGGGGTGCGCACATCGGCCGTGAGCGAGAAGGGGTTACCCGCCAGAACGAAATTGAAGGGATTGACATTGACCGTAGTAAGGTCGATCGAGCCACCGGGATTCTGCACCTTGGCAGCGATGTTGATATTATCAACACCCGCCGGCAGCGAGGGGTAGCGGAACATAGCGTTCTTAACATCGAGAGCCACATCGAACGCGGGCACAATATCCTCGCCGATGAGCGAGCCCTTGGCCGTTGCGTGAAGCGTTGCCACGCCATCGGTGCGCAGCCCCTCGAAATCCTTGGCATAGATGGCAGGGATGAGCGAGAGAATCTCCTTGAAGCCGATCTCGTTGCTGCTAAGACTCAAGTCCATATCCACGCCCTCGTCGGTCAGATCAACCCAGCCGTCGATGGCGGCGCGGATAGCATTGAGTTGCAAGGCGTTATCGCTGAGCGTAAATTTCATATTCTTAAGGTCGGCATCCACATCCATTTCGGCCTTAACCTCGGCGCGACTCAACATCGGAATGCCGCCCGAGCGGAACGAAACGGAGGGTGTGGCAGCCTTGAGGCGGATGGTGGTATTATCGCTACCCAGATCGCCCGAGCAGGTCGCCTCGAGGGCCTCGACAGCGGCATAGACACCACCCTGTCGATCGTCATAAACAGCCGTCAGGTTATCGACCGTGAGGCGTTTAAGCTGAACGCTGAAAGATGTGGGAGCATCGGAGGGCGTGCTCGGCTCTTCATCCGAGGATTTCATCACGTCCCAATTCACGCGGCCATCCTCCAGCACAATGGCATTGAGGCGGGTGTCGGCAACGATGACCTTCGAGATCTCGTAATCGCCGCTAATGAGCGATGCGAGATTGACGGCAGCCGTCAGTTCACCTGCATAGACCAGAGTGTCGTTCTGGAACTCATCCACGCCCTTGAGCCAGAAATCGTGGAGCGAAACGGAGGCTTGCGGGAAGTTGCGCAAAAGGCTGATGTCGAGCCTCTCGAAATCGAATTGAGCATTGAGCAACTTATTGCCCTCGTTCTTTACAACCTGCTCAATCTTTCCCTTGAAGGCAAAGGGCAACACCAACAACAGCGCCAAGATGGCGGCAAGGGCGATGCCTGTGATTTTCAATATCTTTTTCATATTCTTATCGGTTTAATTTTGTTTTGCAGGGGCGGGTTTTACGATACCCTTCTTCGACTGGCCATCAACGTAGATGTAGAGCGGATCGGGGAACTCGACACAGCGCATATACTCGCCTTCGTACCACGCCGCCATCTGGTCGAGTTGCTGCACGTCCAGCTCACCATCGCCGTGCGAGGGGTCGAGCGAGAGATAACCTACGCCGAGCGAAGTTACGTTCTGGAAGAAGTGAGTACCCTGACTCGCCTCGACATTGAAGTTCGGGAGGGCCGACTCGACAATAACACGCGCCTGCGAAATGTGTGCCCACTTGACAGGAACGCCCAGATTGGGATCCGACGAACCCCAGCGGCCCGTACCGATGAGGACATACTCCTCGCCATCGGCGCGCATACGGTTGTTGATCTCCATCAGCTCGTCGGCAATCTTCTGCGTATAGAGCGACGAGAATTTGTCGAACTTCATATATACGACGCGCTTGATGTCGCGCATAAGGCCAATGCCCAGTGCATTCTCGGAATAGACTACAGCGCCCGAGGTATCGACCTGCGACCAGTCGAGTTTGGCGCTCTCCTCGTTGCGGATGATGGGACGAATCTGCAACAGATTGAAGATCTGCATCTCACCCGCAGGAACGTCCATATTCACAGCGAACTCGATCTCGACCGGACAGCGCATCTCCTCCTCGCCCATACGCAACATATCGCGGATGATATCTGCGAGCGGGAACGAGCCGTACTTGAGGATTCTATTAAAAGTAATCACGCGGAAGTAACGCGACAGCGTGGGGCTCTCGCTGATGCGGCTGTTCTGGTAGTCGTAGTAAGAGCAGGCATACTTGGCATTACGGAACTCATTCATACGCGAGACGGGGATACGCTTGATATTTACAGCATCGTCGGTCGAGGAGCGGAAGTGATCGGGGTTAAGGCTCAGGGCCATAACCTCGGTCTGCGCATCCTGAATCGTAAGCTCCAGCGTAGAGGTCTGCAACGCCTTGTCGGGATAGGCGGGTGAGAAACGCAGGCTCTTGCCGCCATCGACAACGGCCTTGCCCAAACCCATCACGATGTTGCAGACGCCATCTTCGGCCTTCTCGTAGCCGATCGGATAGAGATTCTGCGAGCGGGCCACGCCCGAGAGCGTGGGGAAGAAATAGCCGTTCTGCTCGGTTCCGCACACCTCCTGAATAAGCACGGCCATCTTCTCCTCCGAGAGCAGATTCTGCGAAGATTGGATGTAGGCCTTCGACGAGGCGAAGAAGACCGAGGCATAGACGCTCTTGATGGCACGCACCAACATACGCAGCATCTGGTCGTCGTCCTCGCAGCGGGGAATCATATAGGTCGAATAGATACCAGCAAAGGGCTGATAGTGAGAGTCCTCCAGCTTCGACGAAGAGCGGATGGCAAGAGGCTTCGAGCAGGTCGAAACGAAGACCTTGAGTTTCTGGTACAGCTCCGACGGGAGGACCGAATTGAGGAACTCAGAGAGGATATCATCATCGGCCAGATCGCGCGAGATGATGTATTTCAGGCCATTCACGCGCATAAACTCATCGAAGTAATCCGTCGCAATGACCAGCGAGCGCGGGATCATAATGCGCACGTTGGGGTACTTGTAGTAGTGGTTATACTTGGCAAGCATCGAGTTCATAAACGCCAAACCGCGAGCCTTACCGCCAATCGAGTCCTCGCCCAGACGGGCAAAACCGATGGCGTCGCTATAGGTCTCCTCGTCGAACTGCGCCACAAGGCCCTGACCGAGCATCGTGCGGTAATCCTTGAACATCGACACCAGAGCGGCGCGGTGCTCGGCTGTAGAGGAGAAGTGGCTGCTATTGATACTACGCAGCACCTTGGCAAGCGGGAACAGACCGCGCGCATACAACCACTTCGAGAGGTGCATCTGCGAGAGGTGATACTCCAGAACATCGTCGGGCACGGTGGCGATAAGCTCCTGCATCTGCATCAAATCGCGCGCGCGACCGACAATGGCCTTGCTCTTCAAATCGCGGAAGAGGAACTCGCCGAAACCAAACTCACGCAAGACTACATCCTGCAACTCGGGAAGAAGCGTCTTCGACGACTTGGAGATGAAACCGATACCCATCTGCTCGGCCACCGAGGCGTAGTTCTCCTGCGAGGATTGCATAATGATAGGCATCCACGGCGACTCGGCCTTGATCATACGGCAGATGTCGATACCCGCATCGCTCTTCTCATCCTCGGCACGATCGCCCGACTTGAGCAATAGGCCCACGTCGGAGATGACGCCAAGAAGATTCTTTTTGTATTTGTTGAACATCTCAACCGCGTCGGTGTAGTTAGTGGCCAGAAGCACCTTCGGGCGGGCACGCTTGCGGCTGATCTGCTGCTGCTCGTTGTAGGCATCCTTCAGGAATTCGCTATTCTGGACAAGGATAATCTTATACAACTCAGGTAGATAGGTCGAGTAGAATCGTACCGAGTCCTCGATCAGCAGAATGGCCTGAACGCCGCCCTCCAAAATGTCGGTCTCGGCGTTGAGTTTATCCTCCATCAGCTTGATGATGGCGATGATAAGGTCGGTATTACCGTGCCAGCAGAAGATATTGTCGAGCGCCGTGCAGTTCTGCTCGTCAATCTGGCGATAGATCTCCTTCGAGAAGGAGGTCAGCAGCACAACGGGCAGGTCGGGGTGAATCTTCTTCACCTCGCGGGCAAAATCGAAGACGTTGGGCTCGCCCACGTTATACATCGAGAGCACGAAATCGAAGTCGTTGCGATGTCGGAGCAACTCCAACGCGTCGCGTGTCGATTCCACGCGCGTGAGCGAGGGGGGATTGCTCATATTGAGCTCCATATACTCGCGGTTGATCTGCGACTCGATGTGGCCATCCTCCTCGAGGATGTAGCCGTCGTAGGTGCAGCATACGAGCAGAATCTTGTGGATACGATGCTGCATAAATTGATGCTGCGGCTGATTATCTATTGTAAGGTATGCGTGATCGGGCATAATCAATGATTTTAACTAATTACAAAGATACATAGAATTTAGCAAAATCGATAGTAATTTTGTATTTTTGCACAAACTAAAAACAGCATAAAATGAGAGTAGATATTAACGAACGTGTCGAGGCGGCACGCAACTATTTTCTCGGAGGTTACAACTGCGCCCAATCAATAGCGCTGGCCTACCACGATGTGATGGGAATCGACAAGGAGCTGTCGGCAACGATGGCCGCTCCGTTTGGTGGCGGAATGGGCCGCCTGAGGGAGGTGTGCGGCACCGTGAGCGGAATGTTTATGGTGGCAGGATTTCTTGCGCCCAACTCGCAGCCCAACGACAACGCGAATAAGAAGAATTGCTACGCTCTGGTGCAGTCTCTGGCCGAGCGATTCCGCGAGGAGAACGGCTCGATCGTCTGCCGCGAACTACTCGGACTGACACAGAAGAAGGACGATCCTACCCCATCGCCCCGCACCGAGGAGTACTATCATCGTCGTCCCTGTGCCGAATATGTCGCTATCGCCGCACGCATCCTCGGCGAGAAGATAAATGAGTTGTAGTATTATATAGTAGGTAATACAATAAAAGCGAGACCTTTCGGGGTCTCGCTTTGTGGTTAGCCGATGCGGCGATACTCCTTGGGGGACATTCCGACGCGGCGTTTGAAATATTTGCCAAAGAAGGTTTGGGAGGGGAAGTTCAGTTCGTCGCTGATCTGCTGGATGGTCATATTGGTTGATTTGAGCAGGGCGCGGGCCTCCAGAACTACGCAACGCTCGATCCACTCGGCTGCCGACGAGCCTGTACTCTCCTTCACAACGCGCGAGAGATAGCGGGGCGTGATGCAGAGTTTATCGGCGTAGAACTTCAGCTGGCGCTCGCGGCGGAAGTGCTCCTTGACAAGCACAAGGAACTCCTTCGACAGCACATCGGCATTAGAGCGAGGCCCCTCGCTCTTCTCGACATCACGCAGGCGCTCCGATGAGTAGAACAGAGCCATAATGATATGCTGAACAACCTGCAGGCGGTAGGGATTGGCACGATCCTTAAGGCAGTTGCGCACAGCACGATAGATTAACTCAAATGTCGGGGCATCCTCCGGCTCGCAATGTTCGATGGGCTTGGACTGGATAGCACCAATACGCAGGGGCACCGAGCCGTTGATAAAGACCATCAAGCTCTCGATAAAGCGTTTCGACATAATGATGACATAGGCATCAAAGTCGGCACTCATATTTTCGAGCGAGATAATCTGGCCCGGGGCAAGCTTAAGCACATTGTAAGGGCCATCGACATCGTACTCCTCCATATCGATCTTAACCTTGACGCTTCCCTGCATATGCTCGACAAACATAAAGAAATCGAACTTATGAGGAGTGCGAATCAACTCGTAATTCACAGGCTTGCCGTCAAGCAGAGTCTGCTTAATGTCCGAGTATCGGAAAATAACCAATTCGTTTTCGATGCTGTCCACATTGGGCAAAGCCTCCAGCTGAGGCAACCAATTGAAATATTGTATCATTTTTACACAAAAAATATTATCTTTCCACAAATCCACCAACAAAAGTAGTCAAAATGTCGCTTCTTACAAAGCGCAGTTTACCTTTAGACCAATCTCGCAGACTTTAATTCTCTAAATAGGAATTTTATACCATACAATAAGCCTTTTAGATCACTTTTGGCAACTAACCCTATTTTAGTAACGACGCGCTGCGGGGTTTTATTATATGATGCAGCATTTTTTCGTATCTTTGCAGGCGCTTAATAATTTTTTAACGGCAAGATGAATTTTTTTGAGAAATATAAGCCCTACTACAAGAAAAACCTGAAGCTGGCGCTGCCCGTAATCCTTTCGCAGATTGGGCAGATCACCGTACAGCTGGCCGACACGGCTATGGTGGGAAACTATGGCGGCGACGACCCGACACCGCTGGCGGCGGTATCGTTTGCCACAAACTTTTTCTACATCATATTTATCTCGGCACTCGGTCTGGCCTTCGGACTCACGCCGCTCGTTGGTGAGCACTACGCCAAGAATCACCGCTCGTATGTGGGCGAACTGTTGCAGAACGGAGCGCTGCTCTATGCCGGAATCGGTGTGTTGGCGACGGGGCTGCTCATCGCCACGCGATCGCTGCTGCCCGTAATGGGAGAGCTGATGATAGGTCAGGGCGGCGACGGCTCAATAGGCGCGGTGGTGGAGATGGCACTACCCTACTACAACACGCTCATCTGGAGTATGCTGCCGATTATGTTGTGGGCCACGGCAAAGCAATTCCTTGAGGGTGTGGGAAATACGCGCATAGCGATGTACACGATCATCGCGTCGAACCTGCTCAACATCTTCCTTAACTGGGTGTTCATCTTCGGTAATCTCGGATTCAAGCCGATGGGTGCCGTAGGTGCGGGTTACGCAACGCTCATTTCGCGCGTTGTGCAATGCGCGATGCTGGTCGGATATTTCCTCTACACGCCGAGTTTTCGCTGCTACACGAGGGATCTGTTCCGCCGTCGGATGATAAGCCTCAAGACCATCGGCGAGCTTCTGCGCGTGGGTGTGCCCATCTCGTTCCATATGCTGATGGAGTCGAGCGCATTCGTCGTGGCGGGTATTATGGTGCTGGCCTTCGGTGCGGCATCGGTGAGCGCATACCAGATTGGTGTGAATATGATGAACGTAACGTTTATGATCGTCATCGCCATCGGATCGGCCACCACAATCCTCACCTCGCACATCTACGGCCGACAGAGCTTCGAGCGACTGCGCCCGACGGTAAATGCAGCCTATCAGATGGGGCTTATGTGGAACATTACGGTTGCGCTGATCTTCATCGCGCTGAGATTTGTTATCCCGACGCTCTTTACCACAAATGCCGATGTGATTCGCATCACCGCATCGATGCTGATCTTCATCGCGCTATTTCAGGTTTCGGACTGTCTGCAAGCGATCTCAATCAGTATTCTGCGCGGATTGCAGGATGTGAAGGTGATTATACCGATTGTATTTGTATCGTACGTGGTAATCAACATTCCGGCCGGCTACCTGATGGCATTCCGCTTCGGGTTGGAGGCTAACGGACTCATTATAGGATTCATCGTTGGACTCTCGAGTTGCGCCCTGATGACGATGGCGCGTGTGCAGCGCAACATCAAGCAATTGGAGAGTAAAATAGGAAATTAAAAAAAAATTCTTACCTTTACCAAAATTTTAATTCCGCAATGAGTTGTAACAAAAAACATATACCCGAACCCGGACGTGGATTTATAGTCTGCGACTGCGGCGAGGAGATGCAGGTTAAGCCCGTCGAGGGGTGCTACAAATTGCACGAAACCCCTTGGCTGGAGGAGTATCCTGACAACATCCCGACCGACATTTTCGAGGTTCGATTCAAAAATACTCGTCGATCATACTACAAGAACGTAAATAATCTCGATCTGAAGCGTGGCGACATCGTGGCTGTCGAGGCTTCGCCCGGCCACGACATCGGCATCATCTCGCTCACGGGCGATATGGTGGCCAAGCAGATTCGTCGCACGGGCTTTACGCCCTTTAATGGCGAGTACAAGAAGATCTATCGCAAGGCTAAGCCCTACGACATCGAACGCTGGCAGGAGGCCATCGCACTGGAGCACGACACGATGATTCAGTCGCGCCAGATTGCGGCCGAGATGGGACTCGATATGAAGATCGGAGATGTTGAGTATCAGGGAGATAAGATTAAGGCTATCTTCTACTACATCGCCGAGGGACGAGTCGATTTCCGCGAGCTTATCAAGGTCTTTGCCGAGCGATTCCACATCCGCATCGAGATGAAGCAGATCGGTGCGCGTCAGGAGGCAGGCCGAATCGGAGGTATCGGAGCCTGCGGCCGCGAGCTCTGCTGTGCATCGTGGGTGTCGAGCTTCTCGAGCGTTACGACCAATGCCGCGCGTGTGCAGGATATATCGCTCAACCCGCAGAAGCTGGCGGGACAATGCTCGAAGCTGAAGTGCTGTCTGATGTACGAGTACGACGTTTATGCCGATGCGCGACAGACAATGCCGCGTGTGCGCGAGCCGTTGCAGGCGATGGATGGCGAGTACTATCTGGTCAAGACCGATATTCTGGCCCGCACGATGTCGTTCAGCAGCAGCAAGGAGACGATGTCGAACGTGGTAACAATCCCCACATCGCGCGTGCGCGAGATCATCGCTGCAAACCGCGCTGGCCGCAAGGTGGAGTCAATCGCACTGCAAGGCAACGAAGAGATTGTCGAGGAGCCGACCTTCCGCACCGAGGAGGATAGCATCACCCGCTTTGATAATCAGAACCGCCGACGTCGCAACCGCAACCGCCGCGACAAGGATTCGCGCCACAAGGATCGCGATCGTCAGCCAAAGTCCGTAGCCGAGGGCGACGAGATGCGCGAGGAGGGACGCGAGCGAAATCAGGAGCGTCAGGAGCGCCGCCGCGACCGTCAGCGTAATCGTCAGGAGGCTGGAGGCGAGAATAAGGCTCAGCAGCAGGGAGATACACCTCAGAACGATACTCCAAAGAGTGAGGGACAGCGACGCGATCGTCGTCGCAACAACCGCTCACGCAATCGTGGCGAAGGCCAGCAAGAGGGCCGACACGAGGGTGGCGGTCGAGCCGACAAACGACACGATGGCCACCGCAACCGTCAGGAGGGACATCAGGAGGGGCATCAAGAAGGACGACAGGAGGGGCGCCAAGAGAGACGTCAGGAAGGTCGTCAGGAACACAAGGAGTCCAAGCAAGAGTAGGATCGCTTATGCGCAACATTAGATTACACCCCATAGCCGCTGCCGCCATAGCGATTCTGCTGATGGTGCAGTGCCGCGTGGTCGAAAACACGGTCGTGATGGAGGATGTAGATGTGCGCAGCTGGACAGATACGGCCACCGTCAAATATATCAACGACGACACCACGACTCTACGCAACCTGAGCGTTACGTTGCACGTTAATCGACTATACGACAGCAAGGAGATAGCGCTGGAAATCAGCACAATGACACCCGATTCGCTGCGACATACGGAGCAGGTTGTAATGCCCGCCGTAGCCGATTGGCCGAGCGAGATTGCGACAACGACCGACATTGAAATACCCTACCGCGAGGACGTGCGCTTTAGGTGCAATGGAGAATATGTGGTCCGCATAACGCCTCGGAAGGAGGTCGTGGGCGTGGAGGCTGCCGGAATAAACTTTCAATCGAAAAGATAACCTTATGGGAAAAGATAAACTCAAACGATTTGCCGAAAACCTCACATTCGCGTGTATGGTACAACCCGAATTTGAGGAGATTTTTCACAAGGATCACCCCCTTAAGGGGCAGTGGCACAAGGAGTTCTTCCACAACGACAACCCCATCATTCTGGAGCTCGGATGTGGCAAGGGCGAGTACACAATCGCTCTGGCCGAGCGTAACCCCAACGCCAACTACATCGGCGTGGACATCAAGGGCGCGCGTATGTGGCGCGGTGCAAAGACCGCCACAGAGAATGGAATGACGAACGTGGGATTTCTGCGCACGCGCATCGAGTTTATCAATTCGTTCTTTGCCGAGGGTGAGGTGGCGGAGATTTGGATCACCTTCCCCGATCCGCAGCTCAAGACCCGACGTGCGAAGAAGCGTCTGACATCGCCCATCTTCTTGGAGTATTATGCGCAGTTCCTCGCCGCCGACGGCTGGATCAACCTCAAGACCGACTCACAGCACCTATACGGATACACGAACGAGGTTGTGCGCCACTTCACGCTGCCGTGCGAGGCCTCGAACAACGATATTTACGGCTCAGGATATGCCGACGCAGACCTCTCGGTTAAGACCGCCTACGAGACAAAGTTCCTCCAGCGCGGCCTGCCCATCACCTACACACGATTCTCGCTCGACGGCAGACGTGAGTTCCCGATGTTCGACTGGGAGGAGGACGAGAAGCTCGAGAAGGACAACGAAGAGGCTCGAATCGGAATCAGCAAGTGTTAGAGTATGGAGATTCTGAAGAAGATCGTTCTATACGCCCTGTTCTTGATTGCAATGGTAGTTTGCTCAACAGCGGTTATAAAGATATATGATCTGATATTGGATTTAGACTTTGAAAACATCTGGGAGGTGGGATTCAAAGTTGGCTTTGTCGCTTGGATTGCAATGTTGGCATACATACTTGTGCGACGCAAAAAGAGGTAAGGACATTGCATAATAACAAAAAAGCCGTCTTAATGACGGCTTTTTTTGTTAGAAGTATTTGGTTACTTAACGATTACATATCTTACGGCGCGGCCGTTGGTATAGACTCCGTCGATGCTCTCGACACTATCGCCTACGCGATCAAGATCCTTCAGTGAGGTTATGGGGCGATCGTTGATATAGGTGATCACAAAGCCCTCCTTAACGCCCGACTGTGCCAGCAGGCCATCGCGCTCAACGCTTGTTACCTGAACACCACCGCGAATCTCCAACTTCTCGCGCAGACTCTGGCTCACGTCAGCGAACTTGCCACCCAGAGCCTCGGCTACGTCCTTCGTATCTGCCGTTACGGGCTCAGCCTTGCCGACCTTATTCTTCAGCGTTACCTGCGCCTTCTTAGCCGTACCGTTACGGTCGTACTCGATAGAAATCTTATCGCCGGGACGATACTGCGCCATCTGCTCGCTCATCGACGATGCGTCGTTCACCTTCTTGCCATCGACAGCCGTGATAATGTCGCCCTTGCGCAGACCTGCATCCTCGGCAGCGCCTCCCTCGACAACCTCATCGACGTACAGACCGCCCGTCTTTGAGATACCGAGCTCCTCGCCCAACTGCTCGATGAACAGATCGTCGATAGCACGGTAACGGATGCCGAGCATTGCTCGCTGGACTACGCCGTACTCCTTGAGATCGACCACGACTTTGCGCACGATAGTCTCGGGAACTGCGAATGAATAGCCTACATAACTACCCGTAGATGACTTGATTACGGTATTGATGCCGACCAACTCGCCTCGGATATTAACAAGCGCACCACCCGAGTTACCGGGGTTAACGGCGGCGTCGGTCTGGATGAATGACTCGACACGCAACTCGTCGGGAATGACACCCAGCTGACGAGCCTTGGCGCTGACGATACCTGCCGTGATGGTCGATTGCAGATCGAACGGAGAGCCGATAGCCAGCACCCACTCGCCCAAACGCAAGTCGTTCGAGTTGCCGAAAGCGAGGGTGGGAAGATTCTCCTCCTCAATCTTGATCAGTGCAACGTCGGTCGTAGGATCGGTTCCGATGAGCTTCGCATCGAACGTGCGGCCATCGTTGAGCTTCACCTTGAGTTTGGTAGCATCCTCGATAACGTGATTGTTGGTTACGATATAGCCGTCGGCCGAGATGATGACACCCGAACCACCCGAGCGCTGCTCGCGAGTCTGCGGCTCGCTATAACCGCCTCCGCCATAGGGAATCCCGAAGAACTCATAGAAAGGATCGTAGCCACGCGAACGGCCGCCATACTGCACCTCGCGGATAGACTCGATGTTCACCACAGCCTTCACCGCATTCTCGGCAGCGTAGGTCAAATCGGGATACTGCTCGGCCTGATAAGAGGCGAAATGGTTGCCAGCGCGAGGAGTCGTGTCGCTCCAATCGACAACTGCGTTATCACTACCGCCGAACACACGTCCGGACATATATTTATTTACGCTCAAAGCCGTAAGGCCACCTGCGAGAGCCGACATAGCGGCTGCTGATAAAATTACTAATGCCGTCTTTTTCATAATAACACCAAAAATTAATTGTTTATAATTCAAAATAGGCAAATTACTTCATAGGCGATATTATCTTCGTTTTACTCATTTGCTCTAATAACGGCGAGGAGGAACAAATTATTATACTTTTTGATTAATTTTTCTTGAAAAAGCTCTCCGTCCTCCGTTCGCTTACGCAAATATATGCAAAATTCGGACAATAAAAATGGGATTGGTATAATAAATAATTATATAGGTATAAACAAAACAGGCTGGCAACTTGGATTGTTGTCAGCCTGTTTTTTTTACTTTTTCTTGTAGGTTGGCCAGTTGCCGCCGAGGTTGTAGAGCTGATTGTTCTCGAGGCCTTGTTTGCCTGCGCCCTCGCGCATAAGGGCCTTTAGTTCATCAAGATGCGAGAGGTAGATGTCGCGCGGCAGGGCATTGTGCTTGCGGCACAGCGATGAGGCCATTCCGACTACCTCGCCCATCATACCCGTTGTACGCATAACTCGCACCGTACCCAGACCGATATGCGACACGCTGATGTCGCGGCCCGCCATAAAGAGATTCTCGACATTGCGCGAGTAGAGGCATCGATACGGTACAGCGTAGGGATTCACCGCTCCGTGAACGCAGATCGACTTGAACTCGCCACCCGGGAAGTGCTCCGTATTCTTGGGGTCGGGATAGTGCAGGTCGATACTCCACGTCGTGGTGAACGATGCATCGGGGTACTCGACCTCATTCACCAGATCATTCTCCGTCAGGACGTGGTCGCCCAGCAGTCGGCGCGACTCGCGCTTACCCGCGATGTAGGCCACCCAGCCCAGCTCGCGGTTGCGATACGTAGCGTTATCGGCAAGGCGATTCTTGAGAAAACTCCAGTTAGAATAGACCACCATCAAGCCATAGTCGCGGATATACTCAAACTCCTCGCACTGGTCGCGGTTCATTCCCGTCTCCCAAGTCCACTCGCCCATCGTAACGCGCTCGCAGCTATTCTCGTTAAAATTAAGGCCATACTCAAAGAGGGGGAACTCGCTCTCATTCGGCGTCTGGACCGAATACCACTGCACCGATGATCCCATCGTCAGCTTATCGCCCACCTCGGGAGCTGACGGCTCACCATACACATCGCGGCCCTCACGGCCCATTGAGTAGTCGGCACCTGCCAGATAGCCCACCGTTCCATCGCCCGTACAGTCGGAGAAGATCGGAGCTTCGAAACGGATCTCCTCGCCCGTCTCGATATGCTTGGCATAGACAGCCGAGATTCGATCGCCCTGCTTATCAACGGCATAGACTTTATATGATGGATAGAGCGACAGATTTGGCTCGGCCTCAAGGAAGGCTCGTTTCTTATCATCCTCGTAGAACTCCGCAGGTTGCGCATTTCCGCCACGCAGGGGACCGAACTCCTTAATCATATTGCCGAGATTCTCGTAGGGGCCCATCTCGATATGGCCGCCCAGATGCACGCGCGTCTCGGAGCTATTGGTTCCGCCCCACAACGGACGATCGTTGATCAGCACCACCTGACTACCCAAGCGTGCCGATGCCACCGCCGCGCACATTCCCGCAATACCACCGCCAACGACCACAAAGTCGGCCTTGACGACCTTCGCCTTCGTAGGTGTCATCTCACGACGCATATCGGCCAATGCTTCGGGCTGCGAGGTAGGGACATCATCCTTGCGCATAGTGAAATATATCGCATCGCAACGGCCGTCAAAACCCGTCATATCGTGCAATGCTATACGCTGCTTACCCTTTGCAACATCCACTTCGCCAGCATATTGCCACTCCCATTTGTTGCCCGTCGCGCCGAGTCGATCACTCAGGCGCTTTTCGCCTACGCTGATGGCGAAACGACCTGCGCCCTCCTTGTCGGACCAAGGCGAGGTCCAGTTGTAGCATCGCACATAGACGTGATAGGTGCCCGATGTCGGGAACTCCACCTCGGTCGAGGCATCCTCAACGGCGCGGCCCATACCGTGAGCGATAAGATAGGGTGAACCCATCTCGAAGACGAACTGCTGATCGACACTCCAGCCGCCTTTGTTGGCAAAACTCTCGGCCTCCACCCACAGAGCATCGCTCCGAGAATCGGAGCAAGAGACCAAAAGCACAGCAGCAAAAAGAATTGCAAAGATTTTCTTCATATTACATAAGGTTGTTTTATATTTCCCATCTCGCGGCCAGCCACCGACCGCACATATAACCCTCAAAGTTAAATAAAATTCAGGAGATTAGAAAATCGGACTTCGACTTTTAGATGCGTATTGCTATTTATGTCGTATATTTGCGGCATTGATAAATCTTTAATTTTTTGTTTGCGGATGGGGATTGTGAATTACGCAGTGCTTCTGGTGATGTTTTTTGTTGTTCCGGCGGGGGTTGTGTGGCTATGTCGAAGGTATCGGCCACTCGGGCAGTTAGGGCCGATAATGGTGCTATATGCCATCGGAATGGTGATTGGCAATCTTCCATTCATCCCCTCCGAAATCGCTGTGTTGCAGGAGTTTCTGCCCAATGTGCTGATTCCGCTCGCCATACCGATGATGCTCTACGGATGCACCTTCTCGCGCGGCGAGGCACGACTACAATGTAAGATCGTAGCCAGCGGATTTCTCGCAACGTGTTTGGCCGTTACGATCGGCTATATGCTCTTCGGGCGGAACATTGAGCAGGGAGCTGAGGTGGGAGGCATAATCACGGGAATGTACACGGGCGGAACGCTCAATGCGGCGGCGTTGCAAGCGATTTTCAAGATCAACAGCGAAAGTTTTGTGCTGATAAATTCGTACGATATAATCATCTCGTTCACCTACTTCGTATTTCTTTTCAGCGTGGGAATCAAGCTATTTAGGCGTCTGTATGGGGAGCGACAGCAAACGGAAGAGACACTCGATAATAGGCCGCAGGGTGCGGCAGAGGCCTCGGAGTCGAATCCCTATCAACGACTGTTTACGCGCGAAGGCGGGCGGCAGCTTCTGCGGATATTGGGCCTGACGGCGGTCGTGGTGGCAGTGTCGGCAGGTGTGGCGTTACTCTTTGCGGAGCAGTGGTTTATGGTGGTATTTATACTGATGATCACGACGTTGGGTGTGGCCTGCTCGTTTGCAAGGCGGGTGCGGGAGATGGATTTAAGCTACGACGTGGGAATGTATCTGATCTACATCTTCAGCCTCACAATCGCATCGATGGCCGACTTCTCGAATCTCGATCTGAGGGGAGGCATCAATCAGTTGGCGTTTATGGTGGTGGCGGTATTCCTATCGCTATTCTTTCACGCCATTGGGTGCCGAGCGTTGCGCGTTGATGCCGACTCGATGATGATCTCGTCGGTGGCGTTTATCAACTCGCCGCCATTTGTGCCGATGGCATCGGCTGCGATGCGCAACAAGCGAGCGCTCGTAACGGGCCTCGGGGCGGGAATCGTAGGTTATGCCGCAGGAAATCACATCGGAGTGCTGATGGCGCATCTGCTCCAGATGTTGTAATAAAAAAGAGGCTGTCCAACAAATTGAATTGCGACAGCCTTTTTCGTTCGAAGTCGTATAGCAAGAGTGATTTCAAGGTCTGCGAAGGCCGAGAACCCGTAGCATACTAAGGCGTATGTGAGGATTCGAGGCCAAGCGTAACGCAGAAAGCACCTTGTTAGGCGGCTTTCGGATTAGAAAAGGTAACCCGTATTGATGTAGAAAGCTCCGTTTCCATCCTGCTTATGGTACTTACCTACGGGCTTACCATACTCCAGACATACGATAAAGTTCTGATTCATAATGAAGCGGAAGCCTGCGCCGACGGTGATGTGCGGGCGGTCGCTATCCAATCCCCTATCCATATATGCGTCGTACTCGCCACGAGCCGAGAGGTACTCCTCGCGTGATGAGAAGTCGGCCTCGGTGCGCGAGAACGACATATCGAAGGCACGCGTTACCATCGTACCATCGCTGAAGGCGTTGAGACCGAGGGCGATATTCTGATTCCACAGCGTAAACGATACGAAACGCCAGCGCAGCTCGGCATTGTACGACGCCATATCGAGTCCCTGCACGCGGTTGCGCATCAGACCTCGGATGGTACGGAAGCCTCCCATACCGTCACGATCGTACGACTGTCCCATAGTGGTGATGTAGGGCAGAACGTAGTAAGGCGTATCCTTACCGATGCTACCCTCGTAGTTAAGGCGGTAGGCGAAGGTAAGGCGATCACGATCGACAATGGGCAGGTAGTGGCGGAGGGTAGCCGAGTACTTATAATAGGGAATACTCGTGCCGAGCCACTTCGGGGCCATCGTCAGGTGTGCCTCGGCCCATACGCCGCGCGAGGGTGCGCCCTCCTTATCGCGGGTGTCGTACAAAAGGCCCAAGCGGAGCGTACTGTTAAGGCCGCCGTCGGCCTCGTCGTCGGAGATGATACCCCACTGGCGGTACTGCTCGTAGAGCGTAGGCTCGCTTGCGGGGAACTTCTTGTTCTCGTCCTTATTCTTGTTGATCTTGTCGCGGTCGATGGCGTCGATGTCGAAGTAGCTCAGGTGGTAACCCGCCTCCCACTGCAACGGACTGTCGGCAATGCGACCGATCAGATCGGCCTTGAAGAGCGCCGCCAGACGATTGATGCGGTACTTGGGTGTGTAGAAATACATATCGTCGCTATCCTTGCCCAGATCGACCATCGCGTGGTCGAAGTACGACTGGTAGCCGTTGAAGCCGTAGAAATCCATCGCCTTGTCGTTGGTGATGGTCAGCGCTGTCGAGAAACGGATGCCGGGAATCCAGAACTTATTGTCGTACGAAACGACATACAACTGCGAGCCCTTGGTGAAGAACGAAGCCTCGAAGTACCACTGCTGGCGCGTATTGGGATAGGTCGAGCCATCGCCAAAGTCGTAGATATTGAGCAGGGCGCCCAACTGAAAACCCTTGTCGGCATCGAACGCAACGGCAGGCAGCGGGCCGAAGTTAAGGCCCGTCTTTACGATCTCGCGCTGCGTCTCGGGAGCGGCAACGGTGGCGCTGTCGTTTGATTGAGCGTGAGCGGCAGCCGAAAAGAGCAGGCACACTAATATCGAAAGAAGTCTATTTATTTTCATATTTGTTGGATTTATTTGTTAAAAATTATCTCTCTGATTTGGTCGTATTTTTGTCTCAGGTCGCCACTTGCAAGGTAACGAACGTCGGAGATAGCGAGTCGCAGCAATCGCCACATCTCGTGCGTTACGATGGGTGCGGGGAAGAGTATCACAATCAGCGACAACGCCCACGGCCACGGAAGCACAAAGAGGGCCGCGATCGTATAAATGATAATCAGCACAGGCCACAAAACCAGATTCACCAAGTAACGGATCGAGTTGCGGAATGCGTAGTCGCGCAGCTTGGTAAAGAGGAATGCGCAAAGCAGCTTGATGGGTAGCGTGAGCACCATTGCCGCCAAGCAATAGGGCAATGCCACCAGCACGAACAGCGTCTTCAGGATGCGCGAGAGTATGGGGTATTTGATCGACACCGAGGCCAGACTGATGTGCCGGGACTTGCGAATCGCCGATGCCTCGCGGCCCAAGCGGAGCAGTTCGGCGGCTCGGTCGGGAGCGTTCTGTTTGAGCGATGCGATCTGCTCGACGGTGAGGCGGTTAGCCTTGAAATGTGCATCGAGGCGGTTGCGGCACTCCTCGCAATCCTTGCCTCGAAGCTGTCGCACCTGCTGCTTCACAACGGCAGCGCAGATCTCGTACGTCGCATCATAATCCTCATCATTGGGGATATGGAATATCGACTGCTGCATACGCTCGGCGAGGATGTCGCGCACGATATTCATCTGCTCCTGCGGGGTATATTGGCTATTCTCAGCGATAAACTCACGAATGTTAATCGGCTCGCCCACCTGCACTCTTACCGTCGAGCGGAAGCGGAAGAAGCTGCCGTAGCGCATACCAATGGGCACGATATAGAGCGGCACGTCGGACATCAACTCCTGCGCCTGAAATGCGATGCGGAAGATACCCTTCGAGAGCGGCAGCGACGAGTATTTGGCCTGATGCTGTCCCTCGGGGAAGATGCAGAAGGGTATTCTGTCGCGCAGGACATCGACCGCCTTGTCGATGGTCTCGTGGTTGCGGCGCACCTCGTCCATACCGTCACGGATGCGCATAATGGGCATAATCTTCAGAAAAGTGAAGATCTTTGCCAGAATGGGTATCTTAAAGATATCGGCACGCGCCACAAAGACCTTCGGACGACGATCCATAGCCAGCACCACCAGCGCATCCATCAGCGCGTTGGTGTGGTTCGGGGCGTAGATGATAGCGCCATCCGTAGGGATACGCTCGCGTCCGACGTAGCGGATGTTGCGGTAGGATAGCTTGAGGGTGGAATCCACATAGTAGCGGAGCAGATTATACCATAGGTTATAATCCTGTATCTTCTTCTGTTGCTTGGCCATAGGTTACTCGGTAAGAGGTGTGCGACGGAAGAGATAGGCAACCGTCAATCCCGAAATAATATGCCAGATGCCCCACCACGCCGTAATGAAGAGCATACCTCCATAGTGGCCGTGCCACACCTCGGCGGGGAAGATTGCCGTATTGAAGAGCAGAATCAATCCGAGGCCCGAGTTCTGGATACCGATCTCGACGGTGAGCGAGCGGCGGTCGGCCTTAGGCACTCTGGCCAGCGTACCGCCAAAGAAACCCGTTGCCAAAGCACTTGCGTTGTGGATCAGCACGATGAAGAATACATAGAAGATATTATCCAAAAAGAGCTGGAAATTCTGCGAGAACGACACCACAACCATACCGATAAAGAGCAGGATCGAGGTAACCTGCGCGGGCTTGGTGATCTTCTTCGTTGCATTGGGAAAGTAGTGCGCAAAGACGAGTCCCAGCACAATGGGCAGGCCCAGCAACAGAAGAATCTGCTCGAGCATAGGCAGGAACGGGATGACCAGCACGGGGATGTCGCTGTTAAGGCTCACAACCTGACTGTAGAGCGAACCCCAGAAGAAGAAGTTAAGCGGGGTGATAAAGGGGGCAAAGGCCGTCGTGATAGCGGTCATCGAGACCGACAACTCGATGTTTCCCTTCGAGAGTGAGGAGATAAAGTTGGAGATGTTACCTCCCGGGCACGAGGCCACAAGGATCATTCCCAGCGCGATCATCGGCGTAATGAGCTGATTGAGAGCCAGCGCGATAAGGAATGTTACGGCCGGCAGACCGACCCACTGCAAGAGGATTCCCACGATGACCGATTTGGGCGATGTGAATACCTCTTTGAAGGTGCTGAGCTTGATACCAAGCGCCACACCAAACATTACGAAAGCAAGAATGATGTTTACAATCAACATTCCACCCTCCCCAAAGTTAATGGTAATACCATTTAGGGCTTCTAATTGTTCTTTCATTACAAATAAACATCTGGCAGCCGAACGATCGGCCGCTTTTATGGTTAGTCATTATGTCGGGCTGCGCCAATAGTTCTATTTACGCGACATTAAAGACTATCGTTCTTGCCCAAATGATCAACAAAACGTTGATATTCTGCCACAAATGTATCAATTATTTTCCTAATTATAACATTTATAGCCCACAATCTTACCTTCCAAACAGATTAAAGTCTAATTTACCATAGATTTCAAGCCCATTAACACGAGATTCGAACGGGAATTTTAGGGATGTGTGTCGGACGAATTATGGATGTTGTAGCCAAACAACCATATCCTAAAATCATAATTATCCAACCGACCTTTGCAAATGCCACATCCTATGGCCAAAGAAGAGCCGCGTACCGACACGCTCAAAGCCGAGCGAACGATAAAGTATCTCAGCCTGCGGATTCTCATAATCAACGATCAACCCCACGCGAGCGGACCCCTCGGCAAAAGCCTTCTCACAAAAGGCCGAAACCAGTGCTCGGCCAATGCCCATACCACGAAATTCGGGCAACACGCCTACCGAATCGAGGTAGTATTCGCCCGCCTCGGTCTCATCAGCGATTGTCGGAATGCGCCCGATGTGCTCCCGCAATACCGCAAAAGTTCCTTCACGCAGAGTATTCAGTTGCGCCCCGTCGTAGCCAACGACAGCTCCCGCCGAAGCCCCATCGACCTCGGCAATAAGAGCTCCCTGCCAACTATACTGCGTACCATCGGTTGCAGCAATAGCAGTCAGCACGGCAAGATAATCATCACCGCAGTAGGCCCTCAATGCCTGCTCATCGCCAATAGCCATCGCCACCGCACGGGCAACGACAGCCGCATCTTCAGGCTTGGCTTTGCGTACTATAATATTTGTAGTATTCATATCGCAAAGTTATCAATTAAAACCTTTCGTTATTACAATAAAATGCAAAAACGAAAGGTTTTGTAATGACAGATATTTAGTCTACTCTAAAATATTATCATAAACGCTGTTGTAGATAGCTTTAGTTACTCTTCACCACATCGGCGGGGTTTTCGGTGGCGGCGCGCCACGAGCGGAGGGTTACAAGACCGACCGTTACGGAGAGGACAACGACGAGGGCGGCGAGATAGAGCCACCAAGGCTGCGCGATGCGGTTGGCGAACTGCTCCAGCCAGCGTGAGGTGATATACCACGCCACAGGTGCTGCCACCACAAAGCAACCTCCGACAATCCACACATAACGCAGGTTCAGCATCTCGACAATCTGGCGTGTCGTTGCGCCATAGACCTTGCGAACGGCGATCTCCGAGCGGCGGTGTTGCGTCTCGAACATCACAATGCCGAACACACCCATCAGTGCGATTATGATAGCCAGACCCGCAAACAATCCGATGAGCACCATATCCTTCTTGGTCTGTTGATAGAGACTCTCAACCCACTCCTCCAAGAAGTAGAGTTCGGCCTCATCGGCAGCGGGAGCCAGCTCCTTTGTGAGTTTCTTTACATAATCGGCAAAGGCTTCGACATCGGCACCCGCACGCAGACGGATGTAGAAGTGGCTCTTTCGGATATCCGATTTGTCGCAGTAGAAGGCATAGTACTCGTCTTCTTGTGCAAGCGATGTAAGGCGTACATCTTTGATAATACCTACATAAGTAAACTGATTACCCTCTTTATATCCAAGCGGAATACCCACATCGCGGTGCATTCGGCTCATCATCACAATCTCATCACGCTCTGCAGATGATTGGGTAAAGCCTTGACCATCGACAACCTCAAAACCAAAGAAGTCGAGGAAGTTCCAACGCACGGGATTGGCGCGTACCCTATACTCCTTATCTTCGTACATTCGTCCCCACATCTGGTTGCAATGGAACAGATTTACTGCCGAGGCAGTTACATCCACCGCGTCGGGGTGTTGCTGCAATCGCTCCACGACCGTCTCGGAGCGTGTGCCCAAATCCCACGAGGCGAAGGTTACGATATTCTCGCGGTCAAAGCCCAAATCGTAGTTAATCATAAAGCGATACTGCAACCAGAACACGGCCGTTACGATAATGAGAATCATCGCAACCGAGAACTGCACACCCACCATCACCGAGCGCAGACGACGGCCCGTAGCCGATTGTGCAAAGCCGCCCTTAACGCCCAACGAAGCATTGAAACGAGTGATATAGAACGCAGGGTACAATGCCGCTACAACGGCCAACAATACCATCAGAGCGACCATCATAATAATGACTGCAATGTTATCTCCGAGAGCCAGCGAGCAGATCGAATAGTTGGTGATAAAGCTCTCTTGGATAGCAATCATCAGGTAGAACGTCAGTCCCATTGATAGCAGCACCAAGCCGATAGCCTCGAAGAGTAAGTTCCAGCGTAGTGTGCCCTGACTTGCTCCGAATACCTTGCAGATATTCACCGCACGCATACGAACGGGCACGAGCGCAAAGAAGAAGTTTATGAAGTTGATAAAGGCAATCAGCACGATGATAAATGCAATACTACCGAGGATGATTGGTGTTGATCTCTTGCCTGTACGGAAGTTGCCCGAATCGTAGAAGTTGCCATCGTAATAGAGTTTGTCAAGGCTCACGAGGCGAGTTTCCAGCACTTGTGCACCGCTTTCCAACTCCTCCTTGGCCATCGCAATCTCCTCGGGATCCGCTGCCTCCTCTGCTTCGGCCATCCACTCCTGCACCATTCCGAGGAACCAATCGGCATAACCTTTCTTGAAGATTTCGATATAGGTATCGAGGTCGGCACCCTCGCGCATACGGACGAAATTCGAGTAGTTCCAATTGTTATTACCCTCGGTATAGACGCCCTCGTCGTTCTGCATCATACCCCAGTGGCTGAACATAGAGTTCTTGGGCATATCCTCGTAGATGGCTACGATGGTCTGCTGAACAGTAGGCTTGCCGTCGTCGTTGTATTTTCCACCCTCAAAGTAGATTACATCGCCTACGCCAACACCAAATTTCTCGGCTTTGGAGCGTGCCATTGCCACCGTGTTGGGCTCTTTGAGTTGTGAATAATCGCCCGCCAAGCACTCAAAGCCGAAGAACGTGGGGACATTGGCCGTTCCCTGATATACATATTCGTTGAACGGCTCCATAGTGTACTCATTGCGCTTGATCCAAATGCGGCTAATGCGAGGGTAAGGCATTGTCGAGGCCACCTCCTCGGCATCGGGGAACTGCTCGGCAGAGGTATAAGCCAAGTTGCCGGGAGAGTTAGTGCTCCACGCCACTTCTCCATCACCACCTCCGCCGAAGTCGGGCGAGATAAGGTAGGTGCGGTCGGCATTAGGGAATGAGTGGTTGTAGGTGATGGTGAACCACACCTGCGAAAAGATGATGTAGAATGCCACAAAGGCGAGGGTTAGTCCCACGATGTTAAGCAGTGAGGCTACCTTGTAACGACGTAATGTCATCAGGAAATTTTTGAAAGCAATTTTCATAGGTTTCTATTTTTATTGTGTTATTAATTATTCAATTTTGAATTCTTCTTGTGATGTGGGAGGCGGTCAAGCCTGCCCACACCTGAAACGCTCTTTGCTTATGGTTGGTTTAGCGTTTTTATAGCCTTGATTTTACATCGGTTACGATGCGGCCGTCAAACAAGCAAATCGTGCGGCCCGCATACGAGGCATCGTGCTGCGAGTGCGTTACCATAATGATGGTCGTGCCCTCGCGGTGGAGCTCCTTCAGAAGCAACATCACCTCCTGACCATTCTTCGAGTCGAGGTTACCCGTAGGCTCATCGGCAAGAATCAGTTTGGGGTTCGACACGAGGGCGCGGGCGATGGCCACACGCTGCTGCTGACCACCCGAGAGCTGCTGCGGGAAGTGGCCCGCACGGTGCGAGATGTTCATACGATCGAGCATTCGCTTTACACGCTCCTTGCGCTCCGCGGGCTTCACGCCCATATAGATAAGCGGCAACTCGACATTCTCGGCCACCGACAACTCGTCGATAAGGTTGAACGACTGGAATACAAAGCCGATGTTGCCCTTGCGGAAGGCGGTGCGCTCCTTCTCCTTCAGACCGCTCATCTCGTGGTCGAGCAGCTGGTACGAGCCACCCGTAGGGTTGTCCAAGAGGCCCAAGATGTTGAGGAGCGTAGATTTTCCGCAACCCGAAGGGCCCATAATGGCGACAAACTCGCCCTGCTTAACCTCAAACGATACACCGTTCAGAGCAACAGTCTCGATCTCCTCGGTGAAAAAACTCTTCTGTAAATTTTCTACTTTTAACATAGCTGTAAATATTTAATAGTTAATCAATTTTGAATTTTGCATTTTGAATTCTGCATTGCCCGTTTATCTCATTATCGACTCCGTTGGATTCTCCGTTGCAGCCTTCCACGAGCGCAGCGATACCGTTACGACCGTGATAACAAGGATAATGGCGACCGCCAAGGCATATACCCACCACGACATCGGTGTACGATAGACATACTGCTGCATCCATTGGTCGATGATGTAGTAGCTTATGGGGATAGCCACTGCCGAGCAGATTGCCACAATGTAGAGGTACTTGCGGTTGAAGAGGCTGAGTATCTCGCCAACCGATGCACCGTGCACGCGGCGAATACCTATCTCGCGGCGGCGATACTGTGTCTCGAACAACACCAAGCCGAACACTCCGATAATCGAAATTACAATCGAAAGCAGCGAGAACAGGGTAACGAGTGTCGAGAGCTTATCCTCGCGCTGATATACCAACTCCAACTCGTTGTCGAAGAATTTTACATCAACCTTCTCGGGATCGGCATTGGGAGCGAACTCCATAATCGTATCGAAGATATACTTTCGCACCGCAGCAATATCAGCCCCTGCAACAGTGCGGATATAGGCGTGGCTTGGCATATCGCCGCCATATCTGCCCCACACAATAAAAGCATATGGTTGGATGTCGTGATATGCGCTCACGGCATTGAAATTCTCGCAAATGCCTACAATATTGGCATTCTCATCTTGAATGTGTCCCATCATAATCGACTCCAGCGACACGCCCATTGTTTGAGTAGCCTTCTGATTGAAAATCATAGCACCCGTCTCGCTCTGCTCGTCAGAGGGAAGGAAGTCGCGTCCTTCAACAACTTCAATATCCATAACCTTAAGAAAGTCCCACGAAACGGTATAGACACCGAACGATTGATGCTCGCCGTCAATCTGTCGTCCCCAAGCGTAATTACCGCCATTACCACCCCAAGAGACCAATTGCTGACCTCCAAAAATAACCTCTGTGATTTGAGGGTTTTGCTTGAGTTTATCGATAAGCGCATCTCGCTTCGTGTAATCCATCATATAGGAGAAGTTGTCGGGGAATATGGCATCGTCGGGCACATCCACCGCCAGAAGATTATCTTTATTAAATCCCATATCACGCGTGAGCATATATTGATGTTGGCGATAGATAAAGAGCGAACAGATAATCAGCACAATGGAGATAGTATATTGTACGCCCACAAGCGTATATCGCAATATGCGACCGGACTTTGAAGCCGAGAAATCACCCTTGATAACAAATGCTGGCGAGAACTTGGTAATATACCACGCGGGATAGAGCGATACCACCACACCAAAGAGAATCACACCCAATGCGATAGCACCTGCCAGCGACCAATTTTCATCAATAGCAACCGAGGTTGAGATATACTCTTTGAGTGGCGTATCGGCAAACAGCACCACAATAACTGCCGCACCGAACAACGAAACGAGAATCAAGCCTACGGTCTCGAAAAGGAAGTTCAGGCGTAATTTCGCAGTTGGCGCACCAAAGATTTTGTAGTTGTTCACCGCGCGGATTCGGCTCGGGATCAACGCAAAGAAGAAGTTTACAAAGTTGATAAACGAGATAACGAGAATCAACACCGCAATAGCAATAATCGTATAGGTCGTGATTCGGCTGCCCTGCAACGCCTCTGGCGGCGAATCGGCAGTGAAATAGAGTTCGCCAATAGGGGTTAATCGTACTGTAGTACGCTCAACATTAGTTTTAATATCCTCCTCCGAGAGACCTCGTTTGCGAGCGTCCTCAATAATGTAATCATTCATTCGCTTCTCGACCTCCTCGGGCGAAGCGCCCTCACGCAAACGGATATAGTAGGGATCACCCCAATTATCTGCGCTGGTATCATCTTGAGCAGGCATACAAAACCAACCTTCGGTACGGGCAATAGATGAGGGTTGAGGGAAATCCTTGAAAATCGCTACAATGTTACGCATTTGACTACTCTCAGCTCCTCGGCCATAGTGCAGTCTGTCGCCAACTTTAAGATTACAACGCTTGGCTGTCGATTCGCTAATAATCATATCGTCAGTTGTGTTGTAATCGGCCAAACCACCCGCCACAAACTCGAACGGGAAGACAGCCAAACCCTCCGGTTCGGCAGTTGCAATCTCGATAGTATAATTCTCTATTGTCGAGTTACGCTTGACTGAGTATTCGCGTTGTGTTGGATAAGGATTGATATGAAACGAGCCGGCAGCTTCGATTTCGGGACATAATGCACTCACCTCGTCGGGCCATTGGCGATTCCAAGAATAATCCCACAGGCCTTCATCGAACCAATGCGGATGTTCCAAGCGATAGATTCGCTCCGAGTTTTTCACAACACGGTTGTATGATAGGTCAAACTTTACCTGCACGGCAATAAGATATACCGCTGCAAAGGCCACCGCCATACCCACAATGTTCAGCACCGACGATGTGGTGTAACGGCGAAGCAGGGTTAGAAAATTTCTGATATACATAACAATAAATTCAAAATTTAGAATTCAAAATGCAAAATTATTTATTGAGGATAAGCACCTCGTTTTCGCCAAAATTATCATACGACGAAGTTATAACTTTTTCGCCAACTTGGAGGCCCTCAATAACCTCATAATACTGCGGGTTCTGGCGACCGATGCGAATCTCACGACGGTAGGCCTTTTCGCCCGAAGCATCGACAACATAGATCCAACGACCGCCCGTCGCCTGATAGAACGAGCCACGAGGTATCAGAATTGCCTCGGCAGCCTCGCCCAACTGCAAGTTGAGGTAGTAGGTCTGGCCGCTACGGATATTTTCGGGTGCAGCACCGCTGAAACGGAAGTCCGCCTTGAACTGACCATTGCGCACCTCGGGATATACCTTGCGCAGCTGCATCTCGTACTCCGCTCCCTGACGCTCAAACGATGCCACAAGGCCCGTTGTTACGCGGTCGATATAGTGCTCATCAACCTGCGCCTGCACTTTGTAGGTCGTAAGGTCGTTCACCTGACCTATATTTGCGCCCTGCTGCAACGACTGACCGAGCACCGCATCCAACATACCCACCTCGCCATCAATCGGTGCTTTCACCTTGAGGTTATCCACTCGCTGGCGGATAAGCTGCATATTGAGCTGCATCGAGCGCAGGCTCTCCTCCATCTGCTCGACCTGCGAAGTGCGGTAGAGCGAGTCCTGACGCTGTCGCTCCAAGACCAAATCACGCTTACGCACCGCGAGTTCGTAATCCTCCTTTGCACGCAAGTACTCCTCACGCGCCAAGAGGTTGTCGTTGTAGAGGTTTTCGTTCTGTTGATAGGTGCGCTTAAGGCGCGACACCTCAAGGTCGAGTTGCAGTTTCTCTTGGCGGAGGGCCAGACGCTCCTGCTCCATCGAAATCATCGTGTTACGCAGGATGTTCTGCTTCTCGGCAAGGTCCGCTTCCGACTGCAGGATCTGCATCGAGAGGGAGTTATTCGACATCTCGAGGATTACATCACCACGCTTAACGCTCGTGCCCTCCTCGGCAACGATACGCTCCACAACGCCCGATTCGAGGGGCGAGAGCTGTACGGAGGTCATAGGCTGCACCGAGCCCGTGAGGCGCACATAGTCGTTGAACTCGCCCTGCTCGACGGTGGCGATATTGACAAGCCCCGCATCGACACGCAAAGTCGAGGAGTTATCACGCAACACTAACCAGCCGATAAAGCCAATCAGCACCACAACTGCTGCATAGGGCAGATTCTTCTTCTGAAAGATGGCACGCCATCCGGTTTTCTTCTCAAGTTTAATATCCATAGTAGTAATTGTTAAAAATCTAATTTTGAATTTTGAATTCTGCATTTTGAATTTCTACCAACGGCTCGCCGTTGTAGTAGGCGACCATTCGGCTCTTGACGATATATTGCAGGCGGGCACGGAGCTTGTCCGACTTGGCTTGCAACAGGGTGTTGGCGGCGGTTTGGAGGTCGAGGGCGGAGATCAGTCCATTCTCAAACTTGCGCTCTGCACCATCGTAGGCGAGCTCAGCTGCCGAGACCTTCTTCTGCCCCTGCACATATTGCTTGCCGAAGCCCTGCATCTGCTGCCAAGTCTGCGACACCTCACTCTCCACGGCTCGCTCCATTGCCACCTGCTCCAACTGCGCCGAGCGGTAGGCATTGGCTGCTCTACGCTTCGAGGAGCGTGCGCTGAGTCCATTGAAGATGGGAATAGAGAGCGAGAGTTGGATATATCCACCTCGGTTGTTGCGGAACTGCGTACCGAAGGGGTCGTAGGCGGCCTTATTGTCGAAGTCGATATAGTACGATGTGTTGTAACCACCATAGAGGTAGAGCGAGGGGTAGTGTGATCCCTTTGCACGAGCGAGGTTTAGACGGCTCTGCTCGGTGGCGTGTCGGCTGGCGATAATCTTGGGGTTATTCGCCAAAGCGTAGTCCAAGAGTGCCTGCTCCGATGTGGCACTCGGCAACGCCTCCAAATCGATGTCCGTTACAATCTCCAACTTCTCGCCCTGCGGGTAGTTCATCACCTCGCGCAACTTGATGTAGGCAAGGGCGAGGTTGTTCTCCTCGGTGGTGAGTAGGTAATCGTAGTTTGCCTCCTGCGACTCGATCTCTGCCACATCGGCTGCACTCTTGGTGCCGAGATCGAATTGTCGGCGCACAAGCTCCAAGGTGCGGCGCGATGCCTCCAACTGCTCGCGAGCTATCACGACCGCCTCGGTGTAATAGACCACATCCATATATGCCGAGAGGGTCTCGATTGCCACCTCATCGCGTGCAATCTCCGTCTCGACAGCACCCCTCTGGCGCGCCACCTTCATAGCTCGAACGGTGTTGATGCCCTGCAAACCTGCAAAGAGAGGCAGAGAGCCGCTGATTCCATACGAGTTGCTAAACGTGGTTACGTTGGTGTAGGCGTTGGTGGCCGGGTCGATACCACGACCGAAGTTGGTCGCACCGCCTACCGAGCCGCTCACGGCGGGGAACAATGAGGCAACAGCCTCGCTGTAATTCAGCTTGCTATCGTCGTGGGCAAGACGTTGCTTATTAACGGAGGTAGAGTTCTCAACGGCATAGCGCATACAATCATCAATCGAGAGCGGCTGTGCTACGCACAGGAGTGTCAAAAAATTAGACACTAATAGGGTCATAATCAATCGTTTCATACTTTTTTCGGTTTCTGCCCTACGTCGTGCCAAAGGTGTGCCAAAATATGCAATCACTTGATACATATAAACTTGCACAATATTGTCATAGAGGAATAGTGTCTAATAATTAGACAATCGATGTGTGATATATTGACACGCCTTGATTTTGTTGTAACTTTGTGAAAAGAAATTTGGCAAAAATGGCAAAGGTAGGCAAACTCTTAATCGTCGATGACAACCGCAATATCCTTGCGGCTGTGAAACTATTGTGCGATAGCGTCTTCGAGGAGGTTATGACACTGCCGTCGCCCAATGCTCTGATTTCCACCCTGCAGAAGTCTGCGCCCGATGTGGTGCTACTCGATATGAACTTCCACGCCGGTATCAACACCGGCAACGAGGGACTCTATTGGTTAAAGGAGGTGCTGTCGAAATCCCCCGAGACAAAGGTTGTGCTCTTTACCGCTTATGCCGACATTGAGTTGGCTGTTCGTGCGATGAAGGAGGGAGCTTTTGATTTTGTCGTCAAGCCGTGGGATAATACCAAATTGGTTACCACGCTCCAAAATGCCTACAAGGCAGCCAAAAGCAAGGGCAAAAAGCCGACAACCAAGCAGCAGACCGCCGAGCCACAGACCGAAATGTATTGGGGCGAGAGTGCGGAGATGAAGCGCGTGAGGCAGATTGTGGAGCGTGTGGCAATTACCGATGCCAACATACTGCTTACGGGCGAGAATGGTACAGGTAAGGAGGTGCTTGCGCGTGAGATTCACCGCCAGTCGGCTCGCTATCGAAAGGCTATGGTGTCGCTCGATATGGGAGCTATTCCCGATACGCTCTTCGAGAGTGAGCTGTTTGGTCATACCAAAGGTGCCTTTACCGATGCCCGTACCGATAGGGAAGGAAAGTTCGAGACCGCCAACGGCTCAACGCTCTTTATGGACGAGATTGGCAACCTGCCACTCCACCTGCAAGCCAAGATGCTTGCCGTGTTGCAAAATCGTGCCGTAACGCGCCTCGGAGCAAACATCGCTACACCCATCGACATTCGCCTTATCTCGGCTACGAACCGCGACCTGCACGAAGCGGTCGCAAAGGGCGAGTTCCGCCAAGATTTGCTCTTCCGCATCAATACCATACATATTCATATCCCGCCCCTGCGTAACCGCCGCGAGGACATCGTGCCCCTTGCCGAACGATTCGTCGAGCGCTACTCGCAGAAATATGGTAAGGCGGGTTTGATGCTCTCGGGTGATGCGGCGGAGAAGCTCAAAAATCACTCGTGGGAGGGCAATATCCGCGAGTTGCAGAATACCATAGAGAAGGCTGTAATTATGTGCGACGGCGATATTATCTCGCCCGACCACCTCGAACTACGCATCACGCAACGCCCCCTGAACGAGAGCCAAACCCTCGAAGAGATGGAGCGACAGACCATCGCCAACGCGATAGTGCAGTGCGGCGGCAACCTCTCGCAGGTGGCACAGCAGCTCGGCATTACTCGCCAGACACTCTACAACAAGATTAAACGCTACGGCTTGTGAAACGACAGCAGAACATACCTTACGGCAAAATCAGCGCTTATGCAGTAGTCATCATCCTAATGGCCGCCTTGTCGGGGTATGTGTGGGCCACCAGCCGTCTCGCTCACCTTATTGCTACCATTCCGATTACCATCTTCAGTCTGTTCCGCCTCTTCCACATCTACAGCGAGCTGATCGAGCGACTGATGTTTGTCTTTAATGCTGTGCAGAACGACGACTACTCATTCCGCTTTACCGAGAATCCCAATATCACGCGCCACGCCTTGGTGAATCAATCGCTCAACCGCATCAAGGAGGTGATGGATAATGCCAAGATGCAGATTCGCGAAAGGGAGAAATACTTTGAGTTGATTATGGAGTGCGCGGATATCGGTATTGTTACCGTGATGGAGAACGGCACGGTGGCGCAGACCAACTCGAAGGCGCTCCGCATCGTGGGTATGGAGCGACTGAACCATATCGACCAGCTGCGCATCCTGAGCGAGGAGCTTTGCGAGGCGATGCACCACATTGAGCCGGGCACACAGCTAACGGCACGCCTTGCCTCCGAGATTGGCGACCAGAACTTGGTGCTGAGTTGCTCGGCGATGGAGTTCGAGGGCAAGCGACTGAAGGTTATCTCTATCGGCAATATACACGAGGAGCTGGCCCGCAAGGAGGTGGAGTCGTGGGAGAAACTCACGCGCATCCTCACGCACGAGATTATGAACTCGCTGGCGCCCGTTACCTCCATAAGCCATACGCTGCTCTCCTCATCGGGCGATGCCGAGACTATGCGTCAGGGCTTGGAGACTATACATACCACCTCGGACCGTCTGCTCCGCTTTGTCGATTCGTTCCGTGCCGTTACACGCATCCCTGCACCGCAGAAAGCACCGTTTTACCTCTCGGAGTTGGTTGCGGAGTCGCTGTCGCTCATTCCGCACGAGGGAATCGAGATTGAGACCAGCATCGAGCCCGAAGATACGATGCTCTATGCCGACCGTGCGCTGATGTCGCAGGTGATGGTCAATCTTTTGAAAAACGCCACCGAAGCACTCTTGGCGCAAGATTGCGACCGCAAGATAACCATCCGCTCAACGATTGACGCGGAGGAACGCATCCAAATCGAGATAACCAACAGCGGAAAGGCAATCCCCGCCGAGGTTGCCGAAAATATCTTCACGCCATTCTTCACGACCAAAACCGACGGCTCGGGCATTGGCCTTGCCGTTTCGCGCCAAATAGTGCGCCTCCACGGCGGCTCCTTGCGCCTGAAACACAACGGCGAAGGAAAGGTAACATTTGCTGTGGTGATAGAATAATCGAGGCAACACGTTACGCTGTATGCGTAGCTCGTCAGGCACTCCGTTGATAGTAACACGTACGATAGGTGCTTCGCTGTTCTTCAGCAAGCTGCCATTATTGATAACGATGAGGATTTTCATTATTTCGTGCTTCATCATACATACACTTTTTGTAGTACAAAAGTGCTAATGTTTGATGAAACACTTGCTATACAAATAAGTGAATATCTGTACTTTATATATCAAATTCGTGGCTTTTCTCAGTGGCTCAAAAAAAGCCACGAATTTGGCACGATTGAAATTCCCAAATCTGCATATTTTGCACAGTTGAAACAAAAAGAAAGCCTCTAAATTTTAACAAATTCAGAGGCTTTCATCTTTTTGCTTTTCTTTGCTGTGGTGCCACCGGAAAACGAGTTTCATTTCTAAATGGCTCTATATCTTCACATTAAAGAATCGCAACAAACGTAATCTCCCGCTATTGCTCCACCTAATTTCTGCACCATTTTGCAGTGTCTCGCAGAGTCGAGTTCCTACTTTGGTGCAAAGGTAGTGAAATAATTTGAAACAGAAACGGGTACACAAAGATTTTACTCCACCTCAGTTCATAATCCATACTTTGCGTATTTTACTATCTGTAGTAATTGCTTATCTGGGTTAATGTTACTCACACCTCAACCTATCATAAAATATAGAAAAAGTATGGTTTTTACATATTATTTGATAGGTTGAGCAAAATTACTTATTGCTTGTTAGGCTATTTTTTAAAACTATGCCCTTTGCTGTAAGGCGATATTTCTGCAGTTTACTTCGCTTTTCATTTGGCAGAGTAAACTCTATATAACCTTCTTCAAGAGCAGGCTTTATATATGTACTGCGGAAATATGTTCGGTGCTTAATACCAATTAAGGATTGTAAGGTATCTCTATCAACTTCTCCTTCAATGCAAGTAACAATAGTTCTAATAGCTTTAGATACACTACCAACATCATGAGCACTATCATGAGCACTATCATGAGCACTATCATGAGCACTATCATGAGCACTATCATGAGCACTTATAGGCAAAGTAATACGGACAAAGTTATCTGTAAACTTGAAACAATCTTCGCCATAAGCACGCAAAATACGAGGTATACCAGAACCTAATGACTCTACCAATTCCACATCGCGGTAGATACGCATCAATTCTTTATTGCGTGGTATCGAGATACCATTGAAGAACTCTTCTCTTGTGAGCGATTCGGGCAGACGACCAGCAGAAGTTATCTCGAGTCTGTCGGGGAATATCTCAAACTTAGGCGGAACTTCAAATGAGTAGTCGTTATGCACAATGGCATTGATGACAGCCTCGCGCAAAGCAACCTTATTCCACAATGGAGTTTCAATGCGCTCCATTGGAGTTATTGTTGCAGCAACCTTGTTTTCAATATCCAGTTTTGACAAAACACTCTTGGTCGCTTTAATAAGAGAACAATATCCATACTCGTTGTTCTCTACCAAATCGCATCGGTCAAGACTTGAATACTTTGCCACTTTGATTGAATTGCCATTCTCATCAGCCAACAGATATGCCACATAGTTGTACTTGCCATCATCTGTGAGCAACTCCAGTGTGCGCTTGAAGTTATCATTGAGTCTCTTGCCTCGCTCATCGTAATAGATACGCAACTGCTCAAAACTCAAATCCTGGCGGTTAGACACAATACGCCCGATTGAATTGCGAGTACGCATCGCAAACAGACGGTCAATCTGTTCCTGCGGCATAGGCTCAGCAGATGTTCCAACGCGCATATACGCACCTCGCGGAGTCATTCCATATTTTGTTTTGAAATATGGCTTCTCAATTCCACTCGCTACTGTAACTTTGATAATGCTACGTCCATCCTTTTGCTCTTCGGCAATATCGAACAGGCCCATAGCGGAAGGTGAAATATTGTGCTTTATACGGTCTTTCAACCGCAACATAGTGTCATCCACATCACTGACGCCTACAGTTGAACCATCTTTATCAATGCCGATATAGATGTATCCACCCTCCTTGTAGTTAAGGAACGCCACAACCTCCTTCTCAATATCAAGTTCAGGAGTCAATTCTCTTTTATATTCTATGCGGTTGGTTTCTGACATGCTTACTTATTTTATTTTTATGCATTCTGTGTATAAAATCTTTTTATTCAGACCTTAATTATCTGCTAATGGCTTTATTAGTTTTTCTTTAATATGAATCAAATTATATGTTAAACCTTCTGTCGTAGATAAGAATGATTCTTCTTTATTTTCAAATGATGCGAAAACCAAAATTTGCTCCGATGTAAACTCTGACAATTTACGCATAAAAGTTCTAAACCCATCTTCAGACATATCTTGTTGCTTAGGTTCATCAAACATTAGCAAATAAGGGTGGTTACCATTGTCTTTTAAAGAGGTCTGCATCAAGGCAATATAATAGGCCCATAGACACCGTATAAAGTCACTCGCAGAAGAATCGAATCGGATATTATACTTTTCACCTGTTTCTAATTGAGTCAATGGCAAATAATCATCTGTTGAGATTCTAATTGTAGATATAGGTTTACTTTCATATTCAAAATCCGTAAGAGCGGCTTTAAAGAAACTCTCTAAATCTTTTATTTTATTTATATCATTTATCGAATAAGAATTCGCTGCTACACTCTTTTTTTGATGCACGAGTTTTGTATATTCTTTTGATAAATCACGTAGTTTGTCTTTTAATTCATTGAACTCACTAATTTTCCTATTAAAGAGTTCAATCTTTTTCTTTAAGTTTAGCCTATATTCAATTTCGGAAATCGAAGGCAATCTATTGTCTTCGGTCAAATCTTTTTTTATTGATCTAATTTGTGAACGAAGATTTGCTAAATCCAATCGTGTTGAATCTATATTTTTACGAAGACTGCTACATTTCAAGACTTGTCCTTCAATATATTTTTCAATCATCTTTTTCTTAGATTCCAAGTATTGTATATTCTCATTGATGTCCATAGGAATTTCCTGTATGCTATTAGGCAAAAGAGAATCTTCTATATGCTGATGGCATGTAGGACATATTAAAAATGAGACCTCAGATTGAATCTCTCCTCCTAAGTCTATAATTTTTAAGGCATTTCTATTTTTCTTTAAGTCAGAATTAACATCTTGAAGTTGTTCTCTATATTCTTCTAACTGTTGCTCACATAATAATAAATCGGAATTCATCATATCATATGATATGTAATACACATTTAGAAATTAAATCAAGCAATAAATTATCCCCATCCTGAAATACATCTCGTAATGATATATAAAAAGCGAGTCTAGCTCGTTTTATTAATGCTGTCAGGATTTCTATATCGCCGTTATAAAGCAACCAAAATGCTAGATCTTTAGAAACGACACCATGAGTATATTTGATTTTATTTACTTCATCATGATACTCTTTGCTTTCGTTATCGAGACCATATCTGATAGAATCGGACTGTAATATGACTTCATAATAATGATTTTCTATACATAATTCTAAAGACATATCAGATGTGTTTGCGGTAGCTCTATCACATAATTGATTAAACTGTTCTTCGCTCAATACAAATAATTTGTTTTCTGCTTCAGGTAGGCTTAACTTTAGCGTGTCGTCTACGATACACATATTCCAATTTTGGAATATATTTCTAATCTTATTTGCAAATTCACCAAAATTCATAGCTGTAAATTTTATAAGGTTTCAATAAACTTCTTCAATTCTTCTCCAATAACATCTAACTCGTTAATGGCAGTCTTCTTGCCTGTCGCATCATAGCCGATATTCTCGGCAATTGCCATAAATATTGGATAATCGGTCAACTCTTTCTGCTTTGCTTGCTGATATTCATCAGTCAAGAGGCTTTTAAGTTCCTCGATTTTATTTGCATACTCAGCCAGCAAATCAGAATTCCAAGATTTGTACTCCTCGGTTTTCTTAGCGTCAGTAGCCGAAATTTTCTGTTTACTCTTTATTTCGTTGGCTTTTTCTTTCTGCTTCTGTTTAACTTCTTTATCCCAAGTTTGGCGTTGTGCTAAATAACCATTATTAGAAAGCAACCTACATTCAATACTTTTCTTGGTGTTTACGATTTGTTCTGACTCTTTCTTTGTCCACTTTTTCAAGAATAAAACAGAACTCTTCACACCTGCTCCATTTGCCATAAATGCTGTTTGTGGCATGCTGACAACGGCGACAATGCGGAACCAATCTTCAATTTGTGTTCTAACATATTGCATGCTGCTATTGGTTAATATACCATCAGGGAGAACGATGGCAAGATATCCACCTTCTTTCAAAAACTTATAGTCTTGTTCTATAAAAAGCACCTCTGTACTTTGTCCGTCACGAATATTTTGAGGTGGCGTAGCAACAGCCAGCCAATCCTCCTCTTTTTTGCCCAATTGATAGGTCTTCAAATACGCTTGCTCACTTTGGCGAACAGTACTGCCAAATGGCGGATTAGTGATGATGAAATCAAATGTTCCATACTTAAAACCTTGATTGTTGGTCTTTGCTATAATGGTTTCATCTGAAACGAGAGCATCAGAAGTTATAACATTTGTATGACCATCATCATGAATAATCATATTCATCTTGGCTGCACGCGAAATTTGCTCGCTAATCTCTATGCCATAAAGGTTCTTTTCGGCGAAATCGTGCCAATACTTAAACCATCTGTCGTGCTGTCTGACATCTTTCGCATAGTTTGGATATAGTTCGGTCGCCTTATTTCGTACCTTATTCAGAGCATAAAGCAAGAAGCCTCCGCTGCCACATGATGTATCAAGCACCTTTGAATCATGCTCAATAGGTAGCACATCAACAATGAATTTTACAATCTCGCGAGGTGTAAAATACTGTCCAAAGTTTCCTCTAAAAAAAGACCCCATAAACGTCTCAAATGCGCGACCTTTACTATCGAGGTCTGTCTCTCCGAGATTGACACTTTCGAGATATCCGACAACGGTGCGAATCTTTTCAGGTGTCAGGCGAATATTATCACGAAAAACCTCTCTATCTTTTTTACGACCTTCTTCATATAATGCTATGACACGTTTATAGAGATTGTCATTCTCTATATGTCGCCTTTTGGTTTCGCTTTTTTCAGTCTCCTTGGGTACAGTGATAATTTGAAAATCATATGGTTCACCCATTCTCCGAGGTTTGCGTTCGTCCCAAATTTTACAGAATATAAGTTTATCCAACTCATCGAAAGCCTCTGAAGGATTAAGTTGACCACCAGCCCAAAGTGCTTCATGAGCTTGTTTAAACCTCCTGGTGAGTTCTGATTGATCTATGACAGAAAGATCAAAGAAACGTTGCTTGCCGGCTTCTTCTGGCAAGTAATCTGCTTCATAAACATACTTATAGGAAGCTATAATAGAAACACCAAATTGTGGAATATCTGGCAATTGATTTCTTGTATTAGATGTTTGGTCTACTTCAAAGAAATCTGATTTTATACCAGATGTAACCCAAACATATTTCAATTCTCCCGCCATTGCAAAGGCGTAACTATATGCCTGACCTATTGCTTGCTGAAATTCAGCTTCACTTACCTCTTGTTTCTTACATTCCACAAGAATATAGGGGACTAAACATATGCCATCTTTATAAACTACAATATCAGCTTCTTTAGTCTCACTTCCCATTGGAACAGGAACGAATTGCTTAATACGATTGACGGGATAATTATAGTCGAGTATTAGACGCAGGAAAGTCTCCGCTTGTACCTTTTCCTCAGGATTGTTATAATTACGTTCTTTCTTTTGATGTACGTATGTAATACGAGACATGTCGTCATTAAAAGAAATTAATCCCTTCTCTATTCCAATTTTTATATAGTCTTTCATACACTTATATTAGCATTAACTATTGTTTCGTAATAACGATTAGTTCTCTGGTATCAACATCTAATACTTTCGCAATATTCACCAGCATCTCCAACGATGGCTGCATCTTGTTTGAACACCATTTGGAGACTGTTGAGGGGTCTTTGCCAAGCTGCTCGGCAAGCCATTTGCCGGTTTTCTTTTGTTCAACCAATACTACTTTTAGTCTATTTAAATCTTTCATTATTTACACATTTTATTGGCGTATACCGCAAATTTAGTGATAATATACGAAACTGTGTCTTTTTGAAGTAACTTTTTTATCGCATAAATTGTGATTTTTTAATTCAAGAATGAAAGTTCCGATAGTATATATGATTATTCGGAGTATAAAATTTGCGTATAAAGTGACTGTATTTGCAATATAAAAGCACCATATCCACCCGACTTTGGAGGGTAGGATACCGATAGGTAGTTTTGGGACGCCGAAAACATTTCGGGCGCCCCAAAACACAACTTGCTATGTTCGCATGAACATAAATTTCCAGTGCCTGGAAATTATTACACATTCCTTTCTTTTTTGCTCAATAATTAGCCCGCTTGAAAATGGTTGGTCATATGACTATTTCCGACCAACAGATAATGGACAGTTGCAGCCATTATTCCGACCGACCAACAGATAATATGACCAACCAATATCTTTTATAGAGTTTATATCGCTTCAAAATGCAATCTAATGACACTTGAGGACACGTTATGTCGGGATTGAAGAGCGTATTGTTTTTTGTTTTTACTTAGCATTTGAAAAGCGAATGTTTAATGTAAAAATGAAATAGTTATGGAGATTATCAGTATTGAGAAAAAGACCTTTGAGGAGCTTGTGTCGCACCTCGGGCAGTTCGTTAAGCGAATGGACAACATCAATCGCCAGCGTAGTGGTAGGCGTATGAGCGATTGGATGGACAATCAAGATGTCTGTCAGGCATTGAAGATTAGTCCTCGCACATTACAAACCCTTCGGGATAGTGGGCGATTGCCTCACTCTAAAATCAACAATCGTATTTACTATCGCCCCGAAGATGTGGAGCGACTTATTGAAAATGATGTTTAACCTATAAAATTCTATGCCTATGAGTAACGAAGTTATCACGCACAAACACGAGTGGGTGCGCGGTCTATTCTCAGAACTTGACCGCATCGCCAAAGATGCCGCAACGATGGCAGATAAGAATCAACCACTATTGGGAGGCGAACACTATTTGACCGATAGGGAACTTTCGCAACGACTGAAAATCAGTCGCCGCACTTTGCAGGACTATCGTAACAATGGCATTTTGCCGTACCGCCAACTGGGTGGGAAAATCCTCTATCGTGAAAGCGATATTGAGCGAGTATTGCAAAGTTGCTATCGAGGGCGGTTTTAGATTATACCCGATAAGGTATAATATGGATTGAGTACTTGTGCATTACACTCGATAGGGTATAATGTAAGTGCAGAGGGAGTACTGACTGAACTTATTATGCAGAGTTGGGAGCGAGCTGGCTTTGTCCCCAACTCTGTTTTTTCATAATAATAGCGGCTTGATTGTAATTTGAAGATTGATACTTTTAATAGATTTGACCTTGATTTATGCGTCGTAGGTCGCTTCGCTTGCTTCGTCCCGAACCCTTTCTCAACTCGGACGGTGATACCGGAGAGTTTTTTCGGGTGAAAAATTATCAAAGAGAATTTTTTGCTCGAAAACCCGTGGGCTTGAACTTGTAGGTATTGCCCTCCGAGTTAACTTTATAATGGGGCGAAAGCAGGCGAAGCGTACCGCAGACTTCTATCCTAAATTCACTATTGCACTCTTTACATTCATCATATCCTTCAATATCGAGCTGTCAAGCACTTTTGCATAGTGTTGCGTCATCTTGATATTAGAGTGTCCGAGCATCTTTGCTACATTCTCTATGCTTACACCGTTAGCCAAGCACACAGATGTCGCGTAGGAATGGCGTGCCACGTGAGTGCTAAGATGCTTCTGAATTCCGCAGACATCGGCTATCTCTTTCAGGTAGCTGTTCATATTCTGATTGCAGGGAACGGGGAGTAATACGCCACGCTTGATGCAAGTTAGATTGTTCTCATACTTCTTGAGAATCGCCAACGGGATATCCAGCAGCGGGATATTACACATATTATTTGTCTTTTGGCGTGTCTTGCGAATCCAATAGTGTCCGTTGTTATCCTGCACGATATGTTCGGCTGCGAGTTGCTGAACATCTATAAATGCCAATCCCGTAAAGGCGGCGAAGATAAATACATCACGCACCAATGCAAGACGAGGCAGAGAAAACTCCTTTTGGTATATTGTCATAAGCTCATCCATCGTCAGGAACTCGCGCACAACCTCCTTTTCGTGGAACTTAATACCCGCAAAAGGATTCTTATCTATCCACTCGTTGGCAAGTGCAAGGTTGATAATCTTCTTCAAGCACTTCATATAGCGGATAACGGTATTCTGCTGACAATTCTTCTCGGTCTTCAGGTAGAACTCAAAGGCTCTGACAAGTTCGCCATTTACCTCGGTGATAGGCAAATCCTCTTTGTCATATTTTAGTTTGATAAGTTCAGCAAGATAGCGGGTGCAACTTTCGTATCGCCTTACGGTGATTAGGGCAAAATCTTTACCCACCAAAGCTCGGCATTGCTCGTTGTGTTCACGCATAGTTCCGATGATGGTGCGTACTTGCTCCACCTTTTTGTCCACTCCAAAGAACTTTCCTTGCAATATTCGGGCAGTGATAAGTTCTCCATTCTCTTCAAGTTGCGTGTAAATTCGGTGGAGTTTGATACGGCTCTCCTCAATGTAGTTGTTAAGCTCGGTAGATTTACGACTTTTACCTCTCGCACACTCCTTAGCCTGATTCCACGATACAGGCTCAATGCTTTTGCGGATGTTGGTTTCTACTCTTGCGCCATTGACTGTGATACGCATACATACTGAAGCCTCTCCGTTCTTCAGCAGCTTGGTTTTCTTGATAAAGAAAAGCACATTAAATGAATCTCGTCTCATTTTCTCCTACTTTTAAGTTAAACATTAGTTCGACAAATGTAGGAATCTGAACCCGTTTTGATACTATGCAAAATGTTGTGAATCAGCGAAAAACGCTCTTTCAAGGTGGAGATGTTTGGAACACCCATTTGCTCCACCTCTTGCTCCACCAAAGGCGGTCGTGAACCGCACTTTTTTGCATTTTTCGGGAAAATAAAAAATCCCGATTTTCGTTGAAAATCAGGATTTTACGTTGTTTTGCTTTTCTTTGTTGTGGTGCCACCAGGAATCGAACCGGGGACACAAGGATTTTCAGTCCTTTGCTCTACCAACTGAGCTATGGCACCATCGTATATGCTTCGTGTCTTAAAGCGAGTGCAAATATAGAGTGTTTTTTTGACTCTTGCAAACATTTTTTGAAAAATTTGTGTAATTTTATGGTGAAATATTTACTCAAAACAACGAAACCATTAACACTCGCCTTCATAAAATGCTAACACTCATCACAAATGGCTCAATACTGACCCCTACAGGCTGGTTGGACGGCGCAACGATAAAAATCGACGGCAGCCGCATCATCGGCATCGAAAATGGCACAACCCTACCCGCCAATACCTCCTTGGCGGAGATCGACATCATCGATGCACAAGGCGCATACATCATCCCCGGCGGCATCGACCTGCATCTGCACGGCGGTGGCGGCCACGACTTTTTGGAGTGTAGCGAGGAGGCTTTCCGCGCGGCCATTGCGGCACATATGCACCACGGAACAACAGCCCTCTACCCCACCCTTGCGGCCGCAAGTCGCGAGATGATGGCCGAGGCGATTCGCACCACTAAGAAACTTATGGCCGAGGAGAACTCGCCCATTATGGGCCTGCATATCGAGGGCCCCTACCTCAACCTTAAGATGGCAGGCGGACAAATCCCCGAATACATCAAAAACCCCGACGTGGAGGAGTACACCTCGCTACTCGCCATCGGCGACTGCATCAAGCGCTGGGACGCCTCGCCCGAGCTTCCGGGAGCAATAGAGTTTGGGCAATGCCTCGCATCTAAGGGTATCGTCGCCTCGATAGCTCACACTACGGCAGGCTACGACGAGGTCAAGGCGGCATACGAGGCGGGCTACAGCCACGCTACACACTTCTATAATGCTATGACGGGCGTTCACAAACGCCGCGAATTCAAGCACGAGGGTACGATCGAGAGCATCTACCTCCTCGACGGCATCACGGTCGAGCTCGTTGCCGATGGCATACACGTTCCCCCTGCTATTCTGCGTATGGTGCATAAATTCAAGGGTGTGGAGCGAACGTGCCTTGTTACCGATGCGATGGCCTGCTCGGCCAGCGACAGCAACAATCTGTTCGACAAGCGCGTGATAATCGAGGATGGCGTATGCAAGCTCTCCGACCGCTCGGCTCTGGCAGGAAGTATCGCCACGATGGATCGACTCTGGCGCACGATGGTACAACAGGCCGGCATACCGCTCGAAGATGTCGTAAGGATGAGTTCCGAGACTCCCGCCCGCATTATGGGCATCTACGACCGCAAAGGCTCACTCGAATCGGGAAAGGATGCCGACATCGTCCTGCTCGACAAGGATCTCAACCTACGCGGCGTAATGGCCTGCGGCGAGTGGGTAGAGGGAACGCTAAAGGTGTAAAATTGTACTCAAATGAAATATCTACGTTTATTTATAGCAATCATCGCGGTTACTCTTTTTGATGGATGCGTGAAGGATGAACACTCCTCACACGATGAATCAACTCTGGTCCGTACGGGCCAGATAGCCCCAGATTTCTCGGTAGAGCTACTCGATGGGAGAGAGATAAATCTCTCCGATTTACGAGGCCGGACAGTAATGCTGATTTTTCTCTCGACCTCTTGCACCGACTGCCACGCCCAATTCGAGGATATTGCACGACGCTGCAAGGAGCAATCTGTCCCATTCGAGATTTTAGCCATCTCGCGTGGCGAAAGTCGAGAGGCGACTCTCGAATTTGCAAACAATTATGGACTTGAGTGTGATTTGGGCATTGATCCCGACAAATCGATATATGGAATGTACGCCACGATGTATGTTCCGCGAGTATTTTTGATCGACTCCGAGGGTTACATCAAAGGCTTGACGGTAGAATATTCTCCCGCGGAATTCGACTCTTTATGGCAAAAGGCTTTGCAGATAAGTAGATAAACAAAGAGGCTGCCCAACGTTGGACAGCCTTTCATTTTACTCCAATGCCTCAGCGAGGATTGAGATCGGGTGGATGGCTTTTTTCGTGGTGGACATCTCGATTTGCCATTTACAGGTCTCGCAGTCGGTCGATACCACATCACAACCCGAGGCCTCGATTTTTGCAAAGAGGCTCTCGCCGATAGACTGCGACGTGGGATAGTTCTCGCGCTTGAAGCCATACGTTCCCGCGATACCGCAGCACTGCGAATCAAGCTCCACGAGCTCCACCGAAGGGATCATTCGCAGCAGCGCCAGCGAGTAGTACGACCAGCCGAGCTTCTCGACGTGGCAGGCCGTATGGTAAGCCACGCGCAGTCGGCGTGCATCCTTCTTAAATCGCAGCTGCACCACGCCAGACTCGATCAGACGATAGATATATCGCGTTGCCATCTCCACACCATCGCGCACATCGCTATTGTCGATGTCGAGCAGATGAGGATACTCATCGCGCAACGTAAACGTACAGGTCGAAGAGGTCGCCACAACGGGCAGCCGCTTCTCCACAACCGATTCGCGTATCAGGGCCGTATTATGCTCCCCCTGACGGCGAGCCTTATCGATCAGGCCGTTCGAGATCAGGGGTACACCGCAACACTTCTCCCCCTTGAGCATCTGCACTCCCACGCCCAACGCATTCATCACCTTGACGAAATCCTTACCCAACTGCGGGTTGTTGTAATTGACGTAGCAGCCGTGGAAGAAGCTCACCTGACGGGCAAACTTCGCCTGCTTGCGGCGCTGACGTTTCATCCAACACTCAAACGTGCCGAAGGCATACTTGGGGAAGGTGCGACGGTGGTCGATACCCACCATCTTATCCATCACCATCTTCGTAGGCTTCAGCCCAACGGCAAAGTTCACCATCGGAGCAAAGGGTGATGCGAGCGAGCCTACCAGATCGGTGTTGGCCAACATAAACTCCCTCAGGCCCGGGCGCTTTTTGCTATGCTTGATGCGTGCCGCCTGAATAATATCGCCAATGCGCACGTTCGACGGGCAAGCCACCTCGCAACGCTTGCAGTTAAGACACCACTTCAGCGACTCATCGTAGAATCCCGGGTGCTTCAGTCGCAGGCGCTCGCCATCGGGGCCCGCCTGCTTGGGGCCCGCAAAGAGCGGATTGACCGCCGCAACGGGACAATATACCGTGCAGACCGTACACTTTATACACTGCTCGAAATTGAATTCACTCTGCTGTGCCATCTCTACTTTTTCTTAATAATTACATCCGATACGTGCAGCGCCGTGAGCATCGACACTCCCGCTCCGCAACCATCCTTTATACCATTGAATCCTGCAAGGCAAGCGCCGATGGCGTAGAGATTCTCAACCGTACGACCTGCTCTCTGCGCATTGAAGTTCTCATCGCATCGAACGCCGAAACTCTCATATCCCTGCGCCTGGAAAAGATCCCGATCATACCACGCTTGGCGATTCTCCGTATAGACCACATCCACACCAAACAGGGGCTCTACGACCTTCTCATTGTCGGCCTCAAGACCTCCACTGAAGAAGCTACCCGTAGCCAGCACGAAGTTATCGGCGCGGAAGCCTATATCACCGTGATTTGAGGTATAGACAGTCTCGATGCGATCACCCTCGGCCTTATATCCAACCACCGTATCGCCCGGCAGATAGACTCCGCCCAGCTCCTGAAAATATCGGCGCAGAAGCGTCTGCACCTGCAATCCGGGCACCGACGGGGGCAACGTAGCCACAACGGCAACCTCACAGCCGAGGCGCTCCTCGAGGCGCTTCACTCCGTCGTTGCAATCAACGCCCAGAACGGCCGGCAGCAGCACAGCCTCGACATCGCCCTTCTGCGACCGTATGATCTCGGCCAACGCATCGATGGCCCCATCGCTATCAAACAGACGTGCCACATTTGCCGAACGCATCTCGGTGGGGTTCTGGCGAATCTGCTCCAGCTCGGGGAGGTTGAATGTATGCACCTCGCATATCGTACCCATCGCACGCAACTCATCGCGCAGGAACTGCGGATAGAAGTCGAGGAAACCCTCGGCATTGAACAGCGCCACGCGTTTCCACTTTAGGGCCGTTGCCTTTTCGCTATTTACATATCCCCGAAAGGTCAGCCACGTCGGCTTAAGCACTCCCACGGGCGATAGACGATAGTGATTACGCTCCGAATCGCCGACCGTATCCACGCCCGCCCACTGCAAAACCTCCTTCGACTGCTCGGCCAATTCCACAAAACGCTCCACGCCCAACTTTGCATAGGGGTGCTCCTTCGACTGTCTTACCAGCTCCTCAACACCCTTTGCGGGGCACTCCACTGCACTGCCATCGGGCAACTGCGAGAGCAGATCGAGCGAGCCCGACGAGAAGTGCAGCGCACTCTGGCCCGACGAGATGATGGCACATCTCTGGCCACGTTTGGCAAGCGAAATACCGCAGACAAGACCTGCGAGGCCTCCGCCTATGATTACTGTATCGAACTTCATCTTATATGGTATTTTTCTGATTCTTCAAGCCACACACTCCATCATAGAGCCACGTCGTGAACTGGCTCTCGCGCAACGTATCGCCCCACGCAACGGGAGCCATACCCTTCCAGCGCTCGTTGAGGAAATTCGCCAGATCCTGCTTCGCCTCGCGCGTGCAATACTTACCCGCCTCGGACATCAATCCCGCAGCACGGCAAGCACACAGCTCACCCTGACAAGTTCCCATACCGACTCTTGTACGACGGCGCAGATCGACCAGATTATGCACATCCAACTCGTTGAGCGCATACTCCACCTCGCCAACCGAGACCTCCTCGCACTCGCACACGAGCGAACGCTTCGCCGCCGAGGTGGTATTCACGCGCTCGGCCAACTCGCCGTGGCGATTGATTGCCGACTCGCGCTGCGCAACGGGCACCGAGTACAACTTTTTCGATAGCGCCTGCTCCTGCTCGCGCGATCCGGGCAGAGCGACATCGGCCGTTACGCACTTCTTGTCGATGCCAAGCTTCTTGCAAATAAGGTCAGTTGTCCACTCGGCCATCAGTCGGTAGGTCATCAGCTTACCGCCCGTGATGGTGATGAATCCCTCCACGCCATCGCGCACGGCGTGATCCAGCACCACGATTCCGCGACTCACGCTACGGCCACTCGGATCATCATCCGACGCAACCAGAGGGCGCACACCCGCATAGGCTCGTAGGATGCGCGTATGAGCCAACGAGGGGGCGAGCTTCGTACCCTCACGCAGCAGCAGATCGACCTCATCGGCCGTAACATACATATTATCAACCTCGTCGAAGGGCACCTTGCTCGACGTTGTACCGATGAGCGAGATGGTATCGCCCGGCACCAAAATATCGGCATCGGCAGGCTTGCGGCAACGATTCAGCACGATATTATTTACACGATGACCAAAGATCAACAACGAACCCTTCGCAGGCAACATATTGATCGTAACACCCGCCTTGCGAGCAATGTCGTGGCCCCAGATTCCTCCGGCATTAACCACAATCTGCGCACGATACTCCTGCTTCTGGCCCGTGCGGCGATCCAGCGCCGTTACACCTACGATACGATCCTGCTCGCGCACGAAGTCCAGCACCTCGTGATAGGTCTTAACCTGAGCGCCGTGGGCCTTCGCGTCGATCAAATTGGCTGTCGTCAGGCGGAACGGATCAACCGCACCATCGGGCACACGCACCGCACCAATCATCGCAGGGTTGGCCGACGGCTCCATACGCAGCGCCTCCTTCGGATCGATCGCCTCGGCACGAATACCTGCCGCGAGGCACGCCTCGATGAACTTTGCCTGAAACTCCAATCCATCCTCGGGCAAGCTTATAAAGAGGCCATCGGTAGGCTCGACACAGTGTCGGGCAATGCGGCGCAGGATCATATTCTCCTTGATACACTCCTCGGCCGACTCACGATCCGTTACGGCATAGCGCGCACCGCTGTGCAGCAGTCCGTGGTTGCGTCCCGTAGCACCCGTAGCTATATCGCCACGCTCAAGAAGCAGCGCCTTGAGTCCTCTGAGCGAGCAATCTCGCGCAACACCCGCACCCGTAGCACCACCGCCAATAATTATCACATCGAATTGCTTGGTCATCTGATAATTTCGTTATTGTTTTGTATTATTTTACAAAGGTAGCATATAAAATGGTAGATTTCAAAATAAAACCGCACAATTTCATTCTAAAACCATTATTTATTTCAAACTAAAAACTCGAAACCCAAATCAAAACCCTCCGTTGCCACCTCAGCCGCCCCAAAACGAGAGTGTTTTGATCCCACTTTTCGTCAATTTTCACACAGCAAAAGCCGTGCGAAACTATGCCCAAAACCCTCTTTTGGGTAGGCCGACGAAAAGTTGTTGTTTAATAAGATAAAAAACGCTACCTTTACGCATTAAAATACCAAATTCCCGAAATGAAAAACCGACGTAATCTGATCATACTTCTGATTTTCACCATCGGTAGCGCGCTCTTTATCGATCTAAACTTTCGATATTGGTACGCCTTTATGGAGCAGTATATGATGTTCCAGACCACCGATGCGTATCTCGTCCGACACCTCGGCGAGGTGGGCGGCGTAGCCGAGTACGCAACCGAATTCCTCTCGATGGCATTCTACTATCCGCTATGCGCCGGAGTGATCATTTCGCTGCTGCTGGCGCTCACGTCGTGGGCCTTCCACCGATTTATATCAGCTTGCGGAGCGAAGTGCAGTATGCTTTTTGCCCTCGCGCCTGCATTTTTAGTGCTATGCTTTCAGCAGGAGTCTATTGCGCACATCATTACGCTCTGCGTGGCCTTGACTGCGGCTATGGCCTACACCTGCATAAAGCCCGACAAGATACGCTACGTCGTGGGCCTTGCGGCCATCGTTGCGACGTATCAGTTAGCCGCTCCCGCACATTTCGTATTAGCCTTGCTTATAGCAATTTATGAGATCGCTTCATCTCGCCGCTACGCCGTAGTCGCCTCGGTCATCGCACTCAGCGCTTTGTTGCCACTCATCGCGATGAACTTACTCTACCCGATGCCCCTGCGCGAGGCATTCTTAAGCAAGCACCTCGCCCACCCCGAGGCCGCCTTCCCGACCGCATTGATAGTGATGGGATTGGCCTACCCCGCTGTGGCTATTGTGGCCTATGCACTGCGCGACAAGGAGCTGATTAAGAGCGAGCAGCTCCGCACCCGCCTTACCTTCGGCACGCTCATCGCGGCTCTTGCAGCCTGCATACTCCTCAAGCACGATCTTATGGAGCAGGCCTACCGCTACGACTACTACGCCCGCGAGGGTGAGTGGCAGAAGATCACCGACCACTACCACCACAACGGCGTTCGCGGTTTCGAGGCGCTGGTATATGTCAATCTTGCCGCATCGTACAACGGCACTCTGCTGAGCGACTTTACCTACACGCCGCAGTTCGGTATCGAGGGGCTATACCCCACCGACGTGAAGTTCTACATCCAGAACATTCAGGCCAGCGAGGTGGCTTGGCGCATCGGCCACGTCAATACGGCCCAGCGCACCGCCTTCATCGGAACGCTCGGCTCGCGTCGCAGCATACAGCCACGACTGATGCAACGTCTTGTGGAGAGCTACTTGGTTACGGGCGAGATGGAGGTAGCCGAGAAGTTTATCAAGATTCTGGAGAGCTATCCCCGCCTAAGAAAGTGGGCCACAGCGCAGCGTCCGCTACTCGACCCCGACGTTGCCGCCGCAACCGACTGGATTGCACAAAAACGCGCCTTAGCCCCCACGACCGACAATATGCACGATATGCAGAAGGCCTTCCCGCTCGCTGTCGAGGCACTCATCATCGACCGCCCCGAGAATAAGGCTGCCTTTGATTACCTTATGGCCTTCACGCTCGCCTACAAGGATCTGCACAACTTCCTCTCTTACATCCGCCCGATGAAGGGCAAGCCCATCGACAAACTCTATCAGGAGGCCCTGTGCGTCTGTCTGGCCGTAGGTGAGATTACGGAGCTGGAGGCCGTAGAGTTTGGCGTTGATGAGGCCGTTCAGAAGCGTTTTGCCTCGTTCTCGCAGTCGATGCAGCGTCTTGATGCCGAGTCAATGCGAAAGATGTATGGCGATACTTATTTCTACTATCTGCAATATGTTCAAACACCCCAAATGCCTGTAAATGAACAATAATATGAGACCATCGATCAAGATATTACTTCTCGCACTCCCGCTTCTGCTCCTCGCCTGCGGCACTACGAGCCGTCCCGACGGAGCAGCGCAGCAGAGCGCAAAACCGGCAATTTTCCCCGACTACACCGATGTTACCATCCCGCACAACATCGCTCCGCTCAACTTCCGTTTCGAGGGCGAAGCCGAGCGTTGCTATGCCGAGCTGAAGGGTGCCGACCTCATCGTCGAGGCTTCGGGCAAGGGCGAGATTCGCTTCAGCGAGAAGCAGTGGCGCGAACTGCTCGAGAAGAGTCGTGGCGGCGAGATTGAGCTGACGCTCTTCACGCAGAGCGGCGGCGAGTGGCAGCAATGGCAACCCTTTAAGATTTACGTCAGCGACCGCGCCATCGACTCGCACTTGGTCTATCGCCTCATTGAGCCCGGCTACGAGAAGTGGCACATCGTGGGAATTTATCAGCGCAACTTGGAGAACTTCGACCAAGAGCCTATCATCCAGAACAATATGGTCGGCTATAACTGCATCAACTGCCACTCCTTCGCGGGTGGCGACCCCGAGCAGATGATGTTCCATATGCGCGCCTCGAATGGCGGCACCTACATCGTGCAGGATGGCCAGATTGAGCGCCTCAACACCCAGACCGACCAGACGATAAGCAACCTGACCTACCCCTATTGGCACCCCTCGGGCCGCTACATCACAACGTCGGTCAATACCATCCACCAATTCTTCCACGCAACGGATCGAAAGATCGAGGTGTGGGACTTGCGTTCGGATGTTGTGGTCTATGATGTCGAGCAGCACAAGATTCTCTCGAAGGCCTCGATTCAGTCGGAGGATAACTTCGAGACCTTCCCCTCGTTCTCGCCCGACGGCCGCTACCTATACTTCTGCAGCGCCCCCGCAACAGAGATGCCCGAGAACTACGACAAGGTGCGCTACAACCTCTGCCGCGTGGAGTTTGATCCCGCGAAGGGCGAGATCCGCGAGCCTATCGACACACTGGTAAGGGCCGACTCGCTGAGCTACACCTTCCCGCGCCTGTCGCCCAATGGCCGCTATATGATGTATACCGAGACGGCTTACGGCCAATTCCCCATCTGGCACTCCGATGCCGAGATTCGGATGATTGACATCGATAGCCGCCAGAGCATCGATATGAGCGCGCTGAACAGCCCCGACACCGAGAGCTACCACTCGTGGAGCAGCGGCAGCGATTGGGTTGTGGTGAGCAGTCGCCGCGACAACTCTCTCTACACGCTCCCCTACATCTGCCACATCGGCGAGGATGGCCGCCCCACAAAACCCTTCCTGCTGCCGCAGGAGGATCCCGACACCTACGACTATCTGCTCTACTCGTTCAACATTCCCGAGCTGGTGAGAGGTCGCGTCGAGGTCTCGCCCTACGACATAGTGAAGGCCGCCGAGCAGGAGCCCGTGCAGGTGAAATACGAATAGAAAAAAATGGTTGAGGCTGCCTCGTTGGGCAGCCTCGCTTGTGTGTTTATCTTAGGTTGTATGAGAAGTGTGTCAAACGAAAACGTAGCCGAAAATCCGACTACCAAAGATCATTGATGTTGCAATATACTAATTTTTGGGCAAAAAATTCACAAAAAAGTCTATTTTTTTCGTTTTCGTGCAGCAAATCGTCTATTTTGCGAGAATTATTAGTACTTTTAGCACGGTGAGAATTTTATTTAATCTGTAACAACAAACGACTATGCAATACTACTTTTTACTGATGATGGTAGCCTACCTGCTTGGCAATATATACATCTTCATCCGATCGCTGCAAACCATTTCGACAGTGCCGACGATATGGAAAGTCCTCTTCTCGATTCTCTACTGGATCATTGCGCTCGGATTCTTCTTCGCCACAATGGCCCGCAATTTGGAGATTCCCGAGAGCCTATCCCGAATGTTGTTCCGCGCCGGCTCGTCGTGGATGGTATTCATCCTCTATATGGTGCTGATTCTGGCCATCTGCGACATCGTACGCCTCTTCATCCCCGCCTTCAAATTCGGTTTTCCGTTGGCGCTCGGGGTTACCCTCGTACTCGTCATCTATGGCTACTGGAACTACCGCCACCCCGACGTTGTGAATATCGAGGTCAATACGGGCAAGGGCCTGCAACAACCCATCAAGGTCGTGGCCATCAGCGACATTCACCTCGGCGAAGGCACAGGCAAGAGCGACCTTAAGCGCTACGTCGAGATGATCAACTCCCAGAATCCCGACGTCATCATCATCGGTGGCGATCTAATCGACAACTCGCTCTACCCGCTCTACCGCGACCGTATGGACGAGGAGTTGAACCTGCTGCGCGCACCGATGGGCGTATATATGGCCCTCGGCAACCACGACTATTTCAGCGGCGCTGATGAGAGTGCGGAGTTTATACAGAAAACTCAAATTCGTCTGCTGCGCGACGAGGTTGCTACGCTCCCCAACGGAGTGCAAATCATCGGTCGTGAGGATCGCTCCAACCGCTCGCGCTCGACGCTCGCAAAGCTCGTTGCACAGACCGATGCCTCGAAACCGATAATCGTCATCGACCACCAGCCCCACGACCTTCAAAAAGCGAGCGCGCAGGGTGTCGATCTGCAATTCAGCGGTCATACGCATCGCGGTCAGGTGTGGCCATTGAACTATATCGTCGATCGAATGTATGAGCAGAGCTACGGACTCAGGAAGTGGGGCCAGACAACGGTATATGTATCGAGCGGACTCTCGCTCTGGGGCCCGCCGTTCCGTATCGGAACAGATAGTGAGTTGGTGGTATTCACGATCAAATAACGAAAAGGCGTAGGTCGCAACCTACGCCTCTTTTATGCCCTACAGAAGTGTAGGCAGATAATATATCGCCACTCCCGCCACGGCCGAGAGTGCAATCATCAGAATCGGATTTACCTTCTTGTGCGAGGCCACCAGCGCCACGCCGAACAGTAGCCAGCTCCACACATCCTTAAAACTCTCGCCATCGTGCGGGAATAGGAGCAGCAACACCGCCGCGCCGATCATACCCGCCACAACGGGACGCATACCCACGATCAACCCCTTCACATAACGGTTGCGATGCAGACGCAGAAAGAATTTCGTGATAAGTATCATCAGCGTCAGCGCAGGCAGACAAACCGACACGGTCGCCACCACCGAGCCCCAGAAACCCGCCACCGTATATCCGACGTAGGTCGCCGAGTTGATCGCAATCGGGCCGGGCGTCATCTGCGAGACGGCCACAATATCGGCAAACTCGGCATTCGTCATCCAGCCGTTCTGCACAACCACCTCGTTCTGAATGAGCGACAGCATAGCATAGCCGCCTCCAAAGCCGAAAAAGCCGATTTTCAGGTAGCTGATGAAGAGTTGCAGATAGATCATCGCTCAACCTCCTTTCCCCTAATTGCGGCCCACGCAAGGCCCGCCACGCCACCTACGATAAGAAAATATATGGGCGAGAGCTCAAAGTGCCACACCACCAGCGCCAATGCCGCCGCCACACTCATCATCGACCAGTGCATACCGCGCGTAAAGCCCAGCACGGGCGCAAGCATAATGGCCACGACGATGGGCTGCATTCCGCGAAAGGCAGCATCGACAATAGGATTTTGACGAATCTGCGAAAAGAACATCGCCACAAGCAACAGAATCACAAACGAGGGCAGCACCACACCCAGCAACGCCGACAGCGCCCCTCGGTAGCCGTACATCTTGTAGCCCACAAATACGGCCGTATTGAGCGAGATTGGGCCCGGGGCTGACTGTGCCAGCGTGAGCAGGTCGTAGAACTCCTTCTCCCCGATCCAGCCACGTCGCGTGATGACCTCGCGTTCGATAATCGGGATCATCGCATAGCCGCCACCGAAGGTGAAGATTCCGATCTTGAAGAACGATCGAAAAAGTTCAAAGTATCGCCCCATCGCCACTACTTCATTCTACTGAAACGACAAAAAGTACCCAGCGGCAGCTCCTTGCCCGCGCGGTCGCTGAAATAGAGCTCGCCAAACTCCTCGTGGCCCGTCGTGCCGAACGTCTGACGCAGAGCCGTTCGAGCCAGCAGCGCCGACAATCCCATCGAGTAGAGATTCAGCACCAAGAAGCCGTGATCGGGATCGAGCAGTGAGGCGCAACACTCCAACATCTCCGCAATGTTCTCCTCCAGCACCCACTTCTCGCCATTCGCACCACGTCCATAGGCGGGCGGATCGAGGATAATGCCATCGTAGCGGTTGCCACGACGCACCTCACGACGCACAAACTTCAACGCATCCTCCACAATCCAGCGCACACCCTCCAGACCGCTCTGCTCCATATTCTCGCGCGACCACGTTACCACCTGCTTCACCGAATCGACGTGCGTAACATCCGCCCCCGCCGCACGCGCTGCAAGCGTCGCTCCACCCGTATAGGCAAAGAGATTGAGCACCTTGGGCGCGACTCCACGCTCACGCTGCTCGACAATACGGTCGTAGATAAAATTCCAATTCGCCGCCTGCTCGGGAAAGATGCCGACGTGCTTGAAGGAGGTCAGCGCCAGACGCATCCTAAGATTCATCTGGCCATAATTGTACTCCACCGTCCAGCGATCGGGCATCGTACGCCGGCACTGCCACTCGCCACGCTCATCGCTCTTTGATGAGGATGTGCGCAGGAACGATGCATCGGCCAACTCGCGCCACTTGCTCTCGTCAAGCGAGCGGTGCCATACGGCCTGCGGCTCGGGTCGGCGCGTTACAAAACGGCCAAAACGCTCCAGCTTCTCGAAATCGCCCGAGTCGATGAGTTCGTAATCGGGGAAGGTGGGTGTAAGTAATTGTGTCATATATTAATTATCTCTTCTGCAAAGTGTTACCACAATCGACGAGCGACATTCGGCACGCCGCACAATCAAAATCCAAACGATATCGTGCCGCTCCGTGCTCGATGTAAAGCTCTCCCTTGAGCGTCGGCCGCTCCTTAAGGCACTGCCCAATCTCACGGCGCAGGCAGTAGCTCGACACCATCACTCGCTCGCCCTCGGTGGGCTTCGTCTCGAGCGCACGCTCAATCTGCTGTGCCCCGTGTGCGCGATAAAACTCCTCGGCCAAGTGGTTGGTTACATTCTCATAGCGCGACACAACGGCGTAGGGATAGCGCGCCACACCATCATCATCCTGAATACGGTGCTGAAGCTTGCGATCGATTCGTTTCTGCCGCAACTCCTCAAGTGCCTCACGACGCAAGTCCGAGAGCAGCGATGCAGGGGCAAAGAGCTCGCTACCCAGCACCTCAACATCCACGACAGAAAATATCGTACCGCCGCTCTTGGCCACCTGACGCTGAGCCGTCAATGCCATCTTCTGCGGATCGGATGCCATCCCAAGCTGCACCTCGCGCTGAAGCGCCACACTCACGCCCTCGCAATCCGTCATCGTCAGCTTCACGCCCTCGGCCGAGAGCTCTACGCGCGCCTTTGCGTCGATCGTTCGAGTCGTGCGCGAGCGATCCAACTGCAACGAGAAACGATGGTCGTAGTTGCGATACACCATCGCTCCCGCTCGGATTCCATCCATACGGTTGGGCGTGATTTTATCGCCCTCGACAGAGTTTATATTTGTTCCAAAGAGCTCTCCACCGGCTATTATGCACACTCCATCGCCAGGTGCCAGATCGGCCTTCGCCTCCAGCATAAAGGCTCGCGGAAAGAGTTTACCGATGCGGCCAATCGGCTCGCCCACAGCCTTCGGCGTATCGAACGAGGCCACACCCGCACGCTTGCCATAGAGCATATACTGCGACGCACCGCGCGTAAAACTCTTCTGCGGATCGGGCTCAAACTCCACTACGCTACGCCCCACCGACGAGCGCACGATGTCATCGCGTCGAGCGATAATCTCATCCAGCGCACGGCGATAATGGCTCACCACATTTTTGATGTAACGCACATCCTTCAGTCGTCCCTCGATCTTGAACGACGCCACACCTGCATCAATCAGCGCCTCCAATTCGCCCGAGAGATCAAGATCACGCACCGATAGCAGATGTCGCCCCGCCATAATCGTGCGACCGCGCTCATCCTTCAGATCATACGGCAATCGGCACGGCTGCGAGCACTCGCCTCTGTTACCGCTGCGATTCGATGTCGAACGCGACAGAAAACAACGTCCGCTATAACCCACGCAAATCGCGCCGTGTACGAAACACTCCAGTTCGACCGAGGTCGCCGCACGAATGGCACGAATATCCTCCAACGTAAGGGCTCGCTCCAGAATCACGCGCGAGAATCCGCACTGCTCTAGAAAGAGAGCCTGCTCGGGGGCAATGGTTCCCACCTGCGTCGAGGCGTGCATCTCGATGGGGAGATTCATCCTCAGCAGAGCCATATCCTGCACAATAAGCGCATCGACACCCACCCCGATAAGCTCGCGCGCCAAACGCTCGGCATCGTCGAGTTCCTCGTCGTAGAGCACAGTGTTGAGCGTCGAGTGAACCCTCACGCCATACTGATGGGCATACTCCACCGCACGGGCTACCTCCTCGAGCGAGTTGGCCGCCGAGCGACGCGCACCAAACCGCGCAGCACCCATATAGAGTGCATCGGCACCGTGATCCACAGCGGCACGAGCCGCCTCGAAATCCTTTGCAGGCGATAGTAATTCAATTTGACGCATCGGGGCAATGAGTTTTGCGCAAAATTAGTAAAGAATGTGCAAATTCCCTCTTTTGTCGGTAGATTTTCTCACAAAAGCTCCCCGAAGAGGATTCAAAATAAAAAATCGGGTTACAACAATGCGTAACCCGACCAACAACGTATATATGTTTTTGATTGCTACAATCCGAACTCGGCCTTGAGCTGATCGACAGCATCGAGGCGTTCCCAGCCGAAGTATTCGATCTCGCGCTCGGTTTCGACACCGTTCTCCCAGACCTTCTCCAGCTTGGTGTAGGGGCGATTGCCGAAGTGGCCGTATGATGCCGTAGCCTCGAAGATAGGGTTCTTAAGTCCGAAGCGGCGCACGATAGCGGCGGGACGCAGGTCGAACAACTTGCCGATATGCTCGGCAATCTGGCCATCGCTCATACCCTCCAATGCGGCGGGGCGCTTTGAGCCATAAGTATCAACGTAGATTGAGAGCGGCTCGGCGATACCGATTGCGTAGCTGAGCTGCACCAGAACCTGATCGGCAATACCTGCGGCAACCATATTCTTGGCGATATGGCGGGCGGCGTAAGCAGCCGAGCGATCCACCTTCGAAGAGTCCTTACCCGAGAAGGCACCACCGCCGTGAGCTCCGCGGCCACCGTAGGTATCGACGATAATCTTGCGGCCAGTAAGACCTGTATCTCCGTGAGGGCCACCGATAACGAACTTACCCGTAGGATTGACGTGAAGGATATACTCATCGCCAATCAGATCGGCCAGACGGTCGCCGGCACGCTCCAGACGAGCCTTCACGCGGGGGATAAGGATATTCTGCACATCGTCGCGGATAAGACGCTGCATCATCTGCTCGGCCTCCTTCTCCGTGCGATCGGCCGTAGGCTTCACGAACTCATCGTGCTGCGTAGAGACAACGATGGTATGAACGCGCAGGGGCTTACCCGACTCATCGTACTCAATCGTTACCTGACTCTTGGCATCGGGACGCAGGTAGGTCATAACCTCGCCCTCGCGACGGATAACGGCCAACTCCTTGAGGATAACGTGCGAGAGAATGAGCGTAGCGGGCATAAACTCACGGGTCTCGTTACAGGCATAGCCGAACATAATACCCTGATCGCCAGCGCCCTGCTCCTCGTCAGTGAGGCGCTCGACACCCTGATTGATATCCGACGACTGCTCGTGGATAGCCGAGAGCACACCGCACGATGCGGCATCGAACTGATACTCGCTCTTGTTGTAGCCGATACGGTCGATGACGCGACGCGCTACGCCCTGAATATCGACATAGGCCTGCGACTTAACCTCGCCCGAAACTACGACCAAACCCGTCGTACAGAGCGTCTCGCAAGCTACCTTTGACTGAGGATCGTGACGAAGAAACTCGTCCAAAATTGCATCCGAAATCTGGTCGGCCACCTTGTCGGGATGGCCCTCAGAAACAGACTCGGAGGTAAATAAAAAAGCCATACTTTAATTAGTTTTTTCGATATAAACAATTAACGTATGGAAGTTTGACTGTCGTATGCTGAATGTTGCTGGTTTAGCATTTTTTTCGTGGTTGCAAGCAGTCCAAATCCTTCCACATCATTTTTTCGGCTGCAAAAGTAATACTTTTTTTACAAACTTCCTATCGTGCGCAAAAAAAATCGGCGGCCTGCATCGACCGCCGACATAAACAATTACGCCTCCATCATTCGTCGCCAACGCATATAGCCCGCAACGGCCAGAGCCGAATACAGGGCATAGAGTCCTGCCGTGAGGGGTATATCCTTATAGATATAGAGTCCGACGGTTATCACATCAACGGCCAGCCACACCAGCCACTGCTCGACATATTTGCGCGAGAGCATCCAATAGGCCAAGATGCAGAGTGCCGTCGAGAGCGAATCCCAGAAGGGAACGGAGCTATCGGTAAAGCTGACCAGCAGCCAATAGATGGCCGCGTGCAGAAGGGCATAAATAGCAAACGCCTTGGGCCACACCCCGATAGGTGTAAAGCTGATCTTGAGTGGCGACTCGCTCTTCTTTTTAGGTTTGCGGCTCCAAGCCATAAGGCCATACAGGCCGGCAGCGATGTAGTAGAGCTGCATCGAGAAGTCGGCATAGAGGCCCGAGCGGTAGTAGAGCGTGCCGTGCACAACGGGCATAATGAGGCCAACAACCCAGAGCCAGATGTTGGCTCGGTATTCGAGGTAGAGGTAGATCAGGCCCAAGACTACGCCTACGATTTGAAGAACAAGTTTCCAATCCATTTTTTTACAGGTTTACTTTATTGACGAATGATTTTCGGGGTTTTCGGGGTTTTCGGGGTTTTCGGGGATTACCTTATTGACGAATGATTTTACTGGTTTGCTTTATTTACAAATGAGTATATCGGTCGTTAATTAAAAATTCACCGTAACATTCGCCAGAACGTGCAGCGGTGCTTGCGGGAAGTAGTAGGCCTCGTCGTAGCGCACGCCATCCCACATATACGAATAACCGTAGCCATTGCTGCAATACTCCACGTTGAAGAGGTTATAGATAGCCAAGCCCAGACGAATACTCTTTGCCGAGCGTGAGCGGAGCGTATAGCCCAGATCGAGATTCGTTACCGTATAGGCATCGAGCGTCAGCGCCTCGATCTCGTTGTTGGTGAAGTACTGCTTGCCGACGTGCTGTGTGCGCAGCACCGCCTCGAAGCCTGCAGCGTGGAAGTCCAGATAGGCTGAAGCAACCACATCGGGCGAGTAGGCGATGGTCATATCGCCGAGATTCTGGCCGTAGGTGGGACTATCGCTCAAAAGATCGACATAGTTGCGTATCTTATTGCTGCTCAGCGTTGCACTACCGCCAATGGTGAACCATCGTGCCGCCTTCCACGCCGCCGTAAGCTCCACGCCGTAGCGGTACGAATCGGGGACATTAACATTCAGCGCATCCGAGCTGTCATTGACCATACCCGTCGGGATGAGCTGATCCTTATACTTCATATAGTAGAAATTCGCTCCGAGGGCCAACTTCGGCGATGAGTACTCATAGCCCGCCTCATAGTCGTAAAGCAGCTCCGACGAGGGCTGCGTCTGGTCGTCGGCGAACATATATCGGTCGGTAAAATCCGATCGCGTAGGCTCCTTCTGAGCGATAGCGAGCGAGGCGAAGAACTTATGGCGCTCGGCCAATGAGTAGCTCACTCCCACGCGGGGGTTGAAGAAGTTGTACTGCTTATCAACGTCGATGGGCTGCATCTGCATCGTCTCCCAATCGAAATTGTCGTTCACGCCCCACGCCTTATAATCGACGTAGCGATACTGCAGATCGGCAAAGAGCGTCAGTCCCTCCGTAGCCTGCCACATAGCCTTCACGAAGAGGTTTGCATCCTGCTTATCGACATCATTGTCGTACCAGCGACCTGCGATCTGTGCCTCGCCGAAGCCATCAACCCAGTCCAATTCGCCCCAATGCGGGCAGGTGTAGTAGAGGTACGAGCCACCCAGAAGGAGCGACAGGCGAGGCGAGGTGTAGGTGAATGAGCCGTTCACGCCTGCGGTGTGGTTGCGCATAATTTTGCGACGGATCATATCGGCCTCAACGGCTGCATCATCAATACCCATATTCATATACTCGAGCAGCGTGCGCTGATCCTTATACTGCTTGTAGTAGCCATAGCCGTAGGTGTAGAATCCCGTTGCCGAGAGTGCCCAACGATCCGAGAAGCGGTGATTGATGATCAGCTGATTGTTGATTTGCAGGTAGTTGTCGGTCTGATCGTCGTAGTAATCGACGTGCGTACCATCGGCCAGAACGTATGGGCCGTGCGAGGTTTCGTACTGTCCCTCGGTGTGGTAGCGGCGACCGTAGAGCTCCATCTCCTGCTTGGTTACACCCGTATATGTGAGGTAGGTTTTGGCCTTACCGCCGAACGAGATGAGCTTCACCGTAGTGCGCGGGCCGTAATATGCGCCCTGCAACATATACGACTTCAGATCCGTCGCACCGCGATCGACGTAGCCGTCGGAGCCGATGTGCGTGAGGCGCGCATCGACCATCCAGCGATCGTTCAAAAGGCCCGAGCCGATATGGATGGCCTGCTTGTTGGTGTTGTAAGAACCGTAAGAGAAGGTTGCATCGCCTCCGAAGGCGAGCTGCGGAGCTGCCGTTGTCATACTCACCGCGCCACCGAAAGCTCCCGTTCCGTTGGTCGAGGTACCCGCTCCGCGCTGCACCTGCACATCGCCTACGGCCGAGATCACGTCGGGCGTGTCGTACCAATAGGTCGAGTGGGAGTCGGGGTTGTTGAGCGGCATTCCGTTGATCGTTACGTTAAGTCGCGTGGCGTCCGTACCACGCAAGCGAATCGATGTACCGCCGATGCCTATACCCGTCTCGTTGGTGGCAATCATCGAGGGCGTAAGGGCCAAAAGCGAGGGGATGTCAAGACCGTAATTGTTGCGGGCGATCTCCTCCTTACGCAGATTGGTGTAGGCTACGGGGGTTCGGTCGGTAGCGCGAGTGGCTACCACTTCGATTTTCTGAATCTCATCGTAGAGCGAGATTGAATCGGGCTGCGACAGCTGCTGAGCCCGTGCGCCGAGGGCTGAAGCCACCACGGCGAGTGAAAGAATAATCCTTTTCATCGTTTTTAATCTTAAAAGTTAAAAAAAACTGAAAAGGGGTATGTTTGTCGATTACGCTATATCCCGGTCTCGGCATTACCCGTATCCGGTTCAATGGGTATAATCTCAGCCTGATAGTAAGGCACCCCTTCGAAATGTCGTGGCAAAGGTAAGTAAAATTTTCTGTGGTTGGACTACATTTGCCCACTTTTTTCGAGAAACGAAAAAAGAGAGTGCCCGTCTTAACAGCTTTGGACAGGCACTCTATACTTTTTAGAAATTGTATAACAAGAGGTATTTCTCTTAATTTCCGACTTCGCAGAGGAATTTAATACGCACCAAACGAATCTCCTCCTCGCTATAATCCGAGCCCAGCTCCTCGATGGCCGCGTCGAGCGAGTCGCTCTCGGCATCCTCCTTGAAGTAGAGGTAGATATCCTCGATCTTATCCTCGTCCATATACTGATCCAAGTAGTACGAGATATCGAGCTTCGTACCCGAATTTACGATACCCTCGATATCGCTCAGCAGCTCGTCGAAGTCGAGATTCTTAGCTCGCGCAATATCCTCGAAGTCCATCTTGCGGTCGATCGACTGGATGATAAAAATCTTATTTCCAGACTTATTGGCAACCGACTTGACGACCATATCCTGCGGACGGATGATATCCTTCTCCTCGACGTAGGCCTTGATGAGTTTGATGAACTCCTCGCCAAACTTCTTGGCCTTGCCCGCACCTACGCCCGAGATGTTCTGCATCTCCTCGAGCGTGATGGGATACTGTATGGCCATATCCTCGAGCGAGGGATCTTGGAAGATGACAAACGGCGGCAGGTCGTGTTTCTTGGCCACCTTCTTGCGCAGATCCTTCAACATCGAGAAGAGCTCTTCGTCGGCGGCACCACCCTTGCCCATCTGAGCTGCCATAGCCTCCTCCTCGCGCTCCTCCTCGTCGTAGTTGTGGTCGAGCGTGATGGTAACGGCCTTGGGCAGACGGATAAACTCGCGGCCGCGATCGTTGATCGAAATAAGACCGTAGTTCTCGATACTCTTGTCGATAAGGCCCATAATAAGTCCCTGACGCACAACAGCTCCCCAGAACTTGGCATCGTGATCCTCGCCCTGACCGAAGAACTTGATCTTGTGGTGGGCGTAGCTCTTCACCTGCGCCGTAACCTTACCCGTCAGAACGGCACACAGATGGTCGATCTTGAACTTATCGCCGATGGCCTCAAGCGTCTGCAAAGCCAGCTTCATAGCGGCCTTGGCATCGACCTTGGGTTTGGGATTGACACAGTTGTCGCAGCAGCCGCAGTTCTGCTCGGTGTACTCCTCGCCGAAGTAGTGGAGCAGCGTCTTGCGACGGCACAACGAACTCTCGGCATAAGATACGGTCTCGAGCAAAAGCAACTTGCCGATCTCCTGCTCGGCAACGGGCTTGCCCTGCATAAACTTCTCGAGCTTCTGGATGTCCTTATAAGAATAAAAGGTGAGGCAGTGGCCCTCGCCACCATCGCGGCCGGCACGGCCCGTCTCCTGATAATAGCCCTCGAGCGACTTGGGAATATCGTAGTGGATGACGTATCTCACGTCGGGCTTGTCGATACCCATACCGAAGGCGATCGTAGCGACGATCACATCCACGCGCTCCATCAGGAAGGCATCCTGATTGTTGGCGCGCGTCTGCGCATCCATACCCGCGTGGTAGGCCAGCGCCTTGATGCCGTTGGCAACGAGCAGCTCCGAGAGTTCCTCAACCTTCTTGCGGCTCAGACAGTAGATGATACCGCTCTTGCCGGGTTTCTGCTTGATGAAACGGATAATATCGCGCTCGGCGTTATGCTTGGGACGAATCTCGTAGAAGAGGTTCGAGCGATTGAACGATGACTTGAATACAGCCGCATCGGTCATACCCAGATTTTTCTGGATGTCCATCTGCACCTTGGGTGTAGCCGTAGCCGTAAGGGCGATCAGCGGAGCTTGGCCGATGTCGTTGATAATGGGGCGTATGCGGCGATACTCGGGGCGGAAATCGTGTCCCCACTCCGAGATACAGTGTGCCTCGTCGATGGCGTAGAACGAAATCTTGATCTTACGCAGGAAGGCCACGTTATCCTCCTTGGTGAGCGACTCGGGGGCGAAGTACAGCAGCTTGGTCTTGCCAGCCAGAACGTCGCTACGCACCTGATTGATCGCTGTCTTGTTGAGCGACGAGTTCAGGAAGTGCGCAATGCCCGACTCGGTGGAGAAGGTACGCATAGCATCGACCTGATTCTTCATCAGGGCGATAAGGGGCGAGATGATGATTGCCACACCATCCATAATAAGCGCAGGCAACTGGTAGCACAACGACTTACCACCACCCGTAGGCATCAACACAAAGGTGTCGCGCCCCTCGAGCAAGTTACGAATTACAGCCTCCTGATTACCCTTGAATGAGGTGAAGCCGAAATACTCTTTCAGTTTGTTATGCAATAAACTCTGTTGCTGTTCCATCGTTAAAAAAATACGCGATGTTTGTTCTATACGGTCTGTATGTGGTTCAAAAACTATTTTCTTATTCAAAGATAAGAATTTTTTTGGAAAAAATAATAACTTTGTGAAAAATTTCATCGATTATGCGTCTATTCACAAGCGAGCTGGTAAAGAAATATAAGTCGCGAACCGTAGTAAACCACGTCACCATCGACGTCAAGCAGGGCGAGATCGTAGGTCTGCTGGGCCCGAATGGTGCCGGAAAGACCACTACCTTTTATATGATAGTGGGTCTGATCAAGCCCAACGAGGGACAGATCTTCCTCGAAAACGACGAGGGCGTGGTGAGCGAGCTTACCGATATGCCCGTTTACAAACGCGCACAGATGGGTGTGGGTTATCTGGCACAGGAGGCATCGGTGTTTCGCCGCTTGAGCGTGGAGGACAACATTCGTGCCGTGCTGGAGATGACCTCATACAGCAAGGAGTATCAGCGCGAGCGTGTGGAGGCACTGATCGAGGAGTTCCGTCTGCAGAAGGTGCGCAAGAGTCTGGGTATTCAGCTCTCGGGTGGCGAGCGTCGCCGTACGGAGATTGCCCGCGCGGTGGCCATCAATCCCGCGTTCATCCTCTTGGACGAGCCGTTTGCGGGTGTGGACCCCATCGCCGTGGAGGATATTCAGAGCATCGTGGCAACGCTCAAGAACAAGAATATCGGCGTAATCATCACCGACCACAACGTCGATGAGACGCTCGAGATTACCGACCGAACGTATCTGCTCTACGAGGGTAAGATCCTCAAGACGGGTACGGCCGAGGATCTGGCCAACGACGAGATGGTGCGTAAGGTGTATCTTGGCAAGAACTTCGAGTTGCGCCGCCGCAAGAGTGCCACAATGGAGCGCATCGAGGCCGAGCAGGCCGCCGCAAAGATTGACGAACTAAATCAATTATAACCCTATATGGATAAATATGTCTCCGCGGGGAGTGTAAAGGGTATCATCACTCCTCCGAGTTCAAAAAGTTATGCGCAACGAGCTATCGCCCTCTCGCTTCTGGCCGAGGGTAGAAGCATCCTACGCAATATCGAATTTTGCAAGGACACACGCTCGGCTGTGAGCTGCATCGAGGCTCTCGGAGCAAAGGTCGAGCACTTAGATGATAGTACGCTTGCGATCGTAGGCGGACTTAACCCCACATCAAACACGCTGCACGTTGGCGAGTCGGGCCTTGCCACTCGTCTTTTCACCCCCATCGCATCGCTTTGCCATCGGCCGCTGACCATTCAGGGCGAGGGTACGCTCCTGTACCGTCCGATGGAGATGATGATCGAGCCGTTGCGCGGTCTGGGCGTTACGGTGCGCGATGGCGGAGGATACCTTCCCATCGAGGTGCAAGGGCCTATTCACGGTGGCGAGATCACGGTCGATGGCAGCGTATCGTCGCAGTTTATCACGGGCCTGTTGCTTGCTCTGCCGCTCGCGGAGCAGGATACGACGCTGCACGTTACGAAGGCTGTCTCGACACCATATATTGATATGACCATCGACACGGCTCGTCGTTTCGGCGTGGAGATTATGCACAACGAAGGCGACTACACCGAGTTCTTCATCGAGGGCGGCCAGAGGTACGAGGCCGTAGATATCGAGATCGAGGGCGACTGGAGCGGAGCAGCTACGATGCTCGTTGCGGGAGCTATTGCGGGTGAGGTTACAGTAAAGAACATATCTACCCTATCGAAGCAGGCCGACACGGCCATCTGTCGCGCATTGGAGCGCGCAGGTGCGGGAATAATCATCGAGCAGAATGCCATAACGGTATCGAAGCGAGAGCTCAGAGCCTTCGAGTTCGATGCGACCAATGCCCCCGACCTCTTCCCCGCGCTGGCGGCTTTGGCTGCGGCAGCCGAGGGCGAGAGCGTGATTATCGGAACGGATCGTCTGCGCCACAAGGAGAGCGACCGCGCCGAGACCATTCGCCGCGAGTACGAGAAGATGGGTATCGAGGTGGATATCAGCGAAAAGAATATAATGCGAATCCGAGGAGGAGAGATTCGTCCGGCGACAACCTTCAGCCACAACGACCACCGCATAGCTATGTCGATCGCGGCATCGGCTCTGCGTTGCAAGGAGGTGGTTACGATCGAGGCAGCCGAGTGTGTGGAGAAGAGTTACCCCACCTTCTTCGAGGATTTGGAATCAATAATTGTGCGATAATGAACTCTTGGGGAAACATATTCCGACTCACCATCTGGGGCGAGTCGCACGGAGCGGAGGTGGGCGTCAGCATCGATGGCGTACCGGCAGGCATAGTCCTCTCGGAGGAGGATTTCGTAGCCGATCTGGATCGTCGCCGCGCGGGTTCGGCGGGTACCACCACCCGCAAGGAGAGCGACCAGCCGCACATCGTATCAGGCCTCTACAACGGCTACACAACAGGGTCGCCGCTGACCATCACGTTCCGCAACGAGAACACCCGCTCGGGCGATTATAGCAACCTTGTCCGTCAGCCCCGCCCCTCGCACGCCGACTGGGTGGCACAGAAGAAGTGGAACGGTTTCAACGATCCGCGTGGCGGAGGCCACTTCTCGGGCCGCATAACGCTCGGAATGGTTGCCGCAGGAGTTGTGGCGAAGAAGATTTTGGGAGATGCGGTGCGTTTCTCTACCGAGATTACTGAGATTGGCGGCGAGCGCAACAAGGACAAGTTTGCGGCCGTGATCGAGAGTGCGAGAATGGATCAGAACTCGGTCGGAGGCGTTGTCGAGTGCCGCGTCGATGGCGTGGAGGCTGGTTTGGGAGAGCCATTCTTTGATTCGGCGGAGAGCCTTATGGCGCACCTGTTATTCTCGGTGCCTGCGGTTAAGGGCGTGGAGTTTGGTGACGGATTTGAGTCGGCGCGCATTCGCGGATCGCAGAACAATGATCCCATAATTGATATGCAGGGGCGCACGGCGACCAACCACGCGGGAGGTATCGTAGGCGGCATTACCAACTCGAACGAGATTGTTGTTCGCGCGGCGGTAAAGCCTACGGCTTCTATTTCGCGTGAGCAGCAGACGCTCAACATCGAAAGCGGAGCGGTGGAGCCGCTCATCATCAAGGGCCGCCACGACGTCTGCATCACGTTGCGTGCTGCGGTTGTGGTGGAGGCTGCGGTGGCTATCGCATTGGCTGATCTTAAATTGCGCCGATAGATGAGACTGAGGCGACGTGAGATAATTGCATACATCTGCGACAGAATCGAGGGGCTGTACTCAGCCGAGGAGGCTCGCACGCTGGCCCGAATGGCGGCGGCGGAGCTTAGCGGCGAGAATGTTATGAGGTATCTGATCGAGCCCAACGAGGAGATTGAGATCGAGGGGTTGGAGTCGCTTGCGGAGGATTTGGCAGCCGGTCGGCCGATACAATATATCGTGGGACATACGGAGTTTTGCGGCGAGGAGTTCACTGTCCGCGAGGGTGTGCTGATTCCCCGTCCCGAGACCGAGGAGCTGGTGATGTGGGCCGTGGAGAAGGCCCGAATGGCAGGGCTTACGGAGCCGCGAATTTTGGACGTATGTACGGGAAGCGGGTGCATAGCCATTGCGCTGAAGCGATTGATCTCGACGGCCTCGGTTACGGCAATCGACCTCTCGGACGAGGCACTTGCGGTGGCACGCGAAAACAGAGATCGCATAGGCGTAGAGGTGGAGATCATCAAGGATGACGCCCTGAAGGGAATGACGAGTATCGAAGGAGAGTCCTTCGATATTGTCGTATCTAATCCGCCCTACATTCCGCTCTCGGAGCGAGAGGCGATGCACATAAATGTTACGCGGCACGAGCCGCATATAGCGCTCTTTGTCGATGACAGCGATCCGCTCATCTTCTACCGTGAGATTGCCCGCTCGGCCCGAAGGATGCTGCGCGAGGGGGGATATTTGCTATTTGAGATACACGAGCGATTAGCCGATGCGACCGCCGAGATGCTTCGCGGCGAAGGCTACCAAGATATTGAACTGAGAAGGGATTTCCGTCAAAAACCTCGTATGATATGTTGCCAACACAGAAAAGAGTAAAACGCACAAAAACGGCCGAGGAGGCTCTCGCGTCGCTAATGCGTCTGTGTGCCCGCGCCGAACGTTCGTCGGGCGATGCACGTCGTCTGATGGCAACGTGGGGCGTGCCCGAGCAGGATCGGGAGAGTGTGTTGCAGCGTCTGAAAAGAGAGAAGTTTATCGACGACGGGCGTTATGCCGAGGCCTTCGTGCGCGAGAAGGTAAACCTAAGTGGCTGGGGCGAGTGGAAGATTCGCTCGGCGCTCAAGCACAAGGGGGTGGCAGAGGATGTGATCAATGCGGCTCTCGGTCAGCTCTCGCCCAAACAGAGCGCCCAGCGACTGGCGGAGCGTCTGAAGCGCAAGATGCGGACGGTGAAATACTCTTCGGCATACGAGCTACGCACGAAACTTATCCGCTACGCGCTCTCGCTCGGCTACGCGATGGACGAGGTGATGGGCGAGGTGGAGGCAATCACACGAGAAATTAAAACTAAGGAAGAATGCGACAACTTTACATATTGATCGTTACGCTCTGCGCGGCCTTTTCGGCTGCGGCACAGAGTCTTAACCCCGCCGACTACGACTTTCCGCTGCGAGATGTGGCGGGTTATTACTCGGCCAACTTCGGCGAGATGCGCCCCAACCACTTCCACTCGGGAACGGATTTCAAGACCGATGGCGTGGAGGGTAAGCCCGTCGTGGCTGTTGCCGACGGTTATGTGAGCCGCATACTGCAATCGCCTTCGGGATATGGTCTGGCGCTATACGTCGTGCATCCCAACGGCACGACCTCGGTGTATGGCCACCTCTCGCGCTTTCGCAGCGACATAGCCGAGTACGTCAAGGCCGAACGACACAGGCTCAAGCAGAACCGTGTGGATCTCTACTGCAAGGCTGGGCAATTTACGGTAAAGCGCGGCGAGGAGATCGCCCGATCGGGAAATACGGGTTCGTCGCAGGGCCCGCACCTGCACTTCGAGATACGCGACTCGCGCACGGGAAAGACATTCAATATCATCGAGCAGGGAATAGTAAAACCGAAAGATACCATCTCGCCCTACATTATGAAGGTGCATTACATCGAGGTAGATAGCGTTGGCGGGGTGCCACTCAACAGCCGTCCCGAGACGTACGCTGTTCACAAAGCCGACGACAAGACCTACCGAACGGCGCAAAAGACACCCATCAAGGTGGGGCGCAACGGTTATTTCGTGGTGGAGACATCGGACAGAAAGAACGATGTGGCGAACACCTACGGAGTCTATAATCTGGTGGCAAAGATTGACGGCAAGGCGGTGTTCGAGTATCGCAACGACGGTTTCACGTTCGATCTATCGCGTTACTGCAACGCCGTTTCGTACTACCCCATTCAGCGCTCATCGCGCAACGAGGCGATGCGTACGGCAATGTTACAGGGTGGTACGGACTACTTCTACCCTACGCTCGTCAATCGCGGCGTGGTTACGACCGCTGAGGGACAGATACGCGAGGTGGAGTTTGTGGTTACGGATGATTGTGGCAACACCTCAACGCTCCAATTCCAGATCGAGGGCAAGCCCGATGCGGAGTGTTTCAAGGGCGAGACCCCGCAGGGAGCGCACATAGTGCATTACGATCGTGATTTTGTGGGGAGTGTGGATGATGTGGTGAATGTCGTGATTCGCAAGGGCTCGCTCTACGAGTCGATTGCGATGAAGATGGGCCGCAGCGATGTTGTGATCAAGGCAGATAGCTCGGTAAAGGTTCTCTCGCCAGCGTACGCCATTCACGACGAGAACACCCCCTTGCAGACAGCTATCGGATTGGTTTTCAAGGCCGAAGTGGAGAAGGCTTTACAGCCATACACAACATTGGCAATGGTTAGGAGCGATGGCCGCCTGAGCTACGTCGGAGGTCGCTACCGCAGCGGAAATATATCGGTCAGAACATCGTCACTGGGCACATACTGCGTTGTGGCCGACAGGACAGCGCCCACGATCCGTCCGCAGTTTGAGTCGGGACAGGATTGCCGATCGCGCAACGCGATCTCGTTCCGCTTAGGGGACAATTTTTCGGGCGTGAGTTCATACACGGCAACGATCGACGGGCAGTGGGTAGCGATAGATTATGCCCGCTCGCGCGCCACGATAAACCTCAAGGATGAGGGCATCAGCGGAGGTGTGGAGCACACCATCCAGCTGACCGTCAAGGATGCGTGCGGCAACACCACCTCGTGGCAGGGGACAATTGTAAGATAACTAATACCAAAGACTATGAAGCATACACTCTTTTCACTCGCACTCGCCCTATTGGTTACGATGGGTTTCACGTCGTGCGAAAAGGCTTCGGGAGATGGCGCCGATCAGATCACCTCTCCGGCCGACTATGTTAATCCGTTGGTGGGAACGCTCTCCGAGTTTGAGCTCTCGACGGGTAACACCTACCCCGCTATCGCCCGTCCGTGGGGAATGAATTTCTGGTCGCCCCAGACCGGCAAGATGGGTAATGGCTGGATGTATGTATATACCGACCACAAGATTCGCGGCTTCAAGCAGACTCACCAGCCCAGCCCGTGGATCAACGACTACGGTCAGTTCTCGCTGATGCCCGTCGTGGGTGCGCCCGAGTTCGATGAGGAGAAGCGCGCAAGCTGGTTCTCGCACAAGGGTGAGGAGGCAAAGGCATATTACTATAAAGTATATCTGGCCGAGCACGACGTTCTGGCGGAGTTCACGCCGACGGATCGCGCCGCGCTGTTCCGCTTCACGTTCCCCTCGTCGGAGGAGTCGTACATCGTGGTGGATGCCTTCGACAAGGGCTCATATATCAAGATTGACAAGGAGAACAACCGCCTGATCGGCTACTCGACACGCAACAGCGGTGGCGTGGGCGAGAATTTCCGCAACTACTTCATAGTCGAGTTCGACAAACCGCTGGAGTATGTTCACACCTTTGCCGACGGTCAGCTCCGCAACGCTACCGAGCAGCAGTCGGATCACGTCGGCGCAGTGGTAGGCTTCCGTACAAAGAAGGGTGAGCAGGTACACGCCCGCGTGGCATCATCGTTTATCAGCCACGAGCAGGCGGCACAGAATCTGAAGGAGCTGGGCCGCGACTCACTGGAGGAGCTCAAGGAGAAGGGCCGCAAGGCGTGGAACGAGGTTTTGGGGCGCATCGAGGTGAGCGGAGGCAATCTGGATCAGTACCGCACCTTCTACTCGTGCCTGTATCGCGCAACGCTCTTCCCGCAGAAGCACTACGAGATTGACGCCAACGGTGAGGTGGTGCATTACAGCCCCCACAACGGCAACGTCGAGAAGGGTTATTTCTACACGGGAACGGGATTCTGGGACACGTTCCGCTCGTTGTTCCCGCTGCTGAATTTGCTCTACGCCGAGGAGAATCAGAAGATGCAGGAGGGATTTGTGAACGTATATAAGGAGAGTGGTTTCTTCCCCGAGTGGTCGAGCCCCGGCCACAGAGGATGTATGGTGGGTAACAACTCGGCTTCGGTCCTGGCCGACGCATACCTCAAGGGAGTGAAGGTGGAGGATGTGGAGACGCTCTTCGAGGGCCTTGTTCACGGCTCGGAGAATGTTCACCCAACGGTATCTTCGACAGGTCGCTTGGGCCACGAGTATTACAACACGCTGGGATATGTTCCCTACAACGTGGGCATTAACGAGAACGCGGCCCGTACGCTCGAGTACGCCTACAACGACTGGTGTATCTACCGTATGGCCAAGGAGCTGGGCAAGCCGCAGGAGGTTGTCGATCTCTACGCCAAGCGCGCGATGAACTACCGCAATCTGTTCGACAGCGAGACTCGCCTTATGCGCGGACGCAATGAGGATGGCTCGTTCCAGACGCCATTCTCGCCGCTGAAGTGGGGCGACGCCTTCACCGAGGGTAACAGCTGGCACTACACTTGGTCGGTGTTCCACGATCCGCAGGGATTGATCGATCTAATGGGTGGCGACGAGGGCTTCGTCGAGATGCTGGATTCGGTATTCACCGTACCGCCCATCTACGATGACAGCTACTACGGATTCCCCATCCACGAGATCACCGAGATGACAGTGATGAACGCAGGAAACTACGCTCACGGCAACCAGCCCGTACAGCATATGATCTACCTCTACAACTACGCGGGTCAGCCGTGGAAGGCTCAGTATTGGGCGCGCGAGGTGATGAATCGCTTCTACTCAGCTACGCCCGACGGCTACTGCGGCGACGAGGATAATGGTCAGACCTCGGCGTGGTATGTCTTCTCGGCGTTGGGATTCTACCCCGTATGTCCGGGTACGGATCAGTATGTGATGGGCGCACCGCTCTTCAAGCGTGCCGTTATCCATCTCGAGAATGGCAACGACTTCGTGATCGAAGCTCCCGATAACAATAGCGAGAACATCTACATCAAGTCGGCTAAGCTCAACGGTGAGAAACTCGACAAGAACTACCTCACGCACAGCGATATTCTGGCGGGTGGTAAGATGTCGATCAAGATGAATGACAAGCCCAACACCAAGCGCGGAACGGAGGCTGAGGCTCGCCCATACTCTTTCTCTAAGGAGAAGTAACATTTATAGGAGTAAATAGCACAGGCTGCCCAGTGATGGCAGCCTGTTTTGCTTAAGAGGGGGGGGGTATGTATAAGGTCAAACGTATGAATCGTGGGCCGAGCAAAAAGCACTTACGGGAGATTGCTCTCCCGTAAGCTCATTAAAAATACCAAATTACTATTTACCGCTTCACAGCGTCTTATTACCGCTTCGCAGCGTCTTTATTTTCCGAAAAACCATTTAATTTTTCCTAAAAAATGCAACAAATGTCGCAATTAATTAAATTGAATATAGAGAACAAAGGGAACCAACAAAATTCCCTATGATTTAATCAATGTAATCGCAAGTAGTTTAATTGATTGTCGAGTTAAACTTCGGGCCCGCGGCCGCCACTTGCCGAAAGCAACCGTTCAACTCTAAAAAAAAAGAAACGTGAGTCAGCCTACACCTTGACGGGACGACCAAGTACCCACACACACATAAGCACAACCCACGCCATAGAAGCGAGGGCATTTTTCGTGCCTATTGCTTGTGTGTAATTTTTGGTCGTTTTACAAGGTTAGCAATAGCTCTAAATGCCTTCTAATATTTACATTGAATATCTATTCGATATTCATTGCAAATTTAATACAAAAAATACCAATAATGCAATTTTTTCTGCATTTTTCTTTCATCCGCAAAAAAATCGGGTGCCAACCCAAAGGCCAGCACCCGAGATATTGTTAGCTGTGAATGGCTACTTGAACAACATAGGAGCAAACTCCGAGAGGTAGATTCGCCAGTTACGCCAGATATGGCCCTCGCCGCTCTCACGAAAGGTGTAGGGGAACTTGATCGAATCCATATACTTCATCATATCGAGGTTGCGCTGATAGAGGAAGTCGGTGTTACCGCAAGCGATCCAATAGAGCTTGAAGCCATTGTCGCGCTGAGCCTTCAGAGTGTTCTGAACAGCCTCGTCCTCCAGATTACCTGCTGCTGCAGAGAACAGACCAACGTAGTCGAAGGTGTTGGGATAGGTACGAGAGATGTTGTAAGAGTGGCCACCACCCATCGAAAGACCAGCGATAGCGCGAGCGCTCTTCTGCTTGATTACGCGGTAGTTGCTCTCAACGAACTTGATAACGTCGCCGAATGACTGCTCAAAAGATGCAGCGGGACGAGCCTGATTGCCGCTCATACGCATCGAGGGCTGATTCATACCACCAGCAGCCTCACCTACGGCTGCAGTCTGCCAAGCGTTACCGTTGGTCATAACTACCAACATAGGCTTCGCCTTGCCCTGTGCGATAAGGTTGTCGAGAATCTGTGAGGTGCGGCCCAAAGTCATCCAAGCCTCCTCGTCGCCACCAGCACCGTGCAACAGATAGAGCACCGGGTACTCCTGTGAAGACTTCTCATAACCAGCAGGGGTATAAACCGTAATACGGCGCTTGGTCTGCAGCGTGGGGCTGTCGTACCAAGTCTTGGTTACGCTACCGTGAGGAACATCATTTACGCTGTACAGATCACCACGATCGCCACCGATGATGAAGATGTTGAACGATGAAGCTACATCGCGGCAGATGAATACGTTAGAGGGGTCGCAGATGCGAACGCCATCAACTACGAAGTTGTAGTTGTAGAGCTCCGAACGCAACACGGGTGAGGTGTACTCCCATACGCCGTCGGCGTTGCGTACCATCTCGGTATTCTCAACGGGAGTGCCATCGGGGGTGAGGAAGTTACCGGCTACGGTAACCTTCTTGGCCTCGGGTGCTGACAGACGCAGCGTCACGCTGTTGTTCTCGTTGATCTGGGGAGAGACAACCTGAGCACGGCTACCCAATGCCTCCTGCGCCGATGCGCCAACGTAGATGCAAGCAGCAACTACGAGTAAAAATAGTTTCTTCATAATGAATAAAGTTTTAAGTTTCAAAAAATTTTCCAATCAAAGTTAAAATATATAATTGGAAAATGCAAATCCGACAGCAAAAAAAGAACATTCGTTGGAATATTAGCGCAATTACGCCCGAATGGGCTCCTCCGAGGTTTGGAAAATTGCGATATAGGCTTTACCTTTGTCGGAGTTTAACAAGAGTCAGTCGCGGGCTCGTATAACTTAAGAAATTGATATGAAACACGCTTATGTTTTCCCCGGCCAAGGAGCGCAGTTCTCGGGTATGGGAAAAGATCTTTACGAAAACAACCCCTCGGCAAAGGCCCTCTTCGATAAGGCCAACGAGATTCTCGGATTCAATATCACGGAGATTATGTTCGAGGGTACGGCAGACGAACTCAAGCAGACAAAGGTAACACAGCCCGCCGTATTCCTTCACTCGGTCGTTCTGGCCGCCGTACTTGACATCAAGCCCGATGCCGTAGCAGGACACTCGCTCGGCGAGTTCTCGGCTCTGGTGGCTGCCGGCGCACTCTCATTCGAGGATGGACTGCGTCTGGTGTCGAAGCGCGCTATGGCAATGCAGAAGTGCTGCGAGAGCGTTGCGGGCGGTATGGCCGCAATCCTCGGATTGGACGACGAGAGCATCGAGCAGGTGTGCGAGAAGAGTGATGGTGTAGTAGTGGCAGCTAACTACAACTGCCCCGGACAGCTCGTTATCTCTGGCTCGAACGAGGCCGTTGATGCAGCTTGCGCCGCGCTGAAGGAGGCTGGCGCACGTCGCGCTATGCGTCTGCCCGTAGGTGGTGCGTTCCACTCGCCGCTGATGGAGCCCGCACGCGCCGAGCTCGAGCAGGCTATCGCCGAGGTAGAGTTCCACGCGCCCGTATGCCCCATCTACCAGAACGTGGATGCCGCTCCGCAGACCGATCCCGAGCAGATCAAGGCAAACCTTATCGCTCAGCTTACCTCGCCCGTGCGTTGGACACAGATCGTGAAGAATATGATCACCGACGGTGTGGAGGAGTTCACCGAGTTGGGCCCCGGCAATGTCCTTCAGGGATTGATCAAGAAGGCCGATGCAAATGCTGTGGCCGAGTCGAAGGCGACGATGTAAGGCAAGCATACCTATAATTATATAAAGACTGACGTCCGCGAGGGCTGTCAGTCTTTTTTTTGTTTGCAGGATCACAACTTTTTATTAGCAAGATCACAATGCGGTCTTTTTGAGGCAGATAGAAGTAGTGGGATATGAATATATGTAGCCGTTATTATATTTTTTGTCTAAATAATTAAAAAACATTTGCATCTCGCAGTGTTTTTATTTATATTTGTGAAATAAAGGACTAAATCTTAAACAAGCTAAATATTATGTCATCGCTAACAGAATTTTTTAACATACAACCAAACGAGAACCTAAAAGGTATCACTCACAAAAACAATATCATAAAGCGTAACATCATAGCTTATATGGCCGTCAATGGCGAGTGTACCCTCTCGGAGTTGACCAAGGAGTTGCACATCAGTGTGCCGACCATCACCAAGCTGGTGCAGGAGCTCATCGAGGAGAACATCGTGAACGATCTGGGTAAGGTCGAGACCCCGGGTGGCCGCCGCCCCAACGTATTCGGCTTGGCAAACTCGGCAATTTACTTCGCTGGCGTAAACGTAGGACGTGATAATATGACGTACGTCATCACCGACCTGCAGAACAACATCATCAAGGAGGTTATCGACACCTCGTTCGAGTTGCAGAACCGTCCGCAGTGCTTGGAGAAGATCTGCTCAAACATCGAGACCTTCATCAACGAGTGCGGCATCGACCGCGCGAAGATTCTCGGTCTGGGTGTCTCGATCGTTGGACGAGTGAATCCCGAGACGGGACGCAGCTATATGTACTTCACATCGAACGAGGAGTCGCTGCGCGACATTATCGAGAAGCGTGTCAATATCCGCGTTCTGCTCGAGAACGACACCCGCGCACGTTGCTACGCCGAGTATAACTTCGGCCGCTCGAAGGACGAGAGCGACGTGATTTACCTGCACTTGGGACGTGGTGTTGCGATCGGAATCGTGATCGACGGCAAGCTCTACTACGGCAAGAATGGTTTTGCGGGCGAGTTCGGACACATCCCCTTCTTCGACAACGAGACCATCTGCGCCTGCGGTAAGAAGGGTTGTCTGGAGACCGAGGTGTCGGGTATTGCCATCGAGGAGAAGATCATCAAGCTAATCAAGAGCGGCGTGAACACCATCCTGCGCGAGAAGTACGATCGTGGCGAGCAGATTCACATCAACGACATCATTATGGCGGCACAGAACGACGACAACCTCTCGATCGAGCTTATCGAGGAGGTGGGCGAGAAGCTGGGTAAGGCTGTTGCGTTCCTTATCAACACGTTCAACCCCGAGACTGTCATCGTGGGTGGAAACCTCGCTGCTGCGGGCGACTACATTATGCTTCCGCTCAAGTCATCGACCAACAAATATTCGCTCAACCTTGTGTATAAGGATACCAAGTTCCGCCAGTCGAAGATGGGCGAGAATGCCAATGCGTGGGGCGTGGCGATGCTTATCCACAACAAGATTATCGGACTGTAAGACTACGGGATGAATATCGAGGGTACGGTGTGCCGCCTGCGGGCACTTGAGATCGAAGACATCGAGGCGATGTACGGCTGGGAGAACGACACCGAGGTGTGGCGCGTGAGCGGTAGCGTGGCGCCATTCTCGCGCAATGTTCTGCGACGGCTGATCGACGAACAGCAGTTCGACATATATGCTACGCGCCAGATGCGACTCGTAATCGAGTGTGCCACGTCGGGCGAGGCCGTCGGGGCGGTTGATCTCTTCGAGTTTGATCCGCACCATAGACGCGCAGGCGTGGGGATAATCGTGGCTCCACCCTATCGTCGGCAGGGATATGCTTTAGACGCGCTACTGACGCTGGAACGATACGTCAAGGAGGTATTGATGTTACATCAGCTTTGGTGTAGTGCTGGGGCTGACAACAAGGCGAGCCTCAGCCTGTTTGCAAAGGCGGGATATGCGGAGTGCGGCCGCCGAAGGGAGTGGATACTCTCGACGGATGGTGCGACGGATGAGGTGCTGATGCAGAAGATATTATGAATATAAAAGGGTGTTCAATTAGTTTTGAACACCCTCTCTATTTCAAAGAAATTGTATAACAAGAGAGATTTCAAGGCTTGCGAAGCGCGAGAAACCGCAGCATACTAAGCGTATGTGAGGATTTTGAGTGCGAGCGAAACGTAGAAATCGCCTTGTTAGGCAAATTCTCTTAATAATATTTTGGCCGCCATATCAGGCCACTCGTTGTAGAATCGTTCGATGTAAGCCTTCTCCTCCTCGCTGCAGCCCACCATCAGCTTCATCTCGGCATCGCCACGATCAAGATCAACGGTGCAGATAACGGCATCCAATCCGCGCTCGGGCTCCGAGCCGAGCCACACATCGACACCCTCGCCATCGTTCGACGAAGTGCCGTCGAGATAGCCGTAATCGAGCGTATAGACTATCTCGGGAAATCGCGGATGGTGCGACCCGCGAGGGCGATCGATTACGATGCGGCTGCGCTCGAGCAGGGCATCGAGTCGTTGCCAGAAAAGTTTATCGTTACTCATTGTCGGTCAGCTGTTTTTCGTTGTCTGTTTCAATATCCGCATCATCGTCAATGTCGGCCTCGGCCGTAAGGCGCGACGAGAGGCGCTTCGTGGTCGGTAGTCCCAAACGGCGCAGACGCTCGCCCACACGGGCGATATTGTCGTTACCCGTATGCAGACGCTTGTAGGCCTCGTCATAGCGCGACTGCGCCTGCTGAAGGCTCGCTCCGACACCCTCCAACGACGAGGTGAAGGCGACGAGTTGCTCGTAGAGTTTTGTGCCGAGCTTGACGATATTCTCACGATTCTTATTCTGATCCTCGCGTCGCCACAGATCATCGACAATCTTTAGCAGAGCAAACAGATTTGTGGGCGACGAGACGACTACCTTGCGTTCGTAGGCATCGTGCCAGATGGCGCTATCTTCCTTCAGTGCATCGAGGAAGGCGGGCTCGTTGGGAACGAACATAATCACAAAATCGGGCGACTGCACCAGACGCTGATAACTCTTCGACGAAAGCTCCTTAACGTGCTGACGCACCGAGGCGACGTGGGCCGCCATAGCAGCGCGACGCTCCGCATCACTCTCGGCCGAGACGTAATTGACGTAGGCCGTGAGCGACACCTTCGAGTCGATGACGATACTCTTCTCGCCCGGCAGGTACAACACCACATCGGGACGGAGGTTGTTGCCCGCCTCGTCCTTGATGTTGAGCTGCGTCTTATAATGTATGCCGTGAATCAGATTCGACTTTTCGAGAATGGTCTCCAGAATCATCTCGCCCCAATCGCCCTGCACCTTCGAGTTGCCCTTCAGGGCGCGCGTAAGGTTGGTGGTCTCGGTGGTGATGCGCACGTTGAGTTCCATCAGGCGCTGAAGCTCGCTCTTAAGTGCGCCCGTCTGCTCGGTCTGATGGGAGTAGATGCTCTCAACGCGGGTGCGAAACTCCGTAATATTATCCTTGAACGGCTTGAGAATCAAATCCATCGACTCGCGATTCTCCTCCTTAAATCGGCGGCTCTGCTCGCCCAGCACATCACCTGCCAAAGCCTTAAATTGCTCGCGCACGCTACGCTCCAGCTCCTGTTGTTGGCGTTCGCGCTCCTCAACCGAACGACGCTCGGCGGCAAGGTCGGCCTCAGCCTTCACGCGGGCCATCTGCTCCGCCTCGCGCTGGCGGCGAAACTCCTCGGCTCTGTTCTGCTCCTCGGCGATACGATTATCGGCCGCAACAAGCTCCTCCGAGAGCTCATCGAGGCGTTGCCTTTGCGACGCAATATCGCGGTTGCGGCCGACAAGCAGCGTCGCAAGGACGGCACACACGACCAAAAGCAGGGCTATGATTATGTAGGTTATCTCCATCTTCTTCGTATTAATGAAAAACAAAGATAACGACTTTCCCGACAAATAGCAACCCCGAAAAAACAAAAAAAGCGGGGGCAACCTCGAAAGATTGCACCCCGCCGCAAAACAATAACTATACTTTAGAACATATATGAGGCTCCGACATAGAAATTACGGTTATTGACCTTGTTGTCCGAGTCCTGCGCGATGTTGATCAAGCCCCAATCGTAACCCACGAAGATACGGTAGTGGTCGAACATCGCAACGCCCGCGCGCAGACCCAAGCCGAAATCGAAGCGTTTGAGACGCTCGTCGGAGAAGGTGTCGGGCTTGGTGGAGGTTGAGCCTACCGTAACCTTATCCGTACCGAACAATCCCATCGCCACATAAGGGCCGAACGAGCCGAAGATGCCGACATTGCCGCCGCCGAAATCGTAGCGATAGCCGATGTGGATAGGCAACTCGAGGTAGTAGGGACGAACGGTGCTGTCGGCACTCTGCTCGCCTACCGTAGTGTCAATCTTTGCGCCCTTCGACGAGAGCAGAAGCTCGCCATCGAAATAGAAGCCATCGTAGATGAACGGAGCGGGCATCTCAACGCGAAAACCTGCCCGGAAGCCGATACGCATATCGGGATTGAACGAGAGGTCGTTAAGCTCCATAGCGAAATTGCTGGCATTCATCGCTCCCGTAACACCATAGCGCAACCCTTGCGCCGAAACCACCGACGCAAGCAGAAGCGAAACCGATAATAATGGTAAAAACTTTTTCATAATCTGTGTGTTTTAATCGTACACCCGAAGCAATACAAAAAATATGCGAGAGCCACAGCTCCCGCATATTTTTTCTTTAACCGACTTAAGTTTAGTCGCTTTAGAACATATACGACGTTCCGATGTAGAAATTCACAAGGCGGTACTTCACACCGCTACCCAGATCGGCATCCGTCTTGGCCAGATTGAGCAGGCTATGCTCGAAGCCCAGATAAAACTGCCACTGATTCCACATCTCGACACCGAGTTTGTAGTTAAGACCGAAGTCAAAACGCTGCATACTCTCGCCGAAGACATCGGTTTTGACCTTCGTGTCGCCCTCCTTGACTACATCCTTTCCCAAAACTCCCAAACCGAAGTAGGGGCCGAGGCCAGCGATGAACGATACATCGTTAGAAAGCGGTGTGCGATAGCCCAGATTCAGAGGAATCTGCAAATATCCTAAATTGGTGTGCGAGCCTGAGTAGCTGCCACCCTTGAGATTATAGACCAATGCACCATCGGCAAAGAATCCATCGGTCAAATAATCAGCCAGATCAATCTCGGCCTTTGCGCCTGCCTGAAAACCTACATAACTATCCGATGAGATGGCTACGCCAGCGGCTTTTGTTCTCATCCACGAGAAATTTACAGCTCCCACAGCGCCCCAGCGCAGATCCTGAGCCGACACATTGAGGGCCATCACAACGGCCACAAGTGCAAGAATAATTCGTTTCATAAATCAAAAGATTTTAATTTCCTACGGCAAATATAATTTTTTCTGCGCTATTCGCAAAATAGAAGTCGGTTTATGCCACTTTGCGACTAAAAAAATGCTTAATTATTCTTACCTTTGCGAAAATAAAAAATTGGAACTATGACACGAATTATATCTCCCTCGATGTTGTCGGCCGATTTCGGCAACCTCGAACGCGACACTCAAATGATTGACCGCAGCGCTGCGGAGTGGGTGCATATCGACGTGATGGATGGTGTGTTTGTACCCAACATCTCGTTCGGTTTCCCCGTAATGAAGCCCATCCGCAAGGCGACCGAGAAGGTTTTGGATGTGCATCTGATGATTGTCGAGCCCGAAAAGTATGTTCGCCGATTCGTGGAGGCGGGGGCCGACTACGTTACCTTCCACTACGAGGCGACGGAGAATATCGACCTCTGCATCCGAGAGATTCGCGATGCGGGCGCGAAGGTCGGCATCTCGATCAAGCCCAAAACGGAGGTTGCGGTGCTGAAGGAGCTGCTCCACAAGGTCGATATGGTGCTCATTATGAGCGTCGAGCCGGGCTTCGGCGGGCAGTCGTTCATCGAAGGCTCACTCGACAAGATTAGCGAGCTGAAGGCGCTGCGTGATGAGTTGGGACTCGACTTTTTGATTGAGGTCGATGGCGGCATCTCGGCAAAGAATGCTGGCGAGTTGTTCGCCGCAGGTGCCGAGGCTCTGGTTGCAGGCAGTGCTGTGTTTGGAGCTGAGGATCCCGAGCAGGAGATTGTAAAGATGTTGGAGGCATAAGATGATTTCACTTGATAATCTGACGGTCAGCTACGGCGGCTGGACGCTGTTTGACAACATATCGTTCCTCATCAACGAGAAGGATCGCATCGGTCTGGTGGGCAAGAACGGAGCGGGCAAGACCACCCTGCTGCGTATCATCACGGGCGAGCAGCAACCCACCGAAGGGGCCGTTACGATCAATGGCGAGTGCACGATCGGCTACCTGCCGCAGCAGATGCGCGTGGCCGACACCACCACGCTAAAGGCCGAGACCGAAAAGGCTTTTGACGAGGTGCTGCGTCTGGAGGCCGAGATTGAGCGACTGACGGCGGAGATTGCCACTCGCACCGATTATGAGTCGGAGCAGTATGAGGAGCTGCTGCATAGGCTGAACGAAGCGCAGGATCGCTACCATATCTTGGGCGGCGAGACGCGCGAGGCCGACATCGAGAAGACGCTCTTGGGACTCGGATTCAAGCGTACGGATTTCTCACGCGCCACGAGCGAGTTCTCGGGCGGATGGCGTATGCGAATCGAGCTGGCAAAGTTGCTCCTGCGCCGTCCCTCGATATTTCTGCTCGACGAGCCGACGAACCACCTCGACATTGAGAGTATTCAGTGGCTGGAGGAGTATTTGCGCAACTACAACGGAGCCGTTTTGCTTATCTCGCACGACCGCGCCTTTCTGGATAATGTAACGACGCGAACGGTAGAGCTCTCGCTCGGACACATCTACGATTACAAGGTGCCCTACTCGAAATTCGTCGAGCTGCGAGCCGAGCGTCGTGCGCAGCAGATGGCCGCATACGAGAATCAGCAACGAATGATCGAGAAGACCGAGGAGTTCATCGAGAAGTTCCGCTACAAGCCCACCAAGAGCAATCAAGTGCAGTCGCGTATCAAGCAGCTGGAACGACTCGAACGCATCGAGGTCGAGGAGGAGGATTTGGCAACGCTCAACATCAAGTTCCCGCCCGCACCCCGTTCGGGCCAGATTGTGGCCGAGGTGAAGGAGGTGGGCAAGGCTTTCGGAGAGAAGCGAATCTTCTCGGATTTCACATTCACGCTCGAGCGCGGTCAGAAGATTGCACTTGTCGGTCGCAACGGCGAGGGTAAGACCACGATGGCGCGTATGCTTATCGGCGAATTGGAGCAGACCGAGGGCGAGATCAAACTCGGAGCAAACGTAAATATCGGCTACTACGCACAGAATCAGGACGATCTGATGGATGGTGAGTTTACCGTGTTCGACACCCTTGACCGCGTGGCCGTCGGCGATATTCGCACGCGACTGAGGGATATTTTGGGTGCGTTCCTGTTCCGAGGCGAGGATATTGACAAGAAGGTGAAGGTGCTCTCGGGTGGCGAGCGAAGCCGTCTGGCGATGGCGCGACTGATGTTGGAGCCCTACAACCTGCTGGTGCTGGACGAGCCCACGAACCATATGGATATGCGCTCGAAGGATATTTTGAAGCGAGCGTTGCAGAAGTACGACGGTACGGTGGTGGTCGTTTCACACGATCGTGATTTCTTGGATGGCATTGTCGATCGCGTGTATGAGTTCCGCGATGGTGGTGTGAAGGAGTATTTGGGAGGAATCTACTACTTCCTCGAGAAGCGCAAGGTCGAGTCGTTGCAGGAGATCGAGCGCAAGGAGGCACCCGCAGCATCCGCCGCCCCGAAGGAGACTTCGACAGGAAAGCTATCCTACGAGCAGCGCAAGGAGCAGGAGAAGTTGCTGCGCAAGTTGCGCAAGGCCGTCGAGAGCATCGAGGCCGAGCTGGCCGAGACCGAGCAGAAGATAGCCGAGTATGACGAGAAATTCGCATCGGCAACGGAGTACAACGAGGCCGACTATGCGGCATACAACGACCTGAAGGCGCAGTACGATAGGCAGATGCACGAGTGGGAGAAGGCTTCGTATGAATTGGAAATAACAGAAAATCAATAGAGAAATGGCAAACGACATTGTTTTTGGCATTCGCCCCGTGGCCGAGGCCATACAGACGGGCAAGCAGATCGAGAAATTATACATCCGCAAGGGTGCCGAGGGACAGCTTATGACCGAGCTGCGCGACTTGGCCTTCCGCCATCGCATCCGCGTGCAGGAGGTGCCCGTCGAGAAGCTCAACCGCCTCACGCGACTCAACCATCAGGGTGTGGTGGCGCAGATCGCGCCAATCGAGTATGTCGAGCTGGCGGATATTCTGGAGCGCGTTCCCGAGGATGAGACACCGCTGATTATGCTCTTCGATGGCGTTACGGACGTGCGCAATTTCGGCGCTATTGCCCGCTCGGCCGAGTGTGCCGGAGCGCACGGACTGATTACCCCGCTTAAGAACTCAGCCCCTGTAAATTCGGAGGCGATGCGTTCGTCGGCAGGTGCGCTGAGCCGCATTCCCGTATGCCGAGTAGGCTCTATACGCAACACCATCAAGGCTTTGCAAGCCGAGGGATTTCAGGCTGTGGCAGCTACCGAGAAGAGCCGCAAACTCATCTACGATGCCGACTTCCGCAAACCGACCGTAATCATTATGGGTGCCGAGGATACGGGGATCTCGAAGGAGGTGCTCAAGCTCTGCGACGAGCAGCTGGCCATTCCCCTGATTGGTGCCATCGAGTCGCTCAATGTATCGGCAGCGGCGGCGGTGATGTTGTTCGAGGTTGTGCGTCAGCGCATCGGATAGGATGAAGTGCGTAATACAGCACCCTACGCTCGGCCCCGTAACACTTAGTTCGACTCGCCGATCGACACGAACGACAATCAGCGTTCGGCCTTCGGGCGAGGTGCGACTATCCTATCCGCCCTACATCTCGCAACGGCGAGCGATGGCATTCTTGGAGAGCAAGGCCGAGTGGGTACGCTCCTCGCAAGCGAAATATGCCGAGCGAGCCGGTGAGCCGCTAAGTAAGGAGGAGATTGAACGGCTGCGAAAAGAGGCAAAGGCTACGCTACCCAACCGCGTGAAGGAGTTGGCCGAGAGGCACGGGCTGCGATATGGGCGCGTTACGATACGATGTGCGCGCTCGAAGTGGGGATCGTGTACGGCGAAGGGAAATCTCTCGCTGTCGCTCTTTCTGATGACCCTGCCAGAGCATCTGCGCGACTACATACTGCTGCACGAATTGGCACATACGGTGCATCTGAACCACTCGCGCGAGTTTCACGCGCTGGTTGATCGGCTGACGGGCGGACGCGAGAAAGAGTTGGCAAAAGAGTTGCGAAAATATTCAATACGATAGAATGAAAAGACCGCCCGAGTGCGGTTTTTTCGTTTTAATCGCTATCTTTGTATAAAGGAATCGAAGAATGAATCGGCTGATAGAGATATTTTCGGAGTTGGGCAGACGGCTTGTCGGTTTTGGCAGTGATGAGCCCACGCAAAAGGTGATAGCCGAGGCTATGGCCGAGAATGAGTGGTTTTCGGCCGAGGATATTCTGATGGCCGTCGATGCCATCCGCCAAGAGTTTCTCGACGAGGAGAAGCTCCGCCGCTGGGCCGACCATTACACTCCGACGGAGCAGCGTCGCGTGGCGATAATTATGGCGGGCAACATCCCGCTTGTGGGATTTTTCGATCTGCTGTGCGCCGTTATCGTGGGGCACAGGGTGGCAATAAAGCCATCGAGCAAGGATCGGGTGCTGATGAATTTTGTCGTCGAGGAGCTCCGAGCCATCGAGACGGAGATTGCCATCGAGCAGTACGATCCTGCGACAGAATACGATATGGTAATCGCTACGGGCGGCGACGAGGCGGCTCGCCACTTCAGCCGACGCTACGCCCACTGCCCCACCCTGATTCGCGGCTCGCGCCACTCGGTGGCCGTCTTGGCAGGGGATGAGAGCGAGAAGGAGATCGAGGCTCTGCAGCGCGACATCTTTTCGTACAACGGACTTGGCTGCCGCAGTATTTCGCTCATAATGCTCCCGCGTGGGGCGGAACTTACGATTCGTCCACCGAAGATGAATCGGATGTATCGCGGTAACTATCGGCACACGCGGGCGATGATGGCTCTTACTGCTCAGGCGTTCAAGGATCTGGGCGAGTGCATAGCGATGGAGCGAAGGGAGTTCCCGCAACAGATCAGCTGCGTGAACTACTGCTACTACGACTCACTGCAGGAGGTGGAGCAGTGGCTGTGGGAGATGGACGAGAAGATACAATGCGTCATAACGCGAGCGATCGACCACAAGCGTGCGGTAGTTTTTGGGCGTGCGCAGTATCCTACGCTGTGGGATTATGCCGATGGTGTGGATGTGATGAAATTTTTAACGACCTAACGATATGAAGATTTACGACTTTGACAAACCCGTCGATCGTCGCGGCTCGCACTGCGTGAAGTACGACGCTCTGCAGGAGTTTTTCGGGCAGACCGACCTGCTGCCTCTGTGGGTGGCGGATATGGATTTCGAGACACCCGACTTTATAATCGAGGCTCTCCGCAAGCGTCTCGATCACGCCGTAATGGGCTACCCGATTCAGTACGATGGCTATTGGCAGAGCGTCATCGACTGGATTCGTGAGCGCCACGGCTGGGCCGTAGAGCGCGAGTGGATGCGTTACATTCCCGGCATTGTGAAGGGTATTGCTATGGTTATCAACGCCCTGACCGAGCGAGGCGATAAGGTTATCATCCAGCCTCCTGTCTATCATCCCTTCCGTCTTGTGCCCGAGCATAGCGGCCGCGAGGTGGTGATGAATCCGCTGCGAAGAGTGGGTGATCGCTATGAGATGGATTTCGAGCAGTTGGAGCAGGTGATTGACGAGAAGTGCAAGATTCTAATCCTCGCCAACCCGCACAACCCTATCGGCATTGCGTGGGATAGGGCGACGCTCGAGCGATTGGCCGAGATTGCCGTCGAGAAGAATATTGTTGTGATCTCGGATGAGATCCACTGCGATATGGCGCTCTACGGCAACAAACATCTGCCCTTCGCATCGGTGTCGCAGAAGGCGGCCAAGTGCAGTATCACCTTTGGCGCACCGTCAAAGACCTTTAACATAGCGGGTATCGTCAGCTCGTACGCCATCGTGCCCGACCCTGAGCTGCGCGAGCGATTCTTCTCGTGGCTCGAGGCTGGCGAGATGGATATGGCTACGATTTTTGCTATGACGGCAACCGAGGCGGCATTCACCAAGGGCAACGAGTGGCGGAAGCAGATGCTTTCCTACGTCGAGCGTAATATCGATTTTGTCGATCAGTTCCTTAAGGAGAATATCCCCGCCGTTCGCGCCATCAAGCCCGAGGCATCGTTCCTCGTATGGCTCGACCTGTCGGGGCTGGGATTGGAGCACCACGAGGTGATCGACCTGATTACAAATGGGGCTAAGCTGGCGGTAAACGACGGCGCAATGTTCGGCCCGGGTGGCGAGCAGCACGTTCGCCTCAACGTCGGAACGCAGCGCGCGGTGCTGGAGCAGGCCCTACGACAACTCAAAATGGCTATTGATAAACTGAAATAGATATGATTTACAGATTCCGTATGCTTACGGACGAGAACGACCACTTCGTCCGCGACTTCGAGGCGGCAGCCGACTCGACGCTATTGGACCTACACGAATTCATCATCCGAATGCTCGACTACGATCCCTGTATGGCATCGTTCTTTACGGCCGACGATAGGTGGGAAAAGTTGCAGGAGTACACCTATATGGATATGGATGGCGGTATGGGCGACGGCGGCAGCGGTATGCCCAAGCCGATGGCGACGGCACGCCTATGTGATGTGCTGCACTACGTTCACGACCGTCTGATCTACGTCTTCGACCCCTTCACCGAGCGCGCCTACTTCATCGAGGTGATCGAGGCGAAGGAGGAGCAAGAGGGTATGACCTACCCGCGCCTTCAGTTCGAGCACTCGCCCGCACCCGACCAGTACGATCCCGAGGCGAGCGAGCATAGCGGCTCGATCTTCGAGGAGATGATGGGCGAATTTGGCGAGTTCGACGGCGACGACTCATACGACGATGAGTACTAAGACACTCATAGTCATCGTGGGGCCTACGGGGTCGGGCAAGACCGACCTCTCGATCGCTGTGGCCGAGCGTTACGCCTGCCCGATAATCTCGACCGACTCGCGCCAATTCTATCGTGGCATACCCATCGGCACGGCACAGCCGACCACGGAGGAGCTTGCAAGGGTTGAGCACCACTTCATTGCATCGCACTCCTTGGAGGAGGATTTTAACTGCGGAGCGTACGAGCAGGCGGCTCTCGAGAGGCTCGCGGAGCTGTTCGCCGAGCACGATCAGGTGGTTGCCGTGGGTGGTTCGGGGCTATATGTGAAGGCTCTGTGCGAGGGTATGGACTCGATGCCCGAGGTGGATGCGGCCTTAAGGGAGGAGCTGTCGCAGCGACTGCAGACGGAAGGGTTGGAGGCTTTGTGTGAGCAGTTGCGAGAGCTTGATCCCGCCTTCTACGAGGTGGTGGATCGCAAGAATCCCGCCCGCGTAGCGAGGGCGCTGGAGGTCTGCATCGCAACGGGACAACCCTACTCTACGCTGCGTACGGGCACGCGACGCGAGCGGCCGTTCAACATCGTAAAGATCGGCACGACGATGGATCGAGCGGTGCTGTATGAGCGGATTGATCGCCGCGTGGATATGATGATTGAGACGGGATTGGAGCAGGAGGCTCGGGCGGTTTATCCCCTGCGACACTGCAACTCGTTGCAGACCGTTGGCTACCGCGAGATGTTCGACTATTTTGACGGCATTACCACGCGCGACGAGGCTATCGAACTCATAAAACGCAACTCGCGCCGCTACGCCAAGCGTCAACTCACTTGGTTTGGCCGCGACGGGGAGATTGAGTGGTTTTCACCCTCGGAACGGGAGAAGATTCTGGAATATATAGATTCAAAGGTTTGCACTTTGAAATAATTTTGCTACTTTTGTCGCGTCTTACCTTACAAGGTTAAGCGGTTGCTCGAATGGTGGAATAGGTAGACACGCCGGACTTAAAATCCTGTGGCCAGTAATGGCCGTGCCGGTTCGACCCCGGCTTCGAGTACCTAAAGCGCTGATTATCAATAAGATAATCAGCGCTTATTTTATTCTCAAATCTTCTCTTGCAGGAACTCCGCCAACTTTCTGACGGCCCGTCCGCGATGCGAAATAGCGTTTTTCTCCTCACCACTCATCTGGGCAAAAGTCCTGTCGCCGCCCTCAGGATAGAACAGCGGATCGTAGCCAAAACCTCCCTCGCCGTGCTGCTCGGTGGCAATCGCACCACGAACGATTCCCTCAAAGAGATACTCCTCACCATCCAAAATCAGCGCTACAGCCGTTCGGAACTGCGCTGCGCGATTCTCTGTGCCGCTGAGTCGCTCCAGCAGAAGACGTTTGTTAGCCTCATCGTCGTGGCCATCGGTCGCATAACGTGCCGAGCGCACCCCCGGCTCGCCACCCAGAGCATCAACCTCCAAACCCGTATCATCGGCAAAGCAATCGAGCCCCGTGCGGGCGTAGATATAGCGCGCCTTAGAGAGCGCATTACCCTCGAGCGTAGGCTCATTCTCGGGAATATCCTCCGTAATGCCGCACTCACGCAGCGACACAATATCAAAACTGTTGCCCACTACCTGACGCACTTCGTCCAGCTTATGGGCGTTATTCGTTGCAAAAACTATCTTCATAACACTATTTATTCCATTTCACACGATCGACAATAGCCGCCAAAGCGCCATCACCCGTTACGTTACAAGCCGTACCGAAGCTATCCATAGCGATATAGAGCGAGATCATCAGCACCTGATCCTCGGCCGTGAAGCCAAGCATTGAGGCCAATACACCGAGTGCCGCCATAATAGCACCTCCGGGAACACCCGCCGCAGCCACCATCGTGATGGCAAGCATACATATAAAGCCGAAGAACATACCAAAATCGTAGTCGATACCCTGCATCAACATCAGCGCCAAAGCACAAGCAACGATCTTGAGCATACTCCCCGACATATGGATCGTAGCACACAGCGGAATGACAAATCCCGACACCTCATCGCTAACACCCATACGGCGCGACTGTGCCAGCGTCACGGGGATCGTAGCGGCCGAAGACTGCGTTCCGAGAGCCGTAAAGTAGGCCGGCAGCATCGTCGAGAGCATACGGAAAGGATTGCGATGCGAGACAGCGCCCGAGACTGCGTAAAGGAGAATCAACCAGACGATATGCAGCACGAAGATCACGCCTATGATCTTGATAAAGACGCTGATAACATACATCACCTCACCCGCTGCGGTCATATCGAGGAAAATGCCGAAGATATAGAGCGGCAGAAGAGGGATTATGACCGACTCGATGGTCATCGTAACCAGATCGCCAAACTCCTTGGCTACGCCGCGCAGCGTATCGCCACTCTTCATATAGGCCAACCCCAAACCCAGCATAAAGGCCAGCACGAGGGCTGTCATAACGCTCATCAGGGGGGCTATCTCGATGGTGAAATAGGGAGCAAGTTTAGTGGTCTCGGCTGCATCGAGTGCTATGCGGGCATCGATAAGATGGGGGAAGGTGATGGCGCCCGTAAGGTAAGCCGCAACGCCCGCCACGATGGTCGAGCCGTAGGCCAGAGCCACCGTCAGCAGCAACATACGACCTGCGCCACGACCGATGTCTGCAATCGCGGGGGTTACCATACCCACGATAATGAGCGGTATAAGGAAGCCGAGCAGCTGGCTGAATACGGAGTTAAAGGTAAGGAACGTGCGCACCGACCAGTCGGGCATAACGCCTCCGAGTGCTACGCCCAATGCAATGGCGATGATGATTCGCGGCAAGAGGCCGAGTTTGATCTTTTTCAATTTATGACGGTTTTATGTGATTTACAACTTTTCTGTCTCCAGCTCCTGCAGACGCAGATCGGCAGCGATCTTGTCGATGATAGTCTTGACGACGGTGTCGATCTCAGAGCCCTCGGAGTAGTCGGCCGAGCAGACGAAATTGACACGATTGTCGCGGATGAGCGTGTTCATCTCCTTGCGCTTGCCCTTGTCAGCCGGGTTATAGACCGCAATGGAGTGGCCACCGTAATTCTTCACAAGACGCATACAGGGGATGTCGGTCATTCCGTCGCCGACGTAGATCATACGGCGGAACGGCACCGGGCGACGGCTCTCCTCCATATATTCGTTCACCTTGCGCGTGTCATAGACCGACTCGACGCCCTTGTTGATCTTGAAGATAAACTGCGTCTTGTTGGTGTAGTTCACCGCAACGGCGGGCCAATAGGCGATGCCATCGACATTGTAGAGGAACGAGCAGGCATAGATGTGCTTGAACTCCTTGGCGATGGATGTGCCCTCGATGATCTCCTTCATACCCGACGAATTGACATAGTGCAGAAGGCGGATGCCGCGCTCCTTGGCGTAGGCATTCATTCGGGGAAACCACTCCTCAACACCGTCGTAGTAGCGGATGTTGCGGCCCGAGACTTGGAACGCCTCACGACGAAGCGAGAGTCCCTTGCTCTGTGCCTCCTGAATCATTCGTGCCATATATGCCAGAACGGGATCGGCATCCTGCGTCTGGGCCAACACGTTAGCATCGTTCCAGAACTCCTTATTGCTCTTGCCGACGGCGGGGATGAAGTCATACTCCTGCATATTGCCCGGCGCGAGCGTACCATCGAAATCGTATATGAGTGCTACGGTGTACTCCATAATGTTATAACATTTGCAAATTTAACAAATATACGATTTTTTTATCACATCTCATAGCCTATAAGCAAAAAAAGCGGAGCCTCTTACGAAAAAGATGCTCCGCCAATATAGAATATGCAATTTTTACTTGCTCTTGATATACTCGTCGATAGCCTTCGCTGCACGACGACCTGCGCCCATCGCAAGAATCACCGTCGCAGCACCCGTAACGGCATCGCCACCTGCGAAGACTCCCTCGCGGGTTGTTGCGCCATTCTCGTCGGCCACGATGCAGCCTCGGCGGTTGGTCTCAAGGCCTCGGGTTGTGCTCTTGAGCAGAGGATTGGGCGAAGTACCCAGAGCCATAATCACAACATCGCAAGGAATATCAAAATCCGAGCCCTGCTTAACAACGGGAGAACGACGGCCGCTCTCATCAGGCTCGCCCAACTCCATCTCGACGCAGCTCAGGCCCGTAACCCAGCCCTTCTCGTCGCCATTTACGCGCGTGGGGTTGGTCAGCATACGGAACTCGATGCCCTCCTCCTTGGCGTGGTGCACCTCCTCGCGACGTGCGGGAAGCTCAGCCTCCGAGCGGCGGTAGATGATCGTAGCCTCTGCGCCCAGACGCTTGGCTGTACGAACTGCATCCATTGCGACATTTCCGCCACCTACGACAGCCACACGCTTGCCGACATAGATCGGCGTGTCGTACTCATCATCGTAGGCACGCATCAGATTGGCACGTGTGAGGAACTCATTGGCCGAGACGACACCATTCAGATTCTCGCCCTCGATACCCATAAATCGGGGCAGGCCAGCTCCCGAGCCGATAAAGACGGCCGAGAAGCCCTCGCGGTCGAGCAGATCGTCGATCGTGATGGTGCGGCCGACGATAACGTCGGTTTCGAACTTAACACCTACGCGGCTCAGATCCTCAATCTCACGAGCCACGATCTTCTGTTTGGGCAGGCGGAACTCGGGAATACCATAGACCAGCACACCGCCCAGTTTATGCAGCGCCTCGAAGACCGTAACGTCATAGCCCATCTTGGCCAAATCGAACGCACAGGCCAATCCCGACGGGCCGCTACCGATGACGGCAACGCGCTTGCCGTTGGGGGTAATCTCTGCCGATCCCTTGCCGCCATTATCCAGACTCCAGTCGCCAACGAAGCGCTCCAGCTTGCCGATAGCCACTGGCTCACCCTTGATACCCAAGATGCACGAGCCCTCGCACTGCGTCTCCTGCGGGCATACGCGGCCGCAGATGCTCGGCAGCGAGCTATCCTCGGCGATGATGGCCGAAGCCTTGGCGAAGTCGCCTTCAGCCAGAGAGTGGATAAAGGCGGGGATATTGATATTTACGGGGCACGCCGCTACGCAGCGCGGATTCTTACAATTCAAACAACGCGAGGCCTCCAACTGAGCCTCCTCGGCATTATAGCCATAGCACACCTCTTCAAAGTTGGTGGCGCGCACTGCGGGATCCTGCTCGCGTACGCTTACACGTGCAATTTTATTTGCCATAGCCTTAGAAACAATTACAGTGGTGATTATGTTTTTCCGTAGCCTCGCCCTCTTGACGGCGATACATAGCCTGACGACGCATAGCCTCGTCGAAATCGACCTTATGGCCATCGAACTCGGGGCCATCAACACAAGTGAAGAGGGTCTTGCCATCGACACTCACGCGGCACGCACCGCACATTCCCGTGCCATCGACCATAAGGGCGTTGAGCGATACGGTCGTGGGCAACGAATACTCGCGCGTGGTGAGCGTAACGAACTTCATCATAATCATCGGTCCGATAGCTACGCACTCATCATACGACTTATGCTCGTTATCGATCAGATCCTTGATCTTGGCCGTAACCATACCCTTGAATCCGGCCGAGCCATCGTCGGTAGCGATGTAGAGATTCTCGGCCACAGCCTCCATCTCCGAGGTATAGATCAACATCGACGCGGTCTTGGCTCCGATGATCACATCGGCCTTGCAGCCGTGCTCCGAGAGCCACTTCACCTGCGGATAAACGGGTGCTGTACCCACGCCTCCCGCTACGAAGAGGTAACGACGTGAGCGAAGCTCCTCTGCCGAGAGGTGAACAAACTCCGAAGGATTACCAAGCGGGCCTGCGAAGTCGGCAATCGAATCGCCAACCTCCAGAGTACACAGCTTGCGCGTTGAGACGCCAATGGTTTGAATTACGATGGTTACCGTGCCATCTGCCTTATCATAATCGGCAATGGTCAGAGGCACACGCTCGCCAGTTTCGTCCACGCGGACGATAACGAACTGGCCGGGCAGGGCACTTTGCGCCACACGCGGAGCCTCGATGCGCAGCAGATAGATGTTATCGGCAAGCGCTCTCTTTTCTACAATTTTGAACATAAGCATTTGGAGCTATCACAAGCTCGATGATTTCCTAACTAACTATCCTAACTATTGTTGTTTTTTCGGTCTAATCAATCACGATGGCCGTAACTCTTACCGAGTGCATCGGGCGGGCGGGATCGTTGGTAATAATTTTTAAGCGATCAACCCACAAACCATAGTCGCAAGCGGCGGTATTGAGCGTCAATGTAAGCGTTTTTCTTTCGCCTGCTTTCACTCTATCACCCACCTTAAGCGAGCATCCGAGCGCACCGTTTTGCCACTCTACCGCCCTGATTATCAGATCAGTTTCACCCTCATTCAGGAGTTCTATGGTGGCATCGGTTACGGTTTTACCGTGTTTTACGTCGCCAAATTTAATAATTTTTTTTGATATATCGCTATTTGGCACCATAATATCGTCGGGAGCGGCGTCGAACTTATCGATCGCAACGACGCTGGCGGTAAAGAGCGAACGGGCCGTGCGGCCATTGACAACCACATCCAGAACATCGTTCAATGTTCCATATCGACCGCTCGACTGCGCCACCGCATACGCTACGTCGAACTCTCCCTTCTGGCCAGCCTTCATAACCGCAGGGGCATCGATCGTAAGCAGGCCGCTCGACTCCTTGGGCTGCATCTTGAAAGTAGCGTCGCGCGACGAGGTGTTTATCCACCCTATCGGCTCGCTCACACGCTCACCGCGACCGACGTAGGCGAAGGTAACGAAATTTGACGACAGCCTCACACCACCGCCCATATCGAAGGGATAGAGCTCCTCGACACTCTTCTTGCGCGGGATGACGTTACCCTGCAGCGTCAGTGCCACGGGCGAGGTTGAGAGCGAGGTGAGAATCGATACTCCCTTGACGAAGCGGCCGGGACGGTTGATCGGATCGAACTTTACTTTGATCGTCCCCTTCTGGCCCGCCATAACAGGTTTGCGCGAATAGGTGGGCGTGGTACAGCCACAGCCCGTCGTTACGTCGAGGATCACGACAGGCTTGCCGCTATTGTTAGTAAAAGTGAACGTATGCTCGACACTTCCCCCATCCTCGCGGATGTCTCCGAAGTTCCAATCGCTATGATCGAAGTGAATCGCAGGCTGCGTCTGAGCCTGAATCGACACAGAAAAAAGCAGGCAAAGTGCCGCTATCGCTATTTTATAATATGGTATATTCCTCATAACGGGTACAAAGTTATATTTTTTTTGAAATTTTTTATCATTTTTCTTGCACAATAAAAAAAAGCGCCTTATATTTGCACTCGCAAAACGAAAGGTAAACGTTCTGTGATAAACGCCTGAATAGCTCAGTTGGTTAGAGCACATGACTGTTAATCATGGGGTCCTAGGTTCAAGTCCTTGTTCAGGCGCACGGCGTGAGACAATGTCAAACGCCACTTGAGGGAGTTTAGCTCAGCTGGTTCAGAGCATCTGCCTTACAAGCAGAGGGTCGGCGGTTCGAATCCGTCAACTCCCACTCATAAGCGAGAGATTGGATGTATCCAATCTCTTTTTTTGTTGTATGTGGTTTGAAAACAAGTTTTCACCACCTACAACAAAAAAAACAGCTCGCTTCGCAGCTATCTCGCTTTACCCTATGGTAATTGGCGGAGTTAGAGTCAGGGGCGGTTGCGGGAATAAAATTATATTTATTTTCAATGGTATTCCCGCTTCGGCTGCGCCGGTCGAATCCGTCAACTCCCACTTACTTAAGCGAGAGATTGGATGTATCCAATCTCTTTTTTTGTTGTATGTGGTTTTGTCCTTTGCGCGTGATGGTTTGTACGGCTCGCGGAAGCGCGACGGAAAGGCATTTAGCCGAGCAGACTTTAGTCTGCGCAGTAGCCAATTCACAACAAAAAAGTAACGCACCAAAAGAGAAAAAGATTGCGTGGCAAACGTAAAATTGGGTGAAAAATTTGTTTATTCCGATTTTTACGCTACCTTTGCACTCGCAATTACGACAGAGGGAGTTTAGCTCAGCTGGTTCAGAGCATCTGCCTTACAAGCAGAGGGTCGGCGGTTCGAATCCGTCAACTCCCACAAACCAAACGAGCAAAAAGATGTTGATTTCTCAACATCTTTTTTTGTTTTATATAACATAGCGAAACTTGTTTGGATGTTGCAATATAAAACAAAAAAATGACGAGTCATCGTCTTTTGCGCGTGCTGGTTTGTATGGCCCCGCGGGAGCGCAACGGAAAGGCGTTAAGCGGAGCAGACTTTAGTCTGCGCAGTAGCCAATCCGTCAAAAATAAAAGGAAAGCAGTCTAAAGACTACTTTCCTTTTATAATGTCATCCGATATACCTCCAACAACTTATCACACATCCTCTCCCACGAGAAACGTTTGCGTTCCTCGGCGAAGTTTGCCCTGAAGATAGAAAGCCTATCGCCCTCATAAATCGTGCGCAAAGCACGCTCAATATCCGCTGCCGTAGGCTCGCAGACCAAGCCCACACGCCCGTCGGGGACAATCTCGGGAAGGCCGCCAACGCGCGTTACAATCATCGGCAAAGAGAAATTATAGGCAATCTGCGTAACGCCGCTCTGCGTGGCTGTGCGGTAAGGCAAGACAAGACAATCCGCCGCCGAGAAGTAATATCGCACATCCTCGTCGGGAATAAAACGGTCGTGCAGCACTACCCTATCGCGCAGTCCCAGACGGTCGATCAGCTCGATATATTTCTCGTGCGAGGCGTAAAACTCGCCTGCAACGAGCAATTTTCTCCCAGCGGGCATCCAGCGGGCCCACGCCTCAAGAAGCAGATCCAAGCCCTTATAATCGCGGATAAGGCCGAAGAAAAGCATATATTTTTCGTTGGGATCGAGGCCAATCTTCTCGCACGCCGCCACACGCTCGACCGCCTTGCCGAAATTCTCGAACATCGGATGGGGCGAAAAAATGGCGGGCGCCTGAGTGTAGGCCTTCAGCTCGCCGTGCACCTGCTCCGACATATAGACAAAGCCATCGACCGCCGCGAGGTAATAGCTGTTGAATGGGCGGTCAATAATGTGGTGTTCGTGCGGCTCGACATTATCGATCTGGCAGATGAACTTCGTTCGTCCGTTCTGTCGCGCGATGCGCGCCACTGTGCCGAAGCAGGGAGCCATAAAGGGTGTCCAATACTTCATCAGCACAATATCGGGACACTCGCGCTTTAGACGCCGCCCGAGACGTATCCAATTGATCGGATTGACGGTACTCATCACGCGTTCGATATTGAGATCCTCGGGCGGCGGAGTATCGACAAACTGCGTCTTGCCCGGGAAGAGCAACTCGGGATACTGCACCGTGAAGGTATAGATGCGCACCTCGTGACCACGACGCTGATATTCGCGCGCCATAGTCTGCATTATAGAGGCCAATCCGCCTCGATAGGGGTGAGCCGGTCCGAGGAGTACGATCTTCATCTATTTCTTGATATTACGCTTATTCAACTCGGCCTGATAGGCTCGCGCATTGCGCAGATGTTCCGAGTAGGTCTTGGCGAAGTTGTGGTAGCCATCGAACGTAGGACGGGCACAGAAGAACAGATAGTCGTGCTTCTCGAAGTTCAGCACGGCATCGATAGCCTCAACGCTCGGCATACATATCGGCGAGGGCGGCAGGCCTCGGTTAAGGTATGTATTGTAGGGCGAGGGGGTCTTCAGGTGGCGATTCAGGATTCGGCGCAGACCGAAGTCCTGCATTGCATATTTAATCGTAGGATCGGCCTGAAGGGGCATACCCGTACGCAGGCGGTTCATATATACTCCTGCCACGCGGGGCATCTCATCGACTTTGCGCGTCTCCTCATAGACGATCGAGGCGAGCGTTGCCACCTCGACACGATCCAAGCCCGAGCGCTCGCGCTTTTTGTCGCGGTCGCCCTCCCAGAAACGCTTATACTCGCGGTACATACGATCGACAAACTCGCGGGGCTTTACAGTCCAATAGAACTCGTAGGTATTGGGCAGGAAGATCGAGAACATCGTCAGCGGCGAGTCGAATCCCAGCTCCTTGGCCAACGCCTCGTCGGTAAAGACCTCGACCAACTCCACCGAATCGGCCTCGAGCTGCGGCGCAAGCTTGCCTGCGAGTTGCGCGGGGATCTTCACGTTGTTCATCGTAACATTGACGGGGGTTTGAAGACCCAACTTGAGCATACGCACCACCTCGATGACGTTCATTCCATCCTTGACAACATAGTGGCCCACCTTGTACGACTCCTCGAGGCCCAATCGCTCGGCATAGAGATCGAAGGCCAAGTGGTGCTTGAGCGAGGGCTTGAGTGAATCCATCAGCTGTTCGTACGATGTGTCGCGCCCTACGAATAACTCGCGCTCGGCCACCACGGCGTTGCCCTTAAACGAGATTACGCCCCACACAGCCACCGCTGCGCCCAGCACAATGCCCACTACAAATGTCCATATCAGAATCTTTTTCATCGTTGCAAAGTTTATTTTTTACAAATATACGATTTACGCGCCAAACTGCAAAATGAAAAAAATCTCTTTTTTCGGTGCGACTTTTTGTTAGTTATTAAAAAATTTCTACCTTTGTGCCCGGGTAAGTCTTATACGACCAGCTCCTACAGAATCCCCCAGGTGTGGAAGCAAGCAAGGGTATGTGGTTGTAGCGGTGCGATATGAGTAGCTTACCCTTTTTTTGTAGCCAAGTGCGATCTTCAAAATTCTAAATAACTACCGTTCCGATAATTAAATCTGCATTTTAACGGCGGGAAGTTGTAAAAAATATGCCGCTGAGTTTGCAATATCAATAATTATATGTATCTTTGGATGGGAAGTTATTTACAATCTTAAAAGTGTACTACTATGATTGGCAAAGTTAAGTGGTTCGACAGCAAGAAGGGCTACGGCTTTATTCTGCAACAGGATGGCAGCGAGATTTTCGTTCACTATACGGGAATCGTGGCCGAGGGGTTCAAGGCTCTGACCGAGGGTCAGAATGTCGAGTATGAGATAGGTGGTAGCGACAAGGGCCAGCAGGCAATAGGCGTTACGGTGATTAAGAAATAGAAGTCTAACGATTTAATAGGAAAGGGTGTCTTGTGAGGACACCCTATTTTGTTTTGGAATAATAGAAATCATTCCCGTGCGTCAGCCTCATTTTGAATTTTGAATTCTAAATTTTGAATTTATCAAAAGAGCCTTGTTATACAATTCCTCTATTTCTGGAATTTCATTGTAAAACCACGCAACCATCGCATCACAGGCCCTGCGACAAGCTGACAGAGCGGAATAAAGAGAATAAACCACCAATCAGGCACGCGGCACCTACGACCTCGAAACATCGCCTTTAGGCCTCGACGGGCACAACTCTCGGGCGTCATCAGGATTCCTGTTCTTACACCAAAACGCTGCAAATCGTGCGAAAGACCATACAGATCAGTAGCAATTCCCGCAGGGCAGATGGCCGTAACGGTAACGCCCCGATCCTTCACCTCCTTCGAGAAGGCAACCGAAAAACTCTTCAGATAGGCCTTGCTTGCGCTATAAATCGCAAGGCCGGGATATGGCATCCAGATAGAATACGACGACATATTGAGGATGCGGCCTCCCCCACGCTCGATCATATCGGCGGCGTAGAGTCGGCAGTTGAGTGTAGAGGTTATATCGTGCAGATAGATTATTCGCTGCACACGTTCGATGGGTGTACGCAACAGATCACAGAAAGAGAAGATCCCCGCATTGTTAATCAGCACATCGACCTTGATCGACTCACCCTCGGTCCACGCGAAGAGCTCCTCGGCGGCTGTCGGGGTGGCCAAATCCTTCACGAGCGTGCGCACCCAAACCGCAGGGTTCGCCTGCTGCACCTGCGCGGCGGCCGCTAATAACTCCTCCTCGCCCGAGGCTACCATCAACACGTTGTAACCCAGCGCGGCAAGCTGCTGCGCATAGCAACGGCCAATGCCCTTCGAGGCACCCGTAACGAGTGCCGTGCGTGATCCCGCTGTAACCTCTCCGAGACGCATTACAAGCCCAACTCTTTGCGAACAACCTTTGGCAGATTGTCGCAGTGATGACAACACTTCATATCGACCGAGTACATTCGTGCGATGCAGTAATCCTTATGGTCGCAACCCGAACGGGTCGTAATATCGCCAGCCTTCATCTTATTGACAAAGGCAGGATCGTTGATCAGCGCGCGCGCTATCTGCACCATCTCGAAGCCCTCGTCAAGCACACGCTCCACGCCCTCGCGCGAAACCAAACCGCCGACATAGACCAGCGGGCCCTTGAGCGCGGCGCGGAACTTTCGGGCATTCTCCAAGAAGAAGCACTCCTCGAAGTCGTACTGCTTGATCATCCACTGACCGAACAACGACACAACAATCTTCTGCAGCCACTCGTTCCAGCCCATATAGTAACCCATCGTCTTGGTGGGGATTCGGCCACGCATAACGGCCATCGGGGCACGCGACACGAAGCCCGACGAGAGGACAATGCCGTGAACGCCAAAGCGTTCGATCTGCTTGGCAATCTCGATCGACTCGGGAATCTGGATACCGCCCTTGAAGCCATCCTCCATATTGTGCTTAACCAGAACGGCCATATTAAACCTTGCCGCCTGCTCCATAACCCGCTCCAGACACATATTCATAAAGCGCATACGATTCTCTAGCGAGCCGCCAAACTCGTCGCGGCGACGGTTGGTCCAAGGCGAGAGGAACTGCGAGATAAGGTAGCCGTGACCGGCGTGCACCTCGACGCTATCGAAGCCCGCCTCGTGAGCTGTCTTTACGGCACGACCGAAATCCTTGGCCATCGTCTCTATCTCGCGCGCCTTCAGGCGGCGATGGAACGTCGGCGAGTAGAGATTAAATCCGTTCGAGGCCGAGACGGGGAAGCACCCAGCCGTTGACCAATGTGTCATATTTCCGCAATGGCCAATCTGAATACCTACGGCCGCACCCTCCTTATGCACCGCGTCGGTTATATCGCGCAACTGCGGCACAATCTCGTCGCGCAACCAAAGTTGCGAGTTGAACGAGATGCCACTGCGATTAACCGAGGCATAGGCCAGAGTGGTCATTCCCACACCACCGCGAGCAACGCTGACGTGGTAGTTCTTCAGCGCCTCGGTAGGGCCAAAATCCCGACCCATAGACTCGAACGCCGCCGAGCGAATCGTACGGTTACGAAGCTCGATGGGGCCCAACTTATAGGGGGTAAAGAGTATTGAATCTTTTGTATCTTTCATCTTGAGTGCTTTTTCTAATATATAAAAGGTATGATACGCTTACGCTTAAGAGCGGTGAACTCCTCGCCGAACTCCTTTTCGTAGCGCTTATACAGCGAAGCCGAGCGGGGAGCGAGATTGGCGAATGTCCACAACACAAACACCACACCTGCCCACGACCACGAAGCGATGGCAAAGCCCGTCCACTCAACCAGTTCGCCGAAGTAGTTGGCCGACGAGACGTAGCGGAACATACCGCCGCGAGGGATATAGTGGCGCGTATCACCCTCCTTGCGCAGGTGGCGGATGATGTAATCGGCCTGCCAATTGATGAACATTCCTGCAAAGAAGATCACGATGCCGATGTAGATAAATGGTTTTGAGAACCAGTCGGCATAGTAATCCGCTGGCGCGAGGTAGAATATCCAACCGCCCTGCATCAAAGCATTAAGCGTATTAAAGACAAAGCCCATAGCCACGATTCCGAGCGGCATCTTCGACTTGCCACGCATCAGCAGCGGGAAGATGAACGAGCGCTGGAAATAGTGCAGTTGAAACAGCGCGAAGAGCACCAACGGCACCACATCCCACTGCCTTTCCGACATCGCCCACAGCACGCACATCGCCACGAACACGGGCGACTCCATCACGATCCATCCCACCTTATTCGGAACGGGAGGGCCGTAGCGGCGATCGAACAGATAGCCATAGCCCGCCTCGAAGAATTGCAACGCCACGAAGACGAACAAGGCCACGATGGCCATAACCCACAGGAATGTGTTGTATGTTGCGAGCAGACTCTCCATAAACGTACAAAAAGTATCAACGAATGCAAAGTTACGAAATTTTGCCTACAATCGTTCGGCTGTCGCCCATTTTTTACCTTTTGCGTTAGAGATAGTGGTCAAATAGAACATAAAAAAAGAGGTTGCCCAAACTTATTCGTTTGGACAACCCCAATACTTCTTTTTGAAGTTGTATAACAGAATTACTTCACGAAGCTAGCATTCTGCAGATAAGCAGCACTCTTAGCTACACCCTCCCACATCGTTGCGATGCGAGCTGCGGGATCCTCATCCTTAGGACCGCGGGGCATCTCCTGCTCAACTACGAAATCGCTGTAACCGTTAGCATAGAACTGGTTGAAGATAGCCTCGAAATCGATCTTGCCGCTCTCGCCGATTACCAAATCGTCCTTGATGTGGAGCATCTTGATACGCTCGGGATACTTCTTCAGGTAAGCAACGGGATCCTTACCACCCTGAGTGGTCCAATATACATCCATCTGGAAGAATACTGACTCGGGATCGGTGTTCTCGATCATATACTCCCACTTAACCTGACCATCAACAACCTCATACTCAAATGAGTGGTTGTGGTAACCGAGCTTCAGACCATACTCCTTAGCCAGCGCACCAACCTTATTGAAATAGTCGCAAACAGCCTTCAAATCCTCGATAGTCTCGCCGAGCTTGAAGCTGGGGATAACGCAATACTTTGCACCCATCACGTTCAGGCCCTTGAATACCTCACGCCACTGATTCATAACCTCAGCCTCATTCTCGGGATCCATAGCGATTGAGTGGTGAGTAGAAACAATCTTCAGACCGTGCTTGTCACACAAAGCCTTGAACTCTGCTGCGGGCAGACCGAAGCACTCGGGGCTACGCAGAGTCTCAACTACGTTGTAACCAGCAGCAGCAACCTTTGCCAGCGATGCATCAACATCCTTCATATCGCGGTTAACAGAGTAGAGCTGCAAACCAATCTGCTTGGGTGCGGGGGTGCAACCCGTTGCCATTGAAAGCGCTGCCAAAGCAACAACTACGAAAGAAAAAATCTTCTTCATAAGCATTTAATTTTGGAGTTAATATTAAATAGGGTTTTCAAGTTCTATATTTAACGGGCCCATCCCGCGGCCTACATCATAGCATCGGCTAAAGCCTCCAGCGCAGGCAGATCCGAGGCCTTCATACGCGAGCGGATGGTTACCACGGGCTCGACGATCTCCACCTGCTTCATCTGCTCCAACATCGAACGCATCACGCGACCGGCACAAGGTGCCCACGAGCCGTTCTCGATGATTCCGACCTTGCGGTTCTGGTATGCCTTGATCTGCAAGTGGTGCAGGAAGTCGTGCATTACGGGGAAGACGCCGCCATCGTACGATGCAGCGGCCACGATCAGGCGATCCATACGGAAGGCATCCTCCACAGCCTCGGCCATATCGTCGCGGCTAAGGTCGGCCACCGAAACCTTGCCCACACCGCGCTCACGCAACATATCGGCCACTTTGTGGGCTACGGCTGCCGTACCGCCGTGAATCGATGCGTAGGCAACAAACACGCCCTTGGTCTCCACATCGTAGCGGCTCCAAGTGTCGTAAAGGCCAATGTAATAGTCCAAATTCTCCTTCAGGATGGGGCCGTGCAGAGGACAGATGCACTCCACGTCGAGCGTAGCGAGCTTCTTAAGCAGCGTCTGCACCTGCGCGCCATACTTACCGCAGATATTGAAGTAGTAACGACGTGCCTCGCAAGCCCACTCCTCGTCGGCCGACAAAGCGCCGAACTTACCGAAGCCATCAGCCGAGAATACGACCTTATCGTGCTTATCGTAGCTCACCATAACCTCGGGCCAATGCACCATCGGAGCCATAAAGAACTGCAGCGTGTGCTCGCCGAGCGAGAGCTCCTCGCCCTCCTTGACAGCTATCGTGCGGCCACTGAAATCAACGCCCTCGAAAAAGTCGGCCATCATCTGTATGGCTCGCGCTGAGGCTACGATCTGCGCCTTGGGATACTTCTCCACAAACTGCGCGATAGTGCCGGCGTGATCGGGCTCCATATGATGCACAACCAGATAGTCGGGCGTGCGACCGCCGAGAGCCGCATCCAGATTCGTAAGCCACTCCTCGCTCTTACGCGCATCGACCGTATCCATCACGGCGACCTTCTCGTCAAGAATGAGGTAAGAGTTATACGAGATTCCATTGGGGACGATGTACTGACTCTCGAAAAGATCGATGTCGGTATCGTCCACTCCTATATATTTAATATCGTTTGTAATGTTCATCTTCAAAAATTATTTAATCGCCACCATATTGAGAATCGAACGCTCGGCCGCCAAGCGCACCTGTTCGTCCATCACAACCTCAGGCGACTCGTTCTCCAGACACTCGAGGATATTCTCCAGCGTCACCATCTTCATATAACGGCACTCGTTGCATCCGCACGTCGAGTCGATCGGCGGCGCGGGGATAAACTGCTTCGCGGGGTAGCGCTTGCGCATCTCGGCAAGGATACCCGCCTCGGTAACCACGATAAACTCCTCGGCATCGCTCTTGCCGCAATACTCCAGAATACCCGCCGTCGAGCCAACGTAGTCGGCAACCTCGATGATATAGGCGCGGCACTCGGGATGAACAACGACCTTCGCCTCGGGATGTTCGGCCTTGAGCTGCAGAATCTTCTCCAGCGAAAACTCCTCGTGAACGGTGCAAGCACCATCCCACAGCACCATATTTGTGCGGCCCGTGAGTTTCTGGATATAAGATCCTAAATTACGGTCGGGAGCAAAGATGATGGGCTGATCCTCGGGAATGCTATTTACGACCTGCAAGGCATTCGACGAGGTGCAACACACATCCGTCAGCGCCTTCACGCCCACCGAGGTATTAACGTACGAAACGACCTTATGGTCGGGGTACTTGGCCTTGAAGGCGGCAAAGGCCTCCGCCTCGCACGACTCGGCAAGCGAGCAACCCGCCTCGGGAACGGGTAGGAGCACCTTCTTATCGGGCGAGAGCACCTTGGCAGTCTCGGCCATAAAATTAACTCCTGCAAAGAGGATTATCGGAGCGTCAATATCACGCGCCTTGACCGACAGAGCCAACGAGTCGCCTAAAAAATCGGCAACGGCCTGCACCTCGGGCGTGGTGTAGTAGTGGGCCAGAATGACTGCCCCCTTCTGAGCCTTGAGCTCCGCAATACGCTGCATAAGAGACTGGTTTGTCATAGACACAACTCTTTAGCAATTATTACTCCACTTGGATGTTCATACTAATATCCATCGCCTTGACGGTGTGCGTCAGAGCACCTACGCTGATGTAATCAACGCCCGTAGCGGCAACCTCCTTCAAGCGAGGAATACTCATATTACCCGACGCCTCGGTCTTGATACCCTTGGCGGCGGCCTTCACAACCTCCGAGGCCTCGGTCATTGCCTCGTTGGTCATATTGTCGAACATAATGATGTCGGCACCTGCGGCGATAGCCTCCTTAACCTCGTCGAGATTGGTAGCCTCGACCTCGATCTTAACACCCTCGGCAATGCGGCTACGCACCTGCTCAACGGCCTTGGTGATGCCACCCGCCATCTTGATGTGGTTGTCCTTGATCATCGCCATATCGTAAAGGCCCATACGGTGGTTCGTTCCACCGCCGTGTTTAACGGCCAGCTTATCCAGCACGCGCAGGCCGGGAGCCGTCTTGCGCGTATCCAGAAGCTCAGTCTGCGTGCCCGCCAGCTCCTTAACATACTTCGCAGTCTCGGTTGCGATACCGCACATACGCTGGAAGATGTTGAGCGAGAGGCGCTCACCGCGCAGAAGCGTGGGATACGTTGCCTCGATCTTCAGGATCACATCACCCTTATTCACGCGATCGCCATCGTTGAAATAGGGGGTAAAGACCACATCCTGCTGGAAGCGGTCATAGACCATCTTAACGATCTCCAAGCCTGAAACCACGCCCTCCTGCTTGGCAGTCATAGTGGCTACGGCGTTCATCGTTGCGGGGATAATCGACTCGGTGGTGATGTCGCCCGTATTGATATCCTCCTCGATACCGAGGTCAATCAACTTATTGATCAAATTTTCGTATTGCATATCTATCGTATTTTATTTCATCTAAAAATTCAAAAAATCCTCATTCACGGGGGCGGTCGTAATCTGCTCGCCCTTACGCTGCACTGAATGCAGAGCAAAAGCCTCGTCGGCGCAGGGGTAATCCTCGCGGTAGTGGCCGCCACGGCTCTCGCGGCGAAGCAGTGCGGGCGACATAATCAGGCGTGCCACACACAGCATACGTCGTGTGGCCTCGAGGTAGAACTCTCTATCCGATCCTCCACGCTCCTTCTGGCGCTGCTTGGTCATCGTGCCCAGAGCCTCGATCTTGCGAAGGCCCTCGGTGAGCCCCTCCTCGCTACGAACGATGCCTGCGTGGGCGTTCATAATATTGGCCACGGCCTGCTTCAGCTCCACATAGTCGGCCCGATTGGCCGGATCGACGCGGTACTCCTTCTCGAACTCAACAAACTCGGTCTGCGCACCAACCTTGGCCGAATCCTCGACTGCGCGGTTAGCGAAAACCAGACACTCGATCAGAGAATTCGAGGCCAGACGGTTAGCTCCCATAATACCTGTCGCAGCAATCTCGCCACAAGCGTAAAGGCGCTTGATGTCGGTGCGACCGTTATGGTTCGACGCTACGCCACCCACCGTATAGTGCGCCGCCGGTGCTACGGGGATCTCCTGCGTGAGGTCGTATCCCGCCTCCTGACACTTGGCATTGATTCCGGGGAATCGCTTCAAGATCGTCTCCGAGTCCAGATGACGAAGCGAGAGCGTAACGTAAGGCATCTCGTCCTTCTGCATCTGCTTATATATCGAGCGGGCGACAATATCGCGCGGCGCCAACTCCGCCAACTCGTGGATAGGCACCATAAATCGCTTGCCGTTCTTGCCCAGCAGGTGCGCTCCCTCGCCACGCACGGCCTCGCTGATGAGCGTCGCCTTGGGCGAATCCTTCAGGTAAAGGGCCGAAGGGTGGAACTGTATAAACTCCATATCGATAATACGGCAACCCGCCTTGTAGGCTATGGCCAGACCGTCGCCGATGGTAGTCTCGGGGTTGGTCGTGCGGGCATAGACAGCCGACGCGCCGCCCGAGGTAAGGAAGATATGGCTGGCGTAGAGCAACACCTCGCCACCCGAGAGTGAGCCATCGCCGCCACAGTCATCCTCGACAAGAGTCGGATTGCTGCTCCAGCAACGCACACCGTAGCAAGTCCCCTCACTAACGAGCAATTCGAGCAGTGTAGTATTTTCGTATATGGTGATATTATCGCGTTCTAAGACTTTCGATATTACAAACTCGGTAATCCACTTGCCCGTCGAGTCGCCTCCGGCGTGCAGAATACGACGTTTATGATGGCCGCCCTCCAGACCGAGCGACAGAGCGCCGCCCTCGCTGTCGAATTTCATACCCTCGGCTATGATCTCCGCGATGCGGTCGGGGCCCTCGTTTACCAGAATATCTACCGCGCTATCTTCGCACAGGCCGCGGCCTGCGATAAGTGTATCGGATTTGTGAATCTGCGGATCGTCATCGCTGGCCGTTACGACAGCTATGCCACCTTGAGCATTGAACGAATTACTCTCTCGCAAAAACGATTTGGTGATCACCGCCACGTTGCCCTTAAACGACGCCTTATACGCCGCATACAATCCCGCAAGTCCGCTACCTACAATTATGTAATCAAATTTGCGCATTACCGTATTAAATAATAACCACGCAAATATACCAAAAAATGAGTGCAAAACAAAAAAAGAGGCGCAAAGATACGTTATGAAGTTTATTTTTATTATTTTTGTGGGAGTTTTCAGAAACATTAACTAATTTAACTAAATACACTGATATGAAAGAGGCTATTGCTATTCTTACTGGTGGCGGCCCGGCTCCGGGTATGAACACCGTTGTAGGCAGCGTCGCAAAGACGTTCCTTGCTAAGGGTTATCGCGTAATCGGCTTGCATTACGGTTACTCAGGTCTTTTCAACCCCAATCCCCGTTTTGAGGATATGGATTTCGTAAAGGCTGACTTCATCTTCAACCAGGGTGGTTCGTACCTTACGATGAGCCGTTTCAAGCCCACCGATAAGGATTTCGAGGAGAACTTCAACCTCTCATTCTTCCAGGAGAACAACATCAAGTTGCTCGTTACCGTTGGTGGCGACGACACCGCTTCTACGGCTAACCGCATCGCTAAGTTCTTGGAGGCTAAGCAGTATCCTATTGCTAATATCCACGTTCCCAAGACCATCGACAACGACCTTCCCCTGCCCGCAGGCTCGCCCACGTTCGGCTATCAGTCAGCTAAGGAGGGTGGTACCGTTATCGGCCGCGCCGTTTATAACGACGCTCGCACCTCGGCTAACTGGTTCGTTGTAGCTGCTATGGGTCGCTCGGCTGGTCACCTCGCATTCGGTATCGGTTCGGCTTGCCACTACCCGATGATCGTTATCCCCGAGATGTTCAACAAGACCGAGATCACCATCGAGAAGATCGTAAATCTGGTTATCTCTTCTATCATCAAGCGTAAGATTATGGGTATCGAGTACGGTGTTGCTATGATCTCGGAGGGTGTATTCCACGCTCTGTCGGACGAGGAGATCCGCAACTCTGGCATCAACTTCACTTACGACGATCACGGCCACCCCGAGCTCGGTAAGGTATCGAAGGCTAACATCTTCAACGAGCTGCTGGAGAACAAGCTCAAGGAGCTCAAGCTGAAGGTTAAGTCTCGTCCCGTTGAGATCGGTTACGAGGTACGTTGCCAGACTCCTATCGCTTACGACTTGGTATATTGCTCAGAGTTGGGTATGGGTGTTTACAAGCTCTTCTCAGAGGGTAAGACCGGCTGTATGGTTTACATCTCACAGGATGGTTTCGTATCGCCTCTCTACCTGAAGGATCTGCAGGATCCCACCACTGGCAAGATTCCTCCCCGTCTCGTGAACATCGAGTCTGATAAGATTCAGCAGGTTATCAACAACCTCCTGCACTACGTTACCCCCGAGGATTACGAGGCAGCAAAGGCTTACGTTGCTAACCCTGAGGCTTACGACTTCAAGAAGATTCTGGAGTGGTAGTCTAAACCAAGATAGAAAAGAGGGTGCCTTTTTCGGGCACCCTCTATTTTTTTTAGAATGGTAGGTGTAACTGCGGATCGGGATAGAGATTTATCACCTCGCGTCCCTTGCGGCGGGCACGAAGCGCGGTATAGGCCGTACCGCCATCCCGTCGGCCATCCCACCACGCCACGACGAGCGACGAGTGATCGACCAGATAATCGTTGCGACGCATATAGGCTCCCACATTGTTCTCGCCCACCACTACCCTACGATCGGCCGCCGCGATAAGCGCGTCGTATCGCTCACCATCCTCACCTCGAAAGAGCGACCGAAATTCCGCAAATGGCTCTACGGCAACCAATTCCACATCGGAATGCAGACGCTTATGCACAACAACAGCCTCGCCTGCCGAGAGGTCAAATCCCCACGCCATACCACACAGATAGCGCCTTGCGCCATCCTCATAAAGCTCCTCGAGAAGCTGTCGCAGCTCCCCGTCGGCCTCGGATTGATATGTACGGTGGCCCGTGAAGGCAACCGTTAGGAACTCTCTCTGCATTGGCTCAACGACTTAAAGCATAAAACGGAATTTGCGCAAACAAATATAGCAGTTATGGCGCGGATTTTGCAACTTTTCGCAGTGAATTACAAAAAATAATTGCACTATGAAAAATTCTGGTATTTGCACTTTGGTCTCATTTCTGGGCGGTATGTTGGTTGGATCGGTCGTTACGATGCTCGTAACACCGCAGTCGGGACCAGAACTACGCACAAAGATTCGCGATTACGTTGATCACGAGGCAGAGAAGATCCGCTGCCACTGCGACGACAAGCAGTAAAAAGTTGTGGGGATGGAGGAGAACACTACACGCAGGCATAGCACGATGGCACCACTATTCTACTTTGTCGCCTCGGCGGCAGCCGCAGCCATACTTTTGGTGGCGGCGATAGTGGCGTGGATTACCGAAATTGTGGGTTCGGCCACTTGGGCAACGCTCATCGTGGGTGGATTCTTCCTCTTCGTTGCGTGGCTTACGTATGTGCTGGCGGTACGTCGTGCGATCGATGATATCCGCGACCGTCTCGACACGATTTACGATGTGGCCAACGCAGCACGCAACGCATACCGTATGGCGATGCACCTCACCCGCAACGTATTGGATGAGATTATGCGTAAATGATCGCGCAAGAGGGTGTCTGACTTTCGGGTTAGCACCCTCGTTTTTTACGCAAAAAAGAGGTCGCCCACACGGGGCAACCTCTTTTCGTTTATTATCTTCCCTGAAGTTGTATAACGAGAGGGGGGTTCAATTAAAACTGCTCCTGAACCTCAGAGATCAAGGCAACGTCCTCGGCTGTTGAATTGAGGATATACGCCTCAGCACCAGCGATGTAACCCTCCGTAAGCTTTGCAAAGAGCTTTGCATCCGATGCGTACTCCTCGACCTCTGCGGCCTGCTGAGCCAATAGGTAGGTGATGATGATATGACCTACGCTCTCGACCAGACGACGCGCGTGGAAGTCCTTGAACTGCGGAGCCTCCTTGCTCACAGTCTCAACGTGCTCAACCATAGCCTCAACGCGTGCGCGCAGAGCCTTCAGTTTCTCAACGATGGGCTGCATAGCCTCGGTGTACTGCTGCTCCTCATAGCGCGCGATCTGCTCCATAAAGGTGCCCTTCGTAACGCCATTGATGGCAGCCACGACCTGCAACTGCGACGTACCCTCGTAGATATTCATAATACGCGCATCACGATACAAACGCTCGCAAGCGTAATCCTTCATAAAGCCCGAACCACCGTGAATCTGGATAGAGTCGTAAGCGAGCGAGTTGGCATACTCCGACGCAAAGAGCTTAACCAGAGGCGTAAAGGCATCGGCCAGACGGTTATAATACTTCATCTCCTGACGCTCCGCAGCCTCGAGCGAACGCTCGTGCGAGATGTGGGTGTACTGCTTGTAAACCTCCACGAAGCGTGAAGTCTCATAGAGCAGTGCGCGGGCTCCGTGCAGACGGGCACGCATATTCGACAACATCTCCGAGATTGCGGGGAACTGGATAATATCCTTACCGAACTGACGACGCTCGTGTGCGTACTTCAACGCCTCACGATAGGCCGCCTCGCACAGACCGACCGACTGCGCACCGATACCCAGACGCGCTGCGTTCATCAGCGACATAACGTACTTGATAAGGCCCATACGACGATCGCCAACCAACTCGGCGGGAGCGTCAGTGAAGACCAACTCACAGGTGGGCGAGCCCTTGATACCGAGCTTGTTCTCGATGCGGCGCACCTTCATTCCGCCGTTGCGCTTGTCATAGACGAGCATTGACAATCCGCGTGCGTCGGTGGTACCCTCCTCCGTTCGAGCCAAAACGAGCGACACGTCGCCATCACCGTTGGTAATGAAGCGCTTAACGCCATTCAGCAGCCACGTCTGTCGCTCCTCCGACCACGTTGCCTTCAGCATCACAGCACCCAGATCAGAGCCTGCATCGGGCTCGGTGAGATCCATCGCACACGTTGCACCCTCGCTAACCCACGTCAGGTACTTCATCTTCTGCTCCTCCGAGGCGAACTCGTTCAGAGTCTCGGCGCAATCCTGCAAGCCCCAGATATTCTCGAAGCTGGCATCGGCACGAGCCACCATCTCGTTGGCCATAACGAAGCACAACAGAGGGAAGTTCAAACCCTTGAATCGGCGGGGAAGCGTCAGGCCGCTGAGGCCGGCGGCATTGACAGCCTTCATATTCTCGACCGTACCCGAAGCGTAGATCACGCGATCGTTCTCAACGCGCGGACCCTCGTGATCAACACCCTCGGCATTGGGGGCAATGACATCGCCACACACCTCACCGACGATCTGCATAACGCGACGGTACGAGTCCATTGCATCCTCGTAGTTCTGGGGAGCGTAGTCGTAGAGATCCTTCTCCGAGAAGTTGCGCTCCTTAAGCTCCACAATCTTTCGCATCAGCGGATGCTCAAGGTGGTACTGCAAATCTTTATTATCTAAAAAGAAATTAGCCATCGTTACTTAGAATTTTGCTTGTAATACTTAATCATCTTGGGAATCACCTCCTCGACCTTGCCCGTAATGGCGTAATCGGCAATCTTCACGATTGGCGCTGCGGGGTCGTTGTTAATTGAGATGATCATCGACGAAGAGTCCATACCTGCCGTATGCTGGATCTGGCCAGAGATACCGCAAGCGATATAGAGCTTGGGGCGTACCGTAACACCCGTCTGACCAATCTGGCGCTCGTGCTCGCAGAAACCTGCATCAACAGCCGCACGCGAAGCTCCGACCTCGGCACCCAACACCTCCGCCAGATCGTGGCAGAGCTGGAAGCCCTCCTTCGAGCCCATACCGTAACCACCTGCTACGATGACGCTCGCGCCCTTGATATTGATCTTGCGCTGCTCGAGCTCGCGATCCAGAATCTTCACGGCCAAATCCGAATCCGACACATACTCCTTCCACGCGATCGTCTTCACCTCGCCTGCTGTAGCCTCGGCCACCATCTCCTTGCGCATCACGCCCTCGCGGACGGTTGCCATCTGCGGGCGGCAGTCGGGATTGACGATCGTAGCGATGATATTGCCTCCGAAGGCGGGGCGAATCTGGTACAACAGATTCTCATACTCCTTGCCCGTCTTGGCATCCTTGTGAGGGCCAATCTCGAGCTGCGTACAGTCGGCCGTAAGACCACTATGCAGAGCCGATGACACACGCGGTGCGAAGTCGCGGCCGACGGGCGTAGCTCCGAAGAGCACGATTTGCGGCTGCTCGGCCTTAATCAAACCACACATCACTGAGGTGTGAGGCAGGGTGCGGAAGGGCGAGAAGATCTCATCGTCGGCAACCCACACGGTATCAGCACCATACTTTGCAAACTCGGTCTCGATACCTGCTACGTTATGGCCGATAACCACAGCCTCCAACTTTACTCCCAATGTATTGGCCAACTCGCGGCCCTTGGTCAGGAGCTCCAAACTAACGTCGGCAACAATGCCGTCCTCCAATTCGATATATACAAATACGTTATTCATACATTAGTGCGGATTAACCGAGCGTGTGGCTCGCGATGAGTTCAACCATAAGTGAATTAATATCCTCGTCCGACGAGGTGAGCTGCTTGGCCTCCTTGGCTTGGAAGACCACGTTCTCGATCTTCTTAACCTTCGTAGGCGAGCCCGAGAGTCCCAGCTGCTGCTCATCGCAGACGATATCCGACGACGTAAGCTCGACGATCTGCAGGTAATCGCGCTGAGCGACCATCTGCGCCGAGAGCGAATCGGCCGCAGCAGCCATCTCGGTGGGGATCATTGCGTGCTTGTACTTCATCACAAGGCGTGCATTGTGGGGGCGCACCTCGGGTGCAGACGAATTGACCGTAATAACGGCAGGCATCGGACACTCGACACTCTCAACGCCACGCTCCAGACGGCGGCGCAGCACGAGCAACGACTCCTTGACCTGCAACACCTCCTCGGCGTATGTAACCTGAGGCAAGCCCAGCTTCTCGGCCACCTGAGGGCCTACCTGAGCCGTATCGCCATCGATAGCCTGACGGCCGGCGATGATCAGATCGGCACCGATCTTACGCAGAGCGCACGAGAGTGCATACGAGGTTGCCAATGTGTCTGCTCCGGCGAACTTGCGGTCGGTCAAGAGATAACCGCCATCGGCTCCACGGAACATTGCATCGCGGATAATGTCGGCCGCACGGTGTGGGCCCATAGTGAGAATATGTACCGTAGAGTCTGCGCACTCCTCCTTAAGGCGCAACGCCAACTCCAAGGCATTCAAATCTTCAGGATTGAAAATTGCAGGCAGCGCAGCGCGATTGACTGTGCCCTCGGCTGTCATAGCGTCCTTACCCACGTTGCGGGTATCGGGCACCTGCTTTGCCAATACAACAATTTTTAATGCTTTATTCATTTGTCTAATTATTGGTTAATCTGGGCGCTCTGCCGCGACAGCAGAGATCCCTTATACGGAAAAATGCGCGAAATAGTAAATCCATCCGTCATTCATACCCCTCGCCGAGAGCTTACGCGACTAAGCCTTCGACAATGGGTATGAGTGCGGTGGAAATGCCATTCGAGCATTCAACCTCAAAAAAATAGTATTTATCGTACAATAGTCTCCTCGCGATCGGGGCCCACCGAGATAATCTTCACGGGAACACCTGTCTCGCGCTCAATAAACTCAACGTACTGCTTGAACTCCACGGGGAAGTCCTCGTAGCGGCGAACCTTGCAGATGTCGCACTTCCAGCCCTTGAACTCGGTGTAAACAGGCTCGATAGAGTCGTTCACCTCGTAGGGGAAGTGGCTCACAACCTCGTCGCCGATACGGTAAGCGGTAGCAACCTTGATGGTGTCGAAATCGTTCATCACGTCCGACTTCATCATAATGAGCTGCGTAACGCCATCAACCATAACAGCATACTTCAGCGCTACAAGGTCAAGCCAGCCGCAACGACGCGGGCGACCCGTAACAGCACCGAACTCGTGACCGATGCGGCCCAGCTCCTTACCCGTCTCATCGAAGAGCTCCGTGGGGAAAGGTCCGCTACCCACGCGGGTGCAGTAGGCCTTGAAGATACCATATACATCGCCGATCTTAGTGGGCGCGACACCCAGACCGGTGCAGACACCTGCACATACGGTATTCGACGAGGTTACAAAGGGATATGTACCGAAGTCCACATCGAGCAACGATCCTTGCGCACCCTCGGCCAAGATGGGCACATCCTCGTCAATATATTTATTAATTGTGTGTTCGCTATCGATAAACTCGAAGCCACGCAGATAGTCGATACCCTCCATCCACGTCTTCTCGTACTCCGTAACGTCGTACTCGAAGTCCTTGTACTGCGAGAGCATCTCGACGTGCTTTGCCTTGAGGCGGTTGTAGCGCTCGATAAAATCGTCGGCCAGCACATCGCCAAAGCGCAATCCGTTGCGGCCGGTCTTATCCATATAGGTAGGGCCGATACCCTTCAGCGTAGAGCCGATCTTCGACTTACCCTTGGCAGCCTCGCTCGCCGCATCCAGCATACGGTGTGTGGGCAGGATGATATGCGCCTTCTTCGAGATGAGCAGCTTCTTCTGGACGGGAATACCCTGTGCTGCGATATTCTTCAACTCCTCGGCCAAACTCACCGGATCAACCACAACACCATTACCGATTACATTGATCGAACCATCGCGGAAGATACCCGAAGGAACTGTTCGCAAAACAAAACTCTTATCGCCAAAGTGCAACGAATGACCGGCGTTGGGACCGCCCTGAAAGCGTGCAACGACAGTGTAGTTGGGGGTGAGTACATCGACCACCTTACCCTTACCTTCGTCGCCCCATTGCAATCCGAGAACTACATCAACTTTTTTCATTTATCTGTTTAGCATTAACCGCAAAAAGACATTTTTTTGCATCCAAAGATACGCATTTTTTCCTATCTGCAACCATTTTCGGCGGCGGAAGTTATCAACAGGTTGTTAAAATGCCTCATTTGTGGCGAAAATAACCTCTGCGGTGGTAAGTAAAAATAAAAAAGAGAACCCCCGTCGAGAGTTCTCCTATCATTATTGTTATAAATACTACATATCGTCATCGTCCATCGAGCCGTCGTCCTGAATCTCGTCGGCACCCTTGAGCTCGTCGTCGCCGTAGAAGTCGTCGTCCACGTCGTCCGTCGCATCGTCGATCTTCACATCGACCTTCACGAGATATGAGATCTCGTCGGTCTCGTAGGGCACAACGAAGATGGGCTCGCCGTTGGGTTTATCGATTCGTGTCATCACATCCGCATAGCCACGCGGATAAAGGGCCTTAACCTCCTCCTGCTGCTCAGAAGAGAGGTTGTTGAAACTGGTTACTAAGCGTTTTTTTGTACTATTTGGTGTCATAATTACCGAAATTTTCTGCAAGTATAAGCAAAATTTACATATCGCAACGAATCTTGATATTTTTTTTGCATTTTTTTTGATTTTTGCGTTTGTTACAAACAAATTGTGTACCTTTACGACTAAAATGTACCTATCGAAATGAGTGCCGAACACAGAATCAAAGAGTTACGCCAAAAACTCAATTACTTCAACCATAAATACTACGTTGAAGCCGCACCCGTCGTGAGCGACTACGAGTTCGACACGATGCTGCGCGAATTGCAAGATTTAGAGGCACTTCACCCCGAAATGGCTGATCCAAACTCGCCTACGATGCGCGTGGGAAGCGATCTGACGAATAAATTTCGCAGCATCTCGCACGCCTACCCTATGCTCTCGCTCTCGAACACCTACTCGCTCGAGGAGCTGCACGAGTGGATCGGCAAGGTGCGCGCCGAGGTTGGCGATGATGTGGAGTTCTGCTGTGAGTTGAAATTCGACGGCTCGGCCATCTCGCTCACTTACGAAGGCGACAGCCTCCACCACGCCGTAACGCGCGGCGACGGCACTCGCGGCGACGAGGTAACGGAGAACATCCGCACCATCGGCCACGTTCCGTTGGTGTTGCAGCAGCCGAGCGGCCTTCCGTCGTTCGAGGTGCGTGGCGAGGTATATATGAGCTACCCCACGTTCGACCGTCTTAACGCCGAGCGCGAGGCGGCGGGCGAGCAGCTCTTTGCCAATCCGCGTAATGCGGCGGCCGGAACGCTCAAGTTGCAGCAGTCGCAGGTGGTGGCCAAGCGCGAATTGCAGTTCGTGCCCTATCAGGTGGAGGGCCAGCAGTTGCCATTCGCATCGCACTCGGAGAGTATGGAGAGCCTGCGTAAATGGGGATTCCCCGTATCGGACGCTATGCGCAAATGCCTCTCGGAGCAGGAGATTGATAATTATATAGAGTATTGGGATAAGCAACGCCACGAATTCCCTACGCCGATTGATGGTGTGGTGATCAAGGTCAATAGCTATGCCGACCGTCGCAAGATGGGCCGCACGTCGAAAGCGCCGAAGTGGGCCGTCGCATATAAGTTCAAGGCCGAGCAGGCACTTACCAGACTCCTCGAGGTGTCGTATCAGGTGGGGCGTACGGGAGCTATAACGCCCGTTGCCAACCTCGATGCGGTGCATCTGGCCGGTACGACCGTCAAGCGAGCCACGTTGCACAATGCCGATCAGATTGCGGCGCTCGACCTGCGCGTGGGCGATATGGTATATGTGGAGAAGGGTGGCGAGATCATCCCCAAAGTTACGGGTGTGGAGCTGAGTTGCCGCGCGGAGGATAGCCAGCCGCTGCAATACATCACCCACTGCCCCGAGTGCGGCACCGAGCTTGTCCGCTACGAGGGCGAGGCCAAGCACTACTGCCCCAACCAGAGCCACTGCCGTCCGCAGATCGTAGGACGTATCATACACTTCATCCGCCGCAAGGCGATGAACATCGAATCGTTGGGCGAGGAGACCGTCGAGTTGCTTTACGATAATCGGCTTATTGCAGATATGGCCGATCTGTATGATCTTCGCGCCGAGCAGCTGGCCGTGTTGCCACGTCTGGGCGAGAAGTCGGCGGCCAATATAATTCAGAGCATCCGCTCCTCGAAAGAGGTACCGTTCCATAGAGTACTATTCGCGTTGGGAATACGCTTCGTGGGTGAGACAACGGCCAAATATCTTGCCGAGCACTTCCACTCGATGGATGCCGTAATGGCGGCCACGCGAGAGGAGCTTATCGAGGCCGAGGAGGTGGGCGAGAAGATTGCTGATGCGATTATAGACTATTTTGCTGACGAGCACAACCGCTCGATCGTGGAGCGTCTGCGCAAGGCAGGATTGCAGTTCGAGGCCGAGCAGCGGCAGACCGTATCGGAGTCGTTGGCAGGATTGACCTTTGTGATTTCGGGTTCGTTTGCCGACCACTCGCGCGACGAGCTGAAGGCACTCATTGAGGCTCACGGAGGCAAGAACCTCGCTGCCGTTTCGGGCAATACGTCATACCTGCTGGCAGGCGACAAGATTGGCCCTGCGAAGTTGCAGAAGGCGACGAAGTTGGGCGTAAAGATTATCTCCGAGCAGGAGTTTGTCGATATGATTGGCGGTGAGGATCACCCCGTAGTTGAGCCAGCGAAAGAGCCCGAGCAGCAGCCGACCGCTCCCGTGCAGGGATCGCTCTTTTAGCTGCAAATAAGATTTGACAAGGTTAATGAATAAAACTAAATAGAGATGAAGAGACACAAATTCAGCGGTGTAGGTGCCGCTATGATAACCCCTTTCAAGAGTGATTTTTCGTGCGATTGGGAGGCACTCGGACGTATGATCGACTATGTGATCGACGGCGGCACGGACTACGTCGTCGCCCTCGGCTCAACGGCCGAGACCCCGACACTTTCGCACGAAGAGCGAAACGAGGTGCTCGCCTTTATCAAGGAGCGTGTGGCAGGTCGCACCCCCATAGTAGCTGGAGCTGGAGGTAACGACACGGTGCGCCTGATCGAGCAGATCGGCAAGATGGATCTTGAGGGTGTGGATGCCTTGCTGAGCGTTACGCCCTACTACAATAAGCCCTCGCAGGAGGGACTCTACCGCCACTTCAAGGCCGTAGCCGAATCCTCGCCCCTGCCCATCATCCTCTACAACGTGCCGGGCCGCACGGGTGTCAATATGACGGCCGAGACGACGTGCCGATTGGCAGCCGACGTGGAGAACATCATCGGTATTAAGGAGGCATCGGGCAAGATCGACCAGATTGCGCAGATTATCAAAAACCGTCCGAAGGGTTTTCTTGTGCTCTCGGGCGACGACGGTATGACCGTAGATGTTATGCGCAAGGGCGGCGATGGCGTGATCTCGGTGGCTGTAGATGCCTTCCCCAAGCGTTTCTCGCACGTTGTATATTTGGCAAGTCAGGGACTGTTCGACCGCGCCGAGGAGGCTTATGCCCCGCTGCACGAGGCCGTATGCGCGCTGTTCGAGCAGGGCAATCCGACGGGCGTGAAAGCTGCACTTAAGATTTTGGGACAGATCGACAACGTGCTGCGTCTGCCGCTTGTTCCCGCCACAGACCTACTGATGAAGAAGCTGGAAAAGTTGATCCGCGAATACGAATTGTGCTAAATTGACGTTTGCTATAAAAAACGCCTATGAAACGACTACTATTGCTGCTTGCGGTGTTGGTGCCTGCGCTCGGCTTTGCGAAGATTCCCGACGATGAGGATATTTTGCGAAAGATTATGGACTCCTCGTCGCCCTTCTACTACACCAACCTGATGATGCGATATGAGAACCTCGAAAAACTCTCGGAGGAGGAGTACCACTACCTCTACTACGGCTACGCATACCACGAGAACTACAAACCGACGGCCACGAACAAGGCTGTGGAGGATCTCTACGCCTCGATGATTGGTCTTAATGCCGACCGCCCCGACTCGAAGCAGATCGAATACATCATCTCGGTATGCAACGAGGCTATGATGGTCGATCCGTTCAGTCCGACGGTGCTGAATATGCTGGTTTTCGCCTACGGCTCGCGTGGCGACAAGGTGCGCGAGGAGGCATATTTCTACCACCTGCAAGGCATTCTGGAAACCATCAAGTCGTCGGGCGACGGCCGCACGGAGAAGTATCCGATGCACATCATTATGTTCTCGCACGCGGTGGATGTAGTCTCGTCGATGGGCGTTGCGGCCAAGCGGCCCGAGATCATCAGCCGCTCGGTGGAGTACATTCCGCTCGAGGAGCCTCGCCGTGTGCCCGATGGTAAGATTCGCGGCTTCTACTTCGACTACAGCCGCATCTATCGCAACAAACCCGAGGATGTAACATTCAAGAAGAAGCGTACTTGGCAGTTCAACAATCTCGGCCCGAGAGAATACAAATAAATTAACCCACAAAACGATGAAAGCATTTACTCGAAACATAGTCCTTGTGGTAGCGGCACTCGTAATGCTGCTGGCACCCGCCTGCGGCGGAAAGAAGAAGGTGGAGGACGACAGACCTCCGCAGACACTTATATTCTATTTTACGGGAACGAAACTCTCCTTCTACTTCTATCGTAACATCTCGGCCGTGAAGGATGCCGTGCGAGGTGATATTCTGGGTAAGAGCCGTATTCTGTACCTCTTCCAGAACAGCAGCAAGACGCAGACCGAGTTGTTCGAGCTTAAATACGAAGAGGGACTTGTCAAGGAGGTGCTATTGCAGACCTATGAGCTGCCGGCGGTGATGGATGAGCAGTCGCTCAGCTACATCTTCAACGATGTCATTCGTCAGGCACCCTCGAAGAGCTACGGCCTTGTGATGGCGGGCCACTCGACGGGATGGATTCCGATGGAGCCCGAATCTACCCGCGTGGAGGGCTCTCGCATAGAGTCTGTCGGTGGTGCTGGAGCAACGCAGCAACTCACGCACGAGGAGTATTGGCGTAAAAACAAGGGTGAGCACGAGACCCGCTACATCGGCGAAACGTACAGCTCGTCGAGCAGTCACGGCTTTGATCTCAGCACGCTGTCGAATGCCCTCTCATCGACGGGCGTAACGTTCGACTACATCCTCTTCGATGCCTGCTTTATGTCAAACGTGGAGGCGCTTTACGACATTCGCAACAATACCCGCTACGCCATCGGCTCGCCCTGCGAGATTATGGGCGACGGATTCCCCTACGACAAGGTTATTCCGCAGCTGATGCTCAATGGCGGCACATCCTACGATCTGGATGCCGTATGCAGAGCCTACAACCAGCACTACGCCGAGAGCAAGGGCTTCTCGGGCTCGGTGGCGCTGATCGACTGCACGCAACTCGACGCTCTGGCTGCGGCAATGAAGAAGGTGAATGCCGCGGCGAAGAAGGATTTCAATCTCTCGGAGGTGCAGGCATACGAGGGACATCGCGATCACATCTTCTTCGATTTGGGCGATTATGTAAGCAAGTCGTGCGCCGATAACTCCGCAGCGATGGCATTCCGCCAGCAGCTCAACCGCACAATTAAGTCGAAATATACGCTCGACAAGTTCTACTCGAACTACGGATATGTCTCGGGCTACCACTCGATCGACACCGAGGCCTATACGGGCCTTACCACATCGGCTCCCTCGGAGGTCTATACCACCGACTACAAGCAGACGGCGTGGTACCGTGCGACAAATTAATTTTTTCGCAAAAAGTTTTTGCAAAGTTGTTGCAATAAGGATAAGTTTTGCTATCTTTATTGCAACAATTCTTTTTAACAAAACAACACAATGAGGAAAAGTAATCTATCTATGACTTTGTTGCTCGTAGTGGCAGTCGCAGCGGCTGCAGCCTACGGCATATTGAATCGTCCGCCTGCCGAAAATCTGCCCGCGAACGACCGCGTATTGCAGATCCTCGAGAAGGGCGGTTGCGCAAGTTGCCATTCGGCCAATCCTACGCTCCCCTTCTATGCTAACTTCCCCGTTGCCAAGGGTATGATTATGAAGGATGTGGAGGATGGCTATCGCGCCTTCGACATCGAGCCTCTGATGGAGGCCCTCCGCAGCGGAGAGATGCCGCGTCCGGTCGATGTGGCAAAGGTGGAGAAGGTGATGCTCGATCAGCGTATGCCTCAAGCCAAGTACTATTTGGTGCATTGGGGCAGTACCACAACACGCGCAAAGCGCGACATCATTCTGAATTGGGCGCTAACGTATCGTCAGCTCTTCTACAACGACGGCCTCACGGGAGCACGCGCGGGCGAGCCCGTACGTCCCATTGCCGAGTCGGTATCGGTCGATCCGAGCAAAGTTGAGTTGGGATTTGCGCTCTACCACGACACACGTCTCTCGGTCGATAACACCGTATCGTGCGCAACGTGCCACGCGCTGAATACCGCTGGAGTGGATAACAAGCAGTACTCGGAGGGAGTGGATGGCCAGAAGGGTGGTGTGAATGCTCCGACCTCATACAATGCCGTATATAACTTCGTTCAGTTCTGGGATGGCCGTGCCGCAACGCTTGCCGATCAGGCAGCTGGTCCACCGCTCAACCCCGTAGAGATGGCCTCAACGTCATTCGACGAGATCATCGCCAAGCTGGAGGCCGACAAGCAGTTCAAAGCGGCTTTCGAGGAGGTCTATCCCGACGGCTTGACCGAGGCTAACATCACCGATGCCATTGAGCAGTTCGAGCGTACACTTCTGACACCCAACTCGGCCTTTGATAAGTATCTGCGCGGCGACGACAGCGCCATCACGGCCGAGGAGTTGCGTGGCTACGAGCTTTTCAAGCAGTACGACTGTGCAACGTGCCACGTCGGTGCAAACCTCGGAGGCGAGTCGTATGAGTTGATGGGTCTGCGCAACCACTACTTCGCCGAGCGAAATATGCCTCTTACCGAGGAGGATAACGGCCGATTCAAGGTAACACAGCAGGAGCGCGACCGTCATCGTTTCAAGGTGCCCGGATTGCGCAACATCGAGCTTACTTGGCCCTACTACCACGACGGCTCACGCGCAACGCTCGAGGAGGCTGTTCGTGATATGGGTAAGTATCAGTCGGGCGTAGAGCTCACCTCAACGGAGGTTGCCGAGATCACCGCTTTCCTTAAGACTCTTACGGGAGAGTATCAGGGCAAGAAGCTGACCAACGACAACAAACAATAATCACATAACGCACAAAAAAAGAGGTCGTTCCCGCGGGAACGACCTCTTTTTTATCGTATAAGATTTACTCAGCGCTCTGAGCCTGAGCCTCTGCTGCAGCTGCTGCCTCAGCCTCGGCCTGTGCCTTGGTCTTAACGTCGTGCAACTCAACCTTGAACTCCAAAGCCTCGTTAGGACCAATTGCTCCGCCACCGCTGCCGTGAGCGCCGTAAGCCAAATCGCCGGGGATCCAAAGCGTAATCTGACCACCCTTACCTACGAGCTGCATACCCTCAGTCCAGCCGGGGATAACACCCGAGAGGGGGAACTCGATAGACTCGCCACGATCGTACGATGAGTCGAATACCAGACCATTGCGCAACTTACCCTCGTAATCAACCTTCACGATATCCTCAGCCGTAGGCTTCACGTTGTTGTCGCCCTCGCGGTCGATGCGATACAACAGACCGCTCTCGGTCTTATGTACGCCCTTCTGCTTCTCGATGTCGGCCAACCAAGCCTTCGACTCCTCGGCATTCTTCAAAGGAAGAACATCCATATAGAAGAGCTGGATATGACGCTGCGTGTCGTCGATGGTCATAAACGCCTCGTTCTTGGCTGCATCAACCATACCCTTCTTGAACCAATAGGTCTTCAGGGGCAGACCCATCGGGCGCAGACGAACACCAATGTCGGTACCGTAAGCCTCAGACACCTCCTTGCGCTCCTTATCGTTCTCGAATGAATCGAAATCGATGAAGTCCTCGCGGGTGAGCTGACGGGTTGAATCCTCCTTGATAAGCTCCGCAGCACGGTCATCCATACGGGGACGGCGCTTCTCGTTGAAGAACTCCTGCAGGAGCTTCAGAGCCTCCTCGTGATCCTCGTCAGTGGTGATTGCGGGCGACTTGAAGAGCTCTACCTCGGCTGCATCAACCAGAGTCTCCCAATCAAACTTCAAATCGGGCGTGTCGGCTACGATGCCGTAACCAAAGTTCGCACCCACAGCGTATGAGAGCGAATCAACCTCAGACTTGCTTCCTTTGCTCACACCCTCATAATAGCTCTTTCCAGAGCAAGCCACCATTGCGCCAGCAAGAGCTACAATGGCTGCCAAATTAATCAACTTTTTCATCTTTCTTTTCTATTTTGTTTAGACTAATTCCTATCGACGATGTTTTACCTCGATGATATTGACCTCGTAACGCAACATCTCGTTGGCCTCGATGCCCTTCTCCGCATCTCCCGCCGAGCCGTAGGCCTGCGACGAGGGAATCCACAGCGTTATGCTTCCGCCCTCACCCACCAGCGAGACACCCTCCTTCAGGCCCGGGATAAGGCCACGCAACGCAGCTCGGAGCGTATCGGCACGGTTCTCCACAAGATCAACCTCTTCGCCCTCGATGTTGGTTACGCGGTAGGTGATGCTCACCGTATCGCGGTCGGCCGCAGCGATGCGGCCCATATCGCCCAACTCGCCCACCTTGTAGGTAAGGCCACTCTCCGAGCGCACGATCGTATTGTCCGAAGCGGCCAGATCGTTCAGGTACTGCTCCTCGTAAGAGCGCACACGCTCGTAGATGTCGAAGTTGTGATAACCTAAGAAATAACGCGTCGCATCATCCCACGTCATTACGGCACGCTCACGCAAACCATCCTCAATACCCTTCATCACCGCATCGGGGCGAACGGTAGAGTCCATCTGCATCAGGTTGTAGGCAATATTCATACCCATAACGTAAGAGAGCGAGTCGGCAGCATCCACAAGATGACCTTTACTCGCGCCTCCACCCCCGCACGCCACCATCATAGCGGCCAGAAGAGCTACGGCTGAGCCTATGATCGAGTTTTTAACCATTCCCAAAGTGTTGTATTCAATTATTATTTCGGCTTTATCGGCCCAATCAATCGTGCAAAGATACAAAAATTTCATTTTTTACATATATTTGCCGTAGGAAATAACCTATATATACCATATGAAGGCAGTAATTGACAATGCAATACCCTACATAAAGGGTGTTTTGGAGCCCTACGCCGAGGTTCTCTACCGCGAAGGCATAGCCTTCCGCCGGGAGGATGTGGCCGATGCCGACCTGCTCATCATACGCACGCGCACACGATGCAATGCCTCGCTGCTTGATGGATCGAGCGTTAAGATGATCGCTACGGCAACCATCGGATTCGACCACATCGATCTGGAGTACTGCCAAAAGCACGGCATCGAGGTCGTAACGGCCCAAGGATGCAATGCCGCAGGCGTTCTGCAATGGGTGGCGGCGGCACTCGCCCTACTCTCGCGCAATGATGGCTGGGAGCCTCAACAACGCACGCTGGGTATCGTCGGCGTGGGAAACGTCGGAAGGCTCGTTGAGCAGTATGCCCGAGCGTGGGGATTCAGCGTGCTTCGCTGCGACCCGCCACGCAAAGAGCGCGAGGGGGGAGATTTCATTTCGCTGGAGGAGCTACTCTCTGCCGCTGACATAGTTACGCTACACACACCACTCGACCGAACGACACACCATCTTATCAACGATCGTACGATGGCACTAATGCGCGACGACGCCGTTCTGATCAACGCCTCGCGTGGCGAAGTGGCCTCAACCGAGACTCTTCTAAAGGCCTCACAGCGACTCCTTATCGACGTCTGGGAGCACGAGCCCGAGATTGACCGCGAGCTACTCGCAAAGGCCATAGTCGCAACACCCCATATCGCCGGCTACTCATCGCAGGGCAAGGCCAATGCGGCGGCGATGGTCGTAAGGGCCGCAGCCGAGCGTTTTGCGTTGCCGCTCACGGAGTGGTATCCCGAGCAGGTGCGCATCGCCGAGCGCCAAGAGATAGATTGGCAAACTATGTGCCTGACGATTCAGTCGCACTGCGACCTCGAGGCGGAGAGCGCGAAGTTGAAGGCTGCGCCCGAGGGTTTTGAAGCGATGCGCAACGGCTACTGCTATCGAGAGGAGTATTTTTAGTATTATTGAAATTTTATTGCTACATTTGTAGAAATATCGGCCGCGAGCAAAAAATCTTTTCACATAAAGAGTTATGTCGCGCCTCGAAAAACTTGATTCGGATATGATAAAGTCACTGCTCAGACCCATACAATACCTCGCCAGCGAGGAGTTCCGTCTGCGCTATAAGAAGTGGCGCACGCGCTGCGTGGCCGACTCTCAATTGGGACGTTACTTGTTACACCGAAAATACAACACCCCCACCGAATACCTCGAGTTGGAGGCCTTCGGTATGAAGTTCTCCTCGCCCGTAGGATTGGCGGCGGGTTACGACACCGACGGCAGGCTGATCGATGCGATGGAGGCTACGGGATTCGGATTCGTGGAGGTGGGAGCGATAACCGCACAACCGCAACAGAGGGGCACATTCCCGTCAATATATCGGCTTGAGAATGACCGCGCACTACTCTACAACGGCGAGTTTGAGAGTTGCGGTGTGGAGTGCGCCATCGAGAATATCAAGCGCCACAACAGCCGCATCGTGGTGGGATGCAACATCGCAAAGAGCGCCACGACAGCTACAGAGGATGCGCCGCTGGAGTATTTGCGATTGTTCCGACCGCTCTATCAGTATGCCGACTATTTCACCATAAATATCTGCTGCAACACCTCAAGCGAGGTATATACCCCCAGCGACCGCGAGGAGGTGATGGCGATCCTGAAGCCGCTGTTTGAGTTCCGTCGCGGACAGAATCAATACCGCCCCATACTGCTGAAGATTTCGCCCGATCTGACGGACGAGCAGATTGACACGATGACCGACATTATGCTCGACACGCCACTCGACGGCATCGTCGCCTGCGGTGGTACGACGGGACGTTACGGGCTGGAGCGCTCGGCTGCGAAGATGCACACGTTGGGCCGACTGTCGGGAACGATAAGCGGCAAGCCGTTGAAGGTAAGATCGGTAGATGTGGTGCGTCGCATCTACGAGCGTTCGAAGGGCACCTACCCCATCATCGGTTGCGGCGGCATATCGACTCCTGACGATGCACTGGAGATGCTCAATGCGGGTGCAAAGTTGGTGCAGATCGGAACGGAGTATATTTATGGCGGAGGCGAGTCGGTACGCAACATCAATGCCGGCCTAAACGAACGCCTCAGAAAGGGCAAAGCCAAACAAAACAAAGAGTAAGATGATTAAAGCGACAATTATAACAATCGGCGATGAGATACTCATAGGACAGATCGTCGATACCAACTCCGTAAGCATAGCCAAGCACCTGAACCGTGCGGGCATAACGGTCGTGGAGAAGCTCTCGATCGGCGACGATGCCCCTAAGATCGAGCAGACGCTTGCGCGCGCCCACGCCCAAAGTGAAGTAGTCATTATAACGGGAGGATTGGGCCCCACGAAGGACGACATAACAAAACATACGTTAGCACGAATCTTCCACTCGTCGATGCTCGAGGATAAGGCTGTTGCCGAGCACGTTCGTACGATGCTCGAGAAACGCGGCATAAAGTTCAACGAGCTGAACCGCTCGCAAGCTTTAGTGCCCGACTGCTGCACCGTGCTGTTCAACCATCACGGCACAGCGCCGGGAATGTGGTTCGAGGACGAGGATGGAGGCGTTACCGTATCGCTGCCGGGTGTGCCCTTCGAGATGGAACATCTGATGGAGGATGAGGTTATGCCACGCTTGAAGAGCCACTTCTCGCTACACGCAAATGTGCATCGTACGATGATTACGTCGGGACTTCCCGAGTCGATGCTCGCCGAGCGAATCGAGAAGTGGGAAGATGCTCTACCCGATGGGGTTAAGTTGGCCTATCTGCCTGCCCCGAATGTCGTACGTCTGCGACTTTCGGCCTACGATCAGGAGGATGGCGAGGCCACACGAGCGAGGATTGATGAGCTGTTCAAGCAGCTGTACGATATTATTCCCGGCCACATTGTCGGCTATGAGGATGCTTCGATTCAGGCCCTCATTCACGATCTATTGATCGAGCGCGGGCAGACTCTGGCCGTTGCGGAGAGCTGCACGGGCGGAGAGATTGCATCGCGCTTTACGGCTATGGCGGGCGCTTCGGCATATTTCCTCTGCGGTATTGTAGCGTATGCCAACGAGGCGAAGGTATCGATCCTCGGAGTCGATGCGGCCGACATCGAGCGCTACGGAGCCGTCAGCGAGCAGGTGGCACGTCAGATGGCCGAGGGTGCGCGTCGCTTATCGGGTGCCGACTACGCCATCGCCACAACGGGCATTGCAGGGCCTTCGGGAGGCTCGGCCGAGAAACCCGTAGGCACGGTGTGGATGGCCGTTGCAAGCCCGACCGAGACCGTTGCCGTGATGCGAGCTTCGGGAACAGATCGAGGACAGATTGTAAATCGCGCATCGGCTTATGCCATCGAGTTGCTATACAAGCAATTAACCCGCAAATAGAACCGACTACTAACCAAAAACCGATAATAGTATGAGAAAACTACACCTACTAACTCTGCTTGGCACTCTGCTTCTGCTGTCAGCGTGTGGCTCAGGAGTCAAGGAGGGCCCGAGCGCACTTCGAGTGGCTGCGTTGGAAGAGCCTACGGCTATCGATACGGCTACGCCCGACTTCTCGTGGATGATGACCTCAACGAAGGCAGGCATCGCCCAGCAGGATTACCGCATCGTGGTGGCGACCGATCCCTCGATGCAGAACATCGTGTGGGATAGTGGCACGGTTGCATCTGACGAGTCGGTGGGAATCCTCTACGGCTCAACGGGTAAGGCCGAGGCATTGAAGCCCGAGACCGACTATTTCTGGCAGGTGAGTACAACCGACAATCGCGGCACGCTGCTCTCAGCCTCATCGTCATTCTCGACAGGTCTTATGAACCCGACGCTCGCGGCGTGGTCGGGAGCAAAGTGGATAGGTAGCACTGAGATGACACTCGATGCAGCCTCGGCGATGATGTTCAACATCTCGACCAAGATGCGCATCGTGGAGGGCACGAAGGCTTCGCTCATCTTTGGAGCCAACGACTTCCGTCTCAACGACAAGTTCCAGAACGTGGGCAACGTCGAGGGCGAGAACTACATCCGTCTGGAGGTTGATATCGAGGGCGCAGGCAAGGCCGAGGGTGCGAAGATCAACATCTATCGCGTGGGTTACGCCAAGGGCGACAGCGCCGAGAAACCGTTTCTTACCATCTCAAAGGAGAACTACCCCGCCACCAACCTCAACCGTCTGATCACGGCAGCCAATGCGCGCAAGCAGATCGACATTCAGGTGCGCGCCAATGCCAGCGACATCGCACTCACGATCAATGGCGAGCAGCTCGTTCTCGATAGCGGTGGCCGCCGCCCCGTTACCTCGTTCATCGTAACGCCACTCGGCCGTTCGGGTAATAACTTCAATACCTTCCCCAACCTCAACTCGGTAGGTTTTGCTGTGCCCGAGGGTGCGAAGGCGGAGTTTGAGGAGTATGCACTGATGAACATCGGTCAGGGCAATGTGATGCCGCTGCTGGATGCAAAGACAGGTGCCAAGTACGATATTTTCAAGTCGATAAAGGGCGTGAGCGTCGATGGCGAGAAGATCACGGTCTCGGGTGGCGCGATGGGTTATGCCGATCCGAGCCACTACGCTTCGCTTACGATGCTGCGCACCGAGTTCGCCGCCGAGAAGAAGATTGCAAAGGCGAAGCTCTACATCACGGCGATGGGCGCATACGAGTTCTTCATCAACGGCAAGCGCGTGGGCGAGGATTGGTTCAACCCGGGTATGAGCCAGTATCGTGAGACGCTGACCTACCACGCCTACGACGTAACGGAGATGCTCAAGAAGGGCGACAACACGCTCGGAGCTATCGTTGGCCCGGGATTCTTTACGGGTTATATGACCTTCACCCCCGCGAACTACAACTTCTGGGGCGATCACGAGGCGCTGATGGCCAAGATGGTTGTCAGCTACGAGGATGGCACCGAGCAGACCATCGTGAGCGATCCCGCGACGTGGAAGATCTACAAGGATGGCCCGATCGAGCACGCAAGTATGTTCCAAGGTCAGCGCTACAACGCCCAGAAGGAGGCCTCGATTGCGGGCTGGAACGAGAATGGCTACGCCGCAGAGGGCTGGGGCAAGCCCGAAGTTATTGCTCCGCGCGAGTGGCTCAACTTCTCGATCGTGGCACGCCGCGACCGTCCCATCCGCGAGGTGGAACGTCTTGAGGCTCAGCGCGTGCTGAAAACCCACAGCGAGCGAGGCACGACCTATACCTACGATATGGGCGTGGCGATGGTTGGTGTTCCATCGGTAACGCTGCCCGCAGGAACGCTCAAGGAGGGTGATGTGGTGATGCTCCGCTTCGGCGAGGAGATCTACCCCGGAAATGAGGATTCGCCCAACGTGGCAACGCCCGCAGACGTAACCTACGAGTCATTGTATGGCCCGAACGGAACTTACCGCGCAGGCGTGGCAGGTCGCGTACTGCACGATACATATCGCGCGGCTATGGCCACCGATTTCTACACCGCATCGAAGGCTGATGAGACACGCGAGGTCGTGATCGAGCCGCACTTCACCTATCGCGGTTACCGATACATTCAGATCACTACTCCGAGCCGCACGTCGGCTCTGCCGCTTGAGTGTGTGAAGGGTATTGTACTCTCATCGGAGAGGGTTACGGGTGAGTACGTCGGCGTAACGAGCGACGATTCGGGCCGAATGATCAACCAGCTCTTCAAGAACATTCAGCGCAGCCAGCTCGGAAACTTCTTCTCGATTCCGACCGACTGTCCGCAGCGTAACGAGCGTATGGGCTGGACGGGCGATGCACAGGCTTATTCGCGCACGGCTTCGTATAATGCCGACGTGCAGAGCTTCTTCCGTCAGTGGATGGTGGCTCTGCGCAACGATCAGGGCGTGGGTGGCCGCGATGGCGCTCCCGCAGGAGGTATCGGCAGCACCGTTCCGACCTATTCTCGCACACGCGATGCCTCGTTTGCCGATGGCTCGACGTGGGCAGCCGCCGTTTGTATGGTGCCTTGGCAGGTATATCAGCAGTATGGCGATCGACAGATTATCGTCGAGAACTTCGAGGCAATGAAGCAGTGGCTCGACGGTATGCACCACTATAAAGTGCCCGGCTTCGAGGCTCTATCATCGCGCACGAGCGGTTTGGCAGACTGGCTGAGTGTCGATTCGCGCACATCGAGCGATATTTGCAACAACGCCATCTACCTTGCAATGGTCTATCGCACAGCGATTATGGCTGACGTGATTGGCCAGACAGAGTATGCCGCCGAGCTTCGTGCCCGCTACAAGGCCGGCAAGCGCGCCTTCAATGAGGCATACATCGATCCCGCGACGGGTATGACACGCTCGATCTCGATCCAGACGGGCGAGGTAGGCGGATTGATGGATTCGCAGTCGTCATACGCCACACCTTTGGCATTCGACCTTTACAGCGACGAGATGACCATCACCGAGGGCCCCAATGCAGGAATGAGCTACAAGACATTCGCCGCAAAGCGCCTCTCGGAGCTGGCTACAAATCCCTCACGCAGTGGTAACGAGGGCGAGGTGAAGACATCGGGCCGCAGTGGTTTCGGCTCGTCGAGTATGCCCGCAACGAACAACCCCACAGCTACCGCTCCCGACTACACCATCACCACAGGCTTCTCGGGAACGCCCAACATCCTGCCCGCGCTGACAGCCAACGGATATGTGGAGGAGGCTTACCGTATGTTCGCCTGCACCGACTACGCATCGTGGCTCTACCCCGTTAAGTTGGGCTCGACCTCGATGTGGGAGCGTTGGAACTCATATGAGCTGGCCTTCCAGCAGGGCGGCGAGAGCTCGATGAACTCGTTCAACCACTTCGCATTGGGCTCTGTTGGATCGTGGCTCTACGAGTATCATCTCGGCATTACGACCGACAGCGGCCGCGGCTACAAGGAGTTCGCGCTTCAGCCCCTGCCGGGTGGTTCGTACACCTCGGCCGAGGGTACCTACCACTCGAACTACGGCCCGATCCGTAGCGCGTGGAGTGCCGACAAGGGTGCAATCACATCGTACGAGTGCAGCATTCCGGCCAACTCATCGGCAAAGTTGTATCTGCCCGTTGAGAAGGCTTCGGTAGAGGGCTTCGAGGGCTCGGAGTGGATTGCGTTCGAGGGAATGGCGACTCGCAATGGTACCGAGGTTGCCGTATTCAAGCTCGCATCGGGTAACCACTCATTCAAGCTCAACGGCGCGAAGTGGAGCGCCAATACAAAGTAACGCAACTTTAGGCGAGATAATGATTGAGCCTGTCGCTTCGGTGGCAGGCTCTTTTTATGGTGTAAAATCATAGATTTTAACAATAAATTTCTACCTTTGTAGCAAACTTTTGATCATTATGGCACATCGCTCTGGATTCGTAAATATTATCGGCAACCCCAACGTCGGAAAATCTACTTTGATGAACGCTCTTGTGGGCGAGAAACTATCAATCATAACCTCAAAGGCGCAGACCACGCGCCACCGCATTATGGGTATCGTCAATGGCGACGATTTCCAGATCGTCTATTCCGACACGCCGGGTATTCTGAAGCCCGCCTACAAGTTGCAGGAGTCGATGATGAACTTCGTACACGGCGCGGTGGATGATGCCGACGTGGTGCTCTATGTTACCGACACCATCGAGCAGAGCGACCGCTCGGAGGCGATCATCGAGCGCATCAATCGCAGCGGCATTCCGACTATCGTGGTGATAAACAAGATCGACCTCACGACACCCGAGGCGCTCGAAGAGCTCGTTGAGCAGTGGCAGCAGCGTATGCCCGAGGCTATCGTCATCCCCTGCTCGGCCAAGGAGCAGGTGGGTATGAAGGGGGTGCTGGATGCCATTCTGGAGCGTCTGCCCGAGGGCGAGGCCTTCTATCCGAAGGATACGCTGACGGACAAGACTCTGCGTTTCTTCTCATCGGAGATCATCCGCGAGAAGATTCTGCTGAATTACGACAAGGAGATACCCTACTGCTGCGAGATCGAGATCGACTCATACAAGGAGGAGCCTACGATCGACCGCATATCGGCTACGATATATGTTGCACGCTCTTCGCAGAAGGGCATTGTCATCGGCCATAAGGGCGAGCGTCTGAAGCGCGTGGGACAGCAGGCACGCGAGGATATGGAGCGATTCCTCGGCAAGAAGGTTTTTCTGCAGCTCTTCGTCAAGGTGCAGGAGGATTGGCGCAACAGCGAGCGCCAGCTGAGACGTTTTGGCTACGATCTGCAATAAATCAGCCACAGAAACGTTTATTTAAGAGAATAACAGAAAGCTAAAAACCGCAATGCGAAAAGGCGTAATAAAGTTCATATTAACCTTTGCCCTTCTGCTTGGTGCCTTCGGAGCCTCGACGCAGTACAATAAGCAATACTTCTTCTGGATGGGTCGTCAGTTTATGCTCAACAACGACTATCAGGAGGCTATTCGCACGCTTAACGTACTGCTTCGTTTCGATGCCGACGCCTACGAGGGTTACTTCCTGCGCGGTATTGCCAAATACAATCTGGACGACCTGCTGGGTGCCGACAACGACTTCTCGATCGCCATCGAGAAGAATCCCGTATTTACCGATGCCTACACCTATCGCGCCATCACGCGCTCGCGTCTGGGCAACTATGACGATGCGCTGAACGACTTTCACGAGGCCATCGACCTTAGGCCCGATCTGGCAGGCCCCTACTACAGCCGAGGTGTTACGCGACTGCTCAATCAGCAGTTTGAGGAGGCTATCGCCGACTTCGATATGTTCATCCGCCACGAGAAGAAAGTGGCCGACGCTTATGTCAATCGTGGCGTATGTTACCTGCAATTGAAGGATACGGTGCGTGCGTTCGAGAACTTCGATCAGGCCATCCGCACCAACCGCGAGGATCCAAACGGTTATAACCGTCGCGGAATTCTATATATGAATCAGGAGCAGTTTGACAAGGCCGAGGAGGATTTCAACACCGCCATCAAGCACGACTCGACGTATCTGCTCTCGTACTTCAACCGCGCACTGGTCTATTCCGACACCAATCGCCCGATGTTGGCGCTGAATGATTTCGACCGCGTCATCGAGCTCGACTCGACCAACTCGCTCACATACTTCAACCGCGCCATCGTGCGCACGCAGATTGGCGACTACAACCGCGCGCTGGAGGATTACGACCGCGTGGTGCGCTACTCGCCCAACAACGTGCTGGTATATTACAACCGCGCGGGATTGTATTCCGAGGTTGGCGAACTGCAGAAGGCTGTCGATGACTACACGCAGGCCATTCGCCTCTACCCCGACTTTGCCAATGCCTACCTGAATCGCAGCTACCTAAGAGCAATGCTGGGCGATCCGAAGGGCGCGCGTAGCGACCGCGAGGTGGCCGAGCGAAAAATTTCGGATTACAAGTCGCGCCTGAGCGACTCGACATACTCGATCTATGCCGACACAACGCAGAAGTTCGACAAACTGCTCTCATTCGATGCCAAGCTCTCGGGCAGTAACTTCGAGAGTATGGCAAGCACCTCGTCGGCGCAGGATGTGAATATGAAGCTCATCCCGCTCTTCAAGTTCACGCTTATGTACGCCGACTCGGCCGTGCAGGCCCGCTCGGCACTCTATCACGCACAGCGCGTGGAGGACTTCAAGCAGCGCGTGGCCAATCCGCTGCTCACGCTGGCCCGCTCGCCGAGCAACATTGAGCCCGACTCGCTCCTAAAGATGGATCGCGCTCTGGCCGACAGAATGCTACGCGAGGTGCCGACGTGGGTGATGTTGTTCGAGCGCGGCGTTACGCAGTCGCTCATCAAGCAGTACACCAACGCCGTAACGACGCTGACGGCGGCCATCTCGGAGAATCCGTCGAATCCGTTCCTCTACCTGAACCGTTCGACCACACGCGCCGAGATGATCGACTTCATTTCGTCGATCGACAACTCCTACCAGCGCATCACCATCGACTCCGATCCCGCCAACCGACTGCGCAACAGCGGCTCGAGAACGTACAATTATGACGATGCGATCGAGGATATAAACAAGGCCATCAAGCTCTACCCCGACTTTGCCCACAGCTACTACAACCGCGCAAACCTCTACGCCATATCGAACCAGTTGCCCGAGGCTTATGACGACTACTCGAAGGCGATTGAGCTAAATCCCTCGTTCGGCGAGGCGTACTACAATCGCGGCTTGGTGCAGATATTTATGAAGGATACGCGCAAGGGGTGCTTGGATCTCTCGAAGGCGGGCGAGTTGGGCATTGAGGATGCCTACGAGGCGCTGAAATACTACACCTCGGCCGAGGAGTAGCAAGACGGAAAAACTACTAATTAAACCATAAAAATTATGACAGAAACTATTCGCAAAAATCTTAATGACCACGCGTGGGCGCGTTGGAGTGCGATGTTGCTTATCGCACTGATGATGCTCTTCGCCCATATGTTCGTGGATGTGATCTCTCCTCTGAAGGAGCTGATTCAGGTGCAGCGCGGCTGGACATCTGATGTATTCGGTACATACGCCGGCTCGGAGTACCTGCTCAACGTATGGGGCTTTCTGATCGTCGCAGGTATCATCCTCGACAAGATGGGCCTCCGCTTTACGGGTGAGCTCTCGGCAATTATTATGTTCGCTGGTGCGTGTATCAAGTACTACGCCATCAGCGACGCATTCATCGGCTCGGGTCTGGAGACGTGGCTCAACTCGTGGTGGGTGGCAATGCCCGCAAGCGCGAAGCTCGCATCGCTCGGATTTATGATCTTCGGTTGCGGTTGCGAGATGGCGGGTATCACCGCATCAAAAGCTCTGGCAAAGTGGTTCGAGGGCAAGGAGATGGCTCTGGCAATGGGCTTGGAGATGGCTCTGGCGCGTGTGGGTGTATTCTTCATCTTCACCATTTCGCCCCGTATCGCAGGCATCGGTGGTGCCGATCCTTCGATTGTTCGCCCCGTGGCATTCTGTACCGCACTGCTCCTTATCGGTCTTATCTGCTACACGATCTTCTGCCTGATGGATAAGAAGCTCGACACACAGCTCGGTGCAAGCTCTACGGGCGAGAGCGAGGAGGAGTTCAAGATCAGCGATATTGGCAAGATCTTCAGCAGCCGTCTGTTCTGGATCGTGGCTATGTTGTGCGTACTCTACTACTCTGCGATCTTCCCCTTCCAGAAGTTCGCTGCCAATATGTTGCAGAGTAATCTGGGTATTACGGCAACCGCTGCGGCCGACATCTTCCGTTGGTTCCCCGTCGGTGCTGCCTGCATCACGCCGCTGCTGGGTTGGTATCTCGACCGCAAGGGTAAGGGTGCTACGATGTTGATTCTCGGCTCGCTGCTGATGATCATCTGCCACACTACTTTCGCTCTGGTGTTGCCCGCCGTGCCCAGCAAGGTGATTGCATTCTCGGCTATCATCGTGCTCGGTATCTCATTCTCGCTGGTTCCCGCTGCATTGTGGCCCTCGATTCCCAAGATTATGGACAAGCGTTACTTGGGTAGCGCATACTCGCTCATCTTCTGGGTGCAGAACTTCGGTTTGAGCGGCACGCCCATCATCATCGGCTACGCGCTGGAGAAGTCTAACCCCGGTGTTGCCGAGCAGATCGCTGCCGGTGTAGAGGGTGTTGCGTACAATTATACCGTTCCTATGTTGCTGTTCGCTTCGTTGGGTGTTCTGGCGCTGATCTTCGCCTTGTGGCTCAAGGCCGACGACGCTCGCAACCACTACGGATTGGAGCAGCCTAATATCAAATAATAAAAATTATAGCGATGAATAGCAAACTCCATAAACTACTACTTCTTGTGGCGCTGGTGCTGCCCGTGATGGCGTCGGCACAGACTATCGAGCAGATGGCCGACATCTTCTGGAACAAGACTTCGTGTCTGGAGCTGACCGCGGAGCGTCGCGCAGCGATGAACAAGATGCAGACCTATGCTGATGGCTTCACCCACACGCTCTTTAACGAGTATATGGCGACTCCTGCCGGCACGGACAAGGAGCGCGGCATCGAGCAGTGGGGATTGATGCAGTACTACAATATGGCTCTCGACAAGCTCCTCGCAGAGATCCCCGCAACGAAGGTACGCAAGGGCGAGGTGGCTGTATGGCAGCTCTACAATATGGGCTATGTGGTGAAGACGCAGACGCAGTGCTTCGGCATTGACCTCTATCACAAGCACGCCGAGCGTTTGGCGCCGATGATCGACTTTATGATGATCACGCACAACCACGGCGACCACTACTCGAAGGCGCTCGTAGCGGAGCTGGAGCGTCAGGGCAAGGCTGTATATTCAAACTTCTTGGATAATGGCCACAAGGTTACCACGGGCGATGAGTTTACCGTAGGTAACATCAGCGTGAAGGTTACAACGGTCGATCACAACAAGACGCTGCTCAACTTTGTCAATACCTACGAGGTGAACTGCTACGCGTCGAAGGGCAAGCCCTATGTATTTTTCTTCACGGGCGACGCTCACAACTACGAGCAGTTGAACCCCTCGGTTAAGGTGGATGCCTTCGTTCCCCACTTGGCCGTAGGCCTTAATATGGCCGAGGCGGTGAAGAAGATCAACCCCACGACGGTGCTGATGTCGCACATTCTGGAGCTTGGCCACGCCATCACGAAGTGGCGCTGGTCGTATGAGTACGGAATCAACGAGTGCGAGAAACTCCAGCGCGAGGGTGTCTATCTTCCCGTTTGGGGTGAGAAACTTGTGCTGAAGCGATAAGCGCTGATATGTTTAAGAAAATGAGGCTGTCCAACAAATTATGTTGCGACAGCCTTTTTTGTTTGGAGTTGTATAATAAGAGCTATTTTGGGGTTGGTCGCAGGCTGAAAGTCCGCAGCATACTTGACGTATGTGAGGAACTTGAAGCCAAGCCAGATGCCAAAAGAGCCTTGTTAGACAACATCATTATTTGCTTGTTCTTGGTTTCATTATCCTATATCCGAACGACACTCCGAACTTTATCGGCATCGTCTCCACCGAGCCATTGAAGGGATCGGGCTTGAGGTAGCCCTCGTGGCCATTGGGATGCATATTGATACTGCCGTCGCCACTATATCTGTTATACCAAGACCACATATTATCAACCGATAGGAAAACATCCACCAGCCACCTTTCGCCCAGATGTCGCTCCCAGCCGACTCCCACACCGGCCGCTACGCTGAAGCCTTTGCCATAGTCGTTCTGGCGACTGATAAGTTTTCCGCCCTCGAAGAGTTGGAAACGGTGGATATTGAAGAAGGCCATACCTGCATTGGCGCTAACGTACCAGCCCGAGGTTGCCTCCTTGAAATAGTAACGATACTCGCCCAAGACGATTCCGAACAGCGATCGCTTGCCGTTCCAGCTACGCCACGGCGAGAGCGTTCCATCGAAAGCTACCGACGAGTGGTTCGACACTGCAAACTCCACCGACGGGTTAAGCACTCCGACGGTTGCGTACAGTGCGTTGAGCTTGACGTAAGCCTGTGCCGAGGCGAATGTCGGCACAGCGGCCAACATCACCACAAAGAGTATCTTCAAAATCGCTTTCACGGGCGCAAATATACGAAAAAAAAGAGTCGCCACACACGGTAGCGACCTCTTTTATATATATCGTATGATATATTGACCAGATTATGCCTCCAGAGCGAAACGCTTGTAAGCAACAACAGTAGCCTCCTTATCGGCCTGCTGCAAGAACTCGCGGATAGAGATCTTCTCACCTACGAGAGCCTGGTTCAGAAGGGTGTTCTCCTCGAAGAACTTACGCATCTTACCCTCTGCGATCTTAGCCAAGATAGCCTCGGGCTTGTTAGCGTTCTTGGGATCCTGCTTCATCATCTCCAATGCGATAGCCTTCTCCTTCTCAACAACCTCTGCAGGGCAGTCGTTCTCGTCGATAGAGATGGGAGCCATTGCGGTAGCCTGCATTGCGATGGTGTGAGCAACCTCCTCAGATACCTCCTTGTTGAAACCGAGGATGGTACCGAGCTTCTTGTTGAAGTGAACGTAAGCGTTGCAGTAGGGAGCCTCGATGCGGCCGTAGTAAGCCAACTCAACCTTCTCGCCAGTCTGACCTGACTTCTCGGTTACCATCTCCTCTACGGTGATACCCTCAGCGTTCTTGATAGCCTTCAGAGCCTCTACATCAGCTGCGTCGTTAGCCACTGCAATGTCGAGAATTGCATTAGCCGATGCCGAGAACTCAGAGTTCTGAGCTACGAAGTCGGTCTCGCAAGCAAGGCACAACAGATATGCCTTCTGGCCAACGATCTTGGTTACAACAACACCCTCAGAAGCGCTGCGGTCAGCACGCTTGCTAACTACGAGCTTACCCTTCTCGCGGATGATATCCTTAGCGCGCTCGTAATCGCCCTCAGCCTCGATGAGTGCCTTCTTGCAGTCCATCATACCTGCGCCCGTCATCTTGCGGAGCTTCATTACATCTGCTGCTTTGATTTCCATAATTGTCTTTGTGTTAAATTGTTAATAATCTCTCTTTTTGTACTATTTGCAAAAAGTGTGCTCGGTAGGCCTATGCCTCGGTTGCAGCTACAACCTCAGCTACGGTAGCCTCCTCTGCATCAACAGCAGCCTTTACGGCCTTCTTGATGCGGGGCTTAGCCTGCTTTGCGGGAGCAGCAGCCTCAGCCTCCTGAGCCTCCTTCTCCTTCTCGAGCTTGCGCTCCTCGGTACCCTCTGCGATTGCTGAGCATACTACGTCGAGGATGGTAGCGATTGACTTTGCAGCGTCGTCATTTGCCGGAATAACGTAATCGATGTCTGTAGGATCACAACAAGTATCTACCATAGCAAATACGGGGATGCTCAAACGCTTTGCCTCCTTAACGGCGTTAGCCTCCTTCTGAACGTCTACAACGAACAGTGCAGCGGGAAGACGAGTAAGGTCAGCGATAGAACCGAGGTTCTTCTCGAGCTTTGCACGCTGACGCTCGATCTGGAGCTTCTCACGCTTTGAGAAATTATCAAAAGTGCCGTCGCTCAACATCTTATCGATGGTGGCCATCTTCTTAACGGCTTTACGTATCGTGGGGAAGTTTGTAAGCATACCGCCAGCCCAACGCTCAGTAACGTAAGGCATTCCAACGGGTGCTACCTTTTCGGCAACGATCTCCTTAGCTTGTTTCTTGGTAGCTACGAACAACACGCGACGACCGCTCTTTGCGATCTGCTTGAGTGCTGCAGCAGCCTCATCGAGCTTTACGACAGTCTTGTGCAAGTCGATGATGTGGATGCCGTTCTTCTCCATAAAGATGTAGGGAGCCATTTTGGGGTTCCACTTACGCTTCAGGTGACCGAAGTGAACGCCAGCATCCAATAATGTATTAAAATCTGTACGTGACATTTTAACTTTTCTGTTTTAATTTTAATTTCTCTTTTCTTCAATCTCTCGGTAGTGGCCTTGCCAATCCGATTGATTTTCCGCGACGGGGCAATCCGCCAGTAATACCATAATATAAAGCAGTCTTTCGGATTTCCAACCCGCGTCGTGCTTGCCGAAATTCGGTCTGGTAAGGATTAACGCTTACTGAACTGGAACTTACGACGTGCTCCGGGCTGACCGGGCTTCTTACGCTCAACCTCGCGAGAATCACGCGTGAGGAAACCGTTCTTCTTCAGGATTGAACGGTGCTCAGCGTCGATCTGGCACAGTGCGCGCGCGATACCCATACGAGCTGCCTCAGCCTGACCCTTGATACCGCCACCAACGAGGTTGATGGTTACATCATAGTTCTCCAAAGTGTTGGTAACCAACAGAGGCTGCTTAACCTCGTACTGGAGAATGTTCAAGGGGAAATAAACGTCGAGTGCGCGCTGGTTGATTGTAATCTGACCATTACCCGGCTTCACGAATACGCGAGCCACAGCAGCCTTACGGCGACCTACGGTGTTTACAACTTCCATACTTCTTACTTAATCTCGTTTAACTTAATTTCCTTGGGGTTCTGTGCAGCGTGAGGATGCTCAGCGCCTGCATAAACCTTCAAATTCTTGAGGATAGCCTCACCCAGACGAGTCTTGGGCAGCATACCCTTTACAGCGTGCTCGATTACGAACTCGGGCTTCTTAGCCAGATAGTCCGCAGGAGTAGCAAAACGCTGACCACCGGGATAGCCGGTGTGACGTACATAGACCTTGTCGGTCATCTTGTCGCCCGTGAGCTTCACCTTCTCGGCGTTGATAACGATAACGTAGTCACCGCAATCGACGTGAGGAGTGTAACCGGGCTTGTTCTTACCACGCAGGATCTTTGCAACCTGCGAAGCAAGACGTCCCAATACCTCGTTAGTAGCGTCGATTACGACCCACTCTTTCTGGACCGTAGCGGCGTTCAACGAGATAGTTTTGTAACTTCTTGAATCCATCTTTTACGTTTAAGTTAATAACTTGTTTTGTAATCCTATTCCCATATATTTATGGGCGTGCAAAGATAGTAATAATTTTTCATAAATACCAACATCCCCCAAAATTATTTCTAACTTTCTGAAATAAGCGCTCATAACCTCCTTTTAATCGGATTTTATGAGCGCTTGGGGTTACATTTTCAGCAAAAATTCTTTCAAATCGGCCTCCTCGGCCTCGATCGGAGTCGCCACACGCGGCTTTCCGACCGCCTCAGCGAGCGACTGCGGCAACTCGGGCTCGGCCCCTGCCGCACGGAGCGTTACCTCACCGAACTTGGCAGCGTGAGCGGTTGAGAGGTAGAAACCATCCACATCGTAATGTTTGGCCGCAAGATAACCGACGGCACTGTGGGGATCGCTCAGGTAGCCGTACTTTTTATATATCTCGGCTATCGCCTGCTCGATCTGCTGATCGCTGCACGAGAAACCGCGCAGCTCCGCCTTCAATGCCTGCACATCGCCTCCAACAAGCGACATCATACGCTCGAAGTTGCTCGGGTCGCCCACGTCCATCGCGTTGGCAACGGTCTGCACCGATGCGCGGGGACGATACTCCTCACTCTGCAAAAACTCGGGCACGACATCATTCGCATTCGAGGCCGCCACGAAATCCTTAATCGGCAGGCCCATTCGGCGGGCGAACATTCCAGCCGTGAGGTTTCCGTAGTTTCCGCTCGGCACGACAACCGTCGGGTTATCACGGCCCGTCCGGCGCTTCCACTCCGAGTAGCCGTAGAAGTAGTAGAACGACTGCGGCAGCCAACGCAGCAGATTAATCGAGTTGGCCGAGGTGATGCGCACCTTCTCGCGCAGGGCTGCATCGCGGAACATCGACTTGACCATACGCTGGCAATCGTCGAACGTACCACGCACCTTCAGCGGGATGATATTTCCGCCGAGCGTGGTCATCTGCGCCTCCTGCAGAGGGCTCACCTTGCCATCGGGATAGAGAATCACAACGCGCACGCCCTCCACGCCATAGAATCCGTGAGCTACGGCGCTGCCCGTATCGCCCGACGTGGCGGTGAGGATCACAAGCTCGCCCTCCTTATTGAGCAATCCCGTCATCTGCCCCATAAATCGCGCACCGAAATCCTTGAATGCGTGCGTGGGGCCGTGAAAGAGTTCGAGCGTATGCGTTTGTGCATCAAGCGAGCGCAACTCTATCGGAAAATCGTAGGCCGAGCGTACCACCCGCTCCAGATCCTCGGCCGCAACATCATCGAAGAGCGTCTGCGCCAGATAGAGCGCCATATCGGCATACGACTTCGCAGCCAACACCTCGACACGCTTCATATCGACCTGTGGCACACGCTCGGGCAGGAACAATCCTCCGTCGGCAGCCAAACCCATAAACGCCGCATCGGCAAGAGAGGTCAATGCTCTCTCGTTATCTCGAGTACTAAAATACTTCATCGCTGGAAAATTCTAATCGTTCAACACTCGTGCGCCCACGTTTGAGACCTTGCACACATAAATATCCGATCCTACGCCCTCCGTGGCGAAGTGCTCACACATAATCTCGCCCACGCGCGCCGCCACATCCATATCCGACGAAAGGGTGAAAACCGACGGGCCCGCACCCGAGATATTGAAGGCCAGAGCGCCTGCCGCAAGCACCTTCTCGCGCAGAGCATCAAAACCGGGGATAAATTGTTTGCGATAGGGCTCAACCACAACGTCGCACATAGCGCGGCCCACAAGATTCACATCCTTGAGCGAAAGACCGGCCACCAGACCTGCCACATTACCCCACTGCTTCACGGCCGTGCGCAGAGGAATATCCTTGGGCAGCACCTCGCGTGCCATACGCGTGCTGACCATAATGGCGGGGTGAGCCACCGAACAACAGAAATTATCGGGAACGGGCAGACGTACGATATCCAACGGCTCATAGCCACGAAGCAGGACTACGCCGCCCAACAATGATGGGCCTACATTATCAGCGTGGGGCGTTCCTCCACTAATAAGCTTCTCTCCCTCCATAGCAAACTCCACTAATCGCTCATCAGCAAAAGGTCGCCCCAGCGCCTCATTCAACGCATATACCGCCGCTGCTGATGAAGCGGCACTCGAACCGATACCACTTCCAGGAGAGATCTTACGCTCGATCGTTACATCGACCTGACGTTTCTCGCCGAAGGCCTCCATAAGAGCCCTCACAGCCGGCGTTATTACATTCTTCTCTATGTCGTCGGGCAGCTCCACCTCCGTACGATTCTCGATACGCAGGCCGTCGCCCTCCTTAACTTCCACACTTACCACGTCGCCGACGCCATCAAGCGTCATACCCATAATATCAAAACCGCAACCCATATTGGCAACCGTTGCGGGTGCAAATGCTCTTACCTTGCTCATTACAACTCTTTTTTACTACTCTACTCCTCTCCGATAGGGCCAAATTTCCCCTACGCTTTGGGAGTAATAATTACCACTTTAGTTATCTTTCGGATTGATTTTGCGCCGAGCTCCGCGCCTTGGCAGAGATTGTGTTCAACAAAGGAACCTCCATCGGCAAAAGATTGCTATACCCCCACAGGGGTGATGGTTGTAGTAGTAGTTGTAATTGTGGTAGTAATGATTGTGGTAATAATGGTCGAAATGGCACACAACATCGTCGTCGCCGTGTGATGCGTCGCAATCAAAGATGTTATGTAGCAATAAGCAGTCATTTCTCAACCATTAACCTATTGCAAATATATATTAAAAATTTTTAATTCGCAACTTTTTCGGACAAAATATACATACCGCAGCGACAAAAAAAAGACTCTCCCCCGACAAGCGAGGAAGAGCCCTTATAAATAATATATATAAGGTATATATTATCCGAGGAATGCCAACAGAATACCAGCTGCAACGGCAGAACCGATCACACCCGATACGTTGGGACCCATAGCGTGCATCAAAAGGAAGTTAGCAGGATTCTCCTCCTGACCAACCTTCTGCGATACGCGAGCTGCCATAGGCACAGCCGACACACCAGCCGAACCAATCAGCGGGTTGATCTTCTCCTTTGAGAACAAGTTCATAATCTTAGCCAGAACTACACCTGCACCAGAACCCAAGCAGAATGCCGTTACACCCAATACCATAATACCGATGGTCTGCCAGTTAAGGAACGCATCAGCCGTAGCCGTTGCACCAACTGAGATACCGAGGAAGATGGTTACGATGTTCATCAACTCGTTCTGAACGGTCTTGCTCAAACGCTCAACAACGCCACACTCCTTCATCAGGTTACCCAGCATCAAGCAGCCAATCAGAGGAGCTGCCGAGGGCAACAGAAGCGAAATGATCATAGTCATCGCGATGGGGAAGATGATCTTCTCGGTCTTCGATACGGTACGCAACTGCTTCATCACGATCTGACGCTCAGCCTTAGTGGTCAGCGCACGCATAATGGGAGGCTGAATCACAGGCACGAGAGCCATATATGAGTAAGCGGCAACTGCGATGGGACCCAAAAGCTGGGGAGCCAACTTTGCAGTCAGATAGATAGCCGTCGGACCGTCAGCACCACCGATGATACCGATTGAACCTGCCTCAGCGGGGGTAAAGCCCATAGCCGATGCACCGAGGAACGTAGCGAAGATACCAAACTGAGCAGCTGCACCCAGAAGCAAGCTCTTGGGGTTAGCGATCAGCGGACCGAAGTCGGTCATAGCACCTACACCCACGAAGATCAAGCAAGGATAGATACCCAGTTTAACACCCAAGTAGAGGAAGTCCAACAGACCTGCTACGCGATCGAAAGTCGTACCCTCGGCCGTAGCCCAATGAACGTGGCCCTCAGCAAAGAGTTCTGAGTGGTACATACCGGCACCCGGAAGGTTCGTCAGCAGCATACCGAAGGCGATGGGCAAGAGCAACAGAGGCTCATACTGCTTAACGATAGCCAGATAGAGCAACGCGCAAGAGATAACCAGCATAACCAGCACACGCCAGTCAGCAAAGATACCGCTGATACCCGACTGCTCAACGAAGTTTACCAAAGACTCGCCGAGGTCGATGTCAGCCTCAACAGCCTCCGTAGCGGCAGATGCTGCCGTCATAATCTCGGGGCTGGCTGATGCTTGCAACGACAAGCCCATAGTGGCTACGGCGAGCAACATTAACATATATTTCATCACTTTCTTCATTGGTCTAACATTTTAAGGTTATGCCAAATCGATAAGTGCGTCACCCTGCTGAACAGCCTGACCTGCTGATACGTGAACAGCCTTAACGGTACCGTCGGCGGGAGCGAGGATCTCGTTCTCCATCTTCATAGCCTCGATAACAGCCAACTGCTGACCTGCCTTAACGGCGTCACCAGCCTTAACGCTGATCGATACTACGCTACCCGGCAGAGGAGCTACGATAGAGTTAGCACCAGCTGCGGCCTTGGGAGCTGCAGGAGCAGCGGCAGGAGCTGCAGCTGCGGGAGCTGCCTTAGGAGTAGCAACGGTGGGGATTGATGCAACAGCCTCAGAGCGCTCTACATCGATAGTGTACTTCTTGCCGTTGAGTTCCACCTCAGCCACGTTGTGCTCAACCTCGGTGATGGTAGCCTCGTAGTGCTTACCATTGATATTGAAATTAAGTTTCTGCATTTTTCTTTCCTGATTAGAAGGTTATACTTTTCTGATTCCACGGTGAATAAGCCACGTCGTCGTGACGGATGGTAAGAACATCGCTCTCCTCGTCGTGCTGGTTGTAGAACGTGTGCAGGACGTAAGCGATAGCTGCCAAATCCGTCTCGTCGCTTGACTCCGCGGGAGCGGCGGCTGCTGCAACGGCAGGCTGAGCCTTGGGCTTCTGCACGAAGATTACGCCGAAGAGCTTAACGATAAAGATCAACAGTACGAGTACTGTAAATACCAAACCGAAGCCGACACCGGTAATCAACAATGCGTTGCCCCAATTAACTGCTAAAAATGTCATATACTTTCAACTCTTTTATTACAAAGGAATATTGCTGTGCTTCTTAGCGGGGTTAACCTCACGCTTGGTCTGCAATGACTCCAGAGCGCGGATCACGCGGAAGCGGGTATTACGAGGCTCGATAACGTCGTCGATGTAGCCGTAGCGAGCTGCGTTGTAGGGGTTAGAGAACTTATCCTTGTACTCCTGCTCCTTCTCGGCGATGAACTTAGCCTTCTCCTCAGCATTCTCGAATGCAGCCAAAGCCTTAGCGTGAAGAACCTCAACAGCACCGCTGGCACCCATAACTGCGATCTCGGCGGTAGGCCAAGCGTAGTTGATGTCGCCACGGATGTGCTTAGATGACATAACAATGTAAGCACCACCGTAAGCCTTACGCAGGGTAACGGTAACCTTAGGAACGGTAGCCTCGCAGTATGCGAACAGAAGCTTAGCACCGTGGGTGATAACGCCACCATACTCCTGACCCGTACCGGGCAAGAATCCGGGAACGTCAACCAGAGTTACGATAGGAATGTTGAACGCGTCGCAGAAACGAACGAAGCGAGCTGCCTTGCGGCTTGCGTTGATATCGAGCACACCTGCCATAAAGTTAGGCTGGTTGGCGATGATACCTACGCTCTGGCCGTTGAAGCGAGCGAAGCAGGTGATGATGTTCTTTGCATAGGTTGCAGCGCTCTCCAGATACTCGCCGTTATCAACGATACCACGGATAACCTCATACATATCGTAGGGCTTGTTCGGATTGTCGGGGATGATCTCGTTAAGAATATCCTCCTTGCGAGCGATGTCGTCGGCGCAGGGGATCTTCGGAGCGGGCTCCATATTGTTCTGAGGCATATATGAGAGCAGGCCGCGGATCAGAGCGATACCCTCCTCCTCGGTATCAACTGCGAACTGAGCAACACCTGACTTGGTGGTGTGCATATCGGCACCACCCAACTGCTCCTGAGTTACGTCCTCGCCCGTAACGGTCTTAACAACCTTAGGACCGGTGAGGAACATATTAGAGGTCTGGCGACGCATAATGATGAAGTCGGTCAGAGCGGGTGAGTAAACTGCACCACCTGCGCAGGGACCGAAGATAGCTGAAATCTGTGGAATAACACCTGAAGCCATCACGTTACGCTGGAAGATGTTAGCGTAACCAGCCAGAGCGTTCACACCCTCCTGAATACGAGCACCACCCGAGTCGTTCAAACCGATACAGGGAGCGCCGTTGCGCATAGCCATATCCATAACCTTGCAGATCTTGTCAGCAAGTGAGATTGAGAGTGAACCAGCCGTTACGGTGAAGTCCTGTGCAAAAACGTAAACCAAACGACCGTCGATGGTACCGTAACCGGTAACAACGCCATCACCAAAGGTGTGCTTCTTCTCCATACCGAAGTCGTAGCAACGGTGAGTTACGAACATATCGAACTCCTCGAAACTACCCTCATCCAAGAGCATCTGAATACGCTCACGCGCTGTGTACTTACCCTTCTCGTGCTGCTTCTGGATAGCCTTCTCACCACCGCCCAAACGAGCAATCTCGCGGTTCTCGATCAACTTGGCTACCTGTTGTTTTTGAATTTCGCTCATAGAAAAATTATGTTTATTGATTGATTATTTGTTCTTATCCTCGCACAACTCGGTCAAAATACCCTGAGTTGACTTGGGGTGCAGGAATGCGATGGTCAGACCCTCGGCACCCTTACGAGGGGTCTTGTCGATAAGGCGCAAGCCCTGAGCCTCGGCGTCAGCCAACTGCTCCTCGATGTTCTCGCAAGCGAGGGCCATATGGTGGATACCTACGCCGCGGTTCTCGATATACTTAGCGATGGTTGAGTCCTCTGAAGTGGGCTCCAAAAGCTCGATCTTAGTCTGACCAAGCATAAAGAAAGCGGTCTTAACCTTCTGATCTGCAACCTCCTCGATTGCATAACACTTCAGACCCAATACATTCTCCCAATAGGGAATTGCCTCCTCAAGGCTCTTCACTGCGATACCAAGATGCTCGATGTGTGAAACTTTCATAATTTTAAGAGTTTAATAGTTTATTTTTGTATGTAAATTTTGGCTTTTCTGTAATAGCATAAAACTCTACAAAGATACAAGGAAATTCTTTTATAAGAAAATTTTTTATTCCATTTATAACTATTTTTAACAACAAATTAACATTCGTTTGCTTCTTTGCGCGAAAGTTGCTAATTTCGCTCCCGACAAAGCTACTCCAAACCGATGAAACGACTGCTCGCGATGATGATTTTAGCTCTTGCGACACTCCAGATCGAGTGCCGCGCACAGAGTGTGGTCGTGGGCGACAGGCTACCAGAAATGCATCTGCGTCGCTGGCTGATGGATCTCCAGCCCGACCAGAGCGACTACACTTGTCTGCTGTTTCACCACTCCGAGAGCGAAATATGTCGCCAGAGTCTGCGCTCGATTGCGGCAATGGTCGAGGAGTATGGCTCGACGCTCAATCTTGTCATCATCACCAAAGAGGATTACGACGAGGCGGGAGTTACGCTGACCGAGTATCTTGACGACCGCGTGGGCGTAGCCTTCGACGAGGGAGGACGCGCTTTCCGCACGCTCAAGGTCAGCTTCATTCCCTTCTGCGTGGTGTGCGACAAGCACCGCCGCGTAGTTTGGTGCGGCAATGGCAATATGCTGACGCACAATGTAATGGATAAAATTTTAACATCCCACAAATAATGGACTTCACCAAGATAGAACACTACGAAAAGGAGTACATCGATGCTCATCACGACAGCGCCCTCAACGTCACGCAAGGCGTCGAGGATCAGCCCATCGTGAACCCCTACTTCAAGCGCAAGAAACGTCGCTCGCTCTCGACCGATGAGTATGTCGAGGGAATTCTTGCGGGAAATATCACCATCCTCTCGCAAGCCATCACCCTGATCGAGAGCAACAACCCCGATCACTACGCTCAGGCGCAGGAGATCATCGAGCGCTGTCTGCCCCACGCAGGCCGTTCGATCCGCATCGGTATCACGGGTGTTCCCGGAGCAGGTAAATCGACCTTCATCGAGGCCATCGGCGGAATGGTTGCGTCGTTGCGCCACCGTCTGGCCGTGCTGGCCATCGACCCCAGCTCGGAGCGTAGCGGTGGATCGATCCTCGGCGACAAAACCCGTATGGAGAGTATTTCGTCAAATCCCGACATATTTATTCGTCCTTCGCCCTCGGCAGGTTCGCTCGGCGGCGTGGCTCGAAAGACCCGCGAAACGATCGTTTTGTGTGAGGCTGCGGGCTATGATGTGATCTTCATCGAGACCGTCGGCGTAGGCCAGTCGGAGACGGCCGTTCACTCGATGGTCGATATGTTCCTTATGCTGCAGATCTCGGGCGCGGGCGATGAGTTGCAGGGTATCAAGCGCGGAATTATGGAGATGGCCGATATGATGGTTATCACCAAGGCCGACGGCGAAAACATCCACAAGGCGGAGCTTGCGAAGGTGCAGTATCAGGGCGCATTGCACCTCTTCCCCGTACCCGAATCAGGCTGGCGACCAAAGGTTTACACCTGCTCGTCGGTTGATCGCACGGGACTTGAGGAGGTATGGAAAGGCGTGGAGGAGTATCTCGATCACATTCAGGCCAACGGCTACTACGACGCCAACCGCAACCGCCAGAACAAGTATTGGATGTACGAGAGCATCAACGAGGTGCTCAAGAGCAGTTTCTACCTCAACCCCGCCATCGCCAGCCGAATCGAGGAGGTTGAACAGCGCGTACTCGATGCCAAGCTCAGCTCATTCATCGCAGCCAAGGAGTTGCTCGACATTTACTTCAGCGAGAACCATAAAGAGTAAATATCACACTGCATAAAAATGCAGAAAATGCACAAAATCCGACCATTTATGCTAAAAGATGGTCGGATTTTACATTATATATAAAATAATTAGTACATTTGTCGCTAATGCAATTAACACTAAAAATCAAAATATCATTATGAGCAAAGTAAAATTCTACAGAGGAGGTGATATTCCTCTCGAACTTCATAAAGTTCGTGTTGTACAGAAGCTCCACCTCGTACCCATCGAGCGCCGTCTCGAGGCGATGAAGGATGCCGGTTTCAATACTTTCCGTCTAAGCACACGCGATGTATTCCTCGATATGCTTACCGATAGCGGTACCAACGCTATGAGCGACAACCAGCTCGCAGCGATGATGCACGCCGACGATGCATATGCAGGTTCGCAGTCGTTCGAGCGCTTACAGAAGGCCGTAGAGGATGTTCTGGGCAAGAAGTATCTGTTGCCCGTACATCAGGGCCGTGCTGCCGAGAACGTAATCGCCCGCACCTTCATCAAGCCCGGCAACCTGATCCCGATGAACTACCACTTCACAACCACGCTGGCTCACATTCAGGAGTGCGGCGGTCGCGTTGCTGAGCTTCTGCACGACCACGCGCTGGAGCTTAAGTCGGATCATCCGTTCAAGGGTAATATGGATATCGAGAAGCTGGAGAAGTGTATTCAGGAGACGGGTGTGGAGAATATCCCCTTCATCCGTATGGAGGCCTCGACAAACCTTATCGGAGGTCAGCCCTTCTCGCTTGCCAACCTTATGGACGTACGCCGCATTGCCGACAAGTATAACATTATGCTCGTTCTCGACGCCAGCCTTATCGGCGAGAATGCTTACCTGATCAAGCAGCGTGAGGATAACTGGAAAGAGAACTCGATGGGCGAGATCCTGAAGATGATGACCGGCTTGGCCGATCTGGTTTACTTCTCGGCTCGTAAGCTCTCATCTTCACGCGGTGGCGGTATCTGCACCAACCAGCGTGCGCTCTATGCAAAGATGGAGGCTATGATTCCCTTGTTCGAGGGCTTCCTTACCTATGGCGGTATCTCGGTTCGTGAGATCGAGTCGATGGCCGTAGGTTTGTATGAGACTCTGGACGAGACGATGATCAGCCAGAGCCCCAACTTTATCAAGTACTTGGTGGAGGAGTTGGAGAAGCGCGGCGTGCCTATGGTAACACCTCCGGGCGTATTGGGTGCCCACGTCGATGCTATGAAGTTCTGCGAGCATATCCCGCAGGAGCAGTACCCCGCTGGTGCGTTGGCTGCGGCGTTGTATATCTGCTCGGGTATTCGTGGTATGGAGCGCGGTACGATCTCAAGTGTTCGCGATGAGGATGGCAACGAGATTCTGGCCGATGTTGAGTTGCTGCGTCTGGCTGTTCCGCGTCGTGTATTCACACTCTCGCAGATCAACTACGTTATCGACCGTATTGACTGGCTCTACCAGAACCGCAAGCTGATCGGTGGACTGAAGTTCAACTACGAGCCCCCCGTATTGCGTTTCTTTATGGGTGGACTGGAGCCTACGACCAATTGGCCCGCACGCCTGCTGGAGAAGTTCCGCAAGGATTTCGGCGACAGCTTGTAGTCCGAATGGCAAAAATAAGAGAAGCCTGCACCGATTGGTGCAGGCTTTTTTAGTCTTGAGGCCAAGCCAGACGCCAAAAGAGCCTTGTTATACAATTTTAACCCTCAAAGGCCAACTTCATAAACAACGCCGTAGCACCCTGATTCTTAATGGTGTAATCCTTGGCGGTGGCACTCACGCGGGCAAGAAGCTCGCTATCATTGCAAAGAGGCGCAAACCACGCCATCAGCTCCTCGGCCGACTCGACCTTACGGGCCGCACCGAGAGCCACCATATCGCGGGCCTCCTTGAATTTTTCATACTTCGGGCCGAAGGCGATGGGCAGGCCGAATGTTGCAGCCTCCAGCGTATTGTGGATTCCCACGCCGAAGCCTCCTCCGATATACGACCACGAGGCGTAGCCATAGACCGACGAGAGAATTCCGATCGTATCGAGCACCAACACCTGAACATCCGAAAAATCGCTCTGCGCAGTGCATTGAGTATATCGCACCGCCCCACCCTTCGTCTCACGAAGCAGGCGGCCAATACGTCCCTCATCCATCTCGTGCGGAGCGATGACAAACTTCACATCCGCATTGGCATTAATCAGCGGCAGAAGAATATCCTCATCGGGGCCCCACGTCGAGCCAGCAACAAAGAGTCGGCTATCGCCCTTGAACTTCTCGACAATCTCCACCGACCGAGCCGCACGAGCAATCTCAGCCACGCGATCAAAACGGGTATCGCCCGCAACAATCACATTATCGAAACCGATGCTATGGAGCAGTTCGCGCGACTCGTCGTTCTGTACGAACATCTGATCGAACGTATCGAGCGCACGGCGCCATCGGCCACCGTACGATTTGAAGAAGATTGAGTTACGACGGAAAATTGCCGATACGAGATAGCTCTTCACTCCACGCTCGGCGAGTTGCGAGAGGTAATTGAGCCAGAACTCATACTTGACAAAGATGGCCATCTCGGGGTGCGCAATATCGAGAAAACGACGAACATTGTAGGGCGTATCCGAGGGCAGGTAGAAGATATAATCGGCTCCCGCGTAGTTCTTGCGAATCTCATATCCCGAAGGAGAGAAGAAGGTTACGAGGATCTTCAGTTCGGGGTGCTCCTTGCGGATTGCCTCGAGGATAGGACGGCCCTGCTCGAACTCGCCAAGCGATGCGACGTGCATCCATACAACGCGATCCGAGGGTGAGATGCGCTCGGCCATACGATCGAAGATATTACGGCGACCATCAACCCACTGACGGGCCTTGGGATTCCACAGCGCCACAACACGCAACAGCCACTCATACAGCAAAATGCCGAGATTATATATCAACATAACCATTATGACAACTCTATGTTTTACTTACGACAAAGGTACTATTTTTTATTCAATCCGACAACTACCATCCGAATTCGACAGCATCCTGCACAAAGCGCACATCGTAGTTTCCGTCGGGGAACACATCCACCGCCAGCAGATCAAAGGCCACCTCGCCCGCAACGCGGCACTGTCGAAGGTACGCCGAGGCAGCTCGACGAATGGCGTTGGCCTTGGTCGCGTTGATGGTCGCCTCGGGCGAGAGCAACGACCCTGCACGGCGTGCACGCACCTCCACAAAGTGGGTTACGCCATCACGCTCGGCAACGATGTCGATCTCGTAGCGGCCCGAGCGCCAATTCTGGGCACAAATCATATAGCCGCGACTACGCAGATACCCAACGGCGACATCCTCGCCGCGACGACCGATTTGGGCAGTAGTTAGCATAGGCATTATTATAATAAAGGAGTCTGCCAGACACTCCGACAGACTCCATAAGCGTTACAAAAGGAACGAGAGATCATCACCCGCATTGAGCTCATAAGCCGCAACGCCCTTCTTGAAGATACGCATCGGGCGCGAGCCGATCAGCTCCATCTTGCCGTCGTGCAGGTGCAACATACAACCCTCGCGCAAGCCCACCACCCAACGGCGGGGATTAGCCTCGATATACTCCTCGATACGCTGCTCGCGCGTCTCGCCGGCGTGGCCCTCGGGGTTGGCATCCAGATAGTGAGGATTGATCTGGAACTTCACCGCACCGATAGCCTTAAATGACTCAGGCTCAACGATTGGCATATCGTTTGTCGTACAGATCGTGGGACACGCCACATTACTTCCAGCCGACCAGCCGACGTAGGGCGTTCCCTCCTTGATCTTCTTCAGGATAGCCTTCATCAAACCCTGCTCCTGCATCTTCTTCGCCAGAGCAAAGGTGTTTCCGCCGCCGACGCAGATGGCCTGCGCCTCGCGGATCATTCGGCGGGGATCCTTGGCACGATGTACCGAGCGCACCTTGATACCGATCTCATCAAAACGAGCCTGCACCTTAGCCTCATAGGCTGCGTAAGAAAAAGTTACGGCGGCGTAGGGCACGAAGACAACCTCGCTCACACCCTCGAGGAACGAAGCGATGTTTTTGATGGGATATTGGAGATATTGCTCACCAGCGTTGGTAGAGTTGGAAATGAGTAAAAGCTTCATAATTTTGTGGTTTATAGTTGGTTAAATATGTACAAAATGGAGCGCGAATGAAAATTATTCGTTTCCAATGCCAAATTTAATAAAAAAAGTGTTACATTTGCGCAGAAATATCCTGAAAAAGATTGAAACCAATCGATAATAAAATTGTTTAACTTAAAAAATTAAAGTTATGTCAGAAGTTCAGTCAAAGGTTGTCGAGATCATCGTCGACAAGTTGGGCGTTAAGGCTGAGGAGGTTGTACCCGAAGCAAGTTTCACTGCTCACCTCGGTGCAGATTCTTTGGATTCAGTAGAGCTCATTATGGAGTTCGAGAAGGCGTTCGATATCCAGATTCCCGACGAGGATGCCGAGAAGATCACTACCGTTGGTGCTGCTATCGAGTACGTTGAGGCTCACAAGAAATAATTAGTTTATTATAATTTAACTCGCACTCGATTTAGATTATGGCAGGAAGAAGAGTTGTCGTAACGGGCATTGGTACTATTAACCCGCTGGGAAATTCAATCGAAGAGTACTTCACAAATCTCGAGAATGGAGTAAGCGCCGCTTCGGAGATCTCGCATTTCGACGCCTCTAAATTCCGCTCACACATCGCGTGCGAAGTCAAGAATTACGACTGGAGCAAATACTTCGACCGCAAGGAGGTACGCAAGTACGACCCCTATGCGCAGTGGGCTATGGTCTCAGCCGAGGAGGCTTTGAGAGATGCCGGCATCGTCGATAATGATGAGATCAACCGCGAGAGAGTTGGTGTCATTTGGGCTTCAGGCACAGGTGGAACTACAACGTTCTACGAAGAGAGTAAGGGTTATGTCGAGGGGAACTTTACCCCTCGATTTAGCCCATTTTTTGTTCCGCGTATGGTAGCCGATCTGGCTGCCGGCTTCATTTCGATTAAATACGGCTTTATGGGCCCGAACTACGCAACCGTCTCGGCTTGCGCCTCGTCGAACCACGCTATGATCGACGCGCTGAACCTCATCCGCTGGGGTAAGGCCGAGGTGATCGTAACGGGTGGATCGGAGGCCTCGATCAACGAGCCGGGTGTGGGTAGCTTCTGCGCTATGCAGGCTCTATCGACACGCAACGACGACCCCCAGCACGCTTCGCGTCCGTTCGACAAAGATCGCGACGGTTTTGTCATCGGCGAGGGCGGCGGTGCGCTGATTTTCGAGGAGCTGGAGCACGCTTTGGCACGCGGAGCGAAGATCTATTGCGAGGTTGTCGGAGGCGGTATGTCGGCCGATGCGTATCATATGACAGCTCCTCATCCCGATGGAAAGGGGGCTATGATGGCGATGCGCGAGGCGCTGCACGATGCAGGGTTGCAGCCCGAGGATGTGGACTACATCAACGCTCACGGAACCTCAACAAATCTGGGCGATGTTGCCGAGATCAAGGCTATCCAGGGCCTCTTTGGCGAGCACGCATACAAACTCAATATCTCATCAACCAAGTCGATGACCGGACACCTGCTGGGCGGTACGGCTGCCATAGAGGCGTTAGCCTGTGTGATGGCCATTTCGCGTGGCGTGATTCCCCCGACAATCAACGTCGAGGAGGTTGATCCCGAGATTGACCCCAAGCTAAACCTTACGCTCGGCGTGGCACAGCACCGCGAGGTACGTTGCGCATTGAGCAACACGTTCGGTTTCGGAGGTCATAACTCTACCATCATCTTCCGTAAGATGTAGAGTCGGTCGCGCGAGCGATCTACACTGTTTTAGGCTGTCGGACTTGTGTGTGACAGCCATTATTAGTTATAACCTGTAAATAATTGACATTTTGATAGATTTTCTTCTTCGTCCTCTGCGCCGCAACTTCGGCAAGGACAAGATATTTTATCGTGCCATCGATGATATGTTCGGCTTCATCCCCAACAACATCGAGCTCTACAAGCTGGCACTGATCCATAAATCGGCCTCGGTAACGCTCGACAACGGGCAACATATAAACAACGAACGACTTGAGTTTCTGGGCGATGCAGTGATTGAGAGTGTGTCGTCGGATTACCTCTTTATCGAGTTCCCCGACAAGAACGAGGGCTTCCTGACGCAGATGCGATCGAAGATGGTCTCGCGCCAATCGCTCAACGCCGTTGCCAAGCGCATAGGCCTGGACGACCACGTCATCACCAACTCGACCAACAACTCGGCGCAGAAACATATCTACGGCGATGCTTTCGAGGCGATGATGGGTGCGATCTACTTAGATCAGGGCTACGACTTTGTCAATCGTCTGCTTATCAACAAGATCTTCGCACAATACCTGAAGGTCGATACCCTGCTCGAGTCGGAGACCGACTTCAAGAGCCGCCTTATCGAGTGGTGCCAGAAGAATCATCATACCATCCACTTCTCCACATCGCACGACAAGACATACTCGACCTCGCACCCCTTCTTCTACTCGACCGTTATGATCGACAACATCGAGGTGGGACACGGCGCAGGCGAATCGAAGAAGGAGGCAGAGCAGCGAGCTGCACACTCTGTATCGCAGGGTTTCAACGACGATGATTGCACCAAGTTGCTGGATAAGTTGGACAACATCGACACCACCTACAAACCCGCTCCAAAGCGCGCCGAGAAGAGCGCATCCAAAAAGGAGGCGACATCCAAGAAGGAGGCGGCACCCAAGAAGGAGGCGGCACCCAAAGCCGAGGTAAAGGAGGAACCGAAGAGCAAGAAGAGTACGAAAAAGAGCGAGGTAACGGAGGAAAAGGTAGTCGAGCCTGCGATAAACGCGGAGCCAGCGGCAGAGCCTGCAACGGAGGCAAAACCGAAACGTCGTTCGCGTCGCAGCTCCAAACCCAAGCAGGAGGAGCTCCCCGTAGTAGAAAATAATGCAACGGAGACCAAGACGGAGGCCGTTGCAACAGAGACCGTTGCGACAGAGACCGTTACAACGGATGCACCCTCAACGGAGGAGAGCGCAGCTGCAACCAGACCAAAGCGTTCGCGTCGTCGCCGTCCCGCAAAGGAGGGTGCAAAGACCGAGTCGCAGGAGGGAGCAAAGACCGAGGCGCAGGAGGGCGCAAAGACCGAGTCGCAGGAGGGCGCAAAGAGTGATGCTCCGGAGTCTGCCGCAAATGAGAGCAAGGCCGACTCAGCGGCAAACGAAAAGTCGCAAAACTCTGCTCCCGCAACGGAGAATGAATAATAAACCCCGAAGATGAAAAACCTGCACGATAGACTTCTTTCGCGTGGGGCTGCGGCCCTCACCGACGAGGAGTTGCTGGCACTGCTGATCGAAACGCGCGACGAGAAACGCGACCCGAAGGTTGTGGCCGAGGGGATACTGCGCGAGTGCGGATCGTTGGCGGCCATTGCTCGCACTGACCTAAGGCGTCTGCGTATGGTCGAGGGTATCGGGTTGAAGCGTGCCGAGCGATTGCAGGTGGCGGCCGAGTTCGGACGACGTATTGCGCGGGCGAGCGAGACGGAGGTGGAGTGCATCTCGACTGACAGGGATGTGGCACGACTGATGCGCCCCGTTTTCGAGGGTATGAAGCACGAGGAGTGCTGGGTGCTGTATCTCACGTCGTCGAACCGATTACTTGAGCGCCAGCGAGTCAGTCAGGGCGGAGTGCAGGCTACGGTGGTGGATCATCGGCTCATCATCAAGCGCGCGCTGGAGCTACTCTCCACGCAAATCATCCTTACGCACAACCACCCCTCGGGAGCTGCTGAGCCGAGTGCCGCCGACAAGGTGCTGACGCGCAAAGTTACGGAGGCTGCGGCGCTGTTCGACATCAAAGTCCTCGACCACGTCATCCTCTCGCGCGAGGGAGAATTTTCGTTTCGACGTGAGGGGATTATGTAAAAAAAATGAGCCTATCTGCTATTGGCAGATAGGTTTTCTTTTTATCTTTGATAAAAATCGGAGCATAACGCATCAATTCACTGAAAAATAATTATCTTTGTGAGATAAATAGTCGAAAACTCAAAAATTAGAAAAATATGACACAGGAGGAGTTGTTCAAAAAACTTATCGCTCACTGCAAGGAGTATGGTTTCATTTTCCCTTCGAGCGAGATTTACGACGGTCTGGGTGCCGTTTATGATTATGGCCAGAATGGTGTTGAGCTGAAGAATAACATCAAGCGTTATTGGTGGGATTCGATGGTTAAGCTCAACGAGAATATCGTCGGTATCGACGCTGCAATCTTTATGCACCCCCGCACTTGGGAGGCTTCGGGACACGTTGCAGCCTTCAACGACCCCCTGATCGACAATAAGGATTCAAAGAAGCGCTACCGTGCCGACGTTCTGATCGAGGACTGGATGGCTAAGCAGGACGAGAAGATCCAGAAGGAGGTTGATAAGGCACGCAAGCGTTTTGGCGATGCCTTCGACGAGGAGCAGTATCGTGCCACCTCGCCCCGCGTGGCGGAGATCGCCGCTAAGCGCGACGCCGTACACGCTCGCTTTACGCAGGCGCTGAACGATAACGACCTTGCCGAGCTCAAGCAGATCATCCTCGACTGTGAGGTTGTATGCCCCATCTCGGGTACGCGCAACTGGACCGATGTGCGTCAGTTCAACCTGATGTTCTCGACGCAGATGGGTTCAACGGCCGACGGTGCCAACACCATCTACCTGCGCCCCGAGACCGCACAGGGTATCTTCGTGAACTACCTGAACGTACAGAAGACGGGCCGTATGAAGCTCCCCTTCGGTATTGCACAGATCGGTAAGGCGTTCCGTAACGAGATCGTAGCACGTCAGTTCATCTTCCGTATGCGCGAGTTCGAGCAGATGGAGATGCAGTTCTTCGTGCAGCCCGGAACAGAGATGGATTGGTGGAACAAGTGGAAGAACACGCGTATGGCTTGGCACCGCGCACTGGGCTTCGGCGACGAGAACTACCGTTTCCACGACCACGACAAGCTGGCTCACTACGCCAACGCGGCTACCGACGTAGAGTTCAACTTCCCCTTCGGCTTCAAGGAGGTGGAGGGTATCCACTCGCGTACCGATTTCGATCTGGGCCGTCATCAGGAGTACTCGGGCAAGAAGATTCAGTACTTCGACGCCGAGCGTGGCGAGAGCTACGTTCCCTACGTTGTGGAGACCTCGATCGGTGTGGATCGTATGTTCCTGCAGATTATGTCGGCTGCCTACACCGAGGAGAAACTGGAGAATGGCGAGGAGCGCGTAGTATTGCGTATTCCCGCAGCGCTGGCCCCCACGAAGGTTGCCGTTATGCCGCTGGTTAAGAAGGACGGTCTGCCCGACGTGGCACGCAAGATTATCGACGATCTGAAGTACGACTACGTTGTAGCTTACGACGAGAAGGATTCAATCGGTAAGCGCTACCGCCGTCAGGATGCTATCGGTACTCCGTTCTGCGTGACGGTTGATCACCAGACGCTGGAGGATGGCTCCGTAACGGTTCGCCACCGCGACTCGATGCAGCAGGAGCGCATCAAGATCGAGGCTCTGCGCGCAATGGTTGATGAGGAGGTATCGTTCCGTAAGCTCTTCCAGAAGATTCAGGCGTAAGACGGAGGGAATTCAAAATTCAAAATTCAAAATTCAAAATTTAGAATTTAGGATTTTCGATTGCACCATAAACGAAAAAAGGATATGGCGAAAACAAAATATCGTCCAATGTGGGGACGTATTGCACTTATCATAGCAGCTGCTTTTTGCGTAGGTTGGTTGATAGGTAAGGTTATCTCAATGTTCTAATATGGGCAGAATCATAGCCATAGACTACGGTACACGTCGCACGGGGTTGGCTGTCACCGACCCCCTGCGAATTATCGCCAACGCATTGGATACGGTAGATACCAAGCAGTTAGAGAAGTACCTTGCAGACTATTTTGCGAAAAACGACGTTGATATTATAGTCGTGGGCAAGCCCTCGCAGATGAACGGAGAACCATCGGAGACGATGCGTTACATCACGCCGCTGGTCGATCGTCTGCGCCACGCCTACCCCCAGAAGCAGGTCGTGCTGTATGATGAGCGTTTCACCTCAGTGATGGCACATCGCACGATGCTCGAGAGTGGCATAGGCAAGATGGCTCGCCGCGACAAGGCGTTGGTGGATCGCATATCGGCTACGATAATTCTGCAGTCGTATATGGAGTCGATCGAGTACAATGATAATGCTCCAATGCCGCTTTAGGCATTCAACACAAAGTTGTAAAAAAGATTAAATTATGATATACCCAATAGTAATTTACGGTTCGCAGACGCTGCGCAACAAATCGACCGACATTACGCCCGACTACCCCGACCTGAAGAAACTTATCGACGATATGTTCCTTACGCTGGACGAGGCTTCGGGTGTGGGTCTGGCGGCTCCGCAGATCGGCAAGAACATCCGCCTGTTCATCGTCGATTGCACCCCTTGGGCCGACGAGAATCCCGAGTTGGAGGACTACCGCCGCGTATTCATCAACGCCGAGATCTATGAGCACTCGGAGGAGACCGACCTCTTCAACGAGGGATGCCTGTCGCTGCCCGGCCTGCACGAGGATGTGCGCCGCCCCGTAGCGATCAAGATGCGTTGGCTGGATGAGAATTTCGAGCAGCACGACGAACTGATCGACGGTCTGCCCGCCCGCGTAATCCAGCACGAGTACGACCACTTGGAGGGCAAGGTCTTTACGGACCGACTCTCGCCGTTGCGTCGCAACCTGCTGAAGGGCAAGATGACAAAGCTCTCGAACGGCAAGTATCGTTGTGCATACAAGACTAAGTAACAAACTCTTAAAGATATGGCAAACAAAAGTTTCTGGAATGAGGCTTCGCGTGGCGGAGCTGTCGTAGGATTGGTGAACGTGGGCCTCTCGCTCATCGGAATGGCTCTGCCTTCGATCTCTTTCGTGGCAAGCCTGATCAATTTCGTGGCAACGATCTACCTTCTGTTCTACTTCACGAGACGTCGCTCGTTGCTCTTCTACAAGGAGGGTTACACCTACACCGAGTCGTTGGGATTCATCGTGGCGATGGGCATTTTCGCGGGTATCATTGCAGGTGCTTATCAGATTGTAGCGAGCAACTTCCTATTTAAGGAGATGTTCGAGGAGACTTTCAACACCTCAATTGCAACCCTTAAGCAGACAGGCCTCTACACCAACGAGATGATGGACCAGATGGTAACAATGATGCGCTCATACACCTTCTCTCCCCTGCCCGCGCTACTTGCTAATATTTTTGGCAATGTGCTATATTTCGGTTTTTGCGGTCTGTTCATCTCAATCGGCACGAAACGTGAGCCTGAGATTTTCGATATAAACATTCCTGACGAGGAGGATGAGTAAGCGATTGGACATATCTGTCGTAGTACCTCTCTACAACGAGGAGGAGTCGCTCGGCGAACTCGCTGCGTGGATCGACCGCGTGGCAGGCGAGAACTCGCTCTCGTATGAGATCATTATGATCGACGACGGCTCGTCGGATGGCTCGTGGGCCGAGGTGGAGCGACTCAAAGCGATCTACCCCGCCATCAAAGGCATACGCTTTGGCCGTAACTACGGTAAGTCGGCCGCCCTCTACTGCGGCTTTGCCGAGGCCGAGGGTGAGGTGGTCTTCACGATGGATGCCGACCTTCAGGACTCGCCCGACGAGATTCCCGAGATGCGTCGAATGATTCTGGAGGATGGCTACGACTTGGTGTCGGGCTGGAAGAAGAAGCGCTACGACCCCGCGGGCAAGCGTCTGCCGAGTAAGTTCTTCAACCTCACGGCGCGCATCGTATCGGGCATTCGACTGCACGACTTCAACTGTGGACTGAAGGCATATCGCCGCAAGGTCATTAAGTCGATCGAGGTCTATGGCGAGATGCACCGCTACATCCCCATCCTTGCCAAACACGCTGGTTTCAAGCGCATTGGTGAGAAGGTTGTGCACCACCGCGAGCGCAAATACGGAGTCTCGAAGTTCGGTATGGAGCGTATGGTGAAGGGCTATCTGGACCTTATCACCGTCTCGTTTATGTCGCACTTTGGACGTTCGCCGATGTATTTCTTCGGCAGCTTGGGAACGATTATGTTCCTGCTCGGAGGCGGCACGACGGTGTGGATCATCGCAGCAAAACTTTATAAGCAGTTCAATGGCCTGCCACTTCGCGCGGTAACGGATCAGCCGCTGTTCTTCGTAGCGATACTTACGATTATCCTCGGCGTGCAGCTCTTCTTGGCCGGATTCTTGGGTGAGCTTATCAACCGCAACTCTTCGGACAGAAACAACTATCTGATTGACAAGAAAATATAAAGATTATGATACAACGTATTCAAACTCTCTACCTGCTGGCCATCGTAGCACTTATGGCCGCTACGATCTTCACTCCGCTGGCATATTTTGTCGGAGGCGTACACGAGTATAAGCTCTATGCCTTCGCACTTCGTGGCGTGGAGTCCGATTTCTCGACAATGTATATGGGTATCGTGATGACGTTGGCAACCATCATCCCGCTGGTAAATATCTTCCTCTTTAAGAATCGTCAGTTGCAGATTCGCCTATGCGCTGTGGAGTTGGTGCTGCTTATCGGTTCGATTATCTTTGCAGGATTGTATTACTACCTGAGCAACCGTATGTTTGCCGAGCTGGAGTTCCACACGCAGGGCTTCCGCATCGCTATGATCTTCCCGCTGGTGTCGATCATTCTCGACTACTTGGCTATGCGCGCAATCTTCCACGACGAGATGTTGGTGAAATCGCTCGATCGCATACGATAGTCGAAGACCGCGCTTTTGATTTAAGTCTGCTCCAAGGGGCAGACTTTTTTATTGGCTGACGCAGGCGAGCGTAGTGAAAAATTCACTATATTTGTTTATTAGAATTATTTCAATATGAAGTTTTTGCAGAAAATACTTTATCTGCTTGTTGCGCTGCTCGCGTGCATCGTAATCGTGGCCTGCTCCGATGATGCGGCGGAGACAATTCCTACGCTCGAGGTTACCCATACCAACGGGCAATCGCTCTCGGGTGCGACGATTAACTTCGAGCAGGAGGGCGGAACGCTTGAGATCGCCATCAAGAGCAATACTGCGTGGAGCATCGGCTCTACAGTGCCGTGGATTGTGCTCTCGGCGGAGGATGGCCACGGGGATGGAACGGTTACGATGGAGGTCGAGCCAGCGACGCAACCGCGTAGCGCAGTGGTAGTTATACAGACATCATCAAGTGCCTTGCGCCATACATTCAACGTGGTGCAGACCGTATCGCAACAGCCCGACTCGCCAAATGAGCCGTCGGACGGGCCCTCGGATGGGGATGATTCGTCGGATGGGGATGATAGTATTCCTATGTTGCCGGAGGATACACCCGACGATGGAAATAATGGGAATAATGGGAACGGCGGAGATGACGAGGATGACGGCTTCGATGGCACAATGACACCCGAAGATCCCGACGATGGCGATAGCGACATCAATGACGATGGCTACGGCGGCAACAACGACAATGACGGTGAGAATCCCGACAATGGCGGTGGCGCGGAAAATCCCGATGATGGAAATAATGGGGACAATAACGGAAACAATGATAACGGAGGCTCGACCGACCCTGAAAACCCCACAAATCCTAACAACCCCAACAACCCCGAAAATCCCGATAACTCGGACGACGACACCGACACACCAGACACACCCGATACACCAGATACACCAAACGAGGCGTTCACGTTAGTTGATAACACCACCCTACTCGCGTCTGGGCGCTACCACATAGGCGGCTACCGCGACGATGGCCTGCATCTGGCCGTTGCTGGCCTTACCGAGGGCCATTGCAACACCGCGCCCTACACCTTCACGAGCGGCTCGCTCACCCCTTCGAGCAGTGCCGAGGCTATCGAAGTGCGTCTGGAGGCCGCGGATGAGACCGATGGCTACTATATCTATTTCGTCGGACAGGGCTATCTCTCGGCAGCAAAAGCTGGGGCTGGACAACTGCAGTTCACAAACCAGCGCACGAAGTATTGGATATTCAGCAACCATCCCGAGGGTGGTTTTGTCGTAAAGCAGTCGGGGGAGATCGATGTAAAGTTAATCATCTCGGCCTACGCCAAAATCAACGCCCTGCTCCGTTCGATTGCGGGTGATGAGGATGGAAATGCAGTAATATTGTGGCGCATAAATAGATAGGATGCGACGACTGATTACCATACTTCTTCTACTCTTATGCCACTCGGCGGCCATAGCACAGCGCGCCGATGCCGTTATGTTCTACAATGTCGAAAATCTCTTCGACACCATAAACAACCCCGCAACCTCCGACGAAGATTTCCTTCCACTCGCCGACCGAGAGTGGAACAGCGAGAAATACCACACCAAACTCGCCCACATCGCCTCCGTCATAGCCGATCTGCACGACCAGTGCCCTACCCTTGTCGGATTGGCCGAGGTGGAGAATCGCGCGGTCGTGGAGGAATTGGCTCGTCAAGAGGCAATCGCCTCGGCAAACTACGCCATCTGCCACTACGAGTCGCCCGACGAGCGCGGGATTGATGTTGCTCTGATGTACCGCCCCGACAGATTTCGGTTGGCGGGCAGCCGTGCCATACGCGCTGCGGCCGAGGGGCTGACGCGCGATATTCTCTGCGCGTGGGGAGAGATGCAAGGGCGTTCGACATACGTTATTGTCCTGCATCTGCCATCGCGCATCGGTGGGGTGCAATTTACCGAGCCTGAGCGTCGGGCCTGCGCCCGTCAGGTGCGTGAGGTGGTCGATTCGGTGATGGTGGCCTCGCCCGAGACGCAGATAATCGTGATGGGCGATATGAACGACAATCCCCGCAACAAGAGCATCCGAGATGACCTGAAAGCTACGCATCGCCCGAAAGAGGCGAGCGAGTTATACAATCCCTTTGCGGAGCTAAAGCGCAAAGGCAAGGGCACTTCGGTCTATGATGGGCGGTGGAATATGTACGACAACATCGTCGTCAGTCAGAACACACCACTTCTGCCGATTCGTAAACACGATAAGGGCGCTATCTATCGACGCCGCTGGCTATTGGACAATCGCGGCCGACCACTCTCCGCATACGAAGGAGTGGAATATACGGCAGGCGTTAGCGACCATCTGCCGATATACATCCTCATAAGCAAATAACAATACATAACATATTTCGCGTGGCACTTTTTCCTTGAAAAGTGCCATTTTTTCGTTTTGGTGCAACAAACAACATCATATATTCGCCTTGTGTATATCTTTGCGCTATACACATTAACTAAATTATAAAATAAAATTATGAGAAATATAATCATAGCAGCAGTCCTAACAGGATTCTTTGGACTCAACAACGCTCAAGCGCAGGAGCGTACCGATCAGTGGGGTGTTCCCTATGTAAAGTTAAATAATGGTGTTGAGATGCCTCGCTTCGGACTTGGCACCTACAACGTATCGAACGACGACTGCAAGCAGGCCGTAGCAACAGCTCTAAAGGAGGGTTATCGCCACTTCGATACGGCTCAGGCCTACAATAACGAACGAGGTGTGGGCGAAGCTGTTAAGGAGAGTGGTATTCCGCGTGAACAGATCTGGATCACCAGCAAACTTTGGCCAACAGAGTTTGGCGAAGGCAAGACATTGGAGGCTATTGATAGGATGTTGGAGCGTATGGGATTGGAGTATATCGACCTGCTATACATTCACCAGCCTATCGGCGATTATGTGGGTGCGTGGAAGGATATGGAGAAGGCATACGAGCAGGGTAAGGTTCGCGTATTGGGTATCAGCAACTGCGATGCTCGAGAGGAGGCCTTCACCACCATCGTCGAAACTATGAAGATTAAGCCCGCCATCCATCAAATCGAGTGCCACCCCTACGCACAGCGCAAGGCGATGCGAGCAAAGCACGAGCCATACGGAATCATTACCGAGTGTTGGTTCCCGCTCGGCCACGGCGACAAGGGTTTATTGTCGGATGCCACCATCGGCAAGATCGCTCAGAAGCACGGCAAGACCATAGCGCAGATCATCATCCGCTGGCATATCGACGAGGGTTTCTCGGTAATCCCGGGCGCAACCAACCCCGACTACATTAAGGAGAATATCTCGATTTTCGACTTTAAGCTCGATGCTGAGGATATGGCAGTAATGCGCTCGCTCGATAAGGAGAAGCGATTCTACAATATGTCTATCGAGCAGTTGGAGAGTTTTGTGCTTAACCGCGCAATCGACAGATAATAAATATTTAACTTAACAAATACACACTACTATGAAAAAGTTTATTGCAATCGTAGCTCTTATTACAGGAGTACTCTTCTCGAATAACATTATGGCTCAGGGCCCCGAGGGTGGTCAGCGCCCCCAGCGTCCTGAGATGGTAAATCACAGCGACACGCCTGAAGGCAAGCAGATGTTGGCACTCTCAACGCAGATGTGGCAGTGGATGGCCGATAAGGATGCCGACAAGTTGGCCAATCTCTACCACGACAGCGCCGTATTCGTTCATATGGGAGGTGCTTGGGGCAAGCAGCAGGAGGTAGGCATCATCGGCGGCGGTATGATCCACTACAAGAAGGCCGATATGAATAGTGTATCGGTACGTTTCGCGGGCGAGGATTCGGCCATCGTATTGAGCGACTTGAACCTGCTGGCTGTCGTTGGCGGCAATGAGGTAACCAACCACTTTATGGTAACGGAGAACTATATCAAGGTTGGTGGCGAGTGGAAACTCACCGTGCTGGCATTCACAAAGCTGAATAACTAACCCTATGTCACATAACACTAATCTTGCACCTGCACAAGGTGCCCGTATAACCGTCATCGATGCACTACGAGGCTTCTCTCTGTTGGGAGTTATTTTGGTGCACTTCCAGCAGCATTATAGCGTTCATTCAATGGGCCCGTTCAATGAGCACACCCCCATTTTAGCACAATTTAATGATGCAGTATTTTGGTTTGTGCAGAATGTCCTGATGGGTCGATTTATCAATATCTTCGCCTTCCTGTTTGGTATGAGTTTCTTTATTCAGATGGATCGTGCCGCAAAGAAGGGCATTGATTTCAGAGGTCGTTTCCTATGGCGAATGGTTATTCTGTTTGCAATAGGCATCATCGGTTCGGCATTCTATTCAGGCGATATTCTGTCGCTCTATGCAATCTATGGCGTGGTGTTGCTCCTGATTAATCCGCTCAAAAATTGGATGCTGACGGCTTTGGCCGCCCTTATATTGTTGGGTACACCCAAACTCACAACCTTTGCATACGACAAGATTACAGCACCTCCTGCTGTTGAACAGGTTGTAGAGGCTCCCGAGCGTCCTCGTATGCCCGAGAATATGGGCGAGCGTCCTCCGTTTGTACCTGAGAAAATCACCTTTACGAAGAGTGTCGAGAACAATCTCACGCGCGGTGCGATGGAGAAGATTAATTATCAATTCCAAGCAACCAATCGCGGTTATATCACGCTGGCTATATTCATCTTGGGCCTTATCGTCGGACGACTGCGCTTCTTCGAGACCGCTCACTTGTATATGCGCCGCAACCTGATCCTGTTCGCACTCTTCATCGCAGGTAATCTAATCTTCGGGTGGCTGGCCAACATCGTAGCGCCGGGTATGGATCCGAGTATGTGGTTCTTGCGCTCAGGGCCTCCGACACTGCAAACCATTATTGGCACAGCGCTCTTTGATGTAGAGTTGGTATTCTCATCGGCATCGCTGCTTATGGCATTTGTTATCCTCTATAACATCCCCGCCATCGGTAAGGTACTCGATGTGTTGGCTCCTTACGGCCGTATGGGTCTGACGAACTACGTTTCGCAGAGTATCATCGGCGCTTGTCTCTTTGCGATGTGGGGACTTGGCTCTACGTTTGGAGCGTGGGGATATGCAGAACTTATGATAGTCGGATTGGGTCTTTACATCTCACAGATAATCATCAGCACTATATGGTTGCGCTACTTTAAGTATGGTCCTCTGGAGTGGTTGTGGCGCTCGGCTACATATCTTAAGTGGCAGCCATTCAAGAAATAGAAATTTCGCTCATAATTAATACAGATTTTGTCAAGACTACCCGATGCAAGCGTTGGGTAGTCTTTTTCTTTTGGTGTAAATCGACCAAAAATTTGGCACACAAGAAAAAAATATCTAATTTTGAATGATATTCTACACCCAAAAGCTAAGAATCTTAAAAAATAATACGCTATGAAGAAATTCAACCTCCTGATTTCGCTCTGCGCAGCGCTCTTTGCGTGTGCTGTGATGCAGAGCTGCGGCAATACGGCGACAAACTCCATTGCCGGCGATAACTACCACTATTGCAACGAGAAAGGGATGATCGTCTTCGACGAGCCTGCTCGTGTCGAGGGCCAGCAGTCGATGTTGGGATTTGCAGCCGAGCCTATTCCCGTTATTCGCGTCGGCTTCATCGGTCTTGGTATGCGCGGCCCGGGTGCTGTAAATCGTTTTACGCATCTCGAGGGCGTTGAGATCAAGGGCTTGTGTGATCTGGAGCAGAGCAATGTCGATAAGTGCCAGAAGACGCTGGCCGATGCAGGTCTGCCCGCTGCCGAGGGTTACGTTGGCCCCGAGGCTTACAAGCAGCTCTGCGAGCGCGACGACATCGACCTGATCTACATCGCTACCGACTGGGTTAATCACACCCCCATCGCAGTCTATGCTATGGAGCACGGCAAGCACGTTGCTATCGAGGTACCCGCCGCAACCTCTATCGAGGAGTGCTGGCAGCTGGTTGATACTTCGGAGCGCACACGCCGCCACTGTATGATGCTCGAGAACTGCGTATATGACTTCTTCGAGCTCACCTGCCTCAATATGGCACAGCAGGGTCTGTTCGGCGAGATTCTCCACGCCGAGGGTGCATATATCCACAATCTGTCGGACTATTGGAACGACTACTATGGCAACTGGCGTCTGGACTTCAACCAGAAGCATCGTGGCGATGTATATGCTACGCACGGCTTCGGTCCCGTTTGTCAGGCTTTGAATATCCACCGCGGTAACCGTTTGAACTATCTGGTATGTATGGACACCAAGTCGGTAAATGGTCTTGAGTGGGCACAGAAGAAGATGGGCTCGACGGAGTTTGCCAATGGTGATCACACCAACACGCTTATTAAGACTGAGCTGGGCCAGACCATTGAGCTTCAGCACAACGTCTATACTCCGCGTCCCTACAACCGTCTGTATCAGCTCACCGGCACGAAGGGCTTTGCCAATAAGTACCCCATCACGGGCTTCACGTTTATGCCCGGTCAGGTGTCCGACGAGGTTCTGCCCGCAGGCACAACGATCAATCCTCACGGATTTGTATCGGACGAGGTGAAGGAGGCCGTGCTGGCCGCATACAAGCACCCCATCCATCAGGAGATCGAGGAGAAGGCAAAGACCGTAGGTGGCCACGGCGGTATGGACTTCGTTATGGACTATCGTTTGGTTTACTGCTTGCACAACGGTCTGCCGCTGGATCAGGATGTGTATGATGCAGCCGAGTGGTCTTGCATCGGCGAGTTGTCGGCAACATCGGCCAAGCACAACAGTACTCCCGTTGCTGTTCCCGACTTTACACGCGGCGAGTGGAATAAGTTGCAGGGTGTGAAGTTCCACACAAAGTAATTTATAGTAATTAAATAAAAAAGGTGTCCAACTGCATTGGACACCTTTTTTATTTAGGTCTATTCAACGGGAATGACAGCACCTCGGCCGATGGATAATCCTCCGACGGATATGGCGAAAACGGCGACGCCTGCCCCGTAGAGAATGTTATGCCCCACAGAGTTATCGACCGCCGATATACATCCCAGAGGGGAATCTCATACTCAAATCGGATCTTCTCATATCGCGGCCGCTCGGGCGAGGTATCGAAATTTCTGTCGTGCAGTGGATCGGGCAGCGCAAGCCAACGGTAGGCCATTGAGTCGAACGCCCATCCCTCGGATGGCATCGTGGGCAGGGAGTCGATCTCGTACCACAACGTATCGCCACTCACCCATCGGCGCGGCTCCTGCGCCACGACCTTGGGCCGATTACAGAGAATAAAACAGATGACGGCAGCTGTCGCCACAAATAAAGAGGTAAGAAAATATTTCACTTCACTGACCTAAAACAACTCTTGCAAAATCCTAATCGATTGCACGGAGTTGATCGTGTCGAGATGGTAAGAGTAGTAGGCCATCAGAGCCGACAGAAAATCTACTCTCTGGTGGCGATTGAGTCCCACTTCGGCCAAATATCGCACGTCGCACTCCAGCATATCGCGCAGAATGAGAGCGTTTTCTTGTGAGATGCGATATTCGCGCGGGGGGCACTCGCGTGTGAAATGGCCCTCGGCAATGTTAAACCACGCCTCGGGCATATACTCGTTTCCGGGCGAGAAACCCAGAAAACGGCACAGATGCGACAGAAACCAGAGATGGAAATTGGCCACACCCTCGGTTGCTGCATCGAGCGCCTCGACAGAGCCCCAAACGAAGTCGAAGAGCATCTCATTCGCCTCACTCTCCTTGACAAGACGGTGCAAAACCTCTGCCATAAAGAGTGCTATGGTCGATTTTTTCACATCGAACGGGATAGACTGCAGCACCAGCCCCGCGTGGACCTCGCCAAAGCGATGCATATCCATCTTCGTGCTGGTCAGGCCCTCGAATTCGAGAGCGAACATAGGCTGAAACAGAGCGAGTTTGGCGTTGCGCGAACGACCACCCAACCCCTGCACCATATAGCTCTGACGGCCGTGCGAGGAGGTGAGCATCTGCACGATAAGGCCCTTTTCGCCATACTTCAGCGTGCCCAGCACAACGCCCCGCGCCGTATATCGTTTCATCGCCTGACCCGCCATCCTACCTATGCATCTTGCCAATCGCCGTTGGCCTTAATCAGTTCTATGAGGCGATCGATTGCCTCCTCCTGCGGAATGTTGCGCTCGACAATCTCGCGGCCCTTGTAGAGCGTAATGCGCCCTGCGGCAGCGCCCACATATCCATAATCGGCATCAGCCATCTCGCCCGGGCCATTGACGATGCAACCCATAATTCCGATCTTGAGATTCTTCAGATGCGACGTGCGGCTCTTGATGTCGGCCAATGTCTTCTCAATATCGTACAACGTGCGACCACAACTCGGGCAGGCGATATACTCCGTATGCGAGAAGCGCACGCGCGCCGCCTGCAGAATCATAAGTTCAATATCACGAATCTCGTCAGATGAGAGCGCGGGAGCATCCACCCAAATGCCATCGGCCAAACCGTCCAAGAACAACACGCCCAAATCTGCCGCCGCCTTAACAGCCACTACCTCGACATCCTCGTCGTCATAACGACGCTTCACGACAACGGGTTGCGTCTGCTCCATATTAAGGATTGCGGCACGCAACTCGGCCGTAGGATTGTTGCTGACGGCCTCGACAACGCAGAACTCATCGGACAGTTCATCGTGCGTAATGGGAGTCATCACATCTGTGCGGCGCACAAACTCCGTCGGGTGGTAACGCTCGGGATGCAGCACCTCGAACACGCCCTCGCGCGAGGCATAATGTTCGACAAGCAGCTTTGCCACAGGCACTTCGTTCTCGGGAGCCTCGGTGAGCGAGACACGAATCGTATCGCCTATTCCGTCCGAGAGCAGCGCGCCGATACCCACAGCGCTCTTGATACGACCCTCGAGGCCATTGCCCGCCTCGGTTACTCCGAGGTGGATGGGATAGGTCATACCCTCGCTCTCCATCGCCTCGACCAGCAGGCGGTAGGCGTGCACCATCACGCGCGTATTGCTCGACTTCATCGACACGACCACCTGATCGAAATCCTCGCGGCGGCAAACCCTCAAAAACTCCATTGCCGAGTGAACCATACCCTCGGGCGTGTCGCCCCACTCGTCGAAGACACGCTTTGCAAGCGAGCCGTGATTAACACCTATGCGCAACGCTACGCCGCGCTCGCGGCACTGGGCGATAAGCGCCTCCAGCTCGCCATTCGAGGTGCGGTAGTTACCCGGATTGATGCGCACCTTATCAACATAACGCGCTGCGATTGAGGCTACTTCGGGAACGAAGTGAATATCGGCAACAATGGCCGTATCGTAACCATCCTCGCGGATCTTTGCCACGATCGACTCCAAATTCTCACCCTCGCGACGCCCCTGCGCCGTCAGGCGAACGATGGGCGCACCGGCATCGGCTATGCGCTTGATCTGCTCGACACTCTTCTGCGTGTCGGCCGTCGGGGTGTTGGTCATCGACTGCACAGCTATCGGATGCTGCGATCCTATTTTGGTCTGCCCGATACGCACCTCGTGCGCCTCGCGGCGAGAAAATTCGTTTAGATTCATATTTTAATTTTTGAGGCTCACGAGCCAAATCTTCCTACAAAGATAACGAAACGGAGTGAGTTTTATCGCTCTGCGATAGAAAATTTGGCATATCTCGCAAAATTGGCTTACCTTTGAGCCAAATAAAAACCAAATTATCTTACGATTATGAAATTTTTAACCCATCTTCTCACTCTGGCTACGGCTATTATGCTCATCGGCTGTGCCGAATCGCAAAATAACAGCGCAACTGTGTCGGAGCCCCTTACCGACTACTCGGCCATAGCTCCCGCAGCTGCTCCCATCGTCGATGGCGAGTATGTATGCCAGCGCCCCGCAGCGGAGGATCGTCTCTTCACCTCGCAGGCCGTAGAGGCCGAGATCGAGCGCGTCAAGAGCCTGCTTACAAATCCCCGTCTGGCGTGGATGTTCTCGAACTGCTTCCCCAACACGCTCGACACCACCGTACACTACCGCAAGGACGAGAACGGCGAGAACGACACGTTCGTATATACGGGCGACATTCACGCTATGTGGCTGCGCGACTCAGCGGCTCAGGTGTGGCCCTACGTTCAGTATGCCAACGACGATGCCGAGTTGAAGGCTATGCTGGCAGGCGTTATCAATCGCCAGTTCAAGTGCATCAACATCGACCCCTACGCCAACGCATTCAACGACGGCCCGACGGACGGCGAGTGGCAGCGAGATTACACCGATATGAAACTCGAGTTGCACGAGCGCAAGTACGAAATCGACTCGCTCTGCTACCCCATCCGCTTGGCCTACCACTATTGGCTCACGACGGGCGACACGTCAATCTTTGGCGAGGAGTGGATCGAGGCTATCACAAACATTCTCAAGACTTTCCGCGAGCAACAGCGTAAGGATGGCAAGGGCCCCTACACGTTCCGCCGCGTAACTGATCGTCAGTTCGACACCCTCTCGAACGATGGCTACGGCGCACCCGTCAATCCCGTAGGACTGATCGTATCGAGCTTCCGTCCCTCGGACGACGCTACCGTTCTGCAGTTCCTCGTACCCTCTAATTTCTTTGCCGTATCGGCTCTGAACAAGGCTGCCGAGATTCTGACCAAAGTAAATAAGAACGAGCAGCTGGCCGCAGAGTGCACCGCACTCGCTTCGGAGGTGAGCGCTGCGCTTGAGGAGTATGCCATCTACGACCACCCCACCTTCGGCAAGATCTACTCGTTCGAGGTCGATGGCTTCGGCAACCACCACCTGATGGACGATGCCAACGTACCGAGCCTGCTGGCGATGGATTACCTCAACCCCGAGGTTATCGACAGCGAGATCTATGCTGCTACGCGCCGCTTCGTATGGAGCCAGAGCAACCCCTACTTCTTCCGAGGCAAGGCTGGCGAGGGCATCGGTGGCCCGCACATCGGCTACGATATGGCTTGGCCTATGAGTATTATGATGAAGGCCTTTACGAGCCACGACGAGGCCGAGATCAAGTGGTGCATCGAGATGCTGATGCGCACCGATGCCGGTACGGGCTTTATGCACGAGTCGTTCAACGTGGATGATCCCAGCAACTTCACCCGCAAGTGGTTTGCTTGGCAGAACACGCTTTTCGGCGAGTTGATCGTAAAGCAGATCGCAGAGGGCCGCTTGGATATGCTCAACTCGATCGAGATTAAGTAAATCGTCGTACCATACAAACAAAAAATCCTGCTCTTGCGGAGCAGGATTTTTTCTTATAAACCTATCTATTACTTGAAGTAACGCTTGTAAAGACCCTGGAAGCCGGCACCGTGACGAGCCTCGTCCTTAGCCATCTCGTGGATGGTGTCGTGGATAGCATCCAGATTCTCCTGCTTAGCCAGAACTGCCAGACGGAACTTATCCTCGCAAGCACCCTCCTCAGCGTTCATACGCTTGTAGAGATTGGTCTTGGTATCCCATACAACCTCACCGATCAACTCAGCGATCTTCGATGCGTGCTCTGCCTCCTCCCAAGCGTAGCGCTTGAAAGCCTCGGCAACCTCGGGATAACCCTCGCGGTCAGCCTGACGGCTCATTGCAAGGTACATACCTACCTCGGTACACTCACCCATAAAGTGCTCCTGCAAGCCCTTCCAGAGCTCCTCGCTCGCACCCTTACCATCACCTAACTTATGCTCAGTAGCGAACTCCAACTCGCCATCCTTCTCCTCTACCTCAACGAACTTCTCAGCGGGAACCTTGCAAAGCGGACACTTCTCGGGAGCCGCATCACCCTCGTGAATATAACCACATACGGTACAACGAAATTTCTTTGCCATAATCTTAAAGTTTTAATTGTTTGTTCTTATAGTTTGTTTTGTTTTTCTACTGCAAATATAGGCTGTTTTTCGTGCTTTGCAATAGGTTTTCGATAACAAATTTTTATCCAACCATAAATCCTGCTTATGATACCTCGGCCTGAGATATCAACTCCTCGATGTAAGCCACATCGACACAATCCTTTGCCATCACGCGCTTTCCGCTATCGAGCAGATACAACGACGGGATGGCCCGCAGATCGTACAAACGCTCACGCTCGATCACCTGTCCCTCATTGTAGGCACATATCCACGCCGAGGGGTAGTCGGCAAGATGTTCGCGCCACGCCTCAAGATCCGCATCGGGATAGATCACCAGCACCTTCAGCGTGCCGCGCTCGATAAGTTCGTTCATTAGGGGCGACGACTGAATCTGCTCGCTCACATCGCGGCACATCGGGCAGCCGGGGTTGCTTATAAATATAAGGAGATAGTCGGCCTTAATATCGTACATCTGCGCCGTACGGCCCGATGCAAGCGTATAACTAAAGTCGTTGGCCGCACGCCCTACCCTATTCTGGCGGGCAATCTCGAGGTCGTGTTCATAGGGCAGGCGCTCCAGCTCATCGTAGAAAGGAGAGGCCACAGCAGCCTCCAGTACGGGGATATACTTCTCATCGTCGCGCAGCGGAGAGTTAGGATCGTGCAGCACAACCTCGGCCAACATCATAAAATAGTCGAACATCCGCCGCGAAGTAGAGGCGCGCGACATAAGACGCGACATAGCCTTAGAGGCCAATGAGTCGGGAACATACCCCGCCGCATAAACGGCAAAGGCTGTTGCCATATGCGACGTGTCCACCTCGGCAATAAAGGTCGTATCGGCAAAGTCGAATCGATCCCAATAGTGCTCAACCATATAGGCCTGATGTTCACTCTCGGTGAGTGTTGCCGGCGGCAACGCAGGAATAAACGTGCGAGCGGTCATTGCGCGCGACTCTCCCATCGGCGGCTCCCCATCGCTCCTGCCTGCCCCCGCCTGCCGACCACAAGAGATGGCCAACAAAGCAACGGCCACTATAAATATATGTATTGCCTTATTCATCATTACGACTCTTTCTCCTCAATGAGTTGTTGTGCCAGCTCGGGCATTCCGACGGCGGCGCGGGCCTTGATGTGGGCCAAGGGGTTGCGGATCATCGAGGTGTCGGGATTGCCCGGATCGACTACGTAGATGGGCACTCCCGAGCGGGCATAGCGCACCAGCATAGCCGCAGGATAGACGGCAAGCGACGTGCCCACGACAATCATAGCGTCGGCCTCGGCGGCAATCTGCGTGGCACGGTCGAACATCGGCACCGACTCGCCGAAAAAGACGATATGCGGGCGCAGCAGCGATCCATCCTCAGCTCTGTCGTCAAGATGTTGCTCCCACCCCTCGATCGGCACAATAAGCTCCGAGTTTCGCTCGCTACGCAGCTTGCGCAACTCGCCGTGCAGGTGTGTTACGCGCGTTGAGCCGGCGCGCTCGTGCAGATCATCGACATTCTGCGTTACCACCTCCACATCGAAGTGCTGTTCCAGCTCGGCTATGGCGATATGTGCGGGGTTGGGTTTGGTCGAGAGAAGCTCCTTGCGGCGCTTGTTATAGAACTCAATGACCAGCGCCCTGTTGCGGGCCAACGCCTCGGGTGTGCAGACATCCTCGATACGATAATTTGCCCACAGACCATCGGCATCGCGGAAGGTCGAGAGGCCGCTATCGGCACTCACTCCAGCACCCGTAAAAACTACAATCTTTTTCATACGCTAATATACCATTTTTCTTCTGCGACGAGCCCTCAACTCCCGTTGCAGGAGAATATCCTTACACATCAAAATCTGCCTGCGCCAGCGCCACAAACTATAGAATCCGTAGCCTAACGAGAGAAGCATCATAATGCCCAAAATCCACGCATCCTCACCAAGTGGCATCCGCCTTACGCCAAATCGCCATATCCCGAAGGCTGTGAACGTTACACCCATCAGCAACAGCAATGCGGCGAGCGCACCCCAACGTCGGCGGGGCAACTGCCTGTCGATTAGCCCGACACAGCACGTTATCAACATCGAAACGACAACCGCAAGCCAATCGGGAACTTCGTGGCCGAAGCATTTTACGATGACAATTACGGCCAGCAATGCCATTATGCATACAATGACCGACGAGCCGCTCATCGAACGCCTACGAGATCGTCGCATAGTCCCTGCGACATTGACACGATTGCCAATTCTAATAAGTCGAAATCCCATAGCACTACTTTTTGCGTTTGTCCTGCAATTCGCTCTTTCGGCCGAGACTCTCACGACGCCAGCGCACAATACATATCGCACCCAGCAGAATCAGCACCGACCCAACTGCCAACAGCGGCAAAACCCACTGCGGATAGGAGTTTGTACTATCGACCATACGGGCGCAGAAAACAGCAATAGCACCCGCACCAGGCATAATGAACGATAGTATGCGCCACTTCTTGCGAGGCTCCATCCCAAAGACCTTGTGCATAACGGCCGCAACGAGCAGAGCGACACACAGCCCATTGAATACGAGCATTCCCACCGAGTCATACCACTCAAACACTGCAGCAACGGCATTACCCACGCCGAGCAGCAGCAGAATCACATTTACGACTACATTTCTTATTTTAACGTCTGCCATAGTCTCTATATTTCCCTAAAGTTACGAATTATTTACAAAAAACCGCCCTGCGAACAAAAATTTATTCTGCAAGGCGGCTTATTATCTACTCATCCCCGCGCCAAGACCTAAACTTATATCGCGCCAAGAACCATATAAGACCCGCCGCAGCAAAGGCACCCAAGAGGAGGGTACGGTCTCCTTCTTCGATTGCGGCCTTCTCGCCTTTGGCTAAATGCACCAGCACGACCAACAGCGCCGCAGCCGCCGCGCCGAATGCCAACGACGCACCCCAGCGTCGCCACTTTCGCCAGAACAATCGTTCGCTCTGTCGCCAATAGCTGATGCACATCCACACGAACATCACAACGCTCAGGGGCAACATCACCCACATCAATACGCGATCCAGAATCTGCACAACCTCGCTATGCGCCCACAGCGCATCGGACATTCGCTGGATATAGGTTATCGAAATCGATGTGATCAAGAGGCAAGCCCAAACGATCTGAAACCACTTCTTATTCAATTCCTCCATAACGGCTACATTATCAAAAGTTCCCGAAACCACATTGCCATCGTCGCAGCGACAACAACAAACATACTCACAATCATACGCTCTCTCCCTTTTCGTTGTTTGATTCAGCCGATTTCTTACTCTTTTTCAGCCTTCCGCTACGGCGCAGAGCGTCGGCAATGATCCATTGCAGCTGGCCATTGATACTACGGAATTCATCCTCGGCCCAGCGCTCCAGAGCATCCATCGTCGCGGCATCGACGCGCAACACAAAACTTTTATTATCCGCCTTCTTTGCCATCGCGCGATATTAATGGTGCATAGTTCCTGCGTTCACAACGGGCTGAGCCGACTCATCGGCACACAGCACCACAAGCAGATTGGTTACCATCGCCGCCTTGCGCTCCTCGTCGAGCTCGACGATCTCATCGTCGCCCAGACGATCGATAGCCATCTTGACCATCGACACAGCGCCCTCGACGATCTTCTCGCGAGCCGAGATAATCGCGTCGGCCTGCTGACGGCGCAACATCACGGCTGCAATCTCGGGAGCATAGGCAAGGTAGTTGATGCGTGCCTCCACAACCTCGATACCAGCGATCGCCAAACGCTCAGCCAGACGTTTCTCCAGCACGTCGTTGATCTCGTCGCTACTGCTTCGCAGCGTTACCTCGTCGCCCGAAGCGGTGTTGTCATCATAGGCGTAAAGACCTGCCACCTGACGCAACGCAGCGTCGCTCTGTACCGATACGAAGTTCTCCAGCATACGCATACGGCTGCTCTGCGTAACGATACCCGAGTTGTCGGCCGTAGCGTCAATATCGAATACCGAGCGATAGATCTCGTCGCGCTTCAGACGCCACACCAGCACCAGACCGATCATAATCGGGTTACCCGACTTATCGTTCACCTTGATAGGCTCGGCATTGAGGTTGCGGGCGCGAAGCGAGATGTTCTTCGACGACATCAGGAAATTAACCCAATAAAAACCAGTATTGTAGAACGATCCGCGATACTTACCGAAGAAGGTCAGTATACGCGCCTCGTTGGGCTCCAGCAGCATAAATCCCTTGCACGAAATAATTGCAAGCAACAGAACCAAGATACCACCCACAACCAAAATCGGGCCGGCGGGAGCGGGCAGCTCGGCACCCTTGACGATAAGCAGCACACCACCTACGATTGCCGCCAAAATAATTATCAACGCAACGAAACCGTTGATCTTCCAACCTGTGTACTCAAAATTCTTGTTCTCCATAATCTTACTATATTTATTGTTAATACTTTAATTGATTGTGGCTATTCGCCTCGCTTCGCATCGGCCTTACGAAGAGGAGTACGCACCCTCCAAGCCTCGGCCTTCCACGGCCAGATCCTCACTTTGCCCAGCGACCATCCGCCGAGTAGGTAGTTCCAAAGTGTTTTGTTTTTCATAAGATAATTGTTGTTAATAGTTGGTATTTGAATTAATATCATTTTGATATCACAAAGATATATCATTTCGCACTGAAATTCCAAATATTTCTGCAACTTTTTGCACAATTTTTCTGCAAAATTTAGGTTATATCGCCGCAAATAGGTACTTTTACATCAAATTTACTTCACAATGAAACACCTTACCCTCATTCTTACGGCCGCTCTTGCCATCGCGCTGGCTTCGTGCTCGCGAGGCCCAATTACGGCCAACCTTATGTGCTACAACGTACACAACTGCGTAGGATTGGACGACTCGCTCTCGTGCGAGCGCATTGCGCGCATTATAAACGATGCTGAGGTAGAGGCCGTTGCGCTGCAGGAACTCGACAGTATGACCACGCGCTACCCCGGCCACGATATGCTCTCGGAGGTGGCTGCGCTGACCGATATGTACCCCACATACGCCGCCTCGATCGACTATCGCGGAGGCAAGTACGGCATAGGAATTCTCACGAAGGAGAAGCCGCTCTCGCACCGTCGCGTGCCCCTGCCGTGCCGCTCGGAGCCGCGTTCGCTGCTGATCGTGGAGCTGAAGGATTACTACTACTGCTGCACGCACCTCTCGCTGCACGAGGAGGATCGCGTAAAGTCGATTTCGATTATCGTAAATGAGCTCTCACAGCTCGATAAGCCCGCCATCATCGCAGGCGATTTCAACGCCCTGCCCAACAGTATGCCGATGCAGTTTCTGGCGCGTCAGTTCCACATCTTCCCAAAGAGTGGCGTGCCATTCACCTTCCCCGCCAATGAGCCAGAGCGCGAGATCGACTACATAGCGCTCTATACGGGCGGCGGTGCGACGGCTAACGTTCTCCGTCACGAAGTGCTCACGGCGCCCGTTGAGTCAGACCACGCCCCGATCGTTGCGCGGGTGGAGATCACAGAGTAAGCAGATCAACGCAAGAGCCTCCCTCGAAAAAAGTAACAAAAAACTTTGCTCGGAAGAAAAAAAGAGTGTATCTTTGCCCCACGAATCGCGAAAACGATTTTTTCGTGCCACCGTATGGCATCGACGGGATGTAGCGCAGTCCGGTTAGCGCACCTGCTTTGGGAGCAGGGGGTCACAGGTTCGAATCCTGTTATCCCGACCATCACATATTATCATCGGGATGTAGCGCAGTCCGGTTAGCGCACCAGCTTCGGGAGTTGGGGGTCGCAGGTTCGAATCCTGTTATCCCGACAGATGATGACAGCAGAACTTCGGTTCTGCTGTTTTTTTTATTCGCGCAAGACCATCCGGTCTAAAAATTCTTCTAATTTAATTTTGATTTTTAATAAGAGTCGCTTATCTTTGTGTATGTAAAACCACGCAATCAGAATCCTATGACAATCATTCAATTACAATACCTCATCGAGGTGGCCAACTGCGGCTCCTTTTCGGCCGCATCGGAGCATTGCTTCGTAACGCAGCCCTCTCTGTCGATGCAGGTTAAGGCTCTCGAGGAGGAGCTTGGCGTAGTGCTGCTCGACCGCTCGAAAAAACCCGTAATCCCCACCGAGGCAGGTGCCGTTGTGATAGCTCAGGCGCAGGAGACACTCAAGGCCTACAACACAATCCGCGAGTCGGTGGCCGAGCTCAAGGGCGAGACGGCTGGCAAGTTGCGTCTGGGTGTGATTCCGACCATCGCCCCCTACCTGCTGCACAAGTTTATCCCCGAGTTTGTGAAGCGCTACCCCCGCGTGGAGCTTGAGATCCGCGAGATGGTTACGGCCGACATCGTCGAGTCGCTCCGCCGCGACAGAATCGATGCCGCGCTGGTAGCGAGCGGAACGTGCGGTGAGGGCATTCAGGAGCACGACCTGTTTAGCGACACGTTCTACGCCTACGTTTCGCCCTCGAATCCGCTGATCGAGCGCTCGAATATCCGCATCGAAGATATTGATATGAAGGATCTTATCCTTCTGAGCCGAGGCAACTGTATGCGCGACCAGATCATCGAGTTGTGTCAGGCCCGCCGCAATCTCCCATCGCACTACTACTTCGAGTCGGGCTCGCTCGACACGCTGATGCGCATTGTCGATTGCACGTCGTGCCTGACCATCATTCCCGAGATGGCTTTGGAGTACATCCCCGCCTCGCGCAAGCGACAGGTCAAGACTCTGGCCAAGAGCGCTACCTCGCGCCGTATTGCGCTGGCTGTCAGACGTACCTATGTCAAGACATCGATAATCCGTGCCCTCGAAACCACGATTATGGAGCGTATGAAGATGGAGCTTGCAGCCAAATAGCATAGAAAAATATCGAAAAGATTGCGGTTTGCGACAAAATAGCAGGCCGCAATTTTGCGTTATATGGCAAAGATGTAAACTGATGGGCGAAATGATTTCGCAGTCTCATAAAAAAACCGTATATTTGCAAAGTTATATGTATATGTAAAACCCAAAGCACATTTTCCGCCTCGGCGGAGTGAAAATTTTAGAATATGGAAAAACTGATTGAAACCATAGTTACCGCTATTCAAGACAAAAAAGGTAAGGATATTGTATCGTTGGATCTGAGCGGCTTCGACGGAGCCATCTGCTCTCACTTTGTTGTCTGCAATGCCGACTCTACGGCGCAGGTTGCAGCCATCGCTGATGGCATCGAGCAGGAGGTGTATGAGAAGCTGGGCGAGAAGCTCTGGCGCATCGAGGGCCAGCAGAACGCCTTTTGGATTGCAATGGACTATGTGGACGTTGTGGTACACATCTTCCAGACCGAACTGCGCGAGTTCTACCGTCTGGAGGAGTTGTGGGCCGACGCTCCGATAAAGAAATACGACTACGAATTGTAAAATATGGCAAAAAAGAGCAATAACATAAATATCAGATTCAACTTTATGTGGATCTGGGCCTTCATCATCACGGCCATTCTCGCCTACTCACTCTTTGGCGAGGGCCGCGCCGTTCCCGTCTCGGCGGATTGGAACACCGTCGAGGAGATGATCTCGCGTGGCGAGGTGGAGCGCATCAAGGTGATGAACAAAAATACTGCACAGGTCTATCTTACCGACGAGGCCATCGCAGCATACCGTGCGGGCGACGATATGAGCCGCTTCAAGAATATCCCCGAGCAGGGCGAGCAGCTCAACTTCACCATCGGATCGGTCGATATTCTGGACCGCGACGTGAAGCAGGCCGTTGCCGACTCGGGCCTCGAGGATAACCCCGTGACGTTGGAGTACTTCAACGAGAGCACAGGCTGGGGCGAGGTTCTGCTCAACATTCTGCCGTGGGTATTCCTCGTTGGCGTGTGGTTCTTCTTTATCCGCAGTATGTCGCGTGGCGGCGCTGGCGGCGGCAACATTATGAATGTGGGCAAGGCTCGTGCGCAGGAGTTCAATAAGGACAATCCCGCAAAGCGCGTAACGTTCAAGGATGTGGCCGGCCTGTCGGAGGCGAAGGTGGAGATTATGGAGATTGTCGATTTCCTCCGCAAGGCCGACAAATATCGTGAGCTGGGTGCCAAGATTCCCAAGGGCGCACTTCTGGTAGGCCCTCCGGGAACGGGTAAGACTCTGCTCGCGAAGGCCGTGGCGGGCGAGGCAAACGTGCCTTTCCTCTCGATTTCGGGATCGGATTTCGTTGAGATGTTCGTCGGCGTGGGTGCTTCGCGCGTGAGGGATCTCTTCGAGCAGGCCAAACAGAAGGCCCCCTGCATCGTATTCATCGACGAGATCGACGCCATCGGTCGCGCACGAGGCAAGAACGCAGGTTTCTCGGGCAATGATGAGCGCGAGAATACGCTCAATCAGCTGCTTACCGAGATGGACGGTTTCCAGACCAACGCGGGAGTTATCGTGCTGGCCGCAACAAACCGTGCCGACATTCTGGATAAGGCGTTGATGCGAGCAGGTCGTTTCGACCGTCAGATCGACGTAGGTCTGCCCGATGTGAACGAGCGCGAGGAGATCTTCAATGTCCACCTGCGCCACATCAAGCTCGACGAGAACATCGACCGCAAGTTCCTCGCAAAGCAGACACCCGGTTTCTCGGGAGCAGACATTGCCAACGTATGTAACGAGGCAGCGCTTATTGCTGCCCGCAACAATAAGTCAAAGGTTGAGCGCGCCGACTTTATGGCCGCCATCGACCGTATCGTCGGCGGATTGGAGAAGCGCAACAAGACAATGACGCAGACCGAGCGCCGCGCAACGGCCATCCACGAGGCGGGACACGCTACGGTGATGTGGCTGCTGAAGGATTGCGATCCCGTGCTGAAGGTTACGGTCATTCCGCGTGGCAACAGCCTCGGAGCGACGTGGTCGGTGCCCGACGAGGAGCGCGTTCACGTTACCAACGAGGTGCTGGAGGCGAAGCTGGCAGGTATGCTCGGAGGCCGCATTGCCGAGGAGGTGAACTACGGTACGCTGGGGGCAGGCGCATTGAGCGATCTGGAGCGTGCTACAAAGATTACCTACGCGATGGTTGCCTACTACGGTATGAGCAAGAAGATCGGCCCGATAAGCTACTACGATGCTTCGGGTACGCGCGATACATTCACCAAGCCCTTCAGTGAGAAGACGGCCGAGGAGATCGACGGCGAGGTTAAGCGCATCCTTGAGGAGGCCTACGACCGCGCCCGCAAGATTATCGAGCAAAACAACGATAAGATCAACCAGATGGCCGACCTGCTGTTGGAGAAGGAGACTATCTACGCCGAGGACATCGAGCCGATACTTGGACCTTCGGCGCAGCCAAAGAAAGAGGAGACCGACACCCCCAAAAACGAGTAACCGATGGGAAGTAAAATGAAGAACTTCGTAGTGCGAGCCCTGAGTGGCGCAGTCCTACTTGTTGTAGTGCTGGGCGCAATCCTCTGGTCGAAGTGGAGCTTCGGCGCACTGCTGCTGCTTATCACGCTCGGCGGCGAGTGGGAATTCTACCGTATGGCGCAGAAGGCGGGCTACTCGCCTCAGCGCTTTCTCGGCTTGGCGGCTGGCGCGGCAATCGTAGCGGCGGCATATGTGCTGATGTGGCTTCTGAACGAGCAGTCGTTGCAGATGCAGTATGTCAGAGTTATGGTTGGCCTCCTGCTCTACTTTATGGTGCTTGTACCGACAATGTTCATCTGTGAGCTCTACCGCAAGAGTCCTACCCCCATCGCCAACATCGGCGCTACGCTTACGGGAGTGGTGTATGTGGCTATGCCTATGGCGCTCCTGTACTTCATTCCGCTCCTACTGAGCGGCGGCGAGTGGAAGCCGTGGGTGTTGCTCTTCTACATATTTATCATCTGGGCCAACGATGTCTTCGCCTACCTCTTTGGCGTTACGATCGGTCGCCATCGCCTCTTCGAGCGCATCTCGCCCAAGAAGTCGTGGGAGGGATTCTTCGGAGGTTTGATCGGCGCAATGGCTATGGGATATGTGGCGGCGCAAGTGGTCGATGGCAACTGCGCAATGTGGATCGGAATGGCACTGATTGCCGCTCTGACGGGCGTATTTGGCGATTTGGTGGAGTCGCTTTTCAAGCGCTCGGTCGATGTGAAGGACTCGGGAAATATCCTGCCCGGCCACGGCGGATGGCTCGATCGATTCGATGCACTGATTCTCTCGATTCCGTTCGTTTTTGTCTATCTCGTACTGTGGATGAATTAAGAAACCTTAAAACTATAAATATATGAAAATCAACAAAGAGGGTTATAAGATAATCGCCGTATCGGGCCTCGTATGCTTGGTACTATGGGGATTTCTTTACTATCTCCAGAGCCACGAAGAGGAGGTCGTATTGCTCATAACGAGTGCCGTTATTCTCGCCGTATTTTGGCTCTTCATCGTTGCCTTTTTCCGCGAGCCGCGCCGCGTGAAGATCCACGATCCGGAGCTGGTCTTCTCGCCTTGCGACGGTCGCGTGGTGGTAACGGAGGTGGTCTATGAGGATGAGTATCTGAAGCAGGATATGTTGCAAATCTCGATCTTTATGTCGATCACCAACATCCATATGAACTGGTTGCCCGTTGCGGGTGAGGTGGAGTACTACAAGTACCACCCCGGCCGCTTCCTTATCGCTTGGCACCCCAAGTCATCAACCGAGAACGAGCGCACGACATCTGTGGTAAGACTCGACGATGGCAACCGCGTTCTGTTCCGTCAGGTTGCGGGTCTCATCGCGCGCCGCATCGTGTCGTACATCAAGGTGGGCGACAAGGTTAAGCAGAACGATGTATTCGGTTTTATCAAGTTCGGTTCGAGAATTGATGTACTCGTGCCGAAGAATAGCGAACTATTGGTTGAGATCGGTGATCCTGTCGTTGGATCGCAGACTCCGATTGTAAGATTGCGTAAATAAAATGGCAATAACACCGCAGAACATACTCCGCGTATCGGTCGGATTGATCATCACGGCTACCATCCTCTTTCTGGTGTGGTACTTCTCGTCGGTTGTGATCTACATCCTCGTCTCGGCCGTGCTGGCCATTATGGGGCGACCCGTTGTGAATTGGCTCTCGCGCCAGCACATCGGCCGATACAAGATGCCGCGCTGGGCGGCAGCCTCGCTGACGCTGGTTGTTATCTTGGCGGTGTTTATGGCTGTGTTCTCGCTTTTCATCCCGCTTGTGTTCAACAAGATATACGAATTTGCACATCTCGACTTCCAGTCTGTTCTCGCATCGGTCGAAGAGCCTATCACGCGCACGCAGGAGTACCTGCAACGCACCTTCGCCCTGCCTGCGACGCACTTCTCGTTGTCGGACACGCTGGTTGAGAATCTGCGTCAGCTGATCAATTACAACACCATCAACAGCACCTTCACCTCGATCATCGGCACGGCGCTGTCGGCCTTGATTGCGCTGTTTTCGGTGGCGTTCATTACCTTCTTCTTCTTAAAGGAGGATGGCCTGTTCTACGCTATGGTGAAGGCGATGTTCCCCGAGCGACTGCAGATGAATGTCGAGCGCGCGCTGGACTCTATCACGGTGCTGCTCTCGCGCTATTTTGCAGGTATTCTGACCGAGAGTCTGATCCTGATGGTGGTTATCTCGACGGTGATGATCCTCTTTGGAATGAAGACCGACAACGCACTGCTTATCGGCCTTATAATGGGCGTTATGAACGTGATACCCTACGCAGGCCCGCTTATGGGTGGTGTGATCTCGGCTTTCGTCGGTATTGTTACGCCGATCGAAGGGATGACAGCAATACATACGGTCGTTATCATCTGCTGCACGCTATTCTGTATCAAGGGCTTCGACGATTTCGTTCTGCAGCCCACGATCTACTCCGAGCGAGTGAAGGCGCACCCGCTGGAGGTATTTTTGGTTATTCTGCTGGCCGGATATATGGCCGGTGTGTTGGGTATGTTGCTCGCAATCCCGTCGTACACGGTGCTGCGCGTGCTGGCCAAGGAGTTCTTCTCGGAGTTCTCGTTGGTGCAGAAACTCACACAGAACATATAATGCTATGATTGTCAAGGGCGAAGTTATTCACGGTGCGCAGTTGGGTCGCAAGATGGGATTTCCCACGGCCAATATCGATGCCCGAGCTGTGGATGGCATAGAGAATGGAGTCTATTACTCGCAGGTGCGACTTGATGGCCACCTCTACAACGCTATGTCGAACGTCGGCACGCGCCCCTCGGTGGATGGGCAGACGCGCCTGCTGGAGACGCATATCTTCGGTTTTGCGGGCAATCTCTACGGCCGCACTATCGAAGTCGATCTAAGGCTGAAGATCCGCGACGAGCGCCGTTTTGCATCGATCGAGGAGTTGCAACGACAATTGGAAAAGGATGCCGCGCTGTGCAATCCCGAACTATAAAAAAAGCCTGCCGAACATCGGCAGGCTTTCTATTTGTTGTTTAGCAAAGGCTATTTTGAGGCAACTTCCTTCACCTCAGCCTTTACCTTAACCTTCTTAAAGGCCTTCAAGAGTGCCTCGTCGTTGGTCTTGGCAACGTCGTAGGTAACGGTTACGGTCTGGGTTGAAACATCAACCTTAACCTCCTTAACACCCTTCTGGTAGGGGATCGAATTATCAACCTTCTTTGCGCAGTTCTCGCAATCCACGTCAGTCTGGAAAACGGTGGTCTTCAGCTCAACCTGCTTCTTCTGTGCCATAGCGCCACTCACGCCAAAGCCGATAACGGCCATAAGGCAAATCATAATAATCTTTTTCATAGCGATATAAAGTTTTAAGTGAATTAATACATATTAAATCTCAATCCGATGTAGAACTTGCGTCCCATCAGCGGACCCCACACGCTCGACGAGTTGAAGGCGGGCGAGAAGGGATCGGCTGCGTTCAGGATAGGATCGTCCTGAATGTAGTTGGCGATATTCTCACAACCAACATACACCTCCCAATTACGGATCTTGTGGCTCACCTGCGCGTAGAACATCGGATATGCGGGCGAGAGCTCCGAGCGGGTGATGTCGCCATCGAGCGAAGGACGACGCATCGGGCCGTTGTACTGCGCCGTAACGTCGAATACCCAACGGCGGTAGGGTGTAGCATACTGGATGTTGAGCAACGTCTTGTAACGGCTGGTCAAAGGACGCTCCACAAGATGTTGCACGCCATCGCGCTCAAGGCTAACCTTTGCGTTGGTGTAGCGGTACGTTGCGAAGATATCCAAACCGCGTGCCGCCGTCCACTGGAAATCAACCTGATAGGTATCGGTGAAGGCACGGCCGTCGGTATTGTAGATCCAAATCTCATCGTCGGGCGTGATACCTGCTCGCCCCAACTCCTGATCGGCCAGAACGGTGTTGTAGAGCTGCGTGCGGAAGTAATCGAAGCTGATTGTTGCGTCGTCGTAGCCGCCCCACTTGATGATCTGCGTCAGGCTGGCACCTGCCGTCAAAGCCTTCTCGATGTCGTTGTCGAGGCCCTTGTTCTTAATCATTCGACCTGTCGCGAGCATCCAGATGTTATCGGTAAAGATGCTTGCACGACGATAGCCCAGACCTGCCGATCCGCGCAGGATTGTCGAGGGGGTGATGTCCCAGCGGATGTGCGAACGGGGAGTTATGACGAAGCTCTCCTTGGGAGTGTAGTAGGCTGCGTTGTATGCGCCAATCGTACCACCGTCAAACGTCATTGGATCGGTGTTCGATGCGCCCATCCAATCACCGCGAACGCCCAATACGAGCGAGAACTTCTCGGGGATGTTATAGGTGTACTCGGCATACGCACCCGGCTCGAAGTAGCGGATTGCATTGCGCGTGTGTCCCTGCTTGTATCTAAAAGGTGCATCAGAGGACATTGCATTAGGCTCTACGGGCAATCTGTTAAGTACGCTCTCGTCGCTATTCATCACCGATGCCGAAGCTCCCATAATGAGCGACGAACGGGGCGAGAAATAGTGCGTGTATGAGAAGTTGAACCACCACGCGTGGTCGTGGCCATCGTAGGTGTTAAGACCGAAGTAGGCATCCTCCTTGAAGTAATTGTAGTCGGCCACAAAGACGATATTCGAGCGATACTCCTCCTCCGTCTCGGCATCATAGACGGCCGCACCAACGGGCGTACCGAACTTGAAGTAGGCATTAACGCCCGAGTTATTCATATGCGAACCGTAGGTCGAGAGCGAGCTCTCCATCTGCTCGCGCATCGACTTGCGGTAGTCGTTCTCTCCGCTCAAGCGATTCTCGTCCACATACTTCCAACCCCAACGAATCTGCGTGCCACCGAGCGACTGCCACAGCCAGCGGTTGGCGATGTTGATCTGCTGCGTCTCGGGAAGATCGCGGAAGCCATCGTGGTTACGGTCGTGCGACTGGGTATCCATCGAGCCGTGCGCCAAAATCACAGTCGAAAGACGCTTGTCGGCCGTCAGGGGAATGGCTGTCGAGAGGTTGAACTCGGGACGAAGCTCGCTATCGAAGTACAAATTAAGGAACAATCGCTCCTCATCCGTGGGCTTACGATACTCCATATTGATCTGGCCCGTGATAGCCTCGTGGCCCGCCGTAACGGATGCCACACCCTTCGATACCTGAATCGAATTGAGCCACATACCGGGCGTATAGTTAAGACCATAGGGGGCACTCAAGCCGCGCATAATGGGGCGATTCTCGTCCAGAATCTGCGTGTAAGTTCCCGTCAGTCCGAGCATCTTGATCTGGCGTGCGCCAGAGATTGCATCACTATATCCGACCGTTACCGAAGCCGAATTCTCGAAACTCTCGGCCAGATTACAGCACGCCATCTTACACAGACCGGCGAACGAGATCGACTCGCTCTTGATCACGCCGTCGCGCTTAACGTAGTTACCCAAGTTACCCTCAACGACAACGGCCTCGATCTGCGTATCGCTCTCGAGCTTGAAGTCGATGTTCGTTACGCCCTCGGCAAAGGTGATCGTGTCATTCTTATAGCCAACATAGGTTGCGACCAGCTTGTCGAAACCCTTCACACGATAGAGCTCATAATCGCCCTCAACGGTGGTCGCTACGCCGATATTCGTACCAAGCCAATAGACCGAAGCACCGATCAGCATTTCGTCCGTCGAGGCATCGCGCACCGTACCCTTAACATTCTGAGCCACAGCACCGAGGCTCAAAAGCGACATAATGCCGCAAAGTAAAATATTTCTGATTTTCATTCTTCGAATTAGTTAATATAATTAAAGTACCTAAGGCTCGCACCCGGCGGGCCCTTAACTTAGAATTATACCAACTGGGGAGGGGCGCGTAGCGCTCCCGCGTGAGCATACCCCGACGCAAGTGGGGGCAAGAGCAGAGGCTCGTATTGAGTAGTAATGGCGGGTGCAATCTCCGCCTGCGTGAAGTCGAGCACATCCGTTACCACAGCCATCAGAACGCTCTGACGCTCCTGCTGATCGTCATCGGCACTGCGGGGTTGGGTGTAGAGTGCTATCGAATTTGAGTGGTTGTGGTTGCAGCACCTATGATCGGTGAGCTGCACCACATCGTGCGACTCGCCCTCGCCGTGGTGGCAATCCTCGTCGCAGGTGTGGACGTGAGCAAAATCGGTGTGTACGTCGGCCTTATGGTGGCGGCATTCGCACGTCAGGGCCACAACATCGCCTGCCGCCAATACCGAAACGTATAGCAGCAGCATAGTCATAGCCGCAAACATTCTGAATACCTTGTTAGCCATAATCAATTACTCAACCAATCCGCACTCCTTCATCTTGGCCACCCAGCGCTCTGCATCCTGCAGGGCAGTAGCCTCGTCCACCTCAAAATTATCGGTCAGAGCCTTGGCCGCATCCTCCACCGTGAACTCCTTGCCCTCGACGGCATTCCACAGCACTACGGCACTATCGTTAAGTGTGATGATCTGCGTGAAATCGGCACCCTGACGACCCTGCATAATCACAACATTCTCGCCTGCGATCTCGCGCAACTTACATCCCTGTTTAATCTTCATTTTTTACGAACATTTTTTCTCTGGCACAAATATACAAAAAAAATAACAAATACAACATTTTTTCTTAATTTTGCACCGTATGAACAGCCCGAAAAACATAACCGCCACGACGCTGCAGCAAACTCTCGAACGATATTGGGGCTACGCCTCATTTCGCGAGGGCCAGATGGCTATAATCCAGTCTGTTATGGATTGCCGCGATACGCTCGCGCTGATGCCGACCGGAGGTGGCAAGTCGCTCACCTATCAGGTGCCCACGCTCGCGCGCGAGGGGTTGTGTATCGTGGTAACGCCGCTGATTGCCCTTATGAAGGATCAGGTCGATCGCCTTCGACGGATGGGCATCTCGGCTACGGCCATCCACTCGGGAATGTCATACACGCAGATCGACAATGCACTCGACAACTGCGTCTATGGCGACGTGAAATTCCTCTACGTCGCTCCGGAGCGTCTGGCTACCGAAGCCTTCCGACTGCGCGTGCAGCGTATGAAAGTATCGCTGCTGGCCGTTGATGAGGCACATTGTATCTCGCAGTGGGGTTACGACTTCCGTCCATCGTATCTGCGCATTGCCGAGTTGCGTCAGCACCTGAAGGATGTCCCCGTTCTGGCACTCACGGCCTCGGCCACCGAGATGGTTGCCAAGGATATTATGCACCACCTCGACTTTCAGGAGCCGAACATCCTGCGTAGCAGCTTCGCACGCCCGAATCTCTCCTACGCAGTGCGTCATACGGATGACAAGCAGGAGCAGTTGCTGCGTATTATTAACAACGTCAGCGGATCGGGCATCGTCTATATGCGTTCGCGCGAAGGCTGCGAGCAGCTCTGCGAAACGCTTCGTAATCAAGGCATTTCAGCTTCTTTCTACCACGCTGGTCTGCCGCACGCCGAACGCTCGATGCGTCAGGAGGAGTGGACGACGGGCAAGGTGCGCGTGATGGTTGCCACCAACGCCTTCGGTATGGGTATCGACAAGGCCGACGTGCGTTTCGTTGTTCACTTCACGATGTGCGACTCGCTCGAGAGCTACTATCAGGAGGCTGGACGCGCAGGTCGTGACGGACAGCGCAGCTATGCCGTACTGCTCTCATCGTCGGACGACAGCAGCAAGATAACAAAACGCTTCGATGCGGAGTTCCCGCCACTGGAGGAGGTGAAGTCGATCTACGAGAAGATCTGCGACTATGTGCAGGTTGCCGTCGGCGACGGCCTCTACGCCTCGTTCATATTCAACATCCACGATTTTTGTCGCCGCGAGCGAATCTACATCGGCAAGGTGCGTGCCGCCATCAACCTGCTCGAGCAGAACGGCTACCTCACGCTCACCGAGGAGATGGAAAACCCCGCCCGCATCCACTTCTGCATCAGCCGCGACGAGTTGTACCGCATCCGCGTCGGACGCAACGAGTTGGATCATATCATACGCATCATTCTGCGCCTCTACAATGGTGTTTTCACCGAGTTCCGCCCCATCGACGAGCGCACCATTGCCTCGACGAGCGGCTACACCATCGAGCGCGTGAAGGAGCTGCTGAAACGTATGTGGCAGCTGCGCATCATACGTTACATCCCCGCCAACTCCTCGCCGATGCTCTTCTTCAACGAGGAGCGCCTACCGACCAAGGATCTCTATATCTCGCCCGAGACGTACGTTCACCGCAAGGAGCTTATGGCCGAGCGATTCGAGAATATGCACCACTACGCCGAGCAGCAGACGGAGTGCCGCAGTGTCGTTCTGCAACGCTACTTCGGCGATCAGAAGGCTACGGCGTGTGGCACTTGCGATGTCTGCCTTGCGGCCAAACGACGCGAGAAGAGTGATGGCAAGGCCCTGTCGGAGAGCATTCTCGATCTTCTCTCGCGCGAGGAGATGAATATCAAGGAGCTCTGCCGCGAGCTGAAACACTCGCCCGAGAAGGTGATTGCCGCGGTCGATAAGTTGAAGGCCGAAGGCAAAATTTCTGCCCAGATAAGCGGTAAACTGATAATTATTGAGTAACTTTGGGGCTCAAAATTATTACCGATGATATTTCAATCTACCATAACCAACGATCAGACGGCCGAACTCCCTTCGGCACGTTTCGACGGACACATCATTGTCGTCGATCGTGAGGAGCAGATTGAAGCCGCATATAGCGACCTTGCGTCGCACCGCATCATCGGTTTTGACACCGAGACACGCCCCTCGTTCAAGGCCGGCGTTACGAACAAAGTGTCGCTTCTGCAGCTCTCCACCCCGACACATTGCTATCTCATACGCCTGTGTCGCACCAAGTTACACAGCCTCCTGCTGAAGATTTTGAGTAGCCCCGACATCATAAAAATCGGCGCCGACGTTGCGGGCGACATCCGCTCACTGCACGTCCTGCGCCACTTCAAGGAGCGCGGTTTTGTCGATCTGCAGCAGATCGCATCGTCGTGGGGAATCGAGGAGAAGAGCCTGCGCAAGATGTCGGCCATCGTACTCGGCAAGCGCGTCTCGAAGGCGCAACGGCTGAGCAATTGGGAGGCCTCTACACTCACGCCACAGCAGCAGATGTATGCTGCGACGGATGCGTGGGTGTGTATCGAGATTTACAATAAATTGATGTCGGTCGAGCCTTTGCAGCCCATCCCGACCTATCTGTCGGAACAGGAGCGCGAGCAGGCCCAACGCCAGCGCAAGGAGCAGAAGGAGCGCACAAAACCACGCCGTCGTCACCGCGGCCGCAAGAGAGAAAACAGAGAGAAACAAGAATAAAATGATAGCACAAATTTATCTTCGACGCGGCAAGGAGGAGTCGCTCCTACGCCGCCATCCGTGGATCTTCTCGGGAGCCATCGAACACATCAAATGCGATGGCGAACTCACAGAGGGAGAGATAGTTGATGTATTCACTCGCGCGGGCAATTTCATCGCTCGCGGCCACTACCAGATCGGCTCTATCGCCGTTCGCGTACTGACCTTCGAGGAGAGTGAGCAGATTGACCAAAATTGGTGGAATCAACGCATCACCATCGCCTACGATGTACGCCATACACTCGACCTTACCGACAACGCCCAGACCAACTGCTACCGCCTCGTTCACGGCGAGGGCGATTCGCTGCCGGGCCTTGTCATCGACATCTACGACCGCACGGCTGTGGTGCAGTGCCACTCGGTGGGTATGTACCGCTCGCGTATGGCTATTGCCGAGGCTCTGCGCACGGTCTATGGCGAGAAGTTGGAGGCTATCTACGATAAGAGCTCGCAGACCGTTCCCTTCAAGGCGGGGCTGAATGCTGTCGATGGATATATCTGGGGCCACTCCGACCATAAGACGCACGTTGTGGTGGAGAATGGCGAGAAGTTCCTCGTAAATTGGGAGGAGGGCCAGAAGACAGGCTTCTTCCTCGACCAGCGTCGCAACCGCGAGTTGGTGCGCCACTACGCCAAAGGACGCACGGTGCTAAATACGTTCTGCTATACGGGCGGCTTCTCGGTCTATGCCGCATCGGGAGGCGCTGTGGAGGTGTGCTCGGTGGATGCCTCGGAGCGTGCCGTGCAGCTGGCCGACGAGAATATGCGACTCAACTTCGGCGAGGATTATAAGCACGATGCTGTCGCGGCCGATGCCGTTGAGTATCTGAAACATATCGGCGATAAGTACGACCTCATCATCCTCGATCCGCCCGCCTTCGCCAAACATCACAAGGTGCTGGGCAACGCTATGCAGGGCTACAAGCGAATCAACGCCCGCGCTCTGGCGCAGATCAAGAGTGGCGGTATCCTGTTTACCTTCTCTTGCTCGCAGGCCGTCTCGAAAGAGCTGTTCCGCACGACAGTCTTCTCGGCAGCTGCCATCGCAGGTCGCAAGGTGCGCATCCTCCACCAGCTCACCCAACCGGCCGATCACCCGATCAACATCTACCACCCCGAAGGCGAATACCTCAAGGGCCTAGTGCTGTATGTGGAGTAGAGAAAAAATAACAATCCTATGATAAAAGCCGCAGTTAACGCTGCGGTTTTTATTTTTCCCAAGCGAGGGCAGATACTTAATAATATATGCGCGCGCGTGCGCGCGACGCGCGTATATTACGCGTATGTTGCGCGCGCACCGTACGCGCATCGCGTTCCAAAATGTGTGCCAAGAGAGCAAAAACATCGGCCATAAATTGGTCTATTTAGGAAATAATCATTGCTAAAAGCCCTTGGAAAAACAGAAAAAATATCTCCCACATCCTACCCCCCCCCAATCAATATGCTGAATATCAACAAATTACAAAAAGTACATTTTTGTGATAAAAAAATTAGTCTAACTATTGCATTTTTTAGTCTAAAAGTATATATTTGCACATACGAGAATATAAAGATATAGATACCTTTTAGAACTTATTGAGAATATGAAAAAACCTCTTTTTTTATTGCTGCTGGCTATATGCGCATCAGGGTTTGCAAACAAACTCTCTGCTCAAGAGTGGGCCATTAAGACCAACCTCCTCTACGATGCTACCGCTTCAATGAATATTGGTTTGGAAACGGCTCTATCCGACAAATGGACATTCGACCTCTCAGGAAACTGGAATCCATTCGAGTTTTCCGAGAACAAGAAGTGGAAACATTGGCTCGTACAACCCGAATTTAGATATTGGACCTGCCGCAAATTTGGTGGCCATTTTTTGGCTATGCATCTCTGGGGTGGTCAATACAACGTAGGAGGCATTTCGGGACTCCCCGACTTCCTCGGCAACGACCTCTCTAAGCTCGAGCACTACCGCTACGAAGGATGGGTAGCTGGCGCTGGCGTTGGATACGGCTACGCTTGGATGTTGGGCAAGCACTGGAACCTCGAGGCCGAAATCGCTATCGGTTACGGCTATACTCGTTACGACAAGTTCGAGTGTGTCGTTTGCGGTCGTCGTCTGGGCGATGATAAGCACCACTACTTCGGTCCCACCAAGGCTGCCATCAATTTGGTTTATCTATTCTAAATCCTACGCTATATGAAAAGACTTATATACACAGCATACACCATCATTGCATTGGCCGCAGCCTCTGCGGTTTCGGCCCAACCAATTATGGAGGGTCAGGCCGAGGTTAAAAACCTCTCGATAGGCCGCAATGGATCTCAGCTCACCATCGATTTCGATATCGACGTTACCAACCTCGAGGTTGGAGCCGACGAAACCGTCATCCTTACTCCCACGATCGAGGGCGCCGGTCAATCTATCGAACTCCCATCGGTGGAGCTTATGGGCCGCCGCGCATATATGTATTACCGCCGCAACGACGAGCAGAGCATCACCTCTTCGCCCTACTACATCGACCGCGCCCCCAAGCGCGCCGAGCGCAAGAGTGGCGAGCAGACAATCGACTACACAACATCTACCGCTTTTGCCGATTGGATGCGCGAGTCTAAGGTCTCAATCAAGCAGAACAGCTGCGGTTGCGACCCCGAGCTTCTGGCGTTGGGCACAACTCCGATGATGCAAATCACCCACGAGCGCCACAAGCCTCAATATGTTCTCTCGCTCATAACCCCCGAGCCCGAGCCTATCAAGACTCGTTCGGAGGCTATGTCAGCCTACATCAACTTCGTTGTAAACAAGTACGACATTCTGGAGAACTTTAAGAATAACGCTTCGGAGCTTAGCTCTGTTATCGAGTCCATCAACAAAGTGAAGCAGGATGCCGACTTCACCATCACCTCGATTCACATCGACGGTTGGGCCTCTCCCGAGGGATCAATGTCGCACAACCAGCGCCTGTCGCAGAATCGCGCAAACTCGCTGGCCGACTACATCGCACAGAAGACCCACTTCGAGCGCTCTAAGATCGTTGTCGATGGCCGTGGTGAGGATTGGGATGGCCTGCGCGAGTTGGTCGTAAATGAGATCGAGGCCGAGACTCAGGCTAAGATTCTGGCTGTAATAGACGACTCAACCCTCTCGCTCGATGAGAAGGATGCACGTCTTAAGGCCCTCGTACCTCCCACAATCTATCGTGGCCTGCTCAACGACCTCTATCCGCGTCTGCGTCGCAACGACTACCAGATCGAGTATAGCGTGCGCAACTTCAACCTCGAGGAGGCGCGTCAGGTGATTAAGAACGATCCAAGCAAGCTCTCTCTTGACGAGATGTATCGCGTAGCAGGCAGCTACCCCAAGGGCTCTGCAGATTACAACTACGCAATGCTCGTAGCGGCCCGCATCTACCCCGCTGCCGTTGCGGCAGCTATCGATGCAGCCTCTATTCAGATCAATAATGGCGAGTGGGACGCAGCTCTGCAGACTCTTGCCAAGAGCGACACAAGCGATGCTCGCATTATCGCAACTCAGGGCTATGCTTACGCTGGCAAGGGCGACGTTGAGAAGGCTCGCGCGGCGTGGGAAAAAGCAGCCGCAATGGGTAATGCCGATGCCAAGCACAACCTTGCCGAGCTACTCAAGAGCCTCGAGGATAAGATGGTTACCAAACCCATCAACTAACATAGATTATTAAGTTAAAGCAAAATAAGTAAAACAAAAAAAACAACAAACTATGAAAAAGTATTTTTACACCGCATTGGCGCTTGTAGCAATGATAGGTTGCAGCAAGGACAGCATTGAGACTCCTTCATTTGATGATTCTGTACAGAGCATCGAGATTTCTATTGAGAATATCACTACCCCCACCCGTGCCGAGGGTGGCATTACTCCTGCAGCAACCGAATTGGCTTGTGCAAATATGGAAGATTTGATCTTCTTGTTTGCCGATGCACAGGGAAATATTAAAGCTCATAAAGATCTTTCGGATGGTGATTTGGATAATACCAAAAAGACTATCACATTCCACACAATGAGTGCTGAAATTGCACAAGTTGGTGTTATTGCAAATTACGCAGGCGCAGAGAGCCTTAACACATTAGCAGCAGCAGAGGTAGCTTGGAAGGATGAGACTGCAATGATCGACAATCCTTATCGCAACATCGCTGTTTCACTTGACGGCAGCACCACCGAGTCTATTTCATACGGTGTTGTAGCTTATGGTGTTGACGATCTTGATGATGCTGGTACTTGCACTCACGACAATGTTCAGTATGTAAAAAAGACCGCTGCAGTAACCGTGGCACCCCATATGGCTCGTATTGAGATTGAGCATATTGGTTATAAAGATAATTTTGCCAATAAGGCTTATAAGAAAATTGGCGTTAAGTCTCTTTCATTGGAGGGTGGTATTGTAACTGGAGCAAACGGCAAGTCAACATTGGCTCCTTATGTTCACACATTGGGCTCATTCCACCACGACACTAACTGGGATTTTGCACCTTATGTGTTGTCTGCAACACACGATCATAGCGCAAAGACCAATATGCTTGCGCCCACAGAAACAGGCAATGTATGGTCTTGGAATATTCTCCCCCAGAAGGTCAGCAACCTCTCAACTTATTTGTATCTGTATTACCCCAACCATACAGCTGTTATTCACGACCGCAAAGTTACTATTAACGAATATTTCAAGGTAGACGGTACAACAAATACAAAGATTGAGTCATTTGATAGTGGTAATATTTATCGTTTTGCCATTGATTTTACCGATGACAATCTTGATCCTGAGAAAACAGACGATTTCATTTGCGTAGAATGTACTGTATCAATCGCCAATTGGGTAATTAACGATATTACCGTAGACTTTGTAACTGGAGGAACTATCTAACCCCTCTCATAATCTGTTAGGGTTATGGACCGCCCATAACCCTAACGATTCCCAATGCCGACAAGGCTCGTGCGCATAATAAAATAGCGACGAGCCGCCGACAACAAATTAACGGGCCCCACGGGGCCCCAAAACAATAAAACAATGAAGAGACTTCTATACATATGTTTGCCGATCGTTGCATCTATCTTGCTCACCGGCTGCATCAAGGAGGAGTACGATGATTGCGAGAGATGTACGCTCACCTTCAGCTACACGGCTGATGGCTCGTACGACGTCTTTCAGAATCATATTACCGACGTCAGTCTCTACGTATTCGATGCAGAGGATCGTTTGGTGCAGACCAAACAGATCAACAAGAGCGACCTGCAAGCATTCCAAGGCACGAAGCTCAACCTGCAAGGCGGTACATATCGTATCGTGGGTGTAGGTAACAACTTCGATAAAACCGAGATCAACAACACCTCGGCTGCCGATATGAGCCAGATTCATTTCAACCACCCCAATGCTCTGAATGGCGGCAAGGTGGAGGGCAACGACTCGCTCTACCTCGGCACCAAGATCATCAACGTGCCCCACAACGATTGGGTTGAGGACGACGTTCCCTTCCAGTCATCACACTTCAAGGTTTCGTACACCGTCGAGACCGAGGGTGCCGATTGGGATGCCGACTTGGACGAGGAGAAGACCCGCGCGCTGGTGGAGGGTTACTACGACCTTCAGGTTACCAATCTGCTCCCCAAGACCGATTTCAACAATCACGCTCACGGCGAGTATGCAACCTACGACCCCGCGCTGTTGCTCGATACGGAGGATGGCGAGCATAAGGCATATTTCAACATTATGCGCCACCCCTTCCAGAGCGACGTTACGTTCAATCTGATTTACAAGCAGACGGGCGAAGTTCTGCACTCACTCCGATTGGAGGACTTCCTCACGATGTTCCCGCAGGTAGATATCACCAAGCAGGAGGTGCTCATTCCTATCATTCTGCGAGTAAGATTCAGCCCGGGACCCGATCCTGACCCAGATCCTGACCCGGACCCCGATCCGGATCCTGATCCAGATCCCGACCCGGAGCCGGATCCCGAACCCGACCCGGAGCCAGATCCCGATCCAGATCCAGAACCGGACCCTGATCCGGAGCCCGATCCTGATCCAGAACCAGACCCGGAGCCAGATCCCGAACCGGACCCCGATCCCGATCCAGATCCTCCGTACCCGCCTTATCCGCCGGGACCGAGCTATGGCGACGGAAGTTGTATTACTATCACTGTAACCATCCCCGATTGGTTGCTCAATCAGGTTGATCCTGGTTATGGTAATAACTAATAACTTAAGACAATGAAACGATTTTTTAGAATATTAACACTTGCCGCCATCTGTTGCACGAGCCTCCTTGTGAGCTCGTGCAGCAAGGAGGAGGTTGCAGGTGATCACACCCCCAAGTTCACCAAGGTTGAGATGAGCTTGGATACCCGCGCTACGCAGAGTCAGCAGCAGGGCGACCAGATCACCGATGTCAACATCTGGGCATTCGAGGTAGCCGCCGACGGCACTGTTGCCGAGCAGCCTTCGGGATGGGGTAAGAGAGATTATAGTGGAGTATATCAGAAGACTCTCACCGAAGCTCCTGTGTATTTCGAGCTTCCCTACTCGGCCGAGGCCAAGAAGTATCGCTTCGTTGCTCTGGTGAATCAGTCTGCGTTTGGCAATATCTATAAGCCAGCCTCAGCTACGGCACAGACTTTCACTCCGCAGACCACATACAGCGAGCTTACAAAGGCCATTTTCAAGGCTGAGCAGAGTATTATGGAGGCCGATCCCACCTCAATTGACGTTATGCCCGTATCACATTGGCAGGACTTCGTGATTGGTAGTGGCACAAATGATGGATCATTTACCGCATCATCAAATGGCACTCCCGCATTGTTCGCAGGCACGATGATCGTCTATCGCGCGCTGGCAAAGGCTCAGCTTTCGGCAAAGCTCAGCAGCGATAGTTCGGACAATGCTGCATTGAAGATCACCAGCGCAACAATTCACGTTGCGAAGAATGCCCTTGTGCCCAATCAGGGTTATGTATTCTCTGGGTTGAAGGAAATCAACGACCAGATCACAGGCCCTATGGCTTTTGGCGAGTACTCTGATGTTACAAAGTCGCAGGTTAAAGAAGAAGGAATACAATTGCGAGGTATGAATAATGGTATTATTACTAAAAGTTCAACCAACACTATTGTTGGTTCTACCTTCCTCTTTGAGAACCATCGTGGTATGATATACAACAATACAAACGTCAGCACCACTTCACCCGCAGACTACGACGCTGGTACGTTCTATATGAAGATCGAGTACGAGTATGGTCAGGATGAGAATGGCAATATTGCAACCAGCGGTAAGCAGACAGGCACGAACTACGTTCCCCTGCCGCCTACAGTGCGCAACGTTCTTCACAACGTCAATGCTACTTTCACAGTCGATACCGACGGCAAGGTAACCCTCGCATACACTGTTGCTAACTGGGATAATGGCGGCGAGCACTCCTTGAATTTCACCTACCCGACATTCAGTGTTACGGCAGTAAAAACCACGACCAATGGCCAACTCGATTATAGCAAGCCGACGGCTTACTATGATGGTACAAATAAGGAGGCAGGTGCATTTGAGTTTGAATTCACGGTAACCGCACCCGTTGATACTAACAAGAAGTACACCATTACATTGAGTAATGCAAATGATTTTGCATACAAGGTATATCAAGGATCATCAGTGGTTACCAATATTGTTGCGTCTGCCACGCCTTACCGCATTAAGATTTATCCTACGCAGTCGCTTAATCAGAACACGCCTCAAACAACATCGGTATCAATCACCCACCAAGCCTCTTGGACTGGTGCGAGCGAGAAGCTTTTGATCAATACCTCTGATGCTTGTACTCTTTGGCAGGATAGCGGCGGCGACCGCCACGCGATTCTGATTACTCAGATTGCAGCACCCGGCGGTAGCAACTAAGCAGGAATAGTGGACTAAAAAACTAAACGCGTATGAAAAAATACATATCATATATGGCCTTTTGCCTGCTGGCCCTGCTGACAGCGTGCAACACAGCCGACCTTGTCGATCTTCCATCGCAGGGCAACGGCCGCATCACGCTCAGTTTCACCACGCAAGGCAATGAGACGCGAGCTGTGGATGTTAGCAGCGTCGGCGCCGAGGCCAAAGTTACGCATATCGATCTCTTTATCGTGAAGAGTGATGGCTCTACCCAGACCGTCAAGCACGAGCGCCTAACGGCCCCTGCTCAGGGTACTAAGGTTACGCTGACGAGCATCACCAAAAAGGATTTGCAGTCTGGAACGACCACAATCTACGGCGTTGCCAACAGCACCAAGTCGGCTGATGCGATGGCTGATCTTGCGACAAACTTCGACCTCGCAGTTTTGCAGAAGCAGATCGAGCAGACTGATCACATTCACCTTACGGGATCGGGTATTGAGGGCGTACCCGAGGCATTCCTTATGTGGGGACAGGCGGAGTATAACGGCAATGCCAACATCTCCGTTGCCACAGATGCTACTGGAGATGTAGATCTCGACATTGAGTTGGTGCGCGCTGCCGCAAAGGTTACGATTAATTTCAAGCTTGAGACATCGAACAATCCCCAACTTCACGGTTTCGGTCTGCCATCGGCGTACGATGCAACCAACAAGAAGATTACAGACCTAAGCACTATCACCTACACAGAGGCTGGTAGCTACTACTTGCGTAATATGCCCTACAAGTCGTATTTCGCAGAGTCGTTCTTTGTTGATAACTCAAAGGATAACTACCTTCGCAAGACCAACGAGATCGATTACGGCTACTACAATTGGCAGGATCAAAACACCGTTACCGTAACGGCTTATGTTTACTCTTACGAGTGGGATCTCGGTGATTCGAGTTTCGAGAATGAGCCTACGATGATTGTCAACCTGCCCGCAGTGCAGATTGATAATGTAGCAAACAATGAAGGCACCTACCTCGACAACAACTACTATGAGATTCCGTTGCGAATGCCCAAAAGCGCCGATCCTAAATACGACCGCACTGATGGCTCTAACAACTACCTTCAGCTGAAGCGCAACCACCACTACGTAATCAACGCCACGGTGAACGCTCCGGGCTCGAAGAGCAAGTTTGAGCCTATGGAGATCAAGAATATCCACTACGCGGAGTACGATTGGACTACCACTACGGTTGATATCGGTGGCGACGGCGGTGCCGAGTACCTCTCGCTGAACACCTACGATTTTGATATGCGAAACATTGCAACTGATAATAGCACCCTAAAGTTCTATTCATCATCTCCGCTTACCAATATCGAGTTGCTCTCTGCGTCGTACATCGATAAGTACGGTCAGACCGTGCAGATGATAAATAATAGTGATTACAATAGTATTACAAATGTTATCAATGCGACATACACCAATGGCGCAATTACAGGCCCCATCACTATCAACTCGCCTCTGCCCGAGAACGATGCTATCCGATCGATGCGATTTAGGGTGACTAATGAAGATGGTCTGACTCAGGAATTCACCGTTGATCAGTACCCCGTAATCACTATCACTAATCAGCAGGCATACTTCTCATACCGTCTGGACTTTGAGACTTATTACACAAATCTTGTACGACACTCACAGAGCGGAAACTATCGCGTAACAGCATCTTGGGATAGTCGGGATCAAGAATGGTCTTATGGTAGCGGTAATAGTTACAATATGTTTGCGTCAAAGTATGCCGTAGAACGTAATAATGGCCGTTCGTATATCTACTACTATTATAGAAATAACAATAGATGGGTTACAAATGATAGCGCAGGCTTGGATAATGCACGAATTTACCACGTTACCATCAATGCAACTTCTGCGGATTACATTGTAGCACGCCCCAAGATGACCTCTGACGGCTACACCGACGATGGTGCCGATAATGCAAAGTTGGTTTCACCATCATTTATGATTGCATCACAACTTGGAGCAACCCTGTCGGGATACGATCACAAGAAGGCAAAACAGCACTGCAAGCAATACGTCGAGGTATATCTTAACGACGAAGGGAAAGAGGTGCATCTTACGGGATGGCGTCTGCCTACTGATGCCGAGATTAAGATTATTACCGAGCGTCAGTATCAGCAAAATGCTGCCGTCGATGAGGTTCTGAGTGGTCGTTACTACCATTCGGCTTCAGGTCGTGCTATCACGAGACAAACCAATGATGACGGTACTTACACCCGTTGCATCCGCGATCACTTCGAGGAGGTAGCACCTAAGAATTAATTGAGTTTACGGACTAAAAACGCAAACTGATATGAAACGATTTTTTAATATAATCTGGGCCCTTGCGGCTGTGGCGGCTATGCTGACCGCCTGCCACAAAGACGACGTCGTGGCTACCCAGCCCGACGCCCCCGAGGGATATATGGCCATAAGCGTGCCCATTACGATGCCCGATATGAGCGTGGTTGAGACCCGCGGAGTCGATCCCGACGGTCATAACATCCACCGCATTGCGCTCTTCTGCTTCGACCAGTTCGGTATGTTCATCTCGCACGTCAATGATGTTGAGTTGAACACAACCTCTACCACGTCAGGCCAGATTGTCGAGGCTCTGATTCCCGACGCTACGCGCCGCATCCACTTCGTGGCCAACCAGAATACGTCAACTTTCAACGATGCCGACAACAAAGGTAAGAGCGAGCTGAAGATAATGACCACTCTGGAGGGCTCGTCGGGTATGATGATCTACTGGGGCCGCTATGCCACAGAAGCCAGCACCGCTGCCGAGTTTAAGGAGGGATTGCTCGCGGCTCACGGCTCAGCCAACAACCCCATCCGCTTGCTGCGCAATCAGGCAAAGGTGTCGGTGAATGTTGAATCTGGCGTAAGCTTCTCTGTTGCCGGTTTTGCCGTTGTCAATACCAACGCATTCGGCACAGTCGCTCCTCGCCACCCCGAGAAGGGCTTTGACTTCGATGTGCTGGGTACAGATTGGACAGGCAAGGACTTCGTTACCCTTCCCAAAAACAGAGCCAAGCTCACCCCTCCGGCCGATGTGGACAACGCCGCCGAGACTTACGTTTTCGAGACCGAGAACACCGCTGCCGACCCCGTTAGTGTGATTATCAAGGGCAACGACGGCAAGTACTATCGCGCGATGTTGATCCTCGACGATGAGTACAAGATGGTGCGTCGTAACCACCACTACATCATCAACATCACCGGCCCGCTCTCGTACGGCAGCGCCTCATTTGCCGAGGCTCTGGAGGCTCCCGCGACCAACAACGTTTGGCTCTCGATCGACGACGAGGTGAACGAGGTGCGCAACGCCGATTACATCCTTGGCGTCGATCAGACCGAGGTTGTGATTTTGGCCGAGCCCGTGTCAGGCGGAAGTGGCTACAACTACTCCCAACTCGACGAGAATGGCAAGCGCACTGCTATCCAGAGCAACAGCATCATCGAGCTGGGCTACACCTTCTCAAAAGCCGATGGAACAGCAGCTGGTGCTGATGGTCCCGAAGTAAATTGGGAGGATGGCAATACAGTCGCAACCGACTGGTTGGATAACCAATACAACGCAAGCGGCACAAAGCATTATATCGGTATTAAGCTTAACCCTATTGATGCAAACAACGCTGTCCAGAAAGCCGAGGGAACGATCCTTATCAAGAAGGGTCTGTTGCAGCGCAAGATCAAGGTTATCGTGCTCAAGCAGCAGTCGTTCGTGCCGATGTGGGTTACCACGCAGATGTACGGTGGCGACACTACGCCCAATAACACCACATTCGACGGCAGCAACGTAACCGTTATGTTCACCGTTCCCGACGAGTGTCCCGACGAGATGTTGCCTTTCGAGGTGTACGTTTCGGTTGATCACCTCGACGTGCGTTCGGCCGCAGGTCAGCCCCTGCCCGTTATCCGCAAGGACGACCCCCGCTATGGCGAGGATGTGAAGAAGCACCCCAACGATAACAGCAATAACGAGGTTATCGGCTATAAGTATGTTTATACCGTAACCGAGAAGGGCGACCAGCGCATCTACTTCAAGAACATCTTGGATCAGACGGGCAATAACCCCACAAGCCACAATCACTCGGAGTACGTTACCGTCGAGTCGCCATACTTTAAAACGGAGCGTAAGGCTTATGTCTTTTCTACGGATGATCACAATAGAGCAATAACTATTACCAACTTGAGCCATTACAATGCTTTGTCAGGAGTTGCTGGCGCAACCGAAACTGAGGATGTATATTATATACTCGTTCCTCAGAAGAAGGGTGCATACGTTGAGTTTGATATCCGATTGATGAATGGATCAACTTCAATGCCTGCCGCTAATGGTGATGAGTTCCTGCTCTACTCGGAGTATCTTGATCACGACACTCACGATGCAAATGCGGCTGATTGCTATGCAAACTTTACTGCCCCAATTAGCGAGGGCACTTATGGCACACACGCTCGCACCTTTGGAATGCAATTTACAAAGGCTCCGACAACCGTTGACAGCTATGATAACGTATATCCTGTCAAGATGCACACTAATAAGGCCAAGAGCGCCGAGGTAGTGCGTTTAGCATCTAATCAGACTGGTTCTCCCTCTGCATTTACTACGGGAAATTACGCTGGCAATACCTACCGTTCACGAATCTTCGAGTTGGCGAACTATCGTCCGTTCCGATTCGCTGCGCAGGTAGCAGGTGAAGGTTCATTCGTCGATCACGATGCTTCGGAGGAGAATGTTGATGCGCCCACCACTGCAACGTGGGCATACGGCAAGAACACAAAGGTGGAGGTTGCATTCGACATCACCTCGTTCACCGCAAATGCCCAAACGGGAGGCGGCGCAACGGTTGATCCCTTCGGCCGCTCGTTCAAGGTCTATATCGATGCTCCGATGCTGGATTGGGATACTGACCATAGTGTTTACCAAACTCTTAAAAACGCAAATAAGATTGGTACTGAAAGCGATGGCAGATTCTACTATATTGTAGATGCTAATCGCGACACAGAAAAAAGCTTCTGGAGCGGATTTGAGACAATGCATAAATCTAACAAGATTGCTGGCGAGCGCAAGGTATTGCCCTTCAAGGCAAAGGAGATCGTATCAACGGGTAAGATCACCATCTCGGCCGACCCCGAGGAGGTTACTTACGACGAGAAGGTATTTAATATCTCTAATAAGCCTATTACGGGCTCTATTACCTACGACGGAAAGAATGTCCCCGCTGGATCATTCGTTTCGTTCGCGCTGATCAGCAACAACAGCCGTATCGGTTCGATGACGATCACATCAGCAGGATCATACGAGTTGCGTCTGCGCCCCGAGTATGAGTTTGATTGGGCAACAAATGGCACAGAGGACACAATTACTATTGACTATCAGATAGGCAATGAAACTTACTCTGCGACTATTAAAGATCTCGCTACACTGTCAACAACTAAGGATATTGCTCTTGTAAAGCAATAAAACAAACCTCGCATAACAAGAAAAGCCTCGCTCAACGCGAGGCTTTTTTGTATCTCTTCCACCACTATTTATTCCTATCAATCATCAGCGCCACAGATACATCGCCCGTGACATTTACCGATGTGCGGAGCATATCGAGCGGGCGGTCAATGCCGATAATCAGTGCCATACTCTCGGCGGGGATTCCGACCGAGGTGAGCACCATCGCCAGAATCACATAGCTTCCGCCCGGAATGGCGGGCGTGCCGATGCTCGAGAGCGTGGTCATAACCACAATCGTGAGCAGCTGCGACAGCGTAAGGTCGATGCCGAGCGCCTGCGCGATAAAGAGCGTAGCAACGGTCTGATAACACGACGTGCCGTCCATATTTATCGTACAGCCGATGGGCAGCACAAACGATGCCGTCTCGCGCGATACGCCCAGCCGCTCCTGTGCCGTTGTGTAGGTCATCGGCAGCGTCGCAGCACTACTACTGGTCGTAAAAGCGAATAGTTGCAGAGGATATACACGACGGATAAAATCGAAGTACCCCACCCTGCCGAACAACACAGCCAACGTAGGATAGAAGACAAATAGCAGGAAGCAGAGCGCCACAACCACATTCACCGCATAGACTCCCAGCGCCGCAAAGACCGACCCATCGCCATTGAAATCGACGACAAGTCCCGCCATCAGCGCCGCAACACCCACAGGCGCGCAGGCGATAACGTAGCCCACGAGCTTCATCACAACCTCGTTCAGCGAATCGAAGAGCGTGATAATCGGGGCCTTCTTCTGCTGTGGAACAGCCAGCACAGCCACGCCAAAGAGCAGTGCGAAGAAGATGATTTGCAACATCTTGCCATTGTCGGTCAGCGCCGCAAAGATATTCGACGGCACTATATCGTCCAGAAAACGCAGCGGGCCGCCATCCTCCGCCGCGGACTGCTTTAGCTGTATCGTGCTGGTCGCATCGGCGTACTTCTGCCCCATCTCGGCCACCACATCGTCGCCGATAACATCGCCCGGGCGCATCAACATAGCCGAGCCCATACCCACAACGACTGCAAACACCGTAGTACACAGATATGTTACAACCGTACGTCCTCCCAGCCGCGAGAGCGACGAGGTATCCTTCAGCTCGGCCACGCCCTTGACCAAAGTTACAAAAACCAGTGGCACGGCCACCAGCACCAACGCCTTGATAAAGAGATTTCCGAACGGACGTATCCAATCATTGACCACCACCTCGCCGCCCGCAGCAATGGCCACAAAGCCGATGGCAATGCCGACAATGAGTCCGATGAGTATTTGCAGATATAGCGGTATTCGCTTCATATTTTTCAGTCTTTTTGATCGTGAAAACAAATTTTGATTGATAAAGATAGTTGTTTTCATCGTAATATACAAACCCGACCGCCTGTGAGCCTCAACCTTCTACACGAAGAGGCTTCCGATGAGCAGGTAGGTCGCAACCGAGCAGATGGTCAGCACCAATCCCACAGCCGACTCATAGGGAATCATCTTCAGGCGATCCTTGATACCCATCTCCACCGCGCCTCCCGTTGCGTGGAAGAACGATCCGTGCGGCAGATGATCCAGCACCGTCGATCCGACATTCACCATCGCAGCACCCCACACAGCCGCCACGCCCGAGGCTAAGATAGCCTCCGAGAATGAGGCCGAGGCGATGGTTGCACCGGCCGTTGTCGAGGCCGTAGCTGCCGACATCGCGATTCCCGACAAGGGGGCCAACAACACGCGCGCCGACTCGCCACTGCCCAATGCCGCGATCAGCATATCGGTAAGCGTCGAGGCCTTGATAATTCCCGCAATAGCACCCGTACTGACCAAAAGTACGGCCACCACCGACATCTTCTCCAATCCGTAACTCACGCACTCGGCCGTACGTCGCCACTGTCGCGTAGCGATGATCCCCACAACACCACCTACGGGCAGTGCAATAAGCGGATCGATGGCCACACCTGCCACAGGTCGTAACATCAGCAGGGCCATAACCACCACAGGGCCTGCGATACTCGCCCCGAACGATGGCAACGACTGCTCCTCGACTCTCTGCTCAACACGCGCCATAGCCACATCGTGTTTCATCCTTCGTGCAAGCAGTGGCAGAATTAGATACACCGTAACAAATAATCCGACAACTGCCGCCGCCACGTTGGCCAACATCACCGACGAGAGTGGCGCACCGAAATTCTCGGCCGCAATGATTGTATTGGGGTTGGGCGAGATGATATTTCCGCACTTACCTCCGCCAATCATAGCCAGCAGCACGCCAAAGCGCGACACGCCCACGCGCTCCGAGATGATTATCGCAATCGGCGCAACGGTAATCACCGCCACGTCAATAAATACTCCTACGGCCGTTAGCAGCATCGTCGCTAACGCCAATGCCAAAAAGACGTGCCGCTCGCCCAGACGATTTACAATCGTGTGCGAGATAGATGCCGCCGCACCCGTCTTGATAAGCACGCCCGAGAGGACTCCTGCCGCGATGATGCGGATAATGGCAGGCGTAATATCCTTCACGCCCGAGATCATATTGGCCACCGTCGCATCCAATCCCATTCCTCCCATAAGACCGCCCACAACGGCACCCAGCAACAGACTATATACGGGCGAAAATCGCCTCACAATAAGCACAATGGCCACGACCAAGCCTACAACAGCTCCTAATGCAGAATTCATAAAACCTATTTTATATTCAACATTCTACCTATCTGCCGCGCCGTGCGCTCCACATTTGCGGCCGCCACATCTTGTCGCATCGCCTCCTGCAGCGTCATCGGACCGGATACGATTGGCAGTATCGCCGCGAAATCACTCTCGCTTAGCTCCTCGCACCATCGCACCCCACCGCCAATGGCTATGCAGGGAATACCCTCTCGCCGAGCAGCCGACAGCACACCGCTCGGAGCCTTGCCCATAACGGTCTGCGCATCCAATCGGCCCTCGCCCGTAATGACAAGGTCGCTGCCTGCGATTATTTCGTCAAAGCGCATCGCGCCCAACACCATCTCGATGCCTCGCTCCAGCCTCGCACCAAGCAGAGCCTTGAAGCCTCCGCCCAATCCGCCAGCCGCGCCCGCGCCCTGAAGCGTTGCCACATCCTCACCGTTATGCCGCTTGACTACCTCGGCAAAGAGTCGTAAGCCGCGATCCAACTGTTCAACCATCTCTACGTCAGCACCCTTCTGCGGCGCAAAGACGTATGCCGCGCCCTCGGGGCCATAGAGCGGATTTGTAACATCACACGCCACGATAAACTCCGACTCGCGAAGGCCATCCATCACCCCACTCTCATCGATCGACGCAATCCGTTGCAGGCACTCTCCGCCGCCCTCGATCTCACGCCCCTCGCTATCGAGAAAACGGAAACCCAGCGCTCGGAGCATTCCCACGCCCGCATCGTTTGTAGCACTTCCGCCTATTCCGATCAAAAACTTTCGGCAGCCTCGGCCCAGCGCATCGAGAATCATCTGGCCCGTGCCATAGGTTGTCGTCTTCAGCGGATTGCGCTCATCGGCACGGAGCAGGGGCAGACCACTTGCGGCCGACATCTCCATAACGGCCGTCCTGCCGCCATCGATAATTCCGTAGCGAGCCACGATGGGACGCATCAGCGGATCGGCCACCTCAACGCTGACATACTCACCCTGCAGAGTCTCCACCAGCGCCTCGACCGTGCCCTCGCCACCATCGGCTATGCTCACCTTGCGCACTTCACACTGCGGCTGCTCACTCACAAAGCCACGCTCGAAAGCCTCGGCCACCTCGGCCGAGGAGAGCGAACCCTTGAACGAATCTACTGCTATTGTTATCTTTTTTACCATTGGACTTCGGTTTTATTGCGGCTCGCGAAAATTGAGCCACTACCAAAATTACAAAAAAAAACATCATCCTGCAAAAACGGGACACTATTTTCCCTTTTTCACCACTCATCCCCAATATCCGCACCACAGCCGATCGCAGAAAAAAAAGATTTTACCACGAATTAATTAATAAAAAATCCTAACTTTGTATAATTGGTATAAAAATGTCTTGATATGAAATTCATTCATTCCCTCATTCTGGCAGCTGCTGCCTTCGCGTTTGCAGCCTGCTCTTCATCACCCCAACTCACCTCGTACGTCGATCCCAAGATCGGCACGGGCGATCACGGCCACGTCTTCGTCGGTGCCAACGTACCCTTCGGTATGGTGCAGGTCGGTCCAACAAGCATCCCGCAGGAGTGGGACTGGTGCTCGGGCTACCACGCCAGCGACTCGACACTGATCGGTTTCTCGCACACCCACCTCTCGGGTACGGGTATTGGCGATCTGTTCGACGTTACGATTATGCCTGTCGTGGGCGAGGTTACCTACTCGCGTGGCGATGGCGTTGATCCCGCAAGCGGAATGTGGTCATTTGCCGACCGCTCGCAGGAGATCGCGCGCCCGGGCTACTACTCTGTTCCCGTTATGCGCTACGGCATTAAGGCCGAGATGAGCGCCACCTCGCGCGTAGGCTACCACCGCTACACCTTCCCCGCAAGTGCGGAGGCTGCCCTCGTTATCGACCTCCAGAACGGAGGCTGCTGGGACAGCGTCAAGGAGAGTTCGATGCAGGTCGTTGGCGAAAACCGCATCGAGGGCTATCGCTACTCGTCGGGCTGGGCCAACAACCAGAAGGTCTATTTCGTGGCGGAGTTCTCGCGCCCGTTCGAGAGTTTCGAGATAAAGAACACACACTACGGTCGCGCCAACTTCACCACCTCAGCCAATGAGCAGATCCTGCTCAAGGTGGCTCTCTCGCCCGTCAGCATCGAGGGAGCGCGTGCCAATATGGCCGCCGAGATGCCCGCGTGGCCCTCGATTGAGCAGGTGGCCGAGCAGGCCAACGAGCGCTGGGAGGCCGAACTTCAGAAGGCCCGCATCGAGAGCGAGGATGAGAGCGTGAAGCGCATCTTCTACACCGCTCTGTATCACACGATGATCGCCCCCTCGGAGTTCTGCGACGTGGATGGAGCCTATCGCGGTGCCGACGGCGAGGTACACCCCAACCCCGGCCACACGACCTACACCACCTACTCGCTCTGGGACACCTATCGTGCCGCTATGCCTCTGCTTTCGATTCTCCATCCCGAGAAGATGAACGGCATAATCAACACTATGCTCAACATCCACGACGAGCAGGGCCGCCTGCCCGTATGGCATCTGTGGGGCAACGAGACCGACTGTATGGTTGGTAATCCGGGCGTTATCTCGGTTGCCGACGCAGTGGTAAAGGGCGATACGGGCATCGACAAGGAGCGCGCCTATCGTGCAATCCGCTCCACCTCGATGAACGAAGGTCGCGGCAATGGTCTGCGTATGGAGTACGGCTACATCCCCTTCGATAAGATGACAACCCAATCCGTCGCTTTCGATATGGAGTACGCCATCGCCGATGCCGCAGCTGCCGCAGCCGCTCGCGCCGTGGGCAACGAGGAGGATGCCCGCTACTTCGAGAATCGCAGCCACTCCTATCGCAACTACTTCGACCCGTCGGTCGGCTTTATCCGTCCGCGCAACAGCAAGGGCGAGTGGCGCGAGCCGTTCGACCCCTTCCACTCGGACCACAACGCCGACGACTACTGCGAGGGCAATGCTTGGCAATACACTTGGCTCGTGCCGCACGATTGGCAGGGGCTGGCCGAGTGCTTCGGCTCACGCGAGGCTATGATCGAGAAGCTCGATTCACTCTTCACGATCAGTTCGGAGGTTACGGGCGAGCGCAAGTCGTCGGATATCTCGGGCCTTATCGGTCAGTATGCTCACGGCAACGAGCCCAGCCACCACACACTCTACCTCTACGCTATGGCAGCCGAGCCGTGGAAGTGCGCCGACAAGGTGCGCGAGGTACTCTCGACACTCTACTTCGATGGCGAGGCGGGTCTGTCGGGCAACGAGGATGTGGGACAGATGTCGGCGTGGTATGTGATGTCGGCACTCGGATTCTACGAGGTTGAGCCCGCATCGGCGCGCTACTGGTTTGGCTCGCCCATCATCTCGGAGGCTACGCTGCAACTTAAAGGCGGGCAGATGCACATCATCGTGGAGAACAACTCGGCCGAGAATCGTTACATCCAGCGCATCTGGCTCAATGGCAAGGAGTATCGCCAGCCTTGGATCTCGCACGCCGATCTCACCGCCGGAGGCGAGCTTCGCATTGAGATGGGCACAGAGAAGAGACTTTGGTATTAAAACAACAAAACCTTCCCAAATATGAAAAAGTATCTATTATCAGCATTGGCACTGATGGTGTCGCTGGTGGCCGTAGCTCAGCCTCAGCAGCAGAGCAATCCTCTGCCCAAAAATGTGGCTTACAACACCCGTTCGATGGGTGGCTCACAGGATGTAGGCCGCTCGTTCAACAACTCACCCACCTTCTTTATCTACCCCGACTCGCCACTTAACGAGGAAGCTGCGAAGGCTCTTGTTGTGGAACTTGGCGTAGATAAGGTTGCCGAGCAGACTCACGCCTCAACCTTTGTGATCAACCCCGTCGGCGAGAAGTACGACAACAAGGCCGACTTCGAGGCCTTCGTTGAGCTCTACAATCGCGCCCGCTCGGGTAATCTGAAGGTTATCGGTATCGGCAATGGAGCGACGTTCGTAAATACGGCTCTCGCTGCAACGGACGCAGCCGGCCACATTGCAGGTATCCTTACCATCGGTGGCAAGACGTTCAAGGCCCCCGCCTCATCGTACGGCGTTCCCGCCTACGTTGCCGGCAAGACGGCCAAGAGCGTAGCCAAGCCCTACATCGCAATCAACAAAGCCACGAAGGATGGCAACCGCTACACCAACGCCGAGGAGCCACTGCTCTGCGTTGTTGTGAACGAGAATACGGCGGCACAGCTGGGCGAGATCTTCAGCGATGCGTGGGCCGAGGTGCTGGGCAAGAATTTCCGCTACAACAACTACAAACACACCCACTACGAGGGTATGAAATACGGCGAGTACGGCCCGGGCGAGCTGGAGCCCTACACCGATTGGGAGGCTCTCGGAATCAAGCGCAACGTCGTTATCACCGAGCAGCGTCAGGGCCTGCCTTGGCTCTGGTACGAGTATTGGCCCGAGGAGCTGATGGAGGGCGCACCCGCAAAGAGCGTTCCCGTGATGGTGCTGCTGCACGGCAATGCGAACGATCCCCGCACGCAGGCCGAGACTTCGGGATTCATTCAGGTGGCTGGCAAGGAGCGCTTCTTCGTCGTTGAGATGGAGTGGCAGGGCAGCCGCAACTACGGCGCTATGGGACACGACGGCGTGGAGCAGGTACTCTACCAGCTCTTGGCCAAATATCCCCAGCTCGATCCTTCGCGCATCTACGCCGAGGGTCTGTCGGCAGGCTCGATGACCGCTACGGCGCTCGGTATCAAGAAGTCGCACCTGTTTGCTGCCGTTGGAGGCCACTCGGGCGGTATCTTCAAGGGTGCGCGTGGACTCTTCTCCAACTTCGATGCTATGTGGGACGAGGCTACGCAGAAACGTGGCGCTGTGGAGATGCCCTACTGCTCGGTTATCGGCACGGCCGACACGACGGTGCCCTACTTCACTCCCGATAACTACAAGGACAACAGCTACCTCAACGCGTGGAACACCTACCAGCAGATGAACGGTATGCCCGTTGTGATGGATCTTAATTTCGACGTTGATCCCATCTTCGGCTTCGAGCTTAAGGATCGCCACGCCATCAAGACCAACAAGGGCGAGGGCATCCGTATGGAGATCGGCCAGCAGTATAAGGGCGAGAAGCCGCTGATCTGTATCGTCGCCGTTATGGACTACGGCCACTGGAACTTTATGCCTACGGCACAGGTTATGTGGGACTACTTCAAACAATTCTCCCGCGACCCCGAAACCAAACAACTCATCTACAACGGTAAGTAACCGAAAATTCAAATAGTCCACAACCCGGGCCGGAGGCAAAGCACTTCGGCTCGGGTTTTTGTTTGGGGGTAATGGGTGAAAAAGCGTTGTGGGCGAATGTGATTTGGGATAATCGGGTGTTTTCGACTTATTTTAGCGATGTAGAAAAGTTACAATTTCTGGCCGTGAAAGTAAAAATTTTAAGATTTTTTACTTAACTTTATGACCAAATAATTATATTTTATGCTACATAAATAGTGAATTTTGCTTGTGGCAGAAGAGAAATTAACCCAAAACCGCTACTACGCAAACAAATCTAACCTAAAACTTCCATAATATGAAATCCATTGCCAGAATCCTTGCTACGTTCATTTTGCTCGTGGCAGCGTTTACGCCTCAGCAGATGCAGGCGCAATCGAATTACAAAAATTTCAAGGTGGCGATTTACACGCGCGCCTATGAGGTGCAGAAGATGACCGACCGCGAGTGGTTGGAATCGACGTGGAAGACCATCTCAAATCAGGTGAAGGTCGATAAGATCTATCTTGAGACTCACCGCGACCTGCTCATTATCAAGAAGGATGAGATGAAGAAGATCATCAAGTTCTTCAAGGATCAGGGCATCGAGGTGGCTGGCGGTATCACCTACACCATCGACGAGAGCAACGACTTCGAGACCTTCTGCTACACCGACCCCAAGGAGCGTGCGTTGGCGCAGGAGATCATCGAGCTCTCGGCAAGTCTCTTCGACGAGGTTATCCTCGACGACTTCTTCTTCACCGACTGCAAATGCGATCTCTGCGTCGAGGCCAAGGGCGACCGCACTTGGACCGAGTACCGTCTGGAGTTGATGAACGAGGCGGCCGAGAATGTTATCTTGAAGCCCGCCAAGAAGGTCAATCCCAACGTGAAGGTGATTATCAAGTACCCCAACTGGTACGACCACTTCCAAGGCCTCGGATTCGATCTGGAGAATGGTCCGAGAGTATTCGACGGCGTATATACAGGCACCGAGACACGCGACGCTGTGCGTAGCAACCAGCACCTGCAGCCCTATTTGGGTTATCTGGTATGGCGTTACTACAACAATCTGGCACCGGGCCGCAATGGTGGCGGCTGGGTTGATACGGGCGGTATGCGTACCATCGACCGATACAGCGAGCAGCTCTGGATCACGATGTTCGCAAAGGCTCCCGAGATTACTCTGTTCGACTATCGCCAGATGCTCTACCCCTTGCGCGAGAGCCATCGCGCCGCTTGGCAGGGACAGGGCACGAGCTTCGATTTCGATAAGATGATGCAGCCCGTCAAGCTCCACAACGAAACTGTTACCCCCACCACGCTGGCACGCGCTGCGGGTTACAGCCTCGAGGTTGTCGATGAGGCCATCGGCTTCTTGGGTGAGCCTATGGGAATCAAGAGCTACAAGCCCTACCACTCAACGGGCGAGGACTTCTTGCAGAACTACTTTGGTATGATCGGTATCCCGATGGATCTTGTGCCAGAGTTCCCCGCCGACGAGGATTTCATCATCCTGACCGAGCAGGCGAAGGCCGACAAGGATATTGTTGCCAAGATCCAGAAGCAGTTGCAGGCGGGTAAGGATGTGATGATCACTTCGGGCCTGCTGCGCGCACTTCAGGGCAAGGGTATCGAGAAGATCGTCGATCTGGAGTACACCGACCGCAAGGCGCTGATCAACGAGGTGATGTTCTCGGGTCAGATCATCCCCACCAAGAAACCGATCCTGATGCAGCAGGTGCAGTATCAGACCAACGACTCGTGGGAGGTGATCTCGGGTATGGATGCAGGTCTGGGATGGCCGCTCATCCACCGAGGCAACTTCTCGAAGGGTAATCTCTACCTCTTCGTCGTGCCCGACAACTTCGCCGATCTGTACAATCTGCCCGATGCAGCGCTCAATAGAATCCGCGATCTGGTGAGCGCCCGCACGCTGCCCTACACGATCGAGGGCCCGAACAACGTGAGTCTGTACGTTTACGACAACAACACCATCGTTGTGGAGTCGTTCCACGACAAGGAGATCACCATCAACGTCGTTGCCGCTCCCTCGGCAAAGAACTCGGCCAAGGATATGCTCTCGGGCGAGGTTATCAGTGGCGAGAAGCGAGCAGCTGTGTATCGTACGCCCGAGAAGGTGGCTTACGCAGTAAATCTTAAGCCGCACTCGTACAAGGTGATACGTTTTGAGTAAGGAAAAGCAATAACACACATACACTATGAAAAAACTTATCTACTCACTTCTTGCCTCGGTCGCACTGCTGTTTGCTGTGGACGGCGTGGCACAGGAGTTCAAGATTACCCCGTCGGGGTACTTTAAGAATCAAGGCATCGACGTGATGGCCTTCGACGACATCTACCCCGAGGGACATCAGGGCGGCGTCTGCATCATTATGAATGGCCACCGCGTGGCAACCAATGGCGATATTCGTCTTGAGGCAACGCCCGGTCAGTGGCAGCCCGTGCCCAAGCAGCTTGACCGCAAGGTTGAGGGGAACTCGATTACGGCAATGATGATGTATCCCGACTCATCGCGCCACCTGACGGGCTTCAACCCGATGATCTACCCCGAACTCAACCTTACATATAAGGTTCGCGTCGAGGCCAAGGGTCGCCAGATCGAGGTTACGGTGGATTTGGATTCGCCCATTCCCGACTATCTGATCGGCAAGGCCGGTTTCAACCTCGAGTTCTTCCCCGGCTCGCTCTTCGGCAAGCCTTGGCTGATGGACGATAAGAGCGGTATCTACCCTCAGCAGCCCAACTCGCCGCTGCTCACGACACAGCCCAACCATCTGCATACGGGCGACTACCACAACGGCAAGAGCCCGCTGGCCGATATGGAGCACCTGATCGACAAGGGCTTCAGCCCCATCGTGGCCGATGACATCATCGCCGAGCCTTATGCCGTAGGTCGCAAGTTCACGTCGCGTCCCGACGATCCGTATAGCAAGGTTACCATCGAGTCGCTCACAGGCGATTTGAAACTCTACGACGGCCGTATGAACCACAACAACGGTTGGTTTGTGCTGCGTAGCGAGATCGCTGCCGGCGCAACGAAGGGAGCTGTTAAGTGGATCATCACGCCCAACGTCGTTGAGGATTGGATCTACAAGCCCGTGATCCAGACCTCGCAGATCGGCTACCACCCCGCACAGGACAAGGAGGCGATCATCGAGCTCGACATCCGCGACAACAGCCGCAAGGCGGCTCAGCTGGTACGCATCGACGCCGAGGGCGAGAAGGTCGTAAAGACCATCAACCCTTCGGAGTGGGGCAAGTTCCTGCGCTACAACTATCTGAAGGTTAATTTTACGGACGTTAAGCAGTCGGGCATATATCAGATTAAGTATGGCGACTCATCGTCGCCCATCTTCCGCATCGACGAGACGGTCTATGATCGTGGCGTATGGCAGCCCGTGCTGGAGTACTTCCTACCCGTACAGATGTGTCATATGCGCGTTGCGGAGAAGTATCGCGTATGGCACGATGCCTGCCATATGGACGATGCACAGATGGCTCCCGCCCACAACCACATCGACGGCTACGACCAGAAGCCGGGCCTGTCGAAGTATGAGGCTGGCGAGGTTGTGCCGGGTGTGAATATCGGTGGCTGGCACGATGCGGGCGACTTCGACCTGCGCATCGAGTCGCAGGCGGGCGAGACCTACATCCTCGCGCTGGCTTACGAGGCGTTCCGCCCCGATCTGGATGTAACCTCAATCGACCAGATCAACCGCGTAACGGAGATTCATCAGGCCGACGGCAAGAACGATATGTTGCAGCAGGTGGAGAATGGTGCGCTGAGCGTTGTCAGCTCATACTTGGCACTCGGCCGTCTGTATCGCGGAATCATCACCAACAACCTGCGTCAGTACGTTCTGCTGGGCGATGCTGCGGCGATGACCGACGGCAAGATCGGCAACGAGGACGACCGCTGGATCTTCACCGAGGATAACCCCTCACGCGAGATGTCAACCGCTGCACAGCTCGCTGCCGCATCGCGCGTGCTACGAGAGTTCAACGACACGCTCAGCGTGCATTGCCTCAACATCTCACGCGAGATCTTTGCAACAACGGGCCGAGGCAACGACCGCATCCTCAACCAGAAGATTCAGGCCGCTGTGGAGCTCTATCTTACAACGGGCGAGGATCAGTATCTGAATTTCCTCTACGACAATCAGCAGGCTATCGTCGAGCGTATCGGTAGCGTAGCGTGGTTTACGGCTCGTGTCGAGCAGAAGATTGCAAAGCTGGGGGACAAGCGTGCAAAGGCCTTCTCGAAGGCGTTCCGCGAGGCTCTGCCCAAGGTGGAGAGCGATTTGCAGGTGCAGGTCAAGGAGACTCCTTATGGCGTTCCCTATCGTCCCCACATCTGGGGTGCGGGCTGGGACATCCAGAGTTTCGGCTATCGCCACTACTTCCTCGCATCGGCCTATCCCGAGATCTTCTCGAAGGCTCCGATCTTCAATGCGCTGAACTTCATCCTCGGTTGCCATCCGGGCTCTAATCAGGCTTCGTTTGCATCGGGCGTAGGTGCCGAGTCGGCAACGGTAGGTTACGGTTTGAACCGTGCCGATTGGTCGTATATCCCCGGTGGTGTGATTTCGGGTACGGCGCTCATTCGTCCCGACTTCCCCGAGCTGCTGACCTTCCCGTTCCTGTGGCAGCAGACCGAGTATGTGATGGGCGGAGGATCGTCGCACTATATGTTCCTTGTGCTGGCCGCCCAGCAATTCCTAAAGAGCTAAAACGAAAAAGCTGGTCCCCGACGGGATCAGCTTTTTTTTGCGATATTACTCAAGTTTGTGTATAAAAAAGGTTGGCCACTAAAGCCAACCTTTTTTATACATATCGCGGAGGATTACCAACCCAGATCCTTCATCGTGCGCGGTGCGGGAGTCTTGGGCAGAGGCTTGCGATCCTTGAGCTGCTCGAGGGCAACCTCGATCGCCTTGTTGAGCTGCTCATCCTCGCCAGCGAACTCCTTGATAGGATCGTTGTCGATCAGAATATCGGGATCAACGCCGTGATTCTCCACGATCCACTCGCCCGTTTTGGCGTCGTAGTTGGTGAAGAAGGGCACGCGAACGTCCGTACCATCGATATAGGGCAGCGAGCCACTGATACCTACGATACCACCCCAAGTGCGAGTACCGATAACCGTACCCAGATCGTTAGCCTTGAAGCTCCACGGGAACAGGTCGCCATCCGATGCCGAGTACTTATCAACGAGCAGCACCTTCGGGCCGTGATGCGTAGCGTCGGGAATCGTACCGTTGCGCTCCTGACCGCGATACATCGTCATACGATAAGCCTGACGCAGCAGACGCTCGATGATCATCGGCGATACATTACCACCACCATTAGCACGGTCGTCGATAATCAACGCCTCCTTGTCGAGCTGCGGGTAGAAGTAACGGGCAAACTCGTTCAAGCCCTCGGCGCTCATATCGGGAATGTAGATGTAACCCACGCGGCCATTGGTTGCCTCCGATACCTTGCGGATGTTCTCCTGCACCCAATTGTAGTGGTATAGCGGATACTCGTTATCGATGGGGCTTACGACAACCTTGCGAGCGCCCTCGGCTGAAGCCGATGAGCTGATGCTCAGCTCGGTCAGCACGTTAGCCTTGCCAACCAGAAGCTGGTAGATATTCTTAACGCTCGATGTGGGAATGCCGTCGATTGCAACGATATAGTCGCCCTCCTTAACATCCACTCCGGGCTCGGCCAGAGGTGAACGCAGCGTCTGGCTATATACGCCGCCGGGCAGGATCTTCTCGATGCGGTAGAAGCCACTCTTATCCTTCTTCAGCTCCGCGCCGAGCAAACCCATCGGGATGCGCTCGATGGCGGGCATCTCACCGGGATTGACGTAGGCGTGGCCGCAGCCAACCTCCGAGATCATCTCGCCGATGATGTAGTTCAAGTCGAGGCGTGTCTTGGCATAGGGCAACAGCACCTCATACTTCTTCTTAATAGCCTTCCAGTCCAGACCGTGCATATTCTCCAGATAGAAACCATCGCGGAATGCGCGCCATACCTCGTCGTAGATCTGTGCCCACTCCTCGGCATAATTAACCTCGGCTACCATATCCTTCGTGCTGATGGCATCTCTAAGGTTTGCCTTCGCGGTAGGGAAGTCGGCAACGAACATCTGACGGCCCTTCATATAGAGAGCCTTCTTGCTGCCGGGCGTAACCGTAACAGATGCACCCTCGGCTACGGTCTCCTCCTTCTGTGTCTTGAGATCGAAGGCCTTCAGACCGCCCGAACCAGAGTAATAAACTTTCTTGCCATCCGAGTAGAAGTTACGATACATTCCTGCGGGCAAGGGCAGCTTGATGATGCGGCCGGGGAGGTTGTCGGTGTCGATCTGCACCTCAACGGGGCCCTCGGCGGGCTTCGGAGCATCAACAGCGCCGTCTGTGGGGAGCAGCGGCGAGGGTGTAGCCTTCGAAAGCATAGCCATATATACGCCATTCATACGCGTATAGACGTGATTCCACTCGGTCTGGCTATAGGTAGAGTTAAAGTCGCGTGCCGAGGTGAAGATCAGATACTTACCATCGGTACTGAACGCGGGGGCAGACGATGAGTACCAACGCTCCGTTACGGGGTACTCCTTCTTCGATGCGAGGTTGAATACATAGACAACGCTCATATCGTTCTCGGCGCTCTTGGTATAGGTGATCCACTTGCTGTCGGGTGAGAACGAAACGCCACCGGGCTCGCCGTTGGGATTCTGCATCAGCGTCTGCTTGCTCTTCGAGGCGATTGTTACCTCCACCAGACGATTCTTGCGGTCGGTGTAGAGCAGAGTCTTTGAGTCGGGTGCCCAGATAACTTGACGGATGTAGGTGTCGCTACCCTTGGTGAGCTGCTGTGGCTCGCCATCCTCGCCCTGCAACCATACCTCAGTCTCGCCCGTGCGGTCGCTGATGTAGGCGATCCACTTGCCATCGGGACTCCACTTCGCACCGCGCTCGTTTGCGCCCGAGGTTCGGGTGATGTTGCGTGTTACGCCCTTCTCTACGGGTACGTTAAATACCTCGCCACGAGCCGTTACGGCTACGCGCTTACCATCGGGTGAGAGGCTCGCCGCGGTGAGGTTACTGGCTACATTCTTCAGCTCCTTGCGAGCGTAGATGTTCTCCGAGTTGAGCGTAATCGATACTTTCTCGGCCTTGCGGGTGCGGGGGTCGAACTTGAAGATGTAACCGCCCTGCTCATACACGATAATCTCGCCGTTGGTCGAGGGGAACTTGATGTCGTAGTCGGTGTAGTTGGTTACCTTCTCGGTCTTCTTCGTCGAGGTGTTATATACGAAGAGGTTCATCGTGCGATCGCGGTCGCTGATGAAGAAGATCTCCTCGCCAATCCACATCGGGAAGATATCCTGCGATACGTTGTTTGTAACGTTCTCCACCTTCTTGGCTGCGGGATCGTAGATCCATACATCGTCGGCCATACCGCCCTTATAGTATTTCCAAGTGCGGAACTCGCGCATCACGCGGTTGTAGGCCAACTTCTTGCCATCAGGCGAGTAAGAGCAGAAACCACCCTCGGGCAAGGGCAACTGCTCCGACATACCGCCATCCTTTGAGATCGACCACAGCTTGCCGCTGAAGCCGTCGCCGATGCGGTTGCGGTAAAGGATATCCTTACCGTCGCGCGTCCACGTCATCACGATGTTGTTGGGGCCCATACGATCGCCCAGATCGTCGCGGCTGTTGGTTGCCGTGTAGGTCAGACGCTCGGGCTCGCCACCATTACGGGGAATGAGGTAAACCTCCGTATTGCCGTCATACTGGCCCGTGAAGGCGATAGACTCGCCATCGGGCGAGAAGCGAGCGAACATCTCCGTTCCGACGTGCGAGGTAAGGCGCTGTGCCTCACCGCCTGCGAGCGGAGCGCGATACAGATCGCCTGCGTAGGTAAATACCACATCCTGACCATTGGTGGCCGGGAAGCGCAGCAGGCGGGCCTCGTCAGCCGAGGCGCTCAGGACTGCTCCCGAGAGGAGCAGCGAGAATAATAATTTCTTATTCATAAGATTGAATTATTGGTTATTGTATTATCATCATATATACCTACCAAAGCGGCACTTTAGGAGCCGCTCGGCGGCGACCAAAGCCCCTGCCTGAGGCGGGGGGGTGGGGGTGGGTCAGAAACTGTTAATGCGGCCAGCGGCCGCAAGGTAGGCCGTCAGGAGCAGATTAACTTAAAGACTACTTTATTTCCAAAGATTAGGAAGGAAACTATAATAAAGCAGATGACGCCACGTCATAAAGTCGTGTGCCGAGAAGCCGCCGATGTAGTATTCGTGCTCGACACCCATCGCCTCCAACTGCTTATGAAGCAGTGTGTGGCGCGACTCGTCGTTGGTCTCGTACTTACCTGCGCCGATGAAGATGTAGTCGAAGTCGGCCTTCTCGAAAGCAGCCTTGTCGCGGCCCATTGCTACGTTATCCTCGCCAAAAGCCTTCTCGTCGGCAGCCGTCAGCGCGGCACTCAAGATTCCGAGCGACGAGAAGAGATCGGGGTTGCGGAAGCCGATATACTGCGTGTGGCGGCCACCCATCGAAAGACCTGCCAGCGCGCGGCCCTTGCGGTCGCGGATGGTGCTGTAATGAGAATCCACCCACGGGATGATGCTCTCCTTATACTCGCGCTCCATCATCTTGAACGAGAGGGCGCTATGGTTGGGCGTTGAGCGGTGAACGATCTGGTTGTTTACCATCACTACGATCGTAGGCTCGATCTTGCCCTCGGCAATCATATTATCCATAATCCAATTCACCTGACCGTACTTATACCACGAGTCGGTAGCCTCGCCCGAGCCACCCATAAGGTAGAGAACGGGGTACTTCTTCGTTGCATCGTACTTCGGGGGAGTATAGACCACGATCGCACGCAGGCCATTCGACACGGTCGAGTTGTAGTAGCTCGTGGTAACCGATCCGTGCTCAACAGCGGGATTGGGATCGTAGTACGCGGGCTTGTCGCCGTGAACGTAGAGCATACTCGATGCGGGCATCGTGCCGTGATTGTGGAGCGTATTGGCGGGATCGACGAAGCTCACGCCATCGACGCTGAAGGTGTAGGTATAGACATCGGGCGTGAATGGGCCGGCCTTAACCGACCAGATGCCCTTGTCGTCCTTGGTCATCTCGGCACTGCGAACATCCATACCGCCCGTAAACATCGTACCGCGCACCACCACCTGCTCGGCGTTGGGAGCGTAGAGACGGAACGTAACGGTGTGGTCGTCGTGCACCTCGGGGGAGATCACGCGCGCGCCCATCGGGGCAAGGCCCTCGGTGTTTGCCTGTGGATTGTGAGTTTCGTTTACCCACGACTGCTGAGCCGCGGCCGACAGCGAAACAAATGTCGCTGCAAGAATAAAAATAACTCTCTTCATATTGTTCGGGTTTAAGTATTTGGCTAACCTAACGGAGTGTTTGTCTTTTGACAAAGATAGCGAAAAATTGATAATGCGACTCCGAGAGCCGATTTTTCTTATTGATTTTGACACTTTTTTGCATCGTTATACATTATAATATGTAACATTTTCGATTATAATTACTATTTTTGCTCCCAAAGACACCAAAAACAATGACTATGAAATTCAAAAAACAGATTTTTATGGCAGCCATAGCAATCGCTGCCTGCGGATGTGGCAGCAACAACAAGTCCGACAATCCGCTCTTCAACGAGTTTACCGCTCCGTTCGGTATCGCTCCCTTCTCGGAGATCACGATCGATCACTACCGCGAGGGTATGCTTCGTGGTATGGAGGAGCAGAAGGCCGAGATCGAGGCTATCGTAAATAACCCCGAGGCTCCCACCTTCGAGAACACCATCGCTGCGCTGGATCAGTGTGGCGCAACCCTGCGCAAGGTACGCAGCACGTTCAGCCCCCTGTCGAGCAGTAACTCAAACGACGAGATTCGCGCCCTGCAGAAGGAGCTCTCGCCCCTGTCGTCGGCTCACAGCGACGATATTAACCTCAATCCCGCTCTTTTCGCCCGCGTAAAGGCCGTTTACGAGCAGAAGGATAATTTGAAGCTCACGGCCGAGGAGCAGAAGGTGTTGGAGAACACCTACAAGCGCTTCGTAAATAGCGGTGCCGAGCTCAGCGACGCCGATAAGGAGAAGCTTCGCGCGCTGAATCAGGAGCTCTCGATGTTGCAGCTTACATTCTCTCAGAACCTCCAGCACGAGACCAACAACACCTTCGTTGTAGCCAACTCACTCGAGGAGCTGAAGGGTCTGCCGCAGGCAAACATCGACGCTGCTGCGAAGATGGCTGCCGACAATGGCCAGCCGGGCAAGTGGATGTTCAATATGCAGCGCCCCAGCTGCAACCCCGTTCTGCAGTATTGCGAGAACCGCGAGTTGCGCGAGAAGGTATATAAGGCTTACTACAACCGAGGCAATCAGGACAACGAGTACGACAACAAGGCTATCTCGGCCAAGATCGTAGCTTTGCGTTTGGAGAAGGCCAAGTTGATGGGCTACAACAACTACGCAGAGATGGCGCTGGAGGATCGTATGGCCAAGACTCCCGAGGCTGTTTACAACCTGCTGGATCAGGTTTGGGAGCCCGCCGTTAAGAAGGCTAAGGAGGAGATCGCCGACATCCGTGCCGAGATTCGCAAGGAGGGTAAGTCGTTCGAGCCCGAGGGTTGGGACTATATGTACTATCAGGACAAGGCCAAGAAGGCAAAGTACTCGGTTGATGAGCAGGAGATTCGCTCTTACCTCGAGATCAACAACGTGCTGCAGGGTATCTTCCACGTAGCCAACAAGCTCTACGGCCTCACGTTCAAGGAGATCACCTCGGAGGTTCCCTCATACGAGCCTACCGCAAAGGCATTCGAGGTTATCGACCGCGACGGCACTACGCTGGCCGTATTCTATAGCGACTACTACCCCCGCGATGGCAAGAACGCAGGTGCTTGGTGTACTTCGTTCCGCGGCCAGAGCTACGACGGCGAGGAGCGAGTGATTCCTATCGTTGTGAACTGCTGCAATATGACCGCTCCTACGGGTGATGGCCCCGCACTGCAGAGCATCGACAACGTGGAGACTATGTTCCACGAGTTCGGCCACGCGCTGCACAGCTTTATGCGCGACGTGCGCTACAATGGCGCAGGTGGCGTTGAGCGCGACTTCGTTGAGTTGCCCTCGCAGATCAACGAGCATTGGGCATTCGAGCCTGAGGTGCTGGCCGTATATGCAAAGCACTACCAGACGGGCGAGATCATCCCTATGGAGTTGGTGAACAAGATTGTCGAGAGCTCGAAGTATGGTCAGGGCTTCGCTACGGTTGAGTACGTTGCCGCATCGCTGAGCGATATGGATCTGCACGTTTTGACCGAGATTCCCGCCAACCTGAACGTAATGGACTTCGAGGCCGAGAAGCTCGCCGAGCGCGGTATCCCCAAGCAGATTCTGCCCCGCTACCGTATGACCAACTTCTCGCACACGATGGGTGGCGGCTACACGGCCGGCTACTATAGCTATATGTGGGCCGAGGTGCTGGATGCCGACGCATTTGACGCATTTGCCGAGACGGGCGACATCTTCAATCAGGAGGTTGCCAAGAAGTTCCGCGACTACGTTCTCACGCCGGGCGGTATCGACGACGGTATGGTTATGTACAAGAACTTCCGTGGCCGCGAGCCTAAGATTGACGCTCTGCTGCGCAATCGCGGTTTGTAATCCAAAAGACGTTTAACTTAAAACTTTGACAATATGAAACGCTTATCTTTCGCAACAATGTTTTTAGCCATCGTGGCTCTACTTGGCTCGTGCCAGAAGCCCGCGACGGTGGAGGTTGTGGCACTGCAGGATAATCTGCAACCGCGCCTGATGCAGGCGGCTCTTTTTGCCGAGACTGCCCCCGAGGGTCTGATCGAATCGCTCGGACTGCAGGAGGGTGTACCCGCATCGGTTTGTGCTTTTATGGTTAATACGCAAGATAAGCAGATTCTATTCGATGCGGGCAACGGCAACGACGACTCGCAGCTGTTGCCTGCATTGACCAAAGCCGGCTACACGGCCTCCGACATCGACTACGTTATGATTACGCATATGCACGGCGACCACATTGGCGGTATGACGCGCGATGGCAAGGCTGTGTTCGAGAATGCTACGCTCTACATCCCCAAGATCGAGTACGATGGTTGGATTGCTATGGGCGAGGAGCGCTCGGCGCAGATGCGTGCAATGATTGCAGCGTACGGCGACCGCGTTAAGATCTTCTCTGCAAGCGACACCCTGCCCTGCGACGTGGAGGCTATCGCGGCCGTAGGTCATACACCTGGCCACACGGCATATCGCGTGGGCGATGTTGTGATTGCGGGCGACGTGATGCACGGCGTGGCTCTGCAGTTGGAGCACCCCGAGATTTGCGCTCGCTTCGATACGGATAAGGTAAATGCCGTAGCTTCGCGCAAGATGCTTATCGAGAAGGCCCGCACCGAGGGGCTGAGGATGTACGGTATGCACTTCCCCGCGCCTTATTATCTGGATTTGAAGTAGCACAGCTTTCGGCACAATAATAAAAGAGCCTGTCTGCAATTTGCAAACAGGCTCTTTTATTATCTCAAAAATTGTATAACAAGAGGGATTTTCAGGCTTGCGAAGCCCGAGAAACCTGAGTTTACTTTGACGTAAATGAGGATTTCGAGGGCGAGTATAACGCAGAAATCACCTTGTTTGACAATTTTTAATTATTTCTTCACCAGCAGAACCGCATCCGCGCAAATCTGTCCCGTAACATTTCCACGGTTGGTGAACTCAACGTATCCCTTCTCTCCGGTACGCAGGTCGTACTCGCCGAGCGATACCCACTCGCCCGAGGTCTGGCCCTTGATGGTGATCTTCTCCGAATCGATCACAACATCACGATCCGACTTTCCGTCGTTTACAACGAGCTCCATAACCTTCGATGACTCGGCGCGGCGGATATGGTAGGTGTAGATCGTGTAGCGACCATCGTTCTTAACCTCAAAGGGATAGCGCAAACGCTTCTCCGCAGCGGTCTTATCCAGCACAAGATACGAACGACCATAACCGTTGTTACGCACGATACGCTGCCATCCGTCGGGCACCTCGAAATCTGCATCATCGACAACAACATCGGCAGGCGTGCCATCGAGCAGGGGATCCTCTTCGTACATACGCTGAATCTCCTTAACATCAACCTCCTGCACCTTTACACCAGCATCAATTGCCAGACACGCAGCCTTGGCGGCACTCTGGCCCAGAAGCATAAATACGGGCTCCATACGGATCGAGCCGTAGGCGATGTGGCTCGCCGAAAGGCATACGGGAACGAGCAGGTTGTCGCACTCCTCGCGCTTGGGTGTGATCGAGCGGTACGATACGTCGTAGGGCAGACCGCCGTAAATCTCGACATTACCCTCGTTCTTAACCATCTTAACACCATCCTTCTCGATGACAATGCGCTGGCAGTTGTGCGAATCCATCGTGTAGGCCGCCATACCTACGCCATCCTCGACCGAGGTTACGTTGTCGCAGTTGGCCTGCGTCGTTACATACTCGCCCACCATACGGCGTGCCTCACGGATGTAGAGCTGCGGTGTCCAGTGGCCATACTCGACATACTCATCCTTCGGAAGTCCCCACGACAGCATCTCCTTGCGCAACTGCTCGGGAACGCGCTCATCGTTGCCGATGAACCACAGCAGGCCGAGCGTATAATCTTTGTGCGCCTCGATGATCTGCTGACGCTCCTCGTACGTACCCTCGGGGTAGCCGTAGTTCATACCGATCATATCCGACGAGAAGGGGCCGCGATTGTTGATATCGGTCTTGTTGTTGGGCATCGGGCTGACGATGAAGTAGTCGTTGAGTTTATACTTCTTCTGCGCCTCAATCACGCGCAACAGCAACTCATAGCGCGACGCATCGTAGTTGGCAGGCTTCTCGATGGGGAGCATATTCTCGGGATCGCTCGTCAGGCAGATGCGGTAGTTGTAGGCCTGCACCTTCCTATCGCCCGATCCCGTCGCAGCCATCGTCTCGGGCGAGATACCCCACAGCAGACCGCTCGTCGGGTCGCCCTTTACGACGTAGGGATCGACGCCATCGACGAACTGATGCAAGTGCTGCATCTGAACGCCGTTGTGATCCTCGCCATATACTTTATTATCCTCGCGACCAACGACATAGCTAACGCCCGCCGCTGCCATCAAATCGCCCTCATACGAGCAGTCGATAAACTGCTTGGCGTAAATCTCGTTCAGAGGCTCGCCCTTGACCTCCTCGAGGAAGATCGACTTTATCGTCGCGCCCTGCTTCTGCGCGCCCACGATGCGATTGCCGTAGAGCACCTCCACAGCGCCACGCTCGATGTAGCCCTTGAAAATCGCCTCGGCCACCTTGGGCTCGAAGATCCAGCTCTCCAAAGTGCCGTACTCGGCACCCGCACGACGATAGAAGTCGAGCGAGAGGCCCTTGACGACCTGCTTGTTACCGATGTCGGTCTGTCCCAAACCGCCCGAGGTCATACCTCCGAGACGGTGTCCGGGCTCGACGAGCAGCACCGTTTTACCCTGCTTGGCTACGGCATAGGCCGCAATCACACCAGCCGACGTACCGCCATAGACGCACACATCATACTCTGTCTGAGGTTTTCCGCACGAGGCGAGCAGCATCACCGCCGCCACTGCAAAACAGATAATTCGTTTCATAGAAAAAGGTTGTTGATTAGTATTAATTACAAAATTAAGAAAAATTTTATCTTATTCCAGCAATGACAACCATTTTTCTATATAATATATATAAGGTATAACCTCCCTTAACCGAAATAATAACAAGTCCTCCCTCACAGGAGGGAGGATTTAGGAGGATGGGAAACATAACTGTCGGCGGCTGCTACCAAAGGTAACAGACAACAAGGTACGTTTCTTTTTACATATAGCACCAATCTTGCTCCTCTTAATTTTTGCATAGAGTGCCATAGATTTTGTGCAAAACGAAAAATTGGCTGTTAGGATAGTACTATACGTACAGCTCAACAGCCAATTTAAGTCTTGTGCAAAAGATATGGTGCTATATAAAGAACAACCCAAATCCGACTCGGCTAAAACAAAGTCCTCCCTCACAGGATGGAGGATTTAGGAGGGTGGGTAACATAACAGTCGGCGGTCGCCGCCGATTCAAGCCGAGCAAAATCAGCCCATCGACTGCACCTAACCACTGACATAAATATACAAAAAAAACCGAGCCCTTATTAGGACTCGGCTTGAAGAGGCGGCTACCTACTCTCCCACCTAAATAGGCAGTACCATCGGCGTTAGTGAGCTTAACTTCTCTGTTCGGAATGGGAAGAGGT